>NZ_ABCM01000006.1 GCF_000170795.1 Pedobacter sp. BAL39
ACATCATCTTATCATAAGCATTTCTGTTGCGCTGCGCAAAACGGACCATATTTGCATATTCTTTCTTCAGCTGTCCCAGTTGTCCCTTCAATGAACGCACTTCATTGCTGTTTTCGTGGATCTGGTTATCCAGGTTTTTCACTTCAGAGTTGATTACAGAAATCTTATTTTGCATCAGCCTGATTTTTGCATTTACTGCCCTGATCTGACCAAGCGTCATCCGCTTCGTGCTCGATGTGGCATTCAGGTTTTTCTGTAACAGATCGATCTCACGCTGTAAAGCTTCCTTGTTCCTTTTGAGCTCAGCACTGGTCTGGGCAAAGGTAAGCTGAGCAAAGCAAAGAAAAATGAATAGTAAGATTAGTCTCCGGAACTTCATGATCAAATAATATCTCCATATCCACGTCTTATGAGACGCATTATACACAATGTATTTTTAAAACTATCGAAAACCTCAATGAAATGCAAATAGATTCATTCTGAAGATGGAAAAACAGTGATAAACAAAGGATTATAAATCTGCATTTAATTGATAAAAACAAATCCCGGCCCTTGCTGTTATTTTTTGACACCATAAATATTGCAGCCATGGAAAATCAAAAAGATCATACAGAGCCACGCAAAGAGTTTGGTTCAAACCTCACAGGAACAGCTATCCACGGAAAACCCGGACATGAAAGGGATGTGATTACAGAGGACGATTTCGTTCCACATAAACACATGCCTGAAGAAGATGCCCCCGATGCGGAAGCACTAAAAAAACATATAGAAACAAAAGAAAGTGAAAATCAGACGGCACGGCAGCCTGGAGAAAAAGGTGTCAATTAATCTCTTTCGTAGATCAATAGTTCCCCCTGTCCATTTTCTGCGTATTCTTTAATGATCTGATTTCGTTTCAATAATAAGTCTTCCATATAGTTATACAAAAACAGGTAGTTTGCCAGCCTGCCCAGCAGCCCAAAAGGCGCGTCATAGCTGAAAATGTCGGTCATTACCGTAAAGTCTTCACGCAGGATAAAAAGATGTTCGTGTCTGAACGACTTAAAAGCACCGCGTACCATCTCGTCTACAAAATAATCAGGGCGGTCAAAGGAGGTGATGCGTGAAGTCAGCCGTTGTCGTATCCCAAGATGCCTGGCTTCCCAGGTAACACTTTCGCCCATTTCGATCATACCGGATTTCCGTCCTCCCACCACCTGTTCGCCGGTTTGCGAGGTGGAAATCCGGTGAAGGTCTACACTTCTTGATAAATCAAAAACAAGATCTGGCGCAGCCCTTATGCAGGTTTTCAAGCGAATTGTCGGCATGGTTGATATCAATTTAAGTCAATAACAGCAGCCTGCCCAATTTCGATACAGGAGAGCGCGTTATCAAATCAATAAGTAATGGTAAATTATCCTTCCCCAAGATAGTATTTTTTTATGGCTAAAAAATAAAGATGGATAAAATCAGGCAATACTTCCCCTGATTAACAATTACATAACCTACAAAAGATCTATAAATATTGTAATTAAATAATAAATTCAAATAAATGAAAATAAATACATTTTGTTGAATACAAAATCAATAAGTAACTTAGAAAAATGTATACATGTATTGTAGTTGATGATGAAAAATATGCAATTGACGAGATTTCAGAATATATTCATTCCCTCAGCACGCTTAAGTTAATCAAAACTTACTCAGATCCTATCCAGGCATTGAACGAGATTCTTGCGGGAGAAAAAGTAGACCTGATCTTCATGGATGTGGACATGCCGGGCATGACTGGTGTGGAACTCTCCCAAACCATCCGTCAAAAAACGGACAAGCTCATCTTCACCACCGCACATTCCAAGTATGCATTTAACGCCTTTGAGGTTTCTGCTGATGCCTTTTTACTGAAGCCATTTTCATTGGCCAAATTTGCCACGACTGTAAATAAAGTACTGCCTGCAAAGACAAGCCCTAAGCCTTCAGTGACTGAAGATCCCCATGATTTTTTCTTCGTGAAGGATAAAAACAACCTCAAACTCATCAAAATCCGGTACCAGGATATGATTGCGGTGGAGAGTCTTGGCAACTATGTTCAGATTCATACCGCCAAGGATAAGGTCATTGCCTACCTCAGTCTGCAGGAAGTCAACGTCCTCTTACAGAACAACAACAACTTTGTGCAGGTGCAGCGCTCATTTATCATTTCAAAGAATAACATTGAAAGTATCGACGGCAACATTATAAAGATGAGCAATGAACTGCTCATTACGATGGGTGGGCATTACAAGGAGCGTCTCGCCAGCTTCATCAAAGCAAAGACTATAAAAACAAATAGAAAATAATCGCAAGATCCGGTTTTCCGCTCAGGAGTTTTTGATCTTATTCATAAACAGGGCGAGTTCCCGTGTATAACTGTCCAGAGCGAGGGCAGCTCTTCTGATAGAGCTCAGCATCATGCGGAATTCCTGCTCCGAGGCCGCATTCTTTTCCAGCAGCTCTGAGAGCCCCAGAATCTGGGCCACCGGTTGCCGCACCTCATGGGAAACCTTAAACAACATAGACTCAATTGCAGCCACATGTTCTTCATGAGCCTTCTCCTCCTTTGCCTTTCTTTCTGAAATCAAGGTCCGCAGCGACAAATATTGGATTGGCTTTCCCTGTTTGTTCTTGATAGGGACAATGACACTATCCACCCAATAATGTCCGCCATCCTTCGCTTTATTCTTAATCTCCCCATGCCACACTCCACCATTCGCGATCACCCTCCACATCTCCCTGAAAAAGTCCTTTGAATGAAAATCAGACCTGATGATATTGTGGTCCTGCCCAATTAGCTCTCCTGCCGTATATTTAGAGACGTCACAAAACCGCTCATTGACAAATGTAATCCTTCCCTTGACGTCGGTGATGGAAGAAATCACGCTCTGATCCACTGCCTGCCGGTAAGCCGACAAAATTGACAACAATTCTTCCTGTGAATCTGGCGCGCTACTAATTCCACTCATTATGGCTGTTATGAACAGTAAATTTACATTTTTAAAATAAACATTTAGGGAGTAAAAAACAAAAAACCATCCTACGCTATGGCTGTTTATAAGATGATACATCAGGATGAACCCTTAAAAAAATAGGATGAACAAAGCAAAACCACAATCTACGAAGGCATTACTGCTGCTGCTTGCAGCTGTGCCTCTGGCAGTTGCCTGTACTTCAAATCAGCAACAAACCAATACACAAACAGATTCGCTGCAGGCAGATAGCAGTCAGCAGTCCAGTTTGCCAGAACCTGACACCAATGCCTCAAAAAACAAATTCAGTAAAGTTATCGGATGGCCTGAAGGCAAAACACCTGTTGCACCTGCAGGTTTTACGGTAACGAAATATGCCAGTAACTTCAAAAGTCCGAGAAACATTTATGTAGCGCCCAATGGGGACATCCTCGTAGTACTCTCCAACTCTGAACGTTCTACAAAGGAAAAGATCGCCAATGCGATCAGTGGAAAGGCAAAAGCTGAGGTTGCCGGGGAAAGTGCAAATAGTGTGGTACTCCTACGCGATAAAGACCGCGACGGCAAACCTGAACTACAAACAAATTTCCTCAGCGGACTGAACCAGCCTTATGGCGTGCTGATCATCGGAAATAATTTTTACGTGGCCAATACCGACGGCTTATATCAATACCCTTACAAAGCCGGTGACACAAAAATTACCGCACCAGGCAAAAAAATCCTTGAGCTCCCGGCTGGAGGTTATAATAACCACTGGACGCGTAACCTCATTGCCAATGCGGATAACAGTAAGATTTACGTTTCTGTGGGTTCGGGAAGTAATGTTGGTGAAAATGGTATGGAACATGAAGTACGAAGGGCAAACATTCTAGAGATCAATCCTGATGGATCGGGCGAAATCATCTATGCATCAGGTCTGAGAAATCCGGTAGGCATGTCTTGGGCACCGGGAACATCTACTTTATGGACGGCAGTCAATGAACGTGATGGCCTCGGTGACGACCTTGTTCCGGACTACATCACCAGCGTTAAAAAAGGCGGATTTTACGGTTGGCCTTATGCTTACTACGGACAACATGAAGACCCAAGGATGAAGGGCCTAAAACCTGACCTGGTTGCCTCCACCCTGGTACCTGATGTAGCTGTTGGTGCGCATACCGCCTCATTAGGACTTGCCTTTTATACTGGTAGCAAATTCCCTGAAAAATATGAGAACGGCGCATTTATCGGTCAGCATGGCTCCTGGAACAGATCTGTAATATCAGGTTACCAGGTGGCCTTCGTTCCTTTCAAAGATGGCAAACCTGCTGGCAAGCCAGAGGGTTTCCTCACCGGCTTCATTGCCAATGAAGAAAAGGCGGAGGTATATGGCCGTCCCGTGGGTGTAGCTGTTGCTCCAGATGGTGCACTCCTCGTTGCTGATGATGTGAGCAATACTGTATGGAGAGTAGCGGCCTCAAAATAAGCCAAAATAAAAACCTGCAGCTTTACCTTTCCTGATGGAAAGTGTAAAGCTTGCAGGTCAAAACAACACTCCTATGAAAAATTTTTAAAACTCAGATTTACACACTGGCGGAAACACCAGCAATGGTATCTTTGATCTTCTGGCCATCTTCTGACTTTGACTGCCTTTGAAAATCTGATCCAGCAGGTCATGCCTCCTGTGCACCATCACAATCATGTCTACCATCCCACTTTCCGTCAGCTGATATAACCCCTCGGAAATGTGGTCGTTGAGCAAGTGCCGAAAATAGATCTCCGAATAAGCTGTGCGCTCCGAAACGGCTTTCAAAAACTCATCTGCTTTCTGTTCGTAAGCAAACTCGTTAAACCGGTTATCGGTAATATTCACAATGAGGATTTCGGCTTCAAAATGTTTCGCCAGCTCCGCGACTTTAGCAATCAGTTCCGCATCCCCTCTGCTCATATCCGTAGCAAAAGCAATCTTTCGTATCTTCGAGAATACCGCATTTGCTGGCACCAGCAACGTAGGCAGGATATAAGCATCAATCAGGTCGCGGCTGGTACTACCCAGAAAGAACCTGCTCAATGAGCCCGCGCCAGAGGTCCCCATCACAAGTAATGGAATATCCTGCTTGCAGGCCTGCACCTTGATGATGTCCGTCAATGAACCAATCTCACATATATGTTCAACAACAGGTTTACGGTTTTCATGTACGGGAATCTCCTGTAATGCGGCTGATAAAACCTCCAACTCCTCTACCGCATCACTCTTCAGGCCGTCGTAGTCCACCCAGCCATACTGTGGAGCAACCGGCGTCTCCATTGCAATCTTTACAGCATGACACAGAATGACATCCGATCCAATATTTTTTGCCAGGTGAAAGGCATACTGTGTGGCCGAATCAGAAGCAACTGAAAAATCCGTGGGTACCAATATCGTTTTCATCAATCAAAGATTTAGTTCTACCATTTGATAAGATGAAGTTCCGCTAAAAACCCATCCTGCCAAATGACGGAAATCACCTCATCTGCTGATCTAAAACATAACTGCAAAAAAAAGACCGGGCCATAAGCCCGGTCTCCGTATGTAATTGAAAGATTATCCTAGAATATAGGATCGGCATCCATCTGAAAATCTTCGTCATGCAGGTAAACAACCTCCATACTTTTCTCGTAGTTGGTAGATTTCTTGGAGAAGAAATCGTGCTGCGTGGTCTCCACATTCAATCCATTCAAAACAATTGCATTGATGGGCTTCACCTCAAAAAGTTCCTCAAACCCAAGGTTCATCATCGCCTTGTTTGCGTTGTAACGCACATATTCCTTTACTTCAGCAGTCAGGCCCACTTCAGTATACAATTCATCCGTATATTTAAGCTCATTCTCGTAAAGCTCCATTAACAGGGCTTCCAGCTTCGCCTTGCATTTCTCCGGATTTGGCAGTTTCTTATAAACGTCCTGTGCAAGCAGCCCTACAAACACACCATGGATAGACTCATCGGCAACAATCTTTTTGATAATGTCTGCACTAGCTACCATCTGCCCCTGGCCAGCAAGCCATAAAGGCATGAAAAAACCGCTGTAGAACAAGAAGGATTCCAGCAATACCGAAGCTGCAAGTCCCATAAACAACACTTCATTGCTCACCTTGGGCACATCCAGCGCACGGTAATATTTATCAATCGTCGAAGCCTTGAACTGCAGGAGTTTATTGTTCTCCACCCAATCAAATAGCTCGTTGATTTCCGGAGTGCTGTTTACTGTCGTAAAAATTGTGGAATACGACTTGGCATGGATGGCTTCCATCATACACATGAAAGACAACACCGCCTTGTTCTGTAAACCATCGATATGGTCCAGTAATTTCGGCATTCCGGTATGGCTCTGCAGGGTATCCAGGAGAGTTAGTCCGCCAAGCGCTCTTTTATAAACCTGCTGAATTTCAGGGCTCAGCGATTTCCAGCTGTCGATATCTTTGGAGGGGATATATTCGGTATCCACCCAGAACTGGCGAAGGTTCTGCTCCCAGAACATGCCTGCATAATCATTCTCAGGGGTATTCCAGTTTACTGCTTTATATTGATTCATTATTTCTTTTTAATTATGCTGATGGTTGCTTAAAACTAAACGGAACAGGATACACACTCATCAATAGATGCTTTCCTTGTACGGGTATAATACAGAGATTTCAATCCCATCTTATGCGCATAGATGTAATATTTCGCGATGTCCCTGGTATTGTCCTTTGTATTGGTATGGAGAATCGTAGAGATTCCCTGATCTACGTGTTTCTGAATCACGGAAATCAGTCGCAATACATTCTTCTGGTCCATGTCATAAGCTGATTTATAGAAGAAGTAATTATCATTATCCAGGTATGGCATTGGATAATAAGTAGTACTATCGCCATACTCACGCACCTCAATCACATCCACCACTGGCATTACAGAAGCCGTAGCATTCATGATGTAAGAAGTCGACTGGTTTGGTGCGATCGCCAGGCGATACGCATGGTACAAACCAAATTCCTTTACATTTGCCATCAGCTGTTTCCAGTCTTCCGCAGTAGGAATTGCCATGCCTTCAAAAAGTTTCGCAATCTTATCATTTACCGGCAGGATGTCTTTCGCAATGTACTGGCTAAAATAATTGCCATTTGCATATTCAGACTTCTCAAAACCAACAAAAGTTTCTTTTTTCTCTTTTGCAATTTCCATAGAACTCTGAATAGAATAGAAATTGACCATCATAAAGAATACATTACAGAAGTCGAGGGCCTCTTTACTTTCATACATGATGAAATTCTTTGTGAGGAACCCATGCAGGTTCATTGCACCCAGCCCAACGCTGTGCAGCTCTTTATTCGCTTTCTGCACAGAGGGCACCATGGCAATATTGGTGAGGTCGGAAACTACGGTCAATGACCTCATTGCTGTCGTCACCGCCTCTTTTATCCTTTTGTTCTCCATCACCGTAGCGATATTCAATGAACCCAGGTTACAGGAAATGCCGTATTTAATCTGGTCTTCTCGACCATAGATCTCGATATCCGATACCTCAGACACCTGCATGATTTCTGTACACAGGTTAGAGAACTTTACATTACCGATGTCTTTCAGGGCGTGTCCTTTATTTGCATTGCCTTTGAAGAACAGGTATGGATAACCACTTTCTTTCTGTGTCTGCGCAATTTTCACCATCAGGTGACGTGCGTTGATCTTTTTCTTTTTGACAGCAGAGTTGGTCAGCAGCTCCTCATACATTTCATCCATGTCCATCTCATCCAGGTACTTGCCATAAGCTTTGTAAACTGTATGCGGCTGGAACAGGTAACAAGCCTCATCTTTTTCTGCTAGTTCCATGAACTTGTCAGGAACAATCACACCAATAGACAAGGATTTGATCCTTACTTTTTCATCGACGTTTATCTTTTTACAATCCAGGAACTCTTCAATATCAGTATGAAAAACGTTCAGGTAAACCGCTCCTGCACCGGGGCGTTGCCCTAACTGATTGGCATACGAGAAAGTATCTTCCAGGATTTTCATGATTGGTAATACCCCACCCGCACGGTTTTCGACATCCTTAATGGATTCGCCCCTACCACGGATTTTAGAGATATTGAAAGATACACCACCTCCGATAGAAGAAAGTTTCATTGCCGAATCAATCGCATAACCGATCCCGTTCAGGTTGTCGCCGATTTCATCAAGGAAGCAGGAAACCAATTCTCCGGAACGTTTCTTACCTGAGTTCAGGAAGGTCGGTGTTGCCGGCTGATACTCCTGGTTGATCAACAGTTCTGCATATGCTTTGGCGTGGTCCACATTTCCCTGACCAAGGAAAAGGGCTACGGCCACTACGCGGTCTTCATACCGCTCCAGGAATTTCTCACCGCTGTCATCTCTCAATGCATAGCTCTGAAAAAACTTGAAGGCGCTCATGAACGACTGGAACCTGAATTTCTTGGCATATACCATATTGTATACTTCTTCCATCTGTTCGAAAGTATACCATTGGTAAAAGTCTATATAATATTCCTGCTCAATCAGGTAGTCGATCTTTTCCTTTAAGGTGTAAAAGAAAACCGTATTTTTATTTACATAATCGAGAAAATACGAACGTACGGCTTCTTTGTCTTTGTGAAGGCTGAATTCGTCATCTTCTTTGGTCATGATCTCGTTGTTCAACAAGATCCATTTTTTTGTTATCATATATTTAGCCTTCTATATTTTCTATAAATTTTCTGATGTCTTCACCAGTACCACTCAGCTCAAACTGCATGAGTACGGGAAGCTTAAACTTCGCTGCAATCTTGGTTGCAGCCATCGCAAAATTAGGGCCCCAGTTTTTATTGCCACTGGAAGAGACCGACTTGATCATGCTGCTGTTCTCCTCTAAAAAACGAAGTGTCGCAGCGGGGATCTCGCCGATGCCTGTGGTATAAGTAATCAGGTGTCCTTCCTGCAAAGGCTGCGATATCTGGTCGATCTTTTGAATGTCCCAGTCGCGCTGCAGCCTCAAACGGTTAATGAAGCGTTCAACATTACCCGTCTTACTATCGTAGTAGATACAGGTCATCGCCATAATTCCCTATTATACCGCCAGTGCAGATAATTCTTCAGGTTTGAAGCCGATGATGCGGGACATCTCCTGATCCTGCTCCAGAACAATCACCGTAGGAACGGAACGAACTCTGAACTGCATCGCAACTTCAGGCTGATTGAAAGGATTGATGGTTTCGTAAACTACACCTTTTCTATCCAGGAACTCAGAGACCATATTGCAAGGGCTGCAATCGTCTTTCTCAAATTTGATTATTCTTTTTGTACTCATCTTAAGGGGTCTTTATGATTAAAAATATCAGCGTACAAAGCGCTGTTTTTTGGAGCTTCAAAAATGCAAATTAATTAGGTAGGCTCGCTCCAGACATTATCAACATCCGGTGGAAAAGCAATTGAAATTTATGACAGACGACTTACTTTACTCTCTGATATTATAGGTATCCTAAATCAACAGTTTTCCTAACCCTTTCTCATCAAGTAGTTTGCGAAAATAAAATGAAAGAAAAGATGCCACACGCATTTTTCATTTAACAATAGTCATGTCTATAACTACCCTGTGAAAAACTTAATTTAAGGTCTCAATCCCCCTAGTGCGAAGGCAGTCCCGGTTCCCAATGCAGCACCTGCCACTACGTCCGTAGGATAGTGTACCCCAAGGTAAAGTCTGGAAAAACTGACCGAGCCGGCCCACAAATAGGAAGGTGCGATAATGTACCATTTCGGGTAGGCCCTGGACAATGCCGTAGCGGTAGTGAACGAGGTAGAAGTATGCCCGGAAGGGAAAGAATAATGACCTGGCTGATAGACAGAAACGATCTTCACATTATGAAAGGGTCTTGGGCGTTTCACGATCTTTTTAATGGCCATGGTCAGCAAGGTATTTACCGCTGAGCTGCTGGCTACATATAATGCATTCTGACGCATCTCCTTGTCGTTACCGATGACACCGGCAGCAAGCAGGCCCACCGGCACACCAACATTTACCAGATCGTTGTGTTTCGACAAAAACATAAAAAAGCCCGTGCGTTCTGGTGTACGGTGATGAGAAAGGTCAATCAGGATCTGGTCGTCCAGCTGCTGAAGTTTATTCTGTGCGTGTCCCCGCAAAGGTAAAATGAATAACCAAAAGGATAATATCGGGAAGTATCTTAGAAAGGTAGATTTTCTAATGTTCATGAAGTAAAATTACGTTATTTTTTTTTAAACCATTTTCAGCATCCGTTGTTTTTACTACACAATTACATTGAACATCATGAAAAGTAACTCCACTCCGCCCGCACAAAAGGAAGCTATTCCTTCAGAAAAAAGCTTAGCAACTAAGCTTCAAGATAAAACAAAATCCGTTAAATCTGCAACACCTAAAAGAAGAGTAAACCCGCGTCTTTTAATTTTGTAAATGATTTATTGCCGTACTGCTCCTGAAATACAATGAAAACTCAGGAGCAGTAATTTGCAGGTCTGCATGCCAAACGCCTCCCCGCAAACACTAGTTTAAAATCTTGAATATAGTGCCAGCTGCAGGATATTGTTCATCGTATTGCGCTGCACACCTTTTGACGACTGGTTCATATATCCCAGTTCAACATCCAGTTTTTTATGAAACCGGTAACCTAGAGCGCCATAAGCCCTGTTCTGGTCGAACACTTTCGTATTCAGCTCCTCCTTATTCTGAAGATTCAGAAAGACCTCATTCTGAATGGCCGCGAAAGGGCCCTTTTCAAAAGCCGCAGTCTGTTTTTTCAATGGTACAATAAAACGGAAAAAATACCGGAAGCGTTGTGAAAATAGTTGATCATCACCATAACGTTCGATGAAGCGTTGCTCCAGGCGGAACCTATGACTACCACTAATGCTGGCAATATTATGTTTAAAAATATACTGCTCCCAGATCCGGTGTTCCACCAAGGTGTAGTCGTCGGCAGCATCAGGTTTATTATGGGTAGTATTCAGCAGATAGCCCAGTGTAAGGTCATTTTTATCGTTTATAAAATAGGTAATCCCGGGTCGGAACATAAAATTCCTCAGGTATCCCCATTCGTCGGCCGACCGGAGTTGCACATCGAGGTGGCTA
This sequence comes from Pedobacter sp. BAL39, assembly GCF_000170795.1. Lineage (GTDB taxonomy): Bacteria > Bacteroidota > Bacteroidia > Sphingobacteriales > Sphingobacteriaceae > Pedobacter. The sequence goes on from NZ_ABCM01000006.1 coordinate 11,085, forward strand.
CCCCATTTCTCATTGAATTTATGACTACTCATGAGAAACAGCCAGCCGCTGTTCTGTGTAGTCGTCTGCGCCCTGATCGCAGTGCCCCATAAAATGAGCAGAAGTAAGGGATAAATGGAATAACGCATAAATACTGTTTAATTCGTATGTGTAATCCGCAAATTAACAAGATTTAGGAGAACACAAAAAAAGCACCGTCTAAAAGTATCGTACTTTCAGGCGGTGCTCCTCAGCTTTATCGCTCAAACACGATCAATTTAAAGCTTTTTTTATTTCCTTTTGATCTCAACGCGACGGTTTAATGCCCTACCTTCTTCGCTGTCATTTGTAGTGATTGGCTTGGTAGCACCGAAACCTTTAATGCTCAGGTTTGCTGCAGGGATCCCCGCATTCACCAGGTAAGATTTTACCGAATTCGCACGGTCAACAGAAAGCGAAAGGTTGTGTTCAACACTACCTTCGGCAGAAGAATTGCCATTCAGCACGAAACCGACAGTAAGGTCTTTTTTCATTTCTCTAACCACCTGGTCGAGAATTTCAAACGAAGCCGTTTTCAATACATCAGAATTGAACTCGAACTGGATATTGTTGAAATTGTAGCTGGCTTTTTCAGGAACTGGTGCAGGCTCAGGTGCCGGTTCCGGTTCAGGCTGTTTTTCTTCAACAGGCTCAGGTTTAGGCGCGACAACAGGAGGTGTAGGTTTTGCCACTACTTTTTTTGATTTACAAGATTGTAGGGAGATGCCGAACAGCAATACCGCTGCCAGCAATAACTGTGGTTTAAAAAACTTCATTTGTGATTTATTTTAATTGTGTCCGTAAACATAACTAACGTTCTTTATTTCTGTACCATTAAACTTGAAATAATTAGGAAAGTATTACCAACTAAACGCATGATCAGGTAAAATAGTACCTTATTTTTTTACATCCGGAGCAACCCCATCATCATTGTCACCGTTGCCGGCATTGCTGATGTTTAGTTTCAGTCCGAGGTCCTCTGCTTGTTTCTGATGTGCTTTCAGTGCGGGCAACGCCTTGGCAGCGAACTGTTTGACATCAGCGTTTTCATAGGTGGTGGCGCGATCAAAAAGATCCACCGCAGTACGGTGTTCATTGATCAGCATCACCAGATATTTTTTATCCAGCTCGTCTGCAGTTAGTGTTTCCAATCGACTCAACTCATCTCTTTTGGATTGCGGAAGTGCTTCCGGCAGACTCATTCCTTTGCCATTGGCAATCAGCGAAAGGTCTGTTGCCATCTTTGTATGGTCTTTGATCATCATTTCAGCAAGAGACTTAATTTCCGGGCGCTTCGTTTTTCCGATAATCATTCGGGCGGCGCTGATCTGCGTCATGCCGGTCACTGCAGCGTTTAAGAGAAATGACTTTTCATTACCAGTAAGGTCCACATCAGCCGTGGCTGCCTGCGCGCGCAGGGTGGTATCCAGTGCCGTATCCGCCTGGACAGTTGCCGGGTCGTCACGATCTTTTCTTTCGCTATTTTGGCAGGACTGCAAGGCCATGAAGGCCGCAGCACAAAAAGCCAGTTTCACATAGTTTTTCATAGGAAGTTGTTTTTTATTTAGGATATTCTCCATGAATAACAAGCCATCTTAGAAATCGTTTTCATTTCCAGCTTTAAAACCAGACTTTAAGGGGCTGTCCGGGCGTGTTGTCCCTTTTTCGTTTGCACCGGTATACTCAATTCTTTTCTTTGGCAATGCTTCCGGGAAGTTACTCCGGATGAAATCAATCATATGTTCCCTCACATCGCAACGCAAGTCAAAAGCCTCTCCGGAACTGCGGGCACTCATCAAAAAACGGATTTCTATATAATCTGCTTTATTATCGGTCACCTGCACCACATTGACCCTTTTGTCCCATAGCGGATGTGCAGTCAAGACGGCGCTAAGTTCCTCCCTTAGCGGCGGAACTGGCACCGTGTAATCCAGGTACAAGAAGACCGTACCGAGGAGTTCTGCAGAAACCCTTGTCCAGTTTTGAAAAGGTTTTTCTATAAAATAGGTAATCGGCAGAATGAGTCGCCGCTGGTCCCAGATGCTCACCACCACATAAGTAAGTGTAATCTCCTCTATCCTGCCCCATTCCCCTTCGACGATTACGACATCGTCAATCCGGATAGGTTGTGTAAAAGCGATCTGAAAACCTGCCAGCAGGTTTCCCAGGGATTTCTGTGCAGCGAAACCAATGATGATACCTCCGATCCCGACTCCCGTCAACAGTCCTGCCCCCACCTTCCGCATACTTTCAAAGCTTAGCAGCACAATACAGATGGTGATGATGATGATCAGGGAAACGGTAAACTTACGTACAAACTGCATCTGCGTACGTAACTTCCGCTCCTTGAGGTTATCAATCTTGTTCAGATCATATTTATGATAAAAATAATCTTCAAGCACTTTGATGATGCGGATCAGCATCAGAGAAATTAAGATGGTAAGGGTAATTTCCAGTAATTTATCAAATGCCGAATGCCACTGCGGGCGCATTTTCATAAAGCTCAGCGAGATATTGAGCATCAGCAGGGGCAGGAAAACATTTACCGGACCCTGAAGATGTTTGATGATGGAATTGATCACAAAAGTCAGCCAGAACCGGGAAAAGATCATGAAGATCTTCCGGATAAGAAAGCTGATCAGCATCCCTGCGAGAATGGCGGCAGCGGCGGTGATCAGGTTATGTAATATCCCGGAAAACTGATAGTTAAGTAGTCGATCCAAATCCATAGGCTGTTCAATAAAAAGAGGAGTAACTGCCCCCTGTAAATGAACAATCCTGAACCAGGATAGTTTGTATTTTTAAAACGAAAAGCGCTACTTTCTGATGTTAAAGTTATATAAAGACGAGGTTTTCCATCGGATGTACCCCAGCTTATCACATTGATCAGCCACGGCCTGACTGATGAAATCAGGAACATCATTTACAATCTTCCACCTGATGTTATACTTGCTATTGTAACTCATGTAAACTACTATATCCTGCATCAGGGGTTCAACAGATTCCAGTTCCTTCAGGTGCACCTTTTGTAATTCTGCAGCAAGACGCTTCAACCTTTCATTCATTACGGTGGACAGCGGAGCAGCTAGGGAAACGTCAGTTTCTGTAATTGCGAGTACGGTAACGGTCATATCTATCTGGGTGTAATACTACAAATATTAGCAAATATAAAAATTCTAATTGAGTATTATCCTTCAGAACGATAAAAAACAGAGTTTAATGACACTGCTCAGCTATTTTCAAGAGATAAAAATCGCTTAAAAACTACGAAAAACACCTCCACATCAGGCATTAAATACCTGACAATGAACGTACAAAATCATGTGCCTTGTGCTGCACGGGGATTCCTTTCTGAGCCATATTTTTCATAGTCTTACTTTTTGGTGAGACTTTCACGTAACCATTTGAATCTGAGTACGCATACTCAGAAATTTTCTTTAAGAGTTTGATATCGAGCATTTTCATAGAGCTAAAGATACAAACTTCGATTTAATCATTCCCAAAATGTTTAAAAAAAATATCTGTTTTTTCCATATTTCCGAAGAAATAACCATTACCAAGAAGTGTCCTAAAACTGAACGTCACTGTGCAGCTCAGTGTGCAGACCAAAAAATAGAATAGTATAAATTTTGATATTTTCAAATCTTTTAAAAAAAATAAAAAAACATTCAAAAAACCTCTTAAAACGCTTTAAATGGCAACTAAGGCATAATAACGCTCCTAATATTTGTAAAAAAATGTTAAATAATTATAATTTCTATATTATTTTCAGTAAACAAATCCTATTTTTTTCTCGAACTGGTACACAAATTGTAAGTATTTTGTTGAACAGATTTAAACAATCCATCAACAAATTTCATCTACCTATGAAAAACATCACCTTCAATTATCAGATTTATGACCACAAGTCATCTCTGCAAAATTTCGCCATGAATTTCACAAAAAATGTTGAAGACGCTAATGATTTGGTGCAGGATACGATGTTAAAAGCCATCCGTTATTCCGCCCTTTATCAAAAAGGTACGAATTTGCGCGGTTGGCTGTTTACCATCATGAGAAACACTTTCATCAATAACTACAGAAGGATGTCCAAAAGACAGTCGGTCATTACCACGACTGAAGACCTATCCTCCTATCAGCTGACCAGCAGTGCCTCCAACAATCAGGGAGAAAATAAGATGATGATGGAAGATATTCAAAAAGCACTGGAAAAACTGCAGCCTGAATATTACACGCCATTTATTAAATATTTTGAAGGATATAAATACCATGAGATTGCAGACAAGCTGGGCATTCCAATTGGAACAGTAAAAACACGCATCCATGTGGCACGCCAGGTACTCAAAGGAAATTTAAAAATGTACAGCGAGGAATTTAAAAGGACCAGCAGATACGCATAAGACACCATACATCATCTACCTAGAAGGCAATTGTTATGAACGACATTGCCTTTTTTCATTTTAAGCCCATCATGAGACAGCCTGTTCATCCGATCAGAAATAATAAATCCATTTATAGTGCCCTGGCGGCCAACCTGCTGATTGCCATTACCAAATTTATCGCAGGGGCTTTCAGCAACAGTTCTTCTATGATCTCTGAAGGCATCCACTCCCTTGTAGATACCATCAACCAGGTGCTTCTGCTTTACGGATTGAAAAGAAGCCGCAGACCCGCGGATGCCGGTCGCCCTTTTGGATACGGTAAGGAACTCTATTTCTGGTCCTTTATTGTGGCCATCATGATCTTTGGACTTGGCGGCGGAATCTCCATCTACCAGGGTATCGATCATATCATCGAACCTGAACCACTCGGAGATCCTACATGGAACTACGTTGTCATCGGACTTTCCATTCTCTTTGAAAGCTCTTCCTTATATATTGCCATCAAAGAATTCAATGCGCTTCGCAATGGACTAGGATGGTGGAAGGCGATTGTCAAAAGTAAAGACCCTTCCAGCTTTCTAGTTCTGTTTGAAGACAGCGCGGCCGTTATGGGTCTGCTGATCGTATTGGTCTTCATGATCATCGGGCACCATTACCAGCTGCCGTTTATGGATGGCGTAGCCTCAGTCTGTGTGGGCCTATTATTAGTGTTGGTTTCAGCAATACTGGCCCGCGAAAGCCGCAGTCTGCTCATGGGTGAAGGGATCGCCCCTGAGACTCAACAAAAAATTACCTCCATCATCACCGGGCATCCCGCTGTCGAGAAAGTGCTTCATATCATGTCTACCTATCAATCTCCTCAGGATGTCTTATTGATGGCCATCGTTGTTTTTAAAAGCGAAATGAATACAGCAGCAATTACGGATGCCATCACCGTCATCAAAAAAGACATCGAGGCCAGCTTCCCCCTGGTACATTACATCATCATCCAGCCCTCTGCAGATCAATAAAAACAGGGAAATAAAAAAATGACAATAAAGTCTATAATATTAGTAGACTTTATTATATTTGTATCGGAGGCACCGAACAATGATGCCTTCAATTCTATAGTCATGTGGCCGAGTGGTGAGGTGAGGGTCTGCAAAACCCATAACGGCGGTTCGAATCCGTCCATGACGTCAAGTAACAGAAAAGAGGCTTTTGCCTCTTTTTTATTACTACATCCTATCGTCACATTAGCTTTATTTACAGATTGCTAAGTTCATCAATGGGGAATTTCTGTTGGTCTGTATATCCAAGGACAAATCACTCATCAATCGTCAAACAGACGCAAAAATATCTGCTGGGTACGCGTGCGAAATCTGAATGGCAGCCAAATTGCGTAATAACAATTACATACAGACTGATGAAGAACGATAACGAAAAGGACAGATCGCTGGCTGCAGAGCGTTTTATGTCCCTGCAAACCAGCAGGGAAGAAGAGTTAAAAGAGATTGTAACGTTTGCCTCAGTGCTCTGTGGAACGCCTATTGCCCTGATTACGATGGTTGGCGAAGACACGCAACATTTCAGGATCAGCTTTGGTACCTCTCTTGAAGAAACACCAAGGGCACACGCTTTTTGTGACCACACGATACAACAGGATGGAGTTATGATGATTTCCGACACAGGAAAAGATGATAGGTTCGTAGAAAATCCACTTCGTAAAGGGGAAATAAATGTACAATTTTATGCAGGCGCCCCTTTAAAAACGAAAGACGGATTAAATGTTGGCAGTCTTTGTGTAATTGGACACCAGCCCCAGATCCTGGAACCACAGCAACAGCAGATGCTGAGTATCCTCGCCAAACAGGTAGTCAGTATATTTGAATTGGAATACAGCATGAAGCTGCTACAGGAGCAATACCAACAGGCAAGGGAGAATGCGCTGAAGCTACAGACATTTTCCGAAAGTTCCGGCGCATGCCAGCTGTTGCTCGATAGGAACCTGAACATTATCCACTTCAACAAACCACTGTCGGACTTCATGACCGACATACATGGTATGAAGATGACAAGCGGTGCGCCCATTGAAAATTACCTCGGGCCGGATTTCAAATCTGAGTTCCTGGAAAATGTAAAAAGGGCGGGTCTCGGTGAGCACATCAAAAATGAAAACCAATTGCAGCACAATGACCTGAAAATCTGGTGGCAGTTCAATTACGCGCCCGTTTATAACACGGACCATGAAATTGTTGCCATAGCCTACAGCGCCTGGAATATATCAGAACTTAAGAATTCACAGGAAGAAATCATCAAAAGAGAACAGGCACTGCAAACCATTGCCTACATGCAGTCACATGAATTACGCAAACCTGTTTCTTCGATTATGGGACTAATGAGTATCTTTAAGGCCAATCAGTACCTGGCCAGCAAAGAGGAACTCATGATGCTTGAACGCGCGGTTGATGAACTGGAGGAGAAGATACAAGACATGATCACGCACGTTAACATTTAAACATGAAATTCAGTGAAAGGTGGAGCATTCCGCCAGTTCTGGCTGTTCTATTGGCCATCATCAGCGTACAAGGTGGCGCAGCAATTGCTAAAGGACTGTTTCCCATATTGGGTCCCACTACTACCGCTACTTTACGCATTGGCTTGTCAGCCATCATCCTCCTGGCTGCCTACCGTCCTGACTTCAGAAAAATCAGCAAGGTGCAATGGCAGGCTGTGATTCCTTACGGACTCACCCTGGGCGCCATGAACATCATCTTTTACATGGCCATCAAACGCGTCCCTTTGGGTCTGGGTGTAGCACTTGAGTTTGTCGGCCCCCTCCTATTGGCCATATATGGATCAAGAAGAGCAATAGATTATTTCTGGGTACTACTTGCAGCAGGTGGCATTGCCCTCATCAGCCCATGGTCTGCCAATGGTGTGGATTTGCTCGGCGTACTACTTGCGCTTACTGCCGGTGGATTCTGGGCAGCATATATTGTCCTGGGTGGAAGAATCTCAAAACTGATGCCCGATGGGCAGGCCGTAGCTGTAGGAATGGTTTTCGCCACAATGCTGGTGTTACCCTTTGGGATCAGCAGCGGCGGATTTCCTAAAGTCACCCCTCAGTTGTTCCTTGCAGGAGCAGCATTGGCACTGTTGTCGAGCGCCATCCCATTTACCCTGGAAATGAGTGCGCTACGTCGAATTCCCATGCGTACCTTCAGCATATTGATGAGCATGGAACCTGCAGCAGCAGCGATCTGCGGCATCATCTTTCTCAAAGAACACCTGAACTTCTTTGAATATACAGCCATCGTCATGATCATCATTGCCAGTGCAGGATCTGCAATGAGCGCGAAAAGCAGTAAGCTACACGCTACAGATTAAACAAGGATTTTGGTACTGGTACCAAGGAAGCTGGCAAGCTCCTCCTGTTCTTCCTGTTCCAGCTCGACAACGCCAGCAATGATGTGGAACAGCTGATCGCGCCCGGAGGAATTCAGCAATACCGAGATCAATCCAAATAAAGTCTTTTTCTGATCAATACTGAGTCCGCTAAACAATTTGGGCTGGATCTCATAGATCACCTTCAGGGTCTCAATAAAATCCACTCTTTTTGGATCGTCAGGATTGCTGTATTTGGGCAGCAGACCGTCAGACTCAAACTTGTCAATCAGCCTGCTGGAAAATTCTTTCAGGAAAGGTTTCCTCCTCGACCGCAGCAGCGCATTCACCTGCTTGATCAGAAATTTATATTCGGGTGCAGATTTCGTGCGACTGTACAATTTTACCTGCCGCTCATGCTCCGTACTACTGAAATCAAATTCTTCAAAAAACTCGCTTTCAATAAATACACTATGGTAATATTCATCCGCTTTTTTATTCAGGGTGGTGTAATCCTTGTGCACCTCCTCCCCTTTCCTATTGATGAAATAGTTCTTGGACAGTTCCTTATGCACAGATTCTTTCCATTGGATAAATTTTACCTTAAACAGCGTCTGGCTCTCGGGATAACGAAACTCAATCTGATCATCATAATCAAGGATATTATCCTCATATGATAATGGTGTACCATTGATCACTATTGAGAACCCCCTGTTTTTATTGAGCTCCAGGAACCAGCAGAACTCCGCTTGCAGATAGGGAATGATGACCTGCTCCAGGTCTTCTTTAGAAATCTTAATATTGGAAAAAGAAACCGTTGTCCCTGTTTTTGTAATGCCCATGTTCTCCTCCAGCAGTCTGGAATCATAGTCGTTCAGCAAACCACCGGAAACCTTGATGCTTCCATTTTTAAAAACTCCGTTGTCTTCATAAGTCGTATTCCACTCCGCATCATAAGCAAATGTAAAAAACGTAAGCCTACCCACACCATTTTTGCCATGCATGGTCGACTTGTGACGGTGTACCCTTTGTTCTATGGCCTTCTCCGATTCGTAAAATGGATTAAACTTGTCCTTCAGCAGGGAAAAATTAATGCCATAACCATTGTCCGACACACTCAGGCTTTCCAACGTACCCAGCTCATTATGCGCGTAATCAATATGGATGGTATCTGCCCTGGCATCAAAGCCGTTCCATATATATTCCGCAAGTGACTGTTGTTCATTGTATAAGCGAAGCACCTTCTTGATGCCTGTAGAAGTAATGTTGACCTGATTTGACATAGTTAAGTGGTATAATGATAAAGTTAATGATTTTTCATTTCTGTTTGTCGAATAAATCGGCCAGTTGATCGATTTCTTTCCACAACTGGTATAAAGAAGCAGAATCACTTGCAACGTTCTTACATATACCGCGTCTTATCAACAAAACGAATAAAAACTTATCACTTAAATCATAGAAAGAAATGAAAACTGCTATCAAAAAATTAATCGCATCAACCTTTGTCGCTGCTGCCATTCTAACCACCACAGCAGGCAGCTTTGCCCAAAGCAAAATCAAAATGGAAAAAGGCCCCCTTCAGCCATTCAACAAAGTAATCGTCACCGGCAACGCCAATGTAGTTTTGGTACAGTCGGAAAAAGAAAACATCAGGATCCACGACTATTCCGACAGGGAGCAGATCAAGATCAGCCAGAAAGGTTACAATCTTTACATTGATAGTAAAAACAACGATCCGGCGGTAATTTATGTATATGTAAAAGACCTGCACAGAATTGATGCCTCCAGCAATGCAAAAGTAAAAACTCAGGGTAACTTCAACCTGAATGTACTTCAGATCTTTTTGCAGGACAATGCCAAAGCCGATGTCAATGCCAACGTAGCCAGCCTATACACCAACATGAAAAACAAATCTAACCTGAAACTGGCAGGCTCATCAAAACATCATACTTTAATCAAAACAGATGTCATCAAATTGAAAATGTCTGATTTCGCAGCCTTAAAAACCGACAGCACCACAGTTGCAGAAACACAAAATATTGCTGCCATCACTTCGGTGAGTAAATAGCCGTTCTCTCCCTCAATGCCATTAAACAGCCTGTATTCTAGCGAATGCAGGCTTTATTTTTATCTACGCTGTTATTTTATCATTGCCGTCCTTAGAGCAGGTCATTGGCCAGGTTAGCCAGTTCACTTCGCTCTCCCTTATCCAGCGTAATGTGTGCATACAATGGATGTTTCCTGGCATTTTCAATCAGGTAAGAAAGTCCGTTACTCTCCGCATCCAGATAAGGTGTATCAATCTGATAGATATCTCCTGCAAAAATAATCTTGGTATCCTCTCCTGCCCTGGAAATGATTGTTTTGATTTCATGGGGTGTCAGGTTCTGCGCCTCATCTACAATAAAGAAAATCTTGGTCAGTGTTCTTCCCCTGATGTACGCCAATGGGGCAATGACGATCTTCTCCTTACTCACAAATTCATCAATGCGCGCCTGCATCCTCGTATCTTCTGCATATTGTTCTTTAAGGAACTTCAGGTTGTCCCAGATGGGAGCCATATAAGGGTCAATCTTCGACTTAATGTCGCCGGGAAGGTAACCTATGTCCTTATTGCTGAGGGCCACAATCGGGCGTGTCACATAAATCTGACGGTAGTCCTTACGCTGTTCAAGCGCCGTAGCAATCGCCAGCAACGTTTTACCGGTTCCCGCCTTCCCCTGAATGGTGATTAGTTTTACGGAAGGATTCATGAGTGCTGCGATCGCCATCGCCTGCTCCTGGTTTCTGGGTGCGATGTTAAAAACTTTCTGAGCGGAGACTACCGATAAACTGTTTAGTTCCTGATCGTAATATGCAGTGAGCATCTTGCGGCCCGATTTCAGCACGTAAAAATGATTCGCATCTTTCACGGGTAGGTCAAAAGCCTTGGCATCCAATTGCTGTCCCGCCCTCAGTTGCTCAAAAAGTGGCACCGGAACTTTCAGCACGATGCTCTTCCCGGTGTAGAGGTCATCTACATTTTTAACCTTTCCCGTTTCATAATCTTCCGCATACAGGTCAAGCGCCTTAGCCTTTAACCTCAGGCAGATGTCTTTGGATACCAGCACTATCTTTTTCTTTGGAAATTCTTCTTTGAGGCTCAGCGCCGCATTGAGGATGCGGTGGTCAAATTTATCGCGACCGAAGATCCTTTCAGCGTCCGCTAGATTGGGTTTGTGGTCCATCACTACCTTGAACTTACCCTGCTTCTGCCCCTTTAGGGAAATCCACTTGTTGAGCATTTGCGTCGATGAAGCCTCGTCCATCAGGCGTATGAAACTGCGGGCCTCGGCATTGCGGGTTTCATTTCCGTTTTTCATGTTGTCCAATTCCTCCAGCACCTGGATAGGAATGGCCACATCATGTTCCTGAAAGTTGTTGAAGGCATTGTGATCGTAAAGGATCACAGAGGTATCGAGCACAAAGATCTTTAGGGATTTACTCATAGCACTTAAAAATAGCAATTTTTATGTATCCCGACAATGCCTGTTTCTCATTCCGGCGTATATCAGTTTAGCGGTCCAGCCAATGTTTGAACAGCGCGGCTTTTTCGCGACTGATCAGGATCTCCACCTCAGGATGTTTGTGCAACACCACCTTCAGCTTGCCATTAAAAAAATTATGGATGTCCCTGATGCTATGGACACTGATGATGTGCTGTCTGTTGGCCCTAAAAAAAACACCCGGATCCAGCTGCTCTTCGAGCTCATCCATGGTCTGCGACACTGTATATACCGTATCATTTGTCAATACCAGATGTGTAACTTTAAATTCCGAATAGATATATTGAATGTCATCTACATGAACCGTCCGATAGCCGTCGGGCACCTGGATCAGAAACCTGTTCCTATAAACAGGTTCCTGCTTTTTGATGATTTCCACGAGGTTGGCAATCATAGGGTCTGCCTGATGCTGATTTCCTGAAATCTGTCTCAGCTTCGACAACGCAGCTTCCAGTTCCGGTTTGTGCACCGGCTTCAGGAGGTAGTCAATACTGTTTACCTTAAAGGCACGGATGGCATATTCATCATAGGCCGTGGTAAAGATGACCGGCGCCGTAATGGTGCAGGCCGAAAAGATCTCGAAGCAAAGTCCGTCTGCAAGACGCACATCCATCAGGATCAGGTCGGGCTCGTCATAGTGTTTAAACCAGTCTATGCTATCGGCCACGCTCTCCAGTATGCCAGCAATGACCACGTCGGGACAAATCTCCCTGACCATCGACTGCAGCCTGTTTGCGTTATGTATCTCGTCTTCAATAATCAATATCTTCATGTGCTCATTTATAGGTTCATTAGCGGCAGTTTCACAACAAACAGCTGATGCTGCTCGGTAATTTCCGGCAGGCGGTCCGACAGCAGGCGATACCTGCTTTCAATATTCTTGAGTCCCGTGCAGGTAGAAGGGATGTTGTAATTCAGGCGCTGCAGAGAATTCATAATCAGCAAGTTGCCTTCCTCATCCTGAGTAATCTTTATGGTCAGTGGTTTGGACCGCGAGGCCGTATTGTGTTTTATTGCATTTTCTATCAGCAGCTGTAAAGTAATGGGTGGAATTCCTTTCCGGAAAGTATCATCCTTCAGTGACAACTCCATCTTCACATTCTCACCAAGCCTGATCTTGATCAGGTAGAAGTAGGCTTTTGCAAAATGGATCTCCTCCTCTACAGAAATCACATTTTTATGCACGTTGATGATCATGTAACGGTACACCCTGGATAGGTTCTCCAGAAAATGCTGAGCAGCATTCTGATCTTCGGCAATCAGGGCGGAAAGCGTACTGAAGTTGTTGAACATAAAATGAGGGTCCAGCTGCATCTTCAGCGACTGCAATTCTGCTTCCAGTGCAATCTGCTTCAGCTCTGCTGCACGCAGGCTCAGATTGGAGGTTTCCAGCATTGCCGCCTTCCATTGTTCCAAAAAAAAATTACCCGTATAAATCAGACTGATCAATACGGAAAGAATGACACTCACCACGAATTGCTGCCTCAACGCGATTGCATTGAGCTCACTAAACTTAGGACCATCAAAAAGCAGCAGTGTAGTGTTCATATAAACATACAGAAACAACACTGTGGCAAGGATCTGTATACTAAACTGGAGCAAGAACCTTTGCGCAGGGAAAGATACCCAGGGCACTTTTTTATCCAGCGCACGTGCGATAGACAAGCTGATCTCCGTAAGCAGGAAACAGAATACCAGCACAAATATCCACTCTTTAACAATGTGTGAAACATCCCTGTTGAAGAAACTTGCCCAGGAACGATATGGATCGATCATGAAAGCCAGCAGATAAAAACTGATAAATACCGCAGATACGATAATCACTCTGAAATACTTATAGAAATCTTTTGGGTTTTTGGTAAACATATTGTTTATAACTGCTTTTTGACAAGAATATGATTTATATTTAGAATTCTAAACGCAAACTTTACCGAATAGACAAAAACACAAGCTAAAACGGATAATATGCACACTCAACATCTTCGTTTCCTTTAAACAAATCTTAGGAAAACCCCTTCATTTGGGTGACGGTTTAGTGCGCTTCAGTCTTTATTATATTGTGTTCGGTCACTTTCTCCATATCAACCAAAACAAATTAGTTATTTTTACCTTATTCAAATTTCAATTTTGCAATTATTTATGAATTTCAATAAAATAACGAATACGCTCCTTGCCGTGGGTCTCATACTCATTCCTGGACATATTCTAGCTCAAACAGACAGTGCCAATGTCACTTTGTCGAACGCGACCCTCCCGGAGGTCATACGTTATGCCCTAAAAAACAAACCAGGTGTCAAACAAGCAATCATTGATCAGGAGATCGGTGAACGTGACATCAAGTCGGCCCTTTCCGGTTGGCTGCCCCAAATCAATGCTGACGGAACATTCAACCACAACCTGAAACAACAGGTGCAGGCATTGACTACCAACGGAGAAACATCTTTCATCACATTTGGTACAAAAAACACCTCTTCTTTATTGTTGCAGGCAGATCAGCAGTTTCTGAATGCAGGTCTGATCCAGGCGTCTAAATCTGCCAGATACTACAGGCAACAATACAAACAGGCCACTGAAAATACGGAGATCACTACAGTAGTAGATGTGAGTAAAGCATTTTATGACATCCTCACCAGTCAGGAGCAACTGAAAATCACTACCGAGAACATCGCACGTCTGCAGAAACAGCTGAACGATGCCAAAGCACAATACGGTGTAGGTCTGGTCGACAAGACGGATTTTCAAAGGGCACAGATCAGTCTGAGCAATTCGCTGGCCGACAAGAAAAGGACGCAGGAGCTGTTGAAGTACAAATATGCATACCTGAAGTCCATCATCGGTTATCAGGCAGACAAAGACCTGAGTCTGACCTTCAACGGACAAGCGATGGAAACGGAAGTTCTAATTGATACCAATCAGGTACTGAACCATCAGAACAGGATTGAGTTCAGACAACTTGAAACCCAAAGACAATTGCAGTCGATTACTACGAACTATAATAAGCTGGCTTATATGCCTAACCTATCTGGATTCATCAACTACAACTGGAACTACCAAAACAATGACTTCAGCAACCTCTACAACCAATCTTACCCAAGCTCGGTTGTTGGTTTGAAGCTCAACATCCCTATTTTCCTCGGAACAAAGAGGATCCAGGAAATTCGTAAGTCACAGTTGCTGGAAAAAAGAATCGACCTGGACCTGGAGAACACCAAAAATCAGATCAACTCTCAGTATGAGCAGGCAATGGCAACGTATAAAGCAGGACTGAACGACTGGAGAACAGCGAATGAAAACGTAAACCTTTCAAAATCTGTATACAATACCATCAAACTACAATACGATGAAGGCATAAAATCTTACCTGGACCTGATGACTGCAGAGACAGATCTGAGGACCTCACAACTGAATTATCTCAATGCATTATACAGTTTGCTATCTGCTAAACTGGATGTACAACAAGCTTTAGGAACTATCACCGTAAATCAATAACCATAAAAATGAACAACATCAATTACATAAAATCAGGCCTCGTTATCATCAGCGCTTTAACCCTGGCATCCTGTGGTGGCGACAAATCCGCTCAGCAACAAGCAGGACCTCCTCCTGCCACACCAGTATCTACTTATACAGTAGCTACAGAGGCGGTGACCATAGTTGACACTTACCCAGGGGTAGTAGTCGCTTTAAACGAAGTAGAATTAAGACCGCAGGTGAGCGGTTACGTAACTGCAATCTTCATTAAAGATGGTCAGCGTGTGACGAAAGGACAGAAATTGTATGAAATCGATCGCACAAAATACCTGGCGGCCTACAATGCATCCAAAGCCAACGTCGCTGTAGCAAAAGCAAACCGTGATAAGTTCAAAAAAGATGCAGATAGATATACCAAACTTGCTGAGCAGGATGCGGTTGCCAAGCAACGTGTAGACTATGCTGCAACAGACCTTGCCAATGCAGAATCCCAGCTGGCAGCAGCGCAGGCTGAACTTGCATCAGCAGCGTCAGACCTGCAGCGTGCAGTAGTGGTATCACCGCTAACGGGAACCATCGGTATCTCGCAGATCAGACTGGGTGCTTTTGTTACAACCGGCAGCAGCATCTTAAACGTGGTATCTACAAACGATCCTATCGCGGTAGACATCGCTGTAAATCAAGCTGACATTCCTCGTTTTGTAGCCTTGCAGAAAGATCCTGCGGCATTGAAAGATTCTACTTTCAGCGTACAGCTTCAGGATGGATCTATGTATAAAGCTGCAGGACGCATCACGTCAATTGACCGTGCTGTAGATCCTCAGACAGGAACGATCAAAGTGAGAATTTCTTACCCTAACCCGAACAGCAAGCTGTTCGCTGGTATGACGGTCAACCTGCAGGCAAAAAACAGATCTGAGGGTGAGCAAACGGTTATTCCTTTCAAAGCTGTTCAGGAACAACTTGGTGAGTTTACCGTTTACATTGTCGGCGACAGCAGTAAGGCGGAACCACGCATCGTTAAGCTCGGCAAACAGTTCGACTCGCGAGTTATCGTGAGCAATGGACTGAAACAAGGTGAAGTGATTGTTGTAGACGGCGCACAGAACGTAAAACCTGGTGCTGTAGTCAGCACTGCTCCTCCCGCACAGGCGGGCGCACAACAACCGGCAGCACAACCTAAGAAATAGTTTTTAAAAGAATTTCAGCTTTATGATTTCAGAAGTATTTATAAAACGACCGGTCACAGCCATCGTGATCTCCATCCTCATCGTACTCATCGGTACGATTGTGATCACGACGCTCCCGATCAGTCAGTATCCCAATATTGCACCCCCAACGGTAACCGTAAGTGGTACCTACACGGGTGCTGATGCCGAAACGGTGGAGCAGACGGTAACCACCCCTATCGAAAGTCAGATCAATGGTACACCAGGCATGAAATACCTTCAGTCAAACAGTACTTCGGATGGTCGTTCAGCGATCACCGTTACGTTCGACGTAGGTACCAATATTGACATCGCTGCCCTGGATGTACAAAACAGGGTGGGTATTGCCGAGCCAGCCTTACCGGAAGCGGTAAGACGTTTAGGGGTAACTACTAAAAAAGCAAACAACGACATCCTGATGGTGGTAGGTCTCTACTCACCAAACGGCACGTACGACCAGAAGTTCATCTCCAACTATGTCAACCTTTACGTAAAGGATGCCTTGCTGAGGATCCCTGGTGTGGGTGACGTGCAGGCTTTCGGACAACCTTTCAGTATGCGTGTATGGCTCGACGCCAACAAACTGGCCAGACTTGGCCTGACACCTGCTGATGTATCTACCGCCATTGCAGAACAAAACTCGCGTATTCCGGGTGGTACCGTTGGTGGTCCTCCACAGGCAAACAGCCAGACCTTTGAATTCTCAGTGGTGCTAGATGGGGACCTGAACACGGAAGAACAATTTCGTGACATCATCATCAAAAATGGTACTGACGGATCTCCGGTTTACCTGAGAGACGTTGCCAGAGTGGAGCTTGGAGAGTTCTCTTATGCAACAAGGTCTAAAATCAATGGTAAGGTATCTTCCATGATGGCCATCAACCAGACGCCGGGCGGTAACGCGGTACAAACGGCAGATGGTATCGAAAAAGCATTGAAAGAGCTGAAAGCCTCTTTCCCTAAAGATCTGGATTATGCCATCGGTTATGAAACTGTATCTATTGTAAAGGTATCTATCAGCGAGGTGATCCATACACTGGTAGAGGCGTTAATATTGGTAACTATTGTGGTATTCTTCTTCCTGCAAAGCTGGAGGGCTACCCTGATCCCTGTATTGGCGATCCCGGTATCCATCATTGGTACTTTCATCCTGTTCACCGTTCTTGGTTTCTCCATCAACGTACTGACAATGTTCGGTTTCGTACTGGCCATCGGTATTGTGGTGGATGATGCGATTGTGGTGGTGGAAGCGGTGCAGCATTATATGGACCATGACGGACTTTCTGCTCCCGATGCGACACGCAGGGCGATGAAAGACATCACAGCGCCGGTAATTGCGATCGCCCTGATCCTTGCAGCGGTATTTATCCCGGTAGGATTTATCCCCGGCATGGTGGGACAGCTCTATCAGCAGTTTGCCATTACCATTGCGGTTTCGGTATTGATCTCGGCCTTTATTGCCCTATCACTTACACCTGCTTTGTGCTCCCTGTTGCTGACGCCAATGAACCTGACGAAAGAATCGAGAGGTCTGAACAAGTTCTTCTACAAGTTCAACATCTGGTTTGCCAAAGTCACGCATAACTATTCAAATGGTGTGAAATGGTGTTTGAAAAAAGCACCTTTGGTGATGGTGATCCTGGTATGTCTTTATGTAGGTACCGTAGGTTTATTCGCTAAAAAACCAGGTGGATTTATCCCTAATGAGGATGCCGGTATCTTCCTAATGGGGGTTACCCTTCCTGAGGGTGCTTCTGCAGCCCGTACGGATGCTTTCATTAAAAGAGTAACAGAAACCATTCAGAAAAATAGTCCTGAGGTTAAAAACATCACTTCTATTGGCGGTATCAACATCCTGAACCGTTCCTTCAAATCCAACGCAGCTACATTCTTCGTGCAGCTTAAAGGATGGGATGAACGTGAAGGTGATGTGAATACGGTAATTGGAAGGGTAATGCAAACCTTCGCCGGTGATAAAGACGGTAGCGTTCTTGCCGTAGCACCGCCGCCGATCCCTGGTCTGGGTATCAGTGGAGGTTTCTCCCTGCAGATCCAGGAGAAACAAGCCGGAGACATCAAAACTTTCGAAGCCAACGTAGGTAAATTCCTGATGGCAGCAAATCAGCGCCCGGAAATCGCCATGGCGTATACCCTCTTCAACGCAAGGACACCAAACTATAAGGTGGAAGTGGACCGCGAGCAGGTGAAAAAAATGGGCCTTTCTATTGGTAATGTTTATAGTACCATTTCCACTTATCTTGGAAGTAGCTATGTCAATGACTTCACCAAATACGGACGTAACTTTAGGGTCGTTACACAGGCAGACACCAACTACCGTGCGAAGATTGAAAACCTGAGCCAGCTGTACGTTAGAAACGCAGCGGGAACATCAGTACCATTGAGCTCCGTATTGAAATACAAAATTGTCGAGAATGCCTCCATCATTAACCACTATAACCTTTTCAGGTCGATTGAAATCAGTGGTTCAGCCAAACCAGGATTCAGTTCCGGTGATGCACTGAATGCATTGGAAGAAGTGGCAAAACAAACCCTTCCGGCAAACTATACTTATAACTTCTCCGGACTAAGTTTGGAAGAGCGTGAGGCAGGAAGCAGTACCACCCTGATCTTCGCGCTGATCATCGTGTTCGTATTCCTGCTCCTTGCCGCATTATACGAAAGCTGGTCGGTACCATTCTCAATCCTGTTATCAGTACCATTGGGATTATTTGGTGCCATCCTGGCCCTGACCTTCCTGCCTAAGCTGGACAATAACATCTATGCACAGGTAGGTCTGATCACCCTCATCGGTTTGTCGGCAAAAAATGCGATCCTGATCGTAGAGTTCGCCAAGGAACGTGTAGATTGGGGCATGGAGCTGATTGCGGCAACCATTGAGGCAGTGAGACTAAGGTTACGCCCAATCGTGATGACCTCCCTGGCCTTCATCCTGGGTGTTATTCCATTGATCATCTCCCATGGCGCTGGTGCCGTATCCCGTATGACCATTGGCTGGACAGTAGCGGCAGGTATGCTTTCCGCAACACTGCTGGCGATCTTTATCGTTCCGGTTCTGTTTGTACTAATTACCAAACTTGCTTACGGTAAAAAGAAACTTGCTGAACTTCAGGCAAACTACAAACCTGAAGACCATGCAGATACTTTACATGCCGATGATGATGAGGACTTAGCGGCAAAACCTGCGCACTAATTAATCGTTAAATATTCAATTGAGCGCGTGTCCCCCCGGACACGCGCTTTTTTTATGCAACTATCCCTGTCTCCATAAGGTACCCTTTTACCCGCACCCCACCTGTTAACACAAACGATACTAGGCAGCAAGTGTGCAGCCCGTAGTTATCCCTATATCTAATCCACGACAAATCCACATATACTCCACGTCAAGTCCACGTTTTTCAAATAAAATATAGATTTGATGTTGTGTATATGTAAATCAAATTTGGATTTGATACCTATTTATATTTAACTTGCCATAAATTAATACACTCTTATTTATTGATAATAACATGGCACGAATAATAAACAAAAATATAATAGGCGCATTGGGGCCAGCGGTATTCAGTGTGCACCGGGGTACAAATACCCTAAGAGGTAAACCAGGGCCGATAAAACAAAGCGAGTCCACTAAAAAGGCAGCAAACCGATTTGGCGAAGCGAGCAAATTTGCCGGGCATATACGGAATCATCTCCAGTACAAGCTGAAATTTACGGCAGATGCCGACATGATCAACCGCCTGAACAGGCAAATGGGCGTCATTTTAAGGAGACACCTCGATCAAGATACCGGAAATTACGATTTCCATACCCGGACATTCAAGTCATTGAACGGCTTCGAATTCAACATGAAATCGCAGCTGAAGGAATTGTTGTGGACATTGCCCGAAACGAGACTGATGAATGGCAAATTGCGGGTAACGCTTCCGGAAATGGAAATCAAAAAAAACCTTCATTTTCCGGAAAATGCCAATTCCTGTACCGTATTTTTATCTGTACATTATGGATCTCTAAAAACTGAAGATGAGAAAATAGGCTCACATGAGATGAACCCGATCATGGAGATTTCAAGAGATCATAGCCACACCACCAAGCAGGAATGGACCTACGATATCCCTGAAGGATGTTATGTGATCACCTCTATCGCCCTACATTATCACGACAAGTGGGACCGCTACCAGCTGTCTGTGAACACCCCGGAGATGAGTCCGGCGATGATCTGTGACGTCAGTGTAAACCCGGGTAAATTTCCAGGCAGGCCGAACCGCGGTTGGGCACGTAAAAATTTCTCCTTCGCAGATGAAGAACCAGAAACGAGGGCAACAGAATCGGAAGGAAATGATGGCTCAGACATCGCAGGGAAATCTCATCAATCAGCTCAGGAAAACGCATCAGCTCCCCAGACATGCTGCATATATGAACCGTTAAGCTCAGGGAACCCATTTATTGACATAAGCCCGGAACAAATCCCGATACCTGATGTTACGATCCAGGTTACAGAGACGAGGCCGCAATATGCCATCAGTAAGTCGGAGAAAGAAAGTCAGGAGCAACCAGGCGCTGAGAAAGGCACTTCAGAACCGATAAAGAACCCTTTAGAAACGAATAAGGTGGTCAAATTCAAGACTAACCCCGACGAAAATATTCAGGGAGCTGAACTTGGTATCGCAGCCCCTTTCTCGCATCAAACTGGGACAAATATCAAAGGATTGACGTCAGATAAATCCCCCTCCGTTTACGAAATCAGTTTTAAAACTACCGACCAGCCAAGGAGAGAACCATCAGCATCAAAATCCAGCGACAATGCGGATTTTCATACGGACGATGATGGTTGATGATCGTTTTATGCGGAGAAAAAAACTTAATTTGCTTTGCAGACGTTCAAATATTTGTCCTTCGGGCAGAAGATTTGGGTCTGAAGGGAATTCCTATTTTTTTCAGCACCGAAACCTTCGAACGGGCCTTAAAAAGAAAACGGAGTCCTCTTCTAGCGAATTGGTTCTCCGTTTTCACCTTTTCATTGCCGTAGCACCGAAA
Source organism: Pedobacter sp. BAL39 (assembly GCF_000170795.1). Lineage (GTDB taxonomy): Bacteria > Bacteroidota > Bacteroidia > Sphingobacteriales > Sphingobacteriaceae > Pedobacter. The sequence goes on from NZ_ABCM01000006.1 coordinate 32,127, forward strand.
AAGCATCAAATGAATTTTACTTTACCCTTCTCCGGAATCCTGGCTCTCGCAAACCCTGATCCTTTGATAACAATACCTTGATACATTTTTCCTTAGAATAACATACAGGCTATTGCGTCTGTTCCGGAATCAGCCGATACATCTCGCTTTTCAGCGTCTGTTGATCATTCACAATCCATTTCATTGCTGAATCTAATTGTGGCTTATCCTTCGAAACCTCCAGAATCTTTCTGCCCTGAGGCTAAGTGTTCTTTTTGGATGATTTCTTTCAAACTGTTAAAGTACTTCGTATTTGATAGATCTAATATACGACATATAACCATTTGATCCAAAGATATCTACATATTTTTTATTCACCTCTTTCCACACGTTATCAACAGGCTTCTAACATAGTTTTCCACAGTTACTGACAGCCTTAGCCACAGGGATCAATTACCATTGATCTTCGATTGCGGTAATCTTGGCCAGTCGTTTCACATGACGTGTTTCATTCGTGAAGCTGGCTTTGAGGAAGGAAAGTACAATTTCCTTTGCGAGGGCAGGTCCTACGACACGCTCGCCGAGACAAAGCACGTTTACATCATCATGTTCGACCGCCTGATGCGCAGAATAGGTATCATGACAAACACCTGCCCTGATGCCTTTAAATTTATTTGCGGCTATGCTTACCCCTACGGCACTGCCGCATACCAGGATGCCACGATCGCCTTTTCCTTCCTGGAGCGCCACTGCAACATCTTCAGCATGGTCCGGATAGTCGCTGGCCTCTTCATTAAATGCGCCCAGATCGAGCACTTCATACCCTTCGGTAGTCAGCAATTCACTAAACATCTGTTTATATCGATATCCTGCATGATCTGACCCTAGAATGACTTTCATAAGTTTTTTATTTATGTTTATTGATAAATTGTTCCCTAATTTAGCCAAAATCCGCGCAATGCCAGGGCAGAGCATCAGCTTAAAGACAAACATGACATTTGCTCCATTTTAGGAACAAGTGTGGTGAGTTTTACCACAGCCCACTGTAGCGTTCGCAGGAAGATACCCGTTTAATAGAATAAATCAACAACAATTAAGATATGAAGCTTTTTACAATTGCAAAAACACTAAAAAACAAACACTTACTAGCTATAACCGCCCTTTGTGCAGGCACGATCATGATGCAGTCTTGTGGAAAAACAGAGACGCCGGTACAAGAAGCCGCATCAGTTACCATCATTACCGCAATACCCACCCTGGGAACTAATAATGTTTATTTCGGATCAGCAAAGGCCAACACCAATGCACTGCCTTTTGGTGGCAGCATGCCCTATTTCACAGTTGCTACAGGTACGCAGACCGTTAAATTCACTACTGCCAGCAGTACAGAAAGCCTGATTAGTAAAGATGTATCATTTGAAAATAACACCGCCTACACACTAATCCTGACCGGTCGCAGCGCAAATCCGGAATTCCTGGTACAAAGTGATGCTGTGGTTGCCCCAGCAAACGGCAAAGCACTGCTGAGGTTCATTAACCTTTCACCTGACGCACCTTCACTGGACGTATTTGTAAAAGACGGAGCAAGTGTGATCACCGACAGAGCTTACAAAACATCCAGCAGTTACATCGAAGTAGATGCAAAAAAGTACATCTTTGAATTGAAAGAACATGGCAGTGGGACATCAAAAACTACCCTTGCAGAAACTACACTGACTGCAGGTAAAGCTTATACGGTGTTTGCAAAAGGATTGCTGAGCCCCACGGAAGCAGAACAACCCTTCTCAGGGCAGTTGATCAGCCACTAGTTCCAAAATCAATAATTCATCAAATCGATCATTCAGATGAACTGATTTAGTTAATCGACTTAGATCATTCAAAAAAACAGCGCGTTCAGAGATCCTGATTCGCGCTGTTTGGTTAGCGGCCCCTAACCGACCGTAACCTATGGTTGGTTTATTTGGTGTGTTTAATGCCTGCCGCGGCCATGGTCGCGCCCCCTGTCATTTCCACGGTCACGACCCCTATCGTGTCCTCTTTCATGATCACGACCGCGATCTCCACCTCTTCCCCAATCATTTCCTCGGCCTTTCCCCCCATTACGGTAGTCATCCCTGCGGTGATCCCTCACCTCATGTCTCACGCTTCCGCGGTGTCCATAACCAGGATGTCCTTTGACAACATAATACCTGGAATCGTTGCTATGTCTGATGACAGTTTGTGTCCTTACATTCCTGTAACGTCCGTACCTTGTCCTATCATTGTAGAAGTTGCGGTAGGGATCGCGCCCGTTCACCACTACCTTGTATCCGCTGTACAGATCATAATGTCTGTATCTCGAAGGCAGGCTGGAAGAAAAAATCCACCTGCTGCCGCTGAGGTATACAAACTGTCGGCGTGGGACATTGTAGTAACACTCTATATCGGGCATGTAATAATAGTCTACATAATCATATCCTACAGGGCCCCACAATGGCTGTGATCCGATGTTGATGCTCAAACTTACCTGGGCTGCCGCATGGTGCGGAATGATCCCAATCGCACCCAGCAGACTTAAGAATATTAATTTTTTCATGGTCGTATATATTAAAAGGTTTCATTTGTGTATTTCAAATCTCCATACCGAACATGAAAACAACATGAAATTTTCAAACTATTTTCAATAATTCAGGATTTCTTTTTTCTTTGCTTTTTTCATCTTAAATTCATGTTTAGTGTGGATCTTGGCAGGTAATTACCATAAAAATGTGGCACAGATACAGGCAAACTTTACCTATATTTACACAAATGAAAAGTAAAGCTGATTTCTTACGTTCATCAATTGCGATACTACTGGTTGCCCTGCTCCCACTGGGCGTTTATGCCCGTGACACCGCCGCCCATACTGGGCACGAATTCAGATACTCCTTTCAGGACAATAAAAAAAGGCAGGAAAAGAAAAAACCTGATGTCAAGGAAGTGCCCAAATCCAGAAAACAGAGTAAACCTGGAAAACCAGGCCGGGGCTGATCAGCAAAAGACCATCTATGAAAGTACTCATTGTTGAAGATGAAAAAACACTTGCATACGAAATGGAAGACTTCCTTAAGAAGGCCTTCTATGTGTGCGATCTAGCCCATACGATCAAAAGCGGACTGGAGAAAATAGGCGTCAACAGCTATGATTACATTCTGCTGGACCTGGGCCTGCCCGATGGCGATGGCCTGAGCCTGTTGCCTGCCGCAAAAAAACATAATCCTGATGCCGCCTATGTCATCCTTACCGCCCGTGGTAACCTGGAAGACCGCATTGCAGGTCTTGACCTGGGGGCGGACGACTACCTGGCAAAACCTTTTTCTTTGCTTGAGCTCCAATCCCGGATGCAGGCCATTGCGCGCCGCAAGTTCAACATTAAAGAAGAGCTGCTCAGATTAGGTGACTTCAGTATTGACCTTCAGAAAAGAGTCATCCACTGCGGCACCGAACAGATAGAACTGTCGAGAAAAGAATTTGACTTGTTCAGCTACCTCTTGCTGCACCAAAACCGGGTGCTGACGAGGATGCAGCTGAGTGAACACATCTGGGGCACCTTTGCGGATGACGATTACGATTCCAACTATATTGATGCACACATTAAGAATATCAGAAAGAAGCTGAATGTCCATGCCCCCACAGATTTCCTGGAGACCGTAAGGGGTGTCGGTTACAGAATAAAAAACTAACATGAAGTTATCCACCAAGCTCATCTCCTTCATTACCGGCTCCAAGCTCGCTGTGGTGTTACTGTTCATCATTTCATTGCCTTTCCTTGTGGATGGATTGGTATCGGAATACACGAACAACTCCCTTCGCAGACAGCAGGATAAGGTAATCCGGAACGTCAAAAAGAATGGGATACAGCACTACCTGCAGGGTGACGATAGCTATGGGAGTTATACCATGCTGAAGGAGGAGTACATCGCGCTGGAGCCTGCAAAATCTGACCTGCGCATAGACACCATCAAAACGGAACAGCGGGTGGTAGAACAGGACACGCTTACCTACAGGATCCTGATGCATACTTTTGTGGTAGACCAGAAAAGTTACCTGATGGAAATTGGCAAGACCATTGCCAGTATTAACCAGTACAATAAACCACTTCAGCGCATCGCCCTTTACGTGCTGATGTCACTGATCGTCTTCACTTTGATCATCGATCTGATTTTTACCCGTATCCTCATCCAGCCCCTGGGAAAGATCATCAGCACCAGGCTGGTGAACAGGAAGTTTCCTTTCCGCGACCATTCCCCGGCAGTTGCGACCTCAACACAGGATTTCAAATACCTGGATGAATCGCTGGTCTTACTAATGGAGCAGATCAATGACGCTTTCGAGAAAGAACGAGAGTTTACCGCCAATGCCTCTCATGAGCTGATGACGCCGATCAGCATCCTTCAGAATAAAATGGAAAATATGCTGAGTGACGAGCACCTGCCGGACCATATGGCCATGAAGATCGTGGAGATGATGAAAACATTGGGCCGCCTGAAGAAAATATCCAACTCTTTGTTGCTCATTTCGAGAATTGAGAATGAGCAGTTTGCGAAAAGTGCTACTGTAAACCTGAAAATACTGATCATCGAGGTAATGGAAGAGATCAGCCACAGGCTGACGGATAAAAACCTGCGTATTGACATTAACATCGACAGGGATACAAAATTGAAGCAGGTAAATCAGGACCTCCTCTTTCAGTTATTCTACAATCTGATCAATAACGCCATCAAATACAATAAGGAAAATGGCAGCATCAGCATCACAGATGAAATGCGGGGCAATGACTATCTCATCAACCTCCAGGACACCGGCATAGGCATTACTAAAGAAGAAGTACCGTTTATCTTTGACCGTTTCCGAAAAACAAACCTCAGGGAACAGGTTGGGTATGGACTTGGACTGGCCATTGTGAAGAGTATCGCCACCTATCACCATATAGACATAAAGGTCGTCTCCGCCTTACAGCAAGGGACAACCTTTACGCTTACGTTCAGAAATGTAATTTCTGCCCATCCGTAAAACCAGTATTTGAAATGTTTGCCACCTGAAGTCGGCCTTCAGGTAGCATCTCCATCAATTCTTACTGATCGATCCGGATAAACTCACCAGCTTTTGTAAATTTCAACTCCAGTCCGTTAGATAACTTAACCTCCTGATCATTTGTTTCCAGCTCCCATTCAATGATGTACTGATCCGGATAATTTGCCTGTACATAAGTCAGAATGGATACCGGAATTACACTGTCGGGAAGTTGCTTCAGGCTTTCGATGTTCTCAATCGCACCATTGACATCAAACTCCAGTTTTACGCCGTTGGATAGATATACTTCATATTCGTTTAAGGCGCCCTCACGATCTTTTTCTACCCTGGTAATGGTTGCATCTCCAAAATGTGTGTTGATATAAGTTTTCGCATTGGCATGCAGCTCATCCTGGCCGACGACCTTATCGTCGTCTTTTTTACAGCTGGAGATTGTCAGGATTAAGGTCATTGCCAATAAGATGTTTTTAATTGATTTCATAATTTGTGTTTTTAAATAATAAGTAATGTGATATAGATAGATTTTGAATACTCTCTAGATGCGTTTATTGACGCGTTTACCCTCCTGATCGAACACTGCATGTTCCTCATCAGTAAATGTTTTCAGGCAGAGTTTATAGTAGAAGCGTTGGGCGAGCTCAATTTTCTCCACCTCATCGACGCGATATCCGGCAAAGTACTTCTTTGCACCATTTCTCACCACTTCGGGTAGCTGATCCGTTCTGAGGTCCTGTTTATGCTTCACAATCGCACCACGGTTATTGATCCACAATTCGTGCTCCCTCCTGTTGATTTCGAATTCCGCATTGAAAAGTCCGTTCTCCATTTCCCACTCTACCTTCTCCGCTTTAGGAAAAGCTTTGTTCATAGAATTGATGACGATCGACGGAACATTTTTCGCTTTTAAATTCTGAGCATAGGCACCAGCGCTTGTCAAAAGGCATGCTGATAATATCAATTTATAAATCATGACTATTTGCTTTAATTGTTAATGACACAAAGAAAGCTGACAAATCTGAAAACAAACGGGAATAGTACAATCTGCTTGACATGCCTCGCAGTGGGTACTAATTCAAGCAGAAAGATTAGCTGATTTTTTTCAGGCAGCAAATTGTTCAGTCGATCATTCAGTCGACGTTGGATATTTTAGTTGGAAAACGGATGCTGAAGTTATGCTGGCCGTCATAGCGGTAACTTACTTTAAAATCATAGAGGTCGGCAACAGCTTTTACAATTGCAAGTCCTAGTCCGGTGCTGCTCTTCTGCTTACTTTCTTTTTGAAAACGCTTAAATATACGTTTGGCATCCAGTTCTTCAGCACCTCCAGTATTGCTAAAGGACAGGCTGGTTTTATCGATGCTGATTTCGATTGTTCCTCCGGCTTGGTTGTGTGTGATGGCATTTTTAAAGAGGTTGGAAAGCATGATCAATGCCAGATCCCTGTTCATATCCACTTTCAGGATATCCGTAGCGGTTACATTTACCTGCAGGGATTTCATCTCGGTAAAATCACTCAGGTCATATATGACCTGATCTACCAGGCTATTTATAGAAATAAGTGCCGTATCGCCATACTGCCGGTTTTCAATCTTGGAAAGCAGCAGCAGGCTTTTGTTCAATTTTGAGAATCGTTGGAGCGCATCGATCACACGGCCGATAGATTCCAGCTGATCATCAGAAAGACCTTCCGTTTCTGCCAGCAATTCCAGTCGGTTCATGCTGATGGCAATGGGCGTCTGCAGCTCATGTGCTGCATTTTCAATGAATTGCTTCTGACTATTATAAGTGACCACAGAGTGATCGATTAAGGCACTTACCACCTCATTGAGTTCGTTGAATTCCCTCACTTTGGTATGGGGTGTCTGGATGTGGTCATCCTGATCGAGCCGAAATGTTTTCAGTCGGTTGAGCAACTGGTAAAATGGTGTCCAGGCCTTCCTCAGCAGCAGATTATTGATCAGTAATACGCTGATCAGTATGACCACATACAGACCTATCATACTGTACAGCAGGTTCCGTACCAGATCGTCTTCCTCCACTGTTGAAGCCACCACCTTCATCTGATAATATTTACCATCCTGATCGAAAACTGTAGTCAACATCCGGAAGGGCTCGTAATCCTGTTCATTGAGCGTATACATCAGGGTATCCTGATACAGGTCTTTAAAGGTAATGCCTTTATGCTCCGGAATCTGAGTAATGTAATAGTTATGTTCGGAAAAACCAGATCTGGTAATGGTTCCCAGATCTTTGGCAACCCGCTGAATAACAAGCATCTTATTGTTCTCCAGTCCATCATCCAGACTATCGTGCACCTCATCAATCATGTTGAGGTAAAACAGTAGCGCCCAGATACTGATCACGAGCAATAATGCTATAGATAAATATTTGAGGGTATAATTGAGCAGGTTCATGTGGCAATCAGTTTATAACCTACGCCATACACCGCCTGGATCTCTATACGTGGCGCATGATCCTTCAGTTTCTTCCTTAGGTTCCTGATTTGAGAATACATGAACTCATAATCGTCGGCCTGATCCATGTAATCGCCCCACACCTGTTCCGCGAGGGCGGTTTTATTGACGAGGCGGCTACTGTTGACGGCCAGGTAAACGAGAATATCATATTCTTTTCTATTGAGCAGCAGCTCTTTCCCATCCACAGTCACTACCCGATCAGATAAATTGATATACATATCGGCCAGTTCCAGGGTTTGGTTACCATCCAATGATTTCCTGCGCAATACCGAATTGATGCGTGCATTGAGTTCAGCGATGTGAAAAGGCTTAACGAGGTAGTCGTCTGCCCCCATGTTCAGCCCGGTGATTTTATCTTCCAATGAATCTTTGGCAGAAATAATAATGACGTTATCAGATTTCCTCGCCGCTTTCAGTTCGGCAAGCACATCAAGGCCATTACCATCGGGCAGCATGATGTCCAGCAGAATGCAGTCATATTCAAAAGAAATAATTTTATGCATGGCTTCGGCATAACTGCCGGCAGTCTCGACAATGTATTTTTCTTTTTCCAGGGATTGCCGGATCACGTCCAACAGATCAGCTTCATCTTCTACCACCAATAGTTTCATAAATACAAATCTGACAAATAAAACTGAAAAGATCCGGGATTAATCGAGACTTAGAGATCAGACAAAAGCACCATCGGTCTGTTCTCTTCTGAGAACCGAATTGATAAGGATCAGTCCCATCCCCAGCATGATGGACATATCCGCGACATTAAATACGCCAGTTTGGAAAATGCCGAAGTCAATGTGGAGGAAGTCCGTTACCGAGCCATACACGATGCGGTCGTAAAGGTTACCAGCACCGCCACCAATAACACAGCAGATGCCGATGAGCACATACAGAGGCATCTGTTTTCTGCTGAGCACAAAATAAAGGGCGCCGACCAGAACAGCCACTGGCATAACGATCAGCACCAGGAGCTTCCAGGTATCGTGCATGGCATCCCCAAGACTTAGAAAAGCGCCGGAGTTTTCGACACGGGTAAGCGTAATACGGTCGCTAATGATCCTGATCTGGTCGTGGTCAGCCACATACATCCTCACCAATTTTTTAGTAAACTGATCGAGACCTACATTGAGCAAGACAATTGCCGCTATCAGGGCCCTGTGGCCAAAATCTTTCCAATACATTTTTCGTAATTTGCTTTTCCCGGGTTCCTTAACTTGCTTAAGTGCTAAATATAGCCAATAGTATTTTTGAATTCAAATGACATAAATTAATGACAAGAATCAGATATTAGCAACATCATGAAAAAAATACTGTTCAGTTTTATCATTACCGCTTTTTCGTTGACTGTCAATGCACAAACACAGGCGCCGGTCCCAGGTACAGCCATGCCCAAAGCGGTGTTTTACAAGGTAAATGGAAGTTCATTCTCCACCGATCAGATCCCGTCAGGAAAACAATCCCTAATCATGCTTTTCGACGCTACCTGTGAGCACTGCCAGAAAGTAGCTAAAGAGCTTTCCAAACGCAATAAGGAACTGTCGAACATCAATTTTTACATGGTTACGATGGATGAAACCAGGTCCATAAATTATTTTATGGACCATTTCGGTGTCGGCCTTAAGGGAATGAAAAACCTGAGCATCCTTCAGGACAAAGACCGTGTATTTATTCCATTGTTCCACCCTAAACAATACCCATCGCTTTATCTTTATGGCAGGGATAAAAAGCTGACCTACTATTCCAGCAATGAGAAAGATGTAACCAAGTTTTTCAAGCTGATCAACCCTTAGTCGGGTCCTGGTCCATCCTTGGTCAATCGACAATTAATCTGAAAGATCCATTGAGGATCATTTTGTTCCCATCTGATGGAACAGGAAAGACCAGCGATCGGCAATTTCCTGAATGACCTTATCCATAGGTTTTCCCGCACCATGTCCCGCATTTGTCTGGATGCTGATCATTGTTGGCGCATCCCCTTGCTGCAGTTCCTGGAGTGTCGCCGCAAACTTAAAAGAATGTGCGGGTACCACGCGGTCATCATGATCAGCAGTTGTGACCAATGTTGCAGGGTAGCTGACTCCCGCCTTCAGGGCATGCAAAGGAGAATAACGATGTAAATATTCAAACATTTCCTTGCTGTCGTCTGCCGTCCCATAGTCGAACGCCCAACCCGCACCAGCGGTAAACTGATGATAGCGCAGCATATCCAGTACGCCTACTGCGGGAAAGGCAACTTTAAAGAGGTCCGGACGCTGGGTGATCACCGCACCAACCAGCAGACCACCATTAGACCCACCCATCACGGCAAGATATTCTTTAGAAGTGTACTTCGCCCCGATCAGGTATTCAGCGGCAGCAATGAAATCATCAAACACATTTTGCTTTTGCATCTTTGTTCCGGCAAGGTGCCAGGCTTCGCCATACTCTCCGCCTCCACGCAGGTTTGCGACCGCGTACACGCCTCCCCGTTCCAGTAGCACAATGTTTCCGGTACTGAATGCAGGGGTCAGGCTAACGTTGAAACCTCCATACCCATACAAAACCGTTGGGTTTGTACCATCCAGCACGAGCCCTTTTTTGTGCGTAATGATCATCGGAACAGCAGTACCATCTTTTGAACGGTAAAATACCTGTCTGGATTCAAACTGTTGAGGATCGAATTGCAAACCAGAATTTCGGTACAAAGCGGATGTGCCTGTGACCGTATCATATCTGAATATGGTTGCCGGATAAGTATAAGACGTAAACGTATAATAAAGCGTCGTTTCAGTTGCTTTTCCGGAAAAGCCAGTGGCCGTTCCGATACCAGGGAGTGCTACTTCATATTCCAGTTTCCCTTTGCGGTCATACTGTATTACCAGTGAAATCGCGTCTTTGATGTAGTTGGCAAACAATTTCCCTCCGCAGGTACCCACTGAAAGGACATGTTCTTTTTCCGGAATGAGGGTCTGCCAGTATTCAGGCTGTGGTTTTGACGCATGGACCGTCACGACACGTCCATTCTGGGCGTCCAGATTGGTATAAAAGAAAAGTGTATCCCCATCGTTATCGACGAGGTCGTGGTTTTTGTCAAAATTATCCACCACCGTAACAATTGGGGCATTAGCTACACGCAGGTCTTTGAGGAAAAGCTCATTGCCCGATGTAGAATTTGCGGCAGAAATGATCAGGAAGCGTTCATCTTCCGTAAGACCTGCACTGATGTACCTTCGAGGGAGGGATGGACCACCAAAAACCAGCTGATCGTTTGCTTGCGGTTCGGTCAGCTGATGGAAATAAAGTTTATGCTGCGTAGTCATTCCCGACAGCTGGCTGCCTTCAGCGGGCTTATCATAACTACTGTAATAAAAACCTTCGTTACCCTGCCAAGCCACACCTGAGAATTTAACATCCTGTAGTACGACACCCATCTGCATACGGTCTTCAACATTCCAGACCAACACCCTGTTCCAATCGGAGCCGCCGTCAGACAACTTAAAGGCCACGAGACTCCCATCTTTGGAGAAGCTCACACCCGTTAAAGATGTACTGCCATCACTGGAAAAAGTATTGGGGTCAAAGAAAACTTCCGGGACGGCTTCTCCTTGCTGACGATATAGGACGCTTTGGTTCTGCAGTCCGGTATTTTTATAGAAATATGTATAATTCCCTTCCTGAAAGGGAGCTGAGAATTTTTCATAGTCCATCAGTTGTTTTAACCGGGTATTGATTTCAGTCCGGTAAGGGATTTCGGACAAATATTCCTGGGTTAGCTCATTTTGTGCCTCCACCCAGGAATGGGTATCCGCGGAACGGTCATCTTCCAGCCAGCGATAAGGGTCAGGAACAGGAGTATCAAAATAGGTGTCAACAACAGTTTCTTTTTTAGAATTCGGGTATATCATATATTCAATTCGTTAAGGTAAATAGGTAATCGTGCACCACAGGAATATCAGCTTCCGCCCAGTCGCACCCACTCAGTTGAGGAGCTTCAAGCCAATGTACCGCAGCATGCTCACGGAGCTCAATTGCTCCCGACTGCAATTTACAGATGAATGGCATCAAGCGGATCGCGAAATCCGGATATTGATGTTCATGAACGGGCAGCGCCTCTACAGGCAGAATATGGAGGTTGAGTTCCTCCTGTATTTCCCTCACCAACGCAGCTTCAGGGCTTTCACCAGGTTCCAGCTTCCCTCCCGGGAATTCCATTTTGAGGGGCAATCGCATGACTGCGCTGCGCTGAGCCACCAGCACCTGCTGCTCGTCATTGACAATTATAGCACAACAGACATCGATCATGACCGAAGGTAAAAAAATAGGGAGCGTGGTCAAACTCAGGACAAAAAAAAACTCCGTTCCCGGAGTTTTTTTATAATCAGATTATAACTTGTGTGTATTGATAACGACTACAGATTAGTTGTGGGTAGTTTGTCTTACCGAAATTGCATCTGCAGAAGTTCCCGTAATATATATAGTATATACTTTATCTGCCTGCAGTGCTGTTAAGTCAAATGTACCGATACTGGTGGATCCACCTGTAGCGAACACCTGCAATGACAATACACCCGGATCCAGATTAACGTAGTTACTGGATGTGTTTCTGCCAATGTTTACAGCAAGGTTTGTAGTTGCACCATTCCGCACATCAATTTGAGTCGGAGCGCCGTCACTAAGGTGAATGAAGCGTACTTTTGCTTTTCCGCTAACCGGACTGTTGTCGTCTTTAAAGATATTAACTCTGGCTTGCGCTCCATCGCCAGCGAGGAAAACGGTATAATTAGATCCGTTGTCCAGGTCGAAGTCACCTGAAGCATATACCGCTCCTGAGCTTTCTGTACGGAACTCCGCCTGTAAGTTATTACCAGAGCTGAAAGCGATGTAGTTAGAAGCCTCGCCAAAATCCAAACCCGTGGCTACAGATTTATCAGCGATAAATAAATTTTGGGAAGCTGATGATGGTGCGGCATTAACCACCTTGATATTGGCTGTTCCCGATTCGTCCACATCATTATCCTTACATGAGGTCAGTCCTGTTGTTAATCCTAAAACGGCGGTTAGCATTAACAGATTTTTTAGTGATGATTTGTTTTTCATTTCGATAGATTTTAATAGGTAATCATTTTTGTTAAGGTATCTGTGCCAATAGCTTTACAAAAACCAAACCTTTAAAGAATAAAGCCAAGGGGAATAAAACGTCAAAACCACAAAAAAACACCTAAAAGTGTCCCTAAGGATCAGACTTTCAGGTGTTCTAAAAAAAAATAGATAAATAAAAATATCGAAAAGCGCTGCTCTAAATCTGTATCTTTTTCAATACACTATTTTTAATCCATAGAAACAAACAACTCGGATTGTGTCAGCCAGAGGCCATCAATTTTGCGCCACATGGCGGAGTAATTACCTCTGTAAGGTGCATCCTTATAATTCCAGGTACCGGTTTCCCAAGCCAGGATACCACTATCGCCGATTTCTATTACCGAGGGCAAACGCTCAAACAATGGTGACTTTTTATTGAACATTTCCTTCCAGGTTTTCAATAATTTGGCCTTACCACAATATTGGCCGCCTTCACCAGAAATCACAACGATATCTTCCATCCAATATTTGGCAACTCCCGCCACATCCTGATTGGAAATGGCCATATTGGAATCCATCCTTGATAAACGGATCTTCTCTTCTTCCTGTCGTTTGAAAAAGACTGCAGAATGCACTGAACTCATAAATAGAATAGTTATTTGGTTATTATTATCCTGTGGTAAATATCAACAAAACTTTATAAAGATTGGAATCTCCTTTAGTAACATTGATCAGACAGCGGAGCTAAAACTCAATTAAAAACACACAACGAACTTAAGATCAACATCTTATAAATACATCATTCTGACTATTGAATTTATGTTAACGATTGCCATAATTACGGACTTTCATTTAGATACAGTAAAAACTTAAATTTCATCAATATTATTACAGCGATTAAATATATTTAATTATGTTTAATGCAAAAAAGGATTAATGCTCCATGAAATACAACGAATTTGATATCAGATATGATGGTGTTTGTCTTTATCTATCTATGAAGATGAAGGCTTCAATTTTTGCTAAGCTGATATTAGGAATACTAAACTTCCTGTTGATTCCCATTATCGCACTAATGATTACCGAGCATATCATTCCGGGAGCTATAATCTTCGGTGTATTGCTGATCCTGTTGCTCCGTTACACGATGTGGAACTTCTGGGGCGGAGAGTACCTCATCATCAACTCAAAGAGCATCTCTTACCAATATGACTATGGTTTTCTGCTGACCAACCTGACGACAAAAAAGATAGGAAAAGTACTGAATACAGAGAAAATCAGCATCCACCAACATGGAAAACCAGAGCAGGTGACTATACAATTTAGCACCTACGATCAGGATGAACTGCCCGAACTGGTTTACCAGCTGGCCATCCCGATTTCAGATAAAGACGCCGAATCGCTGTTGATGGGCGTAAACATCATCTTTCTGGATAAGGTGGCAGACGATTACTCGTTGCCTCCCCTCTATCTCAACTGATTTTTGCGGTTTACGATCGCCTGATACGCACCATCCCAGAGTGTGATGCGTTGTTGCAATGCCGCCATAGTCATGGTTGCTGCCGCAGTCCATTTTTCTTCGTCTTCCCCACACAGTGCAGCGGTCATTTCCAATGCAAGGTGGCTATGGTGGTCGCCATCGACTTCAATGTGACGGTCCAGGTAGTATTTGAACAGCGAAATCTGATCCGGAAACTTCTTGTTCATGTCATTAACGATGGAAAAGAACATATTAGGGATCAGGTCTTCGCGACCGAAAGTGAAGGTGCTTGCCTGTACGTGGTGCTGATTGGCAGCGATCACCTCAAAGGTAAAGTTAACAAAGGAGATGGCGGCCGCCGGTGTTCCAGCAAGGGCATACGCCTCTTTAAAAGTAGCACCGCCCTGAAGGGCACGGATGAAACGGTTAATTTCTTCAATATCGGCACCGCATTGCTCCATTGCCTCAAGGTACATCTCAAAATGGCTTTTTTTGTCCCCATTGGCATCGACGTCTGACTCCTCACCTGCTACAATCTCATTGATGAGTGATCTGGTATTTCCCGTGCCTACGGGAAACCATGGGAGGCTGGTACAGGTCAGGTTGATCTGAAGGGCTTTGAGTAGCGACATGAAATCCCATACCGCATATACATGATACTGCATGAAGATACGAAGATCTTCCAGGTCGTTGATGACACTATAAACTTTGTGATTGATGATTTGCTGCCTCAAAGGCTCAATATCCGCCTGTATGTGCTCCAGCTTCTGATTCATTGCTTTTTCCTGAATAATTTTTGCGCAAATGTATCAATCAGGAAGTTTGCTTTTTCCATCTGGATGTCAACTTATTCGAGCTACACTCCAGATGTCAACTTCTGGGGCTACTTGGTCGCCACTACAATAATGATGTCCCGGATCACTTCCGTTCCAAGGTTGCTCGTGGTCACATCTTTCTCTTCGAGGACCTCCCAACTGGAAAAGCCAGCATTATTGATTAATGCCACCGCGTCCGCTATATGATATAAGGTAAACTCCCATTTGGTGAAAGGCAGCTGCTCCATAAAGTCCTTGGCAGCAAATGCCAGCGAGAATTTACCACCTGGCTGGAGTACACGAAGGATTTCCCTGGCATAGGCTACAGGTTCTTTCCAGAAGTATAAGGTGTTTACCGTGAAGATACGGTCGAAGCTACCATCAGTAAAAGGGATTGCATTTCCATCTGCAAGGACAAAATTTGCAATGCCGCTTTCTACGACGGTTGAATTGATGCGCAGTGCCTCTTCTACCATTAGTGAGGAAATGTCGATGCCTGTATAATTGACTCCTTCCGCCAGATGTAATAACGCAGGCAGATGGCTCCCATTTCCAGGGCCAATTTCCAGTACGCGTTCTTCTCCATGAAGCTGCATACTTGTAATGGTCCTGTTGATCATGTTTGCATTGGAGAAAGCCATGCGCTCTCCGGTTTTTATGCCCTCCGCCCCCTGAGGCTGACTCAGCTGACTGGCGACGGATTTCAGTTCATCGTTACTCCATGTTTTCATCTTACACTATTTTTTAGTTCAAATCGGACATATGGGTAATCATCCTTATGTCTCACATTCGAACCTGCAAAAAATCAAATCTGCAGAAAGTGTTCGACTTTAAGAAGCTGTGCTTACAGAAAGTGCCGGATTTCTTTGTTTCAGGATAAACACCCAGGCGATCCCAGCGCCAATCAGCGCCATCAAGGCGCCTACCCAGACAGGGGAAGTGTAATCATAGCCAGCTATAAGCGGAAGGCCACCAAAAAAAGCCCCAAGGGCATTGCCAATATTGAAGCTTGCCTGACTGACCGCACCGGCGATCATTTCTGATCCCTTTGCCGTGTTGATCATCAGTATCTGTATCGGTGCAACTAATGCAAAAGCCGCAGCACCAGTGATGAAGGTCATGATGAGCGACATGGTCTGGTTGACGGAAACGTAGTGAAGGATAACCAGGCATAGGGTCATTACCAGAAGCAGTGCCATGGATGCTTTGGAAGGAGAGAAACGATCGGCAAGTTTGCCACCAATGAAGTTACCCACCAGCATTCCAAAACCAGCCAGTGCCAGGATATAAGTGATGGACTGCTCACCAAATCCGGAGACATCCGTAAGCAAAGGGGCAATATAACTAAACCAGGCAAACAGACCTCCAGTACCAATGGCAATCATAAAAATAATCAGCCATGCTTCAGGCAGTTTGAAAAAGCCCAGCTCCTTTTTAAGGTCCCTGTTTTTCGTTGCCGGCAGATTGGGCATCCAGAACTTGAGACTCAGGAGCGTAATGATGCCTACGAGGACGATGATGACAAAGGTATATCTCCATGAATAATGATGCCCGATATAGGTACCAAAGGGCACGCCGATCAGATTTGCAATGGTAAGTCCTGCGAACATTAGTGAGACAGACTGCGCTTCCTTGCCTTTGTCGGCGATGCGGCTGGCGACAACCGATCCGACACCAAAAAAAGCTCCGTGAGGAAGCCCCGCAAGCAATCGCGCAGCAAAAAGGGAGATGTAATCAGGTGCAAAGGCAGAGAAGGCATTAAAAATCGAGAACATCAGCATCAGTGCCATGAGGATCTTTTTAGGAGGATAACTCCCTGCGAGCATAACAAGCAACGGTGCACCGATGACGACCCCGAGGGCATAAGCAGAAATCAGGTGACCTGCCTCAGGAATGGTGATGTGGAGATCTCTTGAAATGTCAGGCAGCAACCCCATCATTACAAATTCTGTAATGCCTATTCCTAACCCTCCAAGTGTGAGGGTAATTAAACTCTTCTTCATATATTGACTGATGGTTAGTGTAAAAAATACACATTACAAAAATAACCATTTAAATCAGAGATTTGGCCCTTTGAAAGTAAAGAGAATGCCATTAATTTAATTTTTCTGAAACAGTTTGAAAACTTCAGTGTTCGTATACATAAAGATTGTAAATCATCTCATTAAGAGGATAAAAACAAACACTATGAAATACAACAGCTTAAAAAAGACACTTTCCGCTTTATCATCTGCACAGAAATCAGACGCCACCATGCCTGTAGTGGCACTATTGGCAGGGCTTGCCGTTGGAGCCGTACTGGGTGTTTTATTCGCACCGGACAAGGGTGCAGACACGAGGGGTTTGATCTCCGATAAAGCCAAAGACCTTTCCGAACTTGCAAAAGACAAACTGCAGTCGCTGAAAGACAAATTTGCATCGGCACATGAAGAACTGGAAGCTGCTGCAGAAGAAACGGTTGCCAAAGCAAAATCAAAAGCTAAAGAAGTGAGAAACGCCGTAGAGGCAACCGCCGATAAAGCGGCAGAAGAAGCCAACGCGATAAGCTAAGCCTCATTCGCTTTTGATAACGAGGCCTGGTAATTAAAAAACAAACGTGTTACCGGCACTAACATTAATCCGCATATCGCAAAAATTACGAATGACGCGCGCAGGTTCAATGCCTGCGCGATATAACCTATTAGGGGTGGTCCCAACAAGGTACCCGTAATGGAATAGGTGGCAATGATGGAAATGGCCATTCCCGGCGAGTACTTTCTGGAGGCACCTGCCAGAGCATACGACATTGGGATGATGGAAGCTGTACCGAAACCGACCATGGAAAATCCGGCCATGGCGGTCCAGAAGCGGGGCAATGTGATTGCCAGCGTGACACCAGATACGATGCAAACCGAACTCATGATGTAAGTTTTTGGCATGCCAAAGCGGGCAATGATGGTATCCGACAGAAATCTGGAGATGGCCATAAAAGTCATGAAGATTAGGTAGCCATAGGTAAAGATCTCCACCTTCACCACCTGCTGAAAATAAATTCCGCTCCAGTCAAACAT
This sequence comes from Pedobacter sp. BAL39, assembly GCF_000170795.1. Lineage (GTDB taxonomy): Bacteria > Bacteroidota > Bacteroidia > Sphingobacteriales > Sphingobacteriaceae > Pedobacter. The sequence goes on from NZ_ABCM01000006.1 coordinate 50,035, forward strand.
CCCCCCTTCACATATCGCACATAGAAACACTACAATTCCCAGGTATAGGATATAAGGATCCGGCTTATTCAGGATGAGCTTATTGCCGGTTGTCGAGCGGTCGCCCTTAAGCAAAAACTGATAAGAGTACAGGGTGATGAGTAGCATGGCTATACCTACTACCGCAAAGTGGGTATGCAGTTCGTAATTGAGACTGAGAAACAAAGTTGAGAACAGGATACCTGCGATCCCTCCCATGCTCCAATAGCCATGAAATGAACCGATAATTTTCTTATCATATTGCTTTTGCAGCGTTAATCCCTGTGTATTGACGGAGATATTGAAGATTCTGGTGGTGAAAGCGTATAGGATCACTGCGATGATAAGGGTGAAGACATTGGGTGCGAAGCCGATGAAGACAAGGGAGAAAGCATTTAAGCCATATCCTACCGCCAGTGGTACCCGGCTGTTGTATTTTGACACGAGCCAACCGGAAATTGGAAGCCCGATAAGAGACCCTACAGGCATTGCCAGCAGGATGCTGCCCAGTTCTGCATCATTAAAGCCGAATGCCATCTTTATGGTTGGAATCCTGGATGCCCAGGTCGAGAAACTGAAACCAGACATGAAAAAGAAAAGGCTTAGGAAAAAACGATGTTTGGATTTTGAAATCATCAACAAAAAATTTTACGGCGCAAATTTAGCAATCAATTGATCGTGTTGGTCTAAAACGCGATTTCTTTTTTGTTAAAAAAACAAAGACGCGTTTCGCGACTGCAAAGCTTACGTTGAAGGGAGCAAACATTTCTAGGCCGCTCCAAGCATCTTTTCTTCTTTTTTTAGGGTGCAGAAACAGGCGTTGTAGCGAAAATCAGGTTTTATGCGTTTTTGTGCTGGAGGGTAAGCTATATTCTGTTGAGTATGCTTACCTTCATAATTACATCTTTAGATTCATTTACGATCACTATGAAATTAATTACGACGATTGCCCTGCCAGCATTATTACTGATCGCAGGTAGCCAGGATGCCATTAGCAAAAGCAATGTTTTACCATCCGGTCCGATGTACTGCGGGCAAATCATGGAGCAGTTAACCGGGGACCTTGACGGCGTTTTGCTACAAAGCAAACTTAGTTATGGACGGGGACTGGATATGATTGTTATGGGGCTGGGGCTTAACATTGACAACATTCGTTTTGTAAAGGAGCCTAAGGCTACCGATTATTTTATCCAGGCGAATAACAAGGCCGCTTATGCACAGTCTTTGATCATCGCGGCAAACAATGGCATCCAGCTAAAGCGTAGCATCAATCCTGAATGGGCAATGACCAGGGAACAGTTCGCTCTGGCACTGCATCAGGCCATTCAGGGCACGGGTCAGTATATGACCAATATGATGTGGATCATTGTTTCGGACGAGTCGAGCTTTTCGGAGGGGAGCCTGGCCGCGGTTCAAAATTTGATTAAGTTTAACGTGATAACGCTGCAGAACGGGAAGTTCAGACCAAAATCTTACATCACGACTGCTGAGGCCAACGCAATGGTAAAAAAAGCAGCCACATTCATACAGCGGTCCAAAGCCAATCAGGCACCCGCCGCTGATGCAGAGACAACCTTTACGAGCACCCCCGTGAATGAGGCCGTGAACCGTGTGGTATTGTCGAGGGGAAGCAAACCCAATTCCGGTTATCAGATCAGCATCAGCAAAATCATTTTTTCCGAAAATAAGGAGGCTGTGATTTACTACGTCGTTAAGGACCCGGAGGCCGGCAACTCTTATATGCAAGTGATTGCCGAACCTACCGCGGAAACTTTTATTTCATCTGATTACAAAGTGGTACTTCAAAAAGAGCAATAGCAACACATTGTAAAGGGGTTGCTCCCGGAATTGGTGGCCTGACTGCAGAATTATGATTTGCAGTCAGGCCATTGCGATTTTGGGGAATTTCGTTTTTTAAAAAATAACCATTAGTTTTACAAAAAACTTTAGGGGTGCCTTGCGCTGAGATATACCCTTTGAACCTGATGCAGTTAGTACTGCCGAAGGGAAAAGTAGAAGCAACTTGATTGCTGTCTTTTCATACCTGTAACAGGTCATGCCTTTAGTTTTTCCAAATTTTTATAAAATGGAAATAACTGTAAATCACGAAAACTACCAGATTAATGAGCACTGTTCTATCACAGAGCTGCTCCATGATGTGCTGACCATCCCTGTTCAGGGGATCGCCGTCGCCATCAACCAGACCATCATTCCGAAGACCGAATGGCCGTCTCAGCGACTTTCATCAGGCGACCGCGTGATGGTCATCAAAGCCACCCAAGGCGGATAACCCTGTAATTCTGCAACAACACATTCAACACCGAAAACCACCCATATGAAAAAGGAAAAAACACCTGATGCACAAGTCATCAGTCGCAGCCCCTTCCCGGCTTCCAGAAAAATATTTGTCAAAGGTCAGTTGCACGACATCAGTGTCGCCATGCGCGAGATTACGCTTCATGACACAAAAATCCACAACGGCTTTGGCGCGACAGAACCGAATCCACCAGTGACGGTTTATGACACCAGTGGGCCATATACGGATCCTAATGCAGCGATAGATGTAAAACAGGGCTTACTCAGAATGAGGGAAGCCTGGATCAAAAAACGCGAAGACGTAGAGCAGCTGGAGCAGATCTCTTCCGACTACGGTCTGCAGCGCCTTTCAGATGCAAAGCTTGACGAGCTGAGGTTTGCCTACGCAAGGAATCCACTGAAGGCCAAACCGGGGATGAACGTGTCACAGATGCATTATGCGAAGAAGGGCATCATCACGGCAGAGATGGAATACATTGCCATCCGCGAGAATCAGCGTATAGACCTGCTGAACGAGCAACTGGGCGCGCAGTATGGCGTTATGTCACACCAGCATGAGGGACACAGCTTTGGCGCAAACACCCCAAAAGGCTACATCACGCCTGAATTTGTCAGACAGGAAGTGGCGGCCGGCAGGGCAGTCATCCCAAGCAACATCAACCATCCTGAGCTAGAGCCCATGATCATCGGCAGAAACTTCCTCGTGAAGATCAATGCCAACATAGGCAACTCCGCAGTGACCTCTTCTATTGAAGAAGAAGTAGAAAAGGCCGTATGGGCCTGCCGTTGGGGTGCAGATACCATCATGGACTTATCTACCGGCAAGAACATTCATGAAACCAGGGAATGGATCATCCGTAACTCGCCGGTACCGATAGGGACGGTTCCGATTTACCAGGCACTGGAAAAAGTGAACGGCAAGGCGGAAGACCTGACCTGGGAGCTTTTCAAGGATACCCTGATTGAGCAGGCAGAGCAGGGTGTTGATTATTTCACCATACATGCAGGGGTATTGCTGCGCTACATTCCTCTAACCGCAAAAAGGGTAACAGGAATCGTATCACGTGGTGGCTCGATCATGGCGAAGTGGTGTCTTGCCCATCATCAGGAAAGTTTCCTATATACTCATTTTGAAGAAATATGTGAGATCATGAAAACCTATGACGTCGCCTTCTCACTTGGCGATGGCTTGAGGCCGGGATGTATTGCTGATGCCAATGATGCGGCGCAGTTTGCAGAGCTGGAGACACTCGGCGAACTGACGAAGATTGCCTGGAAGCATGATATACAGACCATCATCGAAGGACCCGGACACGTTCCGATGCACCTGATCAAGGAGAATATGGAAAAACAACTGGAACATTGTTCGGAAGCACCCTTTTATACCCTGGGTCCATTGACCACCGACATTGCGCCCGGTTATGATCACATTACGTCAGCTATTGGTGCCGCAATGATCGGCTGGTTCGGAACGGCGATGCTCTGCTATGTCACGCCAAAGGAACACCTCGGACTACCTAATAAAAAAGATGTAAAAGATGGTGTGATCACTTACAAAATTGCTGCACATGCTGCTGACCTCGCTAAAGGACACCCGGGGGCACAGTACCGTGACAATGCCTTAAGCAAGGCTCGCTTTGAGTTCCGCTGGGAAGACCAGTTTAACCTTTCTCTGGATCCGGACACAGCAAAGGAATTCCATGATGAGACCCTACCCGCAGAAGGTGCGAAAATTGCGCACTTCTGTTCGATGTGCGGCCCTAACTTCTGCTCGATGAAGATCACCCAGGATGTGCGGGAGTATGCAGCTAAGGAAGGCGTAGATGAAGCGGAAGCGTTGAAGCAGGGTATGGAGAAAAAATCCAGGGAGTTTACCGAGAAGGGTAGCGAAATTTATTTGTAGATGAAACTGAAGGTCATTTCAAGTCCGGCATTTTTTGAAGGAGAAGCAAAGATCATCAACCAGCTTTTCGAAGCTGGCATGTCCTGCTTTCACCTCCGCAAATCGCGACCGGAAAAAGCAGCTTACCTGAGTTTACTGCGACAGATCAATCCGGTTTACCATGACCGGATTGCCTTGCACCAGTTTCATGAAGTTGCGCAGGACATGGGCATCAGCAGACTCCATTTTCCGGAGTACCTGAGGCCATTGGCTCAGGACTCTATTGCTGTGCTTCACAAAGACTTCACATTAAGCACATCTACACATAAAATCAGTCAATTAACTGATTTAAAATACTTTAATTATACATTTTATGGCCCAGTGTTTCATAGCATCTCAAAAAAAGGATACCTGTCGACCTGCCAGAACGACTTTCGTTTACCTTTGAACACACCTTTACAAGTGATTGCACTTGGCGGTGTGAGCGCCAGCAGAATTGAACAGTTGAAGGCTATGAACTTTGAGGGAGCAGCAATCCTGGGTTGCCTATGGACACGATCAGATAATGCACTGCAGACCTTCCAGGCGATCCAGGAAAAATGCCGGGCAGTAGCAGCTGTAAAAACTGTAAATGGTTATGGAAATGACTGAAAACAATTTTAGACCTTCAGAGGGAGACCGCCCCTTTGTATTGAGCATTGCGGGACTGGATCCAAGTGCCGGAGCAGGCTTACTCAGCGATGTCAAATGTTTTGAACAACATCAGGTATATGGATTTGGGATCTGCACGGCGCTTACCCAGCAGTCTGACGACGAATTTCTGCAGCTACAGTGGCTGGATGCCGGACAGATCATTGATCAACTCCAACCACTTTGCCGCAAGTTCCGCATTGCAACTGCAAAAATCGGCCTGATCGAAGACCTGGACACGCTAACATCAGTACTCAGCTATTTGCGGCAATATCAACCGACAATAAAAATTGTATTAGACCCAATTTTAAAGGCTTCTGCCGGTTTTAACTTCCACAGACACACCAACGATCCGGGAAAAATAATAAAAGCCTTAAAATCGCTTAATTTGATCACCCCCAATTACGATGAGCTATTGCACTACGCCGGAGCGCAAAATGTAGCAGTCTTCTGCAGGCGCTACGCAGCATATGCCCCCATCCTTCTTAAAGGTGGCCACCATCCGGAGCTACCGGGTACCGATCAATTGTTTGTGCGACATGCACATCACGAGATTCCTCCGGGAACCGGTAACGTTCACCAGAAACATGGTTCCGGATGTGTACTTTCTGCGGCAATTACAGCCAACCTGGCCTTGGGTCATGACCTGCTGAATTCATGCAGGAACGCTAAGGTTTATACCGAACATTTCTTGAACAGCAACACCAGCCTTTTGGGTTACCACAACCGGCCGTATCCAAAGCGCAAAAAACACCAGATTTAACATCAGACTTATCATGGTAGACAGACTACATTACATCTCTCAGGAGAACGAAAAAACAGACCATATCACTGGAATTTTAAGCGCGCTGAATGCGGGTGTAAAATGGATCCAGCTGCGCGTTAAAAATAAACCTCAGGATGAGGTACTGGCACTCGCAGAAGCTGCAAATCGACACTGCAAAAAATTTGCAGCGCATCTGATCATCAATGATTTTCCCGACGTAGCAAGGGCTGTTTCGGCCTATGGATTACATTTAGGATTAAATGATATGAGCATCACAAATGCCAGATTAATAGTTGGAAAAGAAATTAAAATTGGTGGAACAGCCAACACCTTCTCAGAGGTTCAAAAAAGATTGCAGGCAGGTGCCGATTACATCGGCCTCGGCCCTTTTCGTTTTACAACAACCAAGCAGCAGCTGAGTCCGATTCTGGGTATTTCGGGATACACCAAAGTGATGAATCAAGTCCGTTCGGCCGGCATTACTACCCCCATTATTGCCATCGGGGGGATTGAAATTTCAGACCTTCCAGCGCTTCTGAAAACTGGCATCTATGGTGTTGCTGTTTCCGGCACTTTGACCCATTCTAAAGATCCGGAGGAAACGGTCAGACTGATGTATCAGCAGCTCGAAAAAGCTGCATTTATTTTTCCTAAAACAACTACATTATGCTAACCATTGCAGATCAGAAATTCAACTCCCGACTGTTCACAGGAACGGGAAAATTCAGCTCTCCAGAATTGATGGAAGCTGCGCTGAATGCCTCCGGATCAGAACTTGTGACCGTGGCCTTAAAACGTGTAGACTTCCAACAAAAAGACAACCACATCCTGGATCACCTGAGACATCCGCGACTCAGGCTACTACCTAATACTTCGGGTGTTCGGAATGCCAAAGAAGCAGTATTTGCAGCACAAATGGCCAGAGAGGCACTGGAAACGAACTGGATCAAGCTGGAAATCCATCCAGATCCGAAGTACCTCATGCCCGACCCCATAGAAACCCTGCAAGCTACCGAAGCCCTGGCTAAACTGGGTTTCATTGTACTTCCTTATATTCATGCAGACCCGGTACTCTGCAAACGCCTGGAGGATGCCGGCACCGCTGCTGTGATGCCCCTCGCCTCACCTATAGGAAGCAACAAGGGGCTGAAAACAATAGACTTTCTGGAAATCATCATCAGTCAGAGCAGGGTTCCAGTGGTCATAGATGCAGGTATTGGATCACCTTCCGATGCTGCACGCGCGATGGAAATCGGCGCTGATGCGGTATTGGTGAATACCGCGATCGCGGTATCGGCCGATCCGGAGCGCATGGCAGTAGCTTTCAAAATGGCAGTCGAAGCAGGCCGGATGGCCTTTAAAGCGCGATTAGCACCTATCCGTTCACACGCGGCTGCAAGCAGCCCCTTAACTTCATTCCTGGATGACTAGTTTCAATGATATTTTCAGAAAGCAAAGCTGGAAGGACATTACATCCAGCATTTATGCCAAAACAGATAAAGATGTGGAACAAGCACTATCTGCCGAAAAGCGAAGCCTGGAAGATTTCAAAGCGCTGATCTCCCCTGCAGCTGCCCCCTATCTGGAACAAATGGCCAGGATGAGTCATGAGCTCACCTTAAGGCGATTTGGAAAGGTGATACAGATGTATGTTCCACTGTACCTATCGAATGAATGCAATAACATTTGCACTTACTGTGGCTTTAGCTATGACAACAAAGTGAGGCGTAAGACGCTTTCTTCTATAGAGATCATGCAGGAGGTTGCAGTAATCAAAAAGATGGGTTATGACCATGTACTCCTGGTTACCGGAGAGGCAAATCAAAACGTTCATGTTGATTACTTTAAGAAGGTATTGGAGCTAATAAGGCCTCATTTCTCACACATTTCCATGGAAGTACAACCCCTGGATCTGGAAGATTATCAGGAACTGAAGCCTTATGGCCTAAATACCGTGCTGGTGTATCAGGAAACGTATCATGAAGAAGATTACAAAAAACATCATCCGAAAGGAAAGAAATCCAATTTTTTGTACCGGCTGGAAACACCCGACCGCCTCGGGCAGGCAGGAATACATAAGATGGGCATTGGTGTCCTGATTGGACTTGAAGACTGGCGGACGGATTCTTTCTTTACGGCGATGCACCTGGATTATCTTGAAAAACAATACTGGCAAACAAAATACAGCCTTTCTTTTCCCAGGCTAAGGCCGTTTAGTGGTGGCCTTGAACCCAAGGTAGAGATGAGCGATCGGGAGCTGGTACAGCTGATTTGTGCATACCGCATCTTCAACGAGGAAGTAGAACTTTCAATGTCTACCAGGGAATCTGAGCGCTTCAGAAACCACGTCATCAAACTTGGTATTACGTCCATCAGTGCGGGGTCCAAAACCAATCCTGGAGGTTACGCAGTAGAGCCACAATCACTGGAGCAATTTGAGATATCCGACGAGCGCAACCCTTCACAGATATCTCAAATGATTAAGGAACAAGGATATGAAGCAATATGGAAAGACTGGGACTTTAGCCTGACATCATAAGTAATGGAAAATCAAGATTTTAAAAGATATAATAGGCAGATCATCTTAGAAGAAATCGGCTTCTCAGGACAGCAGAAGCTGGCTGATGCATCCGTACTGGTGGTAGGTGCGGGAGGCCTTGGATGCCCGCTCCTACTCTACCTTGGTGGAGCGGGAGTAGGCAGAATTGGCATCATCGACGAAGATCTGGTGGAAGAAAGCAACCTCCATAGACAGGTTTTATTTAAGCAAGATGACCTGGGACATCCTAAGGCAGCATGCGCTTCGATTAAGTTGAAGGAACTCAATTCGTCAGTCCAGACAGATGTTTACACCTTCCGTCTGGATCACAGCAATGCCATGGACATTATAAAAAAATACGATCTGGTGATTGATGGATCTGACAATTTCGAGACCCGTTACCTGGTCAATGACACTTGTGTAGTGCTTGAAAAACCGCTGGTTTCCGGATCTATTTTCAGGTTCGAAGGGCAGGTATCCGTATTCAATGTAAATGGTGGCCCGAACTACAGAGATTGTTTTCCTGAAGCAGATCCGGAAAGTGAATCCTGTAGCGTAAGTGGCGTAATTGGGCCTCTTGCCGGAATAATAGGCAGCATAATGGCCCAGGAAACCATTAAACTCATTTGCGGTTTTGGGGAATTATTATCAGGAAAACTGCTGGTATTGAATGGCCTGACCATGGATGTCCAGCAGTACAAAATTATACGCAAATCAATAGCAAATGATCCTACCATCGCACTTAATAAAGTCGATACTGAGCCCACCACCCAGCACAAACAATCAGATCCAGGGAGAGATCAGGGAGTTAAGATGATCCAAAATGAGGCAGCAGGTGAGGTATCCGCAGCAAAATACATCGGGCAAATAACAGAAATTGAAATATCTGAATTACAAAAATGGCAACGGGATGGGATCCCATTCCAACTGATTGACGTACGTGAAGCTTACGAATTTGAAGAGTTCAATATTGGGGGCATCAGCATACCGTTGTATGATTTACAGGCACGAATGGATAAATTACCCTCGGATAAGGCGATAGTATTTGCTTGTTCACACGGCATACGTAGCATGATCGCAGCACGACTGATGCATAAACAAACCGACCAGCAGTTATTTACCGTCATAATACCATTGATAGAACTATAAGATTATTGGATTACAATCCATGCCCAGTAAGGTTTATCCACCGGGGGAAGGGGATTTTATTATAAACCTTAGCTGGAACATGGTTGTAAAATGACCATAACTATAACACAGTCAACATCTTTTTGTTTGGATTGACCCACAGCCACGTCCAGGGGACTTGCATAATGTGTCTTACACAATTAAAACCCGATTATTTTAACATTAGATCAGTTCGGGAACCAGATGTTACGCCCTATATGCTACCTTTGCAAAAATGCCAGTTATCAGATGATAGAAATAGGAAGATATAACGACCTCAGGATTACAACAAAAACAGAAAACGGATTGATTTTAACCGACGGTGAGAACGAGGTCCTGCTGCCTTACGTAGACGTTCCAAAGAACGTTGAGATTGGAGAGAACATCAATGTATTCGTTTACATGCATAAAGACGGGAGACTGCTCGGCACAAGCAAAAAGCCTTTGGCCTGCGTTGGCGATTTTGCCTTTCTTACCGTTGTTGACGATGGTGAAGATGGTGTGTTCATGGACATTGGCCTGGACAAGGACATTTATGTTCCGCAAAGGGAACAAAAACGGCCGATGTTTAAGGGAGACAGCCATGTGGTATACATCTTCCTGGATGAAAGCAATAGCAGGATGGTGGCCTCATCAAGGCTTACTAACTTTGTGGAGGAGGAAGACATCGATCTGGAAGAAGGAGATGAAGTAAGCCTACTGATCGTAGACCGCTCAGACCTGGGTTTCAACGCAATTATAGACAATAAATATATTGGCCTGTTGTACACTAACGAGCTTTTCGAACAGCTTCAGCCGGGTGAAACCAGAAAAGGCTGGGTCAAAAAAATACGTGTGGAAGGAAAGATTGACCTTAGCCTTCAGCCGATGGGTTACGGCCATATCCTGGAAAACAAAGACGTCATTCTTGATGAGTTGAAATACGCTGGAGGCGTCATCCACCTGGGCGACAAAAGCTCTCCTGAAGAGATTTACCAACGTTTTAAGATTAGCAAAAGTGCTTTCAAAAAGGTTATCGGCGGACTTTACAAAGACCGACTGATCACTATCGGAGACCATGAGATTAAACTTTTTATCGACGAAGAAGCCGAATAATTCGAATTTACCACCTACAAAAAGGGAGCTGAACATGACATTCGCTCCCTTTTTTCTATTCCCAGATCCTTATGCTCTTAGATCCTCAATAGGATTACCGAGCGGTGTAGCCCTTATTTTTTTATTGCTTCATTGTATCGGCGCTCTACCTCTCCCCAGTTCACGATTGTCCACCATGCACTGATGTAATCCGGTCTTTTGTTTTGATATTTCAGGTAATAAGCGTGTTCCCATACATCCAGGGCAAGAATAGGCGTTCCTTTTTCAGCAACAACATCCATCAGTGGATTGTCCTGATTCGGTGTGCTGCTAATTTTCAATTTACCATTCTGCACCATCAGCCACGCCCAACCAGAGCCAAACCGCTTAGCTGCAGAGTCGGCAAAAGCTTTCTTAAACTGGTCCATAGACCCAAATGTCGCATCCATCTGTTTTAGAAAAGCTGCTGAAGCCGGCTTCGGTTTAGGAGACATCACCAGCCAGAACAGGCTATGGTTATAATGCCCACCGGCATTATTACGGATCACCGTCGGATATTTGGAAACATCCCCGAGAAGCTCTGACAGGGATTTCCCCTCTGCACTACTGCCCTTTACAGCTGCATTCAGTGCAGTCACATAAGCATTATGATGTTTTCCGTGATGGATCTCCATTGTCTGTTTATCAATTGCAGGTTCCAGCGCACTGGTAGAATAAGGCAATGCAGGCAGTTTAAACTGCGCATCGACTGCCTGTACACCAAATAACATAAGCGCCACAGGCAAAATGTTTCGTAATAATCTCATAAAAGTCGTTTTATATAGCAATAGAACGATTTTCAACAGCTATTGTTTTGAGATTTCATAAACTGACAATCAGGCACCATTTATTTACAAGCATTTCAGATGCAGCCCACACTAAGTAACAGAAAGCGATCGGCAGACGCAAATATGTTACGACATCTTCGACAACATCTCTTCAATATGCGCCCAGCTTTAATTTTTCTATATGCTCTGAGGGGCCTAGAAACGTTTGCGCTTTTTCAGCGCAAGCTTTTCAGTCCCGACCAGTTATCAAGAAAAAATTAAAGTAATTAAAAGTTGAAGCCTATGCTAAAATAAGGTAATGTAGCATCTTTACTGTGTCCGATGGCAGCCTGAACCAGCAATTGCTCTCCAGGCATCAGATACAAACCACCACCATACCCCTGGTGCCACTTACCACTTTTTTCACCTGGCTGCCAAACTCTTCCTACGTCATTAAAGGCGATCATTCCAACGGTACCAGGCACGAGGTAAGAAGTAAAGTTAAATAGCTTCAGGCGGAAATCAATATTGTGGTATAGCCCCGTTCTGCCGGTAAAACGTCTGCTGTTGTACCCGCGAAGGCTATTGGCGCCTCCAAGTTGAATGTGCTGGAAGAAAAGAGGATCACCAACCGTTGTACCACCACCAATTCTATTGGCGATGACCAGGCCTGATTTTCCGGGGTTGAGGTAAAAGCGGAATTCAGAGGTAACAACACCGTATCTCTTGCTACCTCCTACAAGACCTTGCTGGGCAGTGAGCGTAGTTTTCCAGAACACCCCCTTGGAAGGAATCCCCTCATTGTCACGCGTATCAAAAGACCATCCTGCCGTCAGTCCTGCATATAAACGGGTAGTAAAAACACCCTCCTGCGGATTAGCAGCATCAAAATCCCTGAAGAAACGTTCATCGTTACCCGATCTCGTGCTGGAGTAATAGGAGAATAAGGCACCACCTTCCACACGCCAATCCTGATCCAGATCTCTTCTAAGTTTAACGCTGGAGTTGAGGTAGTCATAACGGTTCCTGAAATAAGAAATCCCATCTTCACGGTCATTTTCATCGTCATTATCAAAATCATCCTCGTCATCATCATCCTGAACATACCGTGTATTATTCCCTATTCCGAAGAAGTTACTGATGTTTCCGGGACCAAGCATATTGGCATTGACGACGAGGTCATTATGACCGATCGCCTTTTTAAAGTCGACTGTATAATCAAGGATAAAGGACTTCCTGCCGGTGTTGTAGTTGACCCATATTTCATGTTTAGAGGCATACGGGGACTTCCTGAAACCCTGTTTTTCAATAATATAACCAAGTCCCAGTTGTACCCCCTGATCAATGTTATAATTGAAGTTGAACAGCGGGCCCGACCGGTCATAAAGAAAACTTGTTTTATCAAATTTGTTCACCAGCGTATCCTTTTCTAGCCTAAGCTTTACGTCACCTTTCGTTGGAAAGTCATTAGGTTCATCAGACCTGTCGTACACAAAAAGACCGGATTTATTGGAGACTTCATCAGCAACTTTAAACTCATCCTGATCATCGCCACCAATCATTCTGATGCGTATGGCCGATTTCGCAGCCCCTTTAACATCAAACACATCATTGCTAGCCAGACCAAAAAGGCGGATTTCCTTTGTGATGTGCTGATCGAAGGTACGGTCGTAAAACAGACGCCCTTTGCTGCCATCCTTTTTTATATTAAAGATGCGCACCTGCACGTCGCCGTTATCAAGATGGCTGACTTCAAAATTTTCCTTTTTATCCGATCCTGGTACATCCACATAAATCGATAAGAAATGGTAATAATGTGTTGCCAGACTATCCAGCTTATCTCTGCGGGAGCTGAAGTTTGTGATCAGCTCCTGACCACAAAGACGGAATACAGTATCCGGCATCTGTCGGAATGACTTTTGGATCAGCTCATCAGTCATTTTTGACTGGACGATTTTCACTTCATCCTTCCAGTCCTGCAAAGACAACTCATTGAGAAAGAACCGGTCGAAGTAACGTTCATTAAAGCTCCAGTGGTCTACATCACGGATATCAGGGCTATAAGGCTGGAGGTGGGTTTTGAGCCACTGATGGGTAAGCACCCATGGAAATATGCCCGAAGTTTTATAGAAAACCTTATCCCTGTCGCGTGGCACAGGAAAGTAGGTTGTACCACTTTTTGTTTTCTCTTCCTGCCAGCGCCAGTTGTCCTCATGCCTGTCCCAGTCGCCCAGCAGAAAGTCGAGCAGCCTTGCCCGGAGGGTCATTTTCTGATCCGCACGCGTATCATTATCCTCCAGGATTTTACGTTGAGTCTTCTCAGTATTGTCTGTTTTATCTTCAAAAGGAGAACGTTCCTCAAAGAGGTATACCGCATTGGCAAAGTCCTTACGGTAGTCCCCTAACCCCGGATCATCACCTATGTAAACGATCTCCGGAACCGCATGTGCCAGTCCAAGTGCTTCCGCCAGAGGTGGCACCACAAGTGCCGCAAAAGGATGATTGGTAGACACCTGATCCTGGGAAATATCTTTGGCAATGGTTTTACGGAGGTTAGCGGGAAGGCTGCGTTCCGCATATTTCTGAACCGTTCTGAGCACCCATTCTTTGCCCGACGCATCTCTAAGACGCAAAGAGCGGGTTTGCATCCCACCACCAAGTTTGACGATACTCAATCCACCTTTTTCTTTTTGCAGCTGCATGACGCGCATTTTTACAGGCGTAGCCCATATCTGGCGGTAGCTTTCACCCAGAAAGAAACGGTGACCAGGACCTACGTGGTTATATTCAGGAGCGATGGCGATGGTAATAGAATCCCTGGTCGCTGGCTGCTGTGCCATGCTGATCGCCGGGCTGGTCATGATGGCAATATGGAACAGCAATGCTGTCCGAAGGTCCTTTTTTAGACGCATAGATATTTATTTTTTAAGCGTTACACCTACTCTTAGGGCTTTCAATCCTTCCACACCTTGTAATTCCTCGATATCAAGATATTCCACATCATCATTGAGAATTTTCAGTTTCTGCAGCGTGCGGATATAACCCAGGTATTCTGCAGCTTCCCAGCTGTTGAAATAGACGACGGCAATTTTCCCGGGCTGCGTGAGCCGTTCCGTAGTATCTTTAATATGAGCTTTATCAATCCTTTTTTTGACCATTTGGTAGCGGATGTTGTAACTACCTTCCACGTCAAAACGCTGTTCATCAATCCTGAAGCTTACATCAATGAGCTTCTCATAGACAAAGATCAGCTGTGTAGTTTCCAGGGGCAGCGAAAAGTAAGGCGCCAGGCTATAAGTTGTTTTAGCGATCTCCGCCAGCACGCGCAGCTGCTTCAGACGAAAATCATGGAGCACCGCCGGCTTGAAGTTTTTATGTGGAGAGATGGACTGACCGAGATAGATGTCAAATTCTACTCCATCTGTTCTGAATTTCTCAAAATAGCAGGGATAGCTCTCTTGCAGTTCCGCATTAAAATCATCCAGGTGCCGGGATACCGCGAGGTTGATCATCTGAAGACTTTTCTCATAGCGGTCGCGATGTTCATAAATACGACCATTTGAAGCTGTTTGTTCAAAATAATTATATACAATCGGTTTCAATTCAGGGTGAGCAAGTTTCAATTGGTCCATTGCCGTTGGGATCTGACGCTGCAGGTAATCCTCCATTTTCAGGATTTCATGATCTCCAAGATTCTCAAACTCTACTTTGTTCCACACCTGGTGTTTTTGAGGAAGCTCATGTTCAATAGAATTGCATACCACCTCTTTAATCTTTCCTAAAGCAAGCTGAAGCTGTTCAAAGTGAAGATAAAGATCTTTTCGGAGTGCCATATTACGGAGGACACTAGAGTTCCTGATGTCTACCGCACCATATAACGGATGAACATCTTTAAAATACACAGGCTCTACCGGGAGGTTCCTTGCCTTACCTCCCGTCTGCAGGTAATGGTAGGCAGCCTCATGGAAGCGCCATTGTACTGAAGGCTGAAGGGCGGTAAACTTATCTGTGATGACCTCTTCTATTTCTACGTTGAAATCAGAAATGATGTTTTGACAAAGCTGTGCAAGCAGTGAGAATGCCAGTTCAGTTTTTGCGATGGTATTACCATTCAACTGATGCGCATCGCTGGTATAAAGCTCCAGACAGCCGACCAGTTTGGCATTGAAATACAATGGGAACAAAGCATAGGAAGTAATCCCTTTTTTGTCCAGTAAATGTAACATTGGATATTTCTCACTGTCCTCTTCACGGATATCAGGGAAAATCAATGTCCTTGGATTGATACTATATTCGTCAATGAGACGGATATACTCCTCTTCATCCTGGCCTTCTTCCTTTGCCAGTTTGATCATGATGCTTTGAAAACCCCTGTTGTCATTGTTCAGTACACGGTTGTTCAGCTTGACATAAGGAATCAGGTTAAATTCAATCTGATCCGTTCCGGCGAGTGTTTTCAGGGCTGTAGCAATCTCCTCCCCCTGCTGCAGGTTTTGCGATTCATGATGTTCGATGATGATGTTTTTGATCGACTCCAATGCGTACTCACCAGTAACATCGGTCATGGTCACAATGGCTATCCCTTCAATTTTGAAGATTTCCGGTGGAATAAGTTTTTTAAGTACGGTGATGGTATTGCGCTCATCTTGAATATAGTCTTTTACAATTTTGAGGTCATATTCAGGCATCTTCACCGTTGTTTTAATATCGATGAAACGGCTGTCTACGTCAAGACGGTAATACCTCAGAAGATGTGTTTCAGGGTCGACCATCGATTTGATGGTAAACGAGCTTGCTGTGAGTGAAAAGTTATAGAATCGCTGGAGGATCAGGTTGTAAAACGAGGAGATCAGACTTTTTTGCATTTCCATTCTGCTGGGCAGATTAAGGCCAGCCCTCAGCGTGCAGGTTTCCGGATCTACGAGAACATTGTAGAAAGCTTCCGTGCCATAATGAAAGTTTGGCGATATAGGGGTACCAAGCGCCCAGAGCTGGTGTTGCTCTTCACTAATGATCGGCGACAGTGCCATATAGATCAACTCGAAAAGAGCATTATACTTGTGGACATTCTCCTGCTCAATGGGCTCATTCAGCTCCGGATATTGATTGAACTGTTCCAGTATGTATCTATAGAAATTGATCTTCGCAGTTTTCTCCCTGCTCGCCATATCTTCAACAAAGGCAATGAATGGCTTCAATGAAAGTTTGATACTTGCTCCAATGGGCTTCTCTCCCAATCCTTTGATATCTTTACTCAGGTTTAGCGTTACAGCTCGCATGCTTATATTCTTTATCGGATCCGATCACTTAGATCACCGGATAAACTATTTATTACAGTTAAATTTAGCTACAAATGTACAATCTACATTTGCTACGCGGGTAAAACGAAGGTAATTATTGAACTGTTTCCGAAGCCATATCCTTACCAGGATGATACTTGAATTTCAGGATATTACCATTTGTCAATTCATCTCCTTCATTAGAGATGTACATGTTGTGCTGGTTATCGAAGGCCAGCCCCTCCGGCTGATTAAAAGTCGAAGAATTGAGGCGGTGCACTTCTTTAATGTTCCACTGCGCATCGGCTACCAGCAGCAATTTATTGACAGAAGAAAGGATGTACCACTGCTTAGTTAATAGATTTTTTGACAATGCTGAGGGATTAAGGCTTGCCTTGAGCTTCGGATTGAGCTCCTTGATAGGATTCAAATCTACAGTAAACTCCCCCGCCGGGTTTAGTTGGATGTTATTGCCGGCACTATCCGCAGAAAACTGAAAATCAAATACATATCCACTTACCTTTTTAGCCTTTTTATCAGAAGGACAAGCTTTGCAGAGTATGTACACCTGATTCGTTTCAGGATCGGCATACAGACTCTCATATTCCCCTTTTGGTACGATCTTCTTAAACTCCTTTACGGCTTTAGTTTCTTCCTTTGACGATTCCGAGACGGGAAACACGTATACAGAGCCATTGCTTTTCAGCACCAGTACCTGATCTTTAAGAATAGCCAGATCTTCGTAATCACCTTTAGAAGCGAAATGTGTATTGTGTTGCTTTTTTATGTCCCATTTTTGCCTGAAGAGTTTCCCATCTTCATCCTGAATAGAATATATCGTATCCGGATTTCCATTATGTAAGGCTACGCCTGATATTTCAAGCAGACTTTCGGGCATATTGAACTTGTCGGCTTGCTCAAGATCATATCCTCTGGGATTGGTAAATTTATTCTTCGGGGGCTTACAACCACACAAAGTTACCAGGGACAGTAAGGGTAGTATATATATAAGGTGAGTAGATGTTTTGTTCATAATTTTTCATTTGGGTTTACACTGGCATAATCCCCTGCAAGGACACTTCTTCCCGAAGCAAGTGGTAAATCTCTTCCTGAGAACGACGTGGAGAAGGGGCATTGACAGACACGTTTTGCAGGGAGGAATCCATCATCACGGCTTGGAGTGTGTCTTCAAGCTGCAAGGTAATCATTTTTAAAATAATGCTCTTCAAAGCAATATCATACAATGGGAAACATACCTCTATACGGTTGTAAATATTGCGGTTCATCCAATCTGCAGAGCCCATATAAATATCATCTGCACCGTTATTGTTAAATATAAAGACACGTCCATGTTCAAGGAACCGGTCTACAATTCTTCTTACGGTAATATTTTCACTAAGACCTGCAACGCCAGGAATGAGGCAGCAGATGCCACGTACAATGAGCTGGACCTTTACGCCTGCCTGAGAAGCTTCATATAGTTTGGAAATGAGCTTCTGCTCTTCCAGGTTATTCATTTTTATGGTAATCCCTGCAGATTTACCTTCCCTAACATGATCAATTTCTCGCTGAATAAGCGCTAGAAACATCTGTTGAAGATTAAACTGAGCAACAAGGAGATGCTCAAAAGAGATGTTATCTTCCAGAGCGGGTTTCTTTTTCTTTTTGCTAAGGAATCCGAAAAGTGATTCCAGTTCCCACAGCATAGGCTGGTGTGCAGTAAGCAGAATATGGTCGGTATAAAACTTTGCCGTACTCTCGTTCAGGTTTCCCGTGGCGAGGAGTCCGAGGTATTGTAATTCATCGGCATGACGTCTTTTGACCAGCGCCACTTTGGCATGTACCTTGAGGTCGATACTGCTGTAGATGATTTTTACGCCAGCGGCTTTCATCTGCTTGGCCCACTTGATGTTATTGGCCTCGTCAAAGCGGGCTTTAAGTTCAACCAGCACCATTACCTTTTTGCCGTTTTTTGCAGCCGTCATGAGGGCATTGACAATTCTGGAATTGCTGGCTACACGGTAAAGCGTGGTATAGATTTCCTCAACTTTAGGATCGCTGGAAGCTTCGTTAAAAAACCGGAGCACGGCGTCATAGTTCTGATAAGGAACGTTGACAAGCATATCCTTTTTCAGGATGTGATCAAAGATAGTTTCTTTTTCAGCAATGCTGACTGCTTTTGCCGCAGGCCATTTGGGGTAAGCATAAACATCCCCGAGGGGAAAAGTATTGAGATCCTTTAGGTTATGGTATGCTCCTCCCTGTACGACCGCTGCTTTATGGAGATTCAGCGCATAAATCATTCGGTATAAGTTCCTTAACGGCAACCCCGGCTCGTACAAAAAGCGGGTGGCAAAACCAAAATCGCGGACTTCAAGTTGCTTCTCCAGGGCAATGGTCATGTCCTCCTCATACTCCTGGCCGATCTTCAGAGCAGCATTTCTGGTAATTTTCAGATTGTAGGCACCTTCGATCTCATCTTCAGGAAACAAATAATAAAGGTGGTTTTTGATGATATCCTCCAAAAAAACAATGTATTGTGCACCATCAGCAGAGATGGCGTACAAGCGCTGTAGCGTTTCCGAGGGAATGCTGATCAACTCCATGCGTTCCTGTCCGAGTCTATTTTTCAGAATGACTACCTGGTAGAGTTTATTGTTTTCAGCGAAGAAGCTGCTCAGGTCGTCGTCTATGCAGACGGAATGGATATAGGCAAGGATTTCGTTGAAAAAAAGATCAGCAACCTGTCCGCTGATCAGGTCCGGAATAGCCATGTTGTAACGCCAGTGGATTTTCATGGCTTCCAGCTCGGGAAGAATCTGCTGACTTATAATTTCACCAAAACGCTGTTGTTGCGCATTGATCCTCTCTTTTGCCAGCTCTACATCCCAGATCATGACCGGCATGCGCACACGGTAAAACTCATCCAGATTAGAGGAATAAATGGAAAGGAACTTGATCCGTTCCAGGATAGGTACCTCAAGCCGGGTCGCTTCCATCAGCACACGTTCGTTGAAACTTAACCAGCTAAGATCCCTGTTATAAAATTCGACAGGTTCCATATTGACTACAAGGTCACTAAAAATGAGGCGATGATAAAGGCAACGACAGAGATGACGATGCCAAACATAAATACATTATAGGCGATGCGCAACAGGCGATATTTGCGGCCAAGCACCACACCCTGTGAATAAAGGTCTTTGATGAGGCTGCCGTACAGGAATTCCCTGTCTTCCATCATCTTCCCCATACCCATCTCATAATCGGGGAGGCTCATCCTATAGAAGTTACCAAAAAAAAGCAGGTTAACCTTTTTCTTATTGATATCATCTGGAGTAAAAACACCTTCCGGTATGGAGGGTCTTGTGGCCAGTATAGAAAATACCATGGTAACAACGCAGATGACTAACAACAGCAATGTTGGAATGATCAGGTGTGGGTTATCTTCGAGTTTTCTAAGCAGGATACTAAGGATAACAGAAAGAATAATTGAATTGGTAGAGATCATGATGTGGGCCTTGTTATCGGCCATATCACTCAGTCGCTGATGATTGGTGGAAGTTATTCTGAACATCGTTTCAATACCACGTTCAGGACGGTCGCTTTTTTTCTTTTTTTCCACGTTTACTGTTTCTGTTTGTTTTTTTATTGAACTGCCTGTTGAAGGCAAAATGGTCAGTTTTGATTGTTTTTCGGCCTTACGTTCCAGTTCGGCAAGGTTTTCAGCTTTTTTTGCATTCAGCAAATTCTGGCAGTAAGTGGTATGGTAATGATGCGCCTTAAAAAGGGAAATGGTTTTCAATCGCCATTCGTCTTTGTCGAGGGACCTGCTGCAGAAGGCTTCCGCCTCTTTGCGCATCAGTCTGTTACGTTCTTTAAAACTGTTACTTCCAAGGTGATAAAGATCGGCATCACAGACAATTTGCTGCAGTAATCCATTCGGGCTCTGTGGCATTTTGGTGGCCATAATGCAATTGCGTATCTTCTCAATCAGCAATTCATCAACGCCTTTTTCAGCAAGGAAGGCTGCAGAAAGGTCTGCACCGCAGGACTCATGTTGGTTGCAATCATAAAAGTAACCGACATCATGGAACCAACTCGCAGCGACAACGACAAAAAAGTCTTCGTCAGACAACTGATAGTGATTGGCAATTTTAACTGCATTTTCTACTACCTGTTCTGTGTGTTCCAGATTATGATAAATGAGTTTGGCGTCAGTTTTAGCATGAAAGACACTGGCAACGTGTGCTCTGAGCTGATCTAATATTTCCCGATAATTCATCTGGTCCCGTCTTGTTTATTTCCTTACGTATAGGTCATTCATCATGAATAAATCCTATTAACAGTATAAATATGCGGGTTTTAATTATATTTTTTAAAATTAGTTTGAAAGATGGCAATACTTTTATGATTTAAGGCAGAAACAGCAGGTGATTTCTATCAGCCAAGAAGATGATCGCGGTCATATTTATCCTAAACAGGAACCGGGAACTTTGAGGAATATCAATTTCTTATGTTAGCACAAAATACAACGACCCAGGAAACGAAGTGTTACCATTGCGGAGACGACCTTCCCGGTACGCCCTACCGGGTTGCCGACAAACAGTTTTGCTGCCTCGGCTGTCAGGGTGTATATCAGATTCTTAGTAGCCATAATCTTACTGATTACTATGCTTATAACGATGTACCCGGGCAAACACAGAAACATCAGGCAAAACATTTTGAATACCTGGACGAGTCCACGATCACAGCGAAACTAGTGGATTATCAGGATGAAAACATTACAGTCATCACTTTTTACATTCCAGCCATTCATTGCAGTTCTTGTATATGGTTGCTGGAACATCTTCATAAGATCAATCCCGCCATTCGCCAGTCGCGCATCGACTTTCTGAAGAAACAGGTGTTGGTGACTTTCAAGAATCGTGAAATTAGTCTGAGGGAAGTCGTAGAGTTGTTGGCCATTATTGGATACGAGCCACTGATTAGCCTGCAGGACGTAGTGAAGGAGCAAAAAAAAGACCTGTCGGAACGTAGTCTCATCAGAAAAATTGCTGTAGCAGGATTTTGCTTTGGAAATGTGATGCTGCTTAGTTTTCCTGATTATTTTGGGATTGGCGCCATTGAGCGCCAGTTCAGTACCTTCTTTGGATGGTTGAATCTGGTTTTTGCACTACCTATGGTATTTTATAGTGGGAAAGGTTACTTCGTTTCCGCCTGGGCGAACCTGCGCAAAGGGATATTGAACCTTGACTTCCCCCTGGCCCTTGGTATTGCGGTTATGTTTATCCGTTCTGTTTATGAGATCGTTAGTGGCACAGGTGCCGGGTTCGTGGACACGCTGTGCGGACTGGTATTCTTCCTGCTGATTGGGAAATGGATGCAACACCATACCTATCACCACCTTTCTTTTGAGCGGGACTACCGGTCCTATTTCCCTGTAGCTGTAACGCTGATCAAAGACGGGGCTGAGAAACCCATTCCTTTAAACGAGCTTGCAATTGGTAACAGGATGCTGATCCGCAGCAATGAGATCATTCCTGCAGACGCCATCTTATTGAAAGGCGAGGCTGAGATCGACTTCAGTTTTGTTACCGGCGAGTCCAAACCGGTCAGAAAGGTGCTTGGTGAGGTAATTTACGCCGGTGGACGGCAACTTGGTGGTGCGCTGGAAATGGAGGTAGTAAAGCCCATCTCCCAAAGTTACCTGACGCAGCTTTGGAACAACGAAACCTTTAATGGAAAAAAAGACCATATCAGGACTTTCAGCGACATTGCAAGCAGATATTTCAGCATTGTATTACTCGCTGTTGCGGTTGGTGCCGCATTTTTTTGGATCGGACAGCACAACCAGTCTAAAGCGCTGGCTTCTTTTACTGCGGTATTGATCATTGCGTGTCCCTGTGCACTTGCTCTGAGTTCTCCTTTTACGCTTGCGGCTGTACTCAGCATCTTTGACAAGAACAAATTTTACCTTAAGAATACCGCTGTAGTTGAGGAGTTGGCCAGGATTGACACTTATGTGTTTGACAAAACTGGCACCATCACCAATCCGGACTCTGCAGATTTCATCTTTGAAGGTGGGATCAGCGACTATGAACGTCAACTTGTGAATGACCTTGCCCGCAACTCAGGACACCCCCTAAGCAGGGAACTCGTGACATGGCTGGGCAGACCAACTAAATTTACTGTTGATAAATACAAGGAAAAAGTAGGCCGTGGCATTACAGGACTCGTGGACGAACGTGAGGTCAGACTGGGTAGCGCTTCATTTTTGGGCATCAGCACATCAGTAAAACCTAAGCAGGGGGCTACTGTACACATTTTGATCGACAACGAATACCTGGGTTGTTTCAGCTCCAGACAACAATGGAGAAAGGGATTCAAGGAGCTGATTTTTAAGTTGGGAAAGACAGCAGACCTGCACCTGTTATCAGGCGATCAGGATCAGGACAAACATATATTGATCCCTTTTTTTCCACGTAGCCAGCAGATGCATTTTAAACAAAGCCCACAAAATAAACTCGATTATATCTTTGACTTGCAAGACGCAGGCCGCAAAGTGCTCATGTTTGGCGATGGCCTGAATGACGCAGGCGCATTGAAACAAAGTGACCTGGGTATCGCGGTTACCGATGACATCAATAACTTCAGTCCGGGCTGCGATGCGATTCTTGACGGAAAGAGCTTTCAGCAGATCCCGAACTTCATACAACAAGCGAAAGATGCGGTTAAGGTGATCCATATCAGCTTTGCGATTTCTCTCACCTATAACATTGTAGGCTTATATTTTGCAGTACAGGGCATATTGTCTCCACTTATTGCAGCGATTCTAATGCCCGTTAGTACAGTAACCGTTATCATTTTCACCAGCGTCGCAGCGAGGTTCTTCGCCCGAAAAAACAAACTGTTATGAACATATTATATTTCCTGATCGGCTGCAGTATTCTGCTGGCATTGGTCTTCCTTGCCGCCTTTTTCTGGGCTAGCAAAACAGGGCAACACGAGGATACATACACACCATCGGTCCGAATCCTATTTGAAGATGATCTTCAGCACAATCGTTCGGAGACAAAAAGTGACCAGGATCATCCTTAATGAGAATTGTCATCACTCTGTAAACGCACAGCCAACTTTAATTTTACACACCATAAACCACTCATTAATTCAACATGACTGAAAAATTTCATTACGACAACAAGATCGTTAGAAACTTCGCCGTTGCCACCATTATCTGGGGTATTGTCGGCATGACGGTCGGATTGCTCGTTGCCATGCAGTTATTCAAACCTGCATTAAACATGGGCAGCCAATACACCACTTTTGGGCGTATACGACCATTACACACCAACGCTGTAATTTTCGCTTTCGTAGGGAACGCCATCTTTATGGGCGTTTATTACTCACTTCAAAGGCTACTTAAGGCGAGGATGTTTAGCGATGTGCTGAGCAAGATCCATTTCTGGGGTTGGCAGCTGATCATTGTGGCTACCGCCATCACGTTGCCTCTGGGGCTGACTACTTCTCATGAATACGCAGAAATGGAGTGGCCTATAGATATTGCAATTACGTTGATCTGGGTGGTCTTCGGGATCAATATGTTTGGTACAATTATCAAAAGGCGTGAAAAGCATATGTATGTAGCCATCTGGTTCTACATCGCTACGTTTGTCACGGTTGCAGTACTTCACATTGTAAACTCGATTGAACTTCCTATTTCAGCTTTTAAAAGCTATTACATTTATGCTGGGGTACAGGATGCGCTGGTGCAATGGTGGTATGGACACAATGCGGTTGCATTTTTCCTGACTACGCCTTACCTGGGGATGATGTACTATTTTCTTCCTAAGATGGCCAACAGGCCTGTATACTCCTATAAGCTGAGTATCTTACACTTCTGGTCACTGATTTTTATTTATATCTGGGCAGGCCCTCACCACCTTTTGTATACCTCATTGCCATCATGGGTGCAGTCACTGAGTGTTGTATTCTCCGTCATGCTGATCGCACCAAGCTGGGGTGGTATGATCAATGGTTTATTAACACTTCGCGGCGCATGGGATAAAGTAAGAGAAGACGCGACCCTCAAATTTATGGTCGTAGGACTTACTGCTTATGGTATGGCAACCTTTGAAGGACCTATGCTAGCCCTAAAACAAATTAATGCCATTGCACACTATACAGACTGGATCGTAGCACACGTACACGTGGGCGCACTGGGGTGGAACGGATTTTTGACATTCGGTATTCTATACTGGCTGATCCCAAGAATCTATAATACTTCTTTATACTCTAAAAAACTGGCCTCATTCCACTTCTGGATTGGTACACTAGGAATTATCTTTTACGCAGTCCCATTATATTTTGCAGGATTCACACAAGGTTTGATGTGGAAAGAGTTCACAGAAGACGGAATGCTGAGGTATCCAAACTTCCTTGAAACTGTGTTACAGATTGTGCCGATGTACGTACTTCGTGCCATCGGAGGGGCATTGTATCTGACTGGAGTAATCGTCATGACTTACAACCTGATCAAAACTGTTCGCAGTGGAAAACTGGTAGCGGATGAGGCAGCTGAAGCACCTGCGCTGGCTAAAAGTTACGTACCACAAGGTGCTGAGAAAAAACTGCACCGTACGCTGGAGCGCAAACCAATGCTGTTCCTGGTCGTATCATTGATTGTGATCCTAATTGGCGGAATGGTAGAGATGATGCCGACTTTCACCATCAAGTCAAATATCCCGACGATTGCCACAGTTAAACCTTATACGCCACTTGAGCTTCAAGGACGTGACCTTTACATCCGTGAAGGTTGTGTGAGCTGTCACTCCCAGATGGTGAGACCTTTCCGTTCGGAAACTGAGCGTTATGGAGAATACAGCAAGGCTGGCGAATTTGTATATGACCACCCGTTCCTTTGGGGATCAAAACGTACAGGTCCGGATTTGCACCGTGAGGGAGGAAAATACAGCAATGCATGGCACTATAACCACTTGCTGGATCCTCAGACCATGTCGCCTGGAAGTATTATGCCTCCTTACGAATGGCTGGTTACCCAAACCCTGGATACGACAACCACCCGCAGTAAGATCAATGCAATGCGCAGCCTGGGTGTTCCTTATGAAGAGGGATATGAAAACTACGCAAATGCGGACCTCGATGTACAAGCAAAAGAGATTGCTACTGACCTTGAGAAAAACAAAGTTAAAGTAAAAAGCGACAAAGAGATCGTCGCAATTGTAGCCTACCTGCAACGCCTTGGAATGGACATTAAAGCAAAGTAAAACATTAAATCAGACACACCATGTTTAAGCAATTTTTAGATCAGGTAGATGGAAGTCAGGGATACCTCATCACTTCCCTGGCCATCTTCCTACTGTTCTTTTTTGCGGTTGGCATTCTTTTGCTCACCATGAAGAAAGAAGAAGTTAAATATATGAGCGAGTTACCTTTAAATGACGAGCAACTATGACGGATATCTTAATTTGGGCTCTGCTGTTTGTAGCCATCAGTATCCTCGTTGTTTCCGCACTGGTATTAAAAGTTGTTAAGATTCTTGTGAAGGAAACCCTCAGCCCCTCTCCTTTTGCCACAGAGGAAGAGAAAGAGTATTTCCGCCAGCAGGAAGCAGCTAAGGCAGAAGCAAAAAAGAATGAGCAGACATTATGGAATAAGGTCCTTGGTCTGAAGCCAATTTCAGCAGAGAAAGACCTCATGATGGACCATAAGTTTGATGACATCGCAGAGCTGGATAACCCCACTCCTGCCTGGTTTATGTTCCTGTTTTACGGAACCATCATCTTTGCCATTGGTTACCTGCTCAACTACCATGTTTTCGGATACGGTAAACTGCAGGAAGACGAATACGTGGTAGAACTCCAGGAAGCGGAAAACAATAGAATTGCATTTCTACAGAAACCAGGAAATGCAGCTGCTCAAATCAACGAAAATAATATTGAGCAGTCTACAGATAAAGAAGCCATCATGAAGGGTGCCGCACTTTTCAAAACGGTTTGCACACCCTGTCATGGTGAGCATGCAGAAGGTATTGTGGGCCCTAACCTGACTGACGAATACTGGCTGCATGGCGGAACAGTAAAAGATATCTTTAAGACCATCAAATACGGTGTACCTGATAAGGGAATGGTTGCCTGGGAGAAATCCATGAATGCCAAACAAATCTCAGACATCACCAATTATGTGCTCTCCTTAAAAGGAAGCAACCCTCCTGGGGGGAAAGAGCCACAGGGCAAAAAACAAGAATAATGTCACAAAGTCCAATACACTTCAGGGACCAATTGTCTACCCTCACTGACGATGGCAAACGTCGTCAGTGGCTTTATCCAAAAGTGATCAAAGGGAAGCTTTTTAAAAACAGGTCAGCACTGAGTTATTTACTTCTGGGCCTGCTTTTCGCAGCCCCATTCCTACACATTAACGGAGAACAGCTTGTTCTCCTTAATGTCTTAGAGCGCAAATTCGTATTCTTTGGCATCATCTTCTGGCCTCAGGATTTTTACCTTTTTGTCCTTGCACTTTTAAGCCTCCTCGTATTTATTGTACTGTTTACAGTAGTCTTCGGCCGCGTATTCTGCGGATGGATATGTCCTCAGACGATCTTCATGGAAATGGTTTTCCGTAAAATAGAAATCTGGATAGAGGGTGGTCCATCACAGCGTAAAAAACTTGATACAGCTCCGCTGACTGCCGGAAAAGTATTTAAGAAAACATTGAAACATGGTCTCTTCCTGTGCATATCATTTTTGATAGCGAATATTTTCCTTGCCTATATCATCAGTGCGACAACACTGATTACCATCATAACTGAGCCGATTTCCATGCACCTTTCAGGCTTCATCTCCATCTGTGTATTTACAATTGTCTTTTACCTGGTATTTTCCCATATGCGAGAGCTGGTATGCACTGTTGTTTGTCCGTACGGAAGGCTTCAGGGCGTTTTACTAGACAACCAGAGTATCATTGTGGCTTACGATTATGAGCGAGGTGAACCTCGCGAAAAACGCGTTAAGGGAGCACAAAACATCGCTGGAGATTGCATCGACTGTAAGTTATGTGTTGATGTATGTCCTACAGGGATTGACATCCGCAATGGGACACAAATGGAATGTGTAAACTGCACCGCCTGCATCGATGCCTGCGATATGGTAATGGAAAAGATCCAGCGTCCGGTACGATTGATCGGATTCAAATCCGAAGATGAGATCAAATACAAAAAATCGTTTTTCATCAATAAAAGAATCTACGCGTATTCAGCAGTTTTGGTCATTCTGCTCAGCGTGCTCAGCTACCTCATGGTGTCCAGATCGGCAGTCAAGACGACCATTCTGCGCGCCGGCGGCACGCTTTATCAAATGAGAGATAAAGACCAGACAGTAAGTAACCTTTACAATGCGGAGCTGATCAACAAAACTAACCACGCACTCAAGTTCAACATTGTTCCTGACGACCGGAACCTGAAAATACAATACATACAACACCAGGACTCCATCGGCTACGGTGGAGTGGCAAAAATCACTTTTTTCATTATCATGCCTCAGAGGGACGTCAAGGCATATAAAACACTGTTGACCTTCAGGCTTGTAAGCGATGGAAAAACCATAGATACTTTTGAAACTACATTTATAGCACCTGCAAATTGATAAAAACATGAATTGGGGAACAAAATTAATGATTGGAATGGCCATTTTTATGGTCTTTATTGTCACGCTGGTATTCGTAATGTTCAGCAGCAAGACGGACGCATTGATAGATAACGATTACTATCAGAAAGGCCTGCAGTATGACACCACTTACGCTCAAAAGGAGCAGGTAAATACGGATACTGCTACACCGGAAATACGCATCGCTCAAGGTGTGATGATTATTATTTTCAAATCACCTGCACAT
This sequence comes from Pedobacter sp. BAL39, assembly GCF_000170795.1. Taxonomy (GTDB): domain Bacteria; phylum Bacteroidota; class Bacteroidia; order Sphingobacteriales; family Sphingobacteriaceae; genus Pedobacter. Next base: position 78,479 of record NZ_ABCM01000006.1, read on the forward strand.
GGCACCTTAAAAATGATCCGCAATGCAGATAAAAAGATGGATAGATTGGTCACCATAAATACAGGAACAGAACTCCTGACCAGTATCCCACTTTCCGGAATCGCCAAAGGACAGTGGAGAATCCAACTGTCCTGGATCAGCAATGGCAAAAGTTATTTATACGAGAAAGAAATCATTTACTAATGGACACTAACAGACTTGCTTTTATGATTGGGTTGCTGGGTAGCATACACTGTATAGGCATGTGTGGGCCGCTGGCATTTGCCGTTCCTTCAGTTAAAGAAGGAGGTCTCTTCCTGATATGGGACAAACTACTTTATCAATTTGGAAGAATCATCTCCTACTGTATGCTGGGATTGATCATCGGCCTGATAGGCCGCCAGATTTGGGTAGCAGGTTTTCAACAAGGGCTCAGCATTCTGAGCGGGGCTTTAATTTTAGTAGCAGCCTGCTCAAGGATCTTTAAGTTTAAGGCTTGGGCTGGTCATTCCTCAGGTCTTCTGAAGCCCTTCTATATGCTGTTCAATACCGCTTTTAAGCACCACGCCAATCACCTGATTATCGGTATGATTAACGGCCTTCTTCCTTGTGGTTTTGTCTATCTGGCCATGGCCGGAGCAGTAAATACAGGCGCTATAAACAGTGCTATAACCTATATGTTCTGGTTTGGACTTGGTACTTTGCCACTTATGTTTATCGCTACTATAGGAATAGGTTTTACTGGTGTGGTATTTAGAAGAAAAATCAACCGCGTCATTCCATTTATGATGATATTTTTAGGAATTTGGTTTATTTTCAAAGGACTGGAGCTAAATATCCCCTATCTAAGTCCCGCAAGAATGGAAGCCGGTGTTACTGACTGCAGATAAAAGCAAAAGCCGTCCCTTCCGGACGGCTTTTTGCAGCACATACACTCCTATATAAAAACAGGGCTTGGGAAACCCTATCCTGTAAGGCTAAATAATTGTGTGGTAGGCTCATTAGCCCACAAACGGGCATCGAATGCCATACACACATTGCGGAGGAAACGTTTGCCAAAAGGGGTTACTTTCACATCCTGGTCGCTGAGCATCACTAGTCCATCCTGTGCCAGCCACCTTAACCGATTGGTAGTATCTGTGAGGGAGGCACATTGTTCTTCGGGCAAATGCCACGAAGTATGTCCTTTACACATCAGGTTCAGGATATGTCGTCTGATGATTGCATCCTCTTCGTCGAGCAAATGTCCTTTGAATACTGGAAATTGCCCATTTTCAATCACGCTGATATAATCTTCCACCTTTTTCACATTTTGTGCAAAGGCATTCCAGGTGTCACTGATAGACGATACCCCAAGTCCTACCATCAGTTTACTGTACTGATGTGTATAGCCCATAAAATTCCTGTGGAGGTAACCTTTTCTTTCCGCAGTATATAAAGAGTCGTTGGTCAACGTAAAATGATCCATCCCAATATCTACATAACCACCGGTTCTCAGCATTTTACGGCCCAATTCATAAAGCTCCTGTTTAAGATCTGCGGACGGCAGGTCCGCTTCTGTATATCTTCGCTGTCCTGCCCTGACCCATGGTACATGGGCATAGCTGTAGAATGCAATTCGATCTGGACTTAACTTTAAGACAGCCTCAATGGTATCTGAAAGCCCATGCAGATTTTGGTGTGGCAGTCCATAGATCAAGTCGTAGTTGATAGATGTGTATCCAATTTCCCTGGCTTTGAGTGTCACATCTCTGACTTCCTGATAACTCTGTATTCTGTTGATGATGAGTTGGACATGCGGATCAAAATCCTGAATCCCTAGGCTTAGCCTTCTGAAGCCAAGTTTCCTGAGGGCGATGAGGTGGGCTGAAGTTGTATTTCCGGGATGTGCTTCAAAGCTAAACTCCGCATCTTCGTGAAGATCGGCAAAGTCAAGAATGCCATCGATAAGCAATTGAAGGTGCTCAGGACTGAAAAAAGTTGGTGTGCCTCCACCCAGATGCATTTCTTTAATCTTTGGCCTGGCATCAAATAACTGAAGGTACATTTGCCATTCTTTCAATACCGCTTCTATATATGGGCGTTCTACACCGTGATTTTTAGTAATCCTGGTATTGCAACCGCAATAAGTACAAAGGCTCTCACAAAAAGGCAGATGAATATATACACTGATGCCGTCTGAATCATTACTATCGTTGAACGAACGCGATACGGCTTCAGTCCACTTTTCGGTACTAAATCCAACTGTATCCCAGTAGGGAACAGTTGGATAGCTCGTGTAGCGGGGGGCAGCTACAAGATATTTTGATATTATTTTGTTTGTATCAACCAGCATGAGGCTTCGCATTAGTGTTTCGGAAAATCCAAATCGGCATCGGAAGATTTTGTGCATGCACAACCATCTTTACAACGGTGGTGCTGCCAATTGTCAAGGTTCAATATAGTCTCTGCGGCCAGTACTGTCGGCAGGTCATTTTCTGCGACCCCTCTTAATGCATCTACAGAAACATTGGCGATCTTAAGCTTTCTAAAAGCAGCGGTATCGCGGTCTATATGAGAAATATCCGTAGAACGCGTGGCAATATACTTTACGCCCAGGTCTGCCAGTCTGTTTACTACTGGAGCAGACAGGTTATCATCTGCATTATAAACAATTACCGCCTCTTTACCCTGAGCATAAGCCGCTGTCTCAGGACCCAAAGCATTTGAAATCAATGTAATCTCATGCTTTTTATTATTGGCTAAAGCCAAGGGTTCCTTTTCAAAGGATTTTATACTGTAAGCTACAACTCTCATGCGGTTAGATTTATTATAATCCAAATTTACGCAGACAGATTCCAGGCTGGAATGAGCTTAGTCAGCCTAAAAAGTGATGTTCATCAGTTTTTCATTTGTTTTAGTTTATTCTGATCAAGAATGACGATCTGGCTACCTTTACGCTCAATGATCCCCTCCTCTTTAAAGTCGCTAAGGATACGGCTTACAGTCTCAGTGGCCATTCCAGCCATTGCAGCGAGATTGTCCCTGGAAACACGAAGCACCAGCTCCTCTCCTTCCGCTTCCTGTTTACAAAGACGGATGAGCACCTCAGCCATTCTCTTTCTTACCGAATGGTAGGCCAGCTGCAACAACTGTTCCTCCTTGTCCTGAAGGTTGTTCGAAATGATATGTATAAATTGTCTTGCGACATCGGGATACCGGCTAAGCAGATCGTCCATCATATCTTTTGGAAGCATACATACTGTACTGTCTTCCATAGCTTCAGCAGTTTCGGCATAGGGCGCACTTAATAAGATGGAGGTGATGCCGAAATATTCTTCATGACTGTACATACCTGTTAACAGCTCCCTGCCATCCTCACTCAGCTTGAAAGTTTTGACCTTGCCATTGATCACCAGATACACGCCCGAGGCAGGATCCCCTTCATAATAGACAATTTGTTTCTTTTTGATTGCCCTTACTTTTCTTGCAGCAATCATTTTCTCCAATTCCTGAAGTCCGGAAGTCCCATTAAAGAGGTTACTCAGCCGGTCGAGCGACTGGCTGTAGAACTGGTGCTGTTTATCTTTTTTGTTCAATCGGCTTTCAATGGCATTAAGTAATTCCACATCATCAAAAGGTTTAGTCAGGTAGTCATCTGCGCCCATTTCCATTCCTTTACGCATGTCCAGACGTTCAGCTTTAGCTGTGAGAAAAATAAACGGCGTTGCTGCGGTCTGAGGATTTTTGTTGAGCAGGTATAACACCCCATAGCCATCGAGCTCTGGCATCATGATGTCGCACAAGATCAGATCAGGTAGGTTCTTGTTAGCCAGCTCTACCCCTTCCCGGCCATTATTTGCCTGTAAAACATCATAGTTTGCAAGCTCCAGGATTTCTGCAGTACTTTCCCTGATGTCGTCGTTATCTTCTATAATGAGTATCTGTATTTTCTTCATAAACTGGAATGGTTATTACTGTTGAATCTAGGTTAGTTATCTATTAAATGAGAGTACGAAAGTAGTACCTTTATTGATGATACTTTCGAAGTAAAGTTCTCCTTTCATGAGCGATGCATAGCGTAGTACAATGTTAAGGCCCAGGCCCGTTCCGGGAATGCTTCCCGTGTTATGTGCTCTGAAGAAAGGTTGAAATAAATGCTTGTGGTCCGACTCAGGAATACCGATGCCATTGTCTTTTATAGTCACCACACACTGCTTGTCGTTAATTTCTGTATTAAACTCGATGAAAGTGTGTTCTCCGGAATACTTAATGGCGTTAGAGATCAGATTAAGCATGCAATTCTTCAAAAGATTAAGATCAAGGAGCACTGTGCTTTGAAGACCGGTATGTTGATAAATAATGTTCTGATCCTGTTTTGCGATCATCTGCATCTCCTCCGTCACCTCTTCTGAAAGCTTTACCAGGTCAAATGCAGTAAAGGTAGGTTCCACCCTCCCCGCCTCCAGTCTTTCAAGGGAAAGAAAATCATTTAAGATGGTTGTGAGATTGCCTACCGCATTCTTGATCTTTCCGACATGTTTGGTGATGTTTTTATTCTGAAAAGGTTCTGCGTATTTTTCAATTAGAGAAGAGGACAATTGCACCGAACTGAGCGGTGTACGAAATTCGTGAGAAGCCATCGAAACAAACCTGCTTTTCAATTGGTTCAGCTCCTTTTCTTTCTCCAGCGACAAGCTAACCTCTTCTTTGGCCTCACTCAACGCAGCAACAGTTTTCTGTAACGATTTAGTTCTCTGTGCAACAAGTTCTTCCAGTTCATAAGCATATTCACGAAGGCGCTCTTCCGCCTCTTTTTCTTTTGTTAAATCATGTATAAAACCAGTATATATGATTCTGTTTTCATACTGCACCTCACTTACCGCAAGTCTAAAAGGGAATGTTGAGCCATCCTTCTTCAATCCTTTTACTTCACGGCCTTTACCGATAATTTTCTTTTCACCGGTATGTTGATACCTGGCAATATATTGGTCATGATTGGTCTTATCAGGTTCTGGCATCAGTACGGAAATGTTTCTCCCCTGAACTTCCTCCTGAGTATACCCGAACAACTTTAACGCCGCCGGATTGAGACTTTCAATGATCCCGCGACTGTCGATGGTGATAATTCCGTCAATTGCAGTTTCAATAATAGCATTTAATAGCCTGGCATTTTCCATATTCGCTTTTTACAAATATAACCAATTAGGAATAACTTAATTTATAATCTTGATCACCATCGAAAATGATCAAAGTCATATTTTTAGATTGAAATAAGCTGTTCTTTTGTTGCTCAACACACCCATAAAGACAAATGAACCATACATTTCACATTCCTGTTCTGGGCTTAGGTTATTCCATCGACACACCTTTAAAAGTAGCGAAATACGGCATTTCCTCAGTTGTATCCATTGTAGATGATGAACTGACAGAACGCATGAGGAAATTCCATCAGGAAAATGCAGGCGAGGAGTACCGCCTAATCGGCAAACACGAAGCAGACAGCAGAGCAAAAAGAATTACCGCGTATTTAAACCTTCTGGACAGGTTGGTTGAAAAGCAATTCTCAGCCCTGCTCGAGCAGCAATTTGAAGCCGATGGCGATCTGGTGCAATACTTTGAGCTGATACCGGACCATTTACCATTGAAGAAAAAGTACCTGCAGATGATGAGCTTGCCTGACGGGGATGAAAAGAGAAATGTCCAAAAACTGCTCAAAGCAGCGATGCAACCTGGTCACATCGATGTCAATATCATGTCTAAGGTGGATAAAGCAAATTATAATGCAAGGAAAGAATATACAGGTGATGATTTTACAGATGCACTGGCAGCAATGCGAGGATTTGCAAAAAGCACTCTGAAGAGTTCCATCATCATCTCTGCTGGTTTAAATCCAAGGTTATATGCCTATATGGAACATTGTGACTCATTTTTTCCAGATGAAAAAGGAAATATCCAGAAAAAAATTATCCTTAAGGTAAGTGATTTTCGCTCCGCACTCATCCAGGCTAAAATGCTGGCCAAGAAAGGGCTGTGGGTCTCAGAATTTAGAATAGAATCTGGACTGAACTGCGGTGGACATGCATTTGCGACAGAAGGCTTTTTGCTTGGCCCGATTCTCGAAGAGTTCAAGACAAAACGCCAGGAGCTGTTCGCGGAACTTCAGGACATGTACATCGCAGCATTACATTCGAAAACACTTACCGCCCCCCCTTTCCGTACTCAGCGCATCACTGCTCAGGGTGGAATTGGAACGGCTGAGGAACACCAGTTTCTAATGAACTATTACCAGCTGGATGCTGCTGGATGGGGAAGTCCCTTTTTACTGGTTCCTGAAGCGACAAACGTAGACGAAGAGACACTTTCAGATCTTGTGAGCTCAAAGGCTGATGATTTCTATGTAAGTAATTCTTCTCCCCTCGGTGTGCTGTTCAACAACTTCAAAAAAAGCACTGCGGAGGAACAAAGGATCACACGTCTTCAGAATGGACGTCCTGGCAGCCCCTGTACAAAAAAGTTCCTTTGTACAAACACTGAGTTTACCAAAGAGCCTATCTGTACCGCGTCCAGGCAGTATCAAAATCTAAAGCTGAAAGAGCTAAAATCACACGCAATTAGCCTCACAAAGGAAAAGTATCAGCAGCTATTTGAGCATATTACAGAAAAAGTATGTTTATGTGAAGGTCTCTGTGCATCAACTTACCTCAAGCTAGGCATTATCAAACCGAAAGAGAGTAATGCAGTAAGCATCTGCCCGGGACCAAACATTGCCTTTTTTTCCGGCAGATATTCTCTTAAAGAAATGATCAATCACATTTATGGAAGACAAAATCTTCTGGAAGGTGTTGTAAGACCAAATCTTTTCATTAATGAACTACAGTTATATGTAGATTACCTAAAAAAAGATATCGCTGCACAATTTGATGAACTCAATACGAAAAAAGAGAAGTACTTTGCAAAGTTTAAAGCCCAGCTACTAAATGGTATCAATTATTATAAAGAACTGATTCCGGAGCTCAAACTTCAAGGCAATATGGCTGTAGAAGAAATGATGACCCAATTAATCCTCGCGGAGAAAAACCTTGGACAATTTAGTCTATCAGCTGTCGCGGTATAATATTGCAGCAATTGACGTCTTGTAAAACAGTGCAGGGGATCCTCATTACCTGGATTGAGTTACAATCAGCCTTAACTGTTCGTTTTCCACAATTAATGAGCAATCGGTTTTTTATATGCGCAGGTTTTTATTATATTTAATAGAAAATCAACCGTTTATCACCAAAACCACAAATCATGGAAAAAGAAGCTATGAAATCATTACTTGAGGTTATTGACCAGCAGGTAAGTTCATCTATCCTCGGAGGAATGGAAGAACAGTATGAAGAACTCGAACGATTGGGATATATCAGAATAGACAGACATACTGTACAACATGCGGCTTCGATTACACCGGAAGGACAAGAATTCCTCTACCATTAAATGAAATTTCAATTCCATATAGCATACATACACTACTGATTTGTAGCGGCATATAATTAATTTTGATTTTATTTTTCGAAATCAAAACTTTTTAACAACATCCTGCGTTATAGATGTAGTTTGTTTGGTTTAGGTTAATCTGTGGTGGATTAACCATCTATTAAAACAGGGATACATCGCCAGATCTATCCCTGTTTCGTTTTTATATCATGATGGTTTGCTTCGCCTATTCTTTTAACAAAATATCCATATCAACCATCAATTGTTCCACATCCTTTTCCAGCGTACCATCATAGGCACCACGGATGCGTTTTTGTTTGTCTACTAGCACCAGATATCCTTGATGAACAAAACCTCCAGGAGCCTTATTATCCTGTTGAACGGCCACCAGGTAATTACGTTCTGCCAATGCATAAATCTCATCCCTGGTGCCCCACAAGTACTCCCATTGGTCACCTTTTACTCCAAGTTTATTTGCATAAGATTTCATTCTTGAAGGGGTATCATACTTTACGTCAATGGTGTGTGAGGCCAGTTTCACCTCCGGGTTACCCTTATATTTCTGATAAACTCTCATGAGATTTCGATGCATTACTGGACAAATACTGGGGCAGGAAGTAAAAAAGAAGTCGGCCACGTAAATCTTACCTTCAAAATCCTTTTCTGTAATTACCACGCTATCCTGATTGAACAGTTTAAAGGCTGGTATGGTTCGGAAAGTTGTATCAGGTATGCTCTTACCACCCACCTCTTTAGTTGTAATTTCCATCTGCAGAAAAGGAAGTTTTTCAGGTTTATCCTTACACCCCGCAGTCATCAAAATGAATGATGCCGCTGAATAAATAATTGTATATTTCATTATTTCTGATATTTATTAAGATACGCTCCTGACACTTTTATCTCTTTTTTATAAAGGCTATCCACTGACTGGATCTTAAGCTTTTCATTTTTGAAATAGGAAATGGACTCGTCGTTGGATTTCCCTGTAACATCAGGTTCAAACTGGTGCATCCAGGTATTCATTTGCTCCTCCGCTGCACTCAGCTCAGCAATCAGTGACACCATATGCTCCTTTTCTTTTAATGTATCCAAATCAGGGAACTTCAGTTTTAGATCAGCAAGATTTCTAGTTAGTGTATCCAGCTTCATCTGGTTCTCAACGATCACGCCATGATCAGCCATGACCTTATCGTGAAACACCATTACTTCATCTCTTTCTTTTTTGTAGTCGGCAGTTGGACTGCAAGCTGCCAATCCGATGGCATACGCCATCAGTATAATTATTTTCTTCATGTATTAGATTGTATAAAGTTATTTGTTCAATATAGGTTGACACCACCAATTCCGTTTGAAAGTCTCCATCTTTAAGATTATCAGAAAGCTTTTTTAAACGGAAGATATGGTGTAATTACAACTTCCAATTATGATGATTATGGAAGCCCGATATTAAACATTGACTTGTGGGGGATGAAAGATAGCAATGCGAATGGCATTCGGGACTCCTGTTGAGAATGGTATGTGTAACACCATAACTGTAGCACTGTAATGCTCAAATTTTAAAGGCATAATGACCAATGCATCCTGAATTTGTGTTTTTTGAGACTGGCGCTCCTGCTTCTGCTCTTTATCCTGTGCCATTCTGAGCTTTTTCATTAGATAACACTTACCATTACAGTGCAGTTCAGGCTTATTTTTATTGACACAGAGCCGGTCAGCAATATATTGTTTGTTTAATTCAAAACCTGCAAATACGAATAAGCTAGCAAAATTCACGGTCAGCAAACTCAGCAAAATCACTATGGCAACGGGCTTATTAAACATATGGCAACAAAGATAACCAACAAATGAAGATATGTATCTTAAAAACGAAAAAAGCAGGTCATAACCCTTTTCCTGCTATTTCAATACCGCGATAGGTTTTTTATGTTCATCAATAGCCACAAAGGAAAATTCACCAGTAACCGCCCGCTCTCGATCTTCGGAATACATTTGCTCAATGTAAATGTCTACCTTAACCTTTAAACTGGTATTGCCTATATGACTTACCCTGCCGATGAGCTCTATAAATGTTCCTGCCGGAATGGGCTTTTTGAAATCAATACGGTCGCTACTTACCGTCACCATTGTCTGCCTGCTGAATCTGGTTGCAGTAATAAACGCAACTTCGTCCATCATGTGCATAGCTGCCCCCCCAAAGAGGGTGTCATAATGATTTGTATTATTGGGGAAAACGGTTTTAAAAATACGCGTTTCTGATTTTTCAATTTTTTCTTCTACAGTCATGGGTTGATTATAACATTCCGGGCAATGACATCATCCAGTATATAAGCTGGCAAATCGGGATTATTTCTCCCTTAGTTTTCCCCACTTCAAATATGTGGCACCCCAAGAAAAACCAGCTCCAAAAGCGGTAAGAATTAGTTTATCACCGTATTTAAAGTCATCTTTAAAATCCCATAAAACAAGAGGTATTGTTGCAGCAGTTGTATTGCCATAACGATCAATATTGACTTTCACCTGCGATTCATTGAGATTGAGTTGTTCACCTACTGCCTGTATGATTCGTAAGTTCGCCTGATGAGGAATCAGGTAGTTGATATTTTTAGTCTCGAGATCATTTGCATCCAGAATTTCTTTACAGGTATCTGTCATTCCCTGAATAGCAGCTTTAAACACCACCCGACCATCCTGACGGACATAATGTAACTTTTGATCAAGGGTTTCCTGAGAAGCAGGATTTTTGGATCCACCAGCGGTGACGATCAGATTTTCTTTTCCGGAACCATCTGTTCTGAAATAGCTGTCGATAAGTCCCACTTCTTCTTCTGTTTGTTCCAGCAACACAGCACCTGCTCCATCACCAAAAAGAATACAGGTATTGCGGTCAGTATAGTTAACAATAGAGCTATTTTTATCCGCGCCAATTACAATTACCTTTTTGCAGCGACCACTTTCTATCATACTGGCACCCAGCGTCAATGCATATAAAAAACCACTACATGCAGCATTGGTATCTATGCCCCACGCATTTTTCAAGCCAGCTTTCTCACAAACCATGCTGCCAGTTGACACCATTACATAATCAGGAGTAGAAGTAGACACAATCACACAATCAATCTCATCCGGATTTACATTCCCATCTTCCATCAATCTAAGCAGGGCTCTTGTTGCAAGGTCAGATGTTGCGATTTCGTCGTCATTAACTATTCTTCTCTCCTTTATTCCTGTTCTTGAAACAATCCATTCATGATTGGTATCAACCATTTTCTCCAGATCATGGTTGTTCAAAACAGTTTCCGGAACATAACCACCAACTCCGGTTATCACCGCATTTTTACGTATTCTCATTTATGTGTGTGCTGTAACATTTAAAACAGATAAGCCCGCAGCTTGGCTGTTTGTTTTTTTACAAAGTTACAGCTTCTTCCACATATTCTAGTAGTACTTTTGTGGCAGCACTCATTTCTGCCAAAGCTTTTTGGGTTCTGCGGCATATTGTATCTTCAGAATCAGGTCATTCCCGAGCTAAATTCAGGTATCGAAAAGCGGCATATCCAGCCTTATTCATCCCTGTAAAACCCTTTTTATTAGGTTGTCAATCACCCATAAAGACAACATAAGCTTCTGTAAATATTGCACTTACATATTTTAAAACCCTAGACGCTTCAAGCCTTTATTGCGACGAAGAACTTCATTAACATACCTAGTTGACACAAAAGTTTGGAAAAATCCTATCAAAGGAGGAAATCAAAAAAAAATCTTTATATCTGAATTTTGTATTCATCCATCTTCCGGTACAGGGTAGTAAGGCCAATTCCCAAAAGACGCGCAGTTTCAGTTTTATTGCGGTTTGTATGATGCAAGACCTTCATGATATGTTGCATTTCAACTACCTGCAATTTCATCCCATCCCCATTGGAGGCATCGGCATGAAATTCATAAGGAAGGAGCTCGGTATTCAATAATGGAATATCAGAAAGGATCGCCACGCGTTCCATCACATTTTTCAACTCACGTATATTCCCCTTCCAGGAATGTTTTAATAGAAGTTTTGCGAAAGCTTCATCAATAACAAATGGGGGTTTATTAACTTTTATAGCGAATTCTTCAAGATAATGTCTTGCGAAAAGGAGAATGTCTTCCTTTCTATGCGAAAGGGCAGGCAATTCAATAGAAAACACTGACAATCGGTAATATAGATCCAAACGAAAATTGCCGGATTCAGCTTCTTTTTTAAGATCTCTATTAGTGGCAGCAATTACACGTACGTTGACCTTACTTGTCTGGGTATCTCCAACTTTAATAAAGGTCTGGCTTTCCAGCACACGAAGTAGTTTAGACTGAAGGTCCAGATTCATTTCACCAATTTCATCGAGAAACAACGTACCTTCATTGGCTTCTTCAAGCAAGCCCCTTTTGTCTTTCATGGCACCTGTGAAAGCACCCATTTTATAACCAAACAACTCACTTTCAAGCAAATCTGCATTAAACCCGCTACAATTTAGTGCAACAAAAGGTTTCATCTTCCTCGGACTCTCATAATGTATAGCCTGTGCAAATACTTCTTTCCCTGTACCAGTCTCTCCAAGTAATAGTACAGTGGTATCTGTAGGTGAAACTTTTCTTGCAAGATCTAGCGAAGTTCTGATGGGTTTGGATTGGCCTAGGATACTATCAAAACTGTATTTTTTGACAACCCTGTTTTCGAGATCAAACACCCGGCGTTGCAAACGTACTTTATCTATCGCCTTATAGAGCAATGGAATGATTTTATCATTATCATCTCCCTTCGTAATGTAGTCAAATGCTCCGTTTCTCATTGCGGTGACGCCATCCTGGATCGTGCCGAAGGCCGTCAGATTGATCACCTCTACATAAGATTTCATTTTTTTTATTTCGCAAACGAGTTCCACTCCATTGAAGTCGGGCAGTTTTACATCACTGATCACAACATCTATATCCTGAATATTCAGCAGCTTTAATCCCTCTCTTCCCGTGCCAGCCTGAAATACATTGAAACCTTCCAACTCAATTATTCTGGCTAAAAGTGCGCAGATCTTCTTTTCGTCGTCAATAATTAGCACAGATTGATGCATAATGGATAATTTTCACAAAATTAGCGATTATCTAAGACAAGTGAGTCAGACAAGTGAGTCTTTTCTAACCGCATGATTTGCTATTTCGAATAGGGAAAAACGGATAAAGGAAATATTTAATGACCGATTTCTTGCAATCACCAGTAAATCCAACGTAGGGGTGTTTATTTCATTTTAGTTACCTTTGCGGCACCAACTCTATAACCAGATGATGAAGTTCAAACGATCGTTCCCCTTTCTTTCCATAATTACATATACCATTTTACTTACTGCATGTCATGATGCCAGGAAACTGCCGATTCTTGGGCCAAGAGAAGCAGAAACAATCACAACGAGTGATGGAAAAATTACGGTGGATACAGTTTATCAGACTATCCCTGATTTCAAATTCCTTAATCAGGATAGTACCTACATCAGCAATGAGCAATTTAAAGACAAAATATACATTGCTGATTTCTTTTTCACTTCCTGCTCTACCATCTGTCCCACCATGCACAGGAATATGAAAACCATATTTGAGAAATATAAAGACAACCCCGATGTTAAATACCTTTCCCACACAATAGATTTCAAATACGACAAACCCTCTGTATTGAAAAGATATGCGCAAAAACTTGGTGTCGATGGAAGCCAGTGGCAGTTTGTATATGGTACAAAAGACAGTATATATAAACTCGCAGAATACAGCTACCTGGTGGCAGTAATGGAAGATACTACTGCCAGGGACGGATATGTCCACCAGGGATGGTTAGTCCTCATTGATCGGCAGAGACGAATCAGAGGGGCTTACGACGGTACGAATCCTGAGCAGGTGGCACAACTAATGAAAGATATTCCAGTGTTATTAAATGAAGATAGAAAATAGATTATGCGCAAAGTTATCATCTGTATCTTATCCTTAAGCTGTATTGCCACCATCATTTATTCCTGCCAAAATGCGAACCAGATCAAGCAAGATGTTTATTATGTGAATGGCCGCGACATCTATATCAAAAACTGTCAGAATTGCCATGGCAGTAATGGAGAAGGTCTCGCCGCACTTAGTCCTCCATTAACTGACTCGATTTTTCTTAAAGCTAATAAACATCAGATCGCCTGTTTCATCAAAAATGGCATCAACACGAAGATAACCGTTGCCGGACGCAATTATGAAGAAAATATGCCAGCTGTAGATCATCTGGCGGATATTGATATCGCACAAGTGATCGTATACGTCACAAATAATTTTGGTAATAGACAGGGAATGTATACCCCTGAACAAGTGAAGGCAGATCTGAACAAATGCAAATAGACAATTATCAAACCTAATGGCATAAACCTGCCACCGAAAACAGTATTAATCTCCGTTTGAGAACAAATGATTAACATTATGACTAAAACCTCGTTCATAAATGTTCCTCAGGCAAAATAAACGCCCCTTTTTTATATCTTTGCACCAAAATGCAAGCTGTTCTATCGCTGCGATTCGTCGGAGAGGAAAGTCCGGGCAACACAGAGCATCTCGCTTCCTAACGGGAAGAGGCTCAGGAATGAACGCCTGAGTTATGGAAAGTGCCGCAGAAAACACACCGCCAATGGCTTTTAAGCACAGGCAAGGTTGAAAACGTGAGGTAAGAGCTCACGAGTATTCCGGGCGACCGGATTGCTGGTAAACCCCGGGAGTTGAAAGACCAAATAGGCTAACGCATGTAGGGCTGCTCGTCCGATGTTAGTGGGTAGGTCGTTAGAGATAAATGGCAACATTTATAGTAGATTAATGGTAGAAACAGGATCTCGGTCCTATACAGAACCCGGCTTACAGGCTTGCATTTTTTTATTTTATCAATGATTGTTGATAAAAATAATATATTCGTATCCTAATAAATGATGAGCATTACCATATGGCAAAATTATTAATAATTGATGATGAGCGCGCGATAAGAAGTACCCTACGCGAAATCCTTGAATATGAGAACTACGAAGTTGAGGATATCGATAATGGTGTCGACGGATTGGAACTCATTAAGAAAAAGAAGTTTGACCTGGTACTATGTGACATAAAGATGAATAAGATGGACGGCATGGAAGTGTTGGAGCAGGCACTGGCTTATAGTCCAGACCTCCCATTCATCATGATCTCCGGTCATGGTACCGTAGAAACAGCAATTGAAGCGAGTAAAAAAGGAGCTTTTGACTTCATCTCAAAACCACCTGACCTTAACCGCCTGCTGATTACCGTAAGAAATGCGCTCGACAGAGGTACCCTGGTAACCGAAACCAAGGTACTCAAAAGAAAAGCAAGTAAAACACGGGATATCCTAGGTAGCTCAGAGAGTATCGGCAAAATAAAAGAAACGATTGAACGCGTTGCTCCAACTGATGCTCGTGTACTCATTACCGGAGCGAACGGAAGTGGTAAAGAACTTGTTGCGCGTTGGTTGCATGAAAAATCAAACCGAGCGGAAAGTCCCCTTATTGAGGTGAATTGTGCAGCTATCCCTTCTGAATTAATTGAAAGTGAACTCTTTGGACATGAAAAGGGATCTTTTACCTCGGCTGTTAAACAGCGTATAGGAAAATTTGAACTTGCCAATGGAGGAACGTTATTTCTGGATGAGATTGGCGATATGAGTCTTTCTGCCCAGGCAAAGGTATTACGTGCGCTTCAGGAGCATAAAATTAGCCGCGTTGGTGGTGAAAAGGAATTAGATGTGAATGTAAGAGTCCTTGCGGCAACCAATAAGGACCTGCTGAAAGAAATTGAAGACGGAAATTTTCGTATGGATTTATACCACCGGCTTAATGTGATCAATATTCACGTACCTCACCTTACTGAACGTATTGAAGACATTCCGGAAATTGCCCAACAGTTTTTGGACGACATTTGCAGGGATTATGGAATGCCTGTTAAGAAAATCAGTGACGGTGCCATGTCAGCACTTCAATCTTTACCATGGACAGGGAATGTCCGTGAACTACACAATATGATTGAACGTCTGATCATCCTTAGCGATAAAGTGATCACTGAACATGACGTTGCTGCATTTGCTAACCCAGGAGGAGGCACCAATATAGGTGCTGCAACGGGAAGTCAGGTAGCCACATCAACAGCTGCACCTGTGGCAAATTTTGACAAGTTTAGTAACTTCCAGGACTACAAGGATCATGCAGAAAAGGAATTTATAAAATTCAAATTGGAGAAAAACAACTGGAATGTTTCCAAAACTGCTGATGACATTGACATTCAGCGCAGCCATCTTTACAGTAAAATTGAGAAGTTCGGATTGAAGAGAACAACCGAATCTTAAGTATACAAAAGAGGTCTTAAATACATTTAAGGCCTCTTTTTTAATCCATATAATCTGCCTGCCTAATCAGCAGCGCCCGGTACTTATTGAAAATTGAAGTTTTAGAAACAAAACCTATGTAAGTATCATTCTCATCCAGAACTGGCAATAGCCAAGCATTGTCTCTTTCCATCACTTGCAAAACCTGTTTCATGGAATCTGTCAACCTAATGTTTGCTGGTGCGGCCACCATGAGCTCTGACACCGTAAATACCTCTTCAATAGCTCTGTTGTTGTATTTTTTCAGTACCTCCTCCAAGTACACCAGCCCTTTAAAATTACCTTGCTCAACTACAGGGAACACGCTCCTCTTAGATTGCAGAATGTCAGTCATCTTGGCTGAAATCAGATCTTGTTCATTAAGTACGAGAAAATCCTTTTCAATCAAATATTTCAATTTCATCATGTGCAGTACCGTGGCATCTTTATCTTCGTGAGAAAGCAACGCGTCTTTTTCCGCGAGCGGTTTTGTGTAAATGGAATATTTATGCTTTCCTCTGTTGATCAGGTACGCTATGGCTGAAGTAATCATCAATGGCACCATCAAAATATAACCTCCTGTAATTTCGGCGATCAGGAAGACTCCTGTTAACGGTGCGTGCATTATCGCACTCAGCGATGCCGCCATTCCCGCGACAATAAAATTGGGTACGTTGAGCTGAGCAATTCCCAGCATATTCACTGTCTGCGCAACGACAAAACCCAATAACCCGCCAATAATCAAACTGGGTGCAAATGTCCCTCCATTACCACCAGCGCCAAGCGTTACCAATGTAGCAGCAGACTTGGCAAATGCAGTGACGAGCGTAAAGGTAATGACAATCCAGGGGACTGAACTGAAAGATGAGAATATACTATTTTGCACTACTGAAGCATAATTACCCGCCAATAGACTTTTAATTGTAATGTACCCTTCCCCATATAGTGTTGGAAAAAGAAAAACCATGATACCCAGCACCAGGCCACCTATAACAACCTTTTGATAAGGTGAGTGAATCTTATAAAAAAAAGATTTTATCGAATTGTTGGCCATGGTAAAGAATAGCGAGAAACCGCCAATCAGGATGGCCAAAACAATATAGAAAAACAATGCTTCCAACTTCCAGCCTTCAGTAACCAGGTAAAACAACTGCTCATTATAGAACAATCTGGCCACAACTGCGCCCGTAGCCGAAGCCAACAACAAAGGAATAAAAGCTGGAATGCTAAACTCAGGAAGCAAAATTTCAATGGCAAAAACGATTCCCGCAATCGGACTATTAAAAGCGGCCGCTATACCCGCGGCTGCACCACAGGCCAGTAGCATAGTAGTCTCGCGATAGGACAATCCCAGAAATCTGGATACCGCAGACCCTATACCACCACCACTGATTACAATTGGAGCCTCAAGTCCCGTTGAACCACCAAAGCCTACGGTAAGTGCCGAAGTGATCATCTGAGAGTAGATGTTATGAAATTTGATTTTGCTGGATCTGCTGGAAATGCTATACAGTACGGGAGTAAGTCCTGTCTCAAACTTATCCTTTCTGATAAACCTCCTTACATACATCACAGAAAGCAAAATTCCAATGAAAGGAAAGAAGAAAAAAAGATAATACTTATACTGCCAATGAAAACCATCCTGAAGGAAAGCCTCAATATGATGTGTTATGGCTTTAAGCAGAGAAGCCGCAAGTCCGGCAAGTGCACCGACAATGACAGCCGCGATCACCAGAAAATTCCTATTAGAGATCTTGGTCCTGCGATACTGATTTATAGTGTCCAGATAATTGACCATCCGTACATACATACCCCTTTATTTTTTAAGCATCAAATTTATCAAGTAATTTCAGGAGCGTCGCAAAGTCTTTAGGATAAGGGGCTTCAATAACTATATCCTGCCCATCCGTACCTTTAAATACAAGATGTCTCGCATGTAAGGCAAAACGCTTCATAATCGGTTGCTCTTCATCATCTTTAGAGATACGATATCCTTTTTTCATACTGGACAGATAAACAGGCTTGCCACGATACATATCGTCACCGGCAATTGCAGCACGCTGAGTAGCCAGATGTATCCGAATCTGATGCATACGACCAGTAATCGGTTTGCATTCAACCAGTGTATAATGCCTGTAATTTTTAATCGAATTAAAGATCGTCTCTGCACGTTTCCCTTCTTTCCGATCGATAGTTACACTTTTATTCCCATCGTTCAGAATGGGGAGATCTATGAAGAGATCATTAAAACTGAATTGACCGTCTACAATAGCGTGATAGGTCTTATTGATTTTTCGCTTTTCGAACTGAATAGCTACATTACGATAAGCTTCAGGTGTTTTAGCAATAATTATGGCACCTGAAGTCTCTTTGTCTAAACGGTGGCAAACCTGTGCATCCGGGCTATATTGCTTTGCCAGACGCAGGATATTTACTTCACCAGAACCCCCACGCTCATCCAGAGATGCTACAAATGGTGGTTTATTTACAACTATATAGTCGTCGTTTTCAAATAGGATAATGTCTTTAAAGGAAGGATATTTCAATACAGTAGATTTTATACTGCACAAAAATACTAAGAAAGTTCGAATTTATAGCCTACACCTTTTACTGTTGCCACATATCTTTCTCCTAATTTCTCACGCAGCTTACGAATATGAACATCAATTGTTCTATTCGTAACCACTACAGAGTCCTCCCAGATGTTTTTCAGAATAGACTCCCGGGTGTACACCTTCCCTGGTTTTGAAGCCAGCAGATATAAAAGTTCAAATTCCTTTTTCGCAAGCACTACCTTTTCACCGTTCTGAAAAACAAGGTAAGCTTCCCTGTCAATAACAAGATCGCCGATCTCGACTTTATTGTCGGACACCTCATCCGAACTGGAATTTCGTCTTAAAATGGCATTGATGCGGCTTACCAATGCCCGGGGTTTAATGGGCTTGGCGATATAGTCATCAGCGCCAACATTGAATCCTGCAATCTCAGAATATTCTTCACTTCTTGCAGTAAGAAACACCATGAAGGTATTTTTAAACTCGGGTATGGCACGCATTAACCTGCAGGCTTCGATACCGTCCATCTTAGGCATCATGATATCCAGGATAATGAGATCAGGATGAACCTTCTTAGCTACTGTGATACCTTCCTGTCCGTTGTTGGCAACGAAGACCTGGTAGCCCTCTTTTTTCAGGTTATATTCAATTAACTCTAAAATATCTGGTTCATCATCAACAATAAGTATCTTCTGCTTTACGGTGCTCATGGCTTTAATTATTTGTTACGAAAATAGACAATCAATTATAATATAGCGTTAAACATAAGTTAACAAATTGTTAAGCGCCCCATGTATATTAACATGAATTTAGGGTTATAGTAAAGTTTTATTTAAGAAGGCATCCAGCGCTTCTCCCCTCAATCCTTTAGCTATTATTTTTCCGCTAGGGTCTATAAGAAAGGAACTTGGAATGGCGTCAACCTGATACAACCTGACTGTAGCGCCTTCAAAGTCTTTCAGCTCGCTGGCGTGATCCCATGCTAGTTTATCTGCAGTAATGGCATTTTTCCATGCAGCAGGATCTTTATCCAGAGAAATTCCAAGCACAGTAAAATTCTCATTTTTATAAGTCTGGTAAGCCTTAACCAGGTTGGGATTTTCCTGTCTGCAAGGCATACACCACGACGCCCAGAAATCTACCATTACATATCGGCCCTTATAATCACTCAACTTAACAGGTTGTCCATTCAAGCCGTCAATAGTAAAATCAGGCGCCAGCTGCCCCACCTGTACAGCCTTCAATTTTGTCATCCTGCTAAGGAAATCAGTTACCGCAGTATTGTCATTAAAAGTCCCCTTAAGTTGATCTGCATACGCAATCATTTCAGTCTCATAGTCGGAAGGATTCAGCAAATTGATCGCATAAAATCCTGCCAATGACTTACTGTTCGCCTGGGCAAACTTCAGCACCGCGACATTGAGGGCTTCTATTTCCTGAGTATATCTCGGTCTGATCTGCTCCATTATGACATCTCTTTTATCCGGTTGAGCCGCTACCGCTTCATCAAATTCAGCCTGAATCTTACCTAAACGACTCATGTACTGATTTTTTGTTTTATTTAAAACCTCTAGTTGATCGGCATCCTGGGATCCTGTTATGGAATAGGCCATATTTTTATCAGTTAAATCAGCCGTCATTTTAATCTGATCACCATTTTTTGCAATGATCATATATTGCTTATTATCAGCCGCAATCCTAAAAAAATCTGTACCCTTTGTACTATGTGTAAATTGAAACTCCCCCTGTTCTGAAAACACAGTAGAATCCAACGGCACTGCACTATCCTTTTTAATATCAAACAGATACACCTTGCTTTTCGGCGTTGCGTGACTAAACTTACCATCTATAGTAAATCCTTTCTCGTCTTTGCAGGCACTGAACAAAACGCCTATCAATAACAAACATCCACTGATCTTCATCATATTATTTCAATTTTTCCTGTAATAGTTCATTAATTTTCTGAGCATCGGCTTTACCTTTAGCCAGCTTCATAACTTCACCGACAAAGAGCCCAAGCACTCCTTTTTTTCCCTTTTTATACGCCTGTACCTGTGCGTCATATTTCCCGAGCACCTGGTCAATGAAAACAGACAGTTCATCTTCATTTTCCTGTATCATCAGGTTCATTTCTTTAGCAAGCACCGAGGCATCTGCCGTATTGTCCTTCATCAATGCCGGAATCAGCACCTGCAGGGCAATCTGCGGGGTAAGCTGTTTGTCATCTACCATATTAATAACATCTGCAAGCTGCTCCGGAAGTAACTGAAAATCGGCAACACCCATTTCTTTTTCATTCAGCAACGCACGTATAGGACCGGTCAGCCAGTTGACGAGACTCTTTGGTGTATTGATACTTTTTAAAGCAGCGTTAAAATAATAAAGCAACGGCACATCTTCAGCAAAAATTGTTGCTTCTGAAAAAGTCAATCCAAAAGACTCCACCAGGTAGTTAGAAATCTCCGAAGGCAACGCAGGCATCTCAAACTTCATCTGTGCCAACCACTCATCCGAGATATGCACGGGTGCCAGATCAGGATCTGGAAAGTAGCGATAGTCATTAGCTTCCTCTTTCGTCCGCATAGGTGATGTCGTTCCTTGTTCTGCATCAAAATTCAGCGTACTCTGTATAATTTTACCCCCAGCTATGATTAGCTCCCGTTGACGGTTGAATTCAAATTCCATAGCCCTACGTACATTTCTGATGGAGTTCAAATTTTTAACCTCACAACGCGTTCCAAATTCCATAGCACCCGCTTCACGAATAGAAATGTTGGCATCACAGCGTAAGCTGCCTTCCTCCATATTTCCGTCACTTACATCGAGATGGCGCACCAGTTTTCTGATTTCAGTGAGCAATGCAGATGCTTCTTCAGCAGAACGGATATCGGGTTCCGTCACAATCTCAATAAGTGGTACCCCCGCCCTGTTTAGGTCGACAAAGGAGAACTGCTCATCCTGGTCGTGTATGCTCTTACCCGCATCTTCTTCGAGGTGAATCCTGTTGATGCCAATCCGTTTTTCTTCGCCATTGGCAAGCACAACATTTAAAAAGCCATTCTGGCAAATTGGTTTATTGTCTTGTGTGATCTGATAACCTTTGGGAAGGTCTGCATAAAAATAATTCTTCCTGTCAAAATAATTGAGCTGATTGATCGTGCAATTCAGCGCGAGCCCCATTCTTACGGCTTTAGCAACCACTTCCTTGTTTAACTTGGGCAATGCACCCGGCAAAGCGAGGGAAACAGCGGAAATGTGCGCATTTGGCTTTGCTCCAAATGCTGCACTGTCTGAAGAAAATATCTTTGATTTCGTATTTAACTGTACGTGGATCTCTAAACCAGATACCAATTCAAATTCCGATGTAGAAATATCGTGATGCGTACTCATTTATTGGTCTTGATTAAACTTAATTTTCAAAAGTGTCAGATAGCAAATATAACCAATTAAGTTTAATCAGGATTGGATTTTATTGCCTCATCAATGTGTAAACTTCACTCATATATAAGGCCTCATCAATCGCCATTTTGAAAAGCTCAAACTCTTCATAGTCAAAGGCAAAACAAATATCCTCATGAGGAGTATGCACAATGACACGTTCCTCCTCGTCGGGAAAGGGAAGACTATTTTTGTAGAAAGGCAGCTCATTAACCGTCTTTCGGAACTCCTGAAAAGCCTCTGCACTGAAATTCACCAACAGGTTATTGTGCCAAAGGTAGTATGTCCCACAGCCCATACATCCGCTAACAATAGTCTGGTCTCTGGCACTTAAAATTCTTGTCTTACACATGATGATCGTGTTTATAATTATAGCTTTAATTTTAATCTGTTTTCGAGCATTAATGGCTCCCGTACATCATAAACTGAATCTTGAGATTGCTTTTTTAACGTTACATCGGCAACCGCAGACCTTGATAAAGAACCTCTGGCATCAGGTTGGGCAATTAAAGTCATCACTTTGTTTAAAATTGCGGGGGCAGACGCTCCAAAGCCGTCGTTTTCAACCAATATATCCGCCTGCATACCATCAAAATAATCCGATGAACCTTTGGCATTTCGGATTAAAAAACTAATCATAAAAAGGGAATAGTTTTCAATCTTAATTCCAAATGAGCCCACAGGTTTTCCGAGAGTGGTACTACCCAGTAGTTTCACCGGAAAATAGGGTCTGAGAACATTGATCAGGAGCTCACTAGCGGAGGCCGTATTGCCATTTACAAGAAAACAAACATCCTTAACTGTTGTCAACTTCCCCTTTTTTTGGAACAAAAATGTATTACCGGCAACTGAAAAATCAACATCAGCATAAGTTGCAGGACGGCCGTCAATGACCACAGGCTGATGCTCAGCATCATAATATCTTTGATTTTCGAGAATACGTACCTTTCCAGCCTGCATGCCGGTATTGAAATGCTCACTATACATTTTCCTGCCATTCAGTTCCTGACCGGCAATAAGATTGGCGAGATATTCTGCCGTTTCAATATATCCTCCCCTATTATCCCTTAAATCGACAATCAGCGTTGTTACACCCGCAACATAAAACCGTTCGAAGACGTTATCCAGGGGTACTTGCTGTATGGAAAGATTTGCAAATTCCCCAATGCGGAGATATCCAGTTTTTCCGGAGACTTCTGAAGCGATTCCAGCAGTACCATTTCCTTCCAAAGCAGCCACTGGTCCACTGGAAAAGCTCCCGTTTTCAATATAAGAATACTTGGATAATCCTACTAAATCCGTTTTTTCATACGGAAGTCCGGTTGCGGGATTAAGCTTATATTGGGTCAGCGCGTATAACTCTTGTTTGGCATTCAACAAATCTGTCCCTGCTGTCGTGAACTTCCTGGGATTAAAGGTATCATAGTCGGGAAATACATCATTCCATAAGTAAATATACTTTGCATATAAATAAATTGAATCTAAGGTAAACTCTTGCCTTGTGCCCGTTGTAGGCGATTCAGGCTTAGGTTCGGGCTCGACGTCGTTCTTTTTACAAGCAACAAAACTGCTGACCAGAATGGTCAGCAGTATCAGTAAACAGAGTTGATTTCTATTTTTCATTAGGAATGATGTGATGGTTGCATTTATTTAGTAGTTAGATCCATACTTCCCTTCTTCGCAACGTAATACCTGAAGTTTGCGTACCCAAGTTTGTCGGGAATATAGTCCGCAAACACCGGATTCGATAAACCGCCTTTATAAAAGCTCTGATACTCCAGTTTGGCATAACGACCATCGGTAAGTTTTAAAATAACAGTTTTATTTTTAAATGGAACTACGTGCGATGCCGAGCCATTTTCATTATAAATCCATTGTGCCCATTGCATATTGTTCTCTGCTTCTACGTTGTTTTTGAGATATAACCCCAGCCTGCCGGTTTCATCAAATTCACTTCCCGCAGGAACGGTAGTCACCTCATCAAATGATTTTCCTGTATACGTCATGGTCACCCTTCCCGCTCCTCCATAAAATGGTACATCTGAGTTGTCGGTTGTTCCCAGGTTCGGATAGATAACCGATCCATATTGGTTGAAAAAGCAAAAGTCCCAATCCGACGTCGAAGCCTTATCCGCTTCCACAAACTTCATTGCATCCAGGGAAAAAAGTATATATATACGCCTTGAGCTTTCAACTTTTAAATCCTTTACATTGACAACACCTTTTTTATCTATAGTTACCCATTCGTTAATAATTTGCTCTTTGGGTTCTTCCGGCTCAATTACAGCGGGTTCATCTTTTTTACAGCTAGCTAAAGTAAAAATCAGTATAATAGCGAAAAAAGAAAATTTATTTAGTTTCATTGGTCTATTTGTTAGTATTCTTTTAATTGAAACCTGCATAATGACAGATTTTAAATATTTTTAATCAGCAAAGCCCCGGGGAGCCGTTAGCAAAAACGCTTATTAAAGTTCAGCGTATTTAAATTTGAAATAAGGGAAGTTTGTTGCTGCAGATGCGGCATTTGGTGTACCATTTTCATAAAGACTCTCTAACTGAATCTTAAATAAAGTACCATCAACTGCTTTGTAAATTAATGTTCTTCCTGTAAGGGCCTGTAGGATATGAACTGAGAAGTCATAATTATACCATCCTGGTCCTGTGTAACGTGTTGAAGGAGGAGTCGGGAAATTGATGGTATTTTCTTTGCCAATAATGGTCCTTACATTTGTAAGACTAAAATCACTGGCAACAACATCACAATATGCTTTGTCCACATAGGCAAGCTGGCCACCGCTAACTGCACTTACATCGCCATTTGCAGTACCCGTGAAAACAAGATCGTATGCTCCAGAATTTCCACCTTTGTTATCAAATAAATTGAAATAATACGTAGTTGCCCTGTCGTGTGGATCTGCAGGGGTTGGATTAATCGTTCCCTGGAAGAAGTTGAGCACGTGGTACGACTGACAAGCTGTATTGTTTGCGTCTCTTGAAATGGTACCTCCACCATCAGTAATGGCTACAGCACTTGCTCCTGGTACGATGGTTACAGCTTGTGCATCGTTAAGCTTAAGACCAGCATTTTGTGATGATTCACTGTCTTTTTTACAAGATGACATTACAGTTAGTGCAGTAAATAATACAAGTGCACCTTTAAAATAGTTTTTTTTCATAATTTTGTTTTTTTTGTGAGCAATGGCAGAGGTTGATCCTGAACAGTTTAAACTCTGCCATGCCATGAATTAAGAGGGATTAATTGGTAGTAATATTCCGGCTCCCCGGAGTTTGCTGAATAAAGTATCTGAAATTAAGGAAGGGTGCCAGATTCTTCGAATTGGGATCTTCCCACCAAGGAGGAGTACCAGGATTGTCCTTGTATAAATTGATCAGCTGCATCTTCACAAATCTGTTATCACGCAACTTCAGTATCATCGTATTAGTTTTAAATGGATAAAGGGCATGTGTTCCCAATCGGTAAAAACCCCAACTGAGGATCGCTGATGTTTCATCGAGTGAAACAGGAATTACACTTCTTACCATCGCATCCTCAGGAGCCTCTTTCAAATCATCAAATGGTGTTGCCACTACGCGGATCTTACCTTCTCCCGCAAGCCAGTCATCGGTGGTAGCATTGGTATGAACAGATGAATTATACATATCATCCATATAAAAATGCCATGTCGCTGTTGAGGCCCAGCGGTATTTAGCATCAGTATTCAGGTTGTGGTTATCACCAAGAATGACCGAATGCGTATCAAAGTTGAATCCTAGCGGACGGTGTCCCTCGGATGCCCCCTTGCCCACGTCAGGAGCAGGAAGGTTTACAACATACACCACATTATATTTCTCATCCAGATATACATAATCTGAAACTTTTTTAACTCTGGCTGGCACCCAGTTAGTACCTGCCAGCTTTGCCGTATCCGACACATCAGGGCGCTCCGGATCGACATCATCTTTGGAACAGGCGAACATCAACATACTGCACAATAGAAGCATCGCCCATAATTTCATTTCTTTCATTAGTTGTTCGTTATTTTAGTAAAATCTTTAGAACCATCTTTAAGGATGGTATATTTGAAGGTGATATAAGGGGCTTTATCGGCTAACGTGGGACTCAGCGGACTGCCCTTATAGAAACTGTAGATGATCAGTTTTGCGTAATTGCCCTTAGCTGTCTTAATAATGATTGGTCTGGGCAGGTTATAAACAATATGGCCTCTCTCTTTATCGCCAGGAAACATCACCCCATAGAAGTCATAAAACGCATACCCATGACTACTTCCTAAAAAGTAATCAAGGCTCAGATATCCGTTAATCATCAATTGCGTATCCGCAACTGTTACCGACTGAACTTTAGAATAAGCTTCATCAAGTAGACTCTTATCTATAGGCACCTGCTTTGGCTGATGTTTCACTGCATCATAATACTTCGCATCTACTACAGGATCAACCACAAGGTAAGCACCTCCTCTACCAGTCCCTCCTTTTGCAGGATTGTATTCAGCGGCACCGTTGTTTGCCCATATACTGCTATTGTAGATCCCGGTAAAGGCAATGTCCCATTGATCTGATTTCGCATACGCTTCAGGAACAACACGCCCGTCTTCCAGGCTATAATATACAGGTTTGAAACCGCCATCTCCCGTACCATCCTGTCCTCCCATACTAACATTAAGGTCTCCTGGAAGCGCTGTTACCGTATACTCACCGCTTTTTGTCACCGTTGCAGCCGGCAACTCAGGCAACTCTTCTTCGGGTTTACCAGGATCATCCTTCGAGCAGGATTGGATTAAAAATGGACCAACAAGTATTAAAATGAAAGGTATAATTTTTTGTATTTTCATATCATGGGCGTTTAATGTGTGTTTAGATCTCTACTACCATCTTCCTGTACGTAATACCGGAAAGTAAAATAGGGGGCTGGCCAATGTAGGTCCGTCACCGTAGCCGGATTTCCTTTATAGATATTCAGCACTTCCAACTTGGCAAACTTGCCAGCGGCCGTTAGAAAAACAAAGGTTCTGCCTTTCACCGGTACAGAAATGTGTGTTCTCAGATCATAGAAGTACCAACCTTTATAATATGGCTGCGGATACTTGTCCCAGCCTACAAATGATAGGTTATCCCTTTGCATTTCCGCCAGTGTAGGTGCCATTGTCACTTCCTGGTAAGGCTTTTCAATTGCCACAATTAATCCCTTCCCTTCGCCACCATACCCAGGACTGAGCGGGTCAGCACCACTATTTACCTTTATCATGGAATTGTATATTCCTGTGAATGCAAGGTCCCAGCTTAGCGTTTTTGCATAGGTTACTGTATCTTTAATTTGTGCTTTATCACTGAGGCGAAAATAAAAGTCTTCAAAAGGACGTTTTACTTTGCCATCCACTCCATCAGCCATGGATGCCCCGAGATCGCCGGGAAGATCTTTGACGATTGTGCTTTTCCCATCTTCTAATTGTGGGCTCTCCTGATCTTTAGTGCAGGATGCAAATCCCACTGAGAGTACAAAAAGCAAAATGATATCTCTACTAATTCGTTTCATATTCTGTTGTTTTACTGATTGAGCGCCTATAATAAGATGAGCAGCATCACTTATTTATTTTTAATCAGTCTAAATAAGCATACAAATATGTGCTTTTATATTCACAATAAAGCAACGGAAATGGGATTTTTTTTAACGATTTCGGGATAAAACGATGTTTCTCGGGCGAGAATGAGCGTTAAAAAGAAATTATTTTTTTATTAAGGTAATCAAATTAAGTATAAATAGCTTCTAGCGACTATTTATACTTACTGATATTGAAAAACTAATCTTCGTCAGATTTTATTTCACTTGGCAGAATACCGAAGTACCTTTTGAAGGCATCAGTAAGGTGACTTTGATGGTTAAACCCAACAGCCACGGCGACCTGTCCGATGCTTTTCCGCTCCTCAAGAATCAACCTCCGCGCCTCCTCCATCCTGAGCCTGGTTACATAACCGTAAATCGTAGTGCCGTAATATTCTTTGAATCCTCTTTTCAGCTTAAATTCATTGAGACCGATCTGCTTTGACAGTTCAATGATGGTCGGAGGATAAGTATAACCTTTATCCAGAATCTCGCGCGCGTTTTCAATCTTTTTCAGGTCATCCTGTTTGATCAGGTACTTCTCTACCTCAACACCCGATTGCATTTGCTCAAGCTGGAGCATCAATAGCTCCAAAATCTTAGACTCAGTATGCAATCTTTTCAGCTCACCGGTACGCTTACACTCGCAGATATCATTGATCACCCTTTTCATCTCAGTTGTCACAGGGAGGTCCTTTGCAGCAAAAGAGGTATATTTTCCCTTCAGAATCTCCCTTACAAAATCGGTATGCAGCAGAGAATGCTGGTCAATCAAATGAAAATAATAGGCTTTTGATAAAACAAGGAGAAAATATTTATATTCAATATCAGGCATCATCGGGTACTTACCTTTGATAGATGGGATATAACGGATGTTGTGCCGGCTCCCAATCCGACGTGGATTTTTACCAAAATCCTTGTCCGCGACAGTGCTGCTACCATAGAAGATAAACTGCGAGGTGATCGTCTCTCCTTCCACTTCCGAAAGCACCTTAACATGCTCACTGAATTGCATCGTCGAATGAACAAGAAAAAGTCCACCTGTACTCAGCTGGTAGTTGATCAGCTTCTGGGCAGGGAGACTTTTTATATTTACATGCTTTTCAGACAATGGTGTTTTCGACGTGTATATTTCCGGGAGTTCCTCTATAAATAACCACTCATCCGATCCTTCAATTTTGGATTTTATTTTCATGTAAATTTGTAGCGTCTAACTGACAACGGACACAGGTCCGAATACTTCAGAAAAATGAGAAAAAGTATCATTCGCGGACTGAATAGCAATTGCCTCTTCAGTTTCCGTACCTGCCTGTGCATTCATAACACCCACAAAGGTGCCCCACTTTTGCCCTGTCGCTTCTCCATATCCCGAAAAGAATGAAACTCCCTTGGTAATTCCGCCCTTCTCCAGCATTTTTACAATGATCGGCCCACCCATAATTGAACCTTCCATTACATATAATGCGCCAAGGGCTTGCAATATGTTAGTGATTTCAGGCACCGTAGTGTCCGGCAACCCGTGAACATCAGCACCAAGCTCTTCAATATCACGTTTTAGGTAAGCTGAATTCCTTCTCTCCTGATAATCCGGCAACAGTTCTGTTGTAATAAAGGGAGAAATGGCCTGCTCAACATGATTAAAATACGCATAGAAATGCTTCAGGAAGTCAGCATAACCAGCATCGCTGCGGATGTCCTTTAACTTCTTAACTACTTTTTTTTCCAGTTCTAGGTGCGCTTCTTTTGTAGCGTCTTTAATTGAGGTACTTAGCATATCATTATAGTTTTATGTGTAATTCTTTTTTTATATTTTAGGGATGTCTTACGACAATCATTATCAAAAAGCCAATCCCGATTCTTTTACATCAATCTTTAAAAAAGCGCCAGCTCAGCCCTGCTAAAATAGCCCTTCCTTGTTGGGCAGGCATCAACTGATCCCGATAATTAAACAAGTTATCTGCCGTCATCTGAACCTGTAAATGTTTGTTTGACAACGTCTTTTGCAAAGCAACATTGAACAGAAAGTAGCTACTCACAAACTTGTCATAACGATCCAGGAAATTGTTTGCCCTGTTGTCCTCCATAAAGCCATACTTGCTCCTGTAATTTATCCTGAACGAACCTGTAATACCTGTATGTACATGATCATAGGCTACCTTTAGATTAGCCATGTGCCTCGATCTGTTACTCATGCCGAAATAATCAGCCCTCACAGAACGTCTTACACTCCTGCTCGGAACATCATAAAATTCAGCATATAAGCCGGTACCATTTTTTATAGAATCCACAACACCTTTGTCGATTGCATATAACAACTGGTAACCGGCTGAGAGGCTTAATGATTTTGTTGCAGCCCAGTTTATACCGACTTCCGCCCCGGTGATAAATGCCTTTGCAACATTGAAATAAGTATACACCTGTTGTCCATTTTCCTTTTGGGCCACGGGTTCAGAATTGATAAAGTTTCTTACATCATTATAAAACACATTAACATCCATCTTGATGTTCTTCAGTGGCTTAAGAATGAAACCCGCATTGTAGTTGACCGACCGTTCCGGCTTCAGCTGCCCTACCCGATTTGAAATGACCGAAACTCCCGTAATCTGCCCGGTGGATATAAGATATGCTATTTCACGGTCAAATTCCTCCGACCCAATCACTGTATATCCCGTCTGGGCATTGGTAAAAACGAGATAGAGTTGCTGAAAATTCGGTGTTTTAAATCCAGTACCTACGGCTGCGCGAAATGTCAGATAGTCGGCTGCTTTATAATTCAACCCCAGACTCGGGTTCAACTTGGCCCCATATTTATTGTGGTGGTCAAATCTCGCTCCACCCGTCAGGTCGATTTTATTGGTAAGGTTAAGCTGCCCCTGTGCATAAACAAAGGTATTCGACATGTCCTTCCTTCCCGTATAAGATGAATGATCCAGCAATTCATATGCGCCGCCGGCTCCTGCAGTCATCTCCAGCAAATCTCCAATACTACGGGCCGCCTGAACCTCAACACGATGCAGATATTGCTTAAAACGGCTTCCCGGCATCACCTCATTGGTACTGAGGTCAGTGATGTCCTGAGCTGTCTGATATCTCGTCAGATAATATTGTGTCTTTAGGCGCGTCCCATCTTTAAAAATATTATTCAATGATACAGAGCCGTTAAGATCGTATTCATCCATGATATCCTTCGTCGGCCGCACCCCAAAAGACATCTCATTGGTAGAATGACGTGTATTATACCTGCCATTCATACTCAATGTACTCCGCTCGGCAAGCAGGTACCGCCCCCTTCCTTGAAAAGCAAAGCTATTGAAGGGAGGAGCCGTTTTTCCTTCCTGAAGAAAAGGATTGGAATTGAACCCATCAGTACGGTAATAATTCGCAGAAAGGTTTACCGACCCTCGCTTACCCGCAAACGGAGTCTCTCCTTCTAATGTAGCATCCAACATATTAAAGCTGCCATACCGAACCGCAGCCCTACCTTGTGCTGCTGCTACATTTTTCCGCGTGACAATATTGATGACGCCGGCCAGCGCCTCGCTTCCAAACAGACAGGACGAAGCTCCTTTAATGATTTCTATCCTTTCAATATTAGAAACAGTAATCCTCGACAAATCGAAATTTCCATTATTCCTTCCTACCATCGGTTGCCCGTCAATCATGATCATCGTATAACCACTGTCAAATCCCTGCATTTGCAACCCCACAGCACGGTTCCCCGAACCAATATCGTTAACAATGGCAAGACCGGTCTGCTCTTTTAACACCTCATCTAAACGTCTGCTGCCCATTTTTTCTATCTCATCCCTGGTGATTACCAAACTGGGCATCGTCGTTTTTGTCATGTCAATGAAGTTATCTGGATTTCCATGAACGCCATTTACATTTACTTCTTTAAGAGATTTATCCTGATGTATCAACCGGATAACCAAGGTATTTTTGCTTCCCGGTACAATGTCTACTTCCCGACTGTAGATGGCAAATCCGATGGCGTCAACACGCAGGGTATAGGTTCCGGTATACAATCCCTCAATCGTAAATGCTCCGTTTTTGTCTGTCAATGCACGCTTTCTGTCTGGATCCACTGTTACAGTAATACCTGACAGAGGTTTATCATGCTCATCATATACGATACCTGTTAACTTTTCTTTGCCATTCAAGCCATAAGCCGAATACACAACAAGAAAAAACAACACCAGTAAATAATACCTTTTATAAGGATAATCGTACATTTAAAAATAGTTAATAGTTTTTAATCAGTCTAAATAAGATACAAATATGCTGAGATAAACTAATAATCAGGCAACGCAGAGCGGATTTTATTTGGCTTTTTCGGGATAGATTTTACGCAATCGGGATAAAAACAAACATATAAGGGTGTTATCCATTGGTAAAAACATCTTTGACACTAAAAGACAAAATGCTATAAAACAGCACATTAAATAAACACATGATTCTAAAATATAGGATAACACAATTAGCAAAATCAAACCATACCAATACCGACAATTCAAACAAACTATTTGGAATCAATATAATTAAGCCTTCCTTTGTATGCTCAAACCACGTCATCAATCTTATAAAAAATGATCAGAAAGATATATGCCATTCTAATTTTAATATGCTGCTACGTTAGTGTATCCGCTATTGCGCCCAAAAGAATCATCACACTGAGCGCCGCACTCACCGAAACCGTCGACGCCCTGGGCTTTGGCATTCAGATTGTCGCTGTAGACGTCACCAGCATCTATCCGGCATATGCTGCTAAATTGCCCAGAGTAAGTCAGAATCGCGTACTTTCTGCTGAAGGAATCATTTCTTTTTCACCGGATTTAGTACTTGCTCCAGAAGGAGACATCTCAAAAGCGATGGCATTTCAGCTCAAATCAGCAGGAATTAAGCTCATCACGATCAAACAGGAATATTCAACAAAAGGGGCTTCTAATTTCGTCAGATCCGTCGCAGCGGCACTTGACGTTAAACCTAAAGGGGAAACCTTGGTTAAGAAGCTCGAAACAGAACTTGTCCAGGCAGTTGCTACCGTAAAAAAAAATCCAAAACACCCTAAAGTCATGTTCGTTTATGCCCGTGGAACAGGAACGATGATGGTTGCAGGGAAAGAGACCAACATGGATGCCATCATTACCCTCTCTGGTGGCAGAAATGCAGCACAGGGTTTTACAAAATATAAACCTTATACGACTGAAGCATTGGTAAATGCAAATCCCGATATCATCCTCATGTTTGACTTTGGTTACAAAAGCCTAGGTGGCATCAGCAGTATCCTCAAGATGCCTGGAGTAGGTCTCACCAATGCTGGAAAAAATAAAAAAATTGTACAAATGGATGGGGAGCTGCTGATAGGTTTTTCGGTCCGGCTGGCACAGGCCATAAAAGAACTGAATAGTAAATGGTAGCAAAAAAAGTAACACTTTATCTGCTTTTGATCCTCGCCCTGTTCCTGGCGGCAGCTTTCTCAACAGGTCTCGGGGCAG
Organism: Pedobacter sp. BAL39; assembly: GCF_000170795.1. Taxonomy (GTDB): domain Bacteria; phylum Bacteroidota; class Bacteroidia; order Sphingobacteriales; family Sphingobacteriaceae; genus Pedobacter. The sequence goes on from NZ_ABCM01000006.1 coordinate 111,422, forward strand.
TAAAAATCCCAATACAGGAAGTTTTCCTCATCCTGGTAAAAAAAATAGGACTATTTCCGGATGAAGCTGTATCGGCACAACATGAAGCGGTAATGCAAATTGTGCGTATACCACGTGTGCTTCTCGGACTGCTTGTAGGTGCAGCATTGGGCATCTCCGGAACGGCAATACAAGGCATCTTCCGAAACCCACTTGCAGAACCAGGACTGATTGGTATTTCTGCAGGCGCTTCCCTTATGGCTGTTGTCATCATCGTTCTGGAAATGGCCTTATTCGCAGGACTCAGCAATTTACTTGGTTATTATATGCTTGCATTTGGTGCTTTTGCCGGTGCGGGAATTGCAGCCATTGTCGTTTATCAGATCTCCAGAACAGACGGCAAATCCAACGTTGCGACAATGCTGCTGGCCGGAATCGCCATCAATGCACTTGCCGGCGCGCTGACCGGACTCATCACCTACCTGGCAGATGACCAACAGCTACGCAACATCACATTCTGGATGCTGGGCAGTTTGGCTGGTGCCACATGGGAAATCGTCTTTGCTGTCCTGCCCTTTATCATGATCCCTGTTTTGATACTACCCCATATGGGAAAAGCGTTGAATGCCTTCTCACTTGGCGAAACTCAGGCCAATCAACTGGGCCTGCGTGTGCATCACGTCAAGAGAAATGTAGTCATCCTGGCTACAATGGCCGTTGGCGCCTCTGTAGCTGTGTCCGGGATCATCGGCTTCGTGGGCCTACTCGTTCCACATACCATCCGACTGATGGTCGGTGTCGATAATAAACATGTACTTCCTGCATCCGCACTGCTCGGCGCACTAATGCTGACGCTGGCAGACATGTTATGCAGAACCATTATTGCGCCTATCGAATTGCCAATAGGTGTCATTACCGCGTTGCTAGGCACACCTCTTTTCCTCTACATATTAATCAAAGACAAGAAAAAACTCGTTTTATAAACATGCTGATCGCAGATACCCTAAGTTACATTGCAGGAAACCGGAGCCTTGTTAAAGATGTCTCCTTTAGCATCCGTCCTGGTGAGATGCTGGTGATTCTCGGTGCAAATGGTGCAGGGAAATCTACCCTGCTCCGCATGCTGAGTGGTGAAAAGAAACCGAGTAAGGGTAACATCAAACTGGATGACCTTGACCTGAACACTTACACGGATCCGCAACTGGCACTTAAAAGGGCCGTGCTCAATCAGCAAAATATAGTCAGCATGGCCTTTAAAGTCCACGAAATTGTAATGATGGGCCGTTATCCACATTACAAGAATAATCCGGGCGACAATGACCAGATAATTGTATTACACGTGATGCAGCTTACAGGAGTGGACCAACTGTCCGAACGCTCCTACCTCAGTCTGTCGGGTGGCGAACAGCAACGTGTACAACTGGCTAGAATCCTTGCGCAAATATGGGATGTTCCTAACGCACTCCTCTTATTGGACGAACCGGTATCGGGATTGGACTTACAATACCAGCAACAAACCCTTGCAATTGCAAAGGCATTATCAAAAAAAGATTTCATGGTCATCAGCGTGCTTCATGACATCAATCTGGCAGCACAATATGCCGACCGGGTGTTGATGATGAAAAATGGGAGAAAGTGGTATGATGGTGCCCCTTCGGAAGTATTAAATACGAAAAACATCTACGAGGTTTTTGAAATCGAAGCCGATATCTTCACCAACCCAAAAACTTTAAAACCATTATTCATTCCCAAGAATACTACCGTAAACCTCCATACGTTTTAAACTGAAGAATGACAGCCTTATGCAATACCTTAACCTGAAATGCGCCACTAATACAGGGTCTAATATTTTAGATCCGAAATTTAATTTGCATCTTCGTATAGGTGGATCACACCGTGCACAAATGATTTTTCAATTTTACGGCGAACGTCACCATGGTACTCCACAGTTGGAAAATTGGCGGCAAATATTAATCGATTCATTACTTTAAAATACTCTGCTATGGAAGTTAATTCAACATCTGACAGAAAAGCTGCCATCATCAAATGGATAAAGCGTGTTGGTGTATGGGGATTTCTATTTTTTCTCATTAAAGGCCTGCTGTGGCTTGCCCTGGGCTACTGGGTATTTAAGAAATAATAAAAAATCGGCCACCAAAAATTAGCTGAGGGCCGATTTTGTCTTCTAATATGATCAGCAGCGCATTGCTAATTGCTTACAATATCTTCTGCTTTTTGAAGTACCACTGCAAGTCCATCTTTGTTTTTGCCCCCAGCAGTGGCATAAAATGGCTGACCGCCACCGCCACCCTGTATTTCCTTAGCCAACTCCCTGACAATATTAGATGCATTCAGCCCCCGCTCCTTAACCAGATTTTCCGTTAACATTACTGTAATTCCCGGTTTGTCATCGATCAGCGTGGTAAAGACCAGAAAGAGATTACTTACCAGATCTTTCACTTCAAAAGCAAGGTTTTTAACCGCATCCATACTATTCAACACGACATGCGTTGCAATGAAATTCATGCCATTTACGTCCTTTGCCAGCTTAATAACCTCATTTTTAAGATCCGCAGACTGCGCCAGCATAGCTTTTTCTGCTTCTTTTTTCAACCTGGCATTTTCTTCCAGCAACCCTGAAACCGCAGCTTTCAGGTCCTTGTTACCTTTCAACAACGCCTTCAGCTCATTGAGCTCACGATTCTGATCGAGTATGAATGCCTCAGCCTTATCCGCAGTAATTGCTTCGATTCGCCTTACCCCAGCTGCGACTGCACTTTCCGAGATAATTTTAAAGTATCCAATCTGTCCCGTGGCCTGCACATGTGTACCTCCGCAGAGTTCCTTCGAATAATGGTCATCAAAAGTAATGACGCGTACCAACTCACCATATTTCTCCCCGAACAAAGCAGTTACACCACTGGAAATTGCCTGATCATAAGGTACATCCCTCTGCTCCTTTAATGGTATATTTTCCCGTACCTTCTGGTTCACGAGGTGCTCAATCGCTGCCAGATCTTCCTCACTTATTTTTGCAAAATGAGAAAAGTCAAAACGCAGGTATTCCGGATTCACCAGTGATCCCTTTTGGTTGACATGTGTTCCAAGTACTTTCTTCAAAGCAGCATGAAGCAAGTGTGTAGCCGTATGGTTATCCTGCGACAACAAACGTTTGTCTTCGTCAATTACCGCCCAGAAAGTACCATCAAGATCCTCTGGCAATGTATCTGTATAGTGCACAATGACACCATTTTCCTTTTTAGTATCCGTAACTTCTACAGAAAATAACCGGCTATGGTCTTCCAGACGTCCGGTATCACCTACCTGGCCACCACTCTCCGCGTAAAAAGGCGTCTTACTCAATACAATCTGATATTGTTCCCTGCCTTTTGCATTTACCTTCCGGTATTTAATGACCTGGGTTTCTGTTTCAAAATCATCATAACCTACAAATTCAGAATCAAGATCACCATGCACCACAATCCAGTCGCCCGTGTCGATTGCAGTTGCGGCTCTCGACCTTTCTTTTTGTTTCAGTAGAGCAGTATTGTATTCTTTCATATCAATGACCCAGTTTTTCTCCCTGGCCATCAGCTCCGTGAGGTCAATCGGAAATCCGTAAGTATCATTGAGTTCGAAAGCAAAATCTCCGGAGATCACCATCTGGTCTTTAAGTATACTGTATACCCATGGATGCTCAAACGGTTTTTCTGTATCAATGGCATTTTCTGACATCAGAAAGTCTGCCTGCTTTTTCGTGTAATTCTCAAAACGTTGTATGCCGGTAGCCAGCGTCCTTAAAAAGGAAACCTCTTCTTCCATTACAACCTTCTGCACGAAATCTTTCTGTAGCACCAACTCGTCAAAGACCCCGCTAAACTGATCCGCCAATACAGGTACCAATTGATTCAGAAAAGGTTCTTTAAGGTTCAGGAAAGTATAAGCGTAACGTACTGCACGACGTAAAATGCGGCGGATGACGTATCCTGCTTTGTTATTGGATGGTAGCTGCCCGTCGGCGATAACAAACGAAATCGCCCTGATATGATCGGCCATTACGCGCATCGCGATATCTGTCTTTTCGTCAGCACCATAAACGACCCCTGCATGACTGGCAATAAACTGTATTAATGGTTGAAAAACATCTGTATCATAGTTGGAGGGCTTTTCCTGAAGCACACGCACCAAGCGCTCAAATCCCATTCCCGTGTCCACATGTTGTGCCGGAAGGGGCTGTAATGAACCATCCTTTAACCGATTGAACTGCATAAATACGTTGTTCCAGATTTCTATCACCTGGGGATGGTCTGCGTTCACCAGACTTTTACCTGCTACAGTCGCACGTTCATCATCCGGGCGACAGTCTACGTGGATCTCGGAACAAGGCCCGCAAGGTCCGGTATCTCCCATCTCCCAGAAATTATCTTTTTTATTGCCGAGGATGATCCGCTCTTCAGGAACAAATTGCTTCCAGAGCTCATAAGCCTCCTCATCACGGGGAAGTCCCTCCTTCTCATCGCCCTCAAAAATAGAAACGTAAAGTTTATCCTTTGGAATTCTGTAAACCTCAGTAAGTAATTCCCAGCTCCAGGCAATGGCTTCCTTTTTAAAATAATCCCCAAAACTCCAGTTTCCAAGCATCTCAAACATGGTGTGGTGGTAGGTATCTATCCCCACCTCTTCTAAATCATTGTGCTTGCCGGAGACCCGCAGACAACGCTGAGTGTCAGTAATTCTCGGATATTTTATAGCCGCCTCACCCAGAAACAAATCCTTAAACTGGTTCATTCCGGCATTGGTAAACATCAGTGTAGGGTCGTTTTTCACCACAATTGGTGCAGATGGAACAATATGATGTTGTTTAGATTCAAAAAATTTTAAATATGCTTGTCTGATTTCCTTAGCTGTCATCCTTCTCTATAATTATTGAACAAAATTAAAATTTTATTGCGGTATTCTACTAAAATCCCTTTACATTTGAACACTTCAAATAAAAGCCGTAAACCATTAATAATCAACACTAAACTATGCCATATAAAGAACGGGACATCAATAAAATGTATTATACAATGGGCGAAGTAACGGAAATGTTTGGTGTAAATGCGTCTCAGATTCGCTTTTATGAAAAGGAATTCGACGTCCTGCAACCCAAGAAAAATAAAAAAGGAAACCGTCTGTTTACCCCTGAGGATATCGAAAATTTAAAGATTATTTTTCACCTCGTAGATGATAAAGGTTTTACACTTAAAGGTGCCAAAGAACACCTTAAAAACAACACCTCTGAAGTTAAAGACAACCAAAAGATCATTGCTTCTCTCGAAAAATTAAAAGACTTCTTACTTAAACTAAACGAAGAAATTTAATTTTAATGCTATTTATTTTTTTATAAAATAAATAATGCAGTGATTCGGCGATATTATGGCTGAATCACATTATCTACTTGTTTTTGCTTTCATCCTCTGCACTTCGCTATCCAGCAAAGCACAGGATGAAGAATATGAATATGAAGGCCGCATGACCGGAAGCGATCAGGCTGCAGAAGCATTGGGCGACGTGCTTGAACAGTTGGAGTATTACCGCAGGCATCCCATTAATCTTAACCGCACCAACCCGGAGGAACTCAGGCAACTTGGATTTTTATCTCCCCTACAAATCAGCAATTTTTTTCTGCACCTGAACGTAAATGGCCATATTGTGGATCTGTTGGAGCTTCAGGCCATCGCCGGATTTGACCTTGGCACTGTTGCGAAGATCTTACCTTATGTACGGCTCTCGGCAGCAACAGTACCTCCGATTTTTAAGTTAAGAAAACTGCAGAAAAACACTGATCAGAGCATCGTCCTTAGATACGGAAGCATCCTACAACAGCAAAAAGGGTTTGGCAGTAGCACAGGCAGCCGATATCAGGGATCTGCGGACAAGCTGCTGTTGAAATACAGATTACAATATGACGATCGCTTGTCGATCGGCTTTGTTGCAGAAAAGGACGCAGGCGAACGGTGGCTGGGAAGCAACAAGCTGCCCGATTTTTTATCAGGACATCTTTTCATCGGGAAAATTGGCATATTTAATAAAGTAGTCATTGGCGACTATAGCTTGCAGTTTGGTCAGGGACTCACTTTGTGGTCTGGCTTTGCTTTCGGAAAGGGAGCGGATGTCACAAGCGTAGCCAGCAACGATGTTGGCATAAAACCCTATACATCTTCAAACGAGTCGACCTTTCTTCGCGGAGCGGCAGCCACCGCTGACATCAATAAACACATTTCGCTGACCGCTTTTTTTTCCATACGAAAACTCGATGCCAGTCTGACACCTCATTCCAATGGTAAAACAACCCTCATAAATATTAATGAATCAGGCTTACACCGCAATATGACCGAACTGCGCAACAAAGGCTCCTTACAGCAACAGGTTAATGGCGGGATCGCACATTATCATAACGGGAATATAAACGCAGGAATAATCGCCTATCACTCAAAATATAATCATCCTTTCATCAGTGGTACATCTTTGTATAAAAAATACAGTTTTCAAGGGGACAGACTTGCCAACGCAGGGATGTATTATACCTGGACTTACAGAAATTTCTATACGTACGGAGAGGCAGCTTCCAGTTTTGATGATGGTTATGCCTTTCTACATGGCGTTCTTTTCGGACTGAGCAGAAAACTTTCAGCTGTGATACTCTACAGAAATTATGGCAAAAAGTACCATAGTTTCTTCGCCCAGTCTGTAGGTGAGAATACAGACAGCAACAATGAGCAAGGCTATTATGCGGGCCTAAATTACTTCCCTTCTAAACAATGGAGATACTCCTTCTATGTTGATTATTTCAGGTTCCCCTGGCTGAAGTACCGGGTAGGCGCACCCTCACAGGGCTACGAAATCCTCACAGACTTCAGCTACATTCCCAAAAAAGACCTTAAGTTCAGCATGAGGTTAAAAACGGAACATAAACAACAGAATACCGACGACCCCAAATCCTACAGCCTGTTGCAAACTGTTGTCAAAACGAACGCGAGCATCTCTTGTCAGTGGATGCCAATCAGAAATATCCGCAGCCAGCAACGTATAGACCTACTTTTTTATCAAAAAAGAGAAATTAGAGAAACAGGCCTGCTCCTGCTCCAGGACTTAAGTTTTAAACCATCAGTTTTCCCAATATCGGGCAACATCCGATTCGCTTACTTCCGCACTCCTTCTTACAACAGCAGACTATACGCCTACGAAAGGGATGTCATGTACAGCGCTTCAGCGGGAAACTATTTTGGAACTGGCTTTCGCCATTACCTAAATCTAAGGTACAGCATCTCCAGGCGGACAGACTTATTCGCGCGATATGCGACAGCCATCTATAGAAATCAGAAAACAATAGGCTCAGGACTTGATGAAATTCAAGGTAACATAAAAACAGATGTCAAATTTCAGCTGCGTGTCCAGATATGAGCAGTCAAACTCCCATCCCGATGAATTTTGTGAGCATACTGGCGGCTTACCTTCCGGGACTGATCGTTGCGGACCATAACACCCTGATGAGAATAGCACTATCCAGGCAAACACCTGTACTAATGTTATTGACAATCTTGATATTGCTGGTATTATTGACACTATGCTTCATCAACCTGTACTATAAACAACTAAATATCTATCGTCATAAAATACCAACGGCAGGACTGATTTACATGTTGTTTTTCAGCTATGGCATCTGGTCGGCATTTAAAGCAACCTCCCTGCTTGACAGCAATCACTTTGCCGTCCAGAAATCTGACTTTCTAAAGATAATCATCAGCAATGACCCACGGCAAAAAAATGGATTCATCAATTTTCAGGCAGACGTATGTTATGCAGAAAGCTTCAAAACACTTAAGGAAAACAAAAGCGTGCTGCCATCTATGCGTAATTGCAGCGGCAGAATGGCGATAAAGATCAAAACAGAAGTTGCCTCAAACTTATCATTAAACTATGGCGATCAGCTCATTATCCCTGCCGTCTACCATTTGATTCCTCCCCCAGACCATCCCTCATTATTTGACTACCGCTCCTGGCTCAACCATCAGGGCATCCATTATCAGGCGAATTTCCAACAACGACAAGTCATTCTACTCCAAACCAAAAGTGGACGACCCATAATCAGTTACGCATTAAAGACGAGAAATCAACAACTCGCTTTCTATCGGAAATTCATGAAAAATAAAGATGCTTATGCCGTTGCATCAACACTCATCCTGGGTGAACGTGCCGACTTATCAGCCGAAACCCTGAATACCTATTCAGTCACAGGAACCATCCATGCCTTATCGGTGTCGGGCATGCATGTAGGACTTATTTACCTGATCCTGAACTTCCTATTCTCGCTGTGGAAATTTACATATCGGTTCAATATCATTAAAACAATACTTATCATTTTTGCCATATGGTATTACGCCCTGATCAGCGGCCTATCTCCCTCTGTACTTCGTTCAGTAATCATGCTCTCTGTTTTTATTGTGGCAAAGCAATACTCAAAAACAACGAACAGCTACAACATCATTGCCTTTACTGCCTTTTGTTTACTCGTCTATCACCCCCTGCTCATCTGGGATACGGGCTTTCAATTGTCCTTTCTGGCTGTTTTGGGTTTAATCTATCTTCAGCCCAAACTAACTGTTCTATGGCCAATAAAGAACATTTTATTAAACCAGCTATGGAAAAGCACGACCATGTCCTGCGCGGCACAACTTTTCACCTTTCCTTTCAGCATCTATTATTTTCATCAGTTTCCATTATATTTCATGATCAGTAACCTATTCATACTCCTGCCCATTGCAGCCTTAATGTACCTGGGACTTGCCATCCTGTTATTCAGGATGTCCATCCTGATCCCGCTGTTTGAGTGGCTCATTATCTTTACAAATAAAAGTCTAACACAAATTGCAGAACTCCCTTATTCCAGCATTACAGGAATATGGATCAGTAAAACAATGCTCATCGTCCTCTGTGTCTCCATTCTGCTGGGCATTGTTGCACTTTTCAAACGCCAGCAACAGCTCTTTTTATCCGCAGTGATCTGCGTTTTGATTCTACATAGTATGATGATCTGTGAATTGCTCAAGGCCAGACAGCAGCGAATCCTGATCCGGATGCAGTTGCGAAAACTAAAAGCATCCTTTGCATCCATGGAGTATCGGCAACACTCACCAGCGCCAGGCAATTCAACCAGACTGAGCTGAGACGATATGTCAGCCCCCTTCTCTCCTATTACCATGTCGGTCAGCTCCGGACAATTACCCTTAAAAACTATTTGGAGGAGACTCACAAGCCTTCTATCTTTGGATCACATGGCCACCTTAGCTTAATCAAAAAAAACACCTATGACAGCAGCACTAGTTTTGTATACGGTGGAATCCCGTATCGCCACCCTGGTCATCAACAGACCTGAGAAACGTAATGCATTGAATCCAGAGCTCGTCGCGGCATTAACAGTTGCTCTACAGCAGGCGGCCGAAGATGATTCCGTTAAAGTAGTTGTCATCAAAGCAAATGGAAATACATTCAGCGCTGGTGCCGATCTGGCTTACCTCCAACAGCTACAAACAAACACTTACGAAGAAAATCTTGCCGATTCAGACAACCTCAGGAAATTATTTACCACAATTTACTATCTCCCTAAAGTAGTGATTGCACAGGTAGAAGGACATGCCATTGCCGGCGGATGTGGGCTCGCCACAGTATGTGACATTATCTTTGCCGTTCCTGAAGCAAACTTCGGATATACAGAAGTCAAGTTGGGCTTTGCGCCCGCAATTGTTTCCTGCTTCCTGCTCCGGAAGACCGGTGAAACCATCGCGCGCAGACTATTGCTAACAGGATCCTTGTTTTCTGCAGAACAGGCGCTCCAGTGGGGACTGATCACTTTTGTAACAAATGCCGAAGAAATTGATCTCACCGTAAAGAAATTTGCATTAAGTTTGTGTACTGAAACCTCGGCAAATTCGTTAATGGTAACGAAACAACTCGTCGGACAGATCACGAACCCCGGGCTTGATGAAAGTCTTAGACTCGCTGTCGCACTAAATGCAACCGTCAGGGAAAGTGACGATTTTAAAAAAGGCGTTGCAGCGTTCATCAACAAAGAAACAATAAAATGGTAAATTGTAAACAGACAGATTATATTAATAAAAAACAAATATGTTAAAATCCATCAAAACAAGTGTTTTAACTGCAGTTCTTGTAGGAACAGCAATCATGGCACACGCTCAAAAAAACATTACGGAAGGCACGCTAAACTTCGGTATTGAATATGTACTGACCGAGGAACAGCAGCCCATGGCAGCCATGCTCCCTGCGGAGACAAAAATCAAATTCAATGGTACACTGTCCAAATTCGAGATGCAGCAAGGCCCCGCCACCATCACAGTGGTGTCCAATGTAGCAGATATGAACTCTCTTGTATTGATCGATGTTCCCGTTGCACAACTACAATACGCTGTAAAAAACACAAAGGAAGATTATGAAAAGAATAATGCGATGAACCCTAAGTTCAGCGACTTCAAAGCAACTGGTGAAAAACAAACTATCGGCACTTATAAAACCGAGAAATACACTTACAAAGATGATAAAGGTGCGAGTTACGAGCTTTGGGCAACCAATGACATCACACTACCTGCTGGGCTTATGGGGCCTGAATTCAAGGATGTGAAAGGTACTCCCGTTAAATTCACCGCTTTCAGAAATGGCGTAAAATCCATTTCTACACTTAAAAGCGTTACTGACGAAAAAACAGGCCCGTTGTCACTTGATGTACCTTCCGGATATGAAGTAAAAACGATGGAAGAAATCATGCAGATGCAACAGGGCGGAGGTCAATAACGTCTATAAAAAATGTTAAAAAGCCTTTTTTTTCTTCTTAGAATATTCGTCTTCTGGTTGCTCTACTTTGGACTTGACCGATTGATATTCATCATCATATTTTATAAAAAAATTGCCATGATCCCCTTTAAAGAGGTCATGGCAACTTTTTATCACGCCCTTTTGTTAGACTTGTCCATGACGGCCTATATTGCTGTCATCCCCTTGTTAGGCTACATCTTCTGGTTACTGAGCGGAAGAAAATCCGTCACACTTTCCTGGATTAATGTTTACAACCTGACGCTGATCGCCTTCTTCAGCATCATTTCCGTTATCAACTTTAACATCTACCGGGAATGGGGCAGTAAAGTAAATTCAAAAGCACTAGGGTTTGCCATCGACAGCCCGACGGTTGCCATTGCATCCAGCGCTTCCTCTCCTATCGGCCTCAGCATCGCAGCATTGCTTATGCTTATCGTGATCAGTTATTTCCTTCACAAACTGGTCGTCACCAACAAAATCACATTAAGTAGCTCTCCCATTTGGCTGCGTGCCCTTGTCGCCTTATTGCTGATTGCATTAAATGTAATGATACTCAGAGGTGGCTTCAGAGGATCACCCATTACGCAGAGTATGGCTTATTTTTCTGAGGATCAGACACTCAACAATGCTGCTGTTAATACAGAATGGAATCTGATGAGGAGCGTCTTATCGGCCCGGATGGCCAATAAAAATCCTTATGTATACCTTAGTAACCAGCAGGCTGATGCCATCATCAAAGACTTATATGCCGTAAAGAAAGACACCACCATCAATATACTCAAAACGAAAAGGCCTAACGTAGTAATGGTCATCATCGAGAGCTTTACTGCTGATGTCACCAAAACCCTGGGACAGGAAGAAGGCATCACCCCTCATATGGATAGCCTCTTCAAAAAAGGAGTGCTGTTCAGTAAAATCTATGCTTCGGGATACCGCACCGATAAAGGTATCCTTGCTACTGCGGCAGGATATCCGACGTTCGCCTCAGGAAGCATTGTCAAGTGGCCTGAAAAAATGCAGAAGATTCCGGCGATAGCACAGTCCCTGTACAGAAACGGATATGAAACCTCATTTTATTATGGTGGTGAATCCGAATTTGACAACTACAAAGCCTTTATCCTTGGCCACAACTACCAACATCTGGTCGACCGGAAGGACTTTAAAAGTGACAACATGCAGTCCATTTGGGGTAAATTCGATGAAGCTGTGTTTGCAAGACAGGTAGCTGACCTTGGTAAAATGAAACAACCCTTCTTCTCCACGACCATGACACTCACCAATCATGAGCCTTTCACTTTGCCACGAAAACCAAAGTTTCCGGGTGATGACAATCCCTCGAAATTTAAAAGTACCGCCAACTACACTGATTCCTGTATCAATGCCTTTCTGAACAATGCGAGAAAAAAGGACTGGTATAAAAACACCCTTTTTATTTTTGTAGCCGACCACGGGCATGGTCTGCCGAAGAATGCATATGAAATATTTATGCCTCAGCGATACCATATCCCACTTCTTTTCTATGGCGATGTCATCAAAGATGAATTTATTGGCAAGGACTTCAGCAATGTAGGCTCGCAGGCAGATATTGCGGCAACGTTACTTGCCCAACTGGATATTCCCGCAACAGAATTCGTATGGAGCAAAAACATGCTCAACCCTTATGTTAAACCATTTGCTTTTTTTAGCTGGGAGAACGGCATGGGGTTTATAGATCAGCAACAATGCGTTACCTTTGACACTGTAGGTAATGTTGTTGCATACGATAGTGATGCAGAGAACAAACAGCAATCTGCATTAACATTAAGCTATGCAAAAGCATGCCTTCAAAAAATATATCAGCAATTTATAGAACTATAATATGAACCTCAAAAACCTCATTTTTAAAATCGCACTGGTATTCCTTTTCGGAAGCTACGGATCTGCAATGGCCCAGCGGAATTCTGATATCAAATGGGCAAAAGATGGAAACTCTTATTATCAGATCAATGATGGTGAAATTGTCGCCATTACCCTCCCGAAAAATGAAAGGAAGGTGGTACTGGGAAGAGACGTGATTTATAAATCCGGAAATGACAACCCTGGTGACATTAAAGATTTTGAGTTGTCTGACGACGGTAAAAAAGCACTCATTTATGCAAACAGTAAAAAAGTGTGGCGGTACGAAACCCGTGGCGAATACTTTGTTGCCGATCTGAACACCGGAAAAATTACAAAAATAGGCAAAGACAAACCTGAATCTTCTCTGATGTTCGCAAAGTTCTCCCCGGATGGAAATAAGGTAGCTTATGTAAGTAAACACAACATCTATGTGGATGACCTTTCCACGCAGTCCTCAAAAGCACTGACTACCGATGGAACGGACAGGATGATCAATGGTACTTTCGACTGGGTCTACGAAGAGGAATTTGATTGCCGTGATGGATTCAGGTGGAGCCCTGATGGACAGACCATCGCCTACTGGCAGATCAATGCAACGAAAATCAGAAACTTTCTGATGATCAACAATACTGATTCCATCTACTCTTACAACATCCCTGTAGAATATCCTAAGGTGGGACAGGATCCTTCGGCATGCCGCCTGGGTTTTGTCAATGTTACAACGGCCACAACAACATGGGTGGCAACTCCCGGCGACATGGTACAACATTACATTCCCAGGATGGAATGGATCCCAAGTACCTCTGAGATCATCTTTCAGCAACTGAACAGAGAACAAAATGAAAGCAAGCTCTTCGTTGCCAATGCACAAACAGGCACCGTAAAAAATATCTATAGCGAAACAGATAAGGCATGGGTTGCGGTAGGCAGCGGATTCCAATGGATAAACAATGGTAAAGAGTTCATCTGGTCATCGGAAAAAGATGGTTGGAATCATCAATACCGAATTAGTAAAGATGGTAAAAAGGAAATCCTCATCACTAAGGGCGACTATGACGTCATCGAACAATCACTGGTAGACGAAAAGAACAACCTGCTGTACTTTACGGCTTCGCCTTCAAATGCTACACAGAAATACCTATATCGCACCAAATTAAGTGGTGGTGGTAAACCTGAAATGGTGACACCTTCAATCCTTACAGGTACCCATAATTATGAAATCTCTCCAACAGGAAGTTTCGCCCGCCACACCTACACCACTGCTTCAGTGCCACCGATGACGGAGTGGATGAACCTGAATACGCTAACCCCCCTCACTATGGAGGGTAGCATTACCAATCAGCTCGGTAGATTCAAACCCTCAAAAAACAAAGTTGAATTCTTTAAAGTCACTACTGAAGACGGCATTGTGCTTGATGGCTGGATGAAAAAACCAGACAACTTTGACCAGACGAAAAAATATCCTGTTGTATTTTATGTTTATGGCGAACCGGCAGGCCAAACCGTGACCGACACTTACGGAGCAGGACAAAACTTTCTCTATGCAGGCGATATGGCTAAAGATGGCTATATCTATATTTCCATTGAGAACCGTGGTGCCCCGGCGCCGAGAGGCCGTGAATGGAGAAAAAGTATTTATAAAAACATCGGTATCCTGAACATCCGCGATCAGGCCATGGCTGCAAAGAAAATCCTGGAATGGCCTTTTGTAGACAAAGACAGGATCGCCGTATGGGGATGGAGCGGTGGTGGCTCATCAACGCTTAACCTGCTTTTTCAATATCCTGAGATCTACAAAACAGGCATAGCTATCGCGGCAGTAGGTAATCAATTGACATACGACAACGTATATCAGGAACGTTACATGGGCTCTCCCCTTAAAACTACTGAAGCATATGTCAAAGGATCTCCGGTTACTTATGCCAAAAACTTAAAAGGTAACCTGCTATACATCCATGGTACCGGAGATGATAACGTTCATTATCAAAATGCGGAAATGCTGATCAACGAACTGATTAAATATGGAAAAGTCTTCCAGATGATGTCCTATCCTAACCGTACACACAGCATCAATGAAGGACCTGGCACCGGCCAACATCTTGTTCTTACTTATACTCAGTTTCTCCAAAAAAACTGCCCTCCGGGAGGAAAATAACTACGTTTGCGCCAAATGCCCCATCGGGGAACACTCATTTGGCGCAAATTTTGATAAGCCTTGCCTACATCGTTAATCAACAACGGCATGCGCCATCGTTTTTTAATTCAATATCACACAGTTAATGGATAAAAAAGCTGAAGATCCAGCCATTATGCAGCAAGAAATGAAACCACCAGGAAAAATATCCAGGATGTTTCTGACACTTTATGACGTATGTCAATTCGTCACCCGTTTTTTTAAGGAAGGTTTTCTACCTCCTTACGAAGGCAAAGAACTCATGAGACAATGCTACGATATCGGCTACCGCTCACTGGCACTGATCTCCTTAACAGGTTTTATCACCGGAGTAGTCTTCACCAAGCAATCCAGACCTTCTCTTGCTGAATTCGGTGCGACCTCCTGGCTTCCCTCTCTGGTCGGTATAGCTTTGCTAAGAACACTTGCTCCCTTGCTGACAGCACTGATTGCTGCAGGAAAGGTAGGCTCTAGTATAGGTGCAGAACTGGGCTCCATGCGCGTAACGGAACAGATCGATGCCATGGAAGTATCGGCAACAAATCCCTTTAAATTTTTGGTCAGCACAAGGGTAATGGCTTCAACCATTACTATACCAATACTCACCTTTTATACAGCAATGGTTGGAATGCTTGGTGCTTTACTTAACGTTTCCCTGTTTGAAGATACCAGCGCCCGAGCATTTTTTCAGATGTCCCTAGAATCTATTACCTTCCTAGACATTACTGCGTCAACAGTCAAGGCGATACTTTTTGGCTTCACCATTGGTATGGTGGGATGCTACCAGGGATACAACTCTTCAAAAGGTACCGAAGGTGTTGGCAAAGCAGCCAACTCAGCGGTAGTAATCGGTATGTTTCTGATTTTCATTGAAGAAGTAATTTCCGTACAGTTTTTCAGTTTATTCAGGTCCTGATCTATAGCATATGCAACAAAAAAAACCAACGTCGCTGGATGCAGAAAAAGTAATTGAGATCAATGGCCTCTATAAATCATTTGGTAGCTACCACGTGTTGAGAGGTGTAGACCTCGATCTATACAAACGTGAAAATCTGGTCGTTCTTGGAAAATCCGGAACAGGAAAATCCGTACTCATAAAAATTATCGTAGGTCTTTTAACGCCTGATCAGGGTGATGTCAGGGTGCTGGGCCAGCACGTTGACCAGATCAGCTATAAGGACCTGCTCGCCCTGCGTCTGAAGGTTGGCTTTTCCTTTCAGAACAGTGCATTGTATGATAGTATGACCGTGAGACAAAACCTGCAGTTCCCCCTTGTGAGAAATCAGAAACAACTCACAAAAGCGGAAGTGCAGTACGAGGTGGAACGTGTCCTGGATGCAGTGGGACTACTTCAAACTATCAATCAGATGCCCTCAGAGCTGTCTGGTGGCCAGAGAAAAAGAATTGGTATCGCCAGAACCCTTATCCTCAAGCCGGAAGTGATGCTCTACGACGAGCCTACCGCAGGTCTGGATCCGATTACCTGCCTGGAAATCAACGCGCTCATCAATGAAGTGCAGGAACGTTTCCATACCAGCTCAATCGTCATCACCCACGATCTTACCTGCGCAAAAGCGGTAGGTAACAGAGTAGCAATGCTGCTTGATGGTAAATTTGAACGCCAGGGTACGTTCGAAGAAGTATTTAACACAGAAGATAGTAGGGTAAAACCTTTTTACGAATATAATTTTATACAATAACAATATGCAGGTAACAGACAATCGTCGTAAGATAACAGTAGGGATTTTTGTATTTCTGGGGTTAGCGATATTTATTCTCGGAATATTCACGCTTGGTGGGCAGAAAAAGACTTTTGTACAGAGCTTCACTGTAGACGTTATCTTTAATGACATCCAGGGCTTAAAGGCTGGAAACAACGTATGGTTTTCAGGTGTTAAAATAGGAACTATAAAAAAAATCCAGTTCTTCGGTACCTCACAGGTACAGGTATTTTTAAATATTGAGGAAGAAGCAAACAAATACATCCACAAAGACGCTACAGCCAGCATCACCTCTGATGGATTAATTGGAAACAAGATCATCGTCGTCACTGGGGGCAGCACAAAAATGCCCTTTGTTGAAGATGGTGACCGCCTTCAGGCCAGCAACATCCTTTCCACAGATGACATCATGAAAACTTTCCAGGTCAACAATAAAAACCTCGTAGACGTCACCGCAGATTTCAAAATACTTTCAAAAAATCTGGTTGAAGGCAAAGGTGCTGCTGGTGCCCTGCTCGCCGATCAGCAGATCGCCGACAACTTCAAGGCGATTGTAGCGAACCTGAAAAACACCTCCGAATCTGCGAACAGAATGGCTGTACAACTCAATACCTTTACGAACACATTAAATACAAAGGGTGGCCTCGCCGACAAATTACTGACGGACACCTCTGTATTCAACCAGCTTCAGGCATCCGTTGATCAACTGCAAAAAACAGCGAATTCTGCTTCAGCACTTACAGAAAACCTCAACAAAGCCTCCGCAAAATTAACACAATCAGATAATGCTGCTGGACTGCTGATCAATGACCCTAAAACGGCAGAACAGGTAAAGTCAATTATGAATAACCTTGACGGCAGTACGAAAAAACTCGATGAGAATATGGAAGCGCTTCAACACAACTTCCTTTTGAGAGGCTTTTTCAAAAAGAGAGCGAAGGAAGAAGCAAAAGCAAACGAGAAAAACAATAAACCACAATAATATTCCGGATCTGCATCAGGCATCACCGCTTGATGCGCCAACCTACAAAACGGGTTTCACAACATGAAGCCTGTTTTTTGCCGAGAGTAGTAAATACGGCGATTTGCGCATCGCGATATCAGCATAGGACAACTGGTATCGACTGTGATTTAATCGAGACTTGTTCGGGTTTTGTTCGCTATTCACAAGGTGTTGACAAGGTATTCACAAGGTATTGTCATATCCCGTATAAGGTATAGGGATATAGGAATACCTATAAAAAGCCTCCTGAATGTACCTCAAATAGCGAAGGGTACCTTATCAACCTAGGCAAATCAACCTCATAGATGAATGATTATGATTCAGAGAAATGAAATCACCTGAAGTAAATCCTGAAACTAGTACCGTCGCCCACCTTGCTATCTACAGTGACCCTACCTCCCATCGCCTCAATTTGGTTCTTGGAGATAAACAAACCGACTCCCCGGCCATCAGGATTGCCTGTAAAGGTTTTATACATTCCAAATAACTCCTGGCC
Source organism: Pedobacter sp. BAL39 (assembly GCF_000170795.1). Classification (GTDB taxonomy): domain Bacteria; phylum Bacteroidota; class Bacteroidia; order Sphingobacteriales; family Sphingobacteriaceae; genus Pedobacter. Next base: position 129,541 of record NZ_ABCM01000006.1, read on the forward strand.
ATGTCGCTCCAGGTCCATACCAATACCATTGTCTTTAATTTCAACATAAAGCAGGTCTTCCTTGCCATAGCTAATCTCAATGAATGGCCGACGATCAGAATGGCTATAGCGTATCGCATTATATATGAAATTAAGCAATATACTTTCCAGATAGGCAGGGTTATAATATACTGTTACATGCTCATCTATGTAATTGACAATCTGGGCATCTTTCAATATGATCTGATCATGAAGAATATCCAATGTTCTCGAAACATAATCACTCAGACAGAGAGATTCCTTTACAATATTGATATTCGTCTGGATATTGACTACCTTATTGAGGTTCAGCAAAGTTTCATTCAATGCCTGTGAAACAGTTTTCAACAGTTCGATCATCTCATTCCGCTCCTCATCCGAATCAGCAGTTTCAATCAGGGTTGAGATAGACTGTATATTACTGGTATGTGAACGTAAATTATGGGACACGATATAGGAGAAATTAAGCAGACGTTTATTTTGCTCATTGACAAGATCAAAAGAATCACTTAAATCTTGTTCCGCCTTTTTATGCTTACTGATGTCTATCATTATTCCTCTTAACATCACTGGTTTATCATGGTCAACAATCACGTTCACAATGTCCCTTAACCATACGGTACGACCACTTTTCGCAATCATCCGGTATTCCAGGTCATGTTGTTTCAACTGACGGGTATTCGTCATCGAATAACTTACCGCCCAATCCCGGTCATCAGGGTGCAGGTGGTCTTCCCAGAAAGTATTTGAACTCAACCATTCATCTGTGGTATACCCGAGAATGGACTCCACCTTTTTACTGACAAACGTGGATTCAAAAGTTTGAGGATCTGATTCCCATACAATACCATCAATCGTATTGATTAGCGATTCCACACGGTACTGATATTCACGAGCTTTACGCTCTGTCGCATTCCTTTCGGTGATGTCTTCCACAACACCAATATTACTGCGTCTTCCGGTCTCCACATTCCAAAGGGGGCTCACCGCAAGGTTGACCCAAACCACATGACCATCACGATGCATATAACGCTTTACCTTGGTGTATTCCTGAATCTCACCACGCTGAAGCATGTTAAAATAGGCTTCATCTGTAAGCCTGTCGTCAGGATGTGTAATAGATTGAAGAGCAATCTCTTCCAATTCATTGACTGAGTACCCTACAATTTTGCAAAACTTCTCATTCGCTTGGACAAATTCTCCAGTTTCTGCATTTACTTCTATGATACCAATGGCTGCCTGTTCAAAAATTGTCTTGAACTTAATCTCATTTTGCAGCAGTTCAGATGCCTGTTGATAAATCAGTAACTGCAATTCGGAAGGTTTTTTCAATAAAACATAGACCAGAAGCCCAAGTCCGCCAGCAGACAATATAAAAAACACCGCCGGAAGAATCAGCGGTAAATATGTCGCATACGGATCTGCTGCCACCATGTAAATCTTCCAGTCTCCATCCGGAAAATCTATGGTTTCAAATTCAGAAGCTGAAAAGTCTTTGTCAACAGAAAGAAAAAAACGCTCTTTTCTACTTACAGGATGCATCTTTGATAACTGAATCAGGAACTTATTCCCTTTTTTATTATAAATCCCTGTCTGCCTTAGAAAATCATCAAATTTGATGATCACAGCAGCGAAGCCCCAAAACTTGTTATTAATAAACAAAGGCATACGTCCAATAATTCCAAGATAGCCCTGTACAAGAGTAATGGGCCCTGCAAAGTACATTTTCCTTGCCTTCAGTGTGGCCTTAGCCTCTGCAGCTACTTCACTGGAGTATTTAAAGACATCCAGATTGATGACATTCTCATTCCCCTTTAATGGGTACATGTATTTCACTACTCCATTTGGCACAAGCTGAACAGCCTTCAGATGACTGTTGGCTTCTATAATCCGCGCTGCAACCGTATCAAAATTCCTGGGCTGTCCCTGTGCGTCCACAGTCAGTGCCAGCGTTAATGCAGAGGTATAGCAACTTTTCAACGACTGGTCTACATTTTTCTTCACCTCATCCAGGTGAATCGCCATCTCATTCCGCTGCTCCTCCCTTAAAAGATGATGTCGCAGATAAATGAAAAGACTTCCGATCAACAGTACTATAAAAAAGGTGATAATACCGGTGGTTTTGGGATTGCGGAATAACCTGGCCGTTATAAAAGAAAGTTTCTTCTCAAGATTCATAGATTGCTTCAGTGGATTTAAATATAGTAAAAAAGGATTCACATTATTAGGATTAAATCTGAGGAATTCTATACTTTTATGAATATGATTATACTTGAAAACGAACACATCAGCGCCACTTTTTCCAGAAAAGGAGCTGAACTTCAGTCCCTAAAAAGCAAAAAAACTGACATTGATTATTTGTGGAATGGAGATCATAAATATTGGGGTAAATTTAGTCCCATCCTCTTCCCTATTGTTGGAGGACTGAAACAAAACACGTACATATTTGAAGATCAAGAATATACCTTACCTAGGCATGGATTCGCCCGCGACCATGAATTTGACCTGAGACAAATAAGTGACGAAGAGTTACTTTTTACCCTACTTCCAACAGAAGAGATCCTGAAAATATATCCTTTCCAATTTAAGCTTTGCCTACGATACCTTATTTCAGGAAATGGCATCAGCTGCAGTTATGAAGTTGCGAATATCGGCCAGAAAGACCTTCTTTTTTCCATCGGTGGGCACCCTGCATTTGCAGTTCCTAATGAAAATCAATTAGGTTATGAAGACTACTTTCTGGAGTTCAACAATGATACCGCCTTGACCTATCATAAGATCAGTAAGGACCTTATTGCTGATGAAACAGAAACCATAATTTTAGAAAACAAAATACTTCCGCTGCGTCATGAGTTATTCTACGCGGACGCATTGGTCTTCAAACAGCTGATGAGCAATCACATTTCTATCCGCAACACACAAACTGCACATGGACTGGATTTTCATTTTGATGACTTCCCATTCTTTGGGATATGGGCGGCTAAAGATGCCAATTTCGTATGCTTAGAGCCTTGGTGCGGCATTGCTGATGGTGTAAACCACAATCAACATCTTAAAGATAAAGAAGGAATAAACATTTTGGCTCCAGGACAGATTTTCAAAAGACACTGGCAGGCTACTTGCTTCTAGCCATTTCTGAGGGGAAGTTCAACAATAAAACGTGCACCTTTGTTCTTCCCTTCACTTTCAGCCCTTATAGTTCCCTGATGCGCCTCGACGAGAATTTTAACGATGGAAAGTCCCAATCCGGTAGAATGCTCGCCACCGGTAGGCACTGCGCTGAGTCTCGTAAAAGGCTGGTATAACTTCTCCAGGTCATTGTTGGTTAAGCCCAGACCACGGTCATCTACAGTGATGACCGCCTTCGGCCCCATCTGTTTCACACTGACATACATTGAAGATCCCGGTGGTGAATATTTTATGGCATTGTTGATCAGGTTGTCTACAATTTCCGCGAGTTTCCCCTCATCAGCATTTACATACAGATCCCCATCACTTTCGAATTGGATCTGCTGGTCTTTGCGGTCTGCCAGCAGCTGATTCATGGAAACAACATTACTGACCAGAAATGAAACGTTTACCTTAATCAGTAACAGTTGTACCTTTCCCGCATCAATTGTACCTGCATGCAATAACTCATCAATGATACGCACCATATTCAGACTCGCAATCTTAATCTGGTCACATAAATTATCTACCATATCCGGATTGTCCTTTTTCATTTTGATCAGGTCCGCACGCACAGGAATGGTCGTCAAGGGATTCTTAAGGTCATGGGCGGTGGTGTTGAGCAATTGATTCTGTCGTGCCATGCTCTTTCTCGAATCGAGACGCTGTTCAATCTGATCCATCACAATATCACGCAAGTCCTTAAGGATTTCTACCTCCTGGGCATTCAGGGTCCTTGGTTGCTTATCCATGATGCTGAACATACCCAATGTAAAACCGTCTTTGGTAATAAGGGGAACACCAGCATAAAAACGTAAACCGAAATCACCACTCACCAGTGACTTCCCGGCCGCATCAACATGATTGCAAGCATCCTCGACCATAAAAAGATCAGCGGTATTCATCGCCGTCGCACAAAAACCGGCATCGCGGTCGGTCTGACTAAAGTCGATACCATAAGCAGACTTGTACCACACCCTATTTTTATCTACCAGACTGATCACAGCGTAAGGCATTTTCAGTAGGTTGGCAATCAACTTTGTGAGCCTATCATACGCGCCTTCTACCGGTGTATCAAGGATATGATACCGTTGAAGTGCGACGATTCTTTCTTCTTCTGAAAAATTTATGTCCTGATCAAATTGAGTAGTCATCGAGATTGTTATTGAATACCCTAAAGTTAACAATATCCTCTTTGAAAACAAATAATATCATCCCATTCAAATGAAGCTCAACTATTTAATTATTGCAACCCGAGTGCTGGAAGTATAGGCGCTGAAGACTCCTAAAGCCCCATTTGAGAAATTTGTAGGTGGATTGGAAGGAGAAACCGGTGGCCCGCCGGAGCCTGAATTTTGCCCCATACTGTAAAAATATTTATACACATTCCTATCAATGCATTGAAACTCCACCCGAACACTATCGCCGGACATCAGCTCGTCCAGCTCATAGAAGATTACATTTGATACTTTATTGCCGTCATCAAAGCGATCCTCATTGACGCTATCGTCTTCAACTTTGCCCTTAGCACGCAACACATTGCGATACTGGTTCTGAATTCCCGGAGGATCGTTATAATTCACGGCAATGTAACTACTGATGCTGCCAAAAACATCAAACTGCTTGAAAGTCAGCGAATCCAGGATTACCTTCTCAGGCATTTTTGAACTGGCAGTATATGTTTTTCCATCCAGGGTCACATCCAGCGTATAAGTAATCCCAGGACGTCCACGAAATCTGGTACTCTGATATACCCCCGTAGAAACTTCAGTATAATTCCAGGTCATCCCCGCATCGTTCGTAAGTACTACTTTCGCGCCAGCGGCGCCATTGAACCTGTTCGGTTCCGTAAACTCATATGTCCTGGAAACCCGGACTACCTGATTGCCATTAAAATCGCTTACGCCACCATCTATGACAACTACAGGATCAGCATTTTTAAGGTCAAGCTCGATCACCTTCTCACATGACCCGAATAAAACCATTGCCGTCACTGCGTACAACAGCCTAACAAGACATCGGATTTTTATGTTTTCTGCAGCTAAAATCATGTGGTTAAAATTTAAAATTCCAGGTTACTGAGGGAATCATTCCAAATAAAGTGGTCTGCACCACCTGCGTTCTGGAAAGATCAACAGGATCATCCTTAAAATCAATAGCAAATGCATTATGGCGATTATATAGGTTATAAATACCGAATGACCAGCTGGAATGCAACTTCCTGCCCGGTTTGCCCTCCAATGTTGCCGATACATCCAGTCGGTGATAGGCAGGAGTACGATATCCGTTTTTTTCAGCATAGTAAAATGCCGTACGCCCATTCACCTGGTACTTACCACTGGGATAAGTGACGGCATTCCCGGTATTATAAACAAATACAGATGAAAATGTCCATCGGGCATTTACTTTGAATATACCGACTACGGATACGTCATGTGTGCGGTCCTGCTTAGCATAAAACCAGCTACCTTCATCTATAGTGTCAAAACGACGCTCCGTCCTGGAAAGGGTATAACCAATCCATCCATTGAACCTCCCAAACCGCTTCTTAAAAAACAACTCAATGCCGTAAGCCCGTCCATCGCCATAAAGCAGGTCCGCTTCCACCTCCTGATTACCACGAAGGTCTGTACCGCTCCGGTATTCAATCTGATGCTGCATCCATTTGTAATAAACTTCGGCAGAGAATTCATATTTATTGTCTTCGAAATTTTTGAAAAAGCCAGTAGCAAGCTGATCTGCAGTCTCCGGGCGAATGTTATTGCTATTCATAATGTACAGATCTGTTGGCGAGGTGGCGGTTGAATTTGACATCAGATGGATGTTCTGTACGTTTCTTGTATAGGCAGCCTTGAACGCACTTGACGCTGAAAGCTGATAGTTCATAGACAACCTAGGTTCCAGGTTGAGGTAACTTTTGACAGTTTTCCCACTTCCATAATATTGCTCAGCCAGCACTTCGCCCTCAGTATCGTAAGTTTTAAAATTACCAGGCCCCAGCAAAGAAAAACTGCTGATACGTAATCCGTATACTAGATTAAACTGACCGCTCACATTCCATTCATCTGAAAAGTATGCGGCCAGCTCCAGCCCTTTGCGGCTCTCATAAGTCGTCGGATTGACGCTGGATGTTTGTGACGCAGTGAGCTCCCCCGGATCAATCGTATGGTGGATCGCATTTACACCGAACTTCAGCTGATGTCGTCCACCAGGATGATACTCAAAATCCTGTTTCAGATTAAAATCTTTGATCGCTGAGCTAATCTCGAAATTGTTATCATCAAGCATATTTTTGATAACGTAATTGTAATTGCTGTAAATTATGGAGGTGTTCGAAAAAAGACGCTGGCTAAACAGGTGGTTCCAGCGAAGTGTAACTGTCCCATTTCCCCAGTTAAAGCCGAATGTTTCCGCGATACCCAATTTATCACGTCCGAAATATCCAGACACATAAAAAGCATTGTTCTCGTCAAGCTGGTAATTGGCCTTTGCATTCAAATCATAGAAATATAACGTATTGCTGTTGATCGAACTGTCTGAAGATAACTTCAGAAAAGCATCGGCATAGGTTCTCCTTGCACTGATCATAAACGAACCTTTATCCTTTACAATAGGCCCCTCCACCTTGAGCCGCGAGGCGATCAACCCTACACCGCCTTCCGTTGTAAACTCTTTTCTGTTGCCCTCCCTCATCCTGATGTCCAGCACTGAAGCCAGTCGCCCACCATACTGCGCCGGCATTCCCCCCTTGTAAACGCTCACATCCTTGATCGCATCAGAATTGAAAGTTGAGAAAAAACCAAGTAAATGCGACGCATTGTAAACAGGAGCCTCATCAAGAAGGATTAGGTTTTGATCCGTTGCTCCTCCACGAACATAAAAACCAGTATTTCCTTCACCTGCAGATTTTATGCCTGGCAACAACTGTAAGGTCTTGAGCACATCACGCTCCCCCAATAGCACGGGCACGCTATTAATCTCACTGACGTTAATTTTCTGAAGCCCCATTTGGGGACTGCTCACATTTTCGTCCCGCTTAGTTGCAGAAATAACCACCTCTTCCAGCTGATTGTTGTCTTTGATTGCAATATTAACCTTTATATCTCTTGTCAATACCAGCTGCCGGCTTTCTGTCTGATAGCCGATAAAGCTGACTACAAAAGTATATGTGCCCTCTACAGCACTGACGGTATAAAAGCCATAGCTATTGCTGACTACAGCCGCAATTGATGTCTCATTGGCACTCGCCGGGCCAATAAGCCTTACACTCGCTCCAATCAAGGTTTCACCTGTTTCAGCGTCAGTAATCGCACCACTGACTGTGCGTTTCACTTGTGCAAATAGCGGTGGAACCTGCGAAAGAAGAACGAACAGAAAGATAACGGCACGTATATAATGCATATCAGCAAACATCGGACAAATTACCGAATTAAACCAAATCTGTAAATGAATTAACGTAAATTAACAACCTGATAATGATGAAAATGTAAGCTAAAAACTTTATCCACCACGGTTTGTTAGTAGCTGGATGGCATTGATTACTTTTACCAGTAAAGGCATATATTGCAAACAAGGGGATTTCTATATAGATCCATGGAAACCTGTGAAACTTGCGGTTACTACCCATGGTCATGCTGACCATGTGAAATGGGGCAATGATGTATACCTTTGTCATGAGCTCACCAAACCCGTGCTCCTACATCGCCTTGGGGCCGATTTGAAAATCCAGACCCTCCGCTACGGAGAGGAAATCACCATAAACGGTGTAAAGCTTAGTCTTCATCCGGCCGGTCATGTGATCGGCTCCGCACAGATCAGACTCGAGTATAAGGGAGAAATCGCTGTGGTATCGGGCGACTACAAAGTGGCCGACGATGGCATCAGCACTGCCTTCGAGCCAGTAAAGTGTCATACCTTTGTTTCGGAAAGTACGTTCGGTCTGCCGATCTATAAATGGCAGCCTCAGGAGGTCATCTTTCAGCAGATCCGCGATTGGGCAACACAAAATCAGGCTCAGCAGAAAACGAGTGTGTTGGTAGCTTATAGCTTGGGCAAAGCGCAGAGACTGATCCATGGCCTCTCCGGAAATGAGCCCATCTATGTACACCAGTCCATCGCTAATCTTAATGATGCTTTTGTTGCTGCCGGAGTGAAACTGCCACAAACGGTACGCATCACCACCGATATCAGGAAAGAAGAACTTCAACAGGGTATCGTCATCGTTCCCCCAGCACTTGCCGATGGCCGATGGATCAAAAACCTGCAGCAGGCTGCAACGGGAGTATGCTCCGGATGGATGCAGGTGCGCGCCAGCAGAAGATGGCGTAGCGCCGATGCTGGTTTTGCTCTTAGTGATCATGCAGACTGGCCCGGTCTGTTGTCAGCCATCAGTGCCACATCGGCCGAAAAAGTATTTGTCACACATGGTTTTACAGCCACCTTTAGTAAGTACCTGAACGAGATCGGCATTCCTGCTGAAGAGGTAAAAACACAATATGGGCAGGAAGAAGATGATGCACCGCTTACAGACCAGGTGCCTGAATATACCGAAGAAACAAAGGAGCATACAGATTGAAAAGATTCGCAGCACTTATTGCGCAGCTGGAGCTGAGCAATAAAACAAATGATAAAATTGCCGCACTGGTCTCCTATTTCGAAGAAGCTGATGCGCAGGACAAACCTTACGTCATTGCCATGTTTACCGGGAAAAGGCCCAAAAGACCTGTCAGCACCGCCTTGGTGAGGGCATGGGCAACTGAGCTCAGCGCCATCCCTCCATGGCTGTTTGCCGAAAGTTACCATAGTGTGGGCGACCTCAGTGAGACCATCGCGCTCATCCTGCCCCCACCCTCGCAGCTCGTAGAACGTCCGCTTCATCAATGGATCAAAGACCTGGCGCAGTTGAATGGAAAGGACGATGCCTCGAAAAAAGATTTCATCCTGAAAGCCTGGGACAGTCTCAATACCCAGGAAAGATTCATATTCAACAAGTTGATATCTGGCAACTTCCGCATCGGTGTCTCCAATAAAATGCTGGTGAATGCCCTTGCCAGGCAAAGTCATACCGAAAGCAGCAAAATTATGCACAGCATTATGGGCCGCTGGGATCCTGCGCTCATCAGCTATGAAGAACTGGTAGAAGGAACACACGTGAATACGGATAGCTCATGGCCCTATCCCTTTTGCCTGGCTTATGCCCTCGACTCACAACCGGAAACCCTTGGTGATACCAGTGTATGGCAGGCGGAATGGAAATGGGATGGCATACGCGGACAAATTGTGAAAAGAAACGGCGAACTCTTTATCTGGTCACGCGGTGAAGAACTTGTCACAGATCAGTTTCCTGAGCTCCATTTTTTAAATGACCTTCTGGAAGATGGTACGGTCCTCGATGGTGAAATCCTATCCATTAAAGATGGAAAAGTACAGGCATTCAGCATCCTCCAGCAGCGATTAAATCGTAAAACCATCAATAAAAGCCAGCTGAATGATGCCCCCATTGGTTTTTACACCTACGATCTTCTGGAGCATCTGGGTAAGGACCTCCGTCAACAACCATTGAAGCAGCGCAGAAAATTACTGGAGCAGGTCATCAGCAATCTTCATGGTCAACAGACTGTGATCTTGTCGCCAGTAATCGATTTTGACTCCTGGGAGGTGCTTGCTAGTTTAAGATTGGGTTCACGTGACATCAATAGCGAAGGCATCATGCTGAAAAAACTGGACTCCATGTACCACAGTGGCCGGAAGAGAGGCGACTGGTGGAAGTGGAAAATCAATCCTTATACGGTTGATACCGTGATGATTTACGCACAGAAAGGAAGCGGGCGCCGCGCCAGCTTTTTTACAGATTACACCTTTGCGGTGCGTGACGGCGATAAGCTCATTACCATCGCCAAGGCTTATTCTGGCCTTACCGACAAGGAGATCAAGGAAGTCGACGGCTTCGTAAAGAAAAATGCCATTGAAAAATTCGGACCAGTGAGGACGGTAAAACCTGAACTGGTATTCGAAATCGCATTTGAAGGAATTGCCGAGAGCAAACGACACAAAGCTGGACTTGCGCTTCGGTTCCCGCGCATTGTACGCTGGAGAAAGGATAAAAAGGCGGATGAAATTAACACCCTTGAGGACCTCCGCCAGTTACTCGAAGCAACCTTATGAAATAGAAACAAAAGAACTAACAATAAACAATACATCAAAAATTGATGCACTAATGGGCATAGAGACAAGTAAGGGATACCGGCAGGTGATCAAATGGTTAAGGCAAAAAAAAAGAAAACCATTTAGCTTTCAACAGGAGGCATGGCAGTATTATGCTGAAGGTTACAGTGGGCTTGTCAATGCTCCCACTGGTTTTGGAAAAACCTTTTCCTTATTTCTGGCAGTAGTAATAGATGAGCTGAATACCAGAGCGGAGCAGAAAACAGAAAAACAAAAGACAAGCAAACAGAAAACACACAGTAAAAAGAAAAGGAGCAGCACTGGTCTTAGGCTGCTCTGGATTACTCCACTGCGCTCGTTGGCAAAAGACCTCGCACGGGCCATGACCGAGGTATGCAGGGAGCTGGAGCTGGACTGGCTGGTATCCGTTCGGAATGGAGATACTCCACAGGCTGAAAAACTACGCCAGAAAAAACAAATGCCCGAAGTGCTTATCATCACCCCGGAAAGTATCCACCTGCTGCTTGCACAAAAAAACACCTCTGGCCAGTTCAGTCAGCTGCAATGCATCGTCACCGATGAATGGCATGAGCTGATCGGCAGCAAACGTGGCGTTATGACCGAGCTCGCGATCTCCAGAATCCGCGGCATCATTCATCAAAAACACCCCGAAAGGCTATTGCGGATCTGGGGGATTTCTGCAACAATAGGCAACATGGAACAGGCAATGGACGTCCTTGTTCCTTACCCAGAAGTACTCAGGATCATCATTAAGGCAACCGAAGAAAAGAAAATTGTCATTAAATCCATACTGCCCGATCACATCGACATGCTGCCATGGGCGGGTCACCTGGGACATAAGCTGGCGCATAAGCTCCTACCCATCATTTATAAAAGTAAAACCACCCTTGTATTCACCAACACCCGTGGTCAGGCGGAGTTATGGTACCAGAACCTGCTGAACCTGGATGAAAACCTCGCCGGGCAAATTGCTATCCACCATGGCTCCATAGATTTCGAACTCCGCAACTGGATTGAAGATGCCCTGCACTCCGGAATCCTGAAGGCTGTCATCAGTACCTCGTCCCTTGATCTGGGGGTGGACTTCAAACCCGTAGATACCGTGGTACAGATCGGGTCACCAAAAGGTGTAGCACGCTTCCTTCAGCGGGCAGGCCGCAGCGGTCACTCGCCCCACGAAATTTCAACAATCTACTTCCTCCCCACGCATGCGCTCGAACTGGTGGAAGCAGCAGCAATAAAAGAAGCTGCAAAAACTCAGGATATCGAAAGCAGAGATCCCATAGTGATGGCCTTCGACACCCTGGTTCAGTATATGGTGACCATCGCCGTCGGCGATGGTTTTGATGAGCAACAGCTCTACCATGAAGTGAAAGAAACTTTTGCCTATCATGAGCTGCTTCCTTCGGAATGGAGCTGGCTCATGCAGTTCATCACCACCGGCGGCGATAGCCTGTCGGCATATCACGAGTTCAAGAAGGTCAGTAAGGTTGACGGTCTCTGGAAAGTCGAAAGCAGGCAGATGGCCATGCGCCACCGTCTGCATATCGGTACCATCGTAAGTGACCCTATGTTAAAGGTAAAATACCTTGGCGGTGGTTTTATTGGCATGGTGGAAGAATCATTTATCTCAAAAATGAAGGCTGGCAGCAGTTTTACGCTTGCAGGAAAAGTGCTTGACTTTGTGATGGTCAAAGACCTGACCGTCCTTGTGCGCCGCAGTAGGGCCAAACGGGCCATCACACCAAGCTGGATGGGTGGCAGGATCTCCCTGAGTGCAAACCTGGGTACGATATTGAGAAAAAAATATAATGAAACGCTCGACAAGTCGCATGATGATGAGGAGCTGGACATCATCCTTCCACTATTTGAGCGACAGGCGAAGGTTTCTCATGTGCCTAAAGATGATGAATTCCTCATTGAGTTGATCCATACCAAGGATGGCCACCATCTTTTTGCTTACCCTTTTGAAGGACGACAGGTACATGAGGTGATGGCAGCCCTTATTGCCTACCGCATCAGTAGGAATACTCCCATCACCTTCTCCATTGCAATGAACGACTACGGCTTTGAGCTGCTCTCCGAACAGCAGCTTCCCATCGAAGAGACTGAAATCCGCCAGCTGTTTAGTCCGGAGCACCTTGCTGAAGACATTGTCATCAGTATAAACGCTACAGAAATGGCACGGCGCAAGTTCAGGGACATCGCCTGCATCTCGGGACTGATCTTCCAGGGTTTTCCTGGTAAATACATTGCCAACAAACACCTGCAATCGTCGGCATCATTATTTTTCAACGTTTTTAGCGATTTCGACCGGCATAACTTATTATTGCGCCAGGCTTATGATGAGGCTTTCTACCAACAGATAGAAGAACCCCGGCTGTTGGCTGCGCTTCAGCGTATTCAGCAGAGCAAAATCATCATCGTGAAAACGGACCGTTATACCCCGCTTTGCTTTCCGATCAAGGTGGATAGCCTGCGGGAAAACATGAGCAGCGAAGAGCTGAGCCAGCGGATAGAAAGAATGACCGCAGAAACAGAAAAGAAAGCAACAAAGAAATTCAGAAATAAAAATGACCATCAGCTGTAGCGGAGAAGAACTGACCCTGAATAAAGACAGGGCGATCTATTGGGATAGAGAGCGCATGCTGATCATCAGCGACCTGCACCTGGGCAAGTCGGCACACTTTAGAAAACATGGTATCCAGGTGCCTGCAACAATCGGACTGACAGACCTGCAGCGACTGACTGCGCTACTCCATGAATACCATCCCGAAGTTCTGCTCATTACGGGCGACATGTTTCATCATGACCTAAACAGCGACATTGGTATGTTTGCAGAATGGAGACGCGATTTTGAACAACTGCGCATCTTCCTGGTCCTTGGTAATCACGATGCACTGCGAGATCAGGACTATGAGGAGATGAAGATTGAAGTGTATAAAAAGGAGATGATCTGCCATCCCTTCCGCTTCATTCACGATCGCCCGGAAATAACAGACACGCATTATACCATCTCGGGACACCTCCATCCTGGCATCAGTGTTTATGGAAAAGCAAGACAGCAACTAAAACTACCCTGCTTCTACTTCGGAAAAAATATGGCCATCATGCCGGCGTTCAGTATATTTACTGGCCTGAGCATTGTCAAGCCTGAAGCCGGCGACCGCTGTTTTGCAATTGGGCCTTCAAAAGTCACCCAGGTTTTTTAACTACAGGGATACGATTTTAGCTACGTGATTTTTTAATCAGCATTTCCACTACCGTTTTGTCCGTCTTAAAGGTCACATCATCAGTGCTCAGCACATCCAGGCTTACCCACCTGAATGACTGCAGCGCATTTTCGTCAAAATCAAACACCTGAGTTTTAAACTTCAGTTCCAGCGGATGTACCTCCTTAACGATATAATAAATGCTAAGAATCTGGCTTTCATTAAAGGATGACTTTTCGTAAAAATCAGTAGTATAAAAATGATTGTGTACTGCAATTTCAGCATTACACTCTTCCATAAATTCACGCTTCAGCGCGTCAACAAGGCCTTCCCCATACTCCAGGCCACCGCCCGGAAATTTACTGAAACTTCTTCCGCCAGACTGTTCATCGCTGATCAGGATCTCATTCCTGTCGTTGATCAGAAGGCCATATACCCTTACATTAAAATAACTCATTGCTCGAAATGTTTATGATTTTTGGTGGCGTTTTCAATCGTCCACTTAATTTCCTGAATAAAAGCTTCCTCCCGCACGGCACAACCGTTCACCTTACAGTAGTGACAACATTGTGGTAAGCAGGGGTCAGCATGTATAAAAAGTTCCGTCTGCCGCGCGGCATTGACATTGATCAATTGGTCGATACTCGATATCTCGGCATGCACCCTGTTGAGATCGAAATAATAAGGCAGCGTGACGTGGCAATCAATATGAAGGTCGGCACCGTACTGTTGCGCACGTAGATTGTGCACGTCAATCCAGGCGTCATGTCTGTGGGCCTGCATGATCCCCACAATGTCTTTCACCAGCTCCATATTGCTCTCATCCATCAGCCCTCCTACCGATCGCCGCGTCAGCTGGTACCCATTCCGGATGATGTACATCCCCAGCAGAATAGAAATGACACTGTCGAGCCAAAAAATCTCGGTCAGCTGGATCAGCAATACCCCAATCACCAATCCGCCGCTCGTCACCGCATCAGTCAGCAGGTGTTTACCGTCTGCCTCTAGCGTGATGGAGCTGTGCCGCTTCCCTGTATTGATCAGGTATAATCCAGTAAACAGGTTGATGAGCCCGGTAACTCCAATGATGATGGCCCCCTCATACAGCTGCCGTATCGCGACAGGGAACAGCAGGTCGTACCCAGACTTAAAGATGATGATGAGACCCGCCAGTGCAATCAGTACACCCTCCACAAAAGCAGAGAAAAACTCCACCTTTCCATGGCCATAAGGGTGGTTCTCATCCTTGGGCAATGTGGCGAGATAAATACTGTAAAATGCAAAGCCACTGGCCAGTACATTAACAATACTCTCCGCAGCATCAGTCAGGATGGCGTTGGAATGCGTCATGAAATAGGCAACAAACTTTGCCAGCATAAGTACAATGCTGATGCACAAAGAAACGAGTATGGCTTTTTTCTGAGGTTGCAACTTGCAGTATTTAGGCACCAAAAGTACAGTTTACCTCCGGATTTCCCCTTATATCCCTCTCAAATTACATTAAAAGTATTTTTTTTAGCCTAAAATTCAGGCAGGTTTCTATATTTGCTAGCTGACAAAATTAAATTTGCCTGAGCACGAAATATTATGACATTTTTATCCAAAAGAATCAATAACCTATCAGAGTCACAAACAATTAAAATGGCGAAGTTAGGCAGAGAACTATCCGCAAAAGGGATAGATGTAATCAACCTCAGCTTTGGGGAACCTGACTTTTTCACTCCTGATGATGTAAAGGAAGCTGCAAAGAAAGCGATCGATGAGAACTACTCTTATTACACGCCTGTTTCCGGATATCCTGACCTTCGTAAGGCTGTTACTGAGAAGTTATTGAGGGAAAATGGATTGACTTATACTTTCGATCAGATTGTCGTTTCTACGGGCGCAAAGCAGTCGCTTGCAAATGCAGTGATGTGCCTGGTTGATCCTGGACAGGAAGTTATCGTACCTACGCCATACTGGGTATCGTACTCAGAAATGATCAAACTGGCAGAGGGTGAAACGGTATTCATCAATGCAACTGTTGAAAATAACTTTAAGATCACCGGAGCCCAGCTTGAAGCTGCCATTACCCCGAATACAAAACTGTTCATGTTCTCTTCTCCGTGTAACCCTACGGGTTCCGTATATAGCAGGGAAGAACTGGCAGATCTTGTTGCCGTTTTTGAGAAATATCCTAACATCTACATCATCTCGGATGAAATCTATGAGCACATCAACTTTGTGGGTAAACATGCCTCTATCGCTGAGTTCGACTCCATCAAAGACCGCGTAGTCCTCATCAATGGATTCTCAAAATCGTATGCCATGACCGGATGGCGCGTTGGATACATGGCCGCAAACAAAGAAATTGCAAACGCATGCGATAAAATTCAGGGCCAGATTACCTCGGGAACATCTTCCATTGCACAACGCGCGGCACTTGCAGCCTACCAAGGTGGCCTGGAGTCTGTAAATGCGATGGTCGCTGAATTTAAAAAACGCAGAGACATCGTCCATGCCCTGCTCACAGAAATCCCAGGTGTAAAAGTAAATCTTCCTGATGGTGCTTTCTACTTCTTCCCTGAAATCAAATCCTACTTCGGAAAAAGCAATGGCGACTATACCATCAGCAACGCCGAAGACCTTTGCCTATACCTGCTGAACGAAGCACACGTCTCAACAGTTACCGGCGAAGCCTTTGGAAATGAAGATTGTATCCGCATCTCCTATGCTGCTGCTGAAGACCAATTGAGAGAAGCCGTACTAAGAATTAAAACAGCACTTTCAAAACTCAATTAAAAATTACACTTGAACATTGCAGGAGAAATTCTCCTTCGTCAAAAAGTTGACCTGCTTTTCATCCTATAATATTTGCTGAAGGGCAAATCTTCGGATGTCTTCAAAGCAGGTCAACTCTTTTGACGCCATATACAAATGCTACCCCAGGACCCAGAACGGCGCTTATCCAAACAGGACGGCTGGGGCAATGTAAAAAAGATGCTGCCCGTTTTTTTTTAAGGAACTGATCTATAGAATGACGTTGTCCTCTTTTACGTACTTTACTTTTTATTTTAGCACATTTTAAAACGCAGGCGTAAAAAATCATTGGATACGAATGTCTATTATCCCTGAGAATTTGTAATTATTCACGAACGCCAATTAGTGCCAAGATGAATAGGCTATTAAAATTCTCGATCAATTATCATATTTCATTTTTTTCAATTGCTAAGAAATCCAATTCATTCCACCCCATCTAGACACATCTCAAGAAGCAGCTTAAAAATATCAAATGTTAAAACACTGGCTTCCTAATAAAGTATCCGGAAAGCCTTTCATGCCGATGCGCCATCAACACGCCATTACCACGCAGCCCCAATAAAAAATACTTCTTATAGAATTAACCATAAGTAACGCTCAAATAGACATTTCCTCCAGCACCTAGTCTTCCACTACATTTCCTACTTTACCCTATAAACCAATAACAATCACTGCGTTCCCCATTTACTCATTCACTACTCTCAACATCTTACCCCCAACACGCCAACAACAATAACCTTCCCGCATATTTGGATATTGCGATGATAGGGCTGAAACGTCATGTTTTAAAACAGGTGTACGATGAAAGGCCTGGGAATCTTTGCCCTCTTCCGGGCAAAAATCCCAGGCTTGAAGAGCACACCTGCTTTTAAAAAAAAGGAGAAGTTCCCTAGGAACGGATCGCTTCAACAGGGTCCAGCCTCGACGCCGAGAATGCGGGCCAGAATCCCGATATCGTACCGATGGCTACGGAGATGCCGATGCCAAGAACGACATTATCCCAAAAGAGGATCATTTCAAAACCCGTTGCTGATATAGCGAATGTGGAGAAGTAGACCAGTATGAGACCGATGCCGCCACCCATGAGGCATAGTGCGATCGCTTCAAACAAGAACTGAAGAAGGATAAAATAATTCTTGGCGCCCAGTGACTTCTGGATTCCGATGATGTTAGTACGTTCTTTAACAGACACAAACATGATATTGGCAATACCAAAACCGCCAACGAGGATGGAGAAGATACCTATGACAGCGCCGCCGATGTTCAGCATGTGGAACATCTGATCCAGCTGATTTGAGGCAATAGTACTCTTGTTCAGGGCGAAGTCATCTTCGGCACCTGGTTTTGTCCTGCGGATGGAGCGCATGGCTCCTCTGATCTCGCTTTCCACCTCTTCTAGAGGAATGTAGGATTTGCCACGGACGGTAATGGTGGGATCGTAACGTTCACTTTCGACGTCCATCAGGCCTTTAGCGAAGTTTAGAGGCATTAGGATATTTTTGTCCTGCGACATTCCCATCATGTCCTCTCCCTCTTTCTTAAACACGCCTATGACATTCATCCGGCGTCCCATTACTGTTATAGATTTACCGATGGCCGTTTCCCCATTAAAGAGACCTTCAGAGATGTCTGCTCCAATGATGACCACAGGGGCACCGGATTTCCCTTCATTTTCGGTAAAATAGCGCCCTTCCTGAAAATCAAGGTTCCACGTTTTATCAAAATCCTGTGAGGCAGAGCGTACACCCGCACCTTCTACAGAATTACTTCTGTATTTTACAGTTCTGCTGTTGGCCGAGATCTCGAAGGAGATGCCCTCCACATATTCCAGGCGACCCTTAAGCAACTCATAATCTCTTAAAGAGGGTTCCGGCCTGTTCACATATTTCCACCATGGATAATCGCCAAAACCACCCCAGGGCCATTTTTGTACGAAGACTGTACTGGATCCTAATTTATCCACGCTGGCCTGCAATTTTGCCCGAAGGGAGTCGACAGCCGAAAAAACGAAGATAATGGTAAAAATTCCAATGGTAATACCTAATAATGAAAGGATTGTACGCATTTTATTCTGGCGCAATGCATCTAATGCAAACCTAAAACTTTCGCCTATTAATCTAAAAATTACCATAGTTGCTGTTTAGACCAAAACTACCTAAAAAGGTTACATGGTAAACCGACATAATATAAAAGATACACAGGCCTATACGATACACCACGCTCCGGTACTGTAATATGCTGAAGCCCTTTGTCTATTTATTTTAAGGGCTGATGAGCCCGAGGTCGATCGTTTAGAAGATATTTAGTTTCTTCTCCCTGTAGTTATTGATATTTGCTCATCCCGGACTGCTTTTTGCTGGGAGAAAGGCTGAAAATGGGCATAAAATATAAGCTAAAGTATTAATTATAAAAAGAAAATTATATTTTGTAAATTTGCGCCCTTAATTATTACATCGAAAATATGAAGTTATCTCAATTTAAGTTTAATCTACCTGAATCATTAGTTGCCAATAATCCTTCAGAACATAGGGACGAAGCCCGTTTAATGGTTTTGCATAAGGATAGTGGCAAAATTGAACATAAAATATTCAAGGATGTTTTGAGTTATTTTGACGATCAGGATGTCATGATTTTAAATAACACTAAAGTCTTCCCTGCTCGTTTATACGGCAATAAAGAAAAAACAGGGGCGACCATTGAGGTATTCTTGCTGCGCGAGCTGAATAAAGAACTTCGTCTTTGGGATGTACTTGTAGATCCGGCACGCAAAATCCGCGTGGGCAACAAACTATATTTTGGTGATGACGATCTGCTGGTTGCTGAGGTAGTAGACAACACGACCTCACGTGGACGTACCATCCGCTTCCTTTTTGACGGCACTGACGAAGAATTCAGAAAAAATATTGAAATCCTCGGTGAAACACCACTTCCTAAATACATCAAACGTAAAGCAACAGCACAGGATAAAGAAAGATATCAAACCATCTTCGCTAAACATGAAGGAGCTGTAGCTGCACCTACTGCGGGGTTACACTTCAGCAGGGAATTGATGAAACGCCTGGAGCTTAAGGGGGTGAACTTCGCAGAAGTGACGCTCCACGTCGGACTCGGAACCTTCAGATCTGTAGAGGTAGAAGACCTGACCAAACATAAAATGGATTCAGAACAATTTATTATCGAACAAAAAGACGCTGATATTGTCAACAAAGCCATTGAGCACAAACGTAAAATCTGTGCGGTAGGTACCACCTCTATGCGTGCAATTGAATCTGCGGTATCTTCCGGAAGAACACTGAAAGCAGCTAACGACTGGACAAGCAAGTTCATCTTCCCTCCGTATGACTTCAGCATTGCAAATTCCATGATCACCAATTTCCACACACCTGAATCTACATTGTTGATGATGGTAAGTGCATTTGGCGGTTATGATTACGTAAGACATGCCTATGATGTAGCACTGAAAGAAAAATATCGCTTCTATAGTTATGGTGACGCAATGTTGATCATCTAAGCTATCGTAAAAGAACAACCATACACATTTTGATAGGAGATTTTCGGTCTAAGGACTAAAATCTCCTATTTTTGTTTCAAAGAAAAAGGAAAAATGAAATACTATGCCATCATCGTAGCAGGAGGCTCCGGCAATAGAATGCAGCAAGCCATTGCCAAGCAATTCATTTTACTGGATGGCAAACCGATATTGATGCATACCCTTCAGGCCTTTGCATCCTCTGAGCTACAGCCCGAAATATTTTTGGTAATGAGCAGACTGCAACAGGACTACTGGAAATCTCTATGTGAGACACACCAGTTCCAAATTGCCCATCAATTGATTGATGGCGGAGAACAGCGCTTCCACTCCGTACGGAATGGACTTTTGGCCATCCATGGTCCCGGTATAGTGGCTGTACATGATGCCGTGCGCCCCCTCATTTCGCCCAAACTGATTGTCAATTCTTTTCTGATGGCACAGCAAAAAGGAAATGCTGTTGCAGGAATTGCACCCACAGATTCAGTCAGAAGATTTCTGGCACCAGAAAAAACGGAGGCCCTCGATAGAAATGACCTTGTATTGATACAAACGCCGCAGGCTTTTGACCTCGATATGCTTAGAAAAGCATACCAACAGCCTTATACCCCTTTCTTTACTGATGATGCATCCGTTGCCGAAGCTGCAGGTTATCCCATCCACATTATCGAAGGGGAACGGACAAACATCAAAATCACCTATCCGCAAGATCTCGATATTGCAGAGTTATACCTCAGGAATAAACTGAAGTAGTTCACTGCTGCATAACCATAAAAAAGGCTTCTGAATTAATCAGAAGCCTTGAAATTAATGTTGTTTATGATTATGCCGCCCTATTGATGACTTTAAGCAGAATTGCGATGATCGCAATCACCAGCAATACATGGATTAAACCACCGACACTTGGACCGAAGCCATTAAAAAAGAATCCGATTACCCATAGAATGATGAATACGACAGCGACTAAATAAAGTAAATTTCCCATAACGTTTAATTTTTAAGTGATATGTTTTAAGATAGATGTAGGGACCGACTGATGGTCGCTCCCATGACATTACTCAAACAATCATCGTTCCAAAAAAAGAAAGGCCCTGCAGTGCAGAGCCTTTAAACGTTTCTAAATACGTACAATAAAAATTAATATTCGTCTTCGTTGAAAAAGAAATCGTCTTTAGTTGGATAATCAGGCCAGATTTCTTCAATGGTCTCATAAGGTTCGCCATCGTCTTCCAGCGCCTGTAAATTCTCAATGACCTCCACAGGAGCACCTGATCTTATACCGTAATCAATTAATTCGTCTTTTGTTGCAGGCCATGGAGCGTCTTCCAAATGCGATGCGAGTTCTAGTGTCCAATACATATTCTTATCCTATTTAGTTATTCTATTCTGTTTCGCAAAAGTATATTAAAATACATGAGTAAAACAAAATTATTTTTCCACTTTTTTATAGTCGCGGAAGCCAGATGTTCTCATCGGTTTTAGCGTCCAAATTCAGTTTTCGTGCCAAAACAAATAAATAATCACTTAAACGGTTTAAATAAATAGTCATTTTTTCGTCAACAAAGCTTTCCATCGCCAATTGCACGGTTAAACGCTCAGCACGGCGACAAACGCAACGGGCTATATGACAATAGGCGACTACTGTATTTCCCCCAGGCAGGATAAAATGTTTAAGCTCTGGAAGCAGTGCATTCATCCTGTCCATCTCTTGTTCAAGCAACGTGATGTCGCTGTCCAACAAATCCGGGATTTTCATTTTCGACTTTTCCGGATCGGCAGCCAGCGAAGCACCTATTGTAAAAAGGCGATCCTGAATCTCCTTTAACATCATTGTGAAATGCGAATCAATCTCCTGGCACATCACCAAGCCAATATAGGAATTCAGTTCATCTACGGTACCATAACATTCGATCCGCAGATGAGACTTCGGAACCCTTGTCCCTCCAATCAGAGAGGTTAAGCCTTGGTCGCCGGTTTTAGTATATATTTTCATTTGGATATGGTCCTGAAGGTCAATAAATCAGAGAAGGATTACCCGATACTCTCGAAATCATCGCCTCTTTCCTTCAGGCTGTTCAGCCTTGGGGATACTGTTTTGATGTCGGTATTCAGGTAGTCGTTCTCAATCAATCCGTCACGCATCCGCACAATGCGGTGAGCATGCTGCGCAATGTCCTCCTCATGTGTGACCAGGATAATTGTATTACCCTTGCTATGGATCTCCTCCAACAGTCCCATAATTTCTATTGATGTTTTAGTATCCAGGTTACCTGTAGGCTCATCGGCCAGGATAATTGAAGGATTATTGATCAAAGCCCTTGCCACTGCCACACGTTGGCGCTGACCGCCTGAAAGCTCGTTCGGTTTGTGTGTCACACGGTTGCCGAGGCCAACGTTTTCAAGCGCCTTCTGTGCGCGGGCATCCCTGTCTTTTTTATTCGCTCCCGCATAAATCAAAGGCAACGCTACATTGTCCAGCGAGGTGGAACGGGGCAGCAGATTAAAGGTCTGAAACACAAAGCCAATTTCCTTATTCCGCACTTCAGCCAATGCATTGTCGGACATCTGGCTTACATTGATGCCGTTCAGGATGTAATCTCCTTTACTGGGCGTGTCCAGACAGCCTAAAATATTCATTAAGGTGGACTTCCCTGAGCCAGACGGCCCCATCAGTGCGACAAACTCCCCTTTATGAATGTCCAGTGAAACGGACTTCAAAGCGTGGATTACCTCCGATCCAATCACATATTTACGGCCTATCTCTTTAATATTGATTAACGCTTTTTCCATTGGGGCTTTGTTTATTCCAGATTTCCCTTTA
Source organism: Pedobacter sp. BAL39 (assembly GCF_000170795.1). GTDB lineage: Bacteria > Bacteroidota > Bacteroidia > Sphingobacteriales > Sphingobacteriaceae > Pedobacter. The sequence goes on from NZ_ABCM01000006.1 coordinate 152,273, forward strand.
GACGGGCAGGATGAGCTTAATGTTACATTGACCTTTATTTTTCTATGATCTTCGGCACCATGAAAAAGCTTTCATTATGAAGTGCCGCATTTTTCAAACCTTCGCCTACCGTAATTTCCTGCCGTACTACATCCTCACGCCAAACGTTCTCTTCGGCATTCATATACACCAGGGGTGCCACGCCTGTCGTATCCAGCTCATTCAGCTTTTCCATAAAGGTGAGGATCTTATTCATATCGGCCATTAGGTTTTCTGCTTCTGTATCTTCAATGGCAATCCTTGCCAGATTTGCTACCTTATCTATGGTTTGCCTGTCTATTTTCATCTTATTACCAGTTTGCTGTTCATTATTTCATAGATGTGATCCTTAAGCTGATCTGCATCTTTTATTGCCAGTGCTTCCGTACTTACGGGTTTATGGATGTAAATATCACAAATTCCCGGCGTAGTTCCATACTTGTGGCCGTCATCCCACATTCTTTTCCACACATTGATCAGGCTGATAGGTACAATGGTGATATTCCTTTCAATTGCCAATCGAAATGGGCCATTTTTGAATTCACCCAGTACCGGCGGATAGTGCTCGTCGTTAATTTTTCCTTCCGGAAAGATGATCAGGCTCATCCCCTGATCAAGGTTGTCGCCGGCACGTTTGAAAGCCCTGAAAGCAGAAATCTTACTCTCCCTGTTTACCGGGATGTCAATGGTCTTGAAGAAAATGCCCAACACAGGGTTTTTCAATAAAGCATCTTTACCCATAAAATGAAAACGTCCTCTTGCGAGGATGCAAAGCACCATGATGTCCAGGTTGGAGCTGTGGTTAGCACAGTAAATATAGGTTTTGGATTTGTCCAGCACCTCCTCAGACCTGAAGCGAAACCATACACCCATCAGCAGGCTGCAGATCCAGCTGTTCAACCTCCGCAGGCGATTCAGAAAACCCCACCATTCCGGTTTCCCAGAGCTGACATAGTACATTGGATAAAAAAGTACTGCAAAAAAAAGGATAATGAATATGGAGTAAAAATAATGCAGCTTTTTGAAGAGGAAAATCATTGTGCCAAAACTACAAAAAAAATCTCCATTCAAATCAATGCCTCAGGAGGCGACAGAAATCAGCAGTGCCGAAATAAAAACAGCTTGGGCAGGACAAAGCCTCTACCAGCAATAATACGGTAATCCTGAACTCATAATTTCAAAATCAACATAAAAATTAAATATTAGCTCAACCTAGTTCCTGTTTTTTACTAATTTCGTACTCATGAAAGAAACGGTAGTTAGTGGGATACGTCCTACAGGAAAATTACACCTTGGAAATTATTTTGGTGCGGTAACGAATTTTGTGAAAATGCAATATGATTACAATTGCTTCTTTTTTATCGCCGATCTTCACTCGCTGACCACCCACCCCACTCCTCAGGATCTTCATGGTTATGTTCGTCATGTACTGGTAGAATACCTGGCCTGCGGAATAGACCCGGAACAGAGCACCATCTACATCCAATCGGACGTACCGGAAGTTGCGGAATTGTACCTTTACCTGAACATGAATGCCTATATGGGTGAACTGGAGCGCAGTACATCCTTCAAAGATAAAATCAGGTCTCAGCCGGACAACGTAAATGCAGGTCTGCTGACCTACCCTACCCTGATGGCTGCTGATATCCTGATCCATAAAGCCACTAAAGTTCCTGTAGGAAAAGATCAGGAGCAACACCTGGAGATGACACGTACCTTCGGTAACCGATTCAACAGGATGTACCAGTCGGACCTCTTTCCTGAGCCTCATGCCTTCAACTATTCGGATAACCTGGTAAAAGTTCCAGGACTGGACGGCAAAGGTAAAATGAGTAAGTCTGAAGGTGATGGAAATTGTATATACCTCTCTGACAGCCCGGAAGTGATCCGAAAAAAAGTCTCCAGAGCAGTAACAGATGGAGGACCAACAGAAGAAAACCAGGCGAAACCTGAAGCCATACAGAATCTTTTTGACCTCATGAAAATTGTCTCTCCTACAGACACGCTGAATCATTTTGATCAGCTGTACAACCAGTGTGCGATCCGGTATGGCGACTTCAAGAAGCAGCTTGCCGAAGATATGATTGTTTTCAACTCTCCAATAAGAGAAAAGATTGAAGAAATTGCAAAGGATACCGACTACCTGCGTAAGGTGGCTACTGAAGGGGCTATGAAAGCCAAAGAAAATGCCCAAAAGACAATCAGGGAAGCAAGAGAACTTATAGGATTTAAGACATTTTAAGATTATGCATATAGCGATTGTTGGAAACATTGGTGCCGGAAAAACAACATTAACAGGATTATTGGCAAAACATTACGGCTCTGAAGCTTTATACGAGGCTGTGGAAGACAACCCCTATCTGGAGGACTTTTACAGCGACATGAAGCGCTGGAGCTTCAACCTACAGATTTATTTCCTCAACAGCCGTTTTCAGCAGATTGTAGACATTGAAAACTTCAAAAGGAATGTAATCCAGGACAGGACCATCTATGAGGATGCCCATATCTTTGCAGAAAACCTTCATGAGATGGGATTGATGACCAGCAGGGACCATTTGAACTACAGGGCGATATTTGAAAACATCACCTCCTTCATCAAACCTCCGGACCTTCTGGTATACCTTCGTGCTTCTGTACCCACACTGGTCAACAACATCCAGCGCCGTGGTCGTGAGTATGAAGCCAGCATCCGTCTGGATTACCTGTCAAAGCTCAACGAAAAATATGAAAACTGGATCAAAGGGTACAACCTCGGAAAATTGTTGATCCTCGATAAGGATAAGCTGGACTTCAGCAACAACCCGGAAGATCTTGGTAACATCATTCAGTCTATAGACGCAGAAATCAACGGACTTTTTTAATATGAAGGTACTAGGCGTCATTCCGGCAAGATATGCCTCATCCCGTTTTCCGGGCAAGCCCTTGATCGACATCGATGGCAAAGTCATGATCCAGCGGGTTTATGAACAAGCAATGAAGGCCACAGCCATCGATCAGGTGGTCGTGGCTACGGATGACGACCGAATTGCCGCCGCCGTGCAGCAATTCGGCGGATCCTGCATACTTACCGGAATGCAACATCAAAGCGGGACAGACCGCTGTGCCGAGGTGGCTTCAAAGCTGCCTGGCTTTGATGTCATTATCAATATACAGGGTGATGAGCCTTTCATCGACCCTGAGCAGATTAATCTACTGGTATCCTGCTTTGACCTGGAGACAGTCCAGTTAGCTACCCTCATCAAGGAAATCCATACCGAAGAAGAGCTGTTTAACCTCAATATTCCCAAGGTCGTCGTCAACAAAAGAATGGAGGCCATGTACTTCAGCAGGCAAACCATTCCTTTCCTGCGTAGCAGTCTACAGGACGCCTGGCTGGCTCAACATCAGTATTACAAACACATTGGTATCTATGGTTACAAAGCTTCGACTTTAACAGAGCTTACAAAAATTCCGGTATCTGCGCTGGAACAGGCAGAAAGCCTGGAGCAGCTGCGTTGGATAGAAAACGGATATACCATACAGACAAAAGTCACGTCTATAGAAACCATCGCCATTGATACTCCCGAGGATTTGCTCAAAATCTCAAAACAGTAAAATGATATTTTTGCTATATTAGCATCATACGTTATGAAGCATCATTTTATCTTCCTTCTGCTCGCAGCGGGAATCATCTCAGCCTGTACGGGAAGTAACAAATCTGGAAAAGAAGAACTGTCAGCCTATGCTACCGGGAAAACGGTACTCAAGGCTTTTAGTGATACGGTTAAACTGGACACCTTTAAAGTGGTGTTGAATGGCGATGAACCTAAAAATATGGTAATGACCTTCACGATTACAGCTCATGATGGCTCACAAATTTACATGAGAGCCTTTAAGGCAACAGACCTGATCGACAATTACCAGTCTACCCTGGAACTGAAAAAAGAAAGCAAGCAAAAGAAATTTATCACCGAAGAATACAATCTTTTCTTTGAGGATGAAAATTTTTTGGAGCCCGCTGTGACAGAAAATGAAAACCCGGATGAAAATACGCCCGATAAGGACTTCTTCAACGAACTCAAGCAGTCTGGACTCAATGGGTTTCAATACAGACTCAGCAATGAAAACAAAGTTTACATTGCCTGGTCCAGCAAGGAAAGAAAGGTTTTGCCCTACTACAGCTGCTGTAAGCAAAAATAACTGCAAAATTCTCCAAAAATAAAATCGGCCTTTAAGGCTTTATTTAAACGGTAAAACAAAATATTATTGTTCGTATCGTAAAAATAGTTTAAAATTTAATTGCGATTAAATTATAATTTGCATTATATTTATATAACCAAATCAGTCATGGCTTGGTCATTCATCCAATAATCCAGCATATTCTAACCAAATATACTTTACAAAAGAGCCCGAATTCGTTCGGGCCCTTTTTGTTTACGCCGTTATCTTTTCGCTAAAAAGACAAGATCTGCTCAAAAAACAACACAGACAGAAAAATAGTTGTTAAATTTAGAGAAATCCTTTACGTCGTTATCCGGTACAATATGTTGAAAGAAAGTCTCCTTTTCGTATTCTTCACTTTGCTTTCCGTTAACGTACTAGCGCAAAAGGCAGGCATTACCGGCACCATCACTGATACTACCGAGAAAAGAAATCTCCCCAACTGTTCCATCCTGCTCCTCAGAACTGCAGATTCCATCCTGGTCCAGTCGGCCCGCAGTAATGTCAATGGCAGATTTGAACTTAAAAACCTGCTGAAGGGAACCTATACCATCCTTATCACTTACCCAAAAATGGCCGATGATGTCCGCGAGATCAGCATCACAGAGGACCGCCTCTACGATCTTGGATCTATCAACATGGAGCTGAAATCCAAGGTATTGGACGAAGTGGTGATCGCCGCTGCCAAGCAGGCAGTCAGGTTACGCGGGGATACCCTTGTCTTCCAGGCAGACAGCTTTGCTGTACGCAGCAATGCCAATGTTCAGGAGCTGTTGAAACGCTTACCCGGAGTGGAAGTTGATCAGAATGGCAGGATCAAAACCCAGGGAAAAGAAGTGCGGACGGTCCTTGTCGATGGTGATGAGTTTTTCGGCGATGACCCGCTGCTGGCCACAAAATACCTCAAGGCCAATGCTGTTGATGAAATACAAGTCTATGACCGTAAGAGCAAAACCGCAGAGCTTACCGGGATCGACGACGGCATAAAAAATAAAACCATAAACATCAAGCTAAAGGAAAATGCAAAAAATGGATACCTCGCCACTATAGATGGGAACGCCAGTGGCGGCAGATACCATGATTATGGAAGCATGATCGGTGTATTTAAAAACAAGCTGAAAGCTGCCGTATTTGGCAACTACTCGAACCTCGACAGCGAGTCAAAGATCAACAACTCCATGCGCAAGCTGAAAGGGGAAGAATATGACCTGATAGAGGTCGGAGACGATGGCAGTTCAATTATGTATTCATCTGGAAATGATGATGATGACGACTACCCTCTGTCTTCCGGCGGACTCCCCGAAAACCTGAACCTGGGCGCCCATTATGCCGACAAATTTGATCACAATAAAAGCGGATTAAAGTTAAACTTCAGGATGTATGACAACAAAAATGAGAATATCAGAACCCTCAACTCCCAGGAACTCCTCCCGGATGGAAAGCTATTTTTCAACAGCGGAAGAACGGAAGACCACTCCAAGGTGACGGGCGAGAATATGCGCGGTACCTTCAGCTATCAGACGGACTCGACTGCAAACCTGAAAATCTCGTTCGGCCTGAAAAAAAATCGCAATTACAACAACTCCCGGACAACAAATGACACGCGCGGTGAAAACAATCTCGTGATCAGCGAAAACGACCAGATCAACAAGGGCAACGGCATCAGCGATCTTTTTAACGGAAACATCAACTGGTCTAAGCGCTACGGCAAGAAAGGAAGGGTGCTCTCCATAGATGTACAGCCGGAAAGCCAACACCGGGAAAATATGGAAAGTAGTCTCAATACCACCAGTTACTTCAATGGCAATGGTACGATCAACAGGATCGAGGATGTCAACCTGGTCAAGGACAATGCAGGTCGCCAGAACTCTATAGGTACCCGCGTCAGCTATGCCGAAAACCTATCCCAGCACTGGTCTATGGAAGCCGGATACAGCTTCAAGACCATCTCCTCAAGCAGCGACAGAACGGTGTTCGAAGCCGGAGGCGGACTTAGAAAACCGATAGACTCCCTCAGCAATAACTTTAAATACATCAATTTTTCGAACATAGGAAAAGTGATCTTTCAATACCGTCTCAAAAACTTCTCGCTGTCAAGCGGACTGGAAGCTACACAAACCACTTTTGAATTAAAAAACCTCGACCAGCGAACGGAATTCGACCGGAAATACCTGAACTTGTCTCCACGCACCAACCTTTTCTATAAAATCGACAACTCCAACAGCATTTCCCTGAATTATAACGGCTTCACTACACAACCCAGCATCGAACAGCTGCAACCGGTCAGACAGATCAATACACCATTATTTGAGGTCCTGGGCAACTCTGCGCTACGCCCATCTTTTACCAATAGCTTCGGTTTTTCCTACAACAGTTACCTCATCAGCTCCGATAGTTATATATCCGGGTTTCTCAACTACGGTTTCACGAAGAATGCCATTGTCAACACAGAAAATGTAGATGAGTTCAACAAGAGGATCTCGAGTTATGTGAACTTGAATGGCAACAACTCCTTAAGTGGCAACTTCTACTACTCCAAGGGGTTTTCTAAACTCCATTTCCGTATGGGTGTCGACCTGAGTTTCTACCGGTCGAGGAACATCGCTATCCTCAATGCTGTTCAGAATAAAATGACCAACACCCAGTATAACGCTAAGGGTACATTCAATTATTACACCAACCTGATCGACCTTAGTTATGCGCCCTCAGCAAGCCTGATGTATGGGGCATCCTCCATTGGGGGAATCAACAATGGCGAAAGCATCACCCACAACCATGAATTTTCAGGGACGGTGCAGCTGCCTTACCGTCTACAATTCAACACTACAGTATCCATGTCATTCCGCCCCGCAAATGCTTCTTTCGGACAAGACCTGAATGTCGTGATCTGGAACAGTTATCTTTCTGCCAAGATGTTGAAAAGCGAAGCTCTGGAGTTAAAAATCAGTGTCACAGATATCCTCAATCAGAAAATCGGCTACAGCAGGATGGTGGGTGGAAACATCATCAGTGAAGAACGATTCAGCTACATCCCCAGGTATGTGCTTTTCGGATTGAACTGGAACATCAGTGGCAATTTCAACAAAAATAAACCCGTCAATTGAGAAAGACATGAAAAGATCAGCGACTTTAATCATCCTTACACTCGCTTGCTGTCAGCTTCAGGCACAGCAGCTTTTTATCCCCTCCGGCAGGATTATCTATGAGAAAAAGATCAATCTCCAACGCAGCTTCTCCGATGCGGGGATCTCTGATGAGGCTACAGAGAAACTTAGGAGGTACAACATCAGCACCTGGGAGCTGACCTTCAGTCCCACCAATGCCATATACAGGTCTTTTAAAAATGATACCGGATCGGATAACCCACTGATGTTCTCCTTTCCCGGAAAATCAGGCAACCAGCTATTCTCTGACTTCAGCAAACAACGCAGGGTGCTACGCAAAAAGATTTTCAATGAAGATTATATCCTCAATGATACCATTCCTGCACTCACATGGAAGGTGATGCATGAAACCCGGAACATCGCAGGGTATGAATGTAGAAAAGCAATAGGCATTGTCAATGACAGCATTTATGTGGTGGCCTTCTATACGGATGAAATATTACTTCAGGCGGGTCCCGAGGGATTCTACGGATTGCCGGGCATGATCCTCGGCCTGGCCATCCCCCGTTATTATACTACTTGGTTTGCGACAAAAGTAAACGTGTACCGTGTCGAAGCAAAAAATGTCCTGCCTCCGAAAGAAGGCAAAAGGATAGATTCCGAAAAAGAAAAAAATAAGCTCATCGATCTATTCAGCAGGTTTGAGGGACAAAGGCCGCTAAAAAGAGCTGATCTTTTGAAACAAATCTATGGACTGGTATTATAACATTTTAGCAGATAACATCTTAGACATCCATTTCCTGAGATAATTTTATTTCAAAAAACAACCATATCGCTTCAATTTATTTGCTAACTTTGTATCCCGTACAAAAACAATAAAGGCCGCACAAAAGCGCCTTTTATCACAAACACAAAACATGACTAAGTATATTTTTGTTACGGGCGGTGTTACTTCCTCATTAGGTAAGGGCATCATCTCCGCTTCATTAGCCAAATTATTACAAGCTAGAGGTTACAGTGTAGCCATCCAAAAATTCGACCCCTATATCAATATAGATCCGGGAACATTGAATCCTTATGAACATGGCGAATGTTATGTCACAGAAGATGGAGCAGAAACAGATCTTGACCTTGGTCATTACGAACGCTTTCTAAACGTACCTACTTCACAGGCCAACAACATCACTACCGGCCGCATCTATCAGAATGTCATCAACAAGGAAAGACAGGGTGAGTACCTTGGAAAAACCGTTCAGGTGGTCCCTCACATTACAGATGAAATCAAACGCAACATGCGTATCCTTGGTGATTCAGGCAAGTTCGACATCGTCATCACTGAGCTCGGTGGTACTGTGGGCGACATTGAGTCTCTGCCTTTCATCGAGGCGGTACGTCAGTTTAAATGGGAAGAAGGAACAAGCAATGCCATCGTCATTCACCTGACCCTCATCCCTTACCTTGCTGCTGCCGGAGAACTGAAAACAAAACCAACACAACACTCCGTAAAAGCATTACTGGAGTATGGCATCCAACCGGACATTCTCGTGTGTCGTACTGAACGCCCGATCAATCAGGACATCCGTAAAAAAATAGCCTTGTTCTGTAACGTAAACATCAATGCAGTAATCGAATCTGCGGATGCATCTACCATATATGATGTGCCTTTGCTGATGATGAAAGAGCAACTGGACAAAACTGTACTGACAAAACTGAAACTGGCCCATAAGAATGAGCCTGATATGGAAAGCTGGAAAGACTTCCTTGGCCGACTGAAGAACCCTACTGCAGAAGTTAAAATTGGTCTTGTTGGGAAGTATGTTGAACTTCCTGATGCTTATAAATCAATCATTGAATCTTTTGTACATGCAGGCGCTAAAAATGAATGTAAAGTAAAGGTGGAATACATCCACTCTGAAGGTATCTACCCTGATAACGCAAAAGAGAAACTTGCGCATCTTGACGGCGTGCTGGTAGCTCCGGGATTCGGAAGCCGCGGTATTGAAGGAAAAATTGATACCATCAAATATGTAAGAGAGCAGGAAGTGCCTTTCTTTGGGATTTGCCTGGGTATGCAGTGTGCTGTTATTGAGTTCGGAAGAAATGTACTTGGTCTGCAGGATGCCAATACCACTGAAATCAATGAGGAAACCGGACACGCGGTGATCAATATGATGGAAGATCAGAAGAAAGTAACCAATAAAGGTGGCACGATGCGCCTGGGATCTTATCCTTGCGACCTTAAAAAAGGTACGAAAGCTTATGCTGCTTATGGAAAAGCACACATCACGGAACGCCACAGACATCGTTATGAGTTCAATAACGCCTATCTGAAACAATATGAAGATGCAGGAATGATTGCTTCAGGATTAAATCCGGAAAGTAATCTGGTGGAAATTGTAGAATTGAAAAATCATCCTTTCTTTGTTGGCGGCCAGTTTCACCCTGAATTAAAATCAACAGTTGCGAATCCTCACCCACTTTTTGTTAAATTTGTCGCCGCCGCGATGGACTTTGCAAAAAAGAAAACAAAATAATACGCGTTTAAATAATTATAATGGATAGAAATACGTTTACAGGACTTTTCCTGATCATGATCGTTTTGGCTGGTTCCTTTTATTTTTTTAGTCCCAGTCAGACTGAAATCAATAAAGAAAAGGAAAGGATTGCCGCTGATTCTCTAAAGAAAACCACAAAGGCAGTCACGCCTGCTGCTACTGCTCCTACCGTTCCTGCGGTAGATTCTGCAGCATTAAAAGGACCATTTGGTGGAAACATCACTGGCACCGCTCAGACTACAGTGCTTGAAAATGAGCAATTGAAACTGACACTGACCAACAAAGGCGGAAGGATCCTTTCTGTAGTGGTAAAAGATCAGAAGACTTATGAAGGTAAACCGGTAGTCCTCTTCGATGGGGACCAAAACAAATTTGGGTTGAACCTGAACATCGGTGGAAAATTGGTCAATACCAATGACCTTTATTTTACCCCGACAAACAACGGAAATTCCGTAACCATGCGCGCTACTTATCTGGGCAACCAATATGTAGAGTATGTGTACGACCTGCAGGCCAAAAGCAACAACGTTGGCTTCAAGATCAACCTGAACGGAATGAACCAGGTAATCCAGAACAATGCCATTAACCTGAACTGGGAAACGGTACTGCTGGAACAGGAAAAATCAGGCAAAAAGGAAAAGGAACATGCTGCTCCTTATTATAAATACGTAAATGAAAGCCCTGATCACCTCAGCATTGCAAAGGACGAGAAAGAAGATCTTAAGGAAGGTAAAATTGAATGGTTCTCTTTCAAACAACAGTTCTTCTCTGCAGTACTACTCCCTAAAGAGGCTTTTGAAAAAGGAGACCTTGAAGTAAAAGTAAGTACCCAACCGGGACAGATCAAATGGTATGCGGCCAATATGGAGCTGAAATTCAACCAGCTGGCGTCCCAGTCTTATGCTATGGACTTCTATTTCGGAACCAACAAATTCTCTTCTTTGAAGGATCAGGGACATGAAATTGAAAAACTGGTAGACATGGGCTACTGGCCACTAAAATATATCAACAGATTTGTGGTATTGCCTGTATTCAAGTTCCTGGAAGGTTTCGGATGGAACTATGGCCTCATCATCCTGGTGCTGACCATCATGCTTAAAGTAGCCATGTCACCGTTAACTTACAAGTCGTATACCTCAATGGCTAAAATGAGAATTCTCAAACCGGAAATGGACGAGATCAAAGCCAAAGTAGGGGAAGACAACCCAACCCTGCTGCAACAGGAATACCTCAAACTATATAAACAAGTTGGTGTAAATCCTCTGGGAGGTTGTTTGCCAATGCTGCTGCAGCTGCCTTTTGTAATGGCTTTCTTCTTCTTCTTTCCGAACTTGTTCGAGCTGAGAGGGGAAAGTTTCCTTTGGATGAAAGACCTCTCCACTTATGATGACTTCATCAAATTTGGTTTCACACTTCCGTTTATCGGAGACCACCTGAGTTTGATGTGCGTATTGATGACCATCTCTACCCTCATCTATACTTATTTCAATAACCAGATTTCAGGCGCTACAGGCCAGATGAAATACATCGGATACATCATGCCAATCGTATTCCTTGGTGTATTAAACAGCTACCCTTCAGGTTTGAACTATTATTATTTCCTGGCGAACATGCTGACTTTCGCGCAACAGTTCCTGATCAAATCTATGGTTGATGATGAAAAGATCCACCGTACGCTACAGGAAAACAAAACCAAACCTGCTGAGCAGAAAAAGAAATCAAAATTTCAGACCAGGTTAGATGACTATATGCGTCAGCAACAAAAAACACAGATCCAATCTAAAAAAGGAAAATAATCTGCTTTTCAAAGCATAACCCTGAAAGGCCTGCCTCATGAACATGAGGCGGGCCTTTTGACTTTAATACACTTCTCAATGCGGGCTATTTACTATTCAAATTGTAAAAATTTGGTTCTATTCGTGATTATCTGTTAAAAAATTCTAATTTTTAGATGATTGTTTCAAAATGACCCAGATATCATGTATAAAAACTTTACCCTAGTTTTAATTTTCCTCAGCAGTTTCAGCTTTGCACAGAAAAAACCCCTGGACCATAGTGTCTACGACAGCTGGGAGTCCATATTATCCAAACAGCTATCCAATAATGGAATTTGGGCGATGTATGGCATTACACAGCAGGAAGGTGATGCAACACTGTACATGAACAACCAGCAGACCAACGCGTCCTTAAAAGCAGCCCGTGGCTTCAACGGATCTTTCAGCAATGATAGCAGGTACGCCGTTTTTATGATCAAACCATTTTTTAAAGACACACGACTGGCCCGGATAAAAAAGAAAAAGGTAGAGGAGATGACCAGAGATAGTTTGGGGATCGCCAACCTTGCTAACCTGACCATCATCAAAATCCCAAGGGTTAAGTCGTTCCGCATGCCGGAAAAGGGAACTGGTATATTGGCTTATCAACTTGAAAAACCTCTTGATACAGCCAGGAAAAAGAACCCATCCTCCGCATCAGAGCCAACAAAAGACAACCTTGATTTTTTTGCCGATGATGAAAAAAGCAACACCAAAAAAGAGGAAGGAACTGACCTCATTGTCAGAAACCTACTCACTGGTACTGAACAGACCTTTAAATATGTGAAAGACTATGCCTTTAGCAAGAATGGAAAACAGCTGGTATTTGCCACTCTGGCTCCTAAAAAAGACAGCACAGCACGGGTAGGTGTCTTTGTGCTCAACACAGAAAAAGGTACCCTGAAAAACCTCGTTAAAGGAAAGGGAAATTTCAGGAACTTCGTTTTTGATGAGGAAAGTGAATACCTCGCTTTCCTCGGAGAACAGGATCCTGAAAAACAGGAAGTCAAAAACTATAACATCTATTACAATTCCCTTTCATTAGACACCGCCCAGGTTCTGGTGGACAACAGCATTCCGGGTATGCCTGCAAAATGGTCGGTCAGCGGTGATGGCAAACTGATGTTCAGCAAGGATAGCCGTAAATTATTTTTTGGGATCGCCCCGCTCAAACAAGCAAAGGATACCACCCTAGTAGATTTCGAACATGCGAAACTGGACATCTGGGGTTATAAAGATGACTACCTGCAACCGATGCAATTGAAAAATGCAGAAAAAGAATCTCAAAGATCTTACCTCACGGTGATTGACATCTTCAATGGTAATCCCAAAATCGTTCCGCTTACTGATCTGAAAACGCCCGATGCAGCATTGATCAGCGAAGGAAATGCTGACCATGTACTGGCATCCACTGACTTTGGCAACCGTGTGCAGTTACAATGGACGGTAAGCGCCATACGCGACTATTATCTGGTCAACACACAAACCGGTCAGCGTAAGAAGATCATCTCTGCGCTCTCGGGCTCCGCCAGCGCCTCCCCTGATGGAAAATATGTCATTTATTTTAATGAACAGACCGGTCTTTACCATACCTATCAGATAGAAACCGGAAAAATCAGCACACTCAATGAAGGTTTTCAAGTATCACTTGTTGATGAAGAAAACGATGTGCCGGCAGCTCCGGACGCCTATGGTATCGCAGGATGGACAAAAGATGATAAATCGGTACTGATCTATGACCGCTACGACATCTGGTCGTTCTCTCCTGATGGAAAAACAACAGCGCAGAACGTCACAGGTGGTTATGGCCGACAAAACAAGATTACCTTCCGCTATGTACAGCTGGATGAGGAACAACGTTTTCTGGAAAGGAATGAACATGTATGGCTGACCGCTTTTAATAACGTCAGCAAGGAAAACGGTTTCTATAAGAAAAATATTGGCGATCAAAAAGCTCCGGAACTGGTGGTCATGGGTAAATTCAAATACTCGACACTCATCAAAGCTAAAGATGAGGACGCTTATGTATATGATAAAGGAAACTATCAGCTCTCGCCAAACGTGTATGTGTCCAAAGACCTGAAGTCGGAAACAAAATTGAGCAACACCAACCTTCAGCAGCAGAATTACAACTGGGGTACTGCAGAACTGGTAACCTGGACGACACCTAAAGGTTTCAAATCTGATGGTATCCTCTATAAACCTGAGAACTTCGACCCCTTAAAGAAATACCCTATGATCGTTTACTTCTATGAGAAGCTTTCTGAAGGGCTATACAGCTATCAACCTCCCGCGCCTACACCATCCAGGCTAAACATTCCTTTTTTTGTTAGCAATGGTTACCTGGTATTCGCACCAGACATCAGCTATGAAAAAGGCTACCCTGGCCGCTCTGCTGAGGAGTTTATCAATTCGGGTGTTGAAGCGCTCAAGAAAAATAGCTGGGTTGACGGCACGAAAATCGGTATACAAGGACAAAGCTGGGGCGGATACCAGGTGGCACACCTGATCACCAGAACAAACATGTATGCCGCAGCATGGTCGGGTGCGCCCGTCGTTAACATGACTTCCGCCTACGGTGGCATGCGCTGGGAAAGTGGTATGAACAGACAATTTCAATATGAAAGAACACAAAGCCGCATCGGGGCCACACTTTGGGAAAAACCGGAACTATATATCGAAAACTCCCCATTATTCTCTTTGCCAAAGGTGAACACACCTGTAGTAATCATGGCCAACGACGCCGATGGTGCTGTGCCATGGTACCAGGGCATTGAGATGTTCACAGGGCTGCGACGCCTCGGGAAACCTGTATGGTTGTTAAACTATAACAATGAAGCTCATAACCTGATCCTGCGCCAGAACAGGAAAGATATCCAGATCCGCGAACAGCAATTTTTTGATTATTACCTGAAGGGGGCAAAAGCACCTGCATGGATGACATCTGGTATTCCGGCAACTGAAAAAGGTAAAACATGGGGATTTGATTTGACAGATGAAAAACCTTAATACTTCTTCATTAACGACGGACTTCCCTTTTTTCAAGGCCGCAGCAGTGACAGATAGATTCTTCAAACATCATGAACTGCTACTGTTTATGGAGAAACTACCTGCGGAATTTGACCGCCGAATTGTGGGTTATTCAGAAGAAAACCGCAGTATATCGCTCATCAGCTGGGGCAAAGGTCCTGTAAAGGTTTTTCTATGGAGCCAGATGCATGGCGATGAGGCAACAGGAACAATGGCGCTGCTAGACCTGATGAATTTCCTCCAGCAGCAATCTTATCAGGAGGAAATCAGCTACCTGGACAGTCATTGTACGCTGTACCTGATGCCAATGGTCAACCCAGATGGTGCTGAGCGCTTCAGCAGACGAAATGCACTCCAGATAGACCTAAATCGGGACTTCATCAAAACAGTCGCAAAAGAATCGGAGGTTTTAAAAAAAACTGCCTCGCAGCTTCAGCCGGACTATGGATTCAATCTCCATGATCAGAACACACTCTGGAGCGTTGAAAATACAAATGCTCAGCTTGACGGTCCCTTACCGGCTGCCTTGTCTCTACTGGCACCAGCATATGACAAACAGATCTCCCTAAACAACACCAGAACAAAAGCTACACAAGTGATTGCGGAAATCTATCGGTCCCTGTCTCCTCTCCTGCCCGGTCAGATTGGACGTTTTGACGATGAGTTTGAACCCCGTTCTTTCGGTGATAATTTTCAAGCTTCCGGCATCGCCACCATCCTGCTGGAAGCCGGTGGTTACAAAGATGATCAAGAGAAACAAGAACTCCGCAGATTCTACTTTCTCGCCATTGCTATGGGATTGCAGTCCATTGCCACACACTCTTTTCAAACCATACCGCTAAAGGATTATTTCAGTATTCCCCCAAATACCAAACAGATTTTTCATATCCTCATCAAAGACCTGCAAATCAACGGCAGGACAGTGAGCATCGGAATGAATTATAGGGAATATCCTGTACTTGCGAAAAAAAACACTGAAAGAATCTATTTCGTTGATGATATCGGCGACCTGGACCTTTGGTCGGGCTATCAAATACATGATTCTCCATCACTAAATGTCTTGGGAACGCCTAAATTTGAGGAGGCTGCTGATTTTGATCTTTTCGACGGGACACAGTTAATATTATCGTTTAAAAAAGGGATATTAGCAGTCTGACACTAATCAAGGTTAACCCGAAAATCAATCCATGGCATTAAGCAGAATCTGGTCCGCATTCATCATCATTGCAATAGTGGTGGCAAGTATCAAATGTTTCTTTTTCGGGCAGAGTGATATTTTCAACTGGATGGTCATTGGAAAAGCAGATGATGCGGGTAATCCGTTAAAGGTAGATGGCATCATTGAAACCTGCTGGACGGCGGTAAACATCTGTCTGAAGCTCGTCGGCATCATGGCCCTTTTTATGGGTTTTATGAGCATTGCTGAAAAAGCCGGTGGCATCAGGTTATTGTCCAGGATCATCGGTCCTTTCTTTTCAAAACTTTTTCCCGAAGTTCCTAAAGGACATCCCGCAACGGGCCATATGGTCATGAACTTTTCTGCCAACCTGCTGGGGCTCGACAATGCGGCCACTCCTTTTGGACTGAAAGCCATGGAAAGCCTGCAGGAACTCAACCCCAATAAAGACACTGCATCGAATGCACAGATAATGTTCCTGTGCCTTCATGCCTCCGGACTTACGTTAATACCAGTAAGCATCATCGCAGTGAGGGCTTCTCTAAATTCCGCAAATCCTACAGACATCTTCATCCCCTGCATGATTGCGACCTTTGTAGCAACCATGGCTGCCATGTTTATTGTTTCCTTCAAACAGAAAATCAACGTTTTCCAACCAGTAATCCTCGTCTGGGTACTGAGCATCTCTGCCATAATCGCAGCCCTGGTCTTTTACCTCACGCATTTACAGGTTGCTGAACTGCAGTCTTTCTCGGGAATTCTCAGCAATGGACTGCTGCTCTTGATCTTTTTTCTGATCGTACTGGGAGGACTTTATAAAAACATTAATGTGTACGAATCTTTTGTTGAAGGTGCCAAAGGAGGATTCGATACTGCCATCAGGATCATCCCCTATCTTGTGGGCATGCTCGTGGCCATCAGTCTCCTGCGTACCAGCGGCACATTTGACATCATCATCGATGCCATGAAGCAGGTATGTACTTTTCTTGGTGCCGATTCAAGGTTTATAGACGGAATCCCTACAGCACTCATTAAACCACTGAGTGGAAGCGGCGCCAGAGGAATGATGATAGATACCATGACGACCCATGGAGCAGACTCATTTGCAGGTAGACTTTCCAGTATACTTCAGGGATCTTCAGACACTACATTTTACGTCATTGCAGTTTACTTTGGAGCAGTGAGCATAAAAAATACCAGATATGCAGTAGGTGCAATGCTGCTGGCAGACCTTGTGGGCATCTGCACCGCAATTGGCCTGTGTTACTTGTTCTTCGGATAGTGATCAATACACCACCTGGAGTTAAACATCTGATATGTTTTTAGTTATACCAGATTTTCAGCAGATTTACTTGACGACAATTTGTTGATGATCTGGTCAAGTATTCCCGGTTCAACTCCTGTATATCTTGAAGAATGCCAGGTACTATTGGCATCCAGCCATACACAGAAAGAATGATATCCGTCTAAAATCACGGCATAGGTTTCATGAAAATCATCCTGAATCCGCATACAGAAGCCACTTACCGGTTTGCCTTGAACGTTTAAGTGGAAGTTGAGATAGCTACTAAGCATAATTTATATCAGGTTAGGTCTGGATGTAACAAATATCATTTTAAAATGTTTAACCTGCTTTAAGGTACAATTATATTATTGTAAAGGAACTTATACGAATAAGGCCTTTGCAGTCCTTTTACTTTACCTTATCTTCAAACATAAATTAAAATGAGCATGTCAACTAAACAAATAACAGCAATTACAGAGCTGGACAGATCACATTATAGGACCAAAATCTATGCAGACGGACATTTTATCTATGCGGACGAACCTGAGGAACTGGGGGGCAGCAATGAGGGGATGGCGCCAGGGGCATTGTTACTGGCCAGTCTTGGCAGTTGCACGGCCATAACCATCAGAATGTATGCCGACCGGAAACAGCTAAAACTGGAACACATTAAAATAGAGCTGGCGATCTGTCCTGAAGAGGAAATGAATAAAGAAACAACCATCACCAGAAAAATCCACCTGACCGGCACACTCACGGGCGCAGAACAGGAACGCTTGATGCAAATTGCAGACAAGTGCCCCATCCACAAATTATTGAGCAACCCAATAAGAATACAGACTTTCTGATTCGGCTTGCTAAAAAATAGATTGACTTACCATTTATTGAATAAGAACCTGATTTAGTGTTGTTTAAATTTAATTATTTGATTTAGCTTGAGTTTATACTAATTTTATTAGCATATTTACAGAAATAATCATTTTGTTTTCAATTTCATGTTGTACGCTGTAGTAGATATAGAAACCACCGGAGGACACGCATCAGGAAACGGGATTACTGAAATTTCCATTCTGGTGCACAACGGGCATTCCATAGTGCAGAATTATGAAACCCTTATCAATCCCGGACAGTATATTCCAGCCCATATTGAAGCCTTAACCGGCATCAGTAATGAGATGGTCGAGACCGCTCCCTCCTTTAACCAGGTTGCCGCAGAGGTTTACCAACTTCTTCATGATAAGATCTTCGTTGCCCATAATGTCAATTTTGATTTTTCTTTTATCAGACATCAGCTTGGCGTATGTGGTTACGAGCTGTCGTGTAGAAAACTTTGCACGGTAAGAATGAGCCGCAAAATCATCCCTGGACACCGTTCCTACAGTCTCGGAAAATTATGCGCTGCATTAAATATCTCACTCAATAATAGGCACAGGGCTGGTGGTGATGCTGCTGCCACTGCGGAACTCCTGACACTGCTGCTTGACAAGGACAGCGAAGGTATTATCCAGCAATCTTTAAAGGTAAGCTCCAAAGAACAGGCTTTACCGCCAAATTTACCACGTGCACAGGTAGACCGCCTGCCATCCGGATCCGGAGTGTATTACTTTAAGGATCAAAAAGGAAAGGTAATTTATGTAGGAAAAGCCAAAAACATTAAAAAGCGTGTTTGTTCACATTTTAGCGGAAACAACAGTGGCAGACAAAGGCAGGAGTTTCTAAAAAACATCTATATGGTTGATTTTGAAGTTTGCGGTACCGAGCTGATGGCATTCATACTCGAGGCTGCAGAAATCAAACACTACTGGCCTGATAACAACCGCGCTATGAAACGTTATGAGCAAAAATACGCCATATTTACTTTTGAAGATCAACGTGGGTACATGAGGCTGGGAATTGATAAGTACAGGCATAATGTTCCCGCCCTATATAGTTTCAATACGATACTTGAAGGCCACAACACCCTCAAAACCTTAATCAAAGAACACCTGCTCTGCGAAAAACTCTGTTACATACAAAAGAACAGGATTGCCTGCACAGCGCAGGCAGAAGGGAACTGTAGTGGTGCTTGCATTGGAAAGGAATCTGCAGCATCCTATAATGTCAGGGTTAAATTTGCCATTAAACAATTGAAATCCATGCTACCGACCTTCGCACTGATTGATCAGGGAAGAACAGATGACGAACAGAGCTGCATCCTGGTGGAAGAAGGTAAGTTTTATGGTATGGGTTATATCTCCCAATATTCAGACATCAATGAACCGGGACTGCTGAAATCAGTATTGAAACCTTATCCTTCCAATGATTATATCATGCACATCATTTTTTCGCATACTGAACAATTCCCACAAAAGAAAATAGCGATTTAATCGCCTGAATTAGTTATCCAGCCAAGTCTGATTTTTTTTTATATATTTTTTTTCGATCCCCTCAGTAAAAACTTAAAAACACACAAACTAGCTAATATCCTAACCGACAAAATGTTAAAAAATAAATTCTAGTTAGACGGGCTTTATTTGCAGCCTATCAGTCTTAGACAGAGGTTTACCGAAGATATTTGAGCAACATTTTTTTTGATTTTTTGATTTTTACTTCTATCTTTGGCGCTCCAAGAGGAAAACGCATCCATAGCTCAGCTGGATAGAGCAACGGTTTTCTAAACCGTAGGTCATAGGTTCGAATCCTATTGGGTGTACGAGATTCATTTCTTAATTAAGTCGACGTTGCTCCAGACGTCGGCTTTTTTTTGTTTTAAGCCCCCATGTTTGCCAGGGGCTCACTGCAGATCAACTTCAGGGCCTGCATCATATATTACAAACTAAACTCATGATATCGTAGTTTACCGGGTCCTCCTCATCCTCAAAACAATTAAAACAACGTAGGTTGATACAGTTTCGCTGTAGACTCCTCAGGACGCAGAAAGTTGGAAATGGAAATACCGAGCAATCGCACTTTCTTGCCTGAAATATCAGCCGCGACCAGCAATGCCTCCGCAATTGAAATGATCATATCCAATTCCCTGATGGGCTCCGAGAAAGACCGGCTACGTGTGATTTGTTTGAAATCGCTGAATTTAATCTTGATCGTCAGCGTCCTGCCGTAAAGTCGATGTTGCTCCATCCTGTTGCAAACTGTTCCCGCAATTTTACAAAGCTCCTCATTCATCTCTGTTAGTAGCTCCAGGTCCTCGGAAAAAGTATCTTCAGCACCAATGGATTTCGTCTCCTGATTGGCCTGAACAGGCCGGTGATCAATGCCCCGGACAATCTTATAAAAAAAATGGCCGCTTTTACCAAACAGATGAACGAGCTCCCCCTCCGTCAGCTTTTTGAGGTCCGCACCTTTATGCAGGCCTCTTATTTTCATTTTCTCCGCCGTAACCTTACCCACACCATGGAACTTCTCCACCGGTAGCTGCTCGATAAACCTTTCAATTTTCGAGGGACCGATAAAAGTGAGCCCATCTGGTTTATCCATGTCGGAGGCTACCTTTGCCACAAACTTATTAATAGATACTCCGGCAGAAGCGGTCAGGTTCAATTCATCTTTGATCGCCTGTTTGATTTCCATAGCAATGTCGATCGCCGATCCGATACCCAGCTTATCTTCCGTAACATCCAGATAGGCCTCGTCCAGTGACAAGGGCTGAATTAAATCTGTATAACGCCTGAATATCTCCCGGATGTGCCGGGACACCTCCTTATAAGCTGCGAAACGCGGGTAAACAAAAATCAGATGAGGACAAAGCTGTAAAGCCCGCTTTGAGGGCATAGCCGAGTGGACACCAAATTTACGTGCTTCATAACTTGCAGTAGCCACAACACCTCCCCGTCCCTCGGGCGATCCGCCAACAGCAATGGCCTTTCCTTTCAGTGATGGATTGTCCCGCTGCTCCACAGAAGCATAAAATGAATCCATGTCAATGTGGATAATCTTACGCTGTTTGTGTTGCTCCTTCTGATCCATAACCTTTGAAGCATTAAAATTAAAAAAAATACGCCTTAAACAAGAAAGGCCTGCAAAATTGCAGGCCTCTCAAATCAATCAAAGTATATTAATTACTTCGCATTTTTCTTCTCAGTAACTTCAGTACGGATATCCTGAGCAAGACCTTTTAAATCTTGCATTGCTTTACGTACTCTTGTACCTGCAGCACCATTTCCTGAATTATAAAATTTGTCTGCATCAGCTTCAACGCTTGCAATAAGTTCTTTAAGTTTCGAGAATTTTTCCATGTTTTTCTTTCGTTTAAGATTGTAAATATATGATATAACGCTTTAAAGTTAATAATTATTGGATTTCCACCAAACGAATATTTTTGACAACACTGCATTTTTCAATCGATAAGCAAACTTTCCACTCTCCAAAGCTATTTAAAGGGCTATTTCGTTTAGATAAAAAAGTGCTTTTTCTTTTATCAAACGCCTGTTTTAATTGAAAAAACCGCTCATTGGAACCTCCGAACAACATGCTTTAAGCGTCTTCACCGCCTTATCTTTGAGCTGCCGTAGCCGCTCCTTACTCAGATGAAACACCGGAACCATATCTTCAAGCCTTGTCTGCGGCATTCCACCAAGCCCGTAATACAAAGACAAAATTTTTTGCTCCCTCGGAGGAAGGATACTCAGCAGCCGCCTGACATTCTCCGCCAGCGACTGCCGGTCCAGCACCGCATCGGCCGCCTCCACTTCCGAATTCCTGATCATATGCCCGAATGTTGTACCGGGCTCTCCCAACAGTATCGGCATATCCAGCGATGTGGTCTTCAACGCACTCATCTGGTAATCCACAACCTTTGTCTCCGGGAGATCCAGCGCTTCAGCAACTTCCTCCAGACTAGGCCTTCGTTCTAGCTTTTGCTCCAGCAGATCAGACGTCCTGTTCAGCCTGGTAATGCCTACAATCTGGTTGCCTGGCAGCCGGATCATCCTGTGCTGATCCGCGATGGCATAAGTGATCGACTGACGGATCCACCAGACTGCAAAAGAAATAAACTTAAACCCCTTCGTATGGTCGTAACGGGATGCCGCTTTGATCAGCCCTAAATTCCCCTCGCTAATTAGGTCTGCAAGACGCAAGCCCATATCCTGATAGTTCTTCGCCACTGATACCACAAAGCGGAGATTTGCACTGACCAACTTATCCAGGGCAGCCCGATCTCCCTCACGCACAATGGAGGCCAGCCGAACCTCCTCCTCCACATTCAACAACTCTATTTTACTGATCTCACTTAAATACTTCTCCAGTGAATCTCCCCCTCTATCGGTAATTGATTTCGATATCCTAATCTGTCTCATCCGCATTAAACCTATTAAATTTTCCTCAACGACTTACGCAAAGTTCGTAAGCGAAAACGATAAATACATTTACTTAATTTATTTCAGGAAATGATGCGGTTTTCAACTTGTTCATCTATCATTTTATAGGTTACAACCCACTATCACTCTTCAAAACAGAATATAATTTGCCGTAAAACCAAAGCGCAAAAAAAACAACAACAATACACTATCTAAAATAACACAAGCAAAAACAACCTCAAATTAATCAAATTAAAGTACATTCGAAGGAGCATCCCATAAAACAAAACAATAAAATGTACACTAAGTAAATATTTTGATAAAAGTTATGCCGTTTTATTTAGATAACATAGACTATCAGATCCTTCTGCAGCTGCAGAAAAATGCCCAACTCACCAATAAAGAGCTTGGATTACGTTTAAAACGCTCCTCATCCTCTATTTTTGACCGTATAAAAAGGATGCAGCAGCTCAGGATCATCAAAGGTTACACCATTGTCATAGACCACGAACAGATTGGCACCTGCCTGATCTCCCACATCCACATCAAACTAAAAGAGCATACCTATCCATCGCTCAAATCTTTTGAAGAAGCCATCCATTCATTTCCGGAGGTCCTGGAATGTGCCAACATCACGGGCCAATATGATTATATGCTGAAGGTCTGCGTTGCTGACATGAGGAGCTACCACAACTTTCTGCGGCATAAGCTCGGCCAGCTGACCAACCTTTCTGCAATACATACTGATACCGTATTGTCAGAAAGTAAACATGACATCGGTTATCCTGTAGCAAACCTAAAACTAATACCTTAAATTTGTTGTTAGTAGCGTAACAGAGATATGGCATTTATAGATTATTATAAAATTCTGGGTATTGACAAAAAAGCTTCGCAGGACGACATCAAGAAAGCCTATAGAAAGCTGGCAAGGAAGTACCATCCCGACCTTAACCCAAATGACCAGGCGGCAAACAAGAAATTTCAGGAAATAAACGAAGCCAATGAGGCTTTAAGCGATCCTGAAAAGCGTAAAAAATACGATGAATATGGAACCAACTGGAAAAATGCTGAACAATATGAACAGGCAGGCCAGTCCCAATCCCGGTCGCGCGGCAGTGGGCAGAACCCATTTTCGGGCGGCGGCTTCGGTGGCGGCGATTTTTCGGATTTCTTTGAATCCATGTTTGGCGGCAGCGCTGCCGGAAGAGGCGGAAGCCCCCGGTATAAAGGCCAGGATTACAATGCAGAGCTGAAACTCAACCTGAGGGATGCTTTCAGTACGCACAAACAAACATTGACGGTAAATGGCAAAAACATCAGGATTACCATCCCCGCAGGTATTGCCGATGGGCAAACAATCAAATTGAGCGGACATGGCGGCCCCGGCACCAACAAAGGCCCGGCAGGCGACCTCTTCATCACCATCCACATCAGCGAAGACAGTACCTTTAAAAGACTGCACAATGACCTTTATAGTAATCAGGAACTTGACTTATACACTGCGGTACTCGGTGGAGAGGTGATGGTAGATACTTTCGACGGCAAGGTAAAACTCAAAGTTCCCGCAGGCACCCAGAATGGCACGAAAGTACGCCTCAAGGGAAAGGGTTTTCCAGTCTATAAAAAAGAAGGCGAAGTTGGCAGCTTGTACATTACCTACCAGATCAAAATACCCACCGACCTCGATGAAAAACAAATTGCACTTTTCCGCGAGCTGCAACAGGGGAATTAAACATCATGAGCTATGGAAACACAATTCATCACCATTACGGAATGCTGTATCAACTATCACATTGATCCCGTATTTATCGACGAACTGGAAGATTCAGGCGTCATCGTCCTGACCATGAAGGAAAAAGAAAAGTATATTCATCACGAACAGCTCGCTGAGCTGGAAAAATACATCCATCTGTACTACGACCTCAACATTAATATTGAAGGCATTGACGCCATCAGGCACCTGCTGCAGAAGATGATCCTCATGCAGCAGGAACTCAACCTACTACAGCAAAAACTACAGTTTCATCAATAAATACTCAACCAACATCATTCTATCATTAAGAAGTTCAACACATTCCATTTATAAACGATTTAATGCCGGACCGCGGAATTGTAGAAAACTAATTTTACTTTTGCCGTATTCATGAAGACTTCCCAACCGTTGTTCGATTTCACTAAAAAAATCGACTACAAAACTGAAATACTTGCAGGCCTCACCGTGGCAATGACCATGATGCCAGAATCCCTGTCTTTTGCCATCCTTGCTGGTTTCCCTCCATTAATGGGTCTTTATGCAGCCTTTATTATGGGACTCGTGACAGCTGTCTTTGGCGGCCGCCCCGGCTTAATCTCTGGTGGCGCCGGTGCAACGGTAGTGGTATTGATTGCACTGATGAAATCCAACGGCATTGAATATGTTTTTGCAGCTGTCGCTATGGCCGGACTCATTCAAATCATCATCGGCCTCCTCAAACTGGGCAAGTTCATACGCCTTGTGCCTCAGCCGGTGATGTTTGGATTCGTAAATGGCCTTGCGGTAATTATCTTCATGGCTCAACTGGAACAGTTCAAAACATTGATCAACGGACAATTGGTATGGATGAGCGGAAATCCCCTATACCTCATGATCGGCCTGGTGCTGCTCACCATCACACTCATCCTGATCTTTCCAAAACTCACCAAAGCCATTCCCGCATCTTTGGCGGCGATTATCGTCGTATTCCTATTGGTGTTCTTCCTTAAAATCGACACCCGTACCGTAAAGGACATCGCCGCAGTAAGTGGTGGTTTCCCGCCATTTCATATCCCATCCATCAGTTTCAGCATGGAAACGCTGACCATCATCTTCCCTTATGCAGTGATCATGGCTTCAGTAGGATTAACAGAAGGCCTCCTGACATTGAACATTGTCGATGAAGTCACCCAGACCAAAGGCAACAGCAATAAAGAATGTATCGCTCAGGGTAGTGCTAACCTCCTGAATGGATTTTTCTCTGGAATGGGTGGCTGCCCGATGATCGCGCAGACTTTTGTGAACCTGAATGCTGGTGCCAGGGCACGTCTCTCTGGAATTGTGGCGGCACTAACCATACTCCTCATCGTTCTTTGCGGGGCACCGGTTATCGAAAAACTACCCATGGCAGCCTTAACAGGGGTGATGATGATGGTTGCCATCGGCACATTTGAATGGATGAGTTTCAGGATCATCAACAAAATGCCTGCACAGGACATCTTTGTGGGCATTGTAGTTGCGGTGATCACTGTCTGGCTGCACAACCTCGCGCTGGCAGTACTGACTGGCGTCATCCTTTCCGCACTTGTGTTTGCCTGGGAAAGCGCAAAAAGAATCCGTGCAAAAAAATACATCGATGTAAATGGTGTCAAACACTACGAAATCTACGGGCCCCTGTTTTTTGGATCAGTCGCGACCTTCAACGAAAAATTCAGCGTCGACGAAGATCCGGAGATGGTCATCATCGATTTCAAAGACAGCAGGATTGCCGATATGTCAGGCATTGATGCCCTTCATAAATTGACCGAACGTTATCAGAAAGCAGGAAAGAAACTGCAGCTCACACACCTCAGTGAAGACTGCCAGACACTGCTAAAAAATGCGTCAGAGGTCATCACCGTAAATATCCTCGAAGATCCAACTTATAAGGTAGCCGTTGGGTAATGTTAAAATAATCAGTCAATTGTTAACACTCCTATTGAAAAATCTTTAAGTTTGCGGTATGAGGTATCTGGCTTTTCTATTCACCATCTTCGTCGTCGCCCTTTCGGTGTGGCCATGCTGTGATGATGAAGCTAAGCCTACCGGCACTGAACAGCATGTCAGCCAATCCAGGGATTGTGACTCCAATGAAAACCCACATGCCTGTTCCCCATTTTTCCATTGTGGTGCATGCCAGTCCTTTGCCATCACTCCTTCCATTGAGCTGCTCAATACCAATGCTGCTCCGGGAAAAGAAATTCAATATATTGAAATTCCTGCAGCACGTGTCATCCTTTTCCCTGGTGACATCTGGCAGCCGCCTCAGCTGGTCTGATTGTATTTACAATGCCTGATCTCTGCTTCAGCGCATTTCTTAACAATTAGTTGACCACCAAAAGCATCTTTTCATGTTTAACAAGATCATTTTATTCTCTATAAAGAATAAATTATCCATTATACTGATGACCTTGGCGCTCATCATCTGGGGAGTCTATTCACTATCAAAGCTCCCCATTGATGCAGTCCCGGACATCACCAACAATCAGGTACAGATCATCTCCCAGGCGCCAAGCCTTGGTGCCCAGGAAGTGGAGCAGTTCATCACTGCCCCCATCGAGCTGGCCATGTCCAATATTCCCGAAATGATCGAAAAAAGATCAATATCCAGATCCGGGATTTCTGTGATCACCATTGTCTTTCAGGATGATACAGACATCTATTGGGCGCGACAGCAAGTTGCTGCGCAGCTCAAGGAAGCCGAAGCCAACATCCCCAGTGGGCTTTCTTCTCCAGCCCTGGCCCCCATCACCACGGGCCTTGGCGAAATCTATCAGTATGTGCTCCATACTAAAAAAGGATATGAGGACAAATTCAGCGCCACCACCCTCCGGACCTTGCAGGACTGGGTGGTAAAAACTCAACTCGCAGGTACTAAAGGCCTTGCTGAAGTAAGCGGCTGGGGCGGTTACGTCAAACAATATGAAATTGCACTCGACAACGACCGCTTGAATTCGTTGAACATTACCATTGCCGACATTTACCAGGCGCTGGAGAACAACAATGAAAATACCGGTGGCTCCTACATTGAGCAGCAAAGTAACTCCTATACCATTCGTGGGCTCGGACAGGTAAAAACACTGTCAGACATAGAGAAAATCGTCGTCAAAAACCCATCTTCGGTGCCCGTCCTGATACGGGATGTCGCCACCGTACAGTTCGGGAACTCCACACGTTATGGCGCCGTCACCAGAAATGGTGAAGGTGAAGTCGTTGCCGGCATCACCCTCATGCTCAAAGGAGAAAACTTTAATGAGGTCATCAAAAACGTAAAGGAACGCATCGTTCAGATTCAGGCCTCATTACCCGAAGGCGTTGTTATTGAGCCCTTCATAGACCGTACTGAGCTTGTTGGCAGGTCCATAAGTACAGTACAGAAAAACCTGATTGAAGGCGCCCTCATCGTGATTTTCGTGCTGCTGCTTTTACTGGGCAACTGGCGGGCAGGGCTGATCGTAGCCTCGGTTATTCCCATATCCATGCTGTTTGCTTTTTCCATGATGAAGGTGTTCGGCGTGTCCGGTAACCTCATGAGCCTGGGTGCCATAGACTTCGGACTCATTGTAGATGGTGCCGTCATTATCGTAGAAGCCATCATTTTCAGACTCAGCAGCATCAATGCTGCCCCTAACCTGCCGGCCATGACCCAGAAGGAAATGGATAAGGAAGTGTATACCGCCGCTTCAAAAATCAGGAACAGTGCTGCCTTTGGGGAAATCATCATCCTCATTGTTTACCTTCCCCTGTTGTCACTCGTAGGCATTGAAGGGAAAATGTTTAAGCCAATGGCCCAAACTGTGGTGTTTGCCATCATTGGCGCCTTCATCCTCTCGCTCACCTACGTGCCTATGATGACCTCACTTTTCCTGAGCAAGCAAACCACTCATAAAAGAAATATATCCGACCGCATCATGGATGCACTGCACCGCATTTACCAGCCTGCACTCATCCGTGTGCTTCAATTCAAAAAGCTGAGCGTCACACTTTCTGCTCTTCTCTTTGTGCTCAGCATCTGCCTGTTTCTGAATATGGGCGGAGAATTTCTCCCACAATTGGAAGAGGGTGATCTGGCTGTTGAAATTGCCATGGCGCAGGGCACCTCGCTGACACAGGTTGTGGAGACATTTGGCAAGGCTGAAAAAATCCTCAAAAAGCAGTTCCCTGAGGTGCGCCAGGTGGTCACCAGGATCGGCAGCGCCGAGATCCCTACAGACCCGATGCCTGTTGAACGTGGCGACATGATGGTGGCCATGGCACCCAAAGAAAGCTGGACATCTGCACACAGCAGAACGGAGATGAGTGAAAAGATGGAGGAGGCCCTCTCCATCCTGCCCGGCGTCAGCGTAGAAATTACTCAACCCATGCAGATGAGGTTCAATGAGCTGATGACGGGTGTCCGTCAGGATGTCGCCATCAAAATTTATGGTGATGAACTGGAGATCCTCAGCGAACAGGCCGAAAAGGTCGCAGCACTGATCAAGGACATTCCCGGTGTAACCGAGCCCTTCGTAGAACAGGTAACCGGACTCCCACAGATCGTCGTCGAATATGACCGTGATAAAATCGCACAATATGGACTGTCCATCAGCACAGTCAACAACCTGCTCAGCACCGCCTTTGCAGGGCATACTGCAGGGGTTGTCTTCGAAGGTGAAAAACGATTTGAAATGGTCGTGCGTCTGCAGCGCGACCTCCGCGAAAACATCTCCAGCATTGAGAACCTGTATATCCCCCTGCCTTCTGGTAACAAGGTACCACTCAACCAGATCGCTTCCATAGCCCTCAAAAATGCTCCCGCACAAATCTCAAGGGAAGATGGCAAAAGAAGGATTTATGTAGGCTTTAATGTGAGTGGCCGGGATGTGCAACGCACGGTGGCCGAAATACAGCCGCTCCTGCAACAAAAGCTCAAACTGCCTTCCGGATATTACATTAGTTATGGTGGTCAGTTTGAAAATCTCATTAAAGCCAAAAGCAGACTCTCGATTGCGGTTCCTGCAGCCCTGCTGCTCATCATGGGTTTGTTATATTTTACGTTCAGATCGTTCAGCCAGACCCTGCTCATCTTCACCGCCGTGCCACTCTCGGCAATCGGCGGCGTTTTTGCCCTGCTCATCAGGGACATGCCCTTCAGCATCTCCGCTGGCGTGGGGTTCATTGCGCTCTTTGGCGTGGCAGTACTCAATGGCATCGTGCTCATTGGTTATTTTAACCAGCTGAAAGCACAGGGCATGACAGATCCATACCAAAGTGTACTGGAAGGTACCAGAGTGCGCCTCCGCCCGGTCATCATGACCGCCGCTGTAGCCTCCTTAGGTTTTCTTCCGATGGCCCTCTCCGGCAGTGCAGGTGCAGAAGTACAGAAACCACTGGCAACAGTAGTCATCGGCGGACTGATTTCAGCCACCTTACTCACCTTATTCATCCTCCCATGTCTGTACCTCTTGTTTACCGGTAAACAATCCGGCTCATCAGCAGGCTCAGTTTCGAGGACAATACTGGCCTTCCTAATGCCTGTGTTCTTGCTGATGGGAAATCCAGAGAGCACACAGGCCCAGACCGTAGAAAAGGCCATTGCCATGAACACCGGACATCCAATAACGAGTCTGGATGAAGTCCTTGAATCTGTCCTCAAAAACAACCTGAAGGTAAAATCCCTGTCGCTCAGCACTGACCAAGCCAGAATGCTGGAAAAAAGTGGTTTTGACCCCGAGAAAACGCAGTTCTCCATTGCCCAGGATCCAACGAGTGGCGGCGGAAACGACAATGCGATCAATGTCACCCAAACCTTCTCCTGGCCTGGCCTCTACCACAACCAGCGAAAAGTACTTGGACTACAAACCGCGCTGTCAGAAAAATCCGGTGCCTATACCAGATCGGAAATCATCCGCGATACCAGACAGGCCTGGCATCACTACCTGTACTACCTGCAGCTCCTCAAAGTTTTGAACTTTCAGGACAGCATATATGGAGCTTTCATTGATAAAGCAGAAGTCAGGTTCAAATCCGGCGAAACCTCCAACCTTGAACTCATGACCGCGCGGACCAAGTATCAGGAAGTACAATCATTAAAAAACACTGCAAAAGCGGGACTGAAAATACAGGAACTCCAGCTCCAGCAACTCATGAATGAAAAACGGCCACTGAAGCCCACCGTTCAGGAACTAAAACCGCTGACTTTAACGGATGCAGATACCATCGCAACCAGCAGCAACCCCTTGATCGCTTATTACGGACAACAGGTGGAACTGGCTGCGGCAAGGGTCAAACTGCAGCAGTCACGTGCCATGCCGGACTTTAGCCTCGGCTACAGTCAGCAGCTTGTGATCCGTTCGTTTGATCCTGCAAACCTCAACCGTGATTACACTCCAGGCACCCGTATCGCTGGCATTCAGCTGGGCGTAGCCGTACCTGTCTTTAATAAGGCGGGACGCGCAAAGGTGAGGTCAGAAAAAATCGCAGCCCAACTTGCTTCAAATGAACGCCAGCAGGCTCAGAACCAGCTCGACCTCCAGTATCAGCAAAAGCTCCAGGAATACCAGAATGCCAGCCAGATGCTCAGCTATTACCAAACCACGGGAGCCAGACAGGCGGATGAACAACTGCGCATTGCACAGGTGTCTTTTGACCTCGGCGAGATCGGGTACATGGAGTACATACAAAATACAGCACTAGCCATCCAAAGTAAAATCAGCTACCTTGAAACGCTGAATCAATTCAATCAAACTGCCATTGAACTGGCATTTATCAAAGGAGAATAAGATATCATGACAACATACCATAAACTATTCAGCCTCATTTTAATTGTCATCATGAGCACGGCTTTCTCCTCCTGCAGCGAGAGACCGGAAAAACAGCCGGTCCAGGAGGAGGCTGAGGGTCACCACGACGCGCATGAAGCAGAGCTTTCCCTCTCGGCACAACAGATGGAAGCCATCGACTTGCAGATCGGAAAAGTGGAACAGAAGAACCTTACCGCCGTCGTGAAGGCCAGCGGACAACTCGCGGTACCTCCGCAGAATGAGGCGAAAGTAAATGTCCTCGCAGGCGGCATCATCAGGAAAATAGTCGTTCTGGAAGGCCAGAAAGTTAAAAAAGGACAAACGCTGGCCATCATGGAAAATCAGGAAATGATCAAACTCCAACAGGAATACCTCTCTACGAAAAGTGGATTCAGCTTTGTCGCAGCAGAATATAGCCGCCAGCAGCAACTCAAGGCCGCAGGGGCTGGTACCGGCAAAACCTTTCAGCAGTCGGAAGCAAACTACCAGACAGAACAATCACACATCAGGGCACTGGAATCACAACTACGCCAGATCGGCATCAGCCCTGCCCGTGTAAGCAGTGGCAACATCACCTCGCAGATCCCCATTATTGCCCCCATCTCCGGTACCATCGGACTGATTTCCGTCACCACCGGTGCCTACGTGCAACCCGGAAATTCACTGATGGACATCGTCGACAACTCGAAGATCCATGCCGACCTCCTTGTCTATGAAAAGGACCTCAACAAAGTGAAAATCGGCCAGCATGTCAGCTTCAGACTGACCAACCAGGATAACCAGCAGATCGAAGGGGTGCTGAATGGCATCAACAAATCCTTTGAAAACGACACCAAAGGATTAATTGTTCATGCCGTCATCAGTAATCCTATGAGCAACCTCATCCCCGGAATGTATGTCACCGGACTCATCAGCGTCGGCAATGCCCTATCCACCGTGGTACCTGTCGATGCGGTGGTAAAATCTGCCGGCAAGGAATATATTTTTATTGTTGCCGATGAGGAAGCACACGGAAATGGAGGTAAATCCGGTACCGACAAACCACAGGAAACACATTTTAAAAAAATTGAAGTAGTTTCAGGAGTGACAGAATTGGGTTATATTAGCATTACTCCAATTGAGAAACTCCCTGAGCATACTCAGGTGGTCACTAAAGGTGCTTTTTATCTGCAGTCTAAGTCTTCAGGTCCTGCAGAACACGATCATTAATCCACGACCTGGAGAATTGAAAATATCCGTCATTAACGTTACAATCGCTTTAAAATCATTAGGCATGTCAAAACATTCACATTGTTGTTCAGAAGAAGAAGATCCCAAATGTAAAAGCCAGTCTACCGATGTAGCAGCAGGACACGATCACGGCGACCATGACCATGATGGCCACGACCATGATCATGGCAGTCAGGAAAAAGAAGGCTGGCTTTCCCACTGGCCATTGCTTACCGCCCTGCTGGTCATCATTGTGATGATGGTCCTGGAATATGGCTTCCACATCACCTTCAGCAAATACATTCAGCTGGCAATATTCGTCCCCGCTTATCTGCTTGCCGGTTATGATGTGCTGCTCCTTTCCTTCCGAAAAGCCCTGCGCCTGGATTTTTTTAACGAATTTTTCCTGATGAGCGTTGCCACCATTGGTGCCTTCACGATTGGTGCATATAGTGAGGGTGTCGCCGTAATGGTCTTCTACTCCATTGGAGAGTGGTTCCAGGATGCCGCGGTCAGTAAGGCCAAACATAGCATCAAAGCCCTGCTTGACATCCGGCCGGATAGCGTTAACGTGATCAGGTCCGGCAAAGTGACCCAGGTTGCTCCATCCGAAGTGGACATTGATGAAATCATACAAATAAAAGCAGGTGAAAAGGTTGCGCTTGATGGCATCCTTCATTCCGAAGGGTCCAGCTTCAACACCGCCGCATTAACCGGAGAAAGTAAACCCGACAGCAAAAATAAAGGTGATCAGGTATTTGCAGGTATGATCAACCTCAATCAACTTGCTGAAGTACAGGTCAAGGCATTGTTCAAAGACAGCAAGTTGAGCAAAATCCTGGAAATGGTACAGGATGCCACCGCCAGAAAATCACAGACACAACTGTTCATCTCCCGTTTTGCAAAGGTCTATACCCCTATTGTGTTCCTGCTGGCCTTTTTGGTAGTCGTTCTGCCGATGTTATTCCTCACCGATTACAGTTTTAAAGAATGGTTTTACCGGGGCCTCGTATTCCTGGTCATCAGTTGCCCATGCGCACTGGTGGTGTCTATTCCCCTGGGTTACTTTGGTGGTATCGGCCTGGCCTCCAGAAATGGCATCCTATTTAAGGGATCGAATTTTCTGGATGTGATGACCCGGGTGGATACCGTCGTGATGGATAAAACGGGTACACTGACAAAAGGGATTTTTAAGGTGCAGCAAATCCATGCTACCGGAATTTCCGACAAGGAACTTGTCCGCCTCACCGCAATACTGGAAAGTAAATCTACCCACCCGATTGCTACGGCCATCCTTCAATACGCGGGCACCACGGAACAGGATATAAAAGACCTGGAAGAGATCCCAGGACATGGTCTGTCAGGGAAAATCGATGGACGCGAGGTCATGGCCGGCAACACCAAACTACTGACTAAATTCGGCATCAGCTACCCTGACACAGTCGATAAAACCGAAGGTACCGTGGTGGTCGTTGCTATCGACCGTAAGTATGCCGGATACATTACCATCGCCGATGAGCTTAAGGAGGACGCGGCAGAAACCATAAAAAGACTGCGCAGCCTCAACATCCTGACCGTCATACTTAGCGGCGACAAGCAATCGGTGGTTGATAAAATTGCTGCTCAGCTGGGAATAGACCGCGCTTTTGGAGACCTCTTGCCGGAAGATAAAGTGCATCAGCTGGAACTGGTAAAAAAGGAAAGAAAAGGGATTGCTTTTGTAGGTGATGGCATCAATGACTCACCCGTGATTGCCCTTGCGGATGCCGGAATGGCCATGGGTGGCCTGGGAAGTGATGCGGCCATAGAAACCGCAGACATCGTCATCCAAAATGACCAGCCCTCGAAAATCGTGGATGCCATAAAAATCGGCAAGCTCACCAGGAATGTGGTCTGGCAGAACATTGTCCTGGCGATGTCCGTGAAGTTAATCGTGTTAGGCCTTGGTGCCGGTGGCGTGGCGACCTTATGGGAAGCAGTTATTGCTGATGTAGGTGTAGCCTTGTTGGCCATCCTGAACGCAGTACGCATTCAAAACCTGAAAATCAGGTAACTATTGATTTAACCATTGTTTAAAATCCTCGGCCCTTTCTTCACTGACCACCGCCTCTGTGCCCGTCGGAGGGGCCGGGGACAATACAATTCTGACGCGGTTGCGGGACAGCTTGTACATCTCTTTGATCGCGGTGATGTTGACGATGAACTTCCTGTTGATGCGGAAAAATTCTGCAGGATCCAGCTGATGCTCAAGACTCCCAATCGTTTCCTCAATGATGTAATTCTGCTTGTCGTGGGTCACCAGAAACAGGTACTTGTCATCCGCCATGAAATAGGCCACATCTTCAGCGCCAACGGTCTTGATCAGCTTGCCCAGCTTCACCATAAAACGGTTCCTGATTTTTAAAGCAACAGTTTGTTCGGGAGGTTTTTGCTGCACAGGCGGCAGGTTCAGGGCTGATCCCTTGCGGATGCTGCTCAACTTCAACAGCGCAGCACGTACATCCTCTTCATCAAAGGGTTTCAGTAAATAATCGATGCCCTGATTCTTGAAAGCTTTCAACGTATACTGATCGTACGCCGTTGTAAAAATCACCGGACTGCTCACCTCTACCTGCTGAAAAATCTGGAAACTTTCCCCATCTCCAAGGTGGATATCCATGAACAGCAGGTCTGCCTTGTTTTTTTTGAGCCACGCTACAGCGGACTCAACAGTACCGAGGATCGCCAGCACCTGAATATTAGGATTGATCTCCAGTAGGGTGCTCTGCAATGTATCTGCAGCAAGATCTTCATCCTCAATAATTAATACCCTCATTACATTTTTTCCTACCCTGTAAATGTAAAAAAAAACTCCGGTCCGCGAAAATGCAGACCGGAGTTCAAAGGAACAATCTTTAAATGTAGTTATTGAAGGTTCGGGTTGTTGGCTACGGCCTCCCTCGGGAACCGGATGGTATACTTCGGATCGTTTTTCTGCAGTGTATAAGAGCTTCCATTCTCAAAGCTGTGTACCAGTTCAGGCTGTCCATACCTGCGCAGGTCGTACCACCTGTGGCCTTCCAATGCCAGTTCCCTTTCACGTTCATTCAGGATCTCCTGAAGCAGGGCCGGTTTGGCCAATGCAGAAATACGCGTAGCTTCCGTCTGATAGTAAGCTGGCTTCAGGCGTTTCACCTTCAGATCCAGCAGGCTTTTCAGTGCCAGCGCAAGGTTATCAGACTGCAATGCAGCTTCCGCCTGGATCAGGTACAACTCCCCATTCCTGAAAGAGATCTTATTTTCATTGAATGCACCCTTTAAAGACACAGTATTGCCAAAAGCTCTTCCAAAATACATGGGATAACGTAGGTCGTTTGCCTGATCGTAAATATTCAGCAGATGATCTGAGATCATGGACGTATTCGTAACTCCGGCATCAAAAGCCTTTTCCATAGACATGATGTTCTCCTTTGAACGGTAGTTGTTCGGCAACACCGCTCCTGTCACATTCAGGTCTTCCAGGTCGCCGTTCAGGGCAAGTGCCTGTTGGCTTGAGGCAAGTGCATTGGCCCAGTCACCCTTGAACTCGTATACCCGTGCGGTTAAAGCTGCAGCGGCACGTTTGGTGAAACGATAGTTAAATCCAGCATCAAAATTTGTGACATTCAACAATTGCCTGCCTGCCTCGATATCCGCAAGTATTTGTGCATATACTTCTGCAACGGTAGCTGTTTTGTAGTTCTGCTCCAGGTCTATAGCTAACGACAATACGATACCACGATCTGTAGCCGCCGTTCCCGCGTTATAAGGTTTTGCATATAGGTTTAACAACTCAAAGTGAGCGTATGCACGCAGCAAATAAGCCTCTCCCTTAATCTGCGCAGTTTCAGGACTCACACCGGCCTCCTTTTCTACCTCTGCAATTACATGGTTTGCGTTGAATATTGACGTGTAAAACGCTGTGTAGGGCATTGAACTAGTCAGCCCGTCTGCATCATTATCATTCCAGGCATAGATATCCTTATATGCAGGGAATCCAGTGGCATATTCGTCCATTAACAACTCATCCGTGCGTACCGCCAGCAGTGATTTATGGGCTGGAAAGAAATTATAAGCTGAAGTAAGCAGTCCTCTGAAATCTTCCGTTGTTTTAGGAATCACCCGCCCTGCCGGTTCGATATCCAAATATTTTTTGCAGCTGCTTGCGGAAAGTACAACAAGTGCGACGGCTGCTAATTTTATGATCTTATTCATGAGTATTTTAGATTAAAATGTTGCATTCAAACCAAAAGAAATGCTTTTGGTAATCGGCTGTGAATAAATGTTACCATAGGTCTCAGGATCAAAGTATCCTTTGTAGCTGGAACCAAATACAAATGGATTTCTTGCTTCTACACTAAATCTAATGCTGTTTGCCTTGATCCTTTTTGCGATCGCTGAAGGCAGTGTGTATCCCATACGCATACTGTTGATGCGAACATAGCTCATTTTTTTTGCGTAGATATCAAGATTACTGAAAGATGATCCGGTGTCTCCATTATTTAAATAATAGTATGCCATCCATCTATCTTCATACGTATCTTTTCCAAAGATCGCCGGTAGCTGACTGCCGCTTCCTGGTGTCACCACACTTAACAGGTCTTTGGAGAAATTCTGACCACGGTCAAATGCAGCAGGATTATATGGAGCCCTTGCCATCACCCACTGGTTAAGATTAAATATTGCAGTCACCGCCAGATCAAAGTTCCCCAGACGGAACCGGTTGGTTAATCCTCCTGTGAATTTAGGGTCCCGATCTCCAACATAGGTATACAAATCCTTGAACTGATCAGCAGTAAGTCTCGTTTCCGCAGCTTCACCGGGGAAGAAATCTGCATAAGGATCATACAATTGGTAGAAATCCTCAATGCTCAATACCTGTCCATCTTTAACCAGTAAAGGCAAACCATTGGCATCCAAACCAGCAGTCTTAAGTACGAACAATGAATTCACCGGAAGACCTTCTCTGGATGGGGTACGCTGATTTGAAGCAACATTCTCCCTCAACACCTTACTTTTATTATGGCTGATGTTGAAATCCGTTGACCAGCTGAATTTATTCGTACTGATATTTCTCGTAGAAACGCTCAGCTCCAATCCTTTATTTCTGATCCTGGCGAAGTTGGAGTTGGTAAACTCAAACCCATTTTCAAGTTGCAATGCCTGAGAACCAATCAGATCCTTACCATATCGGTTGTAATAATCTACCGTTACCTGCAAAGCATTATTGAATAACCCCAGTTCCAATCCAGCATTGAATGTAGAAGTCTTTTCCCATCTTAATTTATCATTTGGAGGGCTGGTCACAATTACAGCCGTCTCTGTTCCACCAGGTAAGATCGTCACGTCATCATAACGTCCAATAATCTTTGGTGACGTGTTCTTGTCGACATTCCCCTGCAATCCATAAGAAGCACGTAAACGGAGATTAGAAATCACTTTGATGTTTTTGATGAAATCTTCCTCTGAGGCATTCCATGCTCCCGAAACAGAATAGATCGGCAGGTACCTGTATTTCGGATCTACACCAAATAAATCTGAGCCATCATAACGGATACTTCCGTATACGGTATATTTACGGTCGTAGGTATAAGACAACGTTCCATAAATAGAAGCAAATGCATTCTCTACGAATCCCTTTCTATAAGTACGGAAGCTCTCATAGCCGGCAAAGTCAGCATTTGGGAAAACAATATTCGAATTTGTTAACGTCTGTTCATTAAATCCAAATGCCCTGGTCGTCAGATCGGTATTTTTATTTCTTCTCAATTCTGTTCCTAAAACAGCTTCAATCTCATGCTTATCAGCAATCACCTTACTGTATTCCGCCATCATTTTCCAGTTGTATTGAAAAAGAGAAGTTTTGTCATTCTGCATTGCACCACCTGCTGGAAGGAAGTACTCATACTTCCTGGTTGCCGAATTATAATATCTTGTAGATTCCTTTAATTTACGTCCTGCGTAAGAATTCACTCCCATATAACGTTCAGCGCCGGTTTCTTCAAACTGTAGCCCCAGCTGTGTACTTAATTTTAAATCACTATATACCTGATAATTCAAATCAAAAACACCCTTGAGACTGCTGTTATCAAGACCATAACGTGTGTTCTCTCTTTCTTCGACCGCATTAAACGGAAGATAAACATCACCAGTCAGGTTGCTTGTCCCGAAGATGTCCTGATCGTAAACAAAATTACCATTGGCATCTCTCACGGTTTGATAAGGATTTACATTCCTGGAGTAATTGGAAGGATTGGTACGTGCATCAATTTCAGTCAGGTAACTCTTACGATTGGTTTTTGATCCGAACAATGCAGCTCCAGCGGTAAGCTTCGGTGAGATCGTAAAATCGGTTTTCAACGTAACATTATACTTTTCAAGACCAGTTTCCTTGGTGGTACCTTTTTCGTTGTAGTAACCTGAAGAAAAATAATAGTTGGCGGCATCACTTCCGCCCGAAAGGCTCAGGCCGTACTGCTGATTTACCGCAGACTGGTAAAGCTCATTGCCCCAATTGGTATTGTTTTGTCTGAGGTTATTGATCTCAGCCTGTGTTGCCGGGCTCAGCGCAGCAAAACCATTCGCACGGTAATTCGCAAGCTCATTATTGTTATTCAGTATTCTTGCAATGGAGCCCTGATTATCTCTGTAAGTCAGGTCGGCACGATTGGCCAGGGCAAGTTCGAAATCAACTTTCTCTGAAGCATTCATCAGGTTCAGCTTGTCGAAATCCGGACGTTCCGCAATGAAGGTACTTGCATTGAAATTAATTGCCGTCGGACCTTTTTTCCCTTTTTTTGTCGTAATAACGATCACGCCATTAGAAGCCCTGGCACCATAAATAGCCGTAGCGGCTGCATCCTTCAGGATCGTGATGTCAGCAATATCATCTGGGTTCAATCCCGCAATAGGAAGGTTGCGCAAAGCATCAATATTGTCTTTGTCATAGATAGCAGGAAGGTTTGTTCCTTCCAAAGGAATCCCATCCAGCACCCATAGCGGATCCTGGCCGCCATTTAATGAGGCTGTTCCACGGATCCTGATTTTTGGTGCCGAACCAGGGCCACCACTGATGTTGGTGACATTCACACCGGCAACCTGCCCCTGTAACATCTGATCTACACCAGAAACCCCTGTCTGACGGATTTTATCGTACTCGATCAGCGCCGTAGCTGTTGTATTCTTGCGTTTTGCAATGTTTGTATATCCATTCACCACCACCTCGCTCAACGCATTGTCATTGCTCTCCATACGGATGGAGAAATCAGCTTTGTTCTCAATGTTAATGGCGATTGAACTGTAACCCAGGTAACTTACACGGATCGTTTTTGTTCCTGCAGGAACATTCAGACTGAACTTTCCGTCGGTACCAGTCATGGTGCCAATGGCGGAGTTCTGGATCACTCCTGGAACACCACTTTGCGCTCCGATTGTGGCCTTATCCACAAAAACGGATGCCCCCGGAATGGGAAGACCGTCCTTTGCTCCCACAACCCTACCGGTGATGGTACGCTGCTCCTGCCCGAAACCTGTCAGCCCGAAGCCCAACAGCAGCAGTATTAAAAGTAATTGTTTATTCATATCCCCTATTAGTTGTTTAGTTGTTGTTTGTGTGTTTGGTTAATAAATCTATGAATTGGCTATTTGGTTAAATCGTTAGCGGCATTGATCTGGAGGCTCTGCTGAATCCGAAGGATCAGGTCCTGATAATGTCCTCTTGTCGCATCGTCTCCAGTACCACGTTTCTTCGTCAATACCAACAGGATCTGCATCAGCTCCGTACGTTTAGCCGCAGCGACGTCTGAAGTTCTGCTCATCGAAGACACATGGATGTTCCTCAATGACACATCAGCACTGGCCGGCTTCTGCGTGCTCAAGCCACCTTCGTTAAGGCCCAGGTCGCAGGTTTGTGGCAGGTTATTCAAGCTGGCGTTAGCTCCTGCCATCGACGCCTCGTCTGTCAGACCTGTTTTTTTAATTTTGTCCAGCATTTTATCCGTACTCACCAACAACACATCTACGTAATTCTGTTGCAGCATGCGCTCGGTAATGGACAGTGTTTTACCAGACATCGTTTTCTGAAACACGGTTCCTCTGATTTCCTTCAACAAATCGCCAGCGGTCAACACTTCCTGCGTACCCATCAATATTTCCATCTCCATCATCCGCAGCAGACGCTCTTCGCTCAGCAGGCTATATAGCAGTCCGTATTGCTGCTCACGTCTCAGATTATAAGGCCCGTATTCGAAAGGACCAACCGGTGTATCTTTGATCGGAAAAGTCTTCAGTAGCAATTCCTTCGGATACAACCAATCTGGTACCGTCATTACTTCGTTTTTCAGGTAGTCGAGGGCCTTCAGTTGCATGTCCTTAGGCACAGGTGTATAGGCATTTTTACGGTCACCCGTCACCGGGTTCTCCAGATAATATCCACCAATATTGGCAGTCACATGCTCCGCATAAGTGTACCACTGATAAATCGCGGCCATATACAGTTTACCAGCCTGGTAATAATCTTCCCCGTCATTAGATGCCCAGGCAGCAATCTGCGGGATCAGTCTTTTCAAATTCTTCAGTCCATATTCGCTGGCTTTAACCGCATCGTCACCAAGATCTTCTGATTGCGCACGCGGATCAATCACATTGGTAGAATTCTGTTGTTCTCCATAATGATACAAAGGATCATCAGCATGGTCTTTAATCCATTTGCCCAATACCGGTAGCTCCTCA
This sequence comes from Pedobacter sp. BAL39, assembly GCF_000170795.1. Classification (GTDB taxonomy): domain Bacteria; phylum Bacteroidota; class Bacteroidia; order Sphingobacteriales; family Sphingobacteriaceae; genus Pedobacter. Next base: position 193,260 of record NZ_ABCM01000006.1, read on the forward strand.
TGCGGATCTTTAACATCCAGCCAGCGATAAGCCCAGGCGATGGCATATTTATCGTATACCCCAATCTGAGGGGTAATGTTAGTCACATTGTCTTCCGGCTGTGCAACATAGTTAAAACGTGCATAATCCATAATGGAGGGTGCTGTTCCTCCCATTCTGTTCGTAAAGGAAACTGACCGCAACGAATCTACGGGGTAGGCAAACGATGCCCCCATATTGTGCTTGAGTCCGAGTGTGTGTCCGATTTCATGTGAGGACACAAAGCGGATCGCATGTCCCATACGCGCATCAGAAAAATGATTCCCTCTGGCACCAGTATCGATTACACCAGTCTGAATGCGCATCCATGACTGCAGGGAAGTCATCACATTGTGCCACCAGATGACATCCGCCTCCAGGATTTCTCCGGAACGGGGATCCACTACCGAAGGCCCCATTGCGTTGGACTTTGGCGATGCAGCATAAGTAATTTCAGAATAACGCACATCGTCACCATCATAATCCGTCGTGTCAGTCACTTCACGTGCCTGGATCGCATTCTTGAAACCTGCAGCTTCAAAAGCTTTCTGCCAGTCTACTACGCCAGCGATAATTTCTTTTCTCCATTGCGGTGGTGTTGCGGGATCAATATAAAAGACAATTGGCTTTACAGGCTCCACAAGTTCTCCGTTCAGGTATTTCGCCCGGTCCTCCGGTTTAGGTTCCATCCTCCAGCGCGTCACCAGCTCCCTGCTTTCCATCTTATGCTGGGCATCCGAGAAATACCAGCGGGGTGTGCTGAACAAACCTACCCTTGGATCGGCAAAGCGGGGCTTCATCGGCGTTTCCGGAAGCAACAGGATATTGGTTGTCACCGCTACACTGATCGGGATGCTGCTCTGTCCCTCTGTAACCCTGGTACTCAATAAAGCGCGTACCACAATATTCTGAGGAAAACTCTTAATTCTTTCTATTGCTGATAAGGACGATTTAGGCGAGGTGCCCAGGCCAATATCTGTAAATACATCATTGAAACTTTTCTCGGTACCATCAAAAACCTTGTTCATTTTGATGACCACTGCTGCTGAATCAGGTGAGTAGGCTTCAATCTTAAAGGACTCAATTACAGATCCTGTGAAGTTATCATTTACCGAGCGACTGATGGCATCACCGGCAACAGTTTCTACCTGGGGCACAATCGTTTTCACCCACACTGTTTTTGATAGCTTATTCTGGGAGAAACGGATCACCTTATTTTCAAAGTTCATCCCCTTGTTCAATCCTGATTCATTTAATGCCATCGGCACAGAGGAGATCTTATTGATGAGCAACAAGTCTTTACCCATCATCTTCAGGGGAATTTCAAAATAATAATCCGTTTCTACCTGGTGGACCTTAAACAGACCATTAACAGTAACCGCCTTTTTCAACAGCTCCCGGTAGTTCTTCAACCCTCCGGAAGCACTGCTGTCGGCAGCATCTTTCTTTTTAACAGTATCAGCGGCCTTCTTCACGAGGCCTTTCGGTAATTTTTTAGGCAGTTTTTTGGGGGTCTGTGCGTCGACAGACACACTGCAAAGCATCACCAGCACAACCATCAGCGCAAATTTCAACAGTCTCAAAATGCTGATGTTCCGGTTATTCTGGACAGAAAAAAATGAAGTCTTATTCAAAATCATGTTCCAAAATGCTTCATAAATAAGAGATTTGAAAACAAACAGAAGTGAACCCACCCATTTACAGGGATGAAACCGCAGTTTTAAGGAGTGAAAACAAACCGCAACCACCTCCTTCTGCTGTCCTGAAAATGAGGCACTAAGGGAGCAATGGCAGGTAGCAAACATAATCATCCCCCTCAATCCCATACTTCAAATGCCTGTCCCCAAAATAGATATAAGTACTTTGCAAATAGTTCAACCCCTGTTTTCCTGAATCCCCAACATCTGTCCTCAGCTGCAGGTTATTCGTCACCACTAGGTCTGTTCCGTTGCTTTTTATGCTAATTTTCAAAGGTTTTTCCTTGGATAGCTTGTTGTGTTTTACTGCATTCTCCACCAGCGTCTGCAGGCTCATGAAAGGCAGCTTGTAGGATTGGTCCGCATCAGGCACCGCCAGCTCCAGCGGCAGCAACGCATCCCCGAAGCGAATCTTCATCAGGAAGAAATATTCATTCACAAAACGCAGCTCCTCTTCAACTGTAGCCAGCCCGTTTGGCGAAGCTTCCAATACATACCGGTATACCCTCGATAATTTCAAAACAAACAGCTGTGCCATCTTTGTGTCCTGGGCAATCAGTGCATTCAGCGAACTCAGTGAATTGAATAAAAAATGAGGGTTTACTTTCTCCTTCAGTTTATCCAGCTGCAGCAACGCGTTGTCCTTCTGCTGTTCTGCCTCGTTGATCTCCACCTGCCGCCGCAGCAAAAACTCTTTCTGCCACTTCTGCTGATACAACCAGGTTAATCCAAGAATGATCGCTATGGCGAGGAGCCCCATGTAAATGGAATAGGTATGTATGGCTTCCACATCTTCATCTACCACCAGCTTCGGCACATCAACAACGGTGGTCCAATTTGTCCCTACAATACCTGAGGGTACAAAATACCTGGTGACTGGAATTTTAAGGTATTCGGATAACGTCTCTTCATGTCTTACATTGCCATCCCAGGCACCATGCATCAATACAGCCGACTTGTCCATGTTCGACAGGTGTCGCCCAATCATCGACTCCTCGGGATGGGAAATGCATAAGCCCTCTTCATCAATGATAAAAGCATAGGAAAAGGCTTTCTCGTCTACCAGATAAAATGTCCGCTGCAAAGCTTTAAGGTCAACATCCAGCCCGAGCACCAGTTGTCCTGATCTTTTCCATGAAACACGCGAGGCAGTAAGCCAGTGTACCGCATCACCGGCAGCCACTACTTTGCTGACCGCCGCCAGCGAGGTGTCCGGAAGGACGAGCCGATGCCCTGCCCAACGTTTGAGGTAAACCGGAAGAACGCCACTGCGGTAACCATTTTGTGTGCGCGACAAGTACACGTAACTGGTATCCTGAGGTCCGGCAATGGCATACCATGCGTTCGTAACCCGGGCATCGGCAAACAACAATGCAGCAAGGTCAGCCTGAAGCTCATCAGCGTCAATACGATCTTCAGTAGCAGCAATAAAGTTACTGGCGTCGGCAGTCCCGTTCAACAATTGGTTGAACTCATAGCGAAACACCGTAGCCTTCTGCCGGTAAACGTTTGTCCCCGCCAGCTCGCCAATACGTGCAATGCGCTCATCCTGCAGGCGGCTGATGAAAAAGACAATTCCTGTGATCGACAAAATCACAGTTAACCCTATAGCAATGATATACTTTGGATTATGCAAGACAGGCCTCATGCCCGCAAAGATACGGCATTACTTTAAACCCCAGCGCCAGTTTGCGTAAAGCACTGGTTTTACAGGCACAATCATTCGCTTACTTTCCTCATAACCAGAGGATAAGAATATGGTTTCCCCAGGAGTCGTAGTAAAGCTGATGTTCATCTTCCCCCCGGTTTCAAATACGGTAAAAGATAGCTCAGACCTTTTGTCCGACGTCACCATATTCACCTTCATATCTGTCTGCAGCTGACAGCTGTCACCCTTTAAACTATAAATCTTAATGAAGGAAGTCGTATCGTTTTCCTTTTTTGCAGATACCAGGAAGTTGCTGCCCGCAGAAAGCTTATCGAAAGAAACATTCTTCCAGGAAGCGGGAATTGCCGGAAATACCTTCAGCTTACCTTCTCCGTTTTGCAGCAGCATCTGCGGAATGGTTAAGGCTACCGCCGGCAGACTATCTTTCATCGATCCATTGTCGTGTAAAACATTCGATTTCGCCAATCCGTCAAATAACTGGTTCAGCCACTCACTATATTGATCTCCTGTATTTGTCAGGTCAGGAAGGTAGCTCATCGCCGGTGGCAGGCTATTTCCCTTTTTCTTTGACGCCAATGCATAGTAATAACGGTGGATCCAGTAAAAACTCTCCACACGCTGGTCGGGAACGGAAGCGAAATTCTGCTGGTAATACTGGTGCCACCACTTCCGGTGTGCCTCCTGCATTACAGGCAGTTTGGCAATTGTAAAAAGCTTAATGCCATTCTGTGCTTCCTTCAACTCATCCTGCATACCATTGGGATCATATCCTACGGCAACCAGCATCGTGCTCTCCGCTGGCGTAACAACACTGCGCCAGGCCGTCGCAAAACCAGCATTGTCGCCCAGGGACTGAACACACACCTGATCATTCAGCACCTTTCTGATCACTGGCACTACAGCTTCAGCCTGCTTTTCCGCAACAAACTGCCACCTGATGTTTTTCTCCAGCCTGTTGCCCACAGCCTTTATCCATACCACATTCCCATTCGCAGGCACAAAGGAGCTGAATTGAATCGTTCCCGAGGTGGTGCTGATGATCCCTTTTGCAGTAGCATTGTAGAGGTCAAGCTCCAGCTTCACCGCGGTAATCTTACCCCTTGTCTTCAACAGCATCTTCCCCGTCCTCCCTCCCGATAGTGGCATGGCGATTCCGCTCAGGTCCGACCTACCAATGTCAAAACGAATTGCATTTTCGCTCTCCTTGTAGATATTGGTGTTCAGCAGGCCATTTCCCAGCAACAATCCTGTATTGGGGTTTGTGCTGACAGAATCCCAGCGCATCGACTGCCGGGCCATAAATTCCGCCCAGCTGAAAAGTGGTTTACCGGTCTGCCCTTCAGAATTGCCGGCAAAAATAAACAAAGCAAGAATAGTAAATGTCCATTTCATGAGTTTGTAAATTACTTTTGTATAAATAATAGCTCACTCTCCGAAATATCCTCCCTACGAAAACATTCCGATCAACATATATTGGTTATCCTAAAATACAAATAAATATCCAACATTACGACTGCAACATTTGCTCAATCAGACTTAAACCTCCGGAATAAAACACAGTTTTCAGCAGCGAGACTTTTCTCCTATTTGCCGACGGGTCTCTTCTCATATTTTTTACTATTTTTGGGGCTAATATGTACAGAGATCAAACCCGTTTCTTGATAGCAGTCGACTGTATCGTCTTCGGCTTCGATGGAGAACACTTGAAAATATTATTGGTTAAACGCGCACTGGAGCCGGAAAAAGACAAATGGAGCTTAATGGGCGGTTTTGTTAAACCCGGTGAAAGCCTCGATGAAGCGGCTCAGAATGTACTCAACCTCAACACTGGATTAAAAGGCGTCTACCTGGAGCAGATCCAGGCTTACGGAGATCCACTCAGAGATCCCATCGAGCGTACGCTGTCCGTGACCTACTTCGCGTTGATTGACATCCATAAATATGAAACACAGATCAACGACGAGTACCATGCGGAGTGGTTCCTCCTCAAGGACATGCCGCAGCTGATCTTCGATCATGATGAAATGGTGGAAACAGCAAAGCGAAAAATCCGCTATAAAGCGGCCCTGCACCCGATCCTTTTTGAGTTGCTGCCTAAGAAATTTACCATTCCTCAGCTGCAGAACCTTTATGAGGATGTTTACAATACACAGATCGACAACAGGAACTTCATCCGTAAACTTACCTCAACAGGCCTGCTCATCAAGCTTCCTGAAAAGGATAAGTCGGGATCAAAAAAAGGCGCCTTTTATTTTAAGCTGGACAAGAAAAAATACAAAGCTAATTTCCAGGCCTTCCTCAATCTGATCCCTAAACCAGATAAACTGGTCATGGGCTAACTGAACAGCTGCTCCAGCTTTGCATCGTTATAATCGCTTACAAAGGCTATTACATTGTGGTAAGCCGCAAAATCCTCCTTCGGATGCATGGTGGTAAGTACCACACAGCGCATACCTGCATTCTGCGCAGCTTCCACCCCTTTAGGAGCATCTTCAAATACCACAGCGTCAGCGGGTGACACACCAAGCAGACCTGCAGCTTTCAAAAAAGTTTCAGGATCCGGTTTGCTCAGCACCACATCTTCGGCGCTCACAACCGCTGTAAAGTAATCATGTAGCTGTAGGTTGTCCAGCACGAAATTAATATTAAAAGGAATGGCAGCAGAGCCGATGGCCATACCGATGTCCTGTGCCTTCGCTTTTTTGATAAAAGCATCCAGTCCCTCAATGAGCTTCAGATGTGGCAGGTATTCTTTCTGATATCTCCGCTCTTTCTCCATGGAGATTTCATGCTCACGCTCTGGAGTGAATGCTGATGGTCCGAACACACGCGCCAGGAGCTCACTGTTTTTACCATACATCTGCAACTTCACCTGCTCATAGGTCAGTGAAGCACCGAGGTCCTCATTCAGAATCTTCTGCCAGGCACGTCCGTGAAAGGCCATGTCGTCGATCATCGTTCCGTTCATGTCGAAAAGGAACGCTTTTGGTTTTGTCATCTTCTAAAATATAAATAGATATCTGCTAGTTTACGGTTGATGTAACTCAGGCATTCGCCAGGGCACGGTCGAGGTGTACATATCCGCCATCAACATACACAATCTGCCCAGTAGTGTGGCTTGACCGCGAAGACATCAGGAAAGCTGCAGTATTGGCAATCTCCTCTACAGTCGTCATCCTGTTTTCCAGGGGGATCTTCGAAGAAATCTCCTTTAGTTTCTCCGCAGCATCGGGCAAAGTTTCAATCCAGGTTTCATATTGGGGTGTCCAGCACTCTGCGACTACAATAGCGTTCACACGGATGTTGTATTTGAGCAACTCCACCGCCCACTCCCTGGTTAAGGCATTACGTGCGCCATTGGAAGCTGCGTAGGCCGATGTATTTCCCTGTCCTGTCTCTCCGGTTTTTGAGGTGATATTGACAATAGCGCCCTTGCTCCTGATCAGTTCCGGCAAAGCATGGTGTGCCATCAGGTAATAATGAACAACATTTTTGTGGAGCGAGGACAGGAAATCGGCATAGTTCCCATGCTCAAGGCCAACGCCATCATTCACACCGGCATTGTTCACTAAGCCGTCTATGCGTCCGAACTGCTCGATTACCGCCTTCACAGCCTTTTCACAGGCCTCAGGGTCACTCAACTCGGCCTCCACCTGGAAAGCCCTGCCCCCCTTTGCGGTAATCTCCGCAACCACCAGCTGGTTGTCTGCAGCCTTCCTGCCCACAATCACGGCTACCGCGCCCTCGCCGGCAAACACTTCTGCAATTCCCCTGCCGATGCCTTTGGCTGCGCCGGTAATGATGATTACTTTATCATTCAGTTCTAAGTTCATTATCTAGTATTCGATTTGGTTATTCTTTGTTTTAATGTGCTTTGCTTTGTTTGCACTGCCAATCTACTAAATAATCTGATTTATTTAGGCGATTGCGCCCTAACAGGGCCAGGTTAAAAACACATCGAGCTGGACTATTCTATTAGTTAGCGACTGTTAACATCTGATTCTTAGCAATTAAAAATCCAAAATCCCGTCTGCTTTTTTTAGCAGCTCTGCTCCCTTTTCTTTGAGGTCTTTTTTTCCCTTTTCCATGGTCTTTCCGGCCGAAAATTCCGATGTGGCATTGGAAATGGCTTTCAAACGATCTACCGTCGCAAACATTTTATCCGCATGAGGCACTTTGTTTTTCTTCAACAACTCCTTCCAATTAATTTTTGAAAGTACTGAAATCATGTACTTTGTAGCTATTTTTGTCAGAAAAACCTTATCGTAAACGCCATTGAGTGCTGCATCGGGGTCTTTTTCCTGAAGATGGACAATCGTCTGGTCAATTGCTGCCTGCTCATCCTTACCAAATAAAGGACTGTTTCTCAGCTTCTTCAAGGGCGCAATTGCGGCCTCCGGTTTACCCTTTTTCATCTGGAGGTAGCTATCCACTCCCCATACCACTTCGTTCTCCAGCCCCAGCTTTCTCGTATCTTCCAGGAAGGCCTCAAAATCCTCAAGTCCCCGTTCTTCATCGATGTCCCTTTCCATGCGCATCCGGTCAAATCCCCGGAACAGGTGGTTCATGGAATGAAAGGCGATATGCGTCTGCTCATCATTCATCCGGCTCCATCCGAAGAAAGCCTTGGTATAGGGCATCCCAATCCCGGTATGTTTGTTCAGCCATTCAATATTTCTGGAATAGCCATCTTCAGACAGGTAATACAGGCCATGGTTAAAAAACAAAAAGCCCCTGATGAACTCCAGCAACGTTTTCATTTCACCATCATCGAGCAGCTCAGGTTTCGTATATGCACATTCATAAAGCGCAAAATCCTGGCCCAGGTCGCGACTGGCCAGCACCAGCACACTTAAAATGGCATGTTCCACATTCTGCTGGTAGATCTTATCGCTGCCTCTCAGCAAGACCTGAGTTTTGGATGTGTCACCGTAAACGGCATTGAAGCCCTCCACCAACGAAGGAAACTGATCTTCATCCGTCTCTTTCACAAATCCTTTAACCTTGCGGTAATCCTGATACATTAAAAAGGCTTCCGCCACGGAAATACGTTCCTTACCGCCAACATCAACCTGGTTGAGACTTGACATCACCGTCTGCGAGTGTTTCGCAAACTGCCTGAACTCCTTGCTGTTCGTGTCCTGCACTGCTGCCGAACGCATCGCGATCTTTACAAACTTGTAAAACATCACTTTCTCATAGTTGATCTTTTCCTGAAGGGCATGTTTGTCCTTTTCCAATAACAAAGCATCTGTCACAGGGTCTGAGCAGCCTGAAATCAGCAAAGAGGATCCGGAAATCACCACGATAAAAAAAAGGAGCAGCAAGCGTGAGTTCGTACGCATAAATAAGTTTATCCTCTAAATATATAAATTATTCCGGCTTTTCAATATTTACTCTTTATCCACATAAATGGTGGCTTATGGAATATTTTTGTAGTTTCGCCCCTTTCATTAACCTACCTATGGATCATTTTTTTTATAGAAGCAGAAGTAAGACTATTAAACAATTATGGATGTCAGGGGGACTCCTGGTACTAATGATTGCCATCGCCGCCTTTTCTTTTGGATCGGCCGACGGAAGCCTCAAGATCGGCATCTTTGCCATCGCCTTTTTCCTGTTAATCGGATACTTTTTCGCCAGCTCCCTCAGCCAGCTCAATAGCAAACTGCCACTCCTCTCCGTTACTGCCGAAGGCATCACCGCTGGTGTAACCCCGGTAAGCAAAGCCACCGGCACCATGCTGTGGAAAGACATCCGCAGCACTGAAATTGTAGAAACGGACAACGATACACTGGTGCTCATCCATTTGAATAGGACGACGCCTTATGCCGAAAGGATCAGGAAGAAACTCAGCAAAATGGCACTGGATGGAATCATCGACCAGGAAGCGGATCAGCTGACCATCCCGCTTACCGCCTCTGAACTGGAAGGAGATGCACACCAGGTACATCGTGCGATTACGGAATCCTTAAAAAGCAACTCATAATCAAATTGTTACCATCATATCATGTTTAATTTCCTAAATTAGGGTACACACAAATAAAACATGCTATGAAATCTAAATTATTCCTGGCTGTGCTGCTCTGCTATGGGCTGCACGCTCAGGGCCAGCGACCGACAAAACTGGTGCGTGTTGGCCTTAAAGCTGGCATCAACGGCTCCCTCTTCACCAGAAATGTAGCTCCTTTTGACGGTGGTTACGTCAGACAGCTGCCGGACTATCGCCGCTTTTTCCGCCCCTCCGGATTTGGAGGATTTACGGCTGATTTCCAGGTCTCCTCCCGCTTCATGATCGGCACCGAATTGCTCTTCAACTCCCGCGGAATGGTCTACCGTGAAAAAAATGATGCTGTTGTCATCATAGATGATGAGGGTTATGAACAACAGGCTTACAACCGCTACAATTATAACATCGACTATTTTGAACTCCCACTTACCTTAAACTACAACCTGAGGGCCTCCAATACCTGGCTGGTCATTTATGGTGGCATCGCCCCTGCCATGGCCACCAACCATAAAACAAAGTTGTACTACGAGGAATCCATAAGGAGTGATGGCCGAAGGGCACAAAATGTACGGGAACGACTCGACTACGTCCGCAAGATCAACAACAATGCCATCGCCGGAATTAAGGTGGGGGATGACACCAACGATAAGGTGGCGGCGTATGCGGATTTTCGCTTCAGTCATACGCTGCGGCCTGTATTCACCAGATCTACAGATGCTTCTGGACACAACCTCCATACACAGATGTTTACCTTCTCGGCAAGCGTCGGCTTCAGGTTCTGACCTCATTCCCTTTCTACATACCGCTGGTTCGCAGACCAGCGGTATCAATGTGCTTCCAGGCATTTTGAAGAAAACTAAACATTTTTATCCCCCCGGCAGTTAGTTATAGAAGTATAAATGAATTGATATGCCAAATTATAAAACGATAGTCATTACAGGGGCGTCAAGTGGTGTTGGAAAAGCAATCGCTTTGGCATTTGCCGCGGAGCGTCATGCCTTGGTGCTTGCCTCCAGAAACCTGGATGCACTGAATGAGGTTGCGCTCGAATGTGAAGCGATGGGAGCTGTAGTGCGCTGTGTGAAGACAGACGTCACGGAGGCCGGAGACATGATCAGCCTGGCCGCTGAAGCGGAAAGCTTCCGGGGAAAAATAGACGTTTGGGTGAACAATGCAGGTGTACTGGCTGCGGGAACATTCGACGAAACCCCCATTGCAGTGCTCGACCAGGTCATCCGTACCAATCTTATGGGTTACATCCATGGAGCGCATGCGGTACTTCCTTATTTCAAAAAACAACAACATGGTACCCTCATCAACAACATCTCCATCGGTGGTTTTCTTCCTGTACCTTTTGGTGTAGGCTACTCGGCCAGCAAATTCGGACTGCGTGGCTTCTCTTCGGCACTAAAGGCGGAATTAACAGACTTCCCGGACATCCACATCTGCGATGCCTTCCCGGCTTTTCTGGATACTCCCGGCATACAGCATGCGGCGAACTATACCGGCAGGCACATCAGGCCTGCTCCTCCAGTGTATGACCCGGCAAGGGTAGCTGAAGCCATACTGAAACTCGCCTACCACCCTAAATCCGAAACCATGATTGGCAGTACCTCCAGCTTATTGAGGACGTCCTATGGACTCTTCCCAGCCCTGACAAGGGGAATTGCAGGATGGGTCATTGGCCGCTATCTAAAGGGCGCCGACGAGATCCCAAAAACCGACGGAAATATCTTTAACACTGTAAAATACGGAAATGCTGTATATGGTGGCTGGGGGCTTCCTGGTAAACCAAAGGCGCATCGCAAATACCTGGTGGCCGGACTGCTCTCCATTGCTGCGGTAGGATTCTTGATGTTACAAAAGAAACATTGAAGAAAAAATCCCGGCAGTCATCTGCCGGAATGAGAGAAACAACGCTAAGCATCAGCCAAGATCACTGAATCTGGATTTAAAAAATGATTACCTTTAAATCCAGATTCATCAATTGATTAAATGGGCGGCAAGGTCATCAGGTTTATATTTTTCGGGAACTACTTTGTTGGCCTCCTGGCCATCGCACTTACCATTGAAGCTACCTTACAGTTACGCGTCGCCTTCAACACTTTCAGCTATTACCTATTGATTTTCTGTGCGCCCGTAGCCTATTATACCTACGCTTATATGGGCGCCACCAGGTTCAGCAGCTCGGCAAACCCAAGGACACAATGGTACATCAAACACCAGGCATTCCTCAGACGCAGTCAGCTGCTGCTGACCTCCATCGCCATCATCATTTTCCTTTACCTCTTTATCAGTAATTTTTCAGGCATCCTGCAGCTGCCCTATTATTACTGGTTAATTGTATTGATCATGCTTGCTGCGGCAACACTATACTATGGACTGCTCCCTGCATACTTTTTCAACCTGAACCTTCGGAATACAGGCTGGCTGAAACCCTTTATCATTGGTTTCATATGGGCCTGCACAGCCAACATCATCCCGCTCATTGTCCTAAGGATCAACTCCGGGACAGATGTAGTCGTATCTTCCTTCTGGGTATGGCTGTTTGTCAAAAACTGGATGTTCTGCACGGTAAATGCAGTGATGTTCGACATCAAGGATTATGCAATAGATGCCAACCACGAACTGAAGACGTTTGTCGTCCGCATTGGCATCAGAAAAACCATCTTCTATTTTCTCATTCCCCTGCTTTGCATCGGCATGGTATCCCTGCTCATCTATGCCAGCATCCAGCAGTTCCCCTTTCTTCAGATCGCACTAAACCTGGTTCCCTTTGTGCTGACCATCATCGTTGCTTTCTCCCTGCATGCCCGGAAAAATATCATGTATTACCTGATCGTTATTGATGGCCTAATCCTCCTGAAAGCAGTCTGCGGAAGTACAGCAATATTACTATTACCTGGTTAATGAGTTAAAAAGCCATGACAGGAAACTACGACCGCATCGCCCGCTTTTACGATCCCCTCAGCCGATTGGTATTTTTCAATGCACAACGAAATGCCCAGAAAAACCAGCTGAAGTTCATCAATGGCGATCAACAGTTGCTCATCGTCGGTGGAGGCACCGGATGGATCCTCGAAGCCATCGGAAAGTCCCATAGTGGGCTCGAAATTACTTTTGTGGAAATCTCTGCAAAAATGATCGACATGGCACGGCGTAAAGATGCCGGAAACAATGTCGTACACTTTGTCCATGCGGCGGCAGAGGAATTTCAATCTGAAATTACTTATGATCTGCTCATCACTGCTTTTCTATTTGATAACTTCGGCACGGAAAAGGCAGGTCAGGTATTTTATAAACTGGATGCTTTATTGAAACCGGGAGGCCTGTGGTTATTTTCAGATTTCTACTTAAACCAACACAAACCTGGCATCTGGCAACGGATACTCCTGAAATCAATGTATGTATTTTTCCGTACCATAGCCCAGGTTGAAGCCAAAACACTGCCCGACACAGAGGGACTCTTCCAGGCAGCTGGTTACTGTCAGCAGGCGGTATCCATGCATTATAATGGGTTTATAAAAGCCATTGTTTACAGGAAAGCTCCGTTAAAATGAGCACTACAATAATGGAAGACTGAAATGAAACACGGAGCCCTTGCCGACTTCACTTTCCACCCATATCCTGCCATGATGGCGCTCAATGATCTCTGCACTCAGGTACAGACCAATCCCGAAACCTGAAATCAGGTTGTTGCTCTCCACCCGGTAGTAACGTTCAAACAACCTGCCATGGTCTTCTGCAGGAATGCCGATGCCGCTATCTTTCACACTCACGATGGCCTCGTCCCCTTCCCGGCTGCAATGGATCTCAATGACACTTTCCGCAGATGAATACTTTGCCGCATTGCTGATCAGGTTAGAAACGACATGGCCAATCTTATCCCTGTCGGCATTAAGCATCAGCCCTTCACAACGATGGAACTCAATATGATGAACGGGAAACAAGACTTCATTTTCATCAATCACCTCAGCAATCAGCTGATCCAGTGCAAATTCTTCCATCACCAGCAGGATCTTTCCGGACTCCAGCCTGGAAATGCTGAGGAAGCCGTTGATCATGGCGTTCATCTTATTCACCTGGTTGTTTACTTTCGACAGCATCCCCGAAGCAAATTCGTCTTTCACCTTGCTCGCCTTTCCATGAAGCACCTGCACGTAACCTTTGAGGGAGGTCAGCGGTGTCTTCAACTCATGGCTCACCATGCCGATGAAGTCGTTTTTACGGAGGTCATCTCTACGTTGCTCAGTAATGTCAAAGCTCACGCCCATCATATATACTGCCTCTCCAGAATGGTTATAGGTCGGCAAACCGGAAACACGAACCCAGTGTTCGGTACCGTCCGGCCAAAGTATCGGATATTCGGCATTATAGATCTGTTTTTCAGCAATTGCTTTCTCCACCTGCAGCATCACATACTGCTTAAAATCGGCATGTACCACCTCCATCATATCGGAAAAATCAAATTTATCCTGTTCCGTCAGCCCGAAGTTATGCTTAAACTGTGCGGAACAACTCATCTTTCCCAACTTCAGGTCCAGTTTATAGGCACCCAGCCTTGCTGCTTCCATGGCCAGCTCCAGTCCTTTTCTGGACTCTTCCAGCTCTACACGGGTCTGCTCCTCTTCTGTGATGTCCTGTAAGGTACCGCTAAACCTGGTGGCCTGACCATTCTCATCAAACAAAGCCTTACCTTTTGCCCTTACCTTTCTTGGTATCCCTGTAATCGGGTTCATGATGGTATACTTGATGTCGTATAGCCCTCCCGATTGATAGTCCATCGCTCTTTCAATGGCCGCCAGCACACGTTCACGGTCCTGATCAAAGATTACATTAGTTGCCTGATCCAAGGGGATTTCCTGATAAGGACGCAAGCCAAACCAGTTTCTCAACCGCTCATTCCCTGCGAAAGACATCATTGAAGGATCCAGGTCCCAGGTACCAAGGTTGGCAGCATCAATCGCAAAATTCAGGTTGTCCTCGCTGTATTTAAGGTTCTTGTTCAGCAAGGATACTTGTTGCGTAGCTTGCTGAAGCTCATCGTTCATGGCAGAAAGTTCCTCATTCAGGGAGGTCAGCTCTTCATTTGAAGCTGCCAGCTCCTCATTGGATGCAACAAGCTCTTCGTTAGACGCAGCAAGCTCCTCGTTCAGGTCTTGCTCCCTGCGCTCAGCTTCTGCGATGGCCTTCTGCCCGAGATAACGCGCAGTTACATCCCTCGCCGTGTTCATCACGCAATAGGTTTCGCCTGCCTCATTTTTTATGGCCCGGTATTTAAAATCGAAATAAAATGTTTGTCTCTTCCCATCAACGACCAGATCCGCCGGCATGTTGTCCGACTGGTAAGTGATCCCCGTCCGCATGACATCGAGAAATATCTGCTTAAAGGGCTGATCATGAAGCTCCGGTAAGGCCTCTTCGATGGTTTTACCAATTACGCTCCGGTCTTTTCCCCAAATCCGGATGATGGCATCATTGGCAAAAGCGATCACCATCTGGTCGGTATGATAAATTGCCGTTGCATCTTCTGAAAGTGCCAGCACCTGAAGTAATTGGCTGTCGTTATCTAGTAAAGGTCTTTTTTTCATCAAAATTGGGTTCGCGGATGGATACATAAGCTGATACAAGGATTGTACCGTTATAAATCATTATTCCTCATAGTGATAACAATCCCCGAATAGCAACCACCTGATGCCACCTGGAAGCGTCCATCTCCTGGATGCTATTCACGTCTGCCTGCAACTGCGGGGATAGGTTGTTCAATGTAATGGTGCTCCTTAATGATGATACACAAATATAAGATGTTTTACAGAAACAGCAACCTTTTACAGCACCTACAACCGGCTAGTCTGAAACAATTTTCAGCCCTAACGGTTATACCATTACCTATTTAGCACAAGATTATGGCACAATTAAGCGTACAGCCCAAAAGAAAAAGTAAGTTCTGGCTTTGGGTATTGCTCATTTTCATTATTGGCATCATTGCCTTCGTATTTTTCAATAGGAACAATACGGAAACATCTGATACCCCTCCGCAGGATACGGTGTTGACGCCCTGATAAAGAATGCCAGCTCATCAAACTCAAAGGTTATGACGACAAAAAAGACTGATTAAGACCCCTGCTGGCAAAATTACGAGCAGGTAGGTACTAAGAAAAAAGCGGGTAAAACCGTCCCAAACTGCGTCCCGAAGAAGAAAGCCGATAAGAAATAACAAAATGGAAACTGATATGGAAAATTCGAAAAACGAAGAAAAAAAAGAACAGCAGCATCCTCAGCCTGCTGATGATATACAAATGAACATCGAAACGGTCACCCCTGACACGGAGAAAGATCAGCCAGACTCTAAACAGGAAACGCATAAAGCGCCAAAGGATGCTGTCGAAAGTGAGCCGGAAAACGAAGAGCTCAACACTGAAAAACCGAAAGCTGAAGAACCGAAAGCTGAAGATGCGGTCACTGACCAACAGGATAACATCAACCACTACCAGGAATCCAAGCAAGAGCCTCTTCCCGGACAAGCTACTGGCGACACCAGTTCGGCGGAAAATGAAACTCCACCACCGGGAAACCAGGCCGATCAGCCTGATGCCGGTGGTGACGAAGAGACTCCAGCTGATGATCGTCCCGAAGACACAGACGAAAATGACGATAACACTGCTGATACAAAAGAAAACTCAGAAAATACGACGGATCATTCTGCCAAAATGGGATCAGGCGCTGATGATTCAGTAGAAAATGACTCAACTGGAGAAGATTCAACAAAAGAGCAATCAAAAGAAGAAGAAGAAAATTCCGCAGACGATAGTGAAAATAATGATGGCTCAGCAAACAGTGAAGAAACTAATCAGGATGACGATGGAGAAAATGATCAGACTAAAGGCCCTGCAGGTGATGTGGAAACGGTAAGTCCCTGACCGTCATTCGTCATAGAAAAGTCAATGCTTCATAATGAGAAAACCAGATTAATCCATCTTCCGTTAATTAAGTCAAACAGTGAGCGCGCGCAGAGAGGGATTGGAGAGAGGGAGTTGGATGTGTCTATGTGAGTTGGAATTTGAGAAGGCGAAGAGAGAGATGTGATTAGGATTTGTGAGGTTGATGGAAAGGGCGGAGAGAAGGAAGAGAGAGAGGATAGACACGGGAGAAAAACACAGGTGAGATTGATTTGAGGGGAGGAAAAGAAACGGGACTTTATAAGTCCCGTTTTTGTTTATATCGGAATTATGCTTTCTCATAACATAAATCAGTCCGCTGGTCAGCAAACCGTAAACAAACCTTGCCTTATTTGGAATTACCATCCATGGATGATACTTTTGACTATGAAAATCGAAGAAGAGTTAAAACATGACTTCGCCAGTCCCCAGCAAAGGGCACTGACCAACATCATCTTCACTTCAAACTGGGTGCTCAATCGCATCGCATCTGCACTAAAGCCTACCAATCTGTCCCTGCAGCAGTTCAATGTGCTCAGCATCCTCTATGGACAGCCGGATCAGACTGCTACTGTCAACCTGATCACCGAGCGACTGATCGACAGGATGCCTAATACCTCCAGGCTCCTCCATAAACTCATGGATAAAAAGCTCATTGAAAAAGAACGAAACAGCAACGACCAGCGCGTTGTTTATGTAAGACTCACACCTGAAGGTGCCATACTGAAAGAACAGGGCAGAAAAATCATTAACAACATCCTGGTCAACCTTAACGATCAGGAAGCCGATCTATTGAATGACATGCTCGAAAAAATAAGGAGCTAAAAAAATTTTATTAAATAACATCCATGGATGATATCTTCCTGGATCTAAACCAATACCCATCATGAATAAAGTCATCTTGTTAAATAAACGCCCCGAGGGTATTCCTACCCCGGAAGATTTTAAATTTATTGAAGAAGAAAAACCTGTAGCCACCGATGGTCAGATTTTGCTGAAAACACTATATGTCTCTGTAGATCCATACCTGCGCGGAAGGATGAGCGATGCCAAATCCTACATCCCTCCTTTTGAACTGAATAAACCCATCCAGTCTGCATTGGTCGCAGAGGTGCAGGACTCCAAAAATCCTGATTTCAAAACCGGCGATTTCGTCACTGGCATGCTCGAATGGAAGTTATTCCAGACCTCTACAGGTAAAGGCCTGACCAAGGTCGACGGTGAAAAAGCAAGTCTTTCTGCTTATCTCGGTGTCCTGGGAATGACTGGTCTCACGGCCTATTTTGGCCTCAAAGAAATTGGCCATCCCAAAGCAGGTGAGACACTCTTCGTCTCGGGTGCCGCAGGTGCCGTAGGCAGTGTTGCCGGACAAATCGGAAAGATCATGGGCTGCAGGGTAATTGGTGCCGCTGGCTCGGATGAAAAGGTAAACCTGCTCCGATCGAAGTTTGGCTACGATGCAGCCATCAATTACAAAACGACCCATGACCTGACTAAGGACATCGCAGCTATTGCCCCTGATGGGATCGATGTATATTTCGACAATGTTGGTGGCGATATTTCCGACGCTGTACTTGCCAACATCAACAGGCTGGGCCGTGTGCCCCTATGTGGCTCCATCTCTTCCTACAACGATAAGGAAGTAGCTACCGGTCCGAGGGTACAAACCGTAATGGTCAAAAAAAGCGTGCTGATGCAGGGATTCATCGTCTCCAACTATGCTGCGCAATTTCCGGAAGGCATCGCTCAGCTCAGCAAATGGTTCAGCGAAGGCAAGCTCACACATAGTGAGACCATTGTAGAAGGCTTCGAGCAGATCCCTCAGGCCTTTATAGACCTATTTGCCGGCAAAAACGAAGGAAAAATGGTGGTCAAAATCTAGAAAATAAAAACGGCAAACAGAACGACACGTACAAACAAAACGACACCTCAAACAGAATAATAAAAAAACAATCATAATGTTAAACTTCGAATATATGAACCCTACCAAAATCATTTTTGGTAAAGGACAAATTGAAAAAATCAGTAAAGAGATCCCGAAAGACGCCAAAGTGCTGCTGCTGTACGGTGGCGGAAGCATCAAGAGCAACGGCATCTACGATCAGGTGAAACGAGCGCTATCAGGCTTTGACGTGCTGGAGTTCAGCGGGATCCCTGCTAATCCGGAATATGAAATCCTGATGGAGGCTTTGAAAATTATCAAATCTGAGCAGGTCACTTTTATGCTTGCTGTAGGTGGTGGCTCTGTGATAGATGGTGTTAAATTCCTATCCTCCGCAGCACTGTATGAAGGCGACGAGCCCTGGGATATCCTTACCAAATCCATCCGGACAGAGAAAGGACTCCCATTCGGAACAGTACTTACCCTTCCTGCTACAGGCTCTGAGATGAACTCCGGATCGGTCATCACCAGGAAAGAAACTCAGGAAAAGCTTTCTATGGGTGGCCCTGGCCTGTTCCCGGTATTCTCCGTCCTGGATCCCCAAGTCGTGCAGTCCATCCCTCAGCGTCAACTGGCCAATGGCATCACCGATGCTTTTACCCATGTGCTGGAGCAATACATGACCTACCCCATCCAGGCATTCCTGCAAGACCGCATCGCGGAAAGCATCCTGCAAACGCTGGTAGAAATCGCTCCGAGGATCATGAAAAACCCGGCCGACTACGAGGCTGCAGCAAACTTTATGTGGAGCTGTACCATGGCCCTGAACGGCCTGATCCAAAAAGGTGTCCCTACCGACTGGGCAGTACATGCTATGGGGCATGAACTTACCGCCATGTTCGGTATAGACCACGCCAGAACGCTTGCCGTCATCGCACCAGGACACTACCAGTATAACTTTGAAACCAAAAAAGAAAAGCTGGCGCAATATGGCAAACGGGTATGGAACATTCAGGAAGGCTCGACGGAGGAAATCGCAAAGGCTGCAATTGAAAAAACGGTTGAATTTTTCCATTCACTGGGGATCGACACCAAATTATCCGATTATACCAAAGATTTCGAAGGCACTGCAGAGAAGATCTCAGAGCGCTTTAGCCAAAGAGGATGGCTCGGACTGGGAGAGCATAAAACGCTTGCACCGGCAGACGTCCTTGAGATTGTTAAGATGAGCTACTAAACTGCTTTTCAATATTAAAAAAAGCCCTGCGTTCCCTGTGCAGTCCACTGGAGCGCAGGGCTTTTTTATGACCTAAACCTGCCCGGAATTCTTTATCTTCATCACCGCCAGCCATGACAACAATAAATTGAAATTAATGGGTTAACGAATCCGGCAATGCGGCACCTACTATGTGAATTTAAAAATTGAAACTATGAAATATCATCTATTTGCGTTCGTCTTTGCACTCCTGACCATCTGCGCTCCTTCAACCTATGCACAGGTCAAACCGATAGAAAATTCATTGCTGTGGGAAATCAGTGGAAACGGGCTTTCCAAGCCATCATACCTATTCGGAACGTTCCATATCCTCTGCCCCGACAACTTCGCTATTGCCGACAATGTAAAAACAGCACTTTCCAAAACCGACCGCATCACATTTGAGGTAAACATCGCCGACCCTGAATTTATCCCTTCCATTCAGAAAGCTATGATGTCTCCCATTCCCTTGAGCAAAAGGTTAAGCCCCCAACAGTTCCAGGCGCTGGATTCTGTATTGACCGTACTAAAGTCTCCCTACACCCTCAAACAAATGGACAACCTTAGCCTTCAGGCTGTCAGCAGTTTCCTGATGCAAAAAATTCTGCCATGTGAAACCCCTGTGTCTTTCGAAGGAGAACTGCTGAAAGTAGCGCAGGAACAGCACAAACCTGCTGCCGGACTGGAAACCGTAGAATTCCAGATGGAATGTCTCCGTAACGCTTTTTCAGATGAACATCTCTATCAGCAGATTCTTAAAATCGAAAAGATGGATGCTGACCTGAAAGCCATGATTGCCATGTATCAACAGCAAAATCTGAACGGCATATATAGCTATGTGATGAAAAAAGAAACTGTGGAGACGGAATCTGAAAAATGGATGATGGAAGTGCGCAACAAAAACTGGGTGGCAGCCATGCCTGTCATGATGGAAAAGGAAAGCAACCTGTTTGCAGTCGGCGCCGGCCACCTTGGCGGCAAATACAGTCTCGTTACCATGCTCCGCGAAAAGGGATATACGGTAAAGCCCATCTACAAGTAAGCGCCCTGAGTGCTCCTGCTAAAACCGGGTTCTCCTACTTTATCAGGTGGGCAGTTCATTATTCCTACGGCCGTTATCTGAAAGAGCTGGGAGAGATCAGGAAAAGTCTGATTGAGGCCTAGCCACCCCACCCTCCGGTAGCTCTGTCGGCGCGTAGCCGAAGTGCTTCTTGAAAAGAAAAGAGAAATGAGACAGGTTTTCAAACCCTGTCTCAAAAATCACCTCCACAGGCCTTCTACCCTGGACTGACATCAGGTAATGCGCCAGTTCCAGCCGCTTTTGCATCAGCCATTTATGAGGAGTGGTGTTATAGGTCTTCTTAAAATCACGCTTAAAGGTCGTGATGCTCCTGCCAGTAAGATACCCGAACTTTGTCATCGTCATGTTGAACATATAGTTCTTTTCCATAAAACCTGACAGGTCCACCTTACCGGGTTCTTCGAAATTGGCCAGTACGCCGTCCACTTCGGGATCGATAGACCTTAAAATGCTGATGGCCTCATTAATTTTCAGCGAGGCAAGGTTTGGAGGCAACTCCTCCATCTCGAAATAGGGAACCAATGATGCCAGGCAGCTTTCAAGCAAAGGATGGCGCTTAAAACTGCGGATTTTCGGTATGGGCACAACCTCAGCCTTCACCTTTACACTTGCGTAGAAGTCGTTCAACGTTGCTGCCGACAATAACATGACTACCGATTTATGAGGCAAGCCGTCTTTTGGATAATTGATAATCGTTGCTGGCTGATTTCTCGGGATCAGGAAGATGTCCCCTGCTTTAAAAGTATGACTTGCCCCTGCCTGCAGAATTTTCGTTTCCCCTGACATAAACCAAATGAGCATGTGCTGATCAAACACCACTTCGGATTTAAAAAGCTTGTCTTCGTAACAGGACAACTTAATATCGGGTGTGATATATTTTGAAGTATGTTCCATAAATCATTTTTGTCCATTAAACCAATTAAAAAGGCTGAAACTGTATGCCAATCATTTTTTCAGTCAGCGTCCATAGTTTCTTCGCCCTTTCCTTATCCAGCGAATAGGGCTTTACACCATGCAATGTCCATGGCTCATCATACCGGTGCCCTATATTTCCCGTATCCAGCACGGCAATGTCAGCATCTTCACAATAAACGCCTCCAATGTCATCCAGCAGTGGACTTGTTGCACACCAAATGGTCGTCGCTGCCCCTTGGGGGATGGTCTTCAGCCGCTCAGCGACTTCCTTTTTGATCAGGCCATGCTCGTCATAAGTACCCATCTGCTGAAACAATGCAATAGGCTCTTCCCTACCTAAATCTGTACCATATACGGCTCCGGGATGTACCGAATATGCACGCACACCAAGGTCAGCCCCACGTTGGTCCAGCTCCATCGCAAAGAGGTTACTGGCAGTTTTTGACTGTCCGTAGCCCAACAAGGTATCGTATTCCCGGCTTTCAAAGTTAGGATCTTCAAAGTTGAATGCTGACATCTGATGCCCAAATGAAGAAACATTGATCACTCTCGCTCCCCTCGCTGCCTTAAGTGCAGGCCATAAGCCCGACACAAGCTGAAACTGTCCCAGGTAATTGGTGGCCAATTGCGATTCGATGCCACGGCTATCCCTTCGTAAGGGCACCCACATGATCCCGGCGTTGTTGATCAGCAAATGAAGCGGCCTTTCCGTAGTGATAAATCTATCCACAAACCCATCGACAGACTTGGAATCCATTAAATCCATCTGCTCCAATTCCACATTTGGAAAGCCCTGAAACACTTTCATTGCCTTTTCAACTGACCTCACCGGCACAATAACTTTCGCCCCTACTGAGGCAAGTACCTTAACCGTTTCCAATCCGATTCCGGCACTTCCACCGGTAACCACAGCAATCTTCCCTGTAAGGTCAGCACCATTGATCACCTCGGCCGCAGTTGATGATGCATTGAAACCCGAACCCAATGGCTGTTGCAATGCCCCCTGATAATTATTTTTTTTCATATCCATTCTATTTTGTTGATTCAAAGATAGATGGACAGAAAATTCAGCACTTTGTTTTAAGGACTTATTTGACTTTGTTTTAAGGATCAGTCCACTATTTTAACAATTCCCCCACAGCCCGTACCAGGCCATTCGGATCACTTGGCCTTGGCGCTGTCATCGTCACCACCTTTCCTTCCTGATCAACCAGCATATATGTCGGAAAGGAATTGATCGAAAAGCGGTTCTCAATCAGCCGCTGCTGTTCTTCTGGAAGCCGGTAGTGAACGATGTTTTCCCCGGTCAGGTCCATCTCCTTGATCATGCTCTTCCAGAGTTCTTCCGGAGACCTGTTTGCGAAATACATGAAAATCACCTCTTTATTTTTCAATGCCTCTTTTGCAACTCCGGCATACTTCATCTCCTCCTTACACGGACCACACCAGGTACCCCAGAAATCAAGATAAATGATTTTACCGCGGTACGGTGCGATCAGCTCCTTAAACAGGGCGTCTGCCTCCTTCTCCGACTTCAGGTGATCCGTATTCTTAATGCTTTGAGCAAAAGTGAAATCCGCATTTTTGGTTTTCAGCAAATGGTCATTGTAGGCCGATAGCTGAGCTCTGAATACAGGAGACTTCACCAGGCCCGCAAACTCCTCAAACTTCAGCGACTCCATGGGTTTTCTCGTTCGCTCAAAATACTGATAAATGCTTCTGGCCTGAAAGACGTCCCTGATGTCTTCATCCGCAATAATTTTTGGATAGAAACCTCCTGCAAATCGAAGCTCGTTAAGCCAGAGTTGCTGGTCACCGGCCGTCATAATTTTGTCCTGATGGCGCACTTGCAACCCCTCCAGTAACTTAGATTGCGCAGCAGTTACTGTCTGTGCAAGCGCCTGACCACGCTGGGCATCAATACTGCTGAGACGTTCAATTTCCATATCCACCTCTGCCACCCTTTTTTCTTCGGCAGAAGCCGTCACCGTGCCATCCGCAATCAGGCTTACCAATGCCTCCGCATAAGAGCCCGTTGAGCCCTCAAACTCATCTCTGGAATAGTCTGTATAGTCCCTGATGAAAGTCGAAAAATTTGCGTTGAGGACAAAAGGAGCCAAAGGTGTTGTAAAAAGAGAATCTTTAACAAAACTCATGTATTCCCTGGGGAAACGCTCTTTACTGCGTCGGTCCAGGTCAAAACGCTTCTGCATCAGATCGGCGCCAATGGCGTACCTGTTGTAGTTTAGGATGAAATACTTAGCCTTCGCCGACAGAGATGGATTTCTTTTGAAATAATCGTTCGAGTAAACATTCGCCCTGGACAACACAGCCCACTTCGCATTCAGATATTCCATGCCCTTCATTTGTTTGCTCGCCCGCTCTTCTTCGCTATCTGCATATATTCCCGACGAAGTGGTATAAGGATTGTAACGGGCCAGTTCATTCTGAACCCTTGCCTTGTCGCCCATAAATACCTGCTCCCCCGTTGAAAAATCGTAAAACAACAGGTAACGTTCCCCAGGTTCCAGCACACTTGCCTTACTCATCCTTCCCATATCGAGATAAACCTCGGCAGAATTCAATAACGGCACCTTGACGACAAAACGACCTGCGGAGTCTACCGTGCCAAATACCTTATCATTTTTATCGGTAATCACATTTCTATAGGAAATTGAAAAAGGTTCCTGATTCGGTGCATTTCTCAGATATCCTGTAACGTAAACAGTATCCATGATTTGATAATGCGTATCCTTGAAGACACTTGCATCAGCCGGGCTGTATGCAGGCAATATTTTAGCCACCTTTCGATAATCCTGCACGGCATGACTGCCAATCTTAACGGCTATCAGGCTATCTCCTCTTTTGCTGATCTTCAAACTCAACCGCTCAGCTCCATTTTTCAGCACTGCCCTTCCTGATTTTCCCGAGAACTGGAAAGATTCATAATCCCAAAATTTCTGGTCATAAATGGCAAAGTCCTCAAAAAAACCGAACGTCCATTCTCCTGACTTCGGATGATACCAGTTGCCCAATACCTCAGATACCATTGGATTGCGATCTTTACGAACATCATTACCGGCACCCCACAGCACAGCGTTTTTTTCAAGATCATCTTTGAAAATAGCACCATCCGGGCAAAAGCGTTCTAAGCATACAGGTGGTATCTTGTCAGATGCAACAGCATAGGAAACATAGCAAAAATTCAGCAATAACAGCAAGGCAGGGATAGAGCGCTTCATTGATCAGATATTTGGTTAGGATTAATTTTAACAGGAAAGCGCAATCATGCTACTTCCAAGCGCAATTACGGAATAATCATTTAGATATCAAACCATTAAAACACGAGAAATGTGACTGGTATCCTAAAAAAGAGACCAAATTTTATAATGGCAATAAACTTGCTGTAATCCTCCATAATCCCGAAGCCCAATGAACCACACTGATCCGATCAAAAGATTACCCTACAAAGTTATCAATATTGATTTACCTTACCAGTACATCAGCAATGGCAGTCACAGCTATAAAATTCCCTCAGCGGTAGACCTCGCACAGTGGCATCCCCTTTCCGACAGTTATTCCAAAGACAACGATTACCTCTTCAGATATGGAGAAGTTGCACTTGAAAAACAAATGAAACTCATCGACCTGCCGAGTTTTGAAGTGGTTCTGGAACATCCCCAAATGACACTCTGCTATTTCAAAGATAAAAACCGGGTATACATAGATAGCTACATGTGCCCTTTCACTATTCTCCCTGATGCTGATCCATCCACTTTTGAATTGATCTCATCAACGCCTGGCTTTAGCCGGGACCACAAACGCACCTACTATTACAATCAGCTGCTCCCTTATCAGTGGGAAGAAATAAACATCCTCAACAACCATTACGCCACTGCCAATGGCAT
The DNA here is from genome assembly GCF_000170795.1 of Pedobacter sp. BAL39. GTDB lineage: Bacteria > Bacteroidota > Bacteroidia > Sphingobacteriales > Sphingobacteriaceae > Pedobacter. The sequence continues at coordinate 218,633 of NZ_ABCM01000006.1, forward strand.
CATCTACTCCGGATATCACCGTCCGGTTCCTGAAGCAGACATCGAAACCTTCGAAATCCCGGAACCCATACGTGCGGATAACGTTGCTAAAGACAAAAACCATGTATATTTCAGGGATCAGATCGTTGAAGGCATAGATCCACAGAGTTTTCATTTCCTTGAAGGTTGTACCGGCCCTGAACACCTCAATTACTACAATAGCGATATCGACCTGTATGCAAAGGACAATCACAATGCCTACTTCGTCAAGACCATCGCCAGGGCATTCAAGAAGATCCGCTCAAAAAGCCTGGAGGATTTCAAATTTAAGGTTATTGATGACCAGGGATATGGATATGACCAGGAAAACCTATACCATATGGGAAAAAAGATTCGTTCCAAATCGACCTGACGTTGGAAGTTCAAAATGACCATCGGCATCCATTCATTTTCTGGAAGGATTTTTGCACTTCGTGCATGATCAAATCCTGTATCAACATTAAAAACCATCTAGACAAATACATCCTTACCTTAAGGCCTGAAACCCGATGAAAAAATACACGTTACTCACGCTTTTATTATTCATGACCATGACCCTCTCCGCTCAACAAATGCAAACCGATGCCCGTTACCAGCAATACGAGGGCCGTTACGGCAGTAAATCAGGCGTTTGCCTGTTTGCAGACGGCACATTCCTTCTTTATGGTTATGCGACGGGCGTCTTTGGCCACTACAAATTTGAAAAAGACCAGCTCCTCTTTTTCCCGGACAAACAGGAATTGTTTATAGTGTATGCACATCAGAACAAAGGCCTGGGTGATTCCATAAGAATAAATTACCGTGGTTTTCAGGAGGGGAAAACATACATACAATTTGATCAGGATAAAGTACAACGGGTATTCAACGACAATGCCAACTGTTTTGATTCGCCCTTTGTAGATCAGTTGGCAAAATCGGCTACCACCATTACTTTGTCGGCTGTCGTCGAACAAACCAGCAGGGAGCCGCAGCAACCCAACCATTCCTGGAACTATACACTAGCCAAAGGTCAAAATGATTTAATTCTGATTTACAACAAACCAAAAAGGGAGTATCAGGACTTCATGGCAGTCATGGAACACGCTAATGGTAAAAGCAGACTAAAACTTTCCAGCTACGGTGGTGAGGAAGGTTATATCAAGCAAAATAACGACAAAGATGAGCAGAAACAATGGCAGGAAGTCCTCAGCTGGAAAACCTCATATGACGACTCAAAAAACAATCCGGAGAACACAGTTTTTGCAAACAAACATTACCATTCCTTTCCTCAACCAGACCTGGCAGAATACAGCCTGGATCAGGCCTCAAACCAACTCGTGATGGCAAATGCGGTCGAAAATGAAGCCTATTTTCGCAACGACCAGTATAATGACAACCGCTATCTGCGGCAATATGCGATCTTGCAACCTAAAAGCAAAAGCACCAAAGAGATTGTTACTAAAAATATAACTGCGGGCAGCATATTTTTCACCACCTGCGAGGATCCTGAAAAATCATATCATTATAATGGATACCTGCCCAGGGAGGACGATGATCAGGAAAAACCTCTCACACTAGTCGATCCTCCCAAGCCAATTGCACCCGTGGAAAATCAGAATAAGATCACCGAAAACGCTGACATCCCCGGCGCAAATAAAACTGATGAAGATGCCGCATACACTGGCATCTTCCGTCCCTTTTCTGTTGATCGCGAAGATGGATTTTACCGTGTTTCCAAAAGAGACAATAAGGATTTCAGTAAAACAATCCTGGAGAAACAACCTGCGCTGACCGGCCAGGACATCTCTTCTGTTGAGTCTCTAACGGATGAATTCGGCCAGGCAGTCATCCGGATAAAATTTACCGATGGTGGCCGGGAAAAGTTGAGAAAGGTTACTGCGGCGGCTGTAGGGCAACCCATTGCACTGGTGGTCTCCAAAAAAGTCATCTTCATGCCGATCGTGAACGAACCCATCTCTGGTGGCGACGTGCATATCGCAGGAATAGGCTCTGCGGAGGATGCAAAATCAATCGCGCAACAACTGCAGCCAAAAAAATAGTATGCAAGCTTTACCGGCTACTTTGACCTATCGCCCCTTTACAGCGCAACCGGGAATAATCGGGATTCGTGGTATGTTAATTGTTAATGATCAATCATGAGAAAAACGTGGCTGAAGGTTGCACTTACCCTATTCGTTATCATATTGATCATCATAGGCATACGCATCCTGCGGTCCGCCAATAAAGGGACGCCAAATCAACATCAGAAAGGCAATCCCAGTAAGACGCTCCCTCCTCCATCAGAGCAAAAACAACAATAATCAGGCGCAAAAATTAACATTGATTGGTTAGATATCGTTAGGTTCGTTTTAATGAACTTAGCACGTTTAGTTTCGCAGCTGCCTTCTCATTTCATTGTGAAGTGCCCTAATCTCAGCTGATGTACTAGTTGCTGTTTCTTTAGAAATCGCCTCACCTTCTTTCCCAATGACATTGCCGTTCTTTAGAACAAAGGAGGCCATTTGTTCTTTGGCAATCTTAACAGGTTCTATACCAACCGGAGATTGATAGGAAGTCACCTTGCTTATAAATAGAACAGGTTGCGTATGTTCAAGATAAAGCTGATATTCATTTTTACCACTTTCCCCGTAGTAGGTAGCTGTAAGTTTTAAGGTGTCTGAGTCATGATGGTAAATGTTGATTTCGCCACCTTCAGAAGAAACACCAAACACGTCATGTTTCGTCTCCTTAAGCGTAGAAAGACTGCCGTTTACGCTATCTGCATACTTTTCCACCTGCAGGATATACGACGCGGTATCTACTAAATTTCCCTGATCTTTATGTTCAGTAGCTGGTCTCAAAACAGTCTGCTCCTCGGCAGCAGCATCACGCGATCTAACCTGACTGCAGCTGTACACGCATAAAAGTAAAGCCAGGCTCGCCAATAACAAAGTACCTCTAATCATCACTTATTTCTTAAACTTTATGAATCACAAAGTAATTGAATTCAAACTAAAAACTACTTTTTTATTACCAGTAAAATATAAGATATCTATAGATTCGGCGTGATTGGTTCTCATTATTTTGCTATCGTTAAAATGCTTCCTATATTACATCGAAATTGTTGATGCATCAAAAACACTAAACCGCCAGACAACAACTCAGCATACCTGAGCAAATACAAACTGGTGCATCAGCATACGTTTTTAGGGGGAATGGATACAGGAAGTCATCTTAGCGATCAGGAACTGACGGCCCAGCTCAGGCTAGGTAGCCGGAATGCGTTCAATGAAATCTATTTCCGCCATTCCGAATACCTTTACCGGTTTGCTTTTAACATCATCAAAGACGAAGATGAGTGCACAGATGCCATTCAGGACGTTTTTATCTGGCTTTGGTCCAACAAGGAAAAGATCCAGGTGACCTCCTTAAAAGGGTACCTCTGCGCGGCTGTCAAGTACAAACTCAGCCGTGTCATTCAAAGCAGCAAGCGACGTTCAGAGATCCTGGCCCAACGGCCGGAGATCGAAATGACCGCTGCAAATGATCCCATGGAAATCAGGGAACTTGAGCAGGCAATCGACGACTTTATCGAGACTTTACCCCCAAAAGCAAGGAAAATTTTCGAAATGAGCCGCAAAGAATACCTCAGCAACAAAGAAATTGCAGAAAAACTAGGTATTTCCACCAAAACTGTGGAAAACCAAATGACAATCACCCTAAAAAAGCTGAAAGAAAACTTAGGAAAGATGTCTTTCTGGTCAGTCCTCCTTTAAACTTCTAAATATTTAATAAATATTTTACTTCGTCTTGGGGGCTAACCCCCTTTCATGTCCCTATACATCAAATGGCAATGCTAAAATTGCTTCATTTGGGGAAAAATGAAACATCAAAACGGGGATTTTGACAAATCCAACGCACATCATCAGCAGGAAGAGCTGGCGCGTCTACAAAGAATCGCCAGCGGACTTGCCAATAAAGAAGATCTGGAATGGTACAATACCTGGTGTAATGCTTTACAGCAGGATGCCCGGACTTCAAACCTGGAGGAACAGATCTCCAACTTCAGCAGCACCCAGTCGGACATCTTCGCTAAAATCAATCAGCAGCTCGACCACAAACCCCTCATCCGTAAAATCAACATCCCAAGGTTGGCAGCCGCAGCGGCCATCGTGGTTACGCTGTCTGTCGGCCTGTTTTTCTACATGAACAAGCCAGATGTCAGCAATAACATCGTCACCCTTAAAGGGGCCGACATCACCCCCGGCAGGAGTTCTGCGACGCTTACCTTAGCCAATGGGCGTAAAATACTGCTTGCAGGCACTGTAAACGGTCGGCTGGCAAAGGAAAGCGGTGTGACCATCACTAAAAATGCAGATGGGGAACTGATTTATGAAATCAGCAATCAGCCGGCCTTAAAAAGCGGAGGTCAGTCCTACAACACGCTTTCTACCACAAAAGGCGAGCAGTACCAGGTACGTCTCCCTGACGGATCCAAAGTATGGCTAAATGCAGCCTCCTCCCTCAGGTATCCGACCACCTTTTCTTCGCAGCAGAAACGCCAGGTGGAATTAAATGGCGAAGCCTATTTTGAAGTCGCAAAAGACAAAAACCATCCTTTCGTCGTGAATGCCAAAGGACAACAGATTGAAGTTTTAGGTACTCATTTTAACATCAATGGTTATGCCGATGAAGCATTCACAAGAACCACCCTGCTGGAAGGCAGCGTCAGGATCAACGGCAAAACCACCATCATACCCGGACAACAGGCTACCGGTAATGCCGACCAAATGCGCGTGACGAAAGCGGATGTGGATGCGGCGACCGACTGGACCAATGGCGATTTCATCTTCAATGAAAGCGACGACTTCAAATCGGCAATGCGCAAAATTGCACGCTGGTACGATGTCGACATCATATATGACGCTGAAGCCAACACTGATATGGAACTCCGCGGATGGATTTCACGTAAAAACAAGCTGTCGGTGGTGCTCCAAAGGATCGCCTCGACAGGAAAAGTACACTTTAAAATTGAAGGAAGGAGGGTGACTGTGACGAGATAATTACACGCATAGTACGCCTTATCAAAAAGAGCAGGAAGTGCAGCAAACACCCCCTGACCCTTATGTAAGGTTTTTTATCAATTAATTTCTGGAACCAACTAACCAGCAGTACCTGTAGCCTTCGAAAACATCAGGTATCCTGCTCAAACCAAACTTAACAAATGTATAAAATTTATACCACCAAAACGGGTATACCACATGCCTGTATAAGAAAAATCCTGCTCATTATGCGCCTAACCACCGTCATCATTCTGGGAACTTTAATGCAGCTGAGTGCCGCCACATTCGGGCAGCAAGTCACTGTGTCCATGCGTAAAGCATCCCTTGAAAACATACTGAAGGCCATCCGCACGCAAAGCGGTTACGACATTCTGTATGACAACAAGGATCTTTCGGGGATTAAGCCCATCGACATGTCGATCCAGGGCGTCAGTCTGCAACAAGCCCTCAACAGTGCCCTTGCTGGTCAGCCGCTTACCTTTTCTATTGAAGGAAAGGTAGTCGTGATCAAACGCAAAGAAACAAGCCTGGTGGATAAAATGAAAGCTTACCTGGCTGAAATTGACATCAAAGGAAAAGTATTCGATGAGGCCGGAAATCCAATGTCGGGTGCTACCATCACCGTAAAAGGAAGCGGCAGGTATACGATGACCAATGATAAAGGGGAATTTACCCTCGACAATGTCAGTGACCAGGCCATCCTTGCCATCACCTATCTCGGTTACGAAACCCTGGAAATCAAGGCAAAATCGGACATTTCTGTTTCCATGAAACCAGGAAGTGCCAAGCTGGAAGAAGTCAACATCACTTACAACACTGGTTATCAGAAAATCTCCAAGGAACGTGCTACAGGATCCTTCGCCAAACCGGACATGAAAGTGTTCAGTCAGCGCACCGCATCTCAGGACATCATGAGCCGTCTCGACGGACTGGTACCGGGACTGACTGTCATTTCAGGAAATGCAGGTGCTTATGGAAATGAACAAACCGGCCGTACACAGCGTGCACTGGTACGCGGGACGGGTAGTGTCCGGTCGACTACTGAGCCGCTTTACGTCGTGAACGGCATCGTCATCCAGAACTTTTCCAGCATTAATCCTGATGACGTTGAAGACATTACCGTGCTGAAAGATGCAGCAGCAGCAGCAATCTGGGGTGCGAGGGCAGCGAATGGCGTCATTGTGGTGACCACCAAATCGGGCTCAAAAAACCAGAAAATTGACATTAACTATTCGGGATATGTAAACTTCCAGGGAAAACCAGACTTCGACTACCTGAATCAAATGAGCTCTGCCCAATATATCCAGACTGCCAGGGAGATTTTTAATCCTACAGCTTATCCTTCGAGAACACTCAGCGGCAGATTTGTTGCGCCTCACGAACGCCTGATGTACGACAATGCCGACGGCTTGATCAGTGAAGCAGCCATGAACAGAGGCCTTGATAGCCTCGCGTCGATCGACAACAGGAAACAGCTCAACGACTTGTTCTACGGAAACACCATTAGCAACAACCATACTTTATCCTTAGGTGGTGGCAACCAGCAATACGCCGCCTACAGCTCGTTTTCTTATACGAATGCAACAGGCAGGCCAGGTGTCAAAAATGAAACCTATAAACTCAACCTTAATCAGACATACAACCCTACCAAATTCTTGAGCCTGACTTTATTCACTGCATTAAATAATACACTGAACAAAAGCAACAACCAGCTCAACATCCCTCAGGATATCCTGCCATACCAGCTGTTCAGAGATGCCCAGGGCAACAACATCACCATGAACTATGTGCAGGCGATGGACCCTGAAATCAAGCTGGATTATGAACAACGCAGTCGCATCAACCTCGACTATACGCCGCTGGATGAACTCAATTACGGCTTTCAGGATAACAATGCGACTTCCATCAACCTGATCGGTGGTGTGGGCATCAAAATATGGAAAGGCCTCGCCTTTCAGGGGAATTACGGATTTAATAAGTCGCCACAAACTTCCCATCGCTATACGGACATCAAGTCGTTCGGCATGAGAAATCAATTGGTAAATTTTACGGTAGCGCCAACAGCGGAGTCTACACCTGTTTATTACCTTCCTACTACCGGTGGTATGTACCAGACGGGCGATTATCAGCGCAAAGACTGGACCGTGCGTAACCAGCTGACCTACAACTCACGCGTTAGGGATGGAAAGGACTTCATTTCCGTACAGGTTGGTCAGGAAGCCCAGGAGCAGCACACCAGCTCTCAATACAATACCCTGATGGGATATGATCTTGACCTGCAATCTTACGCCGCAATTGACTATGTCACGCTTGCACGTGGTATTCCAGGTGTGGTTCCCGGAGGCCGCGCCAGATTCTCACAGAACCCTACAACGATGAGCGACCAAAAAAGCCGGTTCACCTCTTACTTCGCCTTAGCAAATTATACCTTTGATGGCAAGTATTCAATGGACTTTAGCTGGCGCCAGGACAAGAGTACACTTATTGGGGCCGACCTGTCGTCCCAAAACAAACCCATCTATAGCATTGGGGGTAAATGGGAAATGACTAAAGAATCCTTTATGCAGGGAATTTCCTGGCTCAACAATCTCGGCGTCCGCGCGACTTACGGGATCACCGGGAACTCTCCTTTTGTAGGGGCATCGTCTTCTAAGGACATCCTGGCATTGGAAAACACCTCTACTGCACCTCCTGCAGGTTATGGTGCACATGTCGACCAGCCTGCCAACGGAAAGCTAAACTGGGAATCTACACGTACCATCAACTTCGGGATCAACTTCGACGTGTTCGACTCTAAACTGAGTGGTAACATTGACATGTACGACCGTAAAACCACAAATTTACTCGCTGTTGTGGTCATGAACCCTTTCCTGAGCTTTGGCAGTTCCACAGGTAACCTGGGTTCGCTTTCTAATAGAGGAATTGAGCTTGGCCTGAGCACCAAAATTTTCGAAAGCAAAGATTTCAACTGGAACACCTCACTGACATTTAGCTACAACTACAACAAACTGCTTAGCTATGAAGAAGATCCAATCGCCCTTTCGTATGCTACAGCTAAGGTGGCTGCCAGTTACCTGATCGGTCACAGCATGTCTTCCCTGTTTGCCTATCAGTATGCCGGCCTTGATGCGATGGGTGATCCTTTAGTAAGACTGAATGATGGTACCGTAACCAAAGAAAGAAATGTAGCGTCTCCTGATGACATCGTGTATATGGGTACGACCGTTCCTAAGTTCAACGGCGGTTTGTTAAATAGTTTCGGTTACAAAGGCTTTACGCTTTCTGCCAACATCGGCTACAACTTTGGCCATGTGATGCGCAGCGAAACCAACGACTTCTTCACCGGCCGTCTGACTGGAAATGAGGGCAGCTTCAGCGGCAACATCAACAGCATTTTCAACAACCGCTGGAAAGTCCCTGGTGATGAGGCCCGTACCGACATTCCTGCCTACGTTGCCGGAAATGCCAATAACAACCGCAGAGAGTTGAGCTACTACAGCATGGGTGACACCAATGTTGAAAGTGCTTCGTACATTAAACTGCGTGACATTTCCTTAGGATACAACCTGCCTGCAAGCATGCTGAGAGCGATCCACCTGTCTTCTGTCCGTGTGTTTTTCCAGGCCAACAACTTCCTGTTGTGGACCGCCAACAACGATGGCATCGATCCTGAATTCTATGGTCTGACTAACGGAGGACGTTCATTACCTCCATTTAAACACTCATTCAGCTTAGGTACAAACATCTCCTTTTAATCCATTTACGAAAAAGACATGAAAAAATATAGTTATATCTTCCTACTCTTAGGTTCGCTGAGCCTTACCGGTATCAGCTCCTGCAAAGACAGCTTCCTGGAAGTAGACCAAAAACAACGCATCGTGGCGACCAGGGTTGCCGACTACGAACTGCTGATGAACAGCAAGGACCTGTACGATTTCTCTTCTGAGGGTGGCTGGCAGTCTACAGTACTCCTGGGTGATGAGGTGGCAGCGGAAAGCGATTTCCTGAACAGCGGCACCATCCAGACGCAACGCCTCTTCCGCTATGAAGATGTGGTTTATGAGGAAGGCCAGGATTCATACGATCAGAAATATTTCCATAACAACCTCTACAACCTCAATAAAATCATCAACGAGGTGGGCGATGCTACAGAGGGCACCGAGCAGCAGAAGCAAGTGCTGATTGCTGAAGCCAGGGCTACACGCGCATGGGTATACCTGCAGCTCATCAACTTTTATGCGAAACCTTACGATGCCAGCACCGCAGCCAGCGACCTTGGTTATCCCATCATCAAAACTGCCGATATCTCGATCCGTTACTTCAGTCGCAATACCGTGCAGGAAGTGTATGACTTTATCCTCGAAGACCTGAACACAGCGTTACCAGCACTACCTGTAACGCCAAAAGCAGCCACCCGGATGGGTAAAGCTGCTGCCGAAGCCGTTCTGGGCAAAGTATATTTATATATGGGCCGTTTCCCTGAGGCGCTGACACATTTCGAAGCTTCATTCGCGGCGATCGCACAACAGAACAACCCGGCACGGTTGTACAATTTCAACGAGACTTTCGCTGATGATGGCTCCTTCCTTCCTATTGATGAGTATGCTGGGCCAAATGGTATCGGCAACAATCCTAATGATTACACAGAGTCGGTATTAGTAAGAACACACTATGTAGGTAGCTACCAGCCCATTGGAAATGACGGACTGGTCCTTACTGAGGCTACTCAAGCCCTTTTTGGCAGCACCGATTTAAGACTCAACTTCTATACGGTGAACACTCCGGATCTGGAACCGAACCCTTCGGGCAGGTTGCGCAGATATTCGACTACCTATAATAAGTTCGGCGTTCAGCTTCCCGATCTTTACCTGATGCGCGCCGAATGCCGTGCGCGCCAGAACAACCTTACGGGTGCTGTTGAAGACCTCCTGACCTTGCGCAGAAACAGGATGCCCGAGGAAGATGCGGCTGTTCCTGCCAACGTCAGCAACAACCAGCGCGACCTTTTACATTTCATCATGGATGAACGCATCCGCGAGTTTGCATCCGAAGGATACCGTTGGTTTGACATGCGCAGGCTGCACAAAGACCCTTTGTTCAGCTCCGTGTTACCACCGCACATCGAATACGACAGTAATAACAATCCAACGGCCTACCCATTGCGTGAGGAACGTTTAACCTTAAGGTTGCCATCATTTTACATTGCCGCCAATCCAGGCATGCCTAATAACCCATAACACACAACAAAAGACCAAATGCAAGACAGTATTGTAAAGATTGAACAGCTATCACACCGTTATGGCAGGGATTGGGCCATACAGAATATAAATTTTGAAATCAGGGAAAATGAAGGCATCCTGGGTTTGCTCGGCTCAAACGGAGCAGGCAAATCCACCATCATGAACATCCTCTGCGGGGTACTGACGCAAACCAGCGGCAACGTATCCATAGGAGGGATCGACCTGGCAAAAGAACCCGAGGAGGCTAAAAAGCTCCTCGGATTCTTACCGCAAACACCGCCCCTGTATTTCGACTTCACCGTAAAAGAATACCTCACCTATTGCGCTTACCTGCGACTGATCCCGGAAAAGCAAATCCCGGAAGCCGTAGACCGTGCCATGGAAAAATGCGGGGTGGCACACTTCCATAAGCGCCTGATCAACAACCTCTCCGGAGGTTACCGTCAGCGTGTGGGCATCGCCCAGGCCATCCTGCATACACCAAGATTGGTGGTGCTTGATGAGCCTACAAACGGACTGGACCCGAACCAGATCCTGGAAGTCCGCGGACTCATTAAAGAGATCGCACAGGACCGCTCCGTGATCTTCTCTTCGCACATCCTTGCCGAAGTGCAGGCCACCTGCCAGCACATCCGCATGATTGAAAGTGGAAAGATGGTGTTTGAAGACAGCATGGATGCATTTAACAACTACATCCAGCCGGATAGCCTGCTGGCCACCTGGCGCAACCCACCAGCCATCAGTGAGCTGCTGCTCATCCCAGGCATCTCCGGCGCTGAAGTCCTCAACAACGGACAGTTCCGCCTCCATTTCCAAAACAACCCGGACATCACCGAGATGATCATCGACCTGAGCGGCCAGCACAACTGGCGCCTGCGTGAGATCACGCTGGAGCGGAGTTCGCTGGAAGCCATTTTTGCCCAATTGTCCAATAAAACAAAAAAGATTTCGGAATAATCTATCCCAACAATGAAAGTTACCCTAAAAATAGCCAGGCAGGAACTGGAGACCTTGTTCTTCTCTCCCATCGCCTGGATCATCCTCATCATATTCTCTATCCAGTGCGGCGTTAGCTTCACGGATAAACTGGCCATCTTTGAAGCCAGTCAGTATGGAGGTTCTCCAATGTCACAGCTGACAATTTACCTCTTCAGCAGCGGCAGCAGCTTCTTTGCACAATTACAGAAATACCTGTACCTGTACATCCCACTGGTCACCATGGGACTGATGAGCAGGGAAACCAGCAGCGGCACCATTAAACTGCTGTTTTCATCGCCGGTGAAACTATCATCCATCATCTTCGGAAAATACCTGTCCATGATGGTTTATGGCCTGCTGCTCACTCTATTTATCGTGTTCATCTGCCTTGGTGGAATTTACTCCGTTGAAAACATCGACATGGGCATGCTGTTCTGTGGAGTGTTGGGCCTTTACCTGCTGATCTGTGCCTACGCGGCAATTGGCCTTTACATGTCCTGCCTCACTTCCTATCAGATGATCGCTGCATTGAGCACACTTGTGGTCCTGGGTGTCCTGAGTTACATCGGTGGCGTATGGCAGAACATCGCTTTTATCCGTGACATCACCTATTTCCTTTCGATAAACGGTCGCGCAGGACACATGTTCTTCGGGTTGATTTCCAGTAAAGACATCATTTATTTTATCATCGTGATCGGCCTGTTCCTTACCCTGGCGATCATGAAGCTACAAAATGACCGCCATGCCAGAGGTTCTTATGCCTCTGCAATCCGCTACATCGTGGTGGTCTCTGTGATCCTGCTGATCGGTTATGCCAGCTCCCGCCCATCGCTAACCTTCTATGCGGATTTATCAGCCAACAAGAGCAACACGCTGACTAAAACCAGTCAGGATATGATTGCCAAGCTAGACGGCCCGATGAAGCTGACTTCTTACGTGAACATTCTTGATGATGGCTCTTACATGGCGATGCCCGCAAACCAGCTGAATGATATGGAGCGTTTTGAAAGCTATGTAAGGTTTAAGCCGGACCTGGAAATGGAATATATTTACTACTATGACCAGCCATTGAACCGCCGTGCCCCGGAAGATGGAAGGTCGCTGGAAGAACGGGCAAAACGTAAAGCCGAAGCTGAGGACATGAACTTCGACAAGATCCTGTCGCCCTCAGAAATCCGTAAACTGATTGACCTCAGACCTGAAAGCAACCGCTTTGTACGTCAGCTGACTTATGGCAATAAAAAAACGTTCCTGCGGATGTTTGATGATCCTGAGATGTATCCTTCTGAAGTTGAAACCACTGTGGCCCTCAAACGCCTGATGGTGAAAGCACCAAAGGTCGGCTTTGTAAGTGGTCATGATGAGCCTAACATCGTCAGCGATGGAGAGCCGCACTATAGCCAGGTGGTCAGCTATAGCGGATCCAGGTCGTCCCTGATCAATATGGGATACGATGTGATGGACATTTCCCTTCAGAAAGAGATCCCCGCAGATGTAGATGTTCTGATCCTTGCTGATCCGCGTAGCGCATTAAGTACCATGGAAGCAATGCGCATCCACCAGTTTATTGAAAAGGGTGGCTCCATGATGATTGCGGGCGAACCCGGACGCCAATCGTACATCAACCCCATCATCAGTCCACTGGGACTTCAGATGAAACCAGGCATGGTAATCCAGGACACACAAGACCTGAGTGTCAACTACGTACTTGGCCGCTTTGCCCCCGGCGCTTCTGCAATTCCTGACTTCAGCAGAACTGCTTCATTCAATAATCCTGTGGCCTTGCCGGGCGCCGTAGCCTTAAGCTACCAGCCTGATGGGAAATTTAAAGCCTCTGCACTGCTGTTAACCGATACAGTTGCAAACTGGATCCGTACGGCCCCATTGGTAGGCGATTCTCTTCGTCTGCGTTACAATTCGGCTATTGGCGACCAGAAAGGTGTATTTCCTCTGGCTTACGCATTAAACAGGACGCATCAGGGTAAAGACCAGCGCATCCTTGTGATCGGTGATGCGAATTTCTTCAGCAACGGAGAGATTTTTAAGTCTAACGTTGCGAAGGTCAACTTCCCTTTTATACAAGACGTATTCCATTGGTTAAGTATGGGCAACTTCCCTGTCGATGTAAGCAGACCTATGCCACAGGATAACCTCCTCAAAATCAGCAGACGTGATGTATCAGTCATGAAAATGATCTATATGGGCGCAATTCCGGTGCTGATCGGGCTCAGCGGTGCCACCCTGCTCCTTCGCAGGCGACGCAACTAAACAAAAAACTAATCAAATTAATCCCTTCAATTGATAGTCCTGGTTCAAAAGACCGGGACTATTTTTTTTACAGTCGCCCCGAATATATCCTTCAGTTCATATCAGCCAAAACCAGGTTTACTCCTGCTGCCCGGGGCTACTGCCGTACTTACGCTGCAAGGCCATGTATTCTGCCTGCAGTACACGAAATGACTTCGTATCCGGAAATTCACCCCCTGCCTGCTCCAATACCTGTAGATACTTCGCTTCTATCGTTTTGAAATGGGCTTTATCATGCTCATATTTTTCCTGATTTTTAACATCCTGAGCTGTCAGGGCAGCACCGTTGAGGTTCCCCAGATAGATGCTGTTAGAGATTTCAGTACCATCGGCAGTTTTGAAACACATGAAAGCCTCCATTGGCTCATTTGCAAAGGAATCACGGAGCGGAATGTACACCTGACCATCCTTTCTCTTTGCCGCGTTAAACATCGGAATAGACATCCTCTTACCAGGAAGATACAGCAACACCATCACCATATCATTTTGATTGGACCAATGGATTTTATCATCGGTTTGCCAGCTGATGGTCACACCTCCCTTTACTTTAGTAATGCTCGATGCCGGTGTTACAGGAACAGCTCCATTACTCAGGATAACCTTACTATAATCCACACGCATGTTAGGATACTGACCTGTTAAAGCATGTTTTTTTACATACGAAGTAGCGAGATTATGGGCATTTTTTGTTGTCCCCTGTGCCTCAAGCGCAAAACTTACCTTTATAAAAGAGTTGACCGCCCGTACAAAATCCATAGTAACAGACATCGCGTGTTGGTTTGCCAGTTGTTTCTCAGTTTTCCTTTTTGGTTGCTTTCCGATAGTACGACTGACATACTGCCCTCTAAGCATATAGTATACTACGTTTCTCATTTTTCCGATGAACCTTCCATCTCTTCCTGCAATTGCCATAATTGATTGTATTTAAGTTAATTATTAAACCGTATTTAATTTTAAACAAAATAGGAATCTTTCATATAACAATCAAGACACTGTTTGTATCATCTTTGTTATTAAACGTTTGTTATCAATGAGTTGAGAAATCTATAAGTGGAAATTAAAAGGGCTATTTACTGTACCAAAGCCCTACCAAACCTGACTTAGAAATGTCTTAATAATGTAGCACTATAAAGCAGTATACGGACAGCATATCGGGATACTGATCCTGTCTTAAAAGGAGATCACATTCGAGGTGTATCCATATCGCGGCGCAGCTAGGCTTATGTGTATTGCAATGGACATGGATTGTTGCAACTGATGGCAAGGATTTCTTGATCAAGATTCTGGTTGATGAGGATGCCATGTATTTAATCCTAAAAAACACAAAAAAGTTGTAGCTCAGCGACAAATGTTAATAATCAGACTGACAGCCATTTAACAAGCAATTAACAGATAAGTGGCCTGAGATCATCAAATCAATGATTTGATTTTTGAATTTAATTCTAAAATAAATTTGGCGTTTAAAATAATTATCCTACTTTTGCAATCCCAACAACGACGTAGGTCTTTAAAAAACTGAAATTGTTGAACAAGTTCGGGGTGTAGCGTAGCCCGGTATCGCGCCACATTTGGGATGTGGAGGTCGTAGGTTCGAATCCTGCCACCCCGACTTAAAAAAATCCTTCAATTTCTTGAAGGATTTTTTTTGTTACATTATTTTATAGTGTAGCTGTATATATTAAGATATATAGCGGATTAAGCTACCCACTAACAGATCAGAAGCAGTCTATATTCGCCTTCATTTTCTACCGGTGCCCGATGAACACAAGGCAAAGCCCGTTGCTCCGGATGGTCTACTGCCAATTTCCACAGATGACCCACACCCAAATTAAAATGATGGGCATCTGATTTAGGTTGATAATGCAGATCGAAAAAATATTCTTTCAAAAAATTTTCAAATCCTGTTTCCTGTCCATCATATAAGTCTATTAGCTTTTGCCTGATTTCCGGGACCAAAATTTTCTGCTCAACCTGACTGTTGGGTAAAATATCACTTGCAGCACCGTAATAAGTGCATAAAAAAGTATCGGCAGCTATAGGTGAGCGATCTACATGATAAGAATATACATCTGTAGAAATAAAGTCGAATTCATCATCACGTTCATAGCTTTTGAGTAGATTCAGAGAAGGCAAGGCACCAAAATCTGTTAACGCTTTTAAATCGTTCAATATAATTTCCCTCGCGATCCCCCCTTGTTCTGATAGTTCCAGGGCCAAAAGCGCTTCAATGGAAATATCTGTGATGTTTTCCTTTAACTGAAGCTTAGAAGCCACTTCTTTGAAATCTCCAGCCAAATTTCTGTACCAGCAAATTGCGTTTTTTGCTCCCTGAAATTCCGCATGTATCAGTTCATCAAATGTTGAAACCATTCCAACCTGGCGGTTACCGGAAAATTTCTTGTTCATATCTTTTCATTTATCACCCCTGTTTATCTCCATTTTTTACCCAGTTCATTTCACTTTCAAAAAAGTAAACCAGGGTTTGCCAAATGCTGTCAGGCTAGTAAATAACACATTGCCGTGCATCTTAATAGCTGTCGCAAATCTAACTGATGAAAATAGTTTTGCAACTATATTATTGTAGTAGCGCAGTACAAACAGTCTATTACACTCAAATGAACCGCATTAATTCAATCTGCTTTTATGGGGCTGTAGGTTACACCAAATATACCAGATCAGGAGGTAAGTGCGGGATATTGCCGAAGCATCGTAGGATTTTCGGCTTCATGCAGTAGAAAATCTGCTACATCGGCCCTGGAAATTTTGCCTATTTTGATTCCTTTGTAGAGCTCTGGCAGTACATGATACTCCTGGGTCATTGGGCCATCGGTAAGCATTCCCGGCCGAACAATTTCCCAGTTGAGGTCGCTGGTCGCAATCATCTCTTCCATCAGCGTTTTATTGACATATTGATGCTTCAGAAAAAGCCGGATCACGGTGCGCATGAAAAAGCTTAAAAACCTGGTACTTGCGCCGGCACCAAACCCCGTAACGATTAAAATAGGTGATTTAAAACTTAATGCTGCTCCCGCCTTTACCAGCGCAGCAGCGGTATCAGAGAATAAGGTATTCGGCCTTTTATTTTTAGTACCAATGGCAATGATCACCGCTTCTGCGCCAGGCATCACCTTCATCAGGTCAGTTTCAGAGGTTGCGCTACCCTCAACTTTAGTTAAATTTTCATGCTCAGGTATACCCGCCGTGCGGGTAGATAAAACCGTAACATGATGCCCTTTGGCGAGTGCCTGCTGAACGGTGACTAATCCTATGCCAGCCGAAGCTCCTATAATTGTGATTTTCATTTGTGCGAGGTTTTGAATGGTTGATGGTTAGCCTGAGTTATAAAATGAGTTGCAATACCAGGCGCAGAGACCAGAAGGCTTTCATCGCCCCATTTCCAGATGTCTCCGTCGGCATTTAAAATATCAGCACCGGCCTCCCTGGCAATTAAAACTCCAGCCAGCCAATTGAAGGTATCCAATCCCAGTTGATGAAATACGTCTACCCTGCCAGCACCAACATAGGCCAACTGCAAACCATGTGGGCCATAGTTTCTAACGACCCCAAAAGTATTTAACAGATCCCTCAGGGCATGACCATGCTTTTCGTTAAAACCGGGAATGGCGGGCTCCTGATGTCCGTATTCGAAAACAGCTACCATAATGTCTGGCTCCCACTTAAATACCGGCTGGATCGGCTTGCCATTCAAAAACGCTCCTGATCCCTCCTGGGCCCAGAACATTTCATTGGCCAAGGGGTCATAGATCACAGAAAAGTGAAGTTCTCCATTTCTGATCAATGCCAGGTTGATGGTCCATCCGGGAATGTGCTGCAGATATTGTATGGCACCATCCATTGCATCACATATCCAATATTCAGGGATCGGCAGTGGCTGTTTTTGTCCGTCGTTATCAAATTCATCAATTGTATTCCAGGGGGTATCCGGGAAATCATGGAGCAATCCGGACTTCAGAACAGTCATACAGCGTTCGTCAATGGATTTCAGTTCTGTAAAAAACTGTTCTTTATTGGTGGGTATTGCGTTAAGCTTGTAGTCCTTTAGAAAAAGGTCGCCGGCACGCCTTACGGTATTCAAAATGGATTGAATATTTATTTCCTTGTTCATCTCCTTATCATTTAATACGACAAAGATCGCAGGTAATAATGTAAGGAAATATAATCAAACCACGAGATGATAGTCTCAATCGCGGTATTGCTGACGAAATTGTAACGGAGTAAGCCCCGTCACCTTTTTAAATAACTTTCCAAAATACACAGGCTCCTCGTAACCCAGCTGGTAACTGATCTCCCTAGCGGTCATCTTGCTAAAACATAACAAACGCTTAGCTTCCAGTATACAGTATTGCTGAATATAGGTAGATACCGAATCGCCGGTAATGTTTTTAATGGTATCGTATAGATGTGCTACAGAAATATGGAGTTCTTCGGCATATCTTGCTGGATGCTTCCATTCTTTATAATGTATTTTAAGCAGTTGCATAAAAGACTGTTCAATTATTGCGGCCCTGTTTGTTTTGGATTTTCCGCCGGTATCAATAGAGGCAATTTCACCTGCAATTAACCCAATTAAGGCATCCAGTAAAGAATGACTGGCACGCACCGCGTATACATTGACTGGCGATGTCTGCAGTTTCTCCAGCTGCTCCATTAGCGTGATGACATGTCCATGAAAATCCGATTCTTTATCTAACGACAAGGGCTTGCGGAAACCTTTTTCAAGGATCAGTTGAAATTCCTTATCAACAAGTGTCGGGTCGATACTGATCCCCCAGCCCATCGGTTTACTTGCAGAAACCACATGATGGACCTGTCCTGGAAGGACGAGTACCATGGCAGGACCCTTCATGATGTTATTTTCAAAATCTATATTGATCACAAACTGCCCTGCCGTCGCGATCATCAGTAAATAATGATCGTCCCGGTGAGGCTTTGAATGGTCATGCTCCGCAGCATGGCCGCTAACTTTCATGTTCTTGATCAGCATACCGGCTTTAGCAAGCGGTGATATCGGAAACTTGAAGATATTGGTTTGCTGACTTTTCATTTTTGAATATCGATTGTTATCATACGATTCTATGAATTTGGGAATTAATCGCAATTATAGATAATCCTGGGATCATCAGCACAACGATACATCAAATTGTTTTGCGGCTTATTTATGCAGTTGCTTTTTTCGAAGGTACTCCAGCATCATTGCCGGTCGATCCGTTTGCAGAATTGTTGCACCATGCGCAATCAGCCAGTCCCAACTATCTTTAGTATTGCCCTCATCAAAGGCAAGGTCATCTTCATGACCAGCATTTAAGCTTGCCCACAAGGAGTTGAGCCATACTTTCGATCCTCCTTTCAGGAAAAAAGCCTGGTCATTTAACATTGCAACTGTATCCGTAGAGAAGTTCAGCTCAAAGGCAACTGGTTTTATGGCCTGCTGATAATCTGAAATGATCTTTCTGGCTCCTGGTTTACTGATGTTTACTACCCCCATGAAAGTAATCTCCTTCAGCAGTGCAGGATAGGTTTGTTGTAAGTCCGCGTAGGTTTTATCCGTTTTAAATATCGCATGATCTAGTGTGCCGGTGGTTTTTAATATCTGGTAAGCCTCTTCATAGCACTCGTAACTCTTATCGAGGTTGACCAGCACCTTGCCTTTGGCCAGGAGCATCACTTCTTCAAGTGTCGGTATGGTATGTTTGGTCAGGCGGCCAAGGCCATTTTTCAGATGAAAGTTCTTAAGTTCAGCGAGGGTGTAATCCGAAGGTTTGCCTTTTCCGTTTGTCGTTCTGTCGATGGTCTGGTCGTGCATGATCACGACTACCCCATCACTTGTTTTTGCAAGGTCGACCTCGATAATGTCTACTCCCATTGCTATCGCCAGCTCGTAAGCTTTCAAAGAATTTTCAGGAGCATTACGCCAGTCGCCGCGGTGTGAGGCCACCATTACATTTTTATCTGCCGGATTGTGTAGCTGGGCGATCAGTTTTGCCACCTGCGCCGAGGATTTCAGTCCACTGCATAGAAGCAGGGCAAGTAGCATGGCTTTAAAAGAAGTTTTCATTCTAAAAGATTTCATTTTAATATGTTAAAAGAGGGCATCAATCAACCATTTTATTTTTCCGGTCATTGTATGACTTCTGTTCAATGTATTATTTCAAGTTTCGTTGTATTATTTCAAGTTCACTGCGCTATTTTTCTAGTTGCTGCGCAATTGTCCTGTACACTGCGTGCTGAATGACTGTTCAAAAAAATAGAGGAGAACCCGACGTCCTCCTCCATTTTCATTTTATGCCATAGGGATTAGTAGCCCGGGTTCTGATACATCTTTACCGGATCGAGCTTATATTCGTCGAACGGTATCGGGAAGAACCTGTCTTTAGTGGTAAAGTTGGCCAGCTGTGCCAGCCCGAATGAACTTTGAGGTTTTGCTTTAAAGTAAGCCACCAGTTCAGGCGTACTGAAATACCTGATCAGGTCAAACCACCTTTTGTGTTCAAAGGCAAGTTCTACGCGACGTTCGTGCAGGATAGCCAGTTTCAAAGTTGGGAATTTAGTATTGTAGGTCGCATTCAAACGTGCCGTTGCATATAAAGGCACACCTGCCCTTGCGCGAACCATGTCCAGGTACTGAATGGCAGTCGCATCATTACCCTGAAGCATATTTACTTCCGCCAGCATCAGGATGACGTCTGCAAAACGCAGTATGGGCGTGTTATTGCCTCCATAACCAGTTGCACCTACATTTTTATCACGGTATTTGGTAACAAACCAATCCTGGATCTGGGCATTTGCAGCAAATTTCACAGAGAAATCTTTTCTCGGATCATTCAGCTCATATTCATTAATCAGGTCAGCGGTCACATTTCCACCCGCACCAAGACCCGGTTTATCAGAATTGATGGTTTCTCCCAAAGCCTGGTTGTTTGCAGCGATGCTTGAGCTGTAGGTAATGTCATTTGCTCTGTTAACAATTTCAAAAATGGCTTCAGGGTTCGAGGTCTTTTTTGTGACGTCGAAAACATCTGCATAAGGAATTGCAGAGAGCGTAGTAAAATTACGCATGTTGTAAGCGGCAGTCAGATAGGTGTTCGCATTGGTCAGATTTTCAGCCTTATTCGCATCTATTGTAGAAGCCATGGTCAGGTAAACCTGCCCCAGCAGCGCATTGATGGCAGCCTTTGAAACACGTCCCGCTCCTGCTCCGGTTTGCAGGTTAGGCAGGTTACTGGTCAGGCCATCTTTCAGATCGCTCACAATCTGGGCATAAACTGCAGCTTCCGGCTGGCGGTAAGTGTTTGCAAACACCTCATCAGTAGTGGTCAGGGTTTTGGTGATCAATGGCACATCGCCCCATTTTCTTACCAGGTGGAAATAAATCATCGCCCTGATAAACTTCACCTCAGCCAGGTATTGCAGCTTCGTATCGTTGTTGGTGAAGGTAACTTTGTCAATATAGGTAGTTACGGCATTACATTGCGTGATGGTCTGATATAAGCTTACCCAGTGTCTTTTCAGGTAAGTATTACTTGGCAGGATGCTGAAGTTACCAAACTGAAAGGGCTCACCCGCATTCGATTGGTTGTCATTGATACCAGTATCGTCAGAACGCTGATCAGTATAAAGACCACTGTTCTCACCGATGTTATCACCACCTCTCAGTGTAGCATACGCTGCATTTACTGCCAGCAGTACGCTGCCCTCCGAGGTAAAAAATTTCTCTACCGTTGTTGCGTTGGGATTCGTCTGCTCAATGAAACTCTTTTTACAAGAAGCCAAAGTAAGAAGAGCCAGAAAAAAAACGATTGTATATTTTTTCATTGTTCTATTTTTATTGTTGCTGATTAGAATGTTAGTTTGATACCAAGGTTATAGGCTCTGGCAATAGGATAATTTCCATAATCCACACCCGGTGCCATATTCGCCCCGTTATTTGTCGTTGCACCTGGTGCAAGGTTAGCACCCAGGCTGTAATCTACATCCGGATTGTATCCTTTGTACTTGGTGATCGTGAAGGCATTGTCTACACTTGCGAAAACCCTGACATTCTCTACTTTTATCTTTTTGGAAAGTGCCTTAGGGAAATTATATCCGATAGTGGCATTGGTCATCCTTAAATAAGAACCGCTCTGTAAGTAGAAAGACGATAAACGAGTGTTGTTACTCTGCGTTCCTGCACGGGAAGCACGGTAGTTTAACCCGCTGCCAGGCTGTGATGGCGACCTGTAACGGTCCGCAACTTCTACATACTGGTTACCTGAACCTTCGAAGTTGTACAGGTAATAATCCTGTCCGTCGAGCACCTGATTTCCATAAGAACCATTGAATGAAGCACGAAGGTCAAATGATTTGTAGGCTGCGTTGATGGCAAAACCATAAGTGAACTTGGCATAAGGTGTTCCGATAACCGTTTTATCCAGGTCATTTACGACACCATCTCCGTTTACGTCTTCAAAATAAAGATCACCTACTTTAGCAGGGTTGGATGAAGATGCCGATGGCGCTACCTTGCCCAGATTATCTTCAGTAATTCTGCCCAGCACTCTGAATCCATAGAACATACCGATCGGCTGTCCTTCCTGGGTGATGTGTGTTCTGTAAGAACGTTCAGCACCAGAAACAAGAATTGTACTTCCGTTACTCAGGTTTAATACCTTGTTTCTGTTCAGCGAGATGTTTCCGCTTAAGCCTAAAGTGAAATCGTTGCTCTGGATGATACGTCCGTCAACCTGGAAATCAAATCCTTTATTCTGAACCTTACTGTCGTCGAGGTTGGTCAGGATCGTTGAATTCGCAGTACCTGAAATGGATGATACCGGCTGGTCGTATAACAAGTTATAAGAACGGCTCAGGTAATAGTTGAAAATGAATGACAACCTGTTTTTGAAAACTGTGATGTCTGTACCAAAGTTATATTGTGAAGTAGATTCCCAGCCCAATGTCTGGTCGGTCATATCGCCTACCAATACACCAGAGCCAACTGTTCCGCTTCCAAATACGACACCACCCGGTGATTTTACGGTCTGAATCGCTTTATAATCAGCAATGTTGTTATTTCCGCTCAGTCCCCAAGAAGCCCTGAGTTTTACTGAAGAGCCTTCTCCAAGGAAATCGTTGTACCAATCTTCCTGAGACAAGCTCCATCCTGTAGCTACGGAAGGAAAAGTTCCCCATTTGTTTTGCGGACCGAATCGTGAAGATCCGTCGGTACGAAGTGAAGCCGTTACAAAATATTTACCGGCGTAGTTATAACCGATACGTCCGAAGTAAGACATTAAGGTAGTTTTTACTTTAAAAGCATTAGGTATAGTCAGCAAATCTGCTGCTGCACCGCGATCAGAAATCTCACCGATGTTATCGCTGGTGAAACCTTTCGCATTGATCCTGGTGAAGTCGATTGTATTTTGCTGTGCCGAATATCCAGCCAGCGCATTCAGGTCATGCTTACCGAACTTCTTTGTGTAGTTCAGCGTAAACTCTGCGAGTTTATCCAACTCAGTTTTGTTCTGAGCAATCGCATTTGCGTTGAGCATAGACTGGTTTGAATACGGAGGATTACCGCCACCCGCACTCAGGCTTGTAGGCAGGTAATAATCATATTTCTCCTGGTAAAGCTGTGCACCCAGGTTTGTCTTGAATGATAGCCCATCCAGGATCTGATAGGTTGCGTTGGCGTTGTAGGTACTTCTGTAACCTAACCTGTTGCTCTTTGTTTCCGCAACAGAAGCCAAGGGGTTTTCGATACCCTGAATACCAAATTCATTGGCGATGGCATTCATTCCATATTTAATAGGATTGCCATTTGCGTCCCTTGCCGGCAGGTAAGGAACATACAGCAAGGCTGCCATCATCGGGCTGAAACGTCCCTCACCAACCTCGTTATTGGTCGTCTGCGTGAAGGCTACGTTTGCTCCGACTTTCAGTCGTTCGCTCACATTACCGTCCACATTGGCCCTGAAATTCAGCGCCTTCATTGCAGTATTTCTGACGATACCATCCTGATCCTGATAGCCACCGCTCAAATAGTATTTCATATTGTCATTACCACCTGAGAAGGAAAGGTTATGACGTTGAAAGAATGCATTTCTATACAACTCATCCTGCCAGTCTGTATCGACTGTAGGCGCAATCAATCGCTGGTTTGCAAAGTCATAAATATCAGTAGGGATGCTCACTGACGATCCGTTACCTACGTTTTTGATCCTTGTGGCATTGTCGTCAGAATACATCGCATCCGTCCAGGTTTTACCGCCATTTACGACAAAGTCTTTGTAAGCGTTGTTACGGGCATCGATAACCAGTTCTGCAAACTGAGAACCATTCAGCAATTTCACTTTTTTACCCAGTTGGGTGATGCCACTCTGTACATCATAAGAAAATTTTCCTTTGCCATCTTTTCCTCTTTTGGTGGTGATCAGCACCACACCACCCGCTGCCCTTGATCCATAAATCGCAGACGACGCCGCATCTTTAAGGATGTCGATGGTTTCAATATCTTCAGGGTTGATGAAAATATTGTTCCCAGCAGGGTATCCGTCAACTACATATAAAGGATCCGAACCCGCCGTCAGTGAACTGGTACCACGAACACGGATTTTTGTACCTGCGTAAGGTGCACCACTGGTTTGTGACACCTGCACACCAGCAACCTTACCCACGAGGGCCTGCCCTACCGTTGGTGCTGTCAGGTTCATTTCTGATGCTTTCACACTGCTGATCGATCCTACCACATCTGACTTCCTGATCTTCTGGTAACCGATGGCTACCACTTCCTGAAGGGAGTTGCTCGATTCCTGCAGTTTGATGTTTACAGTTTTCTGGTTGGTGATGGTGACGGTCTGTTTGTCGTAACCGATGTAGTTGAAACTCAGCTTAGAACCAGATGCCACGCTGATGGAGTATTTACCTTCAGCATCTGTTCCTGTTTTTTTACCAGAAGTCTCATCAACAACCGTTACACCTGGCAAAGCTCCATTTTTTGTATCCGTAACAGTACCACTTACCAGAACCTGCACGTTGTTGTTCACTACAGGCTCTTCCACTTTTACAGGTGCCGCTGCAATTTCCTGCTTTTGCACTTTAATCAGTACGTGGCTGTCGTCCACCTGGACTACATTACCTTTGTAATCTCTTAACAGTTGTTTCAAAACGGCATAAACAGACTTTGACTCAACGGTCATCGTTACCCGTTTTTTAACGTCCAGGACGTTATCATAGCCGATAAGGAAGTTGGACTTTTCCTCTACTACTTTTAACACCTGCTTTAAGGTCATGTTTTTCGCAGAGAAGGAAATCATTGTGTTGTTCATGTTTTGCGCACTGGCAGCAAATCCCCGGAGGTTTAGCGGCAGAAAAAACACAAGAAGTAACATTACCCTCAGCAAGCCGGATGAAATGCTCCGTTTCGCAGATTGCAAACATGGGATTAGATAAAATTTTCGCATTTGATTAAATTAATTGTGATTATTTGTTGGGTTCTTTTTTTACTTAATAGAAGTGATGATTACTTTTCTTCCGTTCATATGGTAGGTTGTACCCGTCAGGGCTGACAATACATTGAGTACTTTGTCGGCACGTTCATTATGAAAACTCAGGGTATATTTTTTGGGGTCATAAGCCGCATCCATGGTGATGTCGAGGTCATACCACCTGCCCAGCATCCGGACGATTTCCGGATAAGAAGCATTGTCGAAGTTCAGGTGGTTGGTACGCCAGGCGCTGATGGAATCAGCATTTGCGGCTTTAACAAGGTGGCTTTCGCGCGTTTTGTTGTAAACGAGTGCCTGATTGGGAAGCAGTAATTTTGAGAAGGCAGCCCCTTTGTCGGAGGTTACCTTCTGCTGCACATTAACTTTACCGGCGGCGACGGTAACTTTAACCTGCTCATCATCTGCATATGCTTTTACATCGAAGGAAGTACCGAGCACAGTGGTCTGGATTTTCCCTGAATAAATAATAAAAGGTCTGGATTTATCGTGCTGCACATTGAAGAATGCTTCTCCGACCAGTTTAACTTCTCTTTTTGTTTTCCCGAACTTCGAGGAGATGAAGACACTTGATCCTGAATTCAGGAATACCGTAGTGCCATCCTGAAGTGTCACTTCTTTTTTAACACCATTTAAAGACCTGATCTCGGTGTAACTCTCGGGCAGCTCTACTTTTGGTTTGTTCCTTACTTTAATGACCAGGCCGGTTCCCAGCAGCACCAGAAATACTGCAGCAGCCTGCAGCCATCTGAAGTTTAGTCTTCTTCGCTTCGGGCCCTCCTCCGTCATCATTGCGATCCTGGCATCAAGGTCAGCAAATACAGCTGAGGCTTCATCAAGGCTCAGCTTTTGCACCTCTTGTCCCTGATGACTTTCATACCATGCTTCGACCAGTCGGCGCTCTTCTGCGGTCGCTGTTCCATCCTGGTATCTTCTAAATAATATATTAATCCGGTTGTCCAAAACTATCCTTTAGTTACAGCACGGTCTCGGAGCCTGAATGTCCTTTAAGGAATTGTTAACTTTACATTAGGTTTTTAATACCTGGAAAAATATTCGGGACAAGGGGATTCTGCGCATTTCAGCGAAGGTATAGATCACGAAAAAAAAAGATTTGGGTGTAGACTACTTCAACATGAGGTATGTATTACTTCAGCATGAAAAGAAACAGTGCAAGCATTTCAGGATGCGTCTGCTTCAAGGTAATTCTCAATCGTTTTAGTGCTTCGGAAATATTATTGCGGACTGTTTTTTCAGAAATGTTCAATAAGTCGGCAATCTCACCGTTTCGCTTCCCTTCGTTCTTGCTGAGGATATAACACTGACGAGTGGTTTCCGGAAGTTTTTCAACGATGTCATTGATCTGCTGGTAAAGTTCCTTCGCCATGGTACCTTCCTCGGCAGAATGATCCAGGGTATTCAATCCTTCAAGTAACAGTGTTTCATTTTTGAGCTGTATATTTTTCCTGCGGAAGGCAGAAATGACATGGTTTCTGGAGGCCACGTAGAGGTAGGGTTTAATGTCGCGAACTTCAGCCAGGCTATCCCGCTTCAGCCAGAGTTCCATAAAGATCTCCTGCACTACATCTTTGGCATCCTCCACATCAGAAATGCGAAGATTTACCATGGCAAAAACACTCTTTTTATGTTCTTCGTAAAACTCCTGAAATAAATCTCTGTCCATCATGATCCCTTCATGCTCACCTTTCGCACAAAAGTAGGCCTAAGCTATATTCATGACATTACCACAATGTTAACAAAACATTAATCGCGACTTATGGGTCCATTGGTTCATCAAAGTCAATCTGCAGCGCGCTGGCGAGCGGATAAAACTCAGCTTCGGTATCAGAAAGTCTTTTGCCGTTTTTAAAAGGAACATATCCGAGTTCCTGGGAACATCTTTCCTGAAGCACACCTGTGATGTAATCGCTCTGCGACTTGGCTGTTGAGCTGATGCAAGGTTTATCCATCGGCAAACCGTATCTGAAAATCAGCCTCGCACAATTCCTCAGGTTTGTGGTGGTGTGTCTTGCATGAGGTTCCATGAGGATCGCCCGTTCGGGTATCTGCAGGTTTTCCATCAGAAATTTTTTCATTTCTACAGCCTCATTATATTTCGTTTTAAAGGGATGCACACATCCTCCGGAAACCATGATAAAGGGTGCAACACCATTTCTATATTGCATCGCTGCCAGCCTGCAACGCAGCATCCCACCGGCACTGAGCGCCACTTCCGGCTCCTCGGGCCCCTCACCGGGCACCAGGATCAATGTATATTGATACTGATCCCATTTTATTTTTTTCGAGTGCTCATAAGCCGCCTTATTCACTGTTTCCGTCATCGGCTCATACTCGCCCGCCTGATTGCGCTCATTGATTTCCAGGCTATGCAGTGCAAACAGCATTGACGATGAGAAAAACAGTGAATCCCGGGCTTCCTTAACTGACAACTGTTCATTGAGGGCCAGCAATTCAGGGTAACGCTTATCCCTGACATTGAAACTGATGGAATCGATTTTTACGTAGTTTGGCTTCGCTCCTCCCGCATAGACATCAATGGTATGGTTTATGGCTCTGGCATCCTGCTCCCATGCATTGATGAGTGTTTTTTGGAGATCAGTGTTTTGACCCAACTGATAACATCCCGAGGGGATCAAATGCTTTGTCACCAGGTTAGCCAGCGCATTATCTTTCTGATATAATTCAGCTAACCTCGCACTCACCGCTTTAACTTCCTCATCACTGAATTTTGCCGCATTGATATAACAGGCGACATCCTTTCCACAATTCTTTACCGCATCCTCCATTGCCTTCTGCTTCTCCAGCCTTATTGTGCAGAGTTGTTTGTCGGCTGCCAGCAGCTGCTTTAGCCCGCTGGTCTGACCCAAAAGTGTCAGGAAGTAATAGTTTTTTTGTGCCACAGCACCGACCCCGGTAACCAGTCTATACCTGGGATCCGGCGATTGTAGCTGCGCAAATGTGCTTACAGAAATTAAGAGAAAAAACAGAATAATGATGCAACGTTTCATTCCGCAAAAGTAGCAATTGAACCGGCTGGAATGAGTTAATAATTTATTACGTATTGGTTAATAAACCAGATGTGCGGCAGTATCGATCTGTTCTTTTCCATCCGCGTTTTCATTATACCGCTCAAAGAGATCAGCTTTCTTCTTAATGATTAAACACGTTTCATTTTGCTCCTTATTGGTTTGAAAATGCTCATCTCCCCGGCTCAATAATCCGGAGATTTGTGAAGTTAATCATACCATTAAATAAAATCACAATGAAAAATCTTCAGGATACCGCAGATAAACTTGCTATAATTGCTGTCAGTATCGAATGTTTGCCCTATTTTTCAGAAAATCCTGATGTTTCTCTTTGATATATAGCACGATATCATAATCCGTAGCGGTTTCCACCCATTTGTGATCCGGGCGGAACTCAGATATAAAATCATCCAGATCTTTACCTTCCAGCTGAGTGATTGCAATAATCTGCTTTTTATTAAATCTGGCATCGATTTCATCCAACTGATATTCACTTTCCAATTTACGCTGCAGACGCCTGGCATCCTTTCCTTCTTTACTTAACGCACTGAAGACTTTATTTACATTGACAGCGATGCCTACCGGCGTGACATTGACCATATTTTTTATATCCCCTTTCTGATAGATGCTTTTATAAAGCACCTTATTCAGCTGATATTTTTCCAAAGGCGAAGTACGTCTTCCCCTGATCCTCACTTCTTCCAACGCGATCGATCTTTTTACCATACCGATGTTGATGAATTGCTCATTGAATACGATGACCGTATCTGGACGATAGCCTTTTTTAGAGATGATGATGGAATCACCCATGAAGGCATTTAAAGAAAAAGCTCCATCTCTTCCTGAAAGCGCCATACCATTAGTCCTTTTATCCATCAGATAGGCCGAATCAAGTAAAATGTGAGTTTCGGCGTCATAAATCCGGCCGGAAAACCGGGTAGTTTGAGCGTGGCAAATTGCACCATAAGAGACCAGCAATGCGCAAATAAAAAAGATTTTATACATCCACAACTAGCCTTACACATACATCACCAATTATCATCTTAAATACCATCGCTTAATTATTTTTTTAGCAGCAACTGTGAATCAGGGAGCAAATTCAGCATTATGACATTCAGAAACAAAAGGTTAACATCTTTTAACAACTTATTGCTATAGACCAGAATTGAATCCAAATGAGATTTGCCTACAACAATCCAAGGATCGGCTACATCAGGCAGGAGGTGATATCCCAACTTTGTATCATCAAACCATAAACAATGACAACTACAAAACAACAAAACGAAAAAGTATGGTTCGTGACCGGTGCATCCAAGGGATTAGGCGCGGACCTTGTACAACGACTATTGGCTGAAGGCTACAAAGTGGCGGCTACCTCAAGAAAAAAGCAAAGCATGGTCGACCTGATCGGCGAACATGAAAATTTTCTGCCTTTGACAATGGATGTAACCAGCAATCACGATGTAAAAAAAGCCATCGACCAGGTGGTTGATAAATTTGGAAGTATCGACATTGTGGTCAATAATGCAGGTTATAGCCAGATTGGAGCCATTGAGGAACTGACGGATGCAGAAGTGAAAAACAACTTCAACGTGAACGTATTTGGCCCTTTAAATGTGATCCGCAATGCAGCACCGTATTTAAGAAAACAACGCGCTGGACATATCTTTAACATTGCGTCTATCGGTGGCTTCGTGGGCGACTTCGCGGCATTTGGCATCTACTGTTCTACGAAATTCGCCATGGCTGGTTATACCGAAGCTTTGGCTGTCGAGATGCAGCCATTCGGCGTGCACACTACACTAGTTTATCCTGGTTATTTCAGAACGACCTTTTTGGACAAAGATTCGGTGATGGTACCTGCAAGCCCGATTGAAGCGTATGCGAATGCACGTGAGGTCGAAGCGCAGCACCTGAAAGAAATCAATGGCAATCAACCTAATGACCCGAAAAAGGCTGCTGAAGTTTTTATCGAGCTTAGCAAACAAGAAACTCCGCCGGTGCATTTCTTTATGGGCATTGATGCCGCAGCATTGGTAAATTCAAAGGTCAGGACCATCGAACTGGCGCTGGCCAATAACTTGAAACTGACAGAATCTACTGCAATTACTGAATGATGAAAAAGACAATTGAAGAGACAAAAGATTACATCGGTATGTGGGTGACAGAAGATGGTTTTGTACGCCATGAACTGCTACCCGAAGGACGATATGATGAAGCCCGGGGCAATCGGCAGAGTGCCTATCAGGGTGACTATTGGGTAACAGGTGATCACATTGAATACAAAGATGATACTGGCTTTGTCGCAGATGGCGACTTCCGTGATGGCATTTTATACCACGGCGGCATGATCTTTCACAAGGAAAATTAATTATATTAGACTATGAGTAACACATTCCGCTTTTCTGCGCTTAAGGACCTGCATGCCTACTATGGTCTGCCT
This sequence comes from Pedobacter sp. BAL39, assembly GCF_000170795.1. Lineage (GTDB taxonomy): Bacteria > Bacteroidota > Bacteroidia > Sphingobacteriales > Sphingobacteriaceae > Pedobacter. The sequence goes on from NZ_ABCM01000006.1 coordinate 249,206, forward strand.
CAGCCTGAGCATCCGCTCATCAGCGTGATCGATTACAGCAAGGTAAAATATCCTGAAGGTGCCCAGGACCTGAAATGGATACAGGATTTTTACATTTTTGCACTAAAGCGGAATGTTGCCGCCAAGTTCAATTACGGTCAGCAACCCTACGACTTTGACTCCGGTGTATTGTCTTTTTTTGCTCCCCGTCAATTGTTGCAGGTAGAGATTGATCCTGACGTGCAGGTGAACCCCTCGGGCTGGCTGCTACTGCTTCATCCTGATTTCTTATGGAACACACCGCTGGCGGAACAGATCAAAAGACATGATTACTTTCAATATAAGGTCAATGAAGCTTTGTTCCTTTCTGAAAAAGAAGAAATGGTAATTGCTGAAATATTCAGGAACATAGAGAAAGAATACCTGTCGAATATGGACAGTTTCAGCCAATCGTTAATCATTAACCAGCTGGAGTATCTGCTGATTCATGCGGACAGGTTTTATAACCGGCAATTTTTAACCCGAAAAATCAGTAACCATCAGATTTTAGTCAAACTGGAGTCACTGCTAGACGGCTGTTTTACAGATGATCAGCTGATTGAAAAAGGCCTGCCAACTGTTCATTTTGTGGCAGAGCAGCTGAACATTTCAGCGAACTACCTGAGCACGATGCTGAAGGTCCTGACAGGCCAGAGCACCCAGCAGTTTATTCACGACAAACTGATTGAGAAGGCAAAAGAAAAGCTTTCCAATACTGAGCTGTCTGTATCTGAGATTGCATACAGCCTAGGTTTCGAACATTCCCAGTCCTTCAGCAAACTGTTTAAGACTAAAACCAATCAAACACCCCTGGAGTTCAGGTCATTTTACAATTGAGCTGTTAATTTTATATCAAACAGAAGGGTGAATCCTCCTCTACTGTCCATTTACTACCATGGTGCTGAAGTTCCAGTTCATGATAGCGGTCCCTGAATTTTCAGGGATCTTTCTACCGCCTCATCAAAATTTAATTTTCTCATATTCCAGTTTGTATCATATCACCTACGGTCGACTTCATCTATTATCACTTTGTTTGTTTTACCTACTTCAGCACGACAAGGGTGATGCCCGCAGTGGTCATGTTTTTATGGTTATCCATGACATGAAGCAACAGCTTGTAGGGGCCTGCCGTGATGGGCACTTTGAGCATTGCATTTTTCAAGGAGCCGACGACGACATCTGGAATGGCGACAGGCGGCCTTTTTTGCGTTGCGGCGTCCCGTAGCTCAGCTTCAGCAAAGAGCTCCCACTTGGCCGTTAAAGGATCGTTTTCAGGATCGGCCACAGCTACTTTGATCAGGTACATTTCTCCGGGGTTGAGGTAAGCCTTACTGGGCTCTTTTTTGCCGTCAATCATGAGGTACTCAATTTTCGGTGCTTTGTTTTTGGTCTGGCCCTGCAGCGTTCCTGTTAAAGCAAGCAATGCAGCAAGTAAAGAGGTAAATGTTCTCATAAGTCTCAATCGGACTAAGATAAGGGATATTTTGATTTTACCACAAGCTAATAACCGAGGTCAGCAAGTCTGAGTTTCACCATTTCCCTGTTCTGCCGGGAGATGGGTACCTTTTGCAGGTTTTCCAGCAGTAAGGTACCTCCATCTTCTTTGAGGTGGCTTTTTATACAATGCAGGTTTACAAGATGCGACTGATGGGTGCGGATAAAGTCATGGGGTTTGAGCAGGTCAGCAAATTCTTTGAGCGTTTTACAAACCAGTACCTGCTCGCCACTGTTAAGGTGAAAAGTGGTATAATTGTTTTCTGCCTCGCACCTGACCACGTCGGTAATCTTTACATAAACCGTCTCTTTTAAAGTTGGCAGTGCGATTTTTGGCTCTCTGTTACCGTACTTCATGTAGGTCAGCAAGTTTTCAATATTCAGATTTTGCTTTTTCTCATTTATTCTGGATTCTGCTTTGGAAACGGCAGCTTTGAACTCAATGATGTTGATTGGTTTTAAAAGATAGTCCAGGGCTGAAAATTTGATTGCCTGTATGCCGTATTTATCATAGGCGGTAATAAAAATCACTTCAAACTTGATTTCAGGCAGTGCTGTCAGCAGATCGAAACCTGAGCCCTGCTGCATTTGAATGTCAAGAAAGAGCAGGTCCGGTTGATGTTCAGCAATGATTTTAATCCCGTCAGAAATATTTTCAGCAGTTGCTGCGATCAGCAAATCAGGGCAGTGCTTAGCAATGATCAATTGTAAGTTTTCAATATTGTTGGCTTCATCATCTATAATAACGGCCTTTATTTTCATGAGATCCAGTTTGTGAGTCGAATATTAATGATTGTTCCTGTGTTACTGGAATCAACGGTCAAAGTTACAGATTGGCCTTTATAAATCTGATTGAGTAAAAGTACCCGTTCTTCACTTAATTTCATTCCGTAACCCATGAAGTTATTGTTCTTAATAAATCCATGGCCATTGTCTTGAACTGATAGTACGAGGTCGTTATCCTCTTGAGCGATGTTGATCACTACGTTGCCGGATTCTTTTAATCCAGAAACTCCATGTTTCACTGCATTTTCGACAAAGGGTTGCAGCAGCATGGCCGGAATTTCAATATTGGCCTGATTTAAATGTTCATCAGCGTTAATCTGATAGTTAAACCCGAACCGCAGCTGTTCCATCTGCAGGTAATCATCCAGGATTTTAAGCTCATCTTGGATACTGAGCATCTCTTCATTGCCTGTGTCCAGCACTTGCCTGGTGAGACCGGAGAATATGGAAAGATAATAATTAGCAGATTCTATTTTGTTTTTATTGATCAGGTTCTGAATGGAGGTCAATGCGTTGAACATAAAATGAGGATTGAGCTGCGACCGTATGGATTTCAGCTTCAATCTGGCCAGCTGCTTTTCTCTGGTTGAAGCATTCAGCTTACGCTGGTTACGTCTGTAATAGATGTAAAACAACAAAGCAACACCCGAGAGTGTTGCAATTAGATAAGGAAGTGCTTGTTTGAGAGATACTTTCTTATCTGTTACTGGTGGAGGTTTTACCTCGAAGGGGATGTACAGTACCTGGTTGTCTTCATACCCCACCCGTATCACTTTTAGCCGATATTTTCCGGGCTTTTTGATAAATTCCTCTTTCACCGTAAATCGGTCATCCAGCAGGTAGTAAGCGATTTGTTTGTATCCTGCAGAATCCCCATCGAGCTTTTCAATATATATGGTGTAGGGTATCGTCTCATGCCTCCTGAAATGAAGTGACATCTGGTTAACTGAATCCTGAGGAAAAACAACATCTAAAGGTGATCCAGTGGCATGATCCACTTTCTTTGCATATCCCCGGTTCTCCTTTGGATCTTTGAGTTCAAAGAAATTGCTTGGTGTATTAACGATCAGACTTTCTATGTAAGGCTTGAAGCTGGCCCTCCAGTCGTAAATGATCCCATCTCTGATCTTATAGTTCTTTGTGTTGACAACCTCAACCAGAATTGTTCCCCCTGGCTCTTTGAAGGTCCCTATTGCACCATAAGGCTCATGGGCTCCATATTTCTGTTCCAACTTAGAAATCGGCGACCAGGGAACAATTTCGATGCTGTCGTTTTTAACGACATGATACCTATAGTCCTGAATATTGTCCTTGTTAATGCCCATTGCGACCAGGACTGCCTCTGAGCTATCAGAAATAATGTAACTGGTGTACGTTTTGTTAATTGCAGTAACAGGTGCGCCGGTAAAATTGGTCAACGTAGGGCTTAATTTCGTAAACAGTCCAATTTCGTAACGCCCTTTTAGAATAGCTGTTTGAGCAGCCTTTTGTTGATTGAGATAACCGACTGCCATGGAAAGGTTTTTATCATCTGTACTATAGTAAGATGTAGAAGTGCTGGTGTGAAAGATAAAATGTTCTCCAAATACCCAGGACTTATCCTGTGCAAAACCTTTAGACCATAACCCTGCCAGCAGCAGTATTGCAGGTAATAATGAGCGTATTTTTTTCATGATGTGTAAGTTTAAGTGTTATTGATTACATCACAAAAATGTATTTTCAAATCGCGGCCGGCAATCGGCAATGAGCATTTGGAAGCTTCTACTTAGAATTGGGTTAGTTTTAGGTTGTGGTTGCTAAATTGAGTATTTTTATTCCGGATCTATTTGGCTTCATTCCGGATCTATTTACCCCTAACCATCACCATTTGAATGGAAAAACAACAATTACCTATTATACAAGGATCTTTTCAGATTGCTAAAATGCCCGGAAAGGGCGGCTGGAGCTTTGTCACCTTTGATGCCATTGACAAACAGTTTCGTGAAAAATTTGGAGTCGTCAATGTTTGGGGTTTTATTGACGATTTCCGTTTGGACAGCTACGGGCTGATGCCAATGGCCAATGGCGGATTATTTCTTCCGATCAAGGCAGCAATCAGAAAAGAGATCGGGAAACAAGAGGGCGATTGGGTAAGCATTCGTCTGTATCCCAAAACCATATCATCTGCCGGCGATGACGATTTATTGTTATGTCTGCAGGATGAACCGGAAATACATGAATTGTTCAAAATGTATGCTGAAGCAGAGCAACAGGCTTTTACAAATTGGGTGAATGCTGCAAATGGCGATGAACAACGTGCAGAGCGTATTGCAACAACTATGGATATGATTTTAAGGGGCAAAAAGCGCGCTGATTAAAGAACTATTTAAATTTTAGGAAGCACATTTTAGTTAAATATTTGCTTATCACAGCTAACTATCGTAATATTGCGATACAGAATTATGGGACTTACAAAAACAGAGATATTCACCGAACAACAAAACAGATTGGCTGTAATGTTAAAAGCAATGGCACACCCTGCACGAGTTGCGATTCTTGAGCACATCATCAAAGCTAATGCCTGCATTTGCGGCGATCTGGTTACAGAACTCGGTCTGGCACAAGCCACCATCTCTCAACACCTCAAAGAACTTAAAAATGCAGGTTTAATACAAGGAACAATTGAGGGAGTTAGTGTGTGTTATTGCATTGAACCAAAAGCATGGGCACAATTACAAAATGAGCTGAGCATTTTCTTTACCTCGTATAAAGATCCGGGCAGTTGCTGCTAAAAAAATTTGGCTATATACATCGCAATATTACAATTATACACTCAATATAAAACTATGAATACAGATCAAGAACTAAAGGAACTGGTAAAGCAGAAATACGGTGAAATCGCTTTACAATCCAAAGAAGAAAATCAGGCTTCCTGCTGTGGAGCTGGTGGATGTTCTACAGAGATATATAACATCATGAGTGACGATTACACCCATTTGGAAGGTTACACCGAAGATGCAGATTTAGGTTTGGGTTGTGGACTGCCGACACAATTTGCAGGAATTAAAAAAGGCGATGTTGTGATTGACCTTGGAAGCGGTGCTGGTAACGATGCTTTTGTAGCGCGTGCGGAGACAGGCGAGACTGGAAAAGTAATTGGTATTGACTTCACACCTGCCATGATCAAAAAAGCGCGTATCAACGCTGAAAAACTGGCCTTTCATAATATAGAATTCCGTCAGGGGGATATTGAACACATGCCTGTAACCGCAAATGCTGCTGATGTTATCGTGAGCAATTGTGTACTAAATCTGGTGCCGAATAAGGATGGGGTTTTTAAAGAAATATTCCGTGTATTAAAGCCAGGTGGCCATTTCAGCATTTCTGATGTGGTATTGGTGGGTGATCTGCCAGAAGCGCTACGTTCAGCTGCAGGGATGTACGCCGGTTGTGTGAGCGGTGCGGTCCAAAGAGAGGAATACCTGCGCCTAATTGAAGCTAACGGTTTTAAAGGTATGCTAGTGCAGAAGGAAAAAGCAATCGTGATCCCGGATGACATTTTGCAAGATTATATGGACGACGCAGGCATCGCTGCATTCAAATCTGGTGATACGGGAATTTTCAGCGTGACGGTGTATGCGGAGAAACCGGCTGAGCTGGCCTGCTCAGGGCCGGGATGCTGCGATTAAGCCCAACATGAGATGAAAAAAAATTTAATACTAGAGGTTCATCATCATGTTCCTGATACATTTGGGTTCGGAAAATTTTGATATCTTACATCGAAATTAATGCTGCCATGAATCCCCGTCATAAACTGATTATCCTGCTCTTGCTTTTAACTTGTTTCAACTTACAGTCTTGTGTGGAGGATCAGAAAGCTTTAACACAAAAAGACGTCTATTTATTGATAGATGTCCTCCGAAAGAATTTAGAAGAACAATATTTTGATAAGGACAAAGCCATTAAGCTATCAAAAAAATTATTGGAGATGAAAGAGCAGCAGCAGTTTGACGGGATTTCCGCAGAGGAGGCCACTGAGCGGATCACGACGATGCTTCGACAAGAAACCAGGGACAAGCATTTTAACGTCATGGCTTATCATAAGACGGCTTCCGCGCAGAACGCCAGTCAAGCAGAGACACCTTTCACGGGGGGGATTACGCAGGTAAAGATGTTAGATCAGCAGGTTGGTTACATCAGGTGGGATGCCTGTGTTGCGGGCGATGAGGCATTTAAGAAAATACAACAGGCCTTGGATTCTGTAGCCGACTGCGAACAACTGATTATTGATATTTCTGAAAATCCCGGTGGAGATGGTGCAAGCAGTGCTTTCCTGAATCAATTTCTGTATCAAACAAAAGACTATCAAAGCCTTCTGATAAAAAAATGTACGGGTGAGCCGAACTGGCATCAAAGCGAAGTTACTTTTAATTACAAGGAAGGTCCCGCATTATTCGACATCCCTCTTTACATCATTGTCTCCGACAAGACCTTTTCAGCTGCTGAGTACTTTGCATTTACTGCCAAAGAAATGAAAAGAGCTACCATCCTCGGGAAAACAACGGCAGGCGCTGGAAATCCTGGCCAGGGAACAGGTGTCTCACTTGAGGAATCCGATATCGCATTCTGGATGTTCATCCCGAACTGCCAGATCACTACGCGATCGGGACGATCGATAGAGGGCGTTGGCGTAAAACCCGATGTAGAGTTGAGCTCCCAGGATTGGCTCAAAGAAACCATCGCTTATGTCCGAAAAAAGAAAGAATCCCGATCCTGAGAATGGGAAAAACTGCTGTTGGCGTACCTGCCGACAGACCATCATACATTTCTTAAACAAATAAAAACATCATATGAAAACAACAATTTTAACCGTGCTGCTGGGATTAGTTACCACATTTTCTTTTGGACAAGATACGACCAGTTACAGATCATCATTAAAAAAGATGATGCAGATATCTGGTTCAGAAACTGCTTACAAAGGGGTATTGGTACAAATGATTGCGATGTTCAAGCAACAGCAGTCAGGCGTACCCGAAGGATTCTGGGACGAATTTGAGGCAGAAGTAAGTAAGGATGCTTTTAACAAACTCATAAATATGGTGCTCCCGATTTATCAAAAGCATTTAACAGAAGCAGATTTACTTGCAGTGATTGCTTTTTATGAAAGCCCCGCAGGTAGGAAATTCGCGGAAAAAACCCCTCTGATCAGCCAGGAATCGATGATTGCTGGTCAGGAATGGGGTAAGCTAATAGGCCAGCAGGTGGTGGACAAGATGAAAGACAAAGGCTATCTCCATTAGAAAATAGACCAAGTTTACCTTATAAATTTCTATGAAACCATCTGCGTCAGCAATAGTTCCGGATTAAGTTATAAAAACAGCTGACGCTTTTCAATCAGGTGGAAAAGCGTCAACTGTGACACATTATTAGGAAAAAAGGTTAAGCCTAAGGCGCTTCGAACTTCCAATATTGAGGAGCTGCACCATTCCATGTCCAGGTTCTCACATCAGCTCCAGGTGTGGCATCACCATTTACGATATCCAGGACATTGTTCCCGGCTTTGGCCATGATCCGGTACCAGCCATCACCTACAGACTCAATACGCCATTGCTGACAATCATTAGAGAACACATCCCATACCTGTACGTTGGCACCGCGTTCGATAGAACAGGCGTCCAGATCCAGTGATTTATGGGTTGGTAATTCTGAAAGTATCTTATAATAGCCATTGTTCAGATAGGTCAGGTTCCATTTTTGTCCGGCGCAGGTTGTCCGTGTCCAGGTCCTTACATCTGCATTTCCGGTAGCACAGCCTGCAATATCGAGGTACAAACCTGCACCAGAAGTTGTATTGACCTTCGAGCGGATGGCGTACTGACCATTAGGAATCGGGTTAGGTGTCAAACAAGACGCGGTACCGGCGGATTGGGTAACTCCGGAAACGCTGATGTTGATTGGCATGATGTTACCTGCACCATCAAAGAACATCCGGTCGATGGCCACCTGCCGCTCATGGATATTGGTACTGGTACGCCTGTGATAAACAAAGAAATATTCCTCACTACATCCTGGTTTGCTGATGACAGCATTATGTCCCGGCCCTTTTATCGCACCCAGTGCTGAGGTGATCCGTCCTTTGGTAGTCCAGGGTCCCATCGGATTGGATGAGGTCGCATATTCCACATGGTAATCATCACTGCTGAAGTCATTTATAGAGTACATGAGATAATAAGTACTATTTCTTTTGATCACATACGGAGCCTCAAAGTAATTGGACGGTTTATCATGACTTCTGGTACCCGTCAGCGAGATCATGTCAGTATTCAGTCGCTGAACGTTGAAGGTGGTATTTCCCCAGTACATGTAAGCCTGACCATCTGTATCGATAAATACCATTGGGTCTATCGGATCCGTTCCGTCACCGGTAGCCAGCGCAGTCCCCTTATCCACAAAAGGGCCGGTCGGACTCGTGCTGACCGCCACTCCTATCTTCTTCGCCGCGGTATAATAGAAATAATAATTTCCATTACGGGCAACCACTGATGGTGCCCAGCCATCCGTTTGTGCCCAGCTGACATTCGCTAGATTCAAGACAATGCCTTCGTCCGTCCAGTTCAGGAGATCTGTCGATGAATAGGCGTGGAACTGACTGGCATTCGGCCCTGTGGCCGTTGGATAGATGTAGTATTTGCCATTTGCATAAATGATATCCGGATCGGCAGTTGCGACGGGTAAAATAGGATTACCACTCATTAAATCAACGGACAGGAGGCTGACTGCATTGCCAGATTTTACCGGGTTATTGAGATCAGGACTGGACGCAGTGTCCGGTTCTTTTTTTGTACAGCCTGCGATCACAGCGGTGATAATTACAGCACAGCTGAGCATACGAAATGCACCCGGCCATTGGCTTTTGATAGTTTTTTCCATACGGTTTTATATTTTGGTTAACCCTAATCTACAAGCTATTACTGTACATATCTGATCAAAAAATTCACAAATCGTATCATCTTTATCGTCAATCACCATCTGTTCAAATTTGATTCGTAAACTTTAACTTTTATAACGACATCATAGCCGTTAAAACCTAATGCAATTTTCATTGGATTTCCGAAAACTATAATGCTACTTTTATAAACTAAAGCATCACCATGACCATTGACCTGCAACCCACATTGGAAAACGAAGACATCATCCTTTGTCCTTTAGCCGAAAAGGATTTTTCCGTTTTATACGCTGCAGCAGCTGATCCTGAGATCTGGCAGCAACATCCGAACAAAGACCGATGGAAAGAAGAAGTGTTCCGCAACTTTTTTGAAGGCGCCCTGGAAAGCGGTGGTGCATTCCGTATCATTGACAGGTCTACCGGTTTGACCATCGGCAGTACGCGTTTTTATGATTACCGTCCTGAAAACAACAGCATCTTTATCGGTTATACATTTTATGCTACCGCTTACTGGGGTAAGGGCATTAACCCCAAGGTAAAAAAGCTGATGCTGGACTACATTTTCCAATTTGTAAATCGGGTTTACTTTCATATTGGGGCAGAAAACTTACGCTCACAGATTGCAATAGGCCGGTTACATGCCGTAAAAATCGCTGAGGAGGAAATCCCCTATTTTGGAGAAATGCCAAGACTCAATTTCCTTTACGAAATTCAGAAAGCAAGCTGGACCTGTTAAAACTATCGACACAACAAATTTACAATGTGGCGCCGTGGCTGATGCCGTAACACTGAATTGACAAATAAATACTATTATTTAGAATTATTCCAAGCAAATATATAGCTTTGGACAAAAATCTAAATATTGGATCAAAATCAGCATTTCAGTAGTGACCAGGGTGTCTTTATCTTGAAGATAGATGAAGAGCGTTTTGAGCATGCTTACAGGACATGCTGGAAAGATGTCTACGGAATCATCTTCCATTACACCCGTGACGAGGAAATTGCAGAGGAGGTCAGCCAGGATATTTTCGCTTCCTTGTGGGAGCGCCGTAAAAATATAGAGATCAGGACCTCGATTGAAAGGTATCTCTACCGGGCAGCGAAGCTGGAGTCTTTTGAATACCTGCGCACCAGCAGCAGTCATAGGACACATCTGCAGTCTGCGCTCAGCAACGCAATTGAAGGAAAAAACTACACCGAAGAGCAGATCCTATTTAACGAGCTGAATGCTAACATCAGTTCACTCGTCTCTCAGTTATCATCCCGCTGCAGGGAGGTGTATCTATTGAGTCAGGAACATGGGATGAACAATAAAACGATCTCCGCCAAATTGCTCATTTCAGAAAAAACCGTCGAGTATCACCTCTACCGTGCGATTAATTTTCTTAGGGACAACCTGCAAGCCTCCCGTTGTTAGTGAGACTAAAAAATAACACAACTCATAATCAACACCTTACATAAAAATCTATTTTTTTTTCATATTTATCCAAGGGAAAAAGCCTGCTTAAACAGCTTATCTGTATGAAGGCATCAGAAGTAGACCTCTTGATATGAAAATAAACAAGGAAATTATACAGCGTTATCATATTGGTCAATGCAGCCCGGAGGAGCGGGAGCTCGTGGAAGCATGGCTAATGAATGACGATGTGGAATGGAGTTACCCGGAACATGTCAGTCTTGACCATTTAGAAAACAAAGGCTGGGAAAAATTATCCGGCCGCTTTAAATTTCAGCAGCAGTCGACAGCCCCGCTTGCGGAACAAACGAATACACCAGTTGTCTCAACATTCGATACCAAACGGAAAAAATGGAGCACATCGCTTGGCATCGCTGCCAGCCTGTTGCTTATCGCGGCGGCGGGTTACTTTTTCCTGAACTTTCAGCGATACAAGAACAGTCCCGCAGTACAATACAGACAGGTAGCTGCAAAAAACGGTGAAAAGGTTACATTAAAGCTGCCCGATGGTACCCTGGTGCATTTGAATTCCGGAAGTACAGTACGATTTCCAAATAGGTTCCCGGATACTGCAAGGATGATTGATTTTAGTGGTGAAGCTTTCTTTGATGTGGCGAAAGATCCATCAAAACCTTTTTACATCAGCACGAGGAATACCAGTATCAAGGTGCTTGGCACACACTTTAACCTACGCTGCTACCCTTCTGAGATTTTTACCGCCGTGGTGGTGGCAGAAGGCAAAGTTCGTTTTATGGGGCCTAAAGGCCATGCGCACCTGATCCTCACTGCCAATCAGATGGGTTTATTTTCCACACCTCCCGTTCATGACGCTACAAGTACGGGGAATATGGTCAAAACTAACGTATACGCCAATAAGTACACGAGCTGGAAGGAAGATCAATTGATTCTGGACAACATGACTGTTGAGGAAATTCTCCCCGTGCTCGAGCGATGGTATAATGTAGAGGTAGAGATAAAGAATAACCGTCTTATTAAGGAGCGTTATACCGGCAGTTTTCTGAAGCCAGCATTAACAGACGTTTTGGAAAGCATCAGTTTCGCATTGAAATGCCACTACAAAAAAAATCACCAGGGTTCATTTATCATTTACTAATACGACATCACAAATATCAATAAAAAAAGACCCAGGTTCGGTCGGCAAACTTCATCCTGGGTCCAATTGCCAATCAATTCATCATTAACTAACAACAAAACAAAAGTATGTACAAACTATGTACCCTGACGAAAAAAAGCGTAACAATCCTGCTTTTCATTGGTTTTCTGATCTGGAGTCCAATTTACGGCATTGCACAACAGAAATCAGCACTTGATAAAATTGTAACTATCGAATTGGCCGAAATGAGCCTTGCAGACGCACTCAGTGCCTTAGGTGATCAGTCGGGCTTAAAGTTTTCTTACAGCAGCACACAGCTTGACGTGCAGCGCAAGGTAAAGTTAAGTGCAACTCAGAAATCCGTACGACAGGTGTTGACAGAACTCCTTGGGAAACAATTGAAAAGCCTGAGTCTGAAAGCAGATGTAGTCACGATACAGACTTCAGCAGGAAAAGGAAACATCAAAGGATCAGTAAAGACCAGCGACGGTAAACCAGCGCCCTTTGTAACGGTAAGCATTAAGGATGTAAAAAGCACCCAAGCAGACGAGAAAGGTGATTTCATGCTGAGAGATGTGGAAGCCGGCAATTACAGACTGGATGCCAGTTATGTTGGGATGACCACCCAAAGCAGTCAAATTAAGGTCTTGGCCGGTGTGACGATCACAGAAAACTTCAGACTGGCAGCAAACAGTCAGGAGCTCACTGAGATAGAGGTGAACGGCAAGATGGTCAACAAATTCGTTGTCCGCAAGACAGAAACAGTGGCTAAGCTGCCGCTAAAAAACCTGGAAAACCCTCAGGTATATACGACCATCACCCGATCTCTACTGAATGAACAGATCACTACAGACCTCACTGACGTCCTGAAAAACACGCCTGGTATCTTAAAGATGCAAGGTAGCATCGGCAGAAGTGGTGACGGAGCAGTTTATTATAATTTACGTGGTTTTCCTACACGAATTTCCATGGTTGATGGCATCGCCGGACAAACCAACGGAGACATCGACCCTGCCAATATTGAGAAAATTGAGATACTCAAAGGCCCTTCCGGAACCTTGTTCGGAGGTGCGCTCACGACTTTCGGCGGGTTGATCAATGTCATCACCAAAAAGCCCCTGGATACTCTCGGAGGAGAAATTGGATATACAACAGGAAACTTTAACCTGAACAGGCTTACTGCCGATATTTATGGGCCGCTAAATGACGATAAAAGCCTGCAATTCCGCGTCAATGCAGCCTATCATAAAAGATCGAGCTTTCAGGATGCAGGGTTCAGGAAATCTACGTTTGTAGCTCCAGTGATCTCTTACCGTATCAATGAAAAAATGGAAGCCATACTAAATGCGGAGTTTTACGACTATGAGGGTACCAATCCTTCCATTGTGTTCCTGCACCGCACGAGGAGTTACATTGCTACAACACCAAAGGCACTAAACTACGACTGGAACAGGTCGTTCACCTCCAATGACATCACGCTGAAAGCCCCTGCCTCAAACATCCACGGACAGCTGAACTATCAGATTTCCGGCAACTGGAAGTCGCAAACAAGTGTATCGAGAAATACCCGCAAGACTGATGGCATGTACCAGTACCAGTTTATACGCGGTGCTTCGAGCGATGAACTGGTGGAAAGAAACGTACAGTTGCAGAACTACGAAGGAAACTATACCGCCCTGCAGCAGAATTTCAATGGCGACTTTAAAATTGGCGGCATGAGACACAGAATGGTAGTGGGACTGGATTACCTGAACCAGACGACCTATAATAACAATTCCGCTATCGTGAAGTTTGACACAGTAAGCGCAGTTAATGGTGACCTTCCGGCCAAATATGGAACCCTGACCAGGGCGAAAGCAGAAGCTAAAATTGCGGCGCTCACAGGCGTGGGTACAGCTGGCGCTGTGGTGAAGAATTACAATTCGAGCAATATTTACAGCGCATATGCTTCTGATGCCATCGACCTGACGGATCAGTTGCTGGTGCTACTCAGTTTGCGCGTCGACCGCTTCCAGAGCCTTGGAACGATGAACCTGGCGACCAATACACTGCTGGTCAATACAAAATATTCACAAACGGCCTTGTCGCCTAAATTCGGACTCGTTTATCAGTTGATTAAAGACAAAGTTTCTGTCTTTGGTAATTACATGAATAGTTTCAGCAATGTTCCCCCTGTTGCTCAACCTCTTGGTGACATCTCAGGCACCTTCAAACCGCAGCAAGCCAATCAGTTTGAGGGAGGCTTGAAAATGGATCTCTTCGGCAACCGGATGAGTTTCACCGCCAGCTACTACGACATCGAAGTAAAGGACATTACCAGGGACGAGGTATTGAACAGGGAGGGTATTGACTACAATATCGTTGTCCAGAATGGCACCCAGCGTAGCAAAGGATTCGAATTTGAACTGATCGCCAATCCAGTTACGGGAATGAATGTGATTGCAGGCTACAGTTACAATCATAGCAAGCTTACCCGTTCTTCAAAGGCCCTTGAAGGCCGCCGGCCAGCATCAGCAGGGCCGGATGAGCTGATCAACATCTGGGTTAGCTATGTACAGCCCGATGGATCACTAAAAGGACTGGGCGCAGGCTTCGGTGCCAATCACTCCGGAAAATATCTTTCCGGGAACTCGGCCACGACGGGCGTCTTTACTTTTCCTTCCTATACGTTGCTGAACGGCACCCTCTTTTACGAGATGCGCAGGTGCAGAATTGGCATCAAGGGTGATAACCTTACCGATGTACTTTATTTTACCGGACAGGGCGTTTTGAGCGCGCAAATGCGACGTAGTCTTTCTGCCAATGTCACTTTTAAGTTTTAAATACTGAAACAGTCACCAGAGTTATCCATAATGTTGTCCGTATTTTTGGATAACAAAAGAAAAGACTATGAAAAGCTTAAAAGATAAAGTGGTACTCATTACCGGAGCGTCAAAAGGGATCGGTGCCGATATGGCCGCAGCATTTGCCGAAGAAGGTGCAAAGGTGGTGATCAATTATGCAAGTAGTGCAGGTCCTGCTGAGGCACTGCTCAATGGCATCCGCGAGAAGGGCGGTACGGCGATTACCTTCAAAGCAGATGTGAGCAAGGAAGAAGAGGTAAACAGTCTGTTTGATGCGGCGATCAACGAATTTGGGCGGATCGACGTACTGATCAATAATGCCGGTGTGATGGAAACAAAGTTACTTAAAGACCACTCCGTTGATGACTTCGACCGTCATTTTAACATCAATGTGAAAGGTGTTTTCCTCAGTATGAAAGCCGCAGCGACCCGGCTTGCCGACAATGGGATCATCATCAACCTGTCTTCATCTGCAACAAGGCTGATGTTCCCCGGTTATGCCATTTACACCGCTACCAAAACTGCTGTAGATCAGATGACACGCGTGTTCTCGAAGGAAATAGGAAGAGGCATCTCAGTGAATGCAGTAGCGCCAGGACCAACGGGTACGGATTTGTTCCTGAATGGAAAATCTGAAGAGGTGCTGGAAAGACTGGCAGGCAGTAATGCTTTTGGCAGGATTGCAGACCCGAGAGACATCACTAAAGTCATCCTTTTTATGGCTTCAGATGATTCCAAATGGATTTCAGGACAGGTCATTGGTGCCAATGGTGCCATGGCATAAATAATTTCAGCTTCTGCAGCTGTGCCCTTAACGAACCTTATTTTAGAGATAAGGTGTCGGACAGCTGCAGAGGCTTTTTCACGTGATAGTAGAAAAAGGTATTCCGCATGATTTTATTGGGATGCTCCTCGATACGTTCAAATGAGTACTGCGCCAGCAGTTCATCACTATGTTTTTCTAAAGCACCATACTCACTGTCGCGGGCAACCCGGTACAAATCCTTACTGTAATCCGTCAGAAAGCTGGTTTCATAGAAAAAAATATGGAGTGTACCGGGCACTCTACTGTGCTGTCCAAGGTATCTCTTTTGTACAAACTTGTTTAGTTTGGCCAGCAGCTGCTTTTCGGTTGATGCTCCCGGCACCACTTCATAGTATTGAAGCACGTGATCCATATTAAAATAATTTGTATCCAACCCCTTCCCGCTTAAAAACTTTTCATTTAATTCTTTATCAATGGGTAAAATCTCTACCCTGCTCGTTTCTTTACAACTGGAAAGTACAAACAGGCAGGCAAATACTAATATTTGTTGATACATTCAGTCCTATTATCAAATGAGTAATCAATGGTTAACTTAATTTCTGCGAATCAAGAGCAGTAATTTGTGGTCAGGAGTAAGCGCTCCTGATTCAGGTTACCCTTATCAATTTAGAGGCCACAATAGCTAATTATACTTCCTCTAATACCGCCATTTTTTTATTATTGTGGCATTAACAATATCAGTGACCACTTCTTCGGTCCAGTTTTCTATCTCATCATCACCAATATTTTCAAAAGGGATGATAACGTCTTCTTTATTATATATTTCTATCATCATTTTTACCTCCATGCATAAATGAGCTTCACCGTTGGATAGTTACCCCTGAAATCGGTACTAACGTCATCCTTAAGCCGGTAGTTGGCCACATAATATTGTGTTCTCAATTTGATAAAGCTATTGTTCGAGACAAAGTACCTAAAACTAAGTCCAGGGCTAAAGTACAAACCCGACCTTCCAACATGAACATCCTTATTTGGGTTGTGATAAGTCATCATCCCATAACCAAGGCCCGCACCTGCCTCAATAGAGAACTTTTCCTTACTGAAAATTTCATGGTCGAAATCCAGGCCAATCTGTCCACCGGCAAATTTATTCTTTTTCAATAGCTCATCATTGTACTTGATATATAAAGTATCTTTTGTGCCTTCATTGATAATGAAATCAAATGTAAGACTGATGGACGACTTCTCACTTTTCAGTTCCATGATTAATCCAGGCAGAACGGGGTGGCCCATTACGCGATTCTTCCCGTCCGGAAACCATAAACCTGCACTCGGGCCAAAATAAAACCCATCCTTTTTGAAAACGCCTTCTTTAGTATTTTTCTCCTGGATTGCTGCTGATGTCTTGTTGTCCTGTTCCTGAGCCTTTAAAAAGGATGGCCGACAAACAGCCAGAAATAAGACGATGATGATCGTGCCTGCGTTTTTCATAATAGGTGTGTTAGATATACTAAGCTAAAGGTTTACCTGAACCGGGAATACCAGCATGATTATTCGTGCATAGGTAGCCGCTATTTGCCAGCAGCATCTTATTAAATGCCAATCAAATGAAAACCTGGATAAGAAAACACCAACGCCAATTTTAGGGGGTATCACCATGGCGCACGCTTTCTATGTACGACCGTATACCCACCAATAAGCAGACCCAGCAGTATAAACAATAGGCTGACCATCTGTGCCTGCGACAAGTGCATCCCGAAAACCTCATACCTGTAATTCAGCCTGATTTCTTCGATTAACAGACGTTCCAGTCCGATCACCAATAAATAAATGGAGAACATCAATCCTGGCAGCCGGATCCTGTTCCTATTGATCCAAATGATAAAAAAAGCAGTCAGGATGAGCACAGATTCGTAAAAAGAAGTAGGGAAAACGCCATGTGGCAAGATGGTACAATAGTTTCCCGCGCAACCGCTAATGTAGCTTCCTTCATTTAATACATTATAAGGAAAACGGAAAGACCACATCCAGTCGGGCAGCCATAGAAAAGGTTTTTCGGTATTATTTACAATACCCCAGTCACCATCGCCGGAAAGTTGACATGCAATGCGTCCAACCCCATACGCCACCATCATTCCCGGAGAACCAATATCCGCCAGGTCGATCAGCCTCATACCAGATTTATGGCCGATATAAAGATAGGTCATTGCCCCGAATGTCAATCCGCCTAAAAATGTAAGTCCGCTGTATTGGAGGTAGTGGGCAAACGAATATGAACTATACAGCTGAACGTTCTCCAGGAAGTTGAAAACTTTGGCGCCAAGAAAGCCCCATACTGCGGTCCAGATCATCAGTTTCGGCATCAGTTGGTAAGGATGGACGACAATCGTTGTCTTGCGGTTATTTTCCAGCATTTCCTGCTTTCTGTACCAATAAATCAGGTAGCTAAAAAGCAAACAGATCAGCGTTCCGGCCAGCCAACTTCCCTGCAGGGAGAAAATGTACTTTAAAGGAGATTGCCAAAATAAATCAAGGTCAAAACAAGCGCCAATAACCTTAAATCCGAGCAGGAAGCCAAGAAGGCCATATTCTGCATAATCAGCGGCAGTGGCTCCATTGTTAAAAAATGGTTGCTCAAAGGTCGCTATTACCCCTACCCGTTCCTTGCGTTTAAACTCGCTGTAGAAAGTAAAGTAAGATAAAACGAATGCGAGCACCACGAAAACGCCAAATGTTGGGATAGGCAGATTGATGGGGACACCAAACAGATATTCAAGCAAATAAGAGATGGTAGGAAACATAGTTATCTGTTGAATTTACTGAATTCCGTAATGGAAAAACAACATTGTGCGCAGAAAAAAGACAGCTGCCCAAAAAAGAAACTTCTCTTTGGACAGCTGTGATGATGATGATCAGGTAAATGAAAAGCTGACCACCTGTAATGTTTAAAAACCGATCTGCAGTCCCAGGTTGACTACCCTTTGATTCTGGTAGGCATCGCCGGCAGTATTTGAGCTGACCTCAGGATCCTGCTGATACATGGAATAGTTGGTCCAGGTCAGCAGGTTGTAACCGCTCAGATAGATCCTGGCATTGTTCACCTTGAAAGGCAGCATTTTATCCGGTATCTGATAGCCAAGCTCCACAGTCTTTAACCTCAGGTATGTCGCATCAATCAACCAGAAATCGGACATATAAGCTGCAGGGCTGTTGATCGTGGTTGGATTGGTCGACAGGCGAGGAAACTTTGCTGCAGTAGGATTTTCCGGCGTCCATCGTTGCTGGTGGATCGGCTGAAACTGACTTTGAAAAGGCTCAATACCATTTCCATATACGCTGAAACTATAAGCTGTTGTACCTTGAAACAACACACTGAAGGTAAACCCTTTAAAGCCCCCACCCAGGGTTAAACCGAAACTGGTATTGGGTACATTGGGTCTTCCAATGGCGGTCATGTCGTATTGATCGATCACACCGTCTTCATTTAAATCCTTGTAACGCAGGTCTCCCGGCATAATTTCAGCACCCGTGTTTGGCTTTGCACTGGTCGGAATGTTCTCTTCAGTATAAAAACCGTCAAAGCGATATCCGAAAGGCTGATCGATCTGATGTCCGGTTTGTGCCAGCCATGGATATGCCGGGGAAGGTTCATCTTTAAACAAGACCTTGTTTTTGAAATAGGTCAATACCCCTTTGATGTTGTAGTTAAACGCGCCGATGTTATTGTTATAACCCAATTCCAGCTCAAAACCTTTATTACTTACCGTGGCAATATTTGTTGGAGAGACCCCAACCCCGATATTGATAGGTAAAGATTGTGAGGTGATCAACTGATCATAACGTCTGGTATTGAAATAATCGGCAGCCAGTGTGAGCTTATTTTTGAATAGGTTGAGGTCTAAGCCGACATCAAAGGTACGCGCTTTCTCCCAGCCTACATTGCTGTTCCCAAGAGGGCCTTCCGTAATGCTGTTGACATCTTTGCTTACTTCGCCGAATGAATAACCCGGCCCGTTGTTGTAGACCTGCTGAAACAAGTACCTGTCGCCAGGCACCTTATCAGAACCTACAAGCCCCAGAGAGGCCCTGATTTTAAATAGATCGGCAAAAGGGACAATGTCATTAAAGAAACTTTCTTTGGCAAGGTTATAACCTACAGAAACTGCAGGGAAGGAACCATAGCGTTTATCAGCCTGAAAACGGTCAGATCCATTGTAGGCCAGTGTAGCATCGATCAGAAACTTTTCTTTATAGTCATAACCAGCCCTCATTGTAAAGCCCTGGAAGTTCGCCGGGATCCAGTTCACCTTTCTGTCTCCGCGGGTTTTATAGGATTCCCTATTGTAAAGTACCAGGCCGTTGACCGTATGATCACCGAACTTTTTGGTATAGCTAAAATTGGCTACCACATTCACGCGGCTATCATACAAACCCTGATAAGCAAAAAGCGTATAATTTCCAAGGGCATAAATCGGACCGTTCAGGGTATAGGAATCTGTATTTGGATCGTAAAGGTAGGAAGGTGGATTTTCCCTAGATTGCTCCCTGACATTAGATTCCACGCTCGCGTAGGCCACACGTCCAGTAAAAGACAGCCCTTCGGTAATGGCCTTCAGGTCCTGCGTACCACCAAAGAGGATGTTCAGGTCATTACGCCTGTCCAGGCTATAACCTGCGGTTGCCAGACGTGCATTGATGGTCGGCAGCAGGTCACGGGTATCGCTGGCATAAGCGTAGGAACCATTTGGATTTAAGAATGGCGCAGAATAAGGATGGATTTTGGAGAAGTCGAATACCTCGCCAACGATGTTACCTGCCTTTGGAGAATTGATTTTTCCGAAATTAGCCCTCAGGTCCAGGCGGATTTTTAAGGTTTTGGTCGCATCAACATCCAGGTTTGAACGCAAATTAAACCTCCTGTAGTAATAATTATTATCTACCTGATTTCCCTCATTCTCAAAATTGTAAAGGTTTCCATTTTGTGTAAATGCCCCTCCGGAGATGAAATATTTGACCGATTCACTTCCGCCAGAGATGTCCACATTGCTATTGTACTGCATGCTGTTGGTTTTGAAGATGCGGTCGTACCAATTTACATCAGGATGACCATAAGGATCATCGCCCACCCTGAAGTGCTCAATATCTGCCCCAGTAAACTGAGCGGTAAGTCCGTCGTTAGCCCTTGCTTCATTAACCAGCAGTGCTGTTTCGTAGGCATTCAGAAACTTGAGCTTGGTGACCGGGCTTTGCATACCTGATTCCACCCTGGCATTGACCCTTGGCGCGCCAGTAGCACCCCTACGCGTCTTGACGACCAATACTCCATTAGCCCCTTTAATCCCATATACTGCTGTGGTGGAGGCGTCCTTTAAAATAGAGATGCTTTCAATCTCGTTCACGTTGATCTGGGAAAGCTGCCCGTAAGTATACTCAATGTCATCCACAATGATCAGGGGTTGATTCCCGTCAGGGTTCAGTGAGCTTACCCCACGGATGAAGAAATCGGAGGCATCCCTTCCCGGCTGGCCGGAACGTTGTACCGAGACCAGTCCCGGTAAACGTCCGGCGAGTGCATTCTGCACACTGGACGTAGGTATATTACGGATCTCAGCTCCTTTTACGGTACTTACAGCACCGGTATTCGTGATCCGTTTGGTCGTTCCAAAACCAACCACCATCACCTCGTTGAGGTCCTGGTTGCTGGGAAGGAGGAAAACTTCGATCTGCTCGCCGCCCCTTACTTTCTTTTCCTGTGCCACGTAACCTGTACTGGTAAACAACAGGACGTTGCTCCCCTTCAGGGTGATGGTAAACTTACCTTCATTATTGGTGATGGCCAGGTTCTTTGATCCTTTCTCCGTCACCGTCACCGCCGGCAGTGGGCCACCTGAATCCTTAACAATACCAGTCACGACCGACTGGGCCTGGGCAATTGCAGGGAATGTTGAGAAAATCAATAAAATGATATATAAACTTTTTTTCATGTCTTTGAATTGAATCTTGTGAATACCCTTAATTACCAGCCTGGATTTTGAACCATATTCCTATTTTTTATGACTTCAGAAAACGGGATCGGGGCCAGGTACATTCTTTTTTCAAAGTTCATCTGGAGGACTGGTGTCTGCTGATAGATGGTACCCGTTCCGGTTTGATAAATGACCATCCCATTCACTTGTCTGTCGAACAGCGTCTCCGCGAGTTTCCATCGTCTGACATCATAAAACCGATGTTCTTCAAAAGCAAGTTCTTTACGTCGCTCATTCTGAATGATTTCGCGCATCTGCACCTTGGTCAGGCCCGCAGCAAGCTGGTAAGGATTCAATCCGGCTCTTTGACGGATGGCCTCGACATACTGATACACCGATCCATCGGGAGCAGAAAGAAACTCATTTCTGGCTTCCGCATAGTTCAGCAGTACCTCTGCATAGCGGAACAGAACAAAGTCATGGTTCACATTGTCATACCTCATCAGGTTTTCGAAGTTCCCCATAAACTTACGGGCATAATAACCTGTTCTCGTTTGCTGTTTGGTACCTCCTGGCTTGTCGGCCCCACCCTCAAAGGTTTGTACCGGTCTGCCCAGCCACTGCGCACCATTGAAAAATATCGTTGCATAAAAGCGGGGGTCACGGTTAGCATAGGGGTCATTTTGCTGATATCCGGAGGCAGGATCATCGATAGGAAGGCCATTGGCCATACCAAAGGCATTGACCAGCTCCTGAGTAGGACTGGTTCGACCGTTGTTGATGGATACACTATAACCCACAGGGCCATTGTTTCCCTCCACATTGGTATTGTTCCCGCCTTGTCTGCTGAAAATACGTTCCCTGTTGGCCTGGGTAATGAATACCCCTTTAAAGTCGCTCAACAGCTCAAATTGACCAAGGTTGATCAGTTCTTCTGCAGCCTGAGCAGCCTTTTCCCAGCGCTGTGCCGAAAAGCTGACATAACCGGTAAGGGGATTTGCAGGATCAATGTTCGACTCATTATATAGAGGACTAGCGGCATACAGCAGCACCCTTGATTTCAGTGCGAGCGCGGCACCTTTAGTTGGTCTCTCTATGAAGTTAAGGTCAAATGGATTGGTACGCAGTTTATCTTTGATGGCATCACATTCAGTTACGATGTAATCAATACATGCTTCAAAGGTACTGCGCTTAAGCTCGACATTGTCATTCAGCTGGAAGACCTGATCACCCAGCAAAGGTACCCCGCCATGGCGTTTCACCAGTTCAAAATAATACAGCGCACGTAAGAAGCGCGCCTCCGATTTCCATACTTCCCTGAAGGTAACGCCATTGGGCAGTTTTCCTTTCAGCGGAACATTGTCGATGTTGTTGACAAAAATATTCACCTGACGGATGCCTGCGTACCAGTTGCCCCATTGGTTATCGAGGTAATTGTCTGAGGTATAAGTACCCATTGCCAGCTGTTGTACAGAGGTGTTGCCCGTATTAGAAGAAATGGCATCATCTGTAGCCGCATCCAGGTAATCATCGCCCACCCTATTATAGGTACGAGGAAGACGCGCATAGATGTCGATCAGAAAACGCTCCGCGTTGACTCCCGCAGAATCCTTGCTGTTGAACACCTGATCCAGCGTCTGCTGCTCAATCGGCTCTGTTTCCAGATCGCTCTTGCAGGAGAAGAGGGCGCTGATCAGCATGACCATTACAAAACATTTTAAATATATCCTTTTCATATCGTCTATCTTATATTTATAATTTGATGTTCACACCGAAATTCAGCACTTTCTGAATCGGGTACGAGTTATCACCATAAATTTCCGGATCCAGTCTGTCGTACGGGGTACTGGTGAAGAGGTTCTGTGCATTGGCAAATAACCTCAGCCCGGCCACTTTTATGCGGTTGGTAACACTGAATGGCAACGTGTAGCCTACATCAATGTTCCTGATCCTGAAGTACTCTCCGGAATGGGTCCAGAAACTCGAGTTGTTGAGATAAGGCGTGTTGTTCGCATTGAATCCCACGGTAAGCCTTGGATAGGTTGCTGTTGTTGCAGTTTCAGGTGTCCATCGACCTAAGAGGTACTCATAGCCCTGACGGTCACCGCCGCTGCCGAAAGCATAATCCGTTTGCTGGTAGGTCCTGTTTTTAACCCCCTGAAGCAGCACACTGCAATCAAACCCCTTGACACTGAACCCTAAAGTCGCACCATAGTAAATGATGGGTTTCGTATTGCCCAATGCCGTCTGATCAAACAGGTTGATGATGCCATCACCGTTCAGGTCCACGAGTTTAACATCCCCGGGGAACACCTGCGTGCCACCAAGTCGCGGCGCACTGTCGGCCTCCGCTTGCGTCTGTATCAGGCCATTTGCCAGGTAACCGAACACCTGTCCTACCGGCATTCCGGTACGGTTGTTCCAGGAGTACCGTTGCTGAACCTCGTTCATGTACAGCACCTCTGTTTTCATTCGGGACGCATTGGCGGTAATAAAATAATTGAAATTGTGGATTTTGTTCTGATAGGTAACGCTCAGCTCCTGTCCGCTGTACAGGTTCTCCCCGATGTTCTCATTAGGATAAGACATCCCGATCAGTTCGATAGTGGAGCCCCGTTGCTGCAGGAGGTCAAAATATTTATCCCGGTAAACATCCGCTACGACCTTGATGTGTGAATCAAAGAGCGCCAGGTCCAGGCCGACGTTCAGTTTATTCGCTTTCTCCCATGTGGCATCGACGTTGGCCAGGCCACGTTCAACGATACCGCTTTTAAAGGAATACTGATACCCCAGGTCGTAACCATTGTTTCCATCCTGGCCAAAGGAAGCCCTCCAGCTGTAATAGCCAAGTGCACCTTCATTGGTATTTCCCGTTCTGCCATAGGTGGCACGCAATTTCAATTGATTGACCCAATTCAGGTTGTCTTTGATGAAGGCCTCACTGGCAATGTCCCAGCCCAGACCCGCAGCGTAAAATAAGCCAAATCTGTTTCCTGCCTGAAAGCGGTTAAAGCCGGAATAGTTGACTGCCGCTTCAGCGAAATATCTGTTTTCATAATTGTAACTTCCTGTCGCTGCCATATTGGTGTACTTGGCGGGCAGATCGAACTGGAAGTTGGAGATCTGCTGATCTACAAATAACTTTCCGCTGATGTGGTGACTGTCCCCTATACTGGTATCGTAACCCAGCATTCCCTGTGCATAAAAGGAATTTGTCGTGGAAGTCGCTGCGAATGAGTTGGGCTGATCAGAGATGACGCCATATCTCGTATAAACCACATTGCCTAAGGTATTGTAAGACACATCATATACCGGCTGCTTCCTGCTTCTGTCGATGAGGCTGGAAGAGGTGGCTGACACGTTCATCTTTCCTTTCAGGTACAACCCCGGCAGCCACTGGTCGAACTTATACTTCATGTCCAGGTTAGCCATCAGGTCGCGGGTATTGTCCAGCAGATACCCTGATCCGGTAACCTGTTGGTAAAGGTTGGTGTTGTACACAGAAGAACCTCCATAAGTGCCATCGTCATTGAGTACGGGATAAGAATTGTTAGGCGTAGAATATAGCGCAGCCAATATATTCCCCGTTCCTGCGCCCGGCTGGCGACCATCCTGGATGCGGCCAAAAAGCTGCAGACCGATATTGAAGTTATCGGTGACATCGACATCAATAGAACTATTGATCAGGTACCTATCGAGGGAAAGGTTGTTATCGCCGGCATCGGCCATCTTAAACATTCCCTGCTGGTTCATATAACTCAGTCCTAATGAGTAACGTGCGGTTTTACCACCACCATTGATGCCCAGATTGTATTTGGTGATGGGCGCATCATCCTTCAGCACCTGATCATACCAGTTGACGTTGGGGTACAACAAGGGCGATTCGCCGGAGCGGAAGGCATTAAAGTCGCTTTCGGAGAATGCCGGAGATCTCCCTACGTTTTGCAATGCCTCATTATAGAGGTAAGCATACTGATAGGCATCTAAGGGTTTAGGTTGTTTTAAAGCTTTTTGTATTCCCGTTTGGGCGGTGAAGGAAATCCTTGGTGGACCTGCGATACCCCTTCTGGTGGTGACCTGTAATACTCCCCTGGAGCTCTTCTGCCCCAGCAGCAATGAGGATAACGCATCTTTCAATACCGAAATGGATTCAATATCTTCCGGGTCCAGGGAATAGATATCCCGTTGTATGCCGTCGATGATCGTGACGGGCTGCTGTCCCCTGAGGTTATAATTGATTTCCGCATTGTCGCTGAAGTTGGAGCTGTACTTGACGGCATCACTGGGAAGTGAGCCTGCCAGATCATTCATGGTGATTGGCTGGGTGCGGGCTGTTCTGAACCCACTGGATTCCTGCGTATAAAAACCAGGCAACCTTCCTGTAAGCGAATTCAAGTAGAGTGATGTAGGTGTGGTTTTTATCTGGTTGTTATTGAGTGAAGAAACAGCACCCAGAATTTCCTTTGATGTTTTCTTATCATACAAGACAGCGGTAGATTCGTTTGCAGCAAGGTAATCTACAACAAGCCTGACCAGCTCGTCTTTTGTGGGTCTGATGGTTTTCTGATAGTATCCCGGCTGGCTGATGGTGATGCGGTTATCGTTCTGCGCCAACGACACACTCACAGCGCCGTTTACATCAGTCGTACCGAGCAGTTTTTTTGTGGATGAATATACAGGCACGCCTGTCAGGGCTTTCCCATATTCATCAACAATGGTGAGCTTACGGACATTGGGAGACGCTGCATTGGGATCAGACGTTGTCTGTTGCCCATGTACTGCAAAGATGCTGGAAAGGAGTAGTAACATCCCCAAACTGCATTTTTTTATATAGCAATTTACCATAATTAAATACGATTTGTTATTCTTTGTTTAGGTTTAAGAAATTGATTTACAAGCATCTGATTAATTGCAGCTGAAGGTAAATCTAAAGGGATCGGCGGTATTGCCATACCCTACCCTTTTGGTTCCCGTGACGTCTGTATAATAATATTCTATCCTGCTAATGGCCACTTCCGGTGCGATGTTAAAGAGCCCTCTCGGCCAGGCATCTATGCGGTATTTTTTTCCACCCAGAGCATTCAGCTTATTTTTTGCCGTGCGCTCGCATGACTCCGCAATTACGGCGTTCATGGCATCGTAAGCTGTGGCGCACAGGTAAATGTCGTCGGTATCACTCAGACTGGTATTGGTCACCCCACTGTCGAATGTAAAAGTAACAATGTCATTGTCCAGGCTCTTTACAGGTTCAATCTTGCTCAGCTGCGGGTTGATAAAATCGATGAGCTCACCGGTGCCATTTGTAACCTCAAACTGGTTAGAAAAGGCAAACTTGGTGTAGTCGGTATCATCAGGTCTCAGGTTTTCTCTGGACGATCCGATGTAAAAGCCCAGTTTAACGAGCATATTCTCTGGTCCGAGCTTACAGCTGACCTTCACATCGAAGTTGATGTCTTCATTGTTGACAAAGGTGTATACTTTGGTGCTCCTGTAGATGAGCCACTCAAAGTCATCCACTAAATTTGGTCCGATTCCGAATCTCTTCTTTGCGGCTGCCGACCAGTTTTGCCCGGACACAGGCTCAATCTCCGAGTCAGGAATGAGGGTCATGGTTTCATCGCCTTTCGGGCTGGTGAAGCTCACTACAGCCTGCTGTTTGGCATTCCAGCTTTTCGGCACCATGATACCAACCAGCAACCTGGTGGCATAGGTTGGATTGGCCTGGTTGTTATCAATTCTGGACATGGTGGAGCCATGCAGCAGGAAAGTGGAAACCTCATTGGCATTTCCCGAAGCAGCCATTTCTATGCTGAAAGGATTGAGGCCGCATTGCGTAAGAAAGATGACTACTGCTACCCCGATCAGCAGATAGAGGTATCTCGCGTTTTTGATAAATCTTTTCATCATTCCTTAGTTTTCTTTTACAAAATTGTATTGATAAATATTTCCTGTGCAGCCAGGGCTGATGGTCAGGCTCAGCTGTCTTTTACCCTCTATGATCGGATACTGAAAGCTGATTTTTTCAGCGTCCTTACCTGTGGGTGTGAGGATCAGGCTGTACGGATACTGAGGATCGTTCAGATTGTAGGTCCCAGGATCACTCACCGCGAAAGCGAGTTTATCCTCCAGGGTATAGGTGCCGTCACTTTTAAAAATCACCTTGAATTTACTCAGGTCGATCCGCTGAGTCAGTGACTCGCCGTTTCTGGTCAGGGAAACTACCTTCCAGGTTCCTGAAATGTCTTTTACCGTTTCGTCGGTGATGGTATCTGCAATTTCGCTTTTACATGATGCGATAGTCAGCACAGCAAAGAGCAGATAAAAAATGATGTATTTTTTCCTTTTCATGATTTCGGTTGATAAGGTTAATAACCAGGATTTTGTAAGAGCTTAGTCGATTTGGCTACTTCCGATTGAGGCAGTGGCCAGAGGTACATTTTGTCGCTGAAGTTATGCTTTCTGACGTCTATGGTATTGTAGGTTGTGCCTGTTGCCGTTTTTACAGGCTCCGTACCATGCATCAGACGGTTGTCAGTCTGGGCGGCAATCTTCCACCTGCGGACATCGAAAAAGCGGTGTCCCTCAAAGGCAAGCTCTTTCTGTCGCTCGTTTCTGATGACTTCCCGCATCTGTACCTGTGTTAAACCTGCAGGCAGCTGGTAAGGTAACAGACCAGCCCTTTCCCTGATTTTTTCCACAGCATCATATACCTGCTGATCTGGCCCGCCGATATACTCATTTCTGGCTTCGGCGAAATTCAACAGGATTTCTGCGTATCTGATGATTGGAAAACAGCGCGGAGTGGACACGTTAAACCAATTGGCCACCACATCCCTGTTCAGCATCTTAAAGGTATAGTAGCCGGTAGGTGTCCCTTTATAAATGGCATCCTGTCCGGAAGTAACATTGTTCGGATTGGTTCTATCGATGTAAATATTGACCGGAATTCTGACGAGCTCGGGTGTATGGTAAACCAAAGACTGATCACGGGTAAACGTATTAAGAAAACGTGGGTCCCTGTTGGCATAAGGTTGCTGTGCGTTATAACCCGATGCAGGATCATCAATAGGCAAACCATTGCGCATGCCAAAGGCATTTACGGTTTCCAGGTAAGGAAAGGCGCCTGGATCTGTCACGCCATGTGTAGGCGGATTCCAGATGCCCTCCAGATCTTTATTCGCTCCCCTCATCTTCGCCAGGATGAGTTCTGAGCTTTTGCGAAGCTGGAACATCCAGTAAAAACCATATCCAGGCTCAGTATTGTTGTCCAGATATAAGGCATATCGTCCGCTGCTGATCACCTCTAAAGCAGCATCCTGTGCCTTTTTCCAGCGCTCGTTGTCGAAAGCAGGATAGGAAACAATGGATTTCAGCGGTTCGCCGGCAGCAATGCTGCCGCCGTTGAACAAAGGACTAGCCGCGTAAAGGAGCACCCTGGACTTGAGCCCTAAACATGCCGCTTTATTGATGCGGCCGTACTCTTCACCGACATGTACCCAGGGAAGATCCGTGGCCGCAGCATCAGATTCACTGACAATATAATCTACACATTGCTGGTAGGTACTCCGCTCAGAAGGGATCTCATCAGTGGCATTATACACCTTATCGCCCATGAGCACGATCCCGCCATAGTGCTCCAGTAACATAAAGTAATAATAGGCGCGTAAAAACCGGGCTTCGGCTTTGATCCTGGTTTTGGTATAATCGGCAAGCCTCGTGTTGGGCAGGTTTCCCAACAAAATATTGACCCTGCGGATATTGGTGTAAGAGATGCTCCACACGTCATTGGTGATGATGCTCGGGTTCACCGTACCTGTAGCAAACTGGATATAGGTATTGATGGCACCGGAAGCGGCACCTTCCGCTTCATCAGTAGAAGCATCCAGGCCTCCCCTGCCAAATCTCTTCGGCCAGGTACTGAAACCAATATCAACATAGATGCCCGAAAGAAAATCTACCGTATAGGTACTGTCGGCAAAAACTGCCTTTTCATCAAGATCTGTGGATTGTGTTTGGTCTAAAAAACTCTCCTTCTGACAAGAGTACAGACAAGCGCACAATGATGCACTAATTAAAAGAAAACTACTTTTTTTCATTTGACATTTAAGTTTAATCCTGCTCAAAAACACAGGCATAGCGTTCCCCATAACCAAAGGTGATTCGCTTTGAATTTCAAAAGAGCTTAAATCTGACCGCGCTGATTCATGCTGCGGCAGCAATAGATATTGCCTGAATAAAAAAGGTTAAGCTGAATTTAGCTGCACGCAATGGCGACTTGAAGATTCGATTTTTTGCTGATTCCAGTACCCCGGAAAATGGGCATAGGAATGACAAGGCCGTAGCCTGACAAGGAGTAGATTTGTTTTCATTATACAGTTAATATTTGGTTTATGTCAATTAAGACATCTAAAACAATTTAGCGATTTAATTCTTTTATTTACAATATTTTACAAAATAAATATTGATGCAAAAAAAGCCTTAAAAAAGCCATTCAAAGGGTATTTTGCTCAATGTCGATTTTAAAATGAAAAATCTTCATTCTGCATAGGTTTGACCGCATCAGGAAAAAGGATTTTTTTCCAGGATCCGGTATTAAATTTGATCACCTGACAGCCGGTTGCCTGCTGTCAGGTGAGTTTTTAGTTCGGGCTGATTCCCCATTTCTCATTGGGTTGCGGCCCCATCTCCAGCTTCAGCAGACCTCCGTTCATGATGTCCGAGTAATCTATCCAGCACTTGTCGTAGGCCTTGCCGTTCAATGTTGCACTTTGTATATAGACGTTCTGATCAGAATTATTGCTGGCCTCAATGGTAAATTTATTTTTCTGATCCGCATTTAAGACCACTTTAGCAAACACCGGACTGGTCAGCTCATAGCGGGTAGATCCCGGAGCGATGGGATGAATCCCACTGGCAGCCAGTACATACCAGGCAGACATCTGCCCAACATCTTCATTTCCAACAAGCCCTTCTACCGTGTTGAGATAGGCCCTCTTGCAAATTTCCCTCGTCCATTTCTGTGTCAGCCATGGTGCCCCAACCCTGTTGAAAAGGAAAGGAACATGGTGCACCGGTTCATTGGCGTGGTTGTAATAGGCATTCCACATCATATTCTGCGGTGCTTTCTCAAAAAAGTTAATGAGGTCAGCCCTGACTTTACCTTCACCGCCCATCAGCGCAACCATTCCAGGAACATCCTGAGGCACAAACCATCCCTGCTGGTAAGGGTTGCTTTCCATAGTGCCATACCATTCCTTTAAACGACCTTCTTCAGGCCAGGCTTCCCAGTTGCCATTTTTATCTTTAGGCCTGAACCATCCTTTTTCTTTGTCGAAAATATGCTGATAAGCTTTTGACTTCAGGTTATATTTCTCAGCATCTGCGGTCTTACCCAATCCCTTTGCCATCTGTGCCACACACCAATCGAAGTAAGCGTACTCTAAAGTATTTGAAATACCCAGAGATTCGGAGTAATAACCCTGCGGGCCATTACCAAATTTTTCAACGCTATTTACCGACAACTGGTAGGCCTTATTGACATCAAAGCCTTTTAGTCCTTTCACATAAGCATCAGCAATTACGGACACTGCCGGGTTGCCGATCATACAACCACTGTAAGCATTCAGAAATTCCCAGCGCTCCAGGTAATTTTTGTCTTTTTCCTCTGCAAGCGTCACCAATGAATTGATCATATCGGTAACCAGCGTGGGATTAATGATGGTCTGCAGGGGCATTTGGCTCCTGAACACATCCCATCCGCTGAAAATTGTGCGCTTGGTGAAGTCTTTGGACTGATGCGGCTTGTCGTCCCCCCCAATATAATTGCCATCCACATCTTCAAACATTCTCGGGTCAATCTGTGTATGGTACAGCGCGGTATAGAAAATTTTCTTTTGATCCTCAGTGCCACCTTCTATTTCAATTTTTGAGAGCGACTGATCCCATAATGCTGCGGCTTTTTGCTGTACCGTGTTAAAATCCCAGTTTGTGATTTCGGCACCGAGGTTTTGTTTAGCGCCATCCATGCTGACGAAAGAAATCCCTGCTTTCAGCAATACTTCTTCATTTGCAGCAGTCTCAAACTCACTGAAAAAACCAAGGTGTTTACCTTGTTTTTCTTTAACTCCTTTCAGCACTTCGGCATCAGCAATCCATTTCTGATAAGCATCACCGGTCACTTCTTCTCTCTTTCTGACGGCACCATCAGGAATTGCGGCCGACCAGACACCATAGTTTTTTAAAGGCTTGCTGAATTCTGCGTAGAAGTAGACCGTATAATTTGCCTTTCCATCGCCATTCCCCCAGCCACCACCATCTGGCGTACATTTCATCCAGCCACTGATGCTGTGATCGTCCATCACTTTCACATACTGCTCCACGGAAGTACCTCCTACCCTTCTGGCAAGGTCAATCTGAATCCTTGACTGTTTATTTTCCGGAAAAGTAAAACGCAGCATTCCACTATGGGGCGCTGCAGTGGCCTCAGCTTTGATTTGATGGTCTGTGAGGAGCACGGAATAATATCCTGCAGTGGCCTTTTCAGATTTCTTGTCATAGCCGGAACGGTAGCCTTGTACCTTTTGATCCAGGCTCCCTGAGTTTGTTTTCATCGGTCCTGCGGAAGGCATCACCAGGAAGTTCCCTAAGTCACCGAACCACCCTACGCCGCTCATTTGCGTAAAGGCAAAACCCTCAATGCTCGTATGCTCGTTGCTATATCCCGAGCCATTATCACCACCAGTGATGGTGTTGGGACTGACCTGAACCATCCCATAAGGCGTGGTTGCTCCGGGGAAGGTTTTCCCTAAACCATGATACACACCGGCATCGCCAACACTTGTGCTGGCACCGATAAAAGGATTCACGTACCCGGAAAGCTCCAGGCGTTTATTAGTCTGACAAGCCATCAGCAGCGACAAAGACATCAGGCTGATGAAGATGGAGTTCTTTCTCATTTTACGGCTACAATTTCTATAAGGTGTGAAGTAGGTTTGTTGATCTGATAAATCCGGTCGCTAAGTTGCTGGATGTTCCGTTCCCACATTTCCCTTACCTCAGGGAAACGTGCAGTTTGGTAGGTTCCCATTTTACTGCGGACGAAAACATCCGTGCGGGCTTTGGCCAATACTTTCTCCAATGCCTGCTGGGAGTCGTTGTACAGGAGGTTTTCTCCTTTGAAAAAATTAAACTGCAACCAGTAATAATCTCTAAGCTTCTTCTCCAGTTCCGCCCTGAGGTCGTTGAGGTACATGACCGATAACGATTGCTGGTATTGCGGTGTATTGCTTAACAAGGCCATATTGATCCCATTACTTAGGCTGTCGGCACTAAAGGTGCTGATCTTCGTTCCATCGATCATCAATTGGTAATCTCCTTTTTTAAGGTTTTTCACTTGTAGAGTTTCCTGGTTAAAGTTTTTGATAAACGGATACACGGCAAGTGCATCAGATTGCTTTTGAGGATTGTCCCACTGCGCATTTACAGAATCTATGGGAAAAGGGAGTGCATTTGCCAGGTAGTCAAAGACCACTGCTGCACTGGCTTTTTTATGAAGGTTTACCTTCGCATTTTCGGCTTCAGCAGTTCCAGCTTTGGCATTGATTAGAATACGGGCAACAGGTTTTCCTGCAAGTCCCTGATTTTCCAGAAAGAAAGCAGACATCACCAAATGCCCTGCCCTTCCCGGATGGATGCGGTCCGGTCCTGTGAGCGTATATTCAGGTTTCGATTTTTGCTCACGGATATTAATTTCAGTCATGGGCCGCAGCAGATCGACAAAAGCCCAGCCGTTGGTCTTTGCAGCCGTCTGCTGGAAGGTGGCAATCTGCTCCATCAGTTTACTTTTGCCTTTGAAATAGTTGTCTTTATTTTTCATGGTTTCATCATAAGGTGATGACGACATGATCACGGGTTTAATTCCCGGGTTTTCGAGGAGTTTTTTTTGCAGCAGAGCGAAGCTCTGAAAAGATTTTTCCAGACGCTGCTTAGCAGTTTCATCCGCATCAGCAGCGCTGAACTCAAAATAACCGCTGTCGTTCATCCCGAAAGTCAGCACCACTACACTTGGCTTTTTCGCCAGTACATCTTCCTCGAAGCGGTTGTTGATCTGTCCGGCAACATCCCCCCCGATACCCGCATTAAAAACAGTAATCCGCTGATCAGGGAAATGGGTCATGTAATAAAGCCAGATGTTAGACTCATAAAAACCCGCTTCAGTGATGCTGTTCCCTGCAAACACTACCCTGTCGCCGGATTTAAAAACTGCAGGCGATTGTGCTTGGGTTTCAGAACCAGCTGAAAGGGCCAGGATAAGGCCCATTATTATTTTCTTCATGAACATTATTTTTTCTTTTTATAGGTTTCTTTAATTGGGGTTAGCTTTAGTGTAGTAAAGCCAAAAGGTCTTAAACTGATTTGTATGTTCCTGGAGTTACCTGTTTTAACCATGCCCACATTACTTCCAGAGGCAGCGTTACTTCCGCGTACAGCGCCGGAAGCCTGAATATTTCCGGGATTCAGTTCGGTATCATCCAGGTTGACGAAACTGGTGTGTTCGGTATCAAAATTCAGTGTCAGTTCTCCTTTTGTAACACCTTTTGACGCATTAAACACCCGTACATAGACATCAGCCCCTTTCAGCGTACAGGAGCTGAGCTCCAGTTCCCCTTTGTTGACAGAGATTAACGACTGATTAAATTTAAGTGGTTTTGCGCTGGTTATCAACACTTCCAAAGGCGCTTTTATTTTCTCATTTTCCATGCTAACCTTTCCTTGTTGCCAGGTGCCCATATGAGGGAACATACTATAATTCATTCTTGTAGCATTCCGGATGGTATAATTTCTGCCCCACAATCCCTTTCCTGAATACTGTGTGGTGAGGCCTAGGGGGAAATCTGCGCCATGTGCGTAACTGGTGGTATGATCAGCAAAAACGGCCATTCCATACAAATCATCTTCACTTACTACATCCACCCAGTTCAATAAAATATTATTTTTAATGCTGTCCCAGGTACTGAAAAATGTATTTTCCAGGCGGCTTTCGGTCACGTCAAAAGGAGCATCTTTAGCTATTTTCTGTTTTTCTAAAGCCAGCGGAAATAAGGTAAGCAACTTATATTGATCATTGTAAAAAGCTTTATGCAGAGACCTTTCCTGGTAGTCCTTTTCTTCAAACTCGCCGATGCCCTCGTTATGTTGCCAATCGATCTCCAGGTGACAATTGATCCTTGCTGCTCCCTGGTACATGCTGATGACCTGGGATACCGGGTGTCCCGCAATACTGGTTTGTATTTCAATACTGATGAGGTAGGGTCCCTGCTCCAGGACAGTGATATTGGCAGAAGTATCAGCACTCGACAAGAACCCTCCTTTATTGTAGAAATTACCCCTCAGCTCGTTGAACTTTCGCTCCGAGCCTTGATCTACAAACTCTTTACCTTCCAAGCCTTTTGCGATTAAGCTGCTGAGTGTTCCGCCCTTTGCCTTATCAATATGAATCCGGTAGTTGTCCGTTTCCATGATACAATCGCCATTAACCTCGAAAGCAATTGATGCACTTTTATCTACTTTTGTTGCTTTATCTTTTCTGCCCCCATTACCCTTTTCTACCTTAAAAACAGCATACCCCATTGCCGGTACCCGGGCATGAAACAGAATAGATTTACCATCTTTCAGCAATTGAAAGGGCAGTTCACGGCCAGTGTCGTCCGTTAACATGAACTGATCATTCGCGGAAAATTCATCGGGCAGTGTTGTTGTTAATAGTTCCCTGCGAGTGCTACCCAAGGTATTGTAGACCTTCAGGTACACCACTCTGTTAGACCGCTGCCGGGTGGCCGAGCTGTTCTTAATACTATCGGCAATAAAACAGGTACGTTCTGTCCAGACAACGACTTTATCCGCCCAGGTATCCCCTTTTTTTCCATTGTACGGTACGATCCAGCAGTCGTGGTGTTGCGCCAGCATGAGGTTGCGCCATGCTTCGTCAATTGCCGCGGAGGGGTAACTGATGTGGGCATCCAGCTGATCTATTGCGGCAATTTTTTCAGCCTGAACGAGTTTATTTTCAGCAATCCTGACCTGTTGTGCCAGCTGTTGCAGCACCTGCGAGCCCCAGACCAGGCTGGTCAGGATGTCTTCCTGACCTACTTTCCAGTCGGCCGCCTTCTGGCCTTTTGTGATATTTTCAAAGTAGTTTTTCCATGTGGTGTAAA
This sequence comes from Pedobacter sp. BAL39, assembly GCF_000170795.1. GTDB lineage: Bacteria > Bacteroidota > Bacteroidia > Sphingobacteriales > Sphingobacteriaceae > Pedobacter. The sequence continues at coordinate 284,787 of NZ_ABCM01000006.1, forward strand.
CTGTAGGCTGATAAAAATCCTTTTTCAGCCAGGGGCCAAAATACCAGCCCGCATCCTGGAGGCACATGCCTACCGGATTCTTAATCCCATCGTTTAAAGCTGCTGTAACATATTCTTTGCTATTCGTGCTGGCCATGGTTTCCCAGGTAGAACCCGGCTTCAGCGCTTCCACAGCGTAACGTGGACTGGTCAGTATTGCAGTTCCGTCCGGTCCAATCCAGTTGACCAGCTCCTGGCCATACGCACGGGTATAGCCACCCCAGCAGGTATTTGGGTTTTTTAGCGAGGCATACTGATAGCCAAATGATTTTAAGATCTGGGGTAAGGCACTTGTAAAACAAGGCTCTTCGGAAGAATAGGTTTTAAAGTTCAGTGCAGGAAAGTGGTTCCTTAAATGCTTCATCCCATAATCAAGCTGGCGGATGATGCTCTCGCCGGAGATATTGAACATGTAGGGCTGGCCATAGGCCGGGTTTACATACTCCACACGACTGTTCGCCGATTGATCTTTGAGGAGTTCCTGCATGGCCTGATAGCCCTTCGAATCATTTTTCTTTGCAAGATCCCAGGTCTCCGGCTCGATCTCCAGGTTGATGTGCCACCTGGGATGCTTGTTCAATTGTTCCACGATAAAGCTGGTATAACCATCTGGGTAATGCCCCCAGATGCCTCCATGGTATCCATCAACAAAATAGGCTTGCTGAGCATAGATCAATCCCGGAAACAGCAAAAACAGCGCAACCAGTGCGACCCTTTTCATGTTCATTACGATGCAGTTATATTTGGTAAAACAAATAAACATATTTAAAACGTTTTAGTCAGATGCGTATCAAAAAAGACAACTATTGTATCAAATTACACATGTCCATGATATTGTTTGATGATGTTCAGTGACGTTACCATTTTTCCTCTGGCCAGTCGTCGGTTCGAAATGGCAAAACAGGGAAGCCTTCTTTATTCTGTAGGTTGGTGACCGGATAATTGAAAAAGGCATACCTTATCGCCTGCGGTTTTTTTACCTTTTTATTGCGGATGATCACCTGATTACCTGAGATCATGGCCTCAGCAGGATAAAAGATATGATCCGCTCCGGCGATATAAAAGAAGCGGGGAATTTCCATATCCCGCGTATTTAGTCCGGAGCCCAGCGACTCTGGCAGGAAACTGACGCTGGCACCATACTTACTAAATACAACATCCTGCACATGCGGTCCCTGATAAACCACAGACAGCTGACCATAGGTTCGGTTCAAAGCTACCGCTGCCAGCCGTTCGCCGACCGGTTTTTTATTCTTTGGGTGGAGGTCTTTCTTATCTCCAACATCCATCGTGGATACCATGAAGGTATTGTTGAGTTGTCCAACCCGCTCCTGCGCCTCCCGGAAAAAAGCATCAGTACCGAACTTAGGGTCTTCCTTTTCGTGAAAATAAGGTGCGATCTGCACATAATAAAAGGGTAACTCCCCTTGTTTAAAACGCTCACGCCAGGTTTTAACCAAGGTCTGGGTAGCGAGTGTATAACTTTCCCTCTCCAGATGATTGGCCTCCCCCTGATACCAGCAGAATCCTTTGATAGACAAATTGGTCAGGGGGTTGATCATTGCATTGTACAACAGGAAGGGACGTACTACCTTTTCAAATGAAAAACCCCCATCCACCTTTTCTTTTGATTTCGGGTCACTAAGGTACGGCTGAAGGTAAGTCTGATCCAGCAGCGCATCACCGGACAGCACTTCCCGTGGAAGATAAGCCTGCACACTGGATGCACCAATTCCGGAAAAGATGAGCCCAATCGGTATATGCAATTCCTCATAGAGCTTACGTCCGAAGCAATAGCCCACAGCACTAAATCCTGCAACAGAAGATGATGAACATTGCTGCCATTTCCCGGAAAAACCATCAATCGGATCGGCACTGAAGTTGAGGCCGACACTCAGCAAACGGATATTGGGTTGATCAGCATCCTGGATTACTGCCTCCGCTCCGGTCATTTCCTTCACTGCGAACTGCATATTGGATTGGCCACTACACAACCATAAATCGCCGATGAGCAGGTCGTTTAATATCAGTTGTTCATCTTTGGCCTGGATACTAATGCGATGAGCGCTAAAATCTCCCTTTTTCGCAGCCGGCACCTCAATGATACCCATAAAAGCTCCGTTTTGACCTGCAATCACGGTGATCGGGCTGTCCATCCAGTCGGACTTTATGCTAAGCCTCTCGCCCGGATCTGCAGTTCCCCAGACTTTAAACGACTTGTTTTGCTGAAGAACCATTTTGCTCTGTAGCGCATCTGCTACTTTAAGCGTTGCCTGTCCCTGCTCAGAGAGCAGCAGGCCCGGAAGCAACATCAGTAAGTATTTTGATATTTTCATTTGATGGTGTTGAGATATTTGAAATGACAACCTATTGAATTGAACTTAATGAAAATGGGCGGGATGACGCTGCTGTGCCCCTGCTCGTATTGGGTGCGTCAGACATTTCCAATTCCAGCAATCCACCTTCCGTCAGGTCTGCGTAGCGGATATAGTTCAAGTCGTAAGTGTTGCCGTTGAGTCTTGCCGAATTGATGTAAACATTTTGGGAGCTGTTGCCATTCGCTTTAATCACAAAGGCTTTCCCATTATCGAGGCGGATGGTGGCTTTTGTAAACACCGGACTTCCGATCACATACTGGTCGGTACCCGGGCAGACACTATAGATACCAAGCGCACTCAATACATACCAGGATGACATTTGCCCCTGATCTTCATCACCGGGATAACCTTTTTCCGTTGCATTATACAGCTGGGAGGTCACCATCCTCACCTGCTTTTGAGTTTTCCAGGGCTGTCCGCTAAAGGTATACAGGTAAGGAACATGTTGTGTTGGCTGGTTTCCATGTGCATACTGACCCATTTTTGCGAGCAGCATCTCTTTCATCTCATGGATTTCCTGTTTATAAGAACCATACTTAATGTCCTGTGCCATGGTAAAAAAAGAATCCAGCTTTGCGTTGAAGCGATCTTCACCACCAATCAGTTCGATCAGGCCTTTTACATCATGAAAAACGGACCAGCTGTATTGCCAGGCGTTACCTTCCGTGAAAGCACCTCCCCATTCTACTGGATCGAAATCCGGCACCCAGTCGCCATTTGCCAGACGGCCGCGCATGAAATTGACATCAGGATCAAAAACATTCTTATAGTTATACATCTGTTTTGCAAAGATCCCCTCATAAAACTTGTTGCCGGTAGCTTTCGCCAGCTGCCAGGCACAAAAATCATCATAAGCATACTCCAGCGTTTTCGCAGTACTTTCATGCACCTCTCCCAAGGGCACATACCCTTTGGTAAAATAGTCTTTCCAACCATCCCTGCCATTAGAACCACCCCAGAACCCTCTGTTTGTCGCTTCATGATAGTAGGCATTTAAGGCGCTGTCAGAATTGAAGGTACGTATTCCCTTCATCCAGGCATCACTCAATAGCGAGATGGCGTGGTTTCCGATCATGACGCCAGACATTCCCGGGTTGGACCAGGTAGGAAAAAAGCCAGACTGCTGCTGCGCAGTGAGCAGCGATTCCATATACCGGCCCTGCATCTCCGGATGGAGGATGTTGCTCAATGGAAACTGTGCCCTGAAGGTATCCCAGAAACCGTTGTCGGTATACATATAACCTTCGTGAACTTTACCATCGTAGGGGCTATAGTAATATGGTTTACCGGCCCCGTCCAGGTCGTAGAATTTCCTGGAGAACAGGTTTGCCCTGAACAGGCAGGAATAAAAAGTAGCCTTTTCCGCCTCGGTACCCCCTTCTACCAACACCCTGTTCAATAACTTATTCCAGGTATTAAAAGCTGCCTTCCTGGTGTATTCAAAGTTTTTATTTTTTGCAAGCTCCTGATCGAAGTTGCGCTGTGCCTGCTCAGGGCTGATGTAAGAAGAAGCAGTCTTCACCTCCACCTGGACGCCAGGTTTGAATTCCAGGTAAGCACCTATTCCCTTTCCGTAATCAGTGGCATTTCCTTTTTTAATTTTTCCGTTTACATTTTCCCAGGTACCGAAAGCCCTGAATGGCTGACTGAACTCCAGTACAAAATAGCTCCTGAAGTTTTCCGGAACAAACCTGCCATTATTGACATAGCCGACGATCTTACGTTCTTTGGGCAGGATGGTCACTTCACAGTCTTTCAAAAAGCCATCCAGTACCAGGAATGCAGGCTGAGCTGCAGGAAAGCTAAATCTCATGTGTGCACCACGTTCCACGGGACTTACCTCAGCCTTTATGCCAACGTCGAACCGGACAGCAAAATGATTGGGCTTGGCGGTTTCCTGGTCGTGGCTAAACTTTAAAGCACGTTCCTCTTCATTGACCTTTAACGTGCCTATGGCTGGCATCAGCGAAAACACAGCGTAGTCATTCATCCAGGGGCTACATTGATGTACCTGCTGGAATCCCCGGATGGTATTTGCCTTGTACTGGTACTTCCATCCCTCGCCATTTTTATTTGTCTGGGGGGAGAAAAAGTGAACACCAAAAGGCAGTCCCACGGTGGGGTAAGTACTTCCGTACGACAAAGCCCATTCAGAATCCGTTCCCTGCAAGGTATTGACATATTTTACCAGATCTTTTTCCTGGGCGCCGACGTCGTTAAACGATAACAGGCAACAACCGATAAAAGCAAAAATTTTACACTTCATATTTTTAATCATAAGAGGTTTCCAAATAAAATTGCAAACAAGAGCGTAGCTTATTGTAGCCTGGTTATTATTGGAGTTCAAAATGAAATGAAGTGGCACCAACATTCAGGTTATAGATTTTGTCCTTCCAAACGAATTTACCACTTGTTTCCTTCGGCAGTGCGATGTCAATGTTCCACTTCCCTGCTCTGAAGACATATTTCACGGACACCTTGCCGTTGGGGTGCGGAATTTCGCCACCTACATTAGTCATCGTTCCCAGGTGTGGCTCAATCTTTATCCTGCTAAATCCGGGAGCATCCGTGTCTATGCCCAGTACCGTCCTATAAAATTCAATGTTAGGGCTGGCACCCCAGGCGTGACAGTCTGAGCGGACTGTTTGCAGACTGGAATCCTCCGCCCAACTGGTCAGGCCCAGCCTGATATTTTCCCTCCAGATGTCCAGCCAGTTCATATAGTCGTTGCCCATACCACCCTTTACCAATGCCTGATGCAGGTAATACTTGAAATAAATGGTACACTGAGTCAACTCTTTATCATTAAGTAAACTGGCAGTAACACCTTTAATGTCCGCTTTGTCTATGATATTGGCTAAAATGGCCAGGGCATTGACATGCTGAGAATACCCCTTATGGTCCTTTGTATCCGCAAACAATTTCTTTTCTGCATTCCAGTATTTACGTTTGATGGTATTTTTCAGCTGCTCAGCTTTTTCCCTGTATTGAGTGGCAAAAGAAGACATGCCCATAGCCCCTTCCATCTCTGCAGCCCATTGATAGGCCAGCAGCAGTTGCAGGTCATAAATGGTTGCACTTCCATCAGATCCCTTAGGGCCCCATCCCATATCGCCCACCCAATCGACGAAAGTCCAGTATGGCACATCTTTGAGAGATCCATCCTGCTGTTGGTACTTGCTGAAAAATTCCAGGACAGCCCTTTCTCCGGTCAGTTTATCCTTGATAAAATTTGCATCCGGGCGGTACATCCAGTAGTCATGCAACATACCGATGTACCATAATGAAAATGTGGAAATGATCTGCGTGCTGCGTGTTGGATAACGGCTCATGGTTACCCCTTCTGTAAGGCGCGACCGGTCCATGAGGTTAAGCGCATTGGCAGCCAGACGATCGTCGCCGCTATTATAATAGGAGATCATGGCCTGTATCCGTGTGTCGCCGATGTATTGCAGTTGTTCATAATACGGGCAATCCATATAGGTTTCGATGGCATTCAGTCTTGCTGTGCGCCATCCAATTTTAAGGATGTCTTTGATTTCATTGTCTTGTGTCTTAAAAACAGCGTTTTCCTTAAACGGATAACCGGTAAACGTCCCATATAAATCATTGATGACCAGCGGTTCTTCCTTCGTGTTTACAATGACGCGCAAATAACGGAAACTGCGGTAGTTGAGGGTAGTGAACGACTGGCGTTCGGTACCATCCGCGAGGATACTGTCGATACGCCCGATAAAGCGCTTTCCTTCCACCTCATTGCGGTTGCTCTTGCGCAGCTCGTTGCCCCCCTGATCGTACAATGATTCAGCGTATCCCAGAGAGATACCCGCGCCTTTGCCTTTACTGAAATTCAGCGTCACATAAGCATTGGTGTAATATGTCTGATCCAGCAATAATGTCACAGTACGATTGGCCGGGATGGTCAGCGCTACCTTTTTAGCAGGAAAGCCTGCAGGAGCGGTCATGCCAGTCGCCGTCCGCAATTCAGGAATACGTTGATAAGTCGCTTCCATTTGAGGTAGTGGCGATGGAACCAATTGCCAGGCGAGGCCGTCCGACATTCCCTTCAGCTTGCCATCAAACAGCTTTGCTGCCGCCGGCCATGACTCGTCATCAAAACCAGTAGCAGCCCAGTCCCCTTTAACGGTATTTTTCATGTCAACCAGCTGTCCCTTGCTTGCTGCAAAGAAATAACCTGGAATCGGGAGATGACCTTCATCACGGATACACTTCCAGCTTTCGTTAGTATTCAGGACCTCTTCACTTTCAGAGTTTCCCTGAACAATAAAAGCTGTACGTACAGAAATCTGAGCTTCCGGACGATACTCCGCCTCATTCCATACTAGTGCAGACACCGTATTTTTTCCGGTGGTCAAATACTTTGCAATGTCTACGGTTTCGTAGTTCCAGTAGAAAGTATCACCTCTGGCAGGGCCTAACGACACCTGGTTGCCATTCACATAAAGTTTGTACCGGTTGTCTGCGGATACATGGATCACAAAAGATCCCGGTTTTTCTGTTAGTTCAATACGCTTACGAAAGTAGAATACGCCATATTCCATTCCATTACCATCCTTTGAGGCGATCCATTGCGCATTCCAGGGCTTTTCTATTACAGACGAAGTAACATGAGCGTAGTTCTTGACGCCAAGCGTACATAAAAACACCAGCAGGATAAAAGTATATTTCCTCATTTTTTATTTATTTAGGATGATAGATAGCGACGCCAACTCTTGAATCTGCACAACCGTAATACAGGAACCACTTGTTTTTAAAATACACCAGTCCTTCCACGAATACAGTTCCTGCAGGGTACTGCCCGCTCTTCTCGAATGCCTCCTGGGGTACAAAAAATGGCTTGTCCAGTCTCTGCAACACCTTCTTCGGATCATTCTTGTCGAACAATATTTGTCCTGCCGCATAAGTGTTCGCGGTATAATTCGTATCTCCCTTTGCTCCAGACCTATTTTTACCATTGTAGAGTAACACAATGCCATCTTTGGTGAGCACTGCCGGCGGGCCACATTCAGTGAGCTGACTATCGAAATATCCTTCCCGCGGACTGACGGACGCCAGGAGCCCACCGTTTGTGTTTAATTCAGGCGTCCAGTTGATCAGGTCCTCTGAGGTGGCCACGTTGATCATATGTTCTCCCCAGTACATGAGGTAACGGCCGTTCACTTTAGTGATCAGCTGCCTGCCATTTTTAAGGCTGGTGACGATGGACGCCGACTTACTGGGGATGTCAAAGAATTTTCCCTGATGAGCTTTTCTGAATACGGATCCATGTTTTTCCCAGTTCACCAGGTCTTTTGAAGTCGCTACAGCCAGCCGGGGCACCTTTTTATTCCATTGAGTGTAGAGCATGACATAGGTTCCATCGTCAGCCATTGCTACTCGTGGGTCTTCACATCCTCCTGTCCATTCATATGCTTTCTGACTGTCATTTGCCGGAAAGAAAACCGGCTGAGAACGGGTATGCATCGTCAGCCCGTCTGAGCTGGCAGCCAAGCCCAGCCTGGAAGTACGCTCTCCAATACCCTGACCGCTTTTATCTTCCGCGCGATACAAAACGTAAATGCTGTCTCCTTTTACCGCCGCTGCAGGATTAAAGGTGTCGTTGGCCTCCCAGTGGATAGATTTTCCGCTCATTGGATCGAGAAAAGCTGAACTGCTGTTTGGCGAAATGACCGGTTTTGGATTGTCCGGACGGGTAAAAGGTGTCAGAGACCATTGTCCTTGCTGCTGGAATGTCCTTGGTGCACATCCTGCTATGGCAAGGGTCAAGACCACGGTGAGTATTACCGGGACTTTTTCGGCATAACTACTACATTGAGCATAGCAATGCACATGGCTTTTTTTATTCCACATTCTATTAAATCTTGGTTTATATTTGGCAAATAAATCTAAGGCAATATAAAACGTTTTAGTAATAATCTTACATTTTAACTTTTTTTTTACATCCGCAATCGTATTTTCCTTTCACATGCGGCCAACCACACCACTCATCTACCATACTATCTGTGGTACCTGCATGGGAACGTGAGTCTTATCGCACCAACTTTTACCAAAAAAATTGATGTATATATTTCGCTAAATCGATTTGTTTATATTAACTTTAGTATCAACCAAATATCTAAACCAAATGAACATAACTATGATGAGAAATCTCCTCTTTCTGTTAGGAGTATGGCTAATTTTTTCCTGTAAGAAAGACCAATCCCAACCACCCAGCCCGGGAAGAATGATTAAAGGCTTCAGTCTGGAACAGGGTCAGTATGGATCTGCCAGCATTTACAACAAGGATGAACAGTATAAGGTACTGGTCAGATTACAGCCCGATGCCAATCTGAAAGCGCTCAAGCCGATCATCGAGATCTCTGACGATGCGAGCGTAAGCCCCGCTTCCGGAACAACCATCGATGTATCTACCAATAAGAAAGTGATCTACACGGTAACGGCAGCCTCCGGGCAAAGCAGACAGTGGGAAGTAGAATTTAGGATGTATGAATCCACGATTACTGATTATGACACCTATAGTATCGCTAATGCGGTGAACAACCGCGTCATGCAGGTCTCCGGAAACATCAGTTTCAACGAAAAATACCTGAACAATGCGGGCATTAACGTTGCCGATCCCGAAGTAAGCACCGGAGAAAACCTAAAAAGATGGCAGGAATGGGACATCATCTATAATTCTACCGTTGATGACATCAAGTATTACCAGATCAGAAACTTAAACAGCGGCTTATTTCTAAATGCCAATGACGGTACGGGTCAGCAGGTCCGGCAAAAATGGGAGCTTAAAAGCACCATGGATCAGCAGCTCTGGAGAATCGAAGAGACGATACAGGATGGTAAGTATCAGATCGCCAACAAGGCGAACAGCCTCTACCTGACCATGAGTGGCAGTGGCACCGGCGTTCAGGTCACCCAGGAAACAAAACTGGATTCCGACCCACAAAAATGGGCAATCACCAGACTTCCAAGGGACAGCTACCGAGATGGGGAGGTGACCAACTTCTTCAACAGGACCCAGGGTTCTGTGGCCTTTGACCAGGGGAACAGCATTCCACTGTTAGATGGAAGGGTACTTTGGGTAACTCAGGATGCCTGGTATCAGGGTTCTCTGGCTGGCAATGGTAATTTGCAGGGTAATCATACCATATCCTATACCAATTCGATCATCGTTCAACCTACCCTGACGAACTGGAGCCCGGATGCGCCGATGATGACCGCAGATGGCAGGTCTAATGGCAATATCGGCAATATCATCCCAAAACAACCAGGAAAACAATGGAGCTGGCCAAGTGCGGGTGTACAGATTGGAAATTCTGTGTACATCCACAACAGAGAGGGTGCGGGCCTCGGTACCGATGACGACAACCAGGCGCTTTACAAGCTTGACGCAGTGACACCTACACACTGGAATGTGGCACGGCTTGCCCCTGCCGGACTGACCGCATCAGAAAAACTGGTGAGCTATGCCAATGGCATGGTAAAAGCCAGTGATGGTTTTGTATATGTATACGGCAGTCGCACAGACCCTAACAGCTTCGGTTTTGCAACGTATCTTCATGTCGCACGTTTTCCACAGAGCGATCCGCAGAACTGGACTTTCTGGAACGGCAGCAGCTGGACTGGCACGGCCTCAGTTGCCTCTTCGGCACACATCAATACCGGCCTGGGCACCAACTATGTGGGATACATCAATGGAAAATATGTACACCTGACCATGGACCAGGGATTTTACTGTGGAATCGCATCGGTGAATATGTACATTTCTACGTCCTCCAGTCCGACAGGCATTTTCACGCCTAAAAAGCTGGTATATACTTTTACAGAGTTTTATAAAGGCTACAATGCAAGAATCTATACTCCATTGATTCATACACAGGCCGTGAATGGCAGAAATGAACTTTTACTGACCTATAGTATGAACTATGGAGCCTGTCCGGGACAAAATGATCCGCTGACAGAACCTGATGGTACATTGGATCCTTATTATTACAGGGTTAAAGGCGTACGTGTACCTTACGAAATGATTGGGTTATAAATACAAAACTCAAAATCAGGCTGATGCCCGGTGCTATTTATGCCCGGGCATCCGTTTTTGGAAAGATTATTGCACGGCAAAATGTGGAACAATAACCATGTGATGCGCAAAATCTATCTTTTTTTAACTCTATCGATCCTGACTCTAGCTTCATGCAAGAAATCTGAAAATGCCGATCCCCTGATTAAAAGGTGGTACATTTACGAAGTAGAACGCATCTCCATTTACAGCGATGGCAGACCCAACGAATCTTCTGTAACTCCAACAGATGATCCACGTGAATTCATGGAATTTAAATCCGATGGCACCCTGGACTCTTATGTTGGAACGGGTACTTACGCACGTAAAAATGATGTACTGGAGCTCAGAGTTGGTACTGACTTCGTGTCTTATCGTTATACCCTGACAGCGGACCGGCTGGAGCTTAACAAGGCGGAGAAGGTTGACAGTCACGATATGCAGACGATTTTCAGGCTAAAACAGCCTTGATTCATTGCTCCCTATTCCGGATGATCAAATAGTAGATAACAAAAAACCATCCGAAGAATCCTGCTATTGCTGAAGTCAGCACAGAATTTGTTCTGGTCCAGCAAATTGCGACCGCTAATGCGGAACCGATTCCAATTCCACTCCCGATTATCGTAGTGGTTGTCTGATCTGGCGATTGAGCGAAACAGTTGCTGGCAGCCAGCAAAAAAATAATGAGTAAGCAGCGTTTTTTCATAGCTTAAATATACTCGTGTTTTTTTTTAAAATGCAGTAAAAAACATTCAATCCGGCTTTTTAGCGAACATTTACCTAACAAAATGATGCCATCGTTTCATAATTTCCACTATATTTAGGACGCTAACACTTATTATTCATAAAATCTAACGGATGTTATCAAAAATGACAACTAAACAGGTGGCCCTTGCCCGCATAAGGTTCAATACCGAGAGCAATGGCAGGGATCTCTGCTGGAGACTGGTGCTTGACGGGGAGGAAATCATTGTCGAGTCCATTAATATTCAGGCTCCTGTGTTCACTTCCAGAGACTGGATGGAGCCGATCAACACTTTTAAACACCACATTTCCGTTGCCAATTGTCAGGTGGAGATTGACGAATCCGGAAATGCATTGATTACCCCGATGTAATCATAGTCAAGTTTTCAGGACTATCGGAAATTTGTTTTGGCTGATCCCTTGTAATTTTGAGGCTACACCACTAAGATCAACCTAAAACCAATGGTATCAACTTAAAATCAATTTTTCTCATGGATATTCAGAACTTATGCCTTGAAAATAGTAAAATTGAATCGAAATCAACTCCTCTGGGTACAACAATGAACAAAAAATTACCGGCACAAAAAGCGTTAACGATCTGGCTATTTGGACTTTCAGGAGCAGGAAAAAGCACTATTGCGGTTGCACTAGAGGCGATGCTTACGGAAAACCAACTCTTTTGTGTGCGACTGGATGGAGATGGGCTACGCGACGGTGTAAATAAGGGGTTGGGATTTACACACGCAGACAGGGCAGAAAATGTACGCAGAACCTCAGAAATCGCCAGGCTACTCTGCAACAACAATGTGATCGTCATCTGCTCCCTGATTACTCCTCTGAATGAACACAGGGAGATCGCCAGGTCGATCCTCAAAGAGGATCTCCTCGAGGTATTTGTCGATTGTCCGCTGGAAGTTTGTGAACAAAGAGATGTCAAAGGATTGTATCGGAAAGCCAGGAATCATCAGATCAACAAGTTTAGTGGTGTAAGTTCTGAATTTGAGCGTCCGAACCATGAAGTCATGACTATAGCCACATCAGCAATGTCCGCAGCGCAATGTGCAACACTTGTTTATGAAAAAATCATCGGCAGGATCGTTACTGGCTAACCAATTCTCCCTGCGTCGCAATCCGGCATACAAAGCTGCCATTTCTGAGTGATTCCTTATTGTATAAAAAGGGTTTACCTTCAGGTGTACTGAAAACCGCACCACTATAGCGTGCAATGGCATGTCCGGCAGCAGTATCCCATTCCATGGTAGGTCCTTTACGATAGTAGATGTGTGCCAGTCCCTTTGCAATCAGGCAAAACTTCAGGGAGCTTCCCGCGCTGCTTTGGGACGTCACCGGAAACTGGCTGAGGTAGGACGTTTCTGAAGGATCGGAATGCGAGCGGCTGCCTACAGCCACCCACTCTCGTGCATCCTGATCCACATGGAGTGGAACCGCCTTGCTACCCGGGACCTGCATAAAGCTACCCTCAGCATCTCCATAATAGAGTAAATCCTGACACGGTACATAGATCAGCCCAAAAACGGGTGTATCTTTATGAATTAATGCGATGTTGACCGTGAACTCATCATTTCTGTTGATGAACTCCTTTGTTCCATCGAGTGGGTCTACGCACCAGAAATAATTCCAGTCTTTACGGCTTTCATAAGGCAGGTGTGCACCTTCTTCAGACAACAAGGGGATTTCAGGATATAATTTCCCAAGTCCATCTGCGATGACCTGATGCGATAACTGATCTGCTAAAGTCAGCGGTGAATCGTCTTCTTTGTAACTGACCTCTCCAAAACGTGACTGGTCGTTGTAAACTGATAGGATTGCTTTTCCCGCCAATACGGCGAGGTCCAGCAGCGGTTGTTTATCAAGCTTCATAGCTGTAGGTTTGTTGAGGTATCCTGTTTTTAATTGCTGCAAGGATTTCTTCCTGCGGTCTTCTATTTTCTAAATCTTCAGCCCTGGCATCCTGCAGGGACTTTTTCTTCAATTCCTGATTCAACAGATTGTACTGGACAACACGCTCCGGTGAGATCAGCTGTTCATGATCCGGATGCCCGAAATCGGTCTCAGTCGGATAGCCTAGCTTTGCTAAGGTAGCTCCTGCAATACGCTCAAAGATCGCGAGGTCATCCGCCTGGAAGGCTTTGAGGTAATTGCCGGTGTTATTTTTCATAATCGGTTTTTTCAGGTTGCTCCACATTTCCCCGGCCTCGGCCGTAAGTTTTGAAGTGCGTGATTCGTAAAAGGAAAGCATGTCTGCCGAGTACTGAATTTCGAGAAAATTGCAGAGGCTCCTAACCGTTTCTTCTGGGGCAGTAATCAGCGTTTCATAATTTAGTTTATAAAACCGGTCTGCTCCTAGCTGCTGTTCCAGGGCCAGGCATGCTTCCTGATCTTTAGACCATTGCTTCGCCAGGTGATAACTGTGCTTCTCCCCCACTACTGCCTTTTTGAATGAGGCGGCAACATCCCTGCCGTCCCTGAACAAAAACACGTATTTCAGGTTCAGCCCTGCAGCTTCCAGCTGTTCCGCATAATGTACATTTGCCATGCTCTTGCAACACCAGTATTTCGCCTGTTTAGCCTCAGCTGCAGCTTCATAAATTAGCCTGTTGAGCTCCGGCAGCGAAAAGTTTCGGGAAGCATCAAAAATCTGCTGTGCATCCAGTGTCACCCCTTCCCAGGGAACAGGGTTGGCATCCACGTAAGCTACCACGTCGTCTACCAGGCGACGATAGGACGTCTGGTCCAAGGGCTCATACAAAGGCAGTAGCGGCATAAAGGTGACCAGGATATGCGGTGGATGCGGAGAGGCGATTTCGCTGGACTGATCCAGGATCACCCTTAACAGATTCGAACCTGAGCGTTGTGTTCCAATAATTTGAATTCCAGTAATTTTATCCATAACTAGTGCATGAGGTTTTTAATAACTCCAAAAAGAATGGCACCGGCAACAATGTAAACCGGGCTCACTTTATATTTAAAATTGAGGACGAAGGAGACCATGAGAATGGCAACGACGTAGACATTGAGTTTGTCGGCAGCAAGCAGTCGCCATGCAGATACCAGGATCAGTGCAACAACAACGGTTTTGATCCCACTGAGCATATTCATCAGCACCATATTTTCCTTATAGCGGTTCACAAAGCGGCTGACCCTGATCACCAGAAATACCGAGGGTGCAAAGATCGCTATTGTTCCCAGCACTGCGCCCGCTACGCCCGACACCTTATAGCCAATAAATGCAGCGCTGATGAGAATTGGCCCTGGTGTAGCCTGACTAAATGCGATGGCATCCACAAATTCCTTACTGCTCAGCCAATGTAAATCCTTGACAAAAAGTGACTCCATGATGGGGATCATGACATAACCACCTCCAAATAAGGAAAGGCTGATGCCCCCAAAAATGCTGAGGATACGAAGTTGAACAGGACTGATCTGCCTGGAGATGCTGCTGAGAAACAAGACCTGGTTAATCCCCAGCAACAGGATCAATCCATTAGTCACCGCAGTTACCAGCTTGCTGCCGGGTTCTGATTTAAGGCGAGCCGGTCTGTTTTTGTCTATTGTTTTCTTGCCACCTTGCAGCTGCATCAGGAAACCCGCGCCCCCCCCTGCAATCAAAACCCCTACGGTGACAAAGTAATTGCTAAAAGCCAGCAGCAACAATAGCGCCGCAGCAAAGAGCAGCATCTTTTTGGTGTTTTGCTGCACTTCTTTTTTAAAGAGCTGCACACCTGTTGCCAGGATGATGGCACTTACTGAACCCGCAATGTAGGCGGTCGCTTTTTCCCAGGATGTACCTTGCTGATGTGTAAAATATTGCCAGGCAACCAACAGAATAATGAGGAATGCGGGCAAGATGACTGCAACCGTACTCACGATCGCACCACTGGTTTTACGCAGATGGAAACCGATCTGACCGACTACGTTGACTGCAAGTGGCCCAGGCAGGAAGCTGGCGACGCCAATGCTGTCCAGAATCACCTCATCCTCCAGGATCTTATCTTTCTCCACCATCATGCGCTGCACTACAGAAATCAGTGCCATGTGTCCTCCGAACGCGACCAGTCCGACTTTAAAAAAGGTAAAAAACAGATAACCTAAGGTCACCCGCGTAGAATGGGCGTTGCTCAGCACTGCAGTTTCTTCTATCTCTTTCACTGGCATTTTTAAGGTATGCTCCATCAGATTTTGGGTTTAACGTTTTCAAAATCATTAATTTCTTCAAGTCGGTAGGGATCTCCCCCGACCTTAATTTTCCAAAGAATCCGGCCTTTCATATCTGTAATCAGGAAAGCACGCGGATCAGTAAGACAGAACAATACTTTGTCCTGCTTAGCACCGAAAAGGGCGGCACTGCCCTTGGCAGTCGTATAGTATTCTGCCGGTAAGGTTACGGTCCTGGTTGCAGTAGCCGTCTTCGCAAGGCTGTCGAGCTGGAAAATCATGGCCCTGGAGATGCGATTGCGTTCACCATTGTCCAGGATCATCAGCTGATTACCATAGACCGGATGCGCATAATGCTGGGCGCTGAAGAGCGCCTGAGGGTTCATCGCAAAATCTCCGCCCTGACCGAGCTTCCATAAAACATTGCCCGACTTAAAATCGATCTTCCAGATCTGGTTCAGGTCGCGAAAAGACATCAAAAAGTCACCATCATTCAGCCTATAGACGGAGTTTCCATGAACCCAGTCTTTTTTGTGCTTCAGGATTTCAGGATCTTTAAGGGGATCCAGGTGATCCAGCACCGACCACTCCCATACCTTCTTTCCTTTAGGAGAAAAAACCACGATACCATCTCCGTTAAGCGTATCTCGTGATTTACCCTTTACCGACGACAGGTCTGCTATTTTTTTAGTGAATGTGAGGCTATAGATGTTTCCATCCTTATCTTTCCTTACCTCATGGTGCACGAGCTTATCCATATCCCCCACGCCCTTTTTCAGGTGTGTAATCACCTTCCCATCCAAACCAAGCTCCAGAATTTCATCACCACCTGACGATGGAATTTTTTCCGGGCCGACGATACACAGAACCGTCCGGTCTTTAGTCCAGTGGCTCACCTTCACTCCTTTCTGAAAAGGCTCATACCATACAATTTCACCGGTATGATCGATGATCACCACTGAACCTGGTTCGGTGAGGATCTGGGTAAGGAAATACTTTCCCTTCAACTCCGCATCCAGTTCGGGCGCTGTCGCCTGATCGAGGCTGAAATAGGGCGTAGCCTGGTATATCGCCTGCGTTTCCAAAGGGTATATCTTGCTATATGCCCGCTCCTTTCCGCTGACGGTCACCACGCGAAAACGGTATGCTGTTCTGGAAATAGTATTGGTCAGGTGCAATTCATGCGCTGCTTTACCCCTGGAAAGCTCAGAATACAACGTGTCTTTACTCCCCTTTTTCCAGTACTGGATATAGGCATCACAGTCCTTACTTGTCGTTACCTTTACCGGAAACCTCAACCTGTTGGATGGGAGTTTCACCAGCTCAATGTCATTGACCTTCAACTGTACTGGCGGCCATAACAACCATTTGCCAGCCAAAACCAGCAAGGCCACCGCAACTACAGCGATCATCAACCAAAAATTCCTGTTGTTCTTTGTTTTTATCAAGGGAAACTATTTTTAACAGGAAAAAGATACTGCATAAATCAGTATCTTTTTCCTTGTTTCTCATTTTACTTTTTTATTGCAAGGATTACCATTGCTTTCCTACGCTTATTTTATACGCCCCGCATTGATGCTTGCATCTAAGGAAGTATTACTTTGAATTTCACTTTGCGGATAAGGGTAAAGTGCGTAGTTCACGGCGTCAGAATAGGTACTTGCATTTTTTAAAGTCGGCACCACCTTTTCTTTAAATTTAAGTAGCGGATTCGCGCCATTGCTTGCCGTTTTCCCCCACCTGATCAAGTCATCGCGACGGCGGCCTTCCATAAAGAATTCTTTATTTCTTTCCTCAAAAATAGCGTCTCTTAAAGCCTCTTTAGTACTGAAATTAGACAGCAGATACTCCGGCAGGTTGCTCCTGGTGCGGATCTCATTGATCAGGCTGATGCTTTCTGCATTTGGGCCGTTCAGCTCATTCAAGGCCTCAGCCCTCATCATGAGTACATCGGCATAACGAAGAATGGTAACGTTGTTAAAACCGGAATAGTTGTAGTTACCGGTGTGTGGGTATTTGAGGTTATACACAAAAGTCGCCAGGATGGTATCCCTGCCTGCCGCCTGAGCCTCCCCGCCGTAGGCTTTTGGCACGGCCATAATCTGACCATATAACGTGGTGAACTTACCTGTCAGCAAATCACGACGCGCATCTGCAGGGCTAAAGATGGAGTAAAAGCCGAGATTCAGCGGGAAATTGCCCCATCCACGATTATAATCCCAGGGAGTGGAGTTCTGCCCGAAGCTATTGGAGTTGATGGCGTAAGCGTCCACCTCATTTGAAGATTTCAGCACAAAGATGAACTCATTGTCCGACCTGTTGTCCCTTGAAAACAGAGATACGATCCCGCCTTCCGCCCTGGTTCTCAGATCGTAACCTTTACCCATCGCTTCCGCAAGTTTATCAGCTGCATTTTTCCATTCCAGTCTGCGCATATAAAGTCTGCCCAAAAGTGCTTTTGCAGCAATGGAAGTAGCACGTGCCACCTGGGCCGGCGGATAAGATTGCGGAAGGTTTTCTTCTGCAAACTGCAGGTCGGCGATCATGACAGCCTCAACAGTTGCCTGATCAGCAATAGTTGGGTTTTCATCCGCCTCAGACAACTCTGACGACGGTTTGTTCAGCAGAGGCACGCCGCCCCAGAGCGAAGTAGCGTCATAATAGGCCAGAGCACGCAGGAAGCGGACCTCTGCCAGGTGCTGATTTTTAAGTGTTTCTGTAGATCCGTTGCCGGTATAATCAATTTTTTTGATCAGCTCTTCGGATTCATTAGCCCTGGAGATCATCCTGTAAATGCTGCTCCATACACTACCGAATGTAGAGTTACTGGCGTCATAAGTCAACTGATCCAGCTGTACCCCCTGTCTGGCAGTTAAGGTGGTGGTCACCACATCGCAGGGATACTCATACAACCAGTACAGGTAACCCGCATAATAACCAAACCCTCCGTTATCTTTCAGTCCGGCATAGGTTCCGTTAACTGCCTGTTCGCCATTTACGGGTTTGGAAAGCGTACTGGCATCAAATACAGAGAATGTTTCTTCTTTAAGTCCTTTCTGGCAGCCTACTGCTACGAATGCACTGATTGCGGTTACCAGGAGTATATTTTTTGTAGTTCTCATTGCTGTAATATTAAAAGGTTA
>NZ_ABCM01000005.1 GCF_000170795.1 Pedobacter sp. BAL39
CATCCTCTTTTTTTTGTCAGGTTGACAAGGTATACCTCGCTCTTCAAAGTACATTCAGCAGGCTTTTCTAGAGCTTTTCTATATCCCTATACCTTACATTAGCTATGACAATACCTTGTGAAGACCTTGTGAACCCCTTGTGAATAGCGAACAAAACCCGAACAATGGGCGATAAAAACCCGAAAAAAAGTTTAAATACCCATCCAGCCTTTTCTTACTTTGAGTTGTGCTGCTGAGGCATCCTTACGTATGGTCACATTAAGTTTCAGGTTCGGATTTGCCTTAATGGTCAGCTTGAAATCTCTAAGCACTCCTTCACGCAGGACGCTGACCGTGATGACGTCTCCTATCTTTGCACTGGTTACCGGAGCGGAGCGCTCTAAGGGAGCGCCAGAAGTCACCTCTCCATTTACACTCACCACTGCATCATTCACGTTCAAGCCCGCCAGCCATGCAGCAGAATTACGGGATACCGCACTGATAAATACAATTCCATTTGAAGCCTTACTCGTCACACCAACATAAGGAATGCTATTGCCCTTATTTTCATCTACTACTGTAATACCTGCGTATTCGAAGTATTTGTCATATTCCACCGGAACAGTTCCATTGACGTATTTCTCCCAGAACCCGCTAAAGTCTTTTCCACTGATCTGCTCTACTTTCGCCTTAAACTCAGCGTCCGTATAACCGCGCTTTTTAGCTTTGCCTTCCAGATACATCGCTTTCATGACGTCATCCAGGCTTTTTGCGCCTTTGGTAGCCTGACTGATCTCCAGGTCCATGATCAGACCAATGATCTCGCCCTTTCCATAATAGGAAATCGTAGCGTTATTTGAATTTTCATTAGGACGGTAAGATTTGATCCAGGCGTCATAGCTGGCCTCGGCTGCCGACTGTACCCTTGAGCCTGGTGTATTGTTTACGTTCGCCAATGCAGTAGCCAGGTTGGAAACAAAGGTCTCCGGAGTGTTGAAGCCCGCACGAAGCATCAGCTTATTTTCATAATATGAAGTAAAACCTTCCGCCACCCAAAGGTTAGTTGTATAATTTTCATTATCGTAATCAAAAGGCCCCAACGCCACCGGACGCATTCTCTTTACATTCCAAAGGTGGTGATACTCATGTGCAACAAGGTCGAGAAAGGAGTTGTACCCTTCAGGTGTACCATATCCATCGCGGGATCCGCCGAGCACCGTTGAGTTCAGGTGCTCCAGACCACCACCTCCGCGCTCAAAATTATGTACGATAAAAGTATAATGCGCATTTGGATTCTCACCATAAATGGCCGTAGCCTGCTCCGCCACCTTAGCCATATCTACCTTTAAACGTTCTTTATCATAGTTCCCACCACCGTACATGGCTACCGTATGTTTTACACCAGAGGCCATGAAGTCGAAAACATCCTGATTTCCCACTTCAATAGGGCTATCAAAAAGAACATCAAAGTTCTCTGCTGAATAAGTAAATACCTGGCCCGCCACCGGTTCCAAACCTGTAGATACCTTAGTCCAGCCGGTATAAGGGTTTACCTTTACGGTACTTGGCAGGTTCAACTGACCGTCGGGATACATAAATATCCCGGTGCTTGAAAGAAAAGCATGTGTATCATCAACAAATGAAGTACGTACAGAAACTTCGAAAGCATACACCCGGTATTTTATTTTAAGCTCTTTCGCGGCACCATTATATATCCTCCAGGCATTCTTCCTGACTTTCTCGAACTTTAGAGCCTTGGCACCGGCGGTGGCACTAAACCCTTCGACACTTTTAGCAAACTCCCTGATCAGGTAAGAGCCCGGGGCCCATACCGGCATCTTCACGTCAATGTATTCCTTGGATAATCCGGAAATATTCATTTCCATCTCTACATAATGTGCATGCGGCTCTTTGAAACTTACTTCAAACCCTACTTTTAATTGTGATTTTGATGTCATACCTAACGATAGTAATATTACTAACCCCAAAATTGATTTTTTCATTAGCATGTTATTGTGTTTTGTTTAATTGCGGATGCGTATGCTGTCGGCAAATTTATCATTTATCATCCGTCATCAACTTTTAAAAAATAAATAGGCTGTAACATACTTAATACAAGCTATTAGACGAAACTTATTTAGATATTTTTGCGTTCCACATATACACGGAACAACCATTTATGAAACTCAAGTACTTCATTTACGCCCTGCTGATCCTGGGCATTGCCTACCTGATCTACCACCGCATCAGCACCAACAATAAAACTGCCATGGAAAATGGAGGAAAGGGGGCTGGAAAAGGTGCAGGAACGCCAGGACTACAGGTAAATGGTGTAGTGGTGGATACCAGTTCCTTTAACAATCAGCTGGAGATTACCGGCAGCATTGAAGCCAATGAGACAGTAGCCCTAAAGTCTGAAGTATCAGGCCTTGTTACAAGTATCAATTTTCAGGAAGGGTCAAATGTCAGCAAAGGTACTTTACTGGTCAAAATCAATGACCGCGACATCCAGGCCCAGTTGCAGGAAGCCCTTACGAAACAAAAGTTGTCTGCTACAAACGAAAACCGCTCCCGCCAGCTGCTCGACAAGGGTGCCATCAGCCAGGAAGAATACGACACTTCTCTCGCGGACCTCCAATCCTTAAAAGCACAGGCTCAGCTCATTCGTGCACAGCTTGCCAAAACGGCGATCTATGCGCCCTTTAGTGGCAGGATCGGGCTACGCTCCATCTCCGCAGGCGAATACCTGACACCCGTCAAGACCATTGCCGTGTTGAGCAGCATAAACCCTTTAAAGGTCACCTTCTCTGTCCCTGAAAAATATATGGCTCAGGTGAAAAACAACACATCGATATCCTTCAGCACTGACGGTTATTCCAAAACATTCAAAGGACGTATCTTCGCTATCGAGCCTGGAATCAATACCGCAACCAGAACGCTTCAGATCAAGGCACTGGCCGACAATCCCGGAGGCGAACTCCTGCCGGGATCTTTTGCAAAAATCAGACTTTCACTCAGCACCCTTAAAGGGGCCATACTCATTCCCAATGAAGCCATTATCCCTGTGCTCAATGGAAAAACAGTGTTCGTCAGCAGAAATGGAAAAGCTGCACAAATTGAAGTAGAAGCAGGCACAAGAACAGCGGAATCCATAGTGATCACTTCCGGCCTGAAGGTTGGAGACACGGTACTCACCACGGGTGCCATGGCACTGAAGCAAGATGCTCCGGTAAAAGTAAGTGTGGTTAAAAAATAAGTTTCGTTATGAGCATTTCTACCACCAGTATTAAAAGACCTGTACTCGCCATTGTCATGAACCTCATGATCCTACTGTTTGGCGTAATCGGATACAACTTCCTTGGTGTCAGGGAATTTCCAAATATTGATCCCACTGTTGTTTCTGTACGCACCTCCTACCCTGGAGCGAACTCCGATATCATTGAGTCACAGATTACCGAGCCCCTTGAAAAATCCATCAACGGCATTGACGGCATACGTAACATCTCCTCGTCCAGCAACCAGGGGAGCAGCAACATCACCATTGAGTTCAACCTGGATAAAAATATTGATGATGCGGCAAACGACGTCAGGGACAAGGTGTCCCAGGCAGCACGCAGTTTACCCAAAGACATTGACGGAAACCCCGTGGTCAGCAAAGCCGATGCGAACTCCGACGCGGTCATCACCATGACGATACAAAGCGATAAACGCAATGTCATGGAACTGAGTGATTTTGCGGAAAATGTGATCGCTGACAGGCTCCAGACCATCACAGGAGTCAGCAGCATCCAGATCCAGGGCCAGCGTAAGTACGCCATGCGCATCCGCATTGAACCTGACAAACTCTCCGCCTATGGACTAACGTCTCAGGATATCCTGACGGCCCTCGACCGGGAGAACGTGGAGCTTCCTTCAGGGAAGATTACCGGCGCCAATACAGAACTGATTGTAAAAACCCTGGGGAAACTCACCGACGAGTCCGAATTTAATGACCTTATCCTGAAGTCGGATTCCGGAAATGTAGTAAGGTTGAAAGACGTTGGTTTCGCAGAACTCGGTTCTGAGAACGAAGAAACGGTACTCCGTGAATCCGGAAAACCAATGGTTGCCGTAGGCCTCGTCCCGCAGCCGGGGGCCAACTATCTCGACATCTCCAAAGAGTTCGACAAGAGATTTGCACAACTGCAGAAAGATGTGCCGGAAGACATTAAACTCGCCATCTCCATTGACACGACGAAGTTCATTAAACTGTCTGTTACGGAAGTGGCTGAAACCATTATCCTCTCGCTGATCCTCGTGATCATCATCATTTACCTGTTTTTCCGTGACTGGGCCATTGCCATAAGGCCATTGATAGATATTCCTGTTTCTTTGATTTTCACGTTTTTCATCATGTACATCTTTGGGTTCTCCATCAATGTATTATCTCTGCTGGCCATCGTACTGGCAACGGGACTGGTGGTAGATGATGGCATCGTGGTCACCGAAAACATCTTCAAAAAAGTGGAGGAAGGGTACTCCCCTTTCGAAGCAGCAATAAAAGGATCCAATGAAATTTTCTTCGCGGTCATCTCCATCTCAATCACACTGGCGGCAGTGTTCCTTCCTGTAATCTTCCTGGAAGGCTTCGTAGGCCGCCTGTTCCGTGAATTTGGAATTGTGATCGGCGCCGCTGTACTCATATCCGCTTTTGTATCATTGACATTGACGCCAATGCTGAATGCTTACCTGATGAAGAAAACGGGACATAAAAAATCTAAGTTTTACAACCTTACCGAACCTTACTTCGTTAAGCTCAACGACAGCTACTCAGATAAACTCAACCGGTTCCTGGATAAAAAATGGCTATCCATCCCGATCATCCTCATCTGTCTGGGGCTCATCGTGCTGTTTTGGAAGATCATTCCTAAAGAAACAGCGCCTTATGATGACCGTAGTGCGGTGAACATGAATGTGACGACTCCTGAGGGTGCTTCATTTGCTTATACAGACCGCTTTATGATGAACCTGCAGCAAATGGTTACGGACTCGATCCCAGAGAAAAAAGTGAACATCACCATCACCTCTCCCGGATTTGGTGGAGGATCTACCAACAGCGGGTTTGTAAGAATGGCGCTGACGGATCCCGGCGATCGCGACCAGTCGCAGGCTGACGTAGC
This sequence comes from Pedobacter sp. BAL39, assembly GCF_000170795.1. GTDB lineage: Bacteria > Bacteroidota > Bacteroidia > Sphingobacteriales > Sphingobacteriaceae > Pedobacter. The sequence continues at coordinate 5,139 of NZ_ABCM01000005.1, forward strand.
GGCCAAACTCACCAGAATTACCAGGAAACACACAGATGGAAAGGTAATTGTCAGCCAGCAGCCCACCATTTCTGTTGGTCGCCGCGGGGGCCTGCCCATCAACTATATCATTCAGGCGCAAAATTTTGAAAAGTTAAGGGAGAAGGTTCCCTTGTTTATGGATGAGGTGGCCAGGAACCCGACTTTTACCACTTCGGATGTAAACCTTAAATTTAACAAACCTGAGATCAACCTGACCATCGACCGTGACAAGGCAAAAAACCTTGGCGTCTCGGTATCCGACATCGGACTTGCATTGCAGCTCGGACTAAGTGGTCAGCGTTTCTCCTATTTCTTCATGAACGGCAAGCAGTACCAGGTAATCGGGCAGTTTGAGGTGAGCGACAGGAAGTCACCGCTCGACCTGAGCTCTATCTATGTAAGGAATGATAAAAATCAACTGATCCAGGTGGACAACCTCGTCATTGCCAAAGAGCAAAGCAGTCCCCCACAACTTTACCGGAACAACAGGTTCATTTCTGCAACCGTGTCGGCGGGGCTTGCGCCGGGTAAGAGCATCGGGGATGGACTGGATGCCATGGACCAGATCGCTGCCAAAGTTCTGGATGAGACTTTTTCCACGGATCTTGGGGGCGAATCAAGGGACTTTAAAGAAAGTTCTTCGAACACACTGTTCGCCTTCGGCCTTGCACTGCTCCTGGTGTACCTCATTCTCTCTGCACAGTTCGAAAGCTTCGTTGACCCTGTGATCATTATCCTTACCGTGCCGATGGCCGTAGCAGGGGCCTTCCTCTCGCTATGGCTCTTTGGGCAAAGCTGGAACATCTTCAGCCAGATTGGCACCATTATGCTCATCGGTCTGGTGACCAAAAACGGGATTTTGATTGTAGAGTTCGCCAATCAGCTGAAAGAACAGGGGGCAACGGTACACGACGCCATCAGAGAAGCCGCAGTATCACGTTTGAGACCAATTCTTATGACCAGTCTAGCCATTGCCATCGGGGCACTGCCGATTGCGATGGCACTCGGTGCGGCAGCAAAGAGCCGCATGGGTATGGGCATTGTGATTGTCGGCGGGACAATGTTCTCATTGGTACTGACCCTCTTTGTCATCCCGGCCATTTACTCTTACTGGTCAAAAGAACACAAAGCAAACACCGAACTGGAACAATCATTAAAAGCAGCGTTAGCTCATGAAAACGACAACTAAGGTTAAGGGGATACTGTTCTGCATGGCCATGCTGGCCTTTTTCCCTGTTGCCAGGGCACAGGAAAAACTAAGCCTCCAGGAAGCCATCAGCATAGCCTTAAAGAATAACTATGATATCCGGCTCATCAATAATGAGGCGGCAATTGCAAAAAACAACGCTAATCCGGGCAATGCTGGCCTGTTGCCTGCACTAACGGCCAACTATGCCAATGGCGGCAGCCGGCAAAACTCTGTGCAGACACCTGCAACGGGCGAGGAACGCAGAATAAATGGCGCCAGAAATACCAATCAGAGTTATGGTGTAGCACTGGACTGGACGGTGTTTGATGGTTTCCAGATGTTCGCCAACTATGAACGGCTGAAAGAATTGCAGAAGCTCGGAGAGGTGAATGCTAAAAGCACCATTCTGGCGACGATTGCTGATGTCATCAATGGCTACTATGCGGTCGTCAGGCAGCAGGAGCTTGTCGTAGCTACAGATACCGCACTGGACATCTCGCGGTTACGCATTACCATTGCTCAAAATAAACTAAGCATCGGCCGGGGCTCCCGCCTGGACGTACTTGCTGCAACGGTCGACTACAATGCGGACACCTCGCTCTACCTGCAGCAAAAAAATCAGCTGCGCAACAATATAGTGTTGCTCAACCAGGTGATGGCCCGGGATGTGACCATCGAATTCCGCGCAACAGATAGCATCAGCATTGACCGCTCTTTGAGCTATACCGATATGGCTACACAAGCTGAGCAACTCAGCCCCATCTTACAGGCAGCGTTCATCAATAAAAAAGTGGCCGAACTCAACCTGAAACAGGTGAAGGGACAACGCTATCCGATCGTGGGGGTAAACAGTGGTTACGAATTTTCGAAAAGCACCAGTCCCACAGGATTCAACCAGCAATTCAGGGCCAATGGATTCACATATGGACTAACAGCAAGCCTACCCCTGTTTAACGGCTTTCTACAGCGTCAAAATGAGCGTAATGCTAAAATAAACATCAGCTCTTCCAGCTTAAACCTGGAAAAGACCCGGACGGACCTCCATGCACAACTGCTGTCGGCTTATCAGAATTACACCACCAATCTCGACCTCCTTAAAGTAGAGGACAACAATGTAGACATCGCCAGACAAAACCTGGACATCACCCTGGAAAAATACAGGCTGGGAAGCATTGCTCCATTGGAACTCCGTGAAGCACAGCGCAACTCCATTGATGCCATTACCAGGTTCCTGGATGCGGAGTATCAGGCAAAACTTACAGAAATCAGCCTAAAAGAAATTAGCGGCACCTTAAATATTCAATAAGATTACTATTTTTAGCAAATGATTCTAGTAGCAGACAGTGGTTCTTCAAAGACCGATTGGATGGGTTATAGTCCCAGTGAGACGATCAATTTCAGTACACAGGGAATCAACCCTTATTTTTTAAATGCCCACGACATTTACAAACTATTTTCTAAAAAGAAAGACATTGCTGCCTATGCAGATAAGGTGACTGAGATTTACTTTTTTGGTGCAGGATGCTCCTCTCCGGATAAGGTAGAAGTGATCTCCAACGGGATCTCTTCCTTCTTCACCAAGGCTTACGTATCCGTAGAGCATGATTTGCTTGGATCGGCTTATGCGACCTGTGGGGACCGCCCAGGGCTGACCTGTATCCTTGGAACAGGGTCAAACATCTCCTATTATGATGGCAAGGATGTTCAGGAAGGCACACATGGACTTGGTTATGTATTGGGTGATGAAGGTTCGGGTACCTATTTCGGCAGGAAGTTGATTACCTCTTATCTATATGGCCATATGCCTGCAGACCTCAGACCTGACTTTGCAGAGAATTACCATATTGATAAGGAAACAGTGATCACGAACCTATACCAGAGTGCATCACCAAACACTTATCTTGCATCGGTAAGCCGTTTTATGGCAGAACATCGTTCACATCCTTTCATCATCAATATCCTGCGGGAAGGTTTTCAGGAGTTTGTAGACAGCAACATCAAAGATTACCCGGACTATAAAGTCCTTGAATCACATTTTGTTGGCTCTATTGCCTTCTATTATCAGGATATCCTGAGAGAAGTATGTGAAGCCAATGAAATAAAAGTAGGCGCCATCTACCAGAAACCTATTGAGGGAATTTACAACTATATCCTTCGCAAGGAAGGCATCATGGTCTGATCATAAAAATCAAAAACTGCATAAAAAATAGATCCTGAACTGCGTTCAGGATCTATTTTTTATGCAGTTTTTGATTTAAGCTGTTCTGTTGAAGAAGATTTACCTACCCGTTTGTTCATCTCATTTCTCACCATGAGTGCCACCAGTTCCAGTTTCTTTTTATCATCAGCGGTAAAGCTGCGTGGCTTCTGGTCCACTACACATACCACACCGACCTTAAAACCCTCATCCGTAGTGATTGCCGCAGCGGCGTAAAAGCGCAGCCCAATTTCCGCTGCGATGAGCGGGTTGGAGATCAGACAAGGGCGATCACGGTCCATAATGTCTTCATAAACCGTAAAACAATCATTCAATATGGCCATAGAACACAAACTGGAATCGCGATCAACAGCATTCCCCCCCTCACCACTCTGATCTGCTTTTGTCCAGACTTTGTCTTTATCCACAAAATTGATCATCGCTACAGGTGTATTCATCGTCGTTGCTGTAAATGCAGCAAGCTGGTCAAATATCGGCTCCCTCTTAGTATATAAAATTTTATACTTCTTCAAATTTTCCAAACGTGCCTCTTCATCTGACGGAACGATAGCACTACCTAAAATATTCTTCAAATCCCTTACTATTTATGTCAATCCCCTTCTACCTTGCAATTACTATACCCTACAACCAGCACCTATATTGAGTGCGCCACACTTCATCACCTGCATACCAGAAAATAACAATGCAAGCGCCAAATCGATCATTTAAATACTGGTAAATCGTATTTATAGCCATAGCAAAAGCTTCAGCCCTATGACTTAAGTCTTTTCCCAAAATGGGCGATTTTTACTCAACTTGATGATTAATGACCTATGTTTACCACGTTAAAATGTAATAGTCTACCGGCTATTTCTAAGGATTATCACCACCTACATACCGTAAATATAAGTGAATGAAGTTCATTTTCTTAATGATAATCAACAAATTACGGAGAAAATGACAAATTTGACAGACAGGCAACTTAAGCTAGCGCCCGAGCTATTAAGCCTCCACTTTTTCGGAATAGACAAAAACCCAGCCCAGATTTTTTTGCTTTTCGTATCGCACCTTGTAATTGTGATGAGGCGGAATAGTAAAGAAAAATTCGAGAAAAGTCGCTTCAGGGTCTTTAGGGATAAAACCGGGAAGCAGGGTATCTGCGATGAGCTGGATCTGTGCTGGCGAATGCATTTGTAAATCTTTAACAGAATAAATGATGACGAATTGCGATAGTACACAAAATTTATCTTAATATTGAGTTTATTATTAAAGATTAATGAGATTTGTAATTAGCCTCTTGCTGCTGATGTCTGCAGTTTACAGTACCTTTGCACAGGAACAACCCCGGTCTACGCAATATATTTTCAACACTTATCTCATCAATCCGGCCATTTCAGGTATCGACAATTATACCGATGTAAAACTGGGCTACCGTAATCAATGGAGCGGACTGGAAGGAGCCCCCGTCACCCAATACATCTCTATCCATGCCCCCATTGGGGAAGAATTTGTGAGAAGCTCTGTAAACTCGTTCTCCGGACAGGGGGTGAACCCACTTAGCCGCAGTTATGTAAACACCTACAGTTCCGCAGAGCCTCACCATGGGATTGGTTTTTACGCGATCACCGATAAAGCGGCGCGGGTAAGACAAACGAATGTGAATGCTACTTACGCCTATCATATGGGGCTGAGCTACGACCTGAACTTGTCGGTAGGTGTTTCAGGTGGCCTGGCAGCAACCAATATCGATGTTGGTCCAATATACGTGGACAACCCATCAGATCCGCTGCTCAGTGCAGACAACAACAATAAGATGAGACCTGACGTCGGCGCGGGAGTTTGGTTATATAGTCCAAGGTTCTTCCTCGGTGGCTCCTTTAAAAAGATTCTAGGTCCCGAAACAGTCACTGAAAGCGGGCGAAGCCTGCGTCCGTATCAGGAAGGCGTTTTCTATGGCACCGCGGGGTATAAGTTTTTCATTGATGAGGACATCGCCATGATCCCATCCGCGCTACTGAGCTACTGGATGACCGCACCGGCCACCTTTGATGTCAATATGAAGATCGCCTACCAGGATAAATTCTGGATTGGGGGCAGTTTCAGAAACAACGATTCCTTCTCTGCCCTGGCAGGGTTTAACATTGCTTCCATCCTCAACCTCAGCTATTCTTACGATGTCACCACTTCAGCCCTCCGATCAGTAAACAACGGCACCCACGAGATTGTACTGGGCATCCTGCTGAATAACCGTTATGATGTAAAATGCGCCACCCGGCAGTTCTAGCGGAGTAAGGTTAAGCTGCCACCGATAGGGTCACAGTCGGCACGAAGGTCAATTCTGTAATAATAGGCCCCTGCAGGAAGATCTTTCCCCCTGAACCGTCCGTCAAAAGGCTTTTCATACCTGCCGGTAGACTCATACACCAGCTGCCCGCTGCGACTGTAAATCTTGATGTTGATGTTGTTGTAGTCCGGCAAGCCGGTAATCATCCAGACATCGTTAATCCCGTCGCCATTTGGCGTAAGGGTATTTTTAATGTCCATGTTGTCATTGGTGACCTCGATGTGCACTTTGGTGAAGCTGCTGTAGCAACTTCCAAGTCTTCTCCTGACATAATAGTCAGCAGTTCTTGACACCTTGAACACAAACTTGCCATTCGTAGTCTCCAGCATTGGCCTGGTGTCATTTACATCCTGGAACAACTCGTAGGTTCCTTCCTCAGGAACCATCACAGGCAGCATGATTTCGGTAGAATAACATACCCGCATGTCGTTAACCCCCGGCCGCTCAATGGGGAACGATGGGTTTTCCACGGTATAATATTCACTTGTAGCAATTCCGCAGCTGGTATTGTCTTTCAATACCAGGCGGTATCTCCCTCCTGGTACACCGATGAGGTCTGCTGTCGACTGGATCAGGGAGCCAGCTTCATTCTCCCAGGTATAGCTATATGGCGGCAGCCCCCCATTGACTTTAATTCCCGTAACCGAACCCCGTAACAGGCTACACCCATCATTGACCACTACCGCACTGGCGGGTTCAATCACCAGCAGAGGTATCCGTTCAATAACATAAGGATCTGACACGCTTTCGCAGTTATTCTCGTCGTAGCTAAAAAAGCGATAGGTACCTGCAGCAAGATTTTTAAGCTCACGCGCAGTACCTTCCAGCACGATACCCGCCGCATCTTTCCATGCAAAACTAACAGGCTGTGCCGTACTGTAGTTCAACACAATACTTCCATTATCAATGCCACAGGTCGAGCCCGTAATCCGGCCAGTATAAGCATACACCGTTGGCAGTATCTGATCTACGCGAAACGACTTGCTGCTGTTGCAGCCGCTCACTGTATTCCAGGCCCTGAGTGTGTACGTACCTGCAGCAAGATTTTCCAGTTTCAGCAGCTGACCTTCAGAATAACTATTGGTTTCCAACACTGTTCCCGCAGGCCCGGTCCACTCATATCTGTTTGCAAACGTAATTGCAACGCCACTGATCGATCCGTTGCTGGTATTGCAGGTGGATCTTTTGATGATCCCCTCACTAAAATTAACAGAATTATAGGTATCGATAAAATATCTTGCCGTCACGGGCGAACAGGTACCTTCATCGTTAACGGTGAGCTGATAGTAACCGCCCCCAACGTTCAGCAGGTCAGCCGTCGTGGCAAGCTGCGCACCAACCACATTCGTTTGTGCATTGTAGCTATTCCAACGGTAGGTAAGGCGTCCCGTTGGGGTCCCAATCTGAACATTAGTAATGGAGCCATTGGTGTTTCCACAGGCCGCAGGTGTTGTGATTGCTGACATGATCACCGGTGTCGGCCGTGCCGTTATGGTATAGTCGGCAGACTCCTTAGTACAACCCGCCTCGTCAATGACCTTCAGTCGGTAGGTACCCTGCGGCAGGCTCACCTGCTGGCCGGAAGCCACCACGATACCATCGCTGATCCACTGGTAGAGGATGGCCCCTTTGCCCCTGTTGACACTTGCTGAAAAGGAGAACATCGTCTCTCCACAGCCCGGCGTGGGGATATTGAGTACAGGATCACTCAGGCGCTGGTCTTTGATTTCAAACAACTCATCATGCGTAACAGCTTTACAGCCATCGTCGATGATCAATTCATAAGAACCCTCTGCAAGGTTAGTGATCCGTTGTGCATTGCTTAAAAACTGGCGGTCACCATTACTGAGCACCTTGTTCCAGGTAAAGATCAAGCCCTCTCTGGGTTCCGTCACCGTAATGGAACCGTTGCCATTACAGGTAATGGGTTCGATCATCGCCTCCCCCGGTTGTATGTCAGCAGTAGAAAACTCGGAGGTGGTTGCACTCTCCAGACTTGCCGTTGCAGTCACCATCCTGTTGGCAGTCATCGCATACGTCCAGCGCCCATCACTGCCGGCCCTGACGGTAGCGAAATAGGTTTTCCCCTCACAGATTCCCTGACAGTTTTCGGTATAAAAAAGCTCTACTTCCGAATTTGGAGTTGCCTTTCCTGAGATAAAGTTCGGTCGTTTCACCAGGATCTGCACAAAAGGCTGGTAATTGTTGGGTGCTTTTCCAATACCGAAGCGGCGATTGCAGTACATGCTGTTTTTGGTGATGTGGACCGCTCTGTTGGAAACAGACTCAATGCCGAAATCATTGTTGGCAATTTTATTCCCCTCAGCTGCAGTGGTGGCGCCAATTGTTCCCCCGGCATTGTATTCCACACGAATACCGATGCCATTACCCAGTTGCTCTGTACCGGCCTGCCCAGTTCCGATATGATTGGCCACCAGGTTAAAGTCGGCATTTGCGATGGAAACCCCAACCGTACGGTTACCTGAGACCAGGTTGTTACGCATGTAAAGCACCGTATTGGTGGCGCTGACCTTCACTCCGGAGATGGCCAGTGCAGAGGAAGAAAGGAACAATGGCAAATCATGGTAGTCCTTGCTGCCCGTATGGTCTGTACCAATTTTATTGTTGATGATGTCTATCGTAAACCTATTATTTGACGTATAGCTATTCCGCGTGACATTGATATTGGTCTGGTTTGCGGAAATGACGTTCCCCTCCGTATTACTGTCGCCGCCTATGGTTAAAGAGCTATCATAAAGATCTGCGACAATACCGGTCACGTTACTTTTTGCCGTAAGGCCGTCGTAGTGCAACCCGATGATGTTCGATTGGATGCTGATCTGCCGGGACGTATTATCAGGATTATAGTAATAACTGTTCAGGATAGAAATCCCGTTGATGTTTCCTGAAATCACATTGCCCTTTCCGGGCGCCCCAATTTTGATATTATAAGCCCTGGCATCCAGCACGATACCACTACCCTGCCCCGTATTTACGGCATTCAGGTCCGTGATCTTTGCAAAATCTTTAATATATAACCCATAGACCGACACATCGTGTGTCCTGTTATCGAAAGAAAAATTTCCGATAGACAGGCCCGGAAATGTAGCAGTACCGATATTCTCAGGCTCAATGATCACTTTAGCACCGGAGACACCCAATGCGGGCCATGATTGTGAACTGCCATCGATGGTCACATTTGAAGGAACCAAAGGTAGTGGGGAACGCAGTCTGATGGTCCTATCTCCATCATTGACCGGGTTGCCAGGCAGGTTAAAGTTAATGAGGTAAAGCTGGCTTCTATCTGTAGGAATTGCAGACAATGCCGCTCTTAATGTTCCCGGGCCAGCGTCGGCATTGCTGATGACGGTGAAGGTTTGTGCAAAGATATTTTTGGCACTGAAGAGCATGAGTACCAGCAAGGCACATTTTAGAAAACGCATATTTAGAAAATAAGGCCACAATTTACACTTTAATGTCACCAGTGCACAATTAATTTTAATAAAGGTGATTTTGGCCCTGCAGCAAAAAAAAACAGGGCGGAAACTTTTGTTCCCGGCCCTGCCATCGTCGCAGCCCCTTCTGCTCTATCTCTTTAGCACCTTATTTCTTGAGCACCTTAAATTCCGTTCTTCTGTTCATGGCCCTTCCTTCAGGGTTATCCTTCCCATCTGAGAACTGGTTTGGCGCCACAGGCTTGGTGAGGCCGTAGCCCTTACTGGTCATCCGCTCCGCAGGAATGCCTTTGGTCACCAGGTAATCCAGGCATGACTGCGCTCTTCTGTTGGAAAGGTCCATATTGTATTCGGCAGTCCCCTTATTGTCGGTATGCGCACTCAGCTCAATGTCAATATCAGGGTTGTCTATCAGGATGGTATACAGATAATCCAGTTTTCCTTTGGAGAGCTCCGTCAGATCAGCCTTATCAAATTCATAGAGTACGTCCTTCAAAACAATAGGCTTCTCAGGCTCAAATGGGGTAAGGCAAATTTCCTCACTGAAGAGTGTGTCTTTCTGTGCCAGCTGATCATAGGAATAGCTCAGGGTCTTGATAAAATACTTTGCCCTTTCTGCCGTGATCTTCAGCAGGCGGTTGGAGTTCACACGGAAGCTATATTTCCCGTCTTTGCCGGTTGTGAACTTAAACTTCTGAAGAGAATCATCCAGGGTCACCACGACATTCTCGAGCGGCTTTTTCGTATCACAGTCGATAATGGCACCGTTTATACCCAGGAACTCGCGTTTCATATGAAAGATCTCCAGACAGCAGAGCGACTCGCGATCTGAGCTGATGTAGCCCTCATTGTCATTGTCATCCAATGGTGTAAAGTAGAGGTCGTCTTTTGAAGAATTAAAAGGATATCCCAGGTTACGTGGCTCCGACCAGCTGTCAAAATCCCCCTCGCTCTCAAAGAAGTCGAATCCTCCGAGCCCCACCTTTCCATTGCTACTGTACAGCAGTTTTTTGGTTTTCGCATTGTAGTACGGCGCTTCCTCATCACCGGCAGTATTAATTGTACTGCCCATATTTACAGCCTGGCCCAAAGAGCCGTCGGGACGTATGGCACAATACCAGAGGTCATACTTTCCAAATCCTCCGGGCCTGTCGGACGAGAAGATGAGGTATTTGCCATTTTTGGTCACCGAGGGCTGCATCGCGTTAAAGCCTTTGATGTTCACGTTGCTCCCGAGCTCTGCAGGTGCAGACCAGCCGGCGGATCCCGCAGCAGGTGCTGCTGAATTCAACTGATAAATTTTGCGTGTATCCTTGGCGCTCCAGCCAGTGATGAACATCACCTTACCACTGGGAAGAAAAGCAGGGGTAGCCGTTTCCTGATCCTTCGCCAGTGCCGGGATCTTTTTGATAGAGATCGTTTCCGTTAAAGGGTTTCCTGAAGTCTCATAAATCGCATTCACGTAGGGCGATTGTTTCTTACTTACTTTTGCATCATTTCGCTGATCAGAAAGCACCTGTGTTTTGCCGGAGGTATTTACTGGTCTCGAAGAGGTGAAATAAAAATTGTTACCCGTTTGAAGCGGGGTATAATTGGAGCCGGCCTGATTAATATCATTTTTAAGTTTAGCAGTGCGAAAGAGCCTGGGATGGCTCACCTCAAACAGTGCAAACTGACATGAGGCGATTTCTGTTTTTGTACGTGATGCATATTCATCTTTGAGGTCATATTTTCTCTGAAACACCTGAAAGGCAGCAATGGCTTCATCATACCGTTGATTGGCCCTGAGAGTCACACCATACCAGAAAGGACTAAGTGCATACCTCGGGTTCGTAAATTCATTTGCCAGGGCATACCACTTTTCGGCATCGGTAAAGTTTTTATATAACCTCAATGATTCTGCCAGCTGGAATACGCTATATTCATAATCATCTTTTTTAGGGCTTTCTTCTTTGATCTTGTTCTCAAAGCCGAAAGGGATAAAAAAACCTGAACTGTCCGGCGATATCTGCAAGGCTTTTTTATAGTATTCTGCGGCTGCGTAGTACTCTTTGTTCTGGAAGTATACATCAGCTACGCGTTTGCTGTTGGTAACAAACTGGGCATGTGCTGCTGTAGTCAATAAACATAGAATAAGTAAAATTTTAAGTTTCATATCGCTGTAGGTTATAATCGTGGACAAAAGAAATTGGGGCCGATGATGCCTCCCCTTCTGGTGAAAGAGATGGATAGCTCCAGACCTCCCTGGCTACCCGTTGCCCTGTTGAGTGTAGAAGTATTGAAATCGTAGCTCAAACCAAATACCATATTCCGGATGTTGAGGCCAAAGAAAGCAATCGCTGCATCATCAAACCGGTAATTGGTACCAAACATCAGGTCAGTTTCATTGTTGAGCATCAGCTTGCCATAAGCACCTACAGAAGTCTCCTTAGCATTGCCCTGTGTCATGTATAATGCATTAGGTGTCACATCCAGCATCTCCGTAACCTTTACCCTGGCACCGCCATGCGCAGCATAACGGATAGGCATCCTCACATCCTCACCCAGGAACTTATCCACCGGGCGTGTAAGGTGGGCAGCCATGGCCCCCGCAAACACATTCATACGTTGATCTGAATTGCCATCGAAATACATAAACCCAAAGTTCACGTCAGGCACGAAGGTATTCGATGAAGCAAACCCTTCCCTGATGCCAAATCCGGGATCATATCCCGTGACCGGATTATACTGGCTGCCCAGGGTAATCTTGGAGGCATCGAAGCTCTTGTTGAGGATCCCTGCCTGAAGACCAAAGTTGATCATATTTTGCCCTGTCTGACCGAAATGAATCCTATAGGCACCGGAAACAAGCGCATTGAGGTGGTTGTAACTCAGCTCACCGGCATTCTGGTTCAGCACCATCGCCCCCAGGGCGAAGTTTTTAACCGGGGCCATGTCAAACGACGCGCCCCCGGTTAGGAATGAGTTAGAAATTGCCCCCCATTGTTGCTTTGCATTCAGGGAAAGCCTGTACTCACCATCAATGACCCCCGTAAGTGCAGGATTCAGCCATAAGGGGTGGGCATAATACTGGGAGAAGTGAGGGTCAATCTGAGCGACACTCTTTCCTGTCATCATGCTTAAAAACGTTCCTACAATTAATATTCTGATCAGGTTCTTCATCACAAATTTGTTTTTTATGTTCGTGGAAATGATAGTATGTTGTTTCGGAAGCATCATTATCTCAATAGTGTTATGGTTCCTTTTTTAGTTGTCTTAGTGCCATCGTTAAACTCGGCCTCGAGCATATACACATAGACACCATTCGGCTGCAGCTCTCCTTTGTAGGTACCATCCCATCCACTTTGGGTTGCCAGCGACTGGAACAGGAACTGTCCCCACTGGTTGTAGACCCTCAGTGTCATCTTGGCGATGGTATTTCCGTAGACATAGAAGATGTCATTCTGCCCGTCGTTATTCGGCGTAAACGTGTTTGGAATGAACACTTCGTTGCCCTGCGGATTGCTCGCCCTTGCAGTGAGGGTGGTCGCATCGCTGGTCTGACAATCCAGCTGACCGAGGGCCCTGACGCGGATGGTTACTGCCTGGTCTGGTTTTAATCCTGTAACCAGGTGTGACGTTCCCGCAGTACCTGAACTTGGCGAGAACCAGGTCACGCCGTTGTCGAGTGACACTTCATAAGCTGTAGCTCCCGTTACCGCAGGCCACACAAAGTTGATGCTCGTCGCTGTCGGCTGTGCGGTCACTACCGGAGCATCGAGCTTAGGCAGGATCGTGACCACTACCGGTGTACGCGTTGCACTGATACATCCGGTTGCGGTATTGATACTACCCACATAATAGGTGGTCGTGGCATTGATCGAAGGAATGGTAAAGGTATCTCCTTCCGCTAATGGTGTACCTCCTACCTGAACACTGAACCACTGGTAGGTGAATGCTGCATTCGGGCCGTTCACAGACAATACCGCAGCAGTTGATTCGCAGATTGGGTTTGTAGCACCGTTCACCGCTGTTGGTGCCACAGGCAACGCAAGCGGTGTCACTGTCACTGCTGTGCGGCCGGTACTGGTACATGTTGCTGTTGATGCCTCTACATAGAACACCGTTACTGCGCTGATTGGCGCTGTGGTAAAGTCTGCACCAGAACCAAGTGAGGTTCCGCCAGTAGGCTGACTATACCAGTTGTAGGTTACGTTTTGCTGCGGGTTGGATACACCCAGTACCGCTGTACTTCCAGCGCAGGTGTTTACTGCTGCTGACGTTACCGTTGGTGTAAGTGGTTTTGGTGACACCGTGACCGTTACTTTCACACGGCCGGTGTTACTGCCACATCCTGAAGCACTCAGTGCCAGCACATAGTAATCTTTTGTTGCGTTTAGGATATCTGTAGTATAAGAAGCCCCTTCTGCAAGCATTGTTCCGCCTGCCGCTGCATCATACCATTGGTAGGTAATACCTGCCTGGGCATTCTGAATGGTGAGTGTAGTACGTTCGCCAGAGCAGATTGCTGCACCACCGTTGGTCACAATAGGCACATCAGGCAATGGGTTAACAGTGATGGTTACTGCTCTAGCTGTGGCGGCTGAATTTTCACACTTGTTGTCTCCTTTTACGGTAACATAGAAGGTGGTGGTAACGGTTAGTGTGCGTACCAGCTGAGGTCCAGTTAGGATCGCATCTGTCAGCGCGGCATCACTATACCAGGTGAATACTGGATTAGTTACCGTAGTACTGCTCGCATTAAGGGTTACTTCTGCACCGGCACAGAATGGCACATCGGCACCGGACACCACAATGTCTGAAGCAAGTGCCGGCGGGTTCACAGTCACAAGGACAGAAGCGCGTGCAGCACTGGTACAGGTTGTGGATACCGCCTCAACATAGAAGCTTCTGTTAGCCGTGATCACAGGCGTGGTAAAGTTTGACCCCTGACCAAGCACTGTTCCACCTGCCGCTGCATCGTACCAGTTGTAGGTCACTCCGGATACAGGATTTGCTACGCTCAGCATCACCACATTACCACTGCAGGTGCTCAGCGTGGCGGTAGTAACAGCTGGAGTTGACGGCCTTGCAGCCACGGTAACGGTAGCTTTCACCCTTCCGGTAGCGTTTGTGCAGCCAGAAGCACTGCGTGCCTGCACGAAATACTCACGTGTAGCGCTCAGCATGTCTGTGAGATAAGAGGTGCCTTCTGCCAACAGGGAGCCACCTACAGCAGCATCGTACCATTGATAGGTGATGCCGGCCTGAGGATTCTGGATGCTCAGTGTGGCGCGGTCGCCAGCACAGATATTTGCACCGCCATTGGCTACCACAGGCGCATCTGGCGCAGGGTTGACGGTGACAGTAATAGCTCTGGCAGTGCCAGGCAGGTTTTCGCATTTATTGGCACCTTTTACGGTAACATAGAAAGTGGTCGTAACGTTTAGTGTACGGGTAAAGTCAGCACCTGTAAAGAGTGGGTCTGACAATGCCGCATCGGAGTACCACGTAAACACAGGACTGGTCACGGTTGTGCTTGTTGCGTTGAGGGTGACCTCAGTACCTGCACAGAATGGCAGCGCTGCACCGGACACAATCAGGTCGGCTGCCGTTGCCGGCGGATTGACCACAAGGGTCAGCACTTTGGCATCACCTACACGGTTCTCACACCTGTCGGCGGCACTCACTGTTACATAGAAGGTAGTTGTTTGTGTTAATGTAGGACGGAATACAGGCCCGCTGAACTCGAGGTCAGTCAGGGTCGCATCATTGTACCAGTTAAAAATGGCGCCACTCAGCGTACTGCTGGCAGTGAGTATGGCTTCGGTACCTGCGCAGAAAGGCGCGTCGTTTCCGGCAACATCAATATCTGCAGGAAGCGCATAAGGTGAAACCGTTACGGTTACAGCCCTCGCCGCACCAGGCAGGTTATCACATTTATTGGCACCACTTACGGTAACGTAATAAGTGGTTGTTGCATTCAGTACAGGCGTAACAAATGTAGTGCCCATGAAAGCAATGTCTGTCAGCTGTGCATCGTTGTACCAGATAAAGACCGGTCCGGTGATTGTCGTGCTGGATGCAGTAAGTGTAGCCCTGCCTCCCGCGCATAGACGTACATTGTCGCCGCTGACATCAATATCAGCAGCAATCGAAGTAGGGTTAAGCGTCAGGCTAACCACCCTCGCATCAGCAGGATCATTAGGACAGAAGTTGTCTCCCCTGACAATCACATAGTAGTTGACATCTGCAGTCACCACTGGTGAGAAGGTTGCACTGGTAGACACCGGCGTGGTGCCCAGCTGTGCATCCGAATACCAGAAGAACTGAGGATTGATGACATTAACAGCT
The DNA here is from genome assembly GCF_000170795.1 of Pedobacter sp. BAL39. Taxonomy (GTDB): domain Bacteria; phylum Bacteroidota; class Bacteroidia; order Sphingobacteriales; family Sphingobacteriaceae; genus Pedobacter. The sequence continues at coordinate 20,678 of NZ_ABCM01000005.1, forward strand.
GTAGCCGTAAGTGTCGCCGTAGATCCGGCACAGAAAGCACCTGCGCCAGTAACTGTGATGTTGGCGGCTGTAGCTTTTGGATTTACGGTAACCGTAACTTCCTTAGCTGCGCCTGGTAGATTTGCACACTTGTTATCTCCGCTGACCACCACATAGAAGGTGGTCGTTTGGGTTAGCGTTGGGCTGTAAGTAGGCAGATTAGAAACATTTTGGGTAAGTGCTGCATCTGCGAACCATGCAAAGACAGGGTTCGTCACTGTTGCAGTAGAGGCCGTCAGCGTAACCTGTGCCCCAGCACAAACAGAGGCATCGGCGCCTGCAATGGTGATGTCGTCCTGTGTGGCAGTAGGTTTCACGGTGACGACAACAGCTTTCGCATTTTGCGGACTTGCAGGACACCTGTTGCTTCCCGTCACAGTGACGTAAAATGTAGTGGTCTGACTCACTGTCGGTGTATACAGGGCTACATTTGAGACAACGTTGGTCAGGGCAGCATCACTGTACCAGGTAAATACTGGACTAGTAACATCAGGAGCACTTGCCAACAGGTTGGCAACAGTTCCTGCGCACAGCGGCAGGTCTGCACCGGTAACAGTGATGTCCTGTTGAGTGGCAAATGGATTGACAATTAAAGTAATGGCCGTACGTGCTGCAGTGCTGACACATGCATTGCCGTTGACAGCTGCAACATAATAAGTATATGTTCCCGGAACCAGCGTTGCAGGAGTCGTATAAGTGTCTGTATTGGCTGCAAGCAGATTACCATTTACCGCTGCATCGTACCAGTTGAAAGATACCCCTGTAACAGGTACTACACCAAGCGCAACCGCAGTGTTAGGGCATGTTGATGGTGGATTCTGGCCCAGAGCTACCGGAGCTGTCGGTGCAGCCAGTACCGTGAGTGTTACTTTCGTTTTCGCACTTTCGCAGTTGTTGCGATTGGCTGTCACATAATAATCATAAGTGCCGGCAGTAAGTGTTGCACTGGTAGGGAAAGTATCTCCCGTTCCCGCCGGGGAGGTTGCGGTTCCGATATACCAGTTATAGGTAATTCCGGCCACAGGATTTGACACCCTCAGGGTCGCGGCGGTACCTACGCAGGCAGATGCGTTCGCACTTTGTACCACCGGTGCTACCAGCACACGCTGTGCATAATTGAAGTCCAGAGAATTCAGGACGGATGCCAGACCTGATCTGAGGCGAAGCTCTACACCATCAAACTGGGCAGTTGGCACAAAGGAGAAAATCGCTGCACTATTGTCGCTCAGCAGGTTCAGTTGTATTGCAGGGTTGCTGGCGACTTGCGTATCGTTATTGCTGACCAGCCCTTTAAAGGTTGTAAATTCAATAGATGGCAATACCGCCAGAGAAAGCAGTTTACCAGGTGAAGTGACGCTGATGCGTACGGTGTCCCCAACGGTAGACAAGCCTGTGAAACCAACGTGCTGATAGATGGATGCACCAAGGGCACCGACAGGCATCACGAAAGAGGAAGCACTTGCCGCGTTATTGTCAGCGGCCTGTCCGGGATTAAATACCGCGCTTAACAGTGCTACACCATCAACCCCATCCCTGATGGCGATAGTTGCAGGCTCACAAGGAACATCTGTCGGTGTTCCCACAGGCAATACTGTTACCTGAGCAGCAGTACGTGTTGCCGCGATACATCCACCCGGAACGTAAGCTTCCACATAATAAGTAACGACGATAGGTGTTGCACCCGGATTTGTCAGTACAGGGGTTACATAACGGGCATCATTAGACAACACTGTCGTTCCTGCTGCCGAGTCATACCACCTGAACATGGCACCACTGGTGCTCGACGATGCAGTGAGTACCGCCGGCGTTCCGGAAAGGATCGTCACAGATGTTGGCGTCACGACAGCCGGATCGAGTGCACCCACATCGATAGTGGCTGAGGTAGCCGCAGAAGGTACACCGCAGCTATTTTCTGCTCTGACAGAGTAGTTAGCTGTTGTGGTCACATTGCTCACGGTGAATGTAGGTCCGTCCTGGTTGGCCTGATATACATTGGCACCATCGTACCATTTGTAAGTCACACCAACAATAGGATCTTTCACAGCCAGGGTTACATTGCTTCCTGCACAGGTCCTGACATCGTCAGATACCAATACCGGTGCTGCCGGAGCAGGTGTCACGGTAACTTCTACGGGTGTTCTGTAGCTGGTACATCCATTGGCATTGCTGGATTCCAGGAGGAACCTGATGTTGGCCGTTAAAGGATCCGTGGTATAGGAAGTACCGGTAGCGAGCAATGTTGTGCCGGTAGCATTGTACCACCTGTAAGTCAATGCCGGATTCGGATTATTTACCGTAAGTGTGGTAGTTTGTGTTGCACAGGCTGTTGTACCTGCGGTATTAGCTGTCGGAGCGACCAATATACGCTGCGCATAGTTAAAATCTATAGAGTTGAGCACTCCTGCAACACCTGCATTTAACACCAGCTCTACAGCATCAAAGGTAGCAGTAGGCACAAAAGTAAGGAGCGCCTGGCTATCGTTACTCAGCAGCTGAAGGTTGATCAGTCCGCTGTTGGTCACACCATCATTATTGCTGACACCACCATTGTAGGTGACAAGGCTTGTTCCGGACAATACACCCAGGGAAAGTAGTCTTCCAGGAGTACTGACCAGCACCTTCAGCGTGTCACCAGGCGTAGAAGCTCCGCTTGCAAAGGTCAGTCGCTGAAACACAGACGCACCCAAAGCACCCACTGGCATGACCAGGGAAGAACCTGTCTGCGTATCATTATCTATGGCCAGCTCAGGGTTAAACACACCCGCAAGCAGCGCGACACCACGAACACCTCCGGTTTGCACCGTAGCAGCTTCGCAAGGAACAGGGTTTGGAGAGCCACCTGTATTAACCGTGATGGTCACCTGCACCCTGCCCACCGAAGTACATCCGGTAAGTGTCGACGTTGAAGTCACAAAGTAAGTTGTTGTTGCCGTTAGCGGCGGAGTTACATAGGTAGGGCCTGTATATACAGGAGTCGTTGATGTTGCGGAAGTATACCAGTTGAAGGTCACATCAGCATCAGTAGATGTTGCATTAAGGATGACGGCCTGACCGGCATTCACTGTAGTCGCCGAAGCCTGCAGCTGAGGCAGAGCTACCATTGGGTTCACGGTTACAGGAACGGCTGTACGTGCCGATGCTCCGCAGCCCGGGCTCAGCGCTTCCACATAAAAGGTAGCATTGGTCATCAGGGCTGGTGTAGTATAGGTATCACCACTGAATAAAACGGTTCCTCCTGTTGCTGCATTGTACCAGTTGTAGGTAATACCGGCAACAGGGTTGTTCACTGCCAATGTCGCCGTAGCTCCGTAACATACCGGAAGCACGGTGGCCAGCACAGGTGCTGTTGGCGCAGGGGTTACCGTTACGGTAACAGGTATGCGTTGCGCATTGGCACAGTTATTTTTGACTACTTCAATATAATAAGTAGTCGTAGCGTTCAGCACAGGAGTAGTAAAAGTAGCACCACCAGGCAGCGCATTACCACCTGTTGGCACATCATACCACCTCAGGGTAGTACCACCATTTGCGGTAGCACTTAATGTAGTTGCATTTCCTGCACATATGGTCTGCCCTGTAGCGGCGACGGTTGGATTCGGATAAATAACGGTAGCGCCATAAATGTCAAGACTGCTCAATGCAGCGACAGTCGCGGCAAAGCTGACCTCCACGCGGTCATAGGCTCCACCTGCAAGCAGCGTCGCGGCAAACCTATTGCCGCTCAGCAGCTGAAGGTTCAGCAATGAAGAACTTAGGTTATAGGTAGTGACCACAGATGTTCCATTCATGACACGCACGGTTACGCCGCCGAGTACAGCAACATCTGCCAGCCCTACTGGTGTAGCAAGGTCCAAACGGATACTATCTGTACCCGTTCCTGCGTTGGCGAAGATCAAACGCTGGAAGCCGGTAGCACCTACGCCTACTGAGAGACTGATGCGGGTGAAATTATTCGGATCTGTATCTACAGAATTTCCTGGATCGGTAACACCGCACAGTACACAAAGCAATGCGTTCACACCACTCTGTTGACTGACAGCTGCATTACATGCAGGGTTTACTGGTCCTGCGATCACATTTACGACCACTGGCACCCTGGTAGGGCTTACACAGCCTGATGCATTTTGAGTTTCCACATAATAAGTAGTGGTGGCATTTAAGGCTGGCGTGGTATACGTAGGGCCGGTAGCCAGGGCAGTCCCACCAGTAGGAGTGGCATACCAGCTGATGGTATTTCCAGCTTCAGCAGCAGCATTCAGCGTTGCTGTTTGTCCGGTGCTGATGGTAGTGCTGCCGTTGATCATTGCCAGTGCTGGTGCAGGACGCACCGTTACCGACACTGCAGTACGTGTACTTACTGCAGTTCCTGAAACGCCCTCCACAAAGAAGGTGGTGTTGGCTGATACAGGATCGGTTGTAAAACTTGTACCTGTAGCGACTGCAGTATTTCCAGTAGCAGGGTACCAGTTATAGGTAACACCAGCAACAGGGTTCGAAACCGTAAGTGTCGCAGGTGTTCCCGCACAGACATTTGCTGCAGCGGCTGCTGGCGCAGGGACTCTGACTGCCAGCGTATAATTTGTATTTGTAGTATTTCCGGAGGCATCGCTTGCCGTGATGGTAAAGGTAAATGAGCCTCCCAATGTTGGTGTACCTGCAAATTGTCTGGTGGTACGATTGAAAGTCATTCCCGGAGGAAGATTCGATTCCAGATAAGTATAAGGTCCTGTCCCCCCTGTGACTGCCGGTAAAGTCTGTGCAGTATATGGGCTGCCAACAGTGCCATCTGCAAGCGTCATGCTTGGCAGCGACAATGCACCAATGACACGTACTGAATAGGTAGCGCTCGCTGTTGTGCCGTTAGCATCGGTAACAGTAACAGGGATACTGTAAAGACCAGATTGTGTAGGCGTTCCTGAGATGACACGCGTCGTTCTGTTGAAGGTCAGTCCCGGAGGAAGGCTGCTTTCCAGGTAAGTATAATTTGGCGTACCTCCGGTAGCGGCGGGAAGAGGCTGTGAGGTATAAGGCACCCCGACATTCCCATCAGCCAATGTAGCTGGAGGAAGTACCAATGGATTTCTGATGGCTACAGTATAGTTACTGGTAATGGTATTCCCTTCCGTGTCGGTTACGGTAATTGGGACAGTATAGTTTCCTGCAACTGTAGGTGTACCTGCAATCTCACGGGTTGCAGGGTTAAAGCTCAGCCCCGCGGGCAGTGTTCCTGCAGTGTAAGTATACGTTCCGCTGCCTCCTGTGGCTGCAGGGATGGTTTGTGTTGGATAAGGCTGCCCGACGGTTCCGTTGGCCAATGCGCCACCCGGCAAGACCAGTGGATCACGGACAATAATGGTATAGTTCCCAATAGCAGTGTTGTTATTGGCATCGGTCACCGTAACAGTTACGGTATAGGTACCTGCCTGTGTTGGTGTGCCACTGATGCTGCGAGTATTATTATCAAAGGACAGGCCCGGAGGCAGATTGGTCGCGGCATAGGTGTATGGGCCTGTACCGCCAGTAGCCGCAGGAAGTGTCTGTGTGGGATAAGCAGTGCCCACAATACCGTTTGGTAATGTTGCCGGTGGAAGCTGTAGTGCAGGAGTTACAGTCAGGTTAAATGAAGCTGTCGCAGTACAGCCCTTGCTGTCGGTTGCGACAATGCTGTATCCTGCAGCGGCAGCAATAGCCGTCGGTGTGCCTGAGATCAGTCCTGTTGACGAAAGCACCAGCCCGGCAGGAAGTGTAGTTCCCGGTGCAAGCGTATAAGTAAATGCTGGTGTTCCGCCGGTTGCAGCAGCAAGTTGCTGCGAGTAGGCAGCACCCACAGTTGCGTTGGTCAGTGACGCAGCAGTAAATCCAATGGCAGGATTGACATTTACAGATACCGGCAGACGTACAGGATTAGGACATCCTCCTCTGCTGACTTCTATGTAATAAGTAGTGCTTCCATTTAAGATATCTGTAGTTAATGTATTGCCGGATTGTATAGCTGTTCCTCCTGTGGCCGCGCTGAACCATGCCAGCGTCGTTCCACCGTTAGGTGTTGCCGACAATGTTGTTGCATTTCCCGGGCAGATGTCCAGCCCCGTAGTAGCCACCGTAGGGTTGGGATAAATCACCTGCGCTCCGTAAACGTCCAGTGCGCTAAGTACAGATGCCAGACCTCCAAAGCGTACTTCTACGCGATCATAGACAGCGCCGGCGGCAACGGTGGCATTAAACCTGCTTCCGCCAAGCAAACTGATATTTAATAAAGATGAATTAAGCTGATAAGTCCTTACAACTGTGCTGCCACTCATGACGTTCACCGTAATGGCGCCAAGTACATTTACATCAGCAACGCCGGAAGGAAGTCCCAGACTGAGACGGATGCTGTCTGTCGCAAGTCCCGCTGCAGGAAAGATCAGACGCTGAAAACCCGTAGCAGCTACACCTGCAACCAGACTGATCCTGCTGAAGTTATCCGGATCATTATCTATGGAATTTGTAGCTCCGATAACCTGACAGTTTAAACATACCAATGAGTTAACACCACTCTGCTGTGCATTTGCAGCATTACAGGTAATGCCTGGGGTGACATTGGTCACGTTGACCGTAACGGCGATGCGGTTTACACTCGGACATCCACTGGCACTCAACGTTCCTGTATAGTAAGTGGTATTGGTTGTCAGTTCAGGGGTAGTAAAAGTCGTCCCTGTACCTACAGGCAAACCTCCGGCAGCAGAGGTATACCAGTTTACGGTGCTTCCGGCGGTAGGTGCCGAAGCGGTTAGTACTGCAGTCTGCCCTGATGAGATCGTGACGCTATTCGAAGATACGATGGCATCATCAGGCAAAGGATTTACAGTAACCTCGACCGCTGTGCGGGAAGGGCTGATACATGTTCCGTTTACAGCTTCCAGGTAATAAGTTGTATTTGCAATAAGTGGTGTTGAGGTGGTAAACGAGGTGCCAGTAGCTACCGGCGTTCCACCAGCCGCCGCCGCATACCAGTTATAGGTAATCCCTGTAGCTGGTGTGGTAACGGTAAATACACCTGGGGATCCGGCGCATATCGCAGCGGCAGTTGCCGCGGGAACATCAGGAATTGCGGTAACGGTAACCGCGACACTATCGATATCTGATTCAGCCGTACATCCTGCCTTTTGTGCAGACACATAATAAGTGTAGGTACCAGGACCTATGCCGGTTTCTGAAAAGGTAGACCCGGAAGCACTGGCAAGAGAGATCCTGGTACCTGCGCCTGCTCTGAAATAATTATAGGTAACGCCACTCGTAGGATTGCTCACCGATAGAGAGACGGTAGTGCCACAGACTGAAGCAGCACCGTTGGTCACCCCCGCAAAGGTCGGTTTGGCAACAGTGCGCTGAACTTCGTGAATATTAAGTCCCCCGGACAAGATGTTTCCACCCGCAGCAACCACCTGCCCCATCGTAATCCTCACCCTGTCGAACGGCGCGCCAGGGTTAAAAAATACCGGGACCGCACGTGTATTTGCAAATAAAGTGAGTAAATCCAGGTTTAGTAAGGTGTTTACGCTGACAGGAGTACCAATGGCAGTATTCCCGTTAAAAGCCTGGAAAGTAATGTTATTAAACAAACCTAGTGTGAGAATACTTGGCGGTACAGAAATCACCACCTTCGCATAATCTGTTGCACTGGATACACCATTAAGATAAATAGTTTGCGATACCGTTGAACCGACGCCTACCACCCCGGCCTGCAGCTGGGAGAAGGTATTCATATTTTGATCAACAGCCTGTTGCGGATTTCTGACGAGCTCAGTAAGTGTCACGTTGATTCCGGTAGACTCTCCGTTAGAGGCAAATATAGAAGGTGCACAATTTTCTCCATCAACAGTGAAGGCATGATATACATTCATATTGATTGCCGCACCAAGAGCCAGCCCCAGAAGGTTCCCGCGATAACGCAGGCGCACCATTACTGAATTGTAGTCCTGGTTTGAGGTTACTGCCAGATAAGTCAGCCCGGCCGCATCTCTTACGATCCTGCTGCTGACCTGTGCAGCGGGAACAATCGTCCCTTCGGCGGCGGCAGTAGCTCCTGAATAAGCATCAAGCTGAATAAAGTTTTGATCAAGTAGGCCTGTAAGACTTCCAACCAGATTTAAGAGATCCAGAGAAAGACCTGTGGTAGTGGGTACATCGAAACGTATATAAGTAGTCTGTCCTCCGGTAATTATTGACGGCGACTTGAGCTGGATCCGGCTCTCCCCCTCATATCCTGCTACCAGAATATTGAAGTAACCTGAACTCAACGTCGCAAAGTTACTATTGGCAGATGCAGCGTTTGCCACATTTGTTACACTACCAGCACCAGCACCCGGTGTTTCATTTACCTGACCACCCCCAAGACCGGTGGAATATGCTCTGACACCACTAGCCGGAGTTACGGTTAAATAGTTTCTCGCCTGGGCATACGATTTAAAATTTATTAGCGTTAGAGTAATAAAACCTACGAGAATAAATAACAATCGCATAGGTTTTTTCGGCACGGTAGATGTCCATTTCATATGAGAGGAATTGAGATGATCTGATTTTACTTTGATGCAATTTTAAGGATAGATTGTATGGTATCCATCGTTCGAATTGTTCATTTAAAGCTTCATCGTCAGTCCGTTTATTCATTTTGTTCATTTTCAGAACAAGATACATCCATTATAGGCAGCAAAATTAAAACAAAACACTATCAATCAGCGTTTTACAAAAACAAATACTCTTTCGTTCATTTTATTACTTCAGTCAAACGCGTTCATTATTCTACTGAAAGAGTTATATTCGTTTATATGAAGACAAATTAATGCTCAACCTATAACTGCATATGGAGGAATTATCAACCTTGAGTGAAGTGAAAAGTTTAATCCTGCTAAAAACAGGCATTCGAACCATCACTCCTGCTGATTGCAAACGCATTTCAATCGAGATTAGCAAGACACTGAATAAGAACGTTAGCGAAACTACAATCAAAAGGTTATTTGGCTTTGCCGTAGTAAAACACAACTTCTCAAAATTCACACTGACCACCTTATCAGAGTATGTGAACAGGGAGGAGTCTGAGCGGTGGACGCTAGCCTCTGGTACTGGCGCACCTGAAGGTTCAACCAAGTGGGATGACATCCGGGCTAATGCGAAACGCATCACCGAGTACACTTTGAAAAGCGTCCGCAACAGGTCTGGCATACCCTACGAAATGACCATCAGCCGAAAATTTGCTGAACATGATCTGAACGATTTTTTTAAGAGCAGCTTCAGCTTTACCTGCTTCATCTCGCAACCTGGATATGGAAAGACCATCCTCATGAGCCACCTGGTAGAAAAGTTCTTTACGACTAAAGATGCTACCTACCAGGATTCGAGCGCCCTTTTTCTAACAGTGAACAACTTTTATAATCAGGAACAGCAGTCCATGACCTTTGAGGAGCAGATGAAAGTGCAGCTCAAAATGAATCATAAAGAAAGTCTCCTGGAGTATATTCAAAATAACTATGCGCTGACGGGCAGAAAGTTTGTGATCTTCCTGGATGGCTTTTCTGAGCTCATCATCAAAAAAGATATGAAAAAGCAGTTGTTTGAAAGTATCACTAATTTCATCTGCGCTATAGAAAACATCGACTGTATCAAGCTGGTGATGAGCATGCGCTCTACCACATGGATGCGCTTCTTCGACTGCATCAGACATTCGGCCTTCCTCAAATCAAAATGGTTCCCCGGCAACTACTTCAGCCAGTCGGACGTGAGCAATGTCCCTCCCCTCACCGGAAAGGAAGTAGACATGATCATTTCCAAGGTTAACCCAAATGAGTTCAATGAACTCAGCACCAAACTAAAGTCTCAACTTAAATTTCCGCTATACATACAACTCTACTATCAACTTAAAGAAGAAGATCCCTACTTCATCAATGCCACAAGCATTACCTTTCACGAGCTCATTTCAAGGTTCATTCAGGAAAAGATCTACCGGTCAAACTACTACACGGAAAAAATCCTCTTCCTGAAAAAGGTAATTCAACTTACTGATTACGGAAAGAAAGAAGATACCGTTCCTAAGAACCTGTTGATTGCGGAGCTTTCCGCCTTTAAGAATGCTTATATGGAACTGCTTTCGGAAGGCATCCTCATGGAAGAAAAAAGCCAGGATGACTATCAGCCTAAAGAATATGTCCGGTTCATCTATCCACACATCTTCGAATATTTCCTGTTCATTGAACTGCTCGAAAAATTCCATTTGCAGGTAGACTGGCACTTCTTCCAGCACATCCAGCAGACGTATGAAAATAACAATACCCGCTTTCACCTCCTGCAATGGATTATACGTTTTATCATCAAGATTGGCGACTTTAAATCGCTGAACCATGTGTTCGAACTTCAGCTTGACTATTTTGAGCGCAACTACCTCATGCTGTTTATCGCTGAAAACCTGCGCTTCAGGACCCGGGGAAATCCAGACACCCTTAAACTGCTGACCGCACAGAATCTGCATGAGACTTTAACGCGTCAGCTGATTAATTTTGACTTCGTAGACTCCTGTTATAAAGATGCTGTTGCCGTATTGGCTGAGATTACTGAAGGTGACGAATATAAGATCATCTATCAGTCTATCCTGACCGTCATTGACATCCTGAGCCTGAATGTTGAGCGAATTGCTGAACGACTCGAGATCATCCAGGGAATAAGTGCTGATGACTGGCCCGTGAAACCTTATGATGTTGCAATACTGATCTACAATAAGCTGACCGACCGGGTGCAATCTCATGAACTGCTTACCTCCATCAGAAATTCTGATTTTTCATTTCTCGACAACAACGGCCCCATTGATACAAAAAAAGGCATCTCTTACCTGATGATCCTACTATTGAATATTTTTTACGGCGATGACAGGGGATCGATATTGATCATCGATAAGATCGCCAGGCAGCAACCAGGGTTGTTTTATACCCGCTGTGCATTTACAATTTTTATTTGTAATATCCTGGCACTTTCGCGCTCTAAGGCCATGCCTGGAAAGAAAACGGATCAGATGGAAAGAATCCTGGTACAGATGCACCGCGACAAACAACGATATAAACTTACAGAGTATTCGGCCTCCATCCTGAAACTCATGCAAGCCAATCAATTGAGACTCCGCGGAGAATTTCTGCTGGCTTATGAATACGCAAACGATTGCATTCAGATCTTCAAGAGGAATGACCTTAACCTGAACTGTCTCTGGGCATACGACATCATCATCGCGATTTTTAAAGACCTCAGGGACCAGGGCAAAGTAAATGAATATAAGTATGAAAAGATTTGTTTTATGGAAGACCGCGACATTCCACAGAAAGGATTGATGTAGACCTGATATAAAAAGTACAGCGCCATCTGTCGTGGACAAATGGCGCTGTACTTTTTTTTTAAAAGAGACGAGCTGTTTATTTTTTATATTCAGCAGCAAGCTTCAATGCATTGTAAGCATTTACAATACCGCCCGAAACGCATAGGTCAGCAAAAGGAATATTTTTCACATTGCCATCAGCCTGTTCAACGCTGATCACCTGATCCACCTTTACCACAGACTTCATGATGATGTCTTTCACCTCTACAGCAGTCAGTTTAGGATAATAAGAACGGATCAAGGCCGCAAGACCTGCTACTACAGGTGCCGCCATGCTGGTACCATTCAACTTGCGGTATTGGGATCCCGGAATAGTAGAGTTGATGTTTACTCCAGGAGCAAATACATCTACCGTAGTTTTTCCATAGTTAGAGAAATCCGCTTTAAGAGAATTGTCTTTTTTCCATCCGGAAGCACCTACTGTAATCCATGAAGATGCCAGTTGTCCATCAAGGTATTTTGCTTCAGGGAAGTTTGGCTCTACCTCCAGGTCTTTATTATCATTTCCGGCGGCATGAATCAATAAAACATCTTTTGACACCGCGTATTTCACGGCTTCATCAACAATGGCTTTATCCCAGGAGAAACCTTTACCAAAGCTCATGTTCAGCACTTTTGCACCGTTGTCTACCGCATAACGGATGGAGTTGGCCACATCTTTATCACGTTCATCACCATTCGGTGTACAACGTACGCCCATAATGGCCACATTGTCGGCCACACCCATGATCCCTAAATCATTTGTTCTCACTGCAGCAATGATACCTGCAACGTGTGAACCGTGCATCGCATCCGGACCTGCTACGTCGTTGTTACCATAAAAACGTTCTTTGCTGTTATTAGGATCATCCCCGACAATTGATCTTGGGTCATAATCAACATTCAGGTTATAATCCAGTTGAGATTTGAAATGTTCATAACCAGGTAAAATCTGTGCATTGTAAAATTCCTCGAAGGTAGCATTGCTCAATTGTGCTACCATGATACGTTGCACGTTGCGCTCCATGTCATCAGCAGGTGTAAGATTTTTGAAATCCTGAGCGGTAGGGTTTTCTTTACCCATTTTTTTCACAACAGCATCTATTGCCAGTTTAATACCTTCAAAATTTGCAAGGCCTTGTTTTGCCTCATCAAGTTCTTTCTGAAGCTCTTCTTTATTAGATTGATAAGCTTTGAAGTCAGTCAGTTCTTCTGGTTTAACAGTGCTCTCAGTTGCATTTGCAAATCTTGCATTGTCTCTGCGCACTAAACGGGTAAGTTCCAATGTCTCATTGTTGATAGATCCCTTAGCTGATCCCAGGAAGTTCCAGCCATTGACATCGTCTATGTATCCGTTTTTATCGTCATCCTTACCGTTGCCTGCTTTTTCTTTTTTATTGATCCAAAGGATCGCTTTAAGGTCTTCATGGTTGATGTCTACTCCACCATCTAAAACACCAACAATGACAGATTTAGATTTTTTTCCTTTTAACAGTTCGTTATAAGCCTTTTCTGTACTGATTCCGAAAGTTGTATCCGCAGTAAGATCTAGATTTTGCCAGTTTGGTTTTTGGGCAACCGACACAAACGGTACTGCCGCCAATAAAGACAGACCTACCAATCCACGGTAGAAAAAATTCATTTTTAGTTGATTCATATTTTTAAATTTTGTGCAAAGCTAAGCAATAATACGTTCATGATGATAAATCAAATATGCGACGATCACCAATTTCATTCCCATCTAAACGAAGAAAGCCGGGTAAGATTACCCGGCTTCAAATATTGACTTAATTAATATTGCGTTTTACAGACTATTGCATTGCAAGCACTTCGTAAAAATCTCTGATTCTGTCAAATGATGGATGTAATGAAACTACATCACCAAAAACAAGCAATGCTGGTGTAGAGATGCCATAGTCTTCAACCACTTCAGCAATGGTATCCACAACGGCAATCCTCATCTGCTCGTTTATAGAAGATCCATTTTCAATTACCGCCACAGGAAGTTTGTGTTTTCCTTCATTCTGGAAAATGGCAGCGATTTCACGAATACGGTCAATCCCCATAAGTACCACTACTGTTGCTTTTGACTTTGCCGCAACACAGAGATCAGGTGAAATCTCACCAGCATCGTTGATACCACTCAACACCCAGAAGCTTTCGCTCAGGTTTCTGTAAGTCATGGGTATCCTATGAAGTCCCGGTACACCGAGGGCGCTGGAAATCCCAGGAATAATCTCTGTTACAATGCTATAGGACTCTGCGAAATCTACCTCCTCAAATCCTTTCGCAAAGACGAATGGATCACCACTCTTGAGCCGCACGACGTGGCCAAAGTTCAGGGCGTAATCAATCATGAGTTTATTTACCGCATCCTGCGAAAATGACTCATCGTCCGCTTTGTCACCAACAAATATTTTAATGGCCTTCTCTGGGGCATGATTTAACAATGCTTCATTTACCTGCGCATCATAAATGACTACGTCAGCACAATTGATCGCCTTAACACCTTTTAGGCTGATCAGCTCCGGATCTCCCGGACCAGCACCAACCAACGTAATTTTCGGTTCTCTAACACTGTTTTCTATCTTACTCAAAATCATAGCCTTAAATTTTAAAAGGTATTACATACTTGTTTACAGAAACAAATATACAAAAGACTATAGACTTAGTAGACTTTATTTGAAATTATTTTTTATTCTACCAGAAGATCATCTGTTTCCCGACCAATAACATCGGCGATAGAAGTCTGTGCCAAGACCTTGAGGGTCGCATTTCTGACATCAATGAAGGTTTTTCTGATCCCACAGGTAACCTCATCATGACACTCATCACACTTTCTATAAAATTTAAGACTGGCACAGGGTACCATGGCGATCGGACCATCAGTAATGCGGAGGATGTCTGCAAGGAAAATATCTGCAGCATCTTTATTCAGTGAATATCCACCTCCGGCCCCCTTTTTACTGTACAGGTATCCTGCATTGCGCATATCCAGGAGGATCTGCTCTAAGAATTTTCTGGGAATCATTTCCTGCTCAGCGAGTTTCACAATTTGCATAGGTGGATTTCCAACATTTTTACCGAGCGCAACAAGTGCTTTTATTGCGTATTTAGTTTTCTTAGATAACATAGATCAAAGTTAAGAAAAATCCATTAATTTACTTCAATACACCAATTTGAAGAGCCATTAGGGCAACTTCAGCTAAAGCACTGAAATTATGCCGCAATAGGCTTCAATATGTGGAACTTCTCTACAGTTCCTGCCTGCAGGTTTACCAGATATCACAGTTTAATCGCTATTAACGGTCCTTCTTTGATCTTGGCATTATTATCTCCCAATCTGATGTAATACAGAGCAAATGTTAAATTAAACATATTACTATGAAAAAGATCATTTTATCAGCCGCTTTTTTGGCTTTCGCAGCGATGACGTCTGTTAAGGCAAATGCCACAACAGGTCAGTCCACAGTAATGGTTCAGCAGGATAGTGTTACAAAAACCCCGGTGGAGCTAAAAGATTTGCCAGACGCAGTGAAAACTACACTTGCTTCGGATACTTATAAAGAGTGGACAGCAACGGCGGCATTTCTGGTGGTTAAAGCCGACAAATCTGAATATTATCAGGTAGATGTTAAAAAACTGGAAGAAACCGCTTCTTTAAAATTAACAAAAGAGGGTGCTGTTATTCAATAATTACCAGTAATTAACAAATAATATACTTTACAAAAGCCGGAGTTCCTCCGGCTTTTGTATTTTTGCTGTAATCACCAGAGAGATTTTTTATGGCAAAGATACTGATTATTGAAGACGACCTTACCTTTTCACAGCTGCTGACCAGCTTTCTTAGCAAATATGGGCACGCTCCCGAATCAGCAAATGAGGTCAGAAAAAGTCTGAAACGCATTGAACAGGAAACATTTGACCTTTTTCTGGTAGATTATAGGCTTCCCGACGGGACAGGCTTAGACGTACTTTCCTATCTTAGGGAAAAAAGCCTTACACAGCCCCTCATCATCATGACCAGCTTCAACGATGTCAGGACTGCCGTAAAATCTATCCAGCTTGGTGCCTTTGATTACATCACCAAACCCGTGAACCCCGATGAACTGCTCATGATCATCAACAATGCTTTGGGGAAAAAAGACGAGGTCAAAAAAGAGGAGACCATAACAAATGATGATGCTATAAAAGGGAAAAGTAGTATTGCAGATAAGCTTTATGAGCACATTAACCTGGTTGCCCCTACAGATATGTCTGTGATCATTCAGGGCGAAAGCGGCACTGGTAAAGAGTATGCTGCGAGAACGCTTCACGCGCAAAGTAAAAGAAAAGACAAACCTTTTGTGGCGATCGACTGCGGCGCATTATCTAAAGATCTTGCAGCGAGTGAACTTTTCGGACATGTAAAAGGGGCTTTTACAGGTGCGTCGGGAGATAAAAAAGGACAATTCGAAGTAGCAGATGGCGGCACCTTGTTTTTAGATGAAGTGGGCAACCTCAGCTACGAAGTACAAGTGAAAATGTTGCGGGCACTACAGGAAAGGGTCATACAACCCCTGGGAAGTACAAAAAACATTAAAGTTGATGTCAGAATCATCACTGCAACGAATGATGACCTGAAGTCCAGTGTGGCCAATGGTGCATTCAGGGAAGACCTTTACCATCGTATAAACGAATTCAAGATCCAGTTGCCAGCCTTAAGAGATCGTGGCAACGACATTGACCTTTTCATTAACCACTTTATTAAACTCTCCAACGCAGAGTTGCATCGAAACGTAAAAAACCTGTCCGACGCCGCCAAACAATTGTTGCTGCAATACGATTGGCCCGGAAACCTTCGAGAACTTAAAAATGTGATCAAACGGATGGTATTGCTCACTCCGGGAGAAACGGCTGAAGTCGATTCCCTGCCGGAAGAAATGATCATCTCGATCAATCAGGCACCAAAACCTATTGGAACAGACCTTAAAGCCATCAATGAGACGAATGAGCGCATGCTGATCATAGAGACACTGGTAAAGGTGAAATACAATAAATCAAAAGCCGCAAAGCTGCTCAACATTGACCGTAAAACATTATATAGTAAGATGGAGCGTTATGAAATAGAGTAATTGCCTAGCTGGTATTCTTCAGTAATAAGTAACAGCAGGCGCGACAACTTCTTCAATAGCTGCTGCATTTCCCCGACGAGAGTAGCCTCTTCCAGGCCCTCCTCTGCAACCCGAAGCTCCATCTTCCGGAAGGCCGCTGCAAGCTGAGCAGAACCAAGCTGTGCAATCCTGCCGGCAAGACGGTGGGTCACCAAACGCGCCACATTGTTATCCTGTTCCCGAATTGCCGCATTTAACTCGTTCATGTCCTGCTGACTGTCGTCTACAAACCTCGAAAGAATCAGCCGGAGCTGCTCCTCATCACCAAAGGTCATTTTGATTATTGAACTGAGATTAGGCATGAGCTCCGCATCCTCAGTCTCACTTTCCTGATGAACGCCCTCAACCAGCCCTTGTGCTTCCGCCGATGCGAGCGGCACCTCATTTCGAATCAGTACAGCAGCAACTTCTTCATCCTTAAAAATAGCCAGCAGCTCCACTTCACGGAAAGGTTTCATCACCAGTCCATCGAAACCATTGTTGAGCAGATACTCGCGCTCATCCGGCAATACCTGGGCAGTAATTGCAATAATCCTCACCTCCATACCAACTTCTCCACGCAGTAACCTGCACAGCTCAATACCGTCCATGCCCGGCATGCGCATATCAAGAAGAATGTATTTTACATCCGGTGTCCATTTTTCATCCAATAGCTCATATGGAGTATTGAACCTTCTGTAGCTGATCTGGTTTTTCTCAAAAATAATCCCACAAAGATCGAGGATCAATTCATCATCATCTACAATCCATACCATAAATTCCTTTCGTGAACCAGGGGCAAGAACGACATCAGGCACCAGCTCTCCCGGAGATTCTGACAGTTTAAACGTAAGGTAAACGGTAAATACACTCCCCGCTCCTGGTTTACTTTTCACATAAATTCTACCGCCCTGATTTTCTACCAGTGACTTAATGATCGTCAGGCCCAGACCGGCACCCGACTTATTCAACACTTCATTTTCAGGTCCCTGTACCTGCTCAAATTCATTAAAAATCACGCCTGTTTGTGCCTCTGTGAGCCCGACGCCTGTGTCCCGTACCATAAAGTTAAAATGCAGGTTGTCAAACTGCCGCTTGTAGGAAACAGATAAGACTACCTCACCTTCCAGGGTAAATTTGATCGCATTTCCAATCAGGTTATATAAAATCTGCTTTAAACGGAAGGCATCTCCATTAATAAAACGGAGCTCGTGAAGCTCGATATCCGAAACCAGCCGCAGAGATTTGCGCTCTGCCTGTGGCTGCATGACTGCAATCACTTCATCAAGCAACCTGGCGATGTCGAAAGGCTTGTCGGCAAAGGTAAATTTGCCGGAGATGATCCTGTTGTAATCCAGGATCTCATTGACAATCTGCAGGAGGTGCTCCGAAGAATGATAAATGGCATCAATATCCTTATGATCTGGCTTATCCTGATATTTAATCAACTCTGCATACCCGATAATGGATTGCAAAGGAGTGCGGATCTCGTGGCTCATATTAGACAAAAACCGCTGCTTGGCGCGCCCATGATATTCCGCTTCATCACGTGCAAGTTCCAGTTCTGATCGATACCTGTTACTCTTTGTAATGTCGGTAAGGATAAAATAAAGCAGCATGACCATCAGCAGAAAAAACACCACCATGATGATGGTTATGGTATTTATGCCTGTGTTTACCACGTGTTTGGCCTGAATGCCATTTTGCTCTATCTGTGTAACGACTTCTGATTCCACTTTTCTGAGGATATCAAGCATCTGACTGATCAAACGATTGTTGGCATTAGCCAGTTGTGCTTCTCTACTCAGAAACTGCGCACTCTTCAGCTGCTGTTCTTTCTCAATCGCACGAAGTGACTCCTCAAGACTTTTGGAAATTTTGTCTTCATTGGACAAGGAAATGGTGTCCCTGACAATGTTCTCCTCATTAATGACCTTGTAATCCTTGCTTTCGTCGACATTGCTTTTCCGGCCAAAGAGCCGTTTTAGAAATCCCTTGGCTTTCTCCGCGGAGTAAATGGTGGTGGTTGAGCTGCGCTGCGTGGAGGCTAGCACGGTGCTGTCTGCACGTTCCGCATTCGTATTCACAAGCTCACTCAGCTTTTTCACCTGTGCGGAGAAAGACTTATTGTTGACCAACCCTTCACGTACCTTCAGATAGTTCACAAATTGATTGTCCCGTACCCTCAGCAGACTTTTTATGCTCGCAATGCGCTGTAACTGCACCGAGTCTTCCCCATAAAGCAAACCCAGGGAATCCAATACCAGACGCAGCTGCCTGGATTCCTGAAAAAGCTTACTGTAGTTACCCGGACTGTTATAAGCTTGTTTTTTCTGCTGCTGGTCCAGACGGCTGATCTTCAAAGAAATCAGGTTTACCATCCGAAGTCGCTCACTCGGTGTAGAGATGTTCTCCACAGTGGTCAGCATCTCCTTGAAGGCAACTTTACTTACTCCCCAGGCCATGAGCAGGGCAAAACATGCCAGTAAAAGAGCAATGATGATCTTTCCTTTAATGGCTTTAATGAATGTTTTTTTAGGGCTGCTATTCATGATTGATCTTGAAGGAAACCGGTCCTACGTTTTGGTTCAGCAAAGGACAGCAAGGAACCTGCCAAAGGTTAAATCTCTTCCTTAGACAACACCTTCGTTGCTACTTTTCCGACCGAAAGCCCCTGTACAATGATAGAAAATACGACAACAAAGTAGGTTGTAGCCAACAGCACAGGTTTATAAGGCCCTTCGTCCATAGACAAGGCCAGTGCAATGGATACGCCGCCACGCAAGCCACCCCATACCAGGATTTTGATCGTGCCGCTACTGAATTTATTTCTGAATGGAATGATGACTACAGGGATGTAGATTGATAAAAAACGTGCAAATAACACAATGAGGATACTGACAGCCCCGATCAGCCAATATGTTGTCACATTCTTGATGATCAGCAGCTCAAAACCGATAAAAAGGAACAGGATCGCATTCAGGATCTCATCGATCAGTTCCCAGAATTTGTTCAGATAGTCCTTTGTGGTTGCAGACATCGCTGTACGTTTACCATAGTTACCGATCACGATACCCGCTGCCACCATGGTTAGAGGTCCTGAGATGTGCATCGCATGTGCAATCAGATAGCCGCCCATGACCACCGACAGAGTGATGAGCACAGATACTTTATAGTCATCAATTTTACGCATGGCATTGGATGCACCTATTCCCAGCAAAGTACCCAGCAAGAATCCTCCTGCAGCCTCTTTAATCAGCAGCCATGAGATATTCCCAAATGAGATGTCAATATCGCTGCCTTGGGTCAGTTGCAGGATCACAGCAAAGACCACAACGGCCACACCATCATTAAACAAAGATTCACCTGCAACCTTGGTTTCCAGCGATTTTCTCACATTGGCTTCTTTCAGTACCCCCATCACCGCAATCGGGTCAGTAGGTGAAATCAAGGCCCCAAACAGGAGGCAGAAAATAAATGGGATCTGTAAACCCAAAAGCGGGGCGATATAAAAAAGCATACCGCCTACCGCAAAGGTAGAAATGATTACACTTACAGTAGAGAAGATAATGATAGGCCCCCGTTGCTCCCGGAGGTCTTTCAGGTTGATGTGAATGGCTCCGGCAAATAGGAGAAAATTCAACATCGCTCCCATCAGTACCTCTGTAAAGTCTACATCATTAAGAAGTTCTGAAAAGTGACTGAAAGTCTTTGGAAAGATATTTCCGGTAACGACCAGCATGATCGAGGTAAACATAGCAATGATCATGATGCCAATCGTAGAAGGCAACTTCAGGTACCGGAGATTGAGATAAGAAAAGAAAGATGCCAGCACAATAAGAACGGAAAAAGAATAATAAAGCTCCATTTAAAAAATTTTGGTGATTGGGTAAAGAAGACCATAAAAGATGGCCTATCCCTGCAAAATAAAAAAAATTAGGGCTTTTTATGCTATTTTTTCACATTAATGGCCGTACCTTCAAAATGTCATACTGAAAATAAAAGCATATTATTAACCACGCCTCATCAATACATAAACCTCTTTCATGTAGATGGCCTCGTCAATGGCATTTTTGAACGAATCGAATTCTTCTTCGTCAAAAGCAAAAGAAATATCGTCGTTGGGTGTGTGAAGGACTACCCTTTCCTCACCATCAGGAAAAGGAAGACAACTGCCATGAAAGTCAAGACTATTGACCACCTCCTGAAAAGAATCAAAAGCAAGGCTGCTAAAATTCAGCACAAGGTTGTTGTGCCAGATGTAATACATTCCACAGAATACACAATTACTGATCACCGTCTGATCTCTGGTGGCTAAAACCCTCGTCTTACACATATCTTCATTTTTTAATTCAGGGATGGCAGATGCTGATAAACACGCTCACCGAACCACGCTATTTAGATTTATTATAAACAGTGCAATAATATAGATTTTCTCCGATTAAAAGATCATCTGCCCGAATTAAAGATGATAAATCAAATTCCTTTAAAAGATATGGTAAAAGTAGCCCCCTCGTTGGGCCGGCTGTCTATGGTTAGTGGGATCAAACATGGGATAAATAAAAAAACAAGAAGATCTATAACTGATAATGCAGCATCACGACGCCATTTCCAAAAGTACGGCTGTCCAGCAGTTGTAATCTTGAAGCCTCAGACCGCTGCGGAAAAACGGTTCTGCCACCCCCAAGCATCACCGGACAGACCATCAGGATAAACTCATCAACCAGACCTTCCATTGTCAATGCCGAGGCGAGTGAAAGACTGCCCCAGAGGACAATGTTTTTACCCTCTTCCTGCTTCAGGATATTGATCTCGTGGGAAAGGTTAGACTGAACAATCCTCGCCGGCTCCCAACTCCCCCATGGCGCCTGGGTAAGCGTTTTAGAGCAAACGATCTTCGACTTTCCATTCAGCTCATCCGCCACCAGCTCCTGTTCCTTTGTTGCGGAAGGCCAGTACCCTGCAAACATCTCGTAAGTTTTCCGTCCAAGCAGGATGTGGTCCACCGTAGCCATAAACTCCAGCTGATACTCCTCCAGAGTTTCATTTACAGGGGTATGCCCCGAAAGTGACGGAATGAAATCCAAACCCTCATTTAAGTCGGTAGCGAAGCCATCCATACTGACAAATTCCTGAACAATTACTTTTCTCATCTCGTTTAAATTTGGTTTTAAAAAAAAAGGCCGATCAGCAATTTACAATAAAAAATCCAACTGGGCAACTCCCGCGTCCGGCTGTCGCATCACGCCCGTTATAACGTCGCCATTGCCCTCCGCGGTGTTAACAAAATAGCTTACTTTTATGATAACGAATTGAAGCCCTCATATTTTACCACCCATCAACAACAAACGATATGGAAAAAAGTAGATTTGAAGTAACCATCAATGCCAGTCCGGAAAAAGTATGGGCTGTACTCTGGGGAGACGATACCTACCCGCAATGGACGGCTGCATTTTCACCAGACTCCCGTGCGGAAACAGATTGGAAAAAAGGCAGTAAGGTATTGTTCCTGGATGCCAGCAACCAGGGCATGGTTAGTCGCATTGCGGAAAATATCCCTTATAAGTTTTTATCAATTGAACACCTTGGAGAGCTGAGGAATGGGATCGAAGATACCGAGAGTGAACGGGTTAAAGCATGGGCCGGTGCGCATGAAAATTACACGCTAAAAGAAATAGATGGCCAGACGCTCCTCGTCATTGACATGGACATCAATGATGAGTTTGCAGCGATGTTCAACGAAATATGGCCAAAAGCACTGGTGAAAGTAAAAGAAATTGCTGAAGGATAATGGTGATACTCCCGAAGTACATTTACTTCGGGAGTGCTTGCATTAACTTTTTATTATTTCAATATCACCCATTTATTGACTGTATTCAGTTCTGACTCCAGGACAACTTTGTAAAATGAAGATGGATATTTTGTGATGTCCGCAAGGTAGTGTTGCTGCCCGGCAGCAGTTTCAGCCAACAGTATATAGTGGTCCTTGCCTCCTTCTTTAAACAAATTGGTGGTGGCCAGCCAGATTTTCACCTTCCCTTTTTTGTCCAGCGCTTTCCAGCTGATATCCAGATGGTCGCTTATGTGGTTTACTTTCAAACCTGCCACCGCCACGGGGCCAAAAAAAGGGATGCCATCCTGTTCCTGCGCTACCGCTACGGGCAGTTTAACATTCAGATGATGCGCTATGGTTGGCATAATGTCTACAATTCCAAGATCAAAGTACTGACCGTAGGTATTCAACCGACCGTCGTTGCAAATTACCCAGGTGCTGCGCTGACGATCGGACTGGCCGCCATGACCGCGACCGCTTTTCTCATCCCTTCCGTGATCGGTAGTGATGACAATCAGCCAGTCCTCCTTAAACTGTTTTTCACGGTATTGAATCGCATCCCATATTTTTCCGACCTGCACATCCATCATTGCAATTGCCTTATAGAACTCAGGGCTGTCGCCATACATATGTCCCATATCATCGGTGTATTCAAGGTAAACCCAGGATAAATCAGGTGCCTGAGTTTTGATGGAGGTAACCGCATCACGCACAACCTGCTCATCTATCTGGTGCATATAGTCCGATTTTTTGTCATGTCTGAAACGTGCAGTATCCAGCTCATAACCATCAAAGTACTCATCCACTTTCAGGTTGCCCGCTGCGGGGAGGTTGTGGCCCAGCAGTTTAGTACGGTTGTCGGTCCAGCTGGAGAAGATGGCCGTCTTTTTATCAGGGTACTGATCCTTAAACAACCTGAAAATGTTCTGATAATTGTAGTTAGGTGCCTTTATCGCATTGTCCGGAACGTTGTGTTTGTTCACCCAGGTGCCCGTCAGCAGGCTGTTGTATCCCACGGCAGAGATGGTGGGCGTTTCATTATATGTCCCCTTATCACCGCCGACATGCATTCGTGTATAACTTCCGGCCTGAATGATTTTCTTCAGGTTCGGCAGGTCCTGGTTTTCCATCACATCAGCAGAAATGCCATCTGTAATGATATAAACTACTTTACGTTGCCTTTGCTGGGCACAGAGCCTTGAAGAAAGCGTTACCGAAAAGAATACAGTAACAATGAGGGTAATAGCTTTTATTGCCATGACTGGATTTTTTATTGATGAATGATCGTTGCGCATGTTTAATTAGTTAAAAAGCATGAGGAAAATAAGTATTCTCTACAGTACCATCGTCATATAGGTCGAGGATGGCATATCCCGGTGGCGTTTCCAGATAGTATCCGTCACCTTTAGACTCTGCGTCACCTTTGCCCCACCAGAAACCGCTCATCGCACCATTGCAGCAATAGCGCACGCCATTGTATTCGGTTTCATCAGACAGATGATTGTGGCCGCTGAGACAGATCCGTACCTTATCACGGTATTTGTAAAACAGGTCTTTCAGCTTTTTACAGTCAGAATGACCTCCACCGACCAATACCTGCGTGGTCCCTAAGATCGGATAATGGGACATCAGTAACACCTGCGATCCTGCCCTCAGCTTTCCAAGTTCAGCTTCAAGCCAGTTATATTGCTCCTCATCAAGGGAAATGTTCGCATTGTTGCCATCAAGAATAAAGAAATGCCAGTTTTTCCGGGAAAAGCTGTAATACCGATGTGGCATCTTCAATCTTTTGACCACATAGTCCTTGCCGTACATTGGGTCGGAAGTAGTGGGTGCTTTCCACCAGGTATCATGATTTCCTATACAGCTGTGCACCTCGTAACCTTTTAGCGTTGTCAGACAGTCATCCCATATTGCCCATTGTGAAATCACCTGTTCGCGAACAACATTATCATAAGACGCGTCATTGATGGCATCACCACCATTCAGGAAGAAATCGGGTTTGTGTTTATTTATAATGTGATTCAGGCAGCTTCTGAACCTTTCAGCTGCACGGTCGCCTTCTCTGATGTGTACGTCCGTGATATGGGCAACCGTCCATATTTTTTTCTTATCGCCAGATGATAGGGCTGCAGGAACTCCCGCCAATACTCCAGTTCCGCCCGCGGCTACCGCGGCTGCAGCCATACCGGCCGTTTTAAGTAAAGATCTTCTATTGAAGTTCATTTTTGTATGTTAATAGGAAACAAGCGCTCCCAACGAACCGATTTCAGCGGAACATCAGGAGCATTGGATTGAACTAATAATTTAAACTGACCTACCAACTAAAAATCTGCTTCAGGTTAGGGTTGAGCACAACATGTTGTTGAGGTATAGGTCTGTAATAATACTTCGGCTCAATAAAATTCCGTGTTGCAGTTTCGGTAACAATTGTTCCTCCATTGACACCATTCTTCAGAAAAACAGTAGCGTCTGTACCAATAATACCAGTCCTGTAATAAAGGAGTGTTACGCCTAAAGAATTTTTCTCTTTTTGCTCCTCAGCAGGGATCGTCACCGAGCGGTCAATCAAAATGATGTCTTCCACACCATCTCCGGTCATGTCGTATTTTCCAAGACCCGCAAAGTACATGCCTTCAGGGCTTTTCTCCAGCAGCTTGCCAGCACTCCACCTCATCAGGTCGTCATACCTCATGTTCTCAAATGCAAACTCCACACGGCGTTCTCTTCTGATTTCAAAGATGATCCCGGCATTGGTGGTTACATTCGGGAACTGCTGGCGCATCAATGGATCTGGATTGGCATTTGCCAGGGCCATGTTCATTGCCGGCATGTCCACCCTCGACCTCAGCAGGTTAACGGATTCATCAAGGTCAGTCTGCGTTAAGGTCCCCAGTTCTACTTTAGCTTCCGCATAGTTCAACAGTACTTCAGCATAACGGTACACCGGAAAGTCAACACCGTTCAATGTGGCCTGGTCAGTACTGTTCACATATCCCTTCAACTGATGGTAACCAGTGAAATTCTTGTTCAGACGCTGAATATAAGGCGCAGCATCCGGTACCCTGACCCATCCTGGATAAACCATAGTCTGTGCCAGGCGGGGATCCCTGTCCCTGAACTCCTGCACAAATCCTATCTGGTTGTAATTAGGCAGATCAGTAAAGCGGCTTCCGTCTTTCATCAGATAACTTTGGATCAGGTCCTTTGCCGGCGCCTGTTCATAATCTCCGAAAACCACAGAGTTCACATTCTGGCTGATGCCCTGGTTCATATCAAATGCGTTTACAAGGATCACTTCAGGATTTGTGCTAAGGTCCTGACTGGAGAACAGCTCTGCATAGTCTGCGACCGGGTTCTCTTTAGTTGAGATTTTGTAAAGCTTTGCATCCATGATTGCTCTGGAGATCTCAGCAGCAGTCTGCAGGAAGCTGTTTGCCGTGGATGCCAGATTCAATTCAGCATGATACTTACGGTAGGTACCTTCATAAAGTGCGGCACGGGAGTATAATGTAGCGACAGCCCATTTTCCAGGAACCCCAACACGTGCATCTGTTTTTACATGTTCATAGGCAAACTTTAAGTCGGCCATCACACTATCCATCACTAAGGCCCTTGGGTCACGTCCTTTATACAAGTCCTGATCACCTGGGTTGAGGGTCTTTGAATACCATGGTACATCAGAGAAACGTTTCACCTTGTCCAGGTAGAAGTCCGCTCTGTAGTATCTGGCCAATCCTGCGTAATGGTTCTTAATATCAGCAGTTACGTTTGCCCTGTTGTAATTTTCCAGAAAGTAGTTGATGTTACGCAAACGCTCCCAGTCCCATCCAGCAGTGATATTTTGTGCATTGCTGTTGCCAGCCATCACACTTTTCACCTCTACAAGAGCAGTGGTCACCACATTATCACTGCTCTGATCATTCAGGTAACTACTCCTGTTGGGCATTGATACCAAACCGTCTACATATAGTCTTAAGTCATCTTCGGAATTGAAGAAAAGTTCAGGTGCAATTGACGTCTGTGGAAAACGGTCAAGGTCACCTTTTTTACAGCTGGTCAGGCCACTGCAAATGATGATCAGTAAAATGTATATCGTCTTTTTCATGTGTATTTTTTTAATATGCCAGTACTAGAAATCAAGATTTAAGCCCGCTGAAAATCTTCTTTGGTAAGGATATGCCCAGGCACTGGTACTTTGGTTGATGGATTCAGGGTCAACATATTTTTTAATGGAGGAAAACTCATATAAGTTCTCACCAGAGGCAAAAATACGCAGCCTGCTGATGTGCAGTCGCTTGGTAAGGCTCGAAGGTAAAGTATATCCAAGGGTTACATTCTTGATCCTGAGATAGGCACCATTTAGGAGGTATTTGGTTTGAGGAATATCCAGCCCTCGTCCATCATTGGCATCTGCCAGCCATGACTGCAGCACAGGATAGGCAGAGTTCGTATTGGCATCTGCCAGACCTGCGGCTATATAAGAAGCAGAGTGTTTGGCACGCTGCTCAGGTGAGTCAGCTGCTCCACGGTAAAAGTCAAGGTTCCATGGGTAGATATTCGCATAAGGCTGCTGGTAGGGCCCCCAGAATAGGTAATGATGTGGATAAAAATCCCTCTTCAACACCCCCTGCATGAATACACCGAGGTCAAACCCGTTCCAATCCATGTTTAAGTTTATACCTACAGTGTAACGATCTGCAGTATTTCCAATGATCTTAAGGTCTTTCGGGTCACTGGCACTTAATCCTCTTTCAATCTTTCCATTCCCGTCAAGGTCTTTATATTTTGGCCAGCCGGGCACTACATCCAAGGCACCCCATGGTACAATACTGGATTGGTCAAGGGCATCAATCTCCATCTGATTCTGAAAATAACCATCGCTTTCCAAGCCCCATATTTCTCCAAGTTGCTGCCCTACCCTATAGTTATTGGCACCAAATATCATCTGGTCATTTGTAAAACGGGTAATCTTAGTCCTGGAGTCAGATAACATGATCTTGGCGTCAAAATTAAACGGCTTTGCGGCTACATTAAACCTGTCCCTGTAGCTGACCGAAACCTCCCATCCTCTAGTCTGCAGGTCGGCAACATTTTGAGCTGGCGGATTGGTTCCAAGCACAGCGGGCAGGTCCTGACCTGGAGCAATCATATCCTTTGTATTTCTAATGAAATAATCTCCCGTAAATGAGAATTTATTGTCAAACAATCCGATATCAGCTCCCATATTTAGCGTTGACGCACGCTCCCAGGTATAAGTTTGAGGATCAACCAACAGGCCTGGTGCCCCCTTAATAATTGGCAAAGTAGCCCCACCAATCAGGTAACCAGAGGTCCCCGGCACCAACGTCTGCAGATATCCAAAGTTATCCACTTCCTGGTTCCCCAGATCCCCGTAGGATGCGCGCAACTTGAAGATTGACAACACAGGAGCAAGAGGTTTAAAGAACTCTTCAGCACTCGCAATCCAGGCCAGGGATGCAGAAGGAAAGAACCCCCAACGTCTATCTACAGGGAAACGTGAAGATCCGTCATAACGGCCGGTTCCTTCCAGGATGTATCTTTCTTTGAAAGTATAATTTAGCCTACTGAAAGCACTAGTGGTAGCATAAGCACTGTATTCAGCTCCCGTTGTCTGCAATCCGGTGGTGAGTCCCAGGTATGGCAGGGAAGAAGAAATCAGCGACTCCCGCCTGACCAAAATCTTGGAATATCGATAATTCTCACTATTGTAACCAACCATAGCACTGAACGCATGATCACCAATCGTTTTCCTATAGGTCGTATATAAGTTGAAAGCATTGTTATATAACAGGCCATTGTCTTCACTTACAAATCCGTTTCCTCCTTCTTGTCTGATGTCATTAGGGCCATAGCCAATGAGGTACTTCTTTTGGTCGTTATGGTATTTCCACAATTCTCTCTTAAAGGAAGCGTCCCCATTGACCAGCAGATCACCTTTTAGTAAAGTAGCAACTGCTGAAGTAATATTATGAAAACCGAACATACTTTCCGTATTGTTACCACCATCAACTAACCGTGCAGCAAGCTTTCCGGCGGCAGTGTTTGCCCATGTGCCATCTGGATTTTTTGCCACATCTGTTGGCTGCAGGTAATACAAATCGGTAATGCTGGCATTTGGAAGCGCCTTTTTAGTTTCGTAAATGTTTATGTTATTGTCAATCTTCAACCAGGATACCGGGGAGAATCCAACCCTGCCTCTCAATCCATAACGATCCCAATAATCATCGGTTAACTTATTCAATCCGTTATCTTTCGTATAGTTTGTAGAAAGGTAATATGTCAACGGATTATTGTTTAGCGTCGCTCCCCCCGAAAAAGTAAGTGTATGGTTTTGAGATAAACTCGTTTTATTGAAAAAGTAATCATTCCAGTTGTTACTTCCCATATATGCCCATTTATTGGGATCCTGCGGATCTATACGTGTATCTGCTATAGCTGGGTTTTCAGACCGCTCTTTTGCCCAGCGGTAATGCTCATCACTATAATTTACATAATCCCAGGGTGTATTGTCTGTCGCAGTTTCCAATACCCTCGAATAAATATATGGATCAGTAACAGCCTCAGGCAAAACTGTAGGCCTTCCAAATGCAGTATTGGCATTATAGCTAATGGTATTGTGTCCTGCTGCACCTTGTTTTGTAGTGATCAGAATTACTCCAAAAGCTGCCCTGGCGCCATATATTGCAGCCGACGCTGCATCGCGCAATACGGTATAAGAAGTAATGTCTGAGGGAGTTAGTCTTAGTAAATCATCTGTACTGGTCGCTGGAACACCATCAATCACAATTAATGGACTACTGCCGTTGATAGAACCAACCCCACGGATATTAATATTTGGTACCGAACCTGGTGCCCCACCCCCATAAGAAATGTTCAAGCCCGGACTCAAACCCTGTAATCCTTGCAAAGCATTTGAAACAGGCCTGGAAGCCAGTTGTTCGCCGGATATCTGGTCAATAGCTCCCGCAACATTGATCTTTTTCTTGGTACCGAAACCAACTACCACAATCTCATCAAGATTTCCATTGTCTGTTTGCAGATTGACATTTAATGTTGTCCTGCCTCCGAGGGTAACCTCCTGCTGTTTGTACCCAATGTAAGTAAAGATCAATATTGATGCTGGCTTCACATTGGTTAAGGTGTATTTACCATTCACATCTGTCGCAATTCCCTGCGTTGAGCCTTTGACCGTAATGCTCACCGAAGGGATCGGCCCCTTCGTCTCCGCATCCAGAACCACCCCCTGAACGGTGATGTTCTGCGCAGCAGCTGTGAGGACGCCAAGCACAAGGTTAACAATTAAAAAAAGTAGTTTTCTTTTCATCTTCAAGTTAATATTAGTGTAAGTTTATTTAGCAGTGTACCCGTTTAAAGCGCCGCTAAATTCATGTTATAATATTAACGCGAGGTTAAGCCCCAATTAAAATATTAATTGAACATACAGTCAATCTATATCTTACTTTTTTGTTTGCAATCACATAAGTTTTACTTAGTTTGCGCCCTTTATTATACCGATACTATGGGCAGAAAGAGTCTTAAAGAAACAAGACAACAGGAGATCGTTAAAATATTCTACAAAGTCGCCAAAAAAGAAGGCTATGAAAATACTTCGATAGCGAAGATCGCTAAGGTGATGGACATCAACCCAAGTCTGATCATCCACTATTTTGAGACCAAAGAAGACCTTACTTACGCACTGATCGACTACATCCTGGAAAGATACCTGCTGATATACACCATCAAACACAAAGGCGGCATGACCCTGGAAGACCTGCAGCGCACCGTGGAGATGCTGTTTTCTAAAAAATGGAACTTACTGTTCGATGACGGTCTTTTCTATACCTTTTACGCCCTTGCCTTTCGGGAGAAAAAAATCAAAGTAAAATATAAGACCATACTCGATTCATTGCGAAGCGCATTGGCAGGCATGATTGAATCATGTAATGAAAAAAAGCTGATTCAGGTGGAGAACCCGCAGGTCACGGCAGATCTGATTTTTGTCCTCGTAGATGGGGCTTACTTTTATTTATCCCTGGAAGACGACAAAAAAGCATACGACGACAGGCTGGACTATTATCAGGCAATGGCCTTTAAAATCCTTGGGATGAAACCGCTACTTCTTGCTGACCTTCCAGCGGCCACGTAGCTGCGTGCCCAGCACGTATACACCAATGAACATCCAAAGCAAATTGGCAACCATATTGGGCAGATCATCATTATCTAAGGCGGTAACCACCAAACATAACCCTCCTATAATATTCAGCAGCTGAAAAAGCATAGATTGCGAATGAACCAGTTTCATGCTCAGCAATAAATACCCCAGTGTACATGAAACTACCCCCAGCCAGCCGATACTTGTTAATATAAACTGTAACATCCGGACAAAATTTAACCGAAGGTACCATCCCAATACTTACTTAATGTTAACTCTGAATGAAAATAAAAATAGAATGATGACTCATGATTTCTTTTCTATCAGAGGAACAATAAGATAACATTATTTGGCTATTGAGTTAAAACAATTGCCCTTGTTTTGCATTATTAGTACAATCAAACGTTTAATATGGAGAAAACAGAACAAAAGATCAGCTCGGACTTGCAGAAATTCATAGACAAGTTTGAACCTAGTAAATTCAAAATGTTGGCTAAGGGAATTGAAATCAGAGGAATCAATGACCTTCATAGAAACATTACACAAGCCAAAGACCTAATTGAGCGGATGAAACTCAAACTCACCGTCTCTCATAATGCTGAGATGGTAAGCTATGGCGGATTTGAAGTCAACAACCTATAATTTTTAATCATCGCTATAAAAAGGTCCTGCATTATTGATGCAGGACCTTTTTTTATCCGCCCAGTACACTTGTTTAGACCATCAGACCCGGCTTTTACGGGTTCCTTAAATTATTGACACAATTCTGACCATGAAAAAACACATTCCTCATCATAATTGTCATTCCTGCTCTTATTTTTGACGCAGAATATGAGGACCATCATTATATTTTTTCTATCGCTATTTTTTCTGCTTTTTAAAGGGCATGTAGATAGCTATGCTGCTGATGGTCATTACAGTAAAGGATATTACCTCTCCGCCAAAAGGGCTGACAAAGCTGAACAGCAACAATTTGGAAAGCTGATGAAGGACCTCCCGCTGGTAAAGCACAATCACATTAGCGAAAAAAAGGATGATGTAGTCAGCATCGAAAACGAAGAAGATAGTGAAGATCCGGGGTATACCAGGAAACAGAACCTTCCAATTAAGTATGCCGTTGCCCTCAGCTTCAGTTCCACATTATACCACGATTACCACTCATCAAAGAACCGTCTGCCGCTATGCAGACATTTATCTTATACTTCATCCTACAAGTATATCCTGCAAAGGGTACTCAGGATATGAGCATTACCTAAACACAGTTTCTGTATATATGACCTCTGTTTCAGCAATTTTGTAACTGCTGAAGGTTATGATGTTTATATCAGTTAACTGATGTCTTTTCTAAATCAGGGACTCCCCTGATTCCATATTATCAAAAGCTTAATTATTTACTGAAATATCATGAAGAGAATTGTAATGCTCATGGGCCTGTGTGCTTTATTGTGCCACGCGGGTTGTACCTCCAAAAAAGAAGAAAAGGAAGAAGTAAGCACGTACACCGTGACCAGTCCTTTGAAAATTGACACTTCATTTACCAAAGAATATGTATCACAAATCAAGTCTGTGAGAAACATTGAACTCCGCGCATTGGCGAAGGGTTTCTTACAGAACATCTATGTCGATGAAGGTCAGTTTGTTAAAGCCGGACAGGTGTTATTCAGGATCATGCCGAAGATGTACGAAGCCGAATACCAGAAAGCAGAAGCTGAAGTCAAAGCGTCGAACATTGAAATGCAGAATACCAAAACACTGTCTGATAAAAATGTAGTGTCAAAAAATGAACTGGCAATGGCCCAGGCGAAGCTCGATCAGGCAAAAGCCGAACTGGCCCTCGCAAAATTCCACCTTTCGGCTACAGAGATCAGGGCCCCCTTTGATGGCACCATCGACCGGATCCCTCTAAAACAAGGGAGTCTTGTGGATGAAGGAGAGCTGCTTACCAGCCTATCAGACAACAGGCAGATGTTCGCCTATTTTAACGTCTCTGAACCGGAATACCTCGATTATGAAACCGACGTTAAAAATCGCGGGAACAATAAAGTCAGCCTTCTCCTCGCCAACAATCAACCATTGAAATATCAGGGCGAGGTAGAGACCATTGAGAGTGAGTTTGACAATGAAACAGGAAACATTGCCTTCAGGGCAAAGTTCCCTAATCCGGATCATCTCCTGAAGCATGGCGAAACCGGCAAAGTGCAAATGACCATGCCACTGCACAACGCACTCATCATCCCGCAGAAAACAACTTATGAAATCCAGGACAAGATGTACGTTTTTGTGGTGGACAAAAATGGGCTGGTAAGGTCGAGAAACATTACCGTCGCCAGCGAAATGCCCGACCTGTATGTCGTAGCAACCGGGCTTTCCGAAAATGACAAGATACTGCTCGAAGGTGTACAGAAAGTGAAAGATGACGACAGGATCAAGTATGAACTTGTAGCGCCTAAAGAGGCCATTGCTCATCTTCAGCTCAAAGCAGAATAGTGATTTAAACAAAAGATATTTTTATGTTCAATAGATTCATACACAGGCCGGTCCTGTCGATAGTCATCTCGCTCATCATCGTATTTCTCGGCGTGCTGGCGATGACCCACCTGCCTGTTACCCAGTTCCCCTCCATCTCGCCACCTAAGGTGAACATTACCGCCGAATACCCCGGCGCAAACGGCGAGCTCATGATCAAGTCGGTCATCATTCCACTGGAAAGAGCCATCAACGGCGTTCCGGGCATGAAGTATATGGCTTCTGATGCGGGCAACGATGGCGAAGCCACCATCCAGGTGGTCTTCAACCTGGGTACCGACCCCAACCAGGCCTCCGTAAACATTCAGAACCGTGTAGCCTCCGTAGTCAATAAACTCCCTCCACTTGTGGTTCGTGAGGGGGTGAAAATTACGCGCGAGGAGTCCAACATGCTGATGTACATCAACCTCTACAGCAAAGACCCTAAGATGGACCAGAAGTTCCTCTTCAACTTCGCAGACATCAACGTACTGTCTGAATTGAAAAGGGTCGACGGCGTCGGCGTAGCCGACATCCTCGGTAACCGCGAATATGCCATGAGGATCTGGCTGAAACCGGACCGCATGCTGGCCTATAAAATCTCTGCTGATGAAGTGCTGGAGGCCCTGAACCAGCAAAGTCTTGAAGCCTCCCCAGGTAAAACCGGTGAGAGCTCTGGTAAACGTTCTCAATCATTTGAGTATGTGCTAAAATACCCGGGTCGCTTTACCACGAAAGAGGGCTATCAGAACATCATCCTCAGGTCCAGTGCTAATGGAGAAATCCTGCGCCTGAAAGACGTGGCCAACGTAGAATTCGGAAGTTCCATGTACGACATCTATTCCAACCTAAACGGACATGCTTCTGCCGCGATTACTGTCAAACAATCTTATGGCAGTAATGCCAGTCAGGTGATCAAAGACATCAAGACCAAAATGGAGGAAATCAAAAAAACATCCTTCCCTAAAGGAGTGGACTATGAGATCAGCTATGATGTCTCCAAGTTTCTGAATGCCTCCATTGAAAAGGTCATCCACACATTGGTTGAAGCTTTTATTCTGGTAGGCCTTGTGGTATTCCTCTTCCTCGGCGACTGGCGTTCTACGCTGATCCCGGCGATTGCGGTTCCGGTATCGCTCATCGGAACCTTTGTGTTCATGCAGTTCTTCGGCATCACGCTGAACCTCATTACCCTGTTCGCACTAGTGCTCGCCATTGGGGTCGTGGTAGATGATGCCATTGTGGTCATTGAAGCGGTACATGCCAAGATGCATGAAGAACACCTTTCCGCGTTTAAGGCAACCAAGAAAGCCATGCACGAGATCAGCGGTGCAATCATTGCCATCACCTTCCTGATGGCTGCGGTATTTATCCCCGTTGCTTTTATGTCCGGACCTGTGGGTATATTTTACCGGCAATTTTCGATCACCATGGCCACCGCCATCATCCTTTCGGGTGTAGTTGCGCTGACGCTCACACCTGCGCTTTGTGCCATGATGCTCAAAAACAATCATGGAAAACCAAAAAAGAAAAAAGGACTGGACAAGTTTCTGGATGGTTTCAATAACGGCTTCAACCGTCTCTCCGGAAAGTACCAGCGTATATTGGGCAGCATCGTCAACCGCAGGTCCGTTACTTTCGGTATGCTGATCGCCTTCTGCATCGGCACCTATTTCCTGAACAATAACCTTCCTTCGGGATTTATTCCCAATGAAGACCAGGGGATGTTTTATGCCATCATCCAAACCCCTCCGGGATCCTCACTGGAGCGTACCAACCAAATTGCCGAACGCCTGCAGAAAATTGCCGAGGGGATGGAAGACGTAAAGTCTGTTTCTTCCCTTGCAGGTTATGAAATCCTCACCGAGGGTACCGGTGCCAACTCCGGAACCTGCCTTATCAACCTCAAAAGCTGGGATGAACGCAAACACAATGTGCAGGAAGTCATCCATGAGCTGGAGGAGAAATCCCAGGAAATTACTGGCGCCACCATCGAGTTCTTCCAGCCTCCGGCAGTACCGGGATAT
Source organism: Pedobacter sp. BAL39 (assembly GCF_000170795.1). Lineage (GTDB taxonomy): Bacteria > Bacteroidota > Bacteroidia > Sphingobacteriales > Sphingobacteriaceae > Pedobacter. The sequence continues at coordinate 55,764 of NZ_ABCM01000005.1, forward strand.
GGCGCAGCTGGTGGTTTTGAGCTGCGTCTGCTGGATAAGGCAGGGACCGGCGACTTCAAGAAAATGGAGACCGTTAGCCGCGACTTTGTAAAGGAGCTCAGCAAACGTCCGGAACTGTCTTCTGTGTTTACCTTTTACAGCGCCAGCTTTCCTCAATATATGCTGCGGGTAGACAATGACATCGCCCAGCAAAAAGGTGTAACCATAGAGAATGCCATGAATACCCTTTCCACACTGGTAGGTAGTAATTACGAAACCAACTTCATCAAGTTTGACCGTCAGTATAAAGTGATGGTGCAGGCACTGCCGCAGTACAGGGCCCTTCCGGAAGATGTATTGAAACTTTATGTTAAGAACAACAAAGATGAGATGGTGCCTTTCTCTGCCTTCATGAAGATGGAGAAGGTCTACGGCCTGTCTGAGATCACCAGGCACAACATGTACAATGCCTCAGAGATCAGTGGTTCATCTGCACCAGGTTATAGCAGCGGTGCTGCTATTAGTGCCATCAATGAAGTAGCTGCGAAGACGTTGCCGAGAGGTTTCGGCATAGACTGGGCCGGAATTTCCAAGGACGAGGTGGCACGTGGCAACGAGGCCATATATATCTTCCTCATCTGCCTCGGCTTCGTATACCTGATCCTTGCCGCGCAATATGAAAGTTTCGTCTTACCCTTGGCGGTCATCCTTTCACTGCCAGCAGGGATCTTCGGGGCCTTCCTTGTATTGAAGTTATGCGGACTGGAGAACAACATTTACGCGCAGGTTTCCCTGGTGATGCTCATCGGACTGCTTGGCAAAAATGCCGTACTGATCGTCGAGTTTGCGGTACAGAAACACCGCATGGGCGCATCTGTGCTGAGCGCCGCTCTGGAGGGTGCTGCCGTCAGGTTCCGCCCGATCCTCATGACCTCATTTGCCTTTATCGCAGGCCTTATCCCATTGGCCTTTGCCTCCGGCCCTGGTGCCATCGGCAACAGAACCATAGGCTCTGCCGCCGCAGGGGGTATGCTCTTCGGAACGGTCTTCGGCGTACTGATCATTCCGGGCTTATACTACATATTCGGCAAGATTGCAGAAAAGATAGTGCTCGTCAAACATGAAGAAGAAAATCCATTAACAGAAGCCATTGACCACAATGAATAATTATAAGATATATACCTGTGTAGCGCTGCTGGGCATCTGCCTGGCAGCAACAGGTTGTAAAATCCCAGCCATTACACAACGCCAGGAGAACAACGCAGTCCCTGCATCTTACCACAACAGCAGCGACACCACCAACACTGCGTCCCTGCAATGGCGTAGCTTTTTCCGGGACAGCAACCTGGTCAGTCTGATTGACACTGCCCTGCATCGCAATCAGGAGCTCATGATTACTTTGCAAGAGATAGAAATAGCAAAAAATGACATCAGACTCAAACAGGGACAGATCCTGCCAACCGTAGGTGCAAAAATTGGCCTTGGTGTCGAAAAAGTGGGTAGATATACCAGTCAGGGTGCCGGTGACGCTTCTACGGAAATCGCTCCTGGAAAAGAAACTCCTGATCCATTGATGGACTACGGCGCCATGGCTTATGCCAACTGGGAAGTAGACATCTGGAAGAAACTCCATAATGCAAAAAAAGCCGCAGTAAGCAGATACCTCTCCACCGTTGAGGGCAAAAATTTTGTCCTCACCAATATGATCGCCGAGGTTGCCAATTCCTACTATGAACTCCTGGCATTGGACAGTCAGATGGAGATCGTCAAACAGAACATCGCCCTGCAGAAAAATGCACTTGAAGTGGTAAAGATTCAAAAGGAAGCAAGCAGGGTGACAGAGCTCGCCGTGCAGAAATTCAGGGCAGAAGTACTGAACTCTCAAAGTCTCGAGTTCAACATCCAGCAACAGATCACAGAAACGGAGAATAAGATCAATGCCTTGCTTGGCCGTTATCCACAGGCAATACCGAGAACCCAGCATCACTTCTTCGACATCATGCCTGCAATGGTTCAGACTGGAATTCCTTCACAATTGCTGGCCAACCGTCCGGACATCAAAAAGGCAGAACTTGAACTCGTTGCCGCCAAGCTGGACGTAAAGGTTGCAAGGGCAGAATTCTATCCTTCTTTTGGCATCTCCGCGGGATTTGGCTTTCAGGCATTCAACCCATCGTACCTGGTAAAGTTCCCGGAATCAATGTTATATTCCCTGGTGGGGGACCTTGCTGGCCCGCTGATCAACAGGAATGGCATCAAAGCAGAATTCCTGAGTGCCAATGCGCGACAGATCCAGGCCATGTACAACTATGAAAAGACCATCTTAAATGCATATATGGAGGTGTCCAACTCACTGTCCAGCATCAGCAATCTGGACAAAAGTTATGAGCTCAAATCGAAAGAAGTAGAGGCCCTAACGAAATCTATAGACATCTCTAATGACCTGTTCAGGTCATCAAGGGCAGACTATCTGGAAGTACTGATGACACAAAGAGATGCACTGGCTTCAAAACTGGAGCTGGTGGAAACTAAAAAGGAACAACTGAATGCAGCCATCAATGTGTATAAAGCACTTGGTGGTGGCTGGAAGTAAGTATCTCTAAAGTAAAAAGCGCACATTGGCTATTGCCAATGTGCGCTTTTTTATTGATCTTAAAAAAACAAATCTGTATCAGGATCAATAATATCAATTACATGTTTGACAATACCCTCCTCACTACAATACAGAAAATGTTCATTTAACTATCGCAAAAGGAATTTTAGAGCCTGAATTCCCGACTGTATGGGACAGTTGGAAAACTTCTGAATATCAATCCAGTACTAATGCAGACCGAATGATGTTATTAAGGAGGTCATTGACGACCAAAAACTTTAAATACAAAATCATCGGCAACTGTCCATTTTTGGGAAAAGGATCATTAGATCCGCAGATATCGTTGTTTTAGGAAGCAAAAAATCCCGCTCTACTCATCGTAAAGCGGGATCGTAGCCCAAGAGTTACAAATGTTGAACTCTTTCAAGGACGATTTAATGCTTTTGGCTGCTATTGGAGATGATCCATTAGCTTGAACCGTAATGCAAATATAGGAATTAGAATAGGATTTCCTAAAGTGCTTTTTCAATTTCAGGAAATTCGTTTTTAACTTGCTCAATATCAATTTAAAAAATTATCCTACAACATCTGAAAATGAAAAGCCAGCAGGTTAAAATCTGCTGGCTTTGAACGTTTAAAAATAGCTACTGTTATAATCTCATAAGCACAGTAATCACTCCAAAAACTATCAGCAAAAATCCAAACAGATTAAAAAACCGCTCCAAAAACCGGATAGCTACAGCTGTTAAATAGCTGGAGAATACTTCTATACCTGCAATATTTCTGCGCCTGAACCTGCGCCTGCCGACCCAAAAACGGATCACTAGACCAATTGAAATCAGTATCAGTCCATTTGTATCTAAATTTGAAAACATAGGTTTATGTAAAAAGGGGATTGCTCCCCGTAAAAAAATCAATTAATTATCTGCGGAATTTAAACAACCTTGTTCCCCGCTTTTTCAGGTAACTGGCCGTATAGCCGTTATCTTCAATGATGCTTCTTACCAGTTTCTCCGCTACATTAGCCGTGTGCAAATCACCTTGGTGCATCTGCATATCTTCAAGATTATAAAAATGTTTCAGGGCTTTAGCTAGCTCAAAGAGTGCTTTTTTCGGGGTTTTCTCTGTACAACACATATTAGGATAGATTGAGTGAATAGGGATTGGAATTTTAAATGATGCCTTCATCGGCAAAAGAATAGAAGCCGCAGTGCTTGGTCAGGATGATGTGATCAAGCAACTGCAAGTCAAGTAATTTACCCACTTCTACCAGTCTTCTGGTAAGCATTAAATCGGCTTCACTTGGTTTCAGACGTCCGCTGGGGTGGTTATGACATAAGATAATCCCAGTACATAAGCTCTTTAAAGCCACTGAAAAAACCAGTTTCGGATCAATTACAGTCCCAGTCATTCCCCCGCTTGAAACCTCTTTAATGCCAATTACTCTATTGGAACGGTTCAGTAAAAGCATATAGCACTGCTCGGTCATCTCGATGACGTCGTGATTCCAGTTCTCATAAAAGATGTCGTATGCGTGTTGCGATGTAGTGACCTGTGGCCGCTCCGATGCTTTAAATTTAGGTTGATAGCTCACTTTGATCTCTGAAATTGAAAAAAAAGGGTTTTGGGTTTGCACGCTCATAATGAAGAAAAATAAAAGGTTAAAAAATCTGTTAACTCTTCTTCCTTGTCCCTGTCCTAACAGAGCTTTTTTCCAAAGAAAAAAGGACAAAAAAGAAAGCAACAGAAAGGATGGCTAGGCAGAAAATGGGGCGGAATAAGTCCCGTAGGGTGGTTCGTAGAACCATTAAGAGCCGCCCCTTCTGCCGCCATCAACCTTCGCTTTCCTTTTTTGCCCTTTTTCTTAAAAAGTTCATCCTCTTTCTCCCCGTCATTAAAACTTGTCTCTTAAAGGGTCAAAGGGAAAGCGCAAGTGCATACTTCATGCTCTTGCGGAGCAGCAGGAAAAGTGGGAGAAGGAATGCCGCGAAGCGAAGAGAGCAAAATGGATGATCCGGCATTTCCTGCATGGGCGGCTACAGCACCTATAAAATACTAAACGGGGTAAAATAAACTCCGATTGAAAAGCGGGGCTATCGGAAAACAGAAGCAGTACAGTACCTTTCCTAAATAAAGATTTAAAATTAACATTGAATCTTTTCACACACCTTAAAAAACTTCTGTTCAATATGTTAATCCTTTAGTTTACCTTTGAAATACCAAATAAATTAAACCTCAAACAATGGCCTCAACAACTAATGCAAAAAAAGAAATAATCGATTTTTTATGGGAATGGGCTGATCCAAAAGGTGATTGGGCAAAATTATTGGTAGATAAAATTGTCAAAACAGAGGTAGCATTACCTGCTGTTGACAGGCAGGAAATATTTGATCACTTTATAGATTCCTTACGGACAACCAAAAAATTAACTCCTGTAACTATAATCAAACCTACATTTACTGCTACCACTAAAGATATAAAGTTATCTTCCCTTTCAAATATTACCGGGGTTAACAGACTTGCTAAAAATCAAAAAATGACCTTTGCAGATAATTTAACAGTTATCTATGGTGAAAACGGCACAGGGAAAACAGGCTATGGAAGAATATTAAAATCCCTTGGATTCAGTTACGAACAGCAAACAACCATTCATCATAATATTTTCGGCACGACAGAATCTAAATCTGCTCTCATTGATTTTAACGTAAATGGTGTGGCCAAAACCTTCACCTGGAACGGAGCCAATATTGACGATGCACTATCCAATATTTCTGTATTTAATAACAACTGCGTTCAAATCTCATTATCTGACAGAAAATTAATTGTGTCGCCAATAGGCTTCCATTTATTTAATATAGTTACGAGCGAATTAGCCGAACTCTCAACACTTCTCAACTCGAAAAAAGCAGCCTACCCTGTAACCTTACTCTGCGCAGCAGCATTACATGATGGGACACCACAACACAAATTTATCACAGAACTTTCAGAAAAATCAACAGACTTAAAACTAAAAGAACTCTCCGAGTTCCCAACAGATATTACAGCGGCAGTTGAGCAAAAGGAAAAAGATCTTAAAGGTTTGAACCAAGAACTTTTAAATACACAAATTAACAATTTAAACAGCCAAATCTCAGAGTTGGGACTTCTTGTAACAAAAATTAAAAGTATACAATTAGCATTTACTCAAACCGAATGGAATGCACTTTTCAAGCTAAATGAAGACATCGTTACACTGGAAGGAAAAACTAAACTTGGCTTGAAAGACATTGCACAAGCTAATGGAATTCAGTTTTATGAAACCCAACAATTTAAAGATTTCCTGACTTCTGCTGACCATTACATCAATCTTCTAGATCAGCCCTACCCTAAAAAGGGAGACAATTGCGCTTATTGCAATCAGCCTTTAGAAGAGCCTGCGCAAAAATTATTGCTATCCTATAAGAATCTCCTGAATGATACTACAGAAAATGATCTAAAAAAACTAATTCAAAGTAGGCTTGACATCATCAATAAAGTTAAACTAATTGAAGATAATCACATTCTAAATCACCCTTCATTTGGGATGGATACAACATCCAAAACCGTTCAGCCTTCTGAATTAACGGCATTTAATAAAAAGCTAAACGGGCTTAAAACTCATTTCATTAACAATACACTGACCAAAGACCTGAGCTTTGATGTAGATTATCCAGCAATAATTAAAATTATTGAAGGCAAACAAACCTCCTTAACAACTACTCTTGCGACTAAAAAAGAATCACTATTAACCATCTCTGATAAAGTAATTGCTTTACAAAAGGAAATAGACGAATTAAAGGACAGAAAATTACTGGCAGACAATGAGGTTGATATTAAGAAAGTAATTCAGAACAAAAAGAGCCTAAAACTATTAAACTCCAAGGCAACCGACTTCAGCAGCAATTCGATTAGCAGGAAGACCAGTGAAGCAAGAGAGGAACTAATCAGTCAAAATTTTGATGACATTTTTCAAACCGAGCTGAAAGCATTCGGCAAATCGCATCTCAAAATTGATTTGAGTTTTGGAACCGATAAAGGAAATTCAAAAATCTCACAAAAAATAAATCAATACCAGCTTACTGACATACTAAGTGAAGGTGAACAAAAGGCAATTGCTTTGGCCGAATTTCTAACAGAGCTACAACTTGACAATTCTAAAGCCCCTGTAATTTTTGATGACCCAGTAAATAGTCTTGATCACCATATCATTGACGATGTAGCAAAAAGATTCATTAAACTATCAAAAGATAGACAAGTTGTGATATTTACGCATAGTGTTTTACTTTTTAACAGTCTTCTTTATACTTCAAGTTTGCCCTTATTCAAAAGCGTGGACAGCAAATTCCTTAATACAAAAAATGAATACAAGGAGACTGGCGTAATTTCAGAAGCGGAAGAAATAAACACCATAAAAAGTGTAATTAAAAAAATTGAGGTGCTATTACACAATACTCCTAAAGGACGACCAGAAAGTGAAGTCGCTGGAGAAGCGTATGGTCATCTGCGTTCTGCTGTTGAACTTTGTGTAGAGCATGAAATTTTCCAGGGAACGGTAAAACGCTATCAAAAAAACGTAGCATTGACTTCATTTGCCAAAGTTAAGGGCCAGTCGATTAATGATCACAAAGACAAAATCAATGAAATATTCGAAAGATGCTGTGGTTTTCTTATCGGGCATAGTAATCCGGGAGAGATTGATAACAGCCCTACACTTTTAGGTTTTGAATCTGATTACAAAGAATTCACGAACATCAGAAAAATATTCACATCTTAATCTATTAACATATTAAAGTGAAGTCTATTGGATAAACCAATTTGTATGACCCCGCTTTGTCAATTTTAATCTTTCTAGAACCTGTCTGAAATATAAAGGGTTGCAGGCTTTTGCTTTTTGGCGACAGGGGGTCATTGGCTTTTGGTTTTTCCACTAACTTTTCAACAAGTTTAAAATCCTGCAGAAGAACGATAAAAACTTTTTAATTTTAGAGTAGTCATTCCATTTATAAATCCAAAATATGAAAAACTACGAAGCTTCCAATGAGCTTATTGACATCCTTTTGAAAAACGGATTTGTTGAAGATACCAGCAAAACTTATCCTGAACATGCCAGACGTCTAGTTGGTGACAACTACGATCCGCATGGCATGAAGCGCCATTTTTCCTTTCCAGGCACAAGGGAGAAAATTTATCTCGATTATATAAATATCAAGCTGCCAACAGGTGTCCAGCGATACAAGATGACTATCGACGAGGTGAAATCACTGATCGCGTTTTGTCGCCTATCCTCTGCCGACAGGTCAGCACTGGCTGAACAACGTTATAACGTACTCAGTATCCCTGAGATCATCGCAAATGTGAATCGCGAACCAAGGATATATTCAAAAACAGCGTATAAACGGGCGAAGCAGCAGTTTGAAAATCTATCTTTGTTATCCGAAACGCAAGACTAGGAAAAGCAGTTAATGAAGGGACAGATCATCGTTGGTGTTCAAAGGCAAACCGAAGCAATTATGCCAATCGGTACGGTTAGCTTGACTGGCCTAAAATGTGATTGCATATGTTATGAATGCAAAGGAACACTGGAGGCTGTGCTAAATACGACCCGCAGAAAGCATTTTAGGCATAGTAATCGGGGCAACTGTAATCCAACACCGGAAACTGAGCTGCATCTTCTCGCTAAGAAAATCATCTTGGATCACAATCGGATAAACATTGCACACAAAGGGATTGTTACTTATGCTGATCCTGTAACTGAAGTATGGTACAAAGATGTGATTCCTGATGCTACTATCATTATCGATGGGCTACCTTTTTATATTGAAATTGTTGTTACAAATCCAATCAATAGTGAAAAGTATCTGAAATACAAATCAGACCTTTCACCTGTTCTTGTCATTACCCTTTCCGAAGTGGACAGGGATCTGGATTATGAGGCATTAACAGATCTTGTTTTAAATGACCGTACCAACCGGCATATGCTGTCTTATGCTGATCAACTGATAAAGAAAGTAGAAGATGATAAATTTTCATGGTGGCCATGGGGAATTTTAGCAGGTCTTGCGATATGGTTGTTGAATAGAAACATACCAAAAGATCGAAGAATTAGAAGACGCCGAAGGTTTTAGTTTTTCGATTTGAGAATTTATAGAACAAATTTTCAGCTAAAAAAATGATTCCAGTTATAGGTTTTCCGATATCACCGAAACTCTATTACATCTCCACATTGTCACCTATTAAGCGTTTATAGTTTGCTTATCTACCAACCGTTGAAGCTGACCGTACTTCGTTAGCAAAATCTTAAATTATTATACTTGTTTTTTAAATTATTATTTTTACTTTCGAGTAAGGAATCGAGCGCCCTAGTTGTGAGTGGCTAAAACGCAAGATGAAATCAATAATAGACAAGTCAAACAGCAATTTTTTGGTTAAACGCTGGCATGGTTGTCCTTAAACACTCACGACGATCAAAAAGTCCGGCTTCAAAAATAATTGCAATGAACTTTGAAATTACGAAAGCTTGCGCTGATTCTTTGCGCACCTTTATCCTAAACAATTACAACGTCCAATTGAAATCCTCCCATGCGCATGAACTCGTGGCGGCTTATTTCGGTTATGCTTCGCGAGCCGCACTGCTTGCTGACAAAAGATGTCCAGTTGAGAAACTAAATGATGCAGAAATTGTCATCATACCTCTTCAATCGCTCTTGGTTGAGCAGCGCCTTAAAACTTTGGAAAATCTACCATCTGGACTTCCATCCAGCGACATTCTTGCTACGGCAATTTACAAGACAATTACCACCAATGAACAATTGTCAGAGAATATATGGACGGATATCAATGAGATGGCGATAGCCTATGCCGAAGACAGGGTGTTTTATAATGAGAAAATGATGAGAATGATTGGGATAGATGGCGGATTTGATCAAGGGGAACTGGATTGGCTTATTCAGGTCGATATCAAAACAATGGAGACCGATGTACTGATGACCGTGACATACGATTATCCTAAACAGGCAAAAAAACCGAGCAGACATGCATCGGTAGCTATAACGCTGCCACGTATTGCTGGAAATATTGGCTATGGTGAACCCAAAGTACTGCCAACTTTTTATAGCGGCCACATGAGTGATCCAGATTTCCGGCTAAAACACGGAATTGCTTGATTATTGGCATAAAGACTTAAACACCAGTAATTGTCCAGCAGGAATATCTGCTGGGCAATTACTGATAAAGTACATAAAATCATATCTTCGAGTTGGCAATTATCATACCGTTGCTCTATTTTGAAGCTCACCTGGCATAGCCGTAATCAATCCCATTATGGAGGCGTGAGGTTGTATTTTCAACTGACTTGCCGCCGTCACTCTTTTTAATTTTCGTAGTTTGTACCCTTTAATTTAATCCTCTTCATGATCATTGATCTGCCTGACGAAATCATTGACGCTATCGGTGTCAATGACCCGGTAATAAAAATCATGCATGTCACGGTTGAATTTGGAATAAGCCCTTTGGCCAAAATCCTTTTCATCAAAAGAACTTTCCATATTTGCAAGATACCAGTCCCTGTAAACTTCTGGATCCGGTTTTCCGAAAATACGCTGCAGGTGCTTTTTGATGTAAGGAATATTTTTATTTGTAGCGTCAATACGATCTAACCTATTTTTTGCGCTATCTACCGCATCAGGATTGTAACGGTTTAGGATGTTGAATACATTCAGATTGCCCAGTTCAAAAGGGTTTGGTAATTTAGTGTCGCCCATAAGCTGTTGATATTCAAGAGTTGTATCGGCAAAATGATGAGAAATTGTTATTTCTTCCATTTTCCTAAAATCGCCTTTGTATTTCGGCTCAAACCGCATCCTTTTATTTGCTCCAGAATAGTGGGGATTAAGGTGATAAAGTTCGGTAAAACCTATTTTTTTCTTGTAAACCATATTACAGGGCTGGCACGAGGGAACTAGGTTGAACATCGAGTAGCTTAGAAGCGGGAAATCATCCTTGTTAAAAAAATGATCCAGTGTACCGATGATTATCTGACCTCCATTTGGCATTTTATCAGGGGCAATTTTTACCAGATTACAGTAAGGGCAAAAAGTATAGGAGATTTTATCTACTGATGACCAATAGTAATTTCTGATCTCGGAAGCTATGTCACGGTCAAATTCTTCATAGTTAAAAGCAAGTTTGATAATGTTGAGGTGTTTTATCTCATCAATGCTGTAATCGCTGATCAATTTATCGTTAAAGCCTTTTATACCGTCTGCTTCTTTGGTAAGTAGAATATAAAGCAAGTCATTCTTAACGTCCAGATCATTGAGTAGATTAATCACGAATTTTAGATCCAGCGCATTGATTTTTGTGGCATTTTTGCTACGGAAAAGTTTGGTCTGCATCTCATAGTCTGCCGTTTGTGGTCTTGTTTTGGACGTTGATGCTGGATCAATTAGTTTCATTAGCTTATAACTCACTGCATTAATGCTTCCCAAGGGCTGTGAAGAAATATCAATGGTTGTTGGGTTAATAAGGTTTTCAAGTGAAACTCTCAGATTGCGTAAACGGATCCTGATGGCATTTTGGATCAGATTATAATATTGCATTTTCCGTGATGGGAGTTCGGCAGCCGGGATATGGATCTTTATCATAGGTTTTCTGCATTAAAGCGTTCAAGTCCTGCCCTTAAAAAAGAGTCACCTACAATAGCAATGAGCTTGTCATCATCCTCCCTTTTGTTTCCCGATGAAATCCTTTCAATCAGTTCACTGATTTTTTTATCTGCAAATTCACCCATCAATGAATCACTAAGGAAAAATTTATTCCCCAAAAGGTCATGGATATTTGCAGCAAAGGTCCTTGATTCTATCTGGGAAGACTGCTCCGGGGCTTCACCGAGTTTAAGGATGTTATTTTCTGGGATATCGGACAATATAAACGGAGAATGGGTAAGAAACAAAATATTAATAGCACCAATACCAGCCCGTTCTCCGAAACGCATGCCCTCCAAAGCCTTTAAAAGGCCATTGGTAAATTTTCTCTGGAAATCAGGGTGGAAATAGAGTTCGATTTCATCGTAGATAATATTTATTGCCCTGTATCTGATCCGCTCTACTGCACTGTAATGGACCGATTGAAGATTCCGAATATGGTAAAGCACACTTTGCACAGCGTGTATAAGTTGCTGTTCGCCTGAGCTTAACGATTCAAACAGAGAAGGATTTCTGTTTTCGTCAATTAAAACGATGTCGATGGAAAAGATTGAAGGAGGCAGAAATGTTATCAGATCAAAGGAACGGTTTTCTCCGATGAAGTCAAGAAGTTTTTTGATGGGCATATCAAAAGTTACCGCCTCGTCACCATCAAGATCAGTTGCTGGAAAAAATGGTTTCGCCGCATCGAGGTCTTGGGTCCGCTGCAGGAAATTAAGTGCCTGTTTTAACTTAAAGGTAACATGACTTCCCTCTTCAAATAACCTCTTTAGAAAGCGAAGATTCTCTTCATTACCAGATTCTCGGTTGAGCTTATATCCGCCCCGGAATCCATCATATCTACTGGATATTGAATCTATTTTCTGAATAATATAATTCTCCAGAATCTGCTGGTAGGGGGATGTGCCCTCCATTATAGGTACAATCTTCACCCCTGAAAAAAACACGCTGTAGAGGTCGATAAGTAATGAGGGCATACCGTTAGATCCCGAAATAGACCTGCCTTCCCTGTTGATCTGGTTCCTTTTGACTTTTTCCATGTTTAGCGAAAATATCACCCTGGAGGCGGATTGTTTCTCAGTGACCGGAACGCTTTTTTCTTCCCCTTCTGCAAAGCCCGCATCGATAAGAACGTTGGAAAGCAGGCGGTATTTAGCCAGCGACATTTCATTATTCACGTCAAAATTTCCCTCGGTCCGCATTGGGTTGATAACTACCGGAGTCTTATAACCATCGTTTTTGTGGAATAATGAATTGATCCATTGGCCTGTGATGTTTGCATTTAATCCGAACTGCGAATAATTAATGCCAATGGTGTAAAAGAAATATTCTGATAAAAGTACTTTAAAATCCGTGGAGCCAACCTCATCATAATTTACGCCCCTCCCTTCTCCGGGAAGGTTACTTTTTACCAGTTCGATTTTACACTGTGTTTTATGAACGGTACCTATCCTTAGAACATAGATATTTCCCGATAACTGGTAGTATATATCGAGTTTGATGGAACGGTATAGCTCATTTACTTCCAAATTTTTTTCGCCCATCGCTAAAAGTGACTTCAGGTCTGATCTGTAGGTTTCCTCGCTGTTTTCAGCGTCGGTTTTCATCTTCCAGGCTAGCCTGACAATACCGTCGATATCCAGCTGCCCGGTACTGGAAATATCCTCGGAAACCTGCTTGCGAATTTGGGAAATAATTTCTTCGTCACTCGGTTTAAGATAGGGAACTGCAAGGTTTTTCATTCTTTCATATTCGGCCTTAATCAAATTTGGGCGGTCATAAAGAACCTTGGCTTCGTTGGAGAAAATATAGATCCCAACCAGCAAAAGATCAATCAGAGTACTCTTGCCCGATCCATTCTTGCCGACCACGGCAGATATATTTACTGAAAGCGGCTGTCCGTCTCTGGTTTTTACATCGTAAAAACCCGAAGGGATTCGTGAATGGAAGTCTACAAAGGATACTTCCGTTTCCCGATTTACCTTTATGCCATCATTGTCCAAAAATGAATAGTCGTTGTAGAACTGATAAATCCGGTCGTTGTCCAGATTTTTAAGGAAATCTGGATTGCAGTTTTTCCTAGGCCTTATGGCGAGTAATCTAAAGTCGAGCATCCGCTAAAAATATAAAATAAAGTTAAGATCTTCAGGTGGCTAAGTAATTCTACGACGAGACAATATTCAGCATCCTGCCTCAAATCAAACATGAAATAATAAAAACGATGGTGATTTCTATAACAAGTATTTTTAGATCATCATGTTCATTTGGCTTATGTCCAAGAAAAATAGTAGCAATGGAAATATATTGCTAGAAAAAATGGAGATTACAATAAGCCTCTGATGGTAAACAGATGACGCAGATATTCATAAGAACAATAGAATTCTCTATCGTCAGCATTTGCGCTTTGCATGTGCTTCAGTTCGCAAAGCAAGACAGGGTCATCCTGGTAGCTTTCAATGAAATATTCAATTCCAAAAACTGGGTGTTTTTCTCGGAGTTTGGAAAAATGATACCTGATATTGGGCTGCACTGGCTTGGCTTTAAAAACCTCCCCCGAGCTTGTAAATACAATTCTGGTCATTACCTGGTGATCGCTTTGAGAATCCTCTGCACGAAGCTCATCGGCCCTAAATTGTTTAAGATTCGCTGTTACCTGCAACAAATCTCGGTTTAGATCTCGCAGAAAACAATCTATACAATGTTTGTAACGTGGATGTAAGTCTTGGTTTCGGAAAAAGTGATGCAAATTGGTCGTAGAATATAAATTAGAATGCTCGAAAAAAGTCTCGAGCAGGTGCTCTGTTTTAGTAATCATTCCTTCAAGCGAAATCTTGGGGAAGGTTTTCAGAAACTGGGCAAGTTGATTTTGATATCGCTTAAGCTTACTCTTGATCGTTGCTAATATGTCATTTAAGTTTTCAAGAAGATAAGCTTCATGCGTCCTCACCAATTCAGACCACTCATGGCGGATAACTTCAGGCTTATAATCTTTGTCCTTATGGTAGCGTAGGTACTCAATAATCTCTCCATGAGAATTGCGTGTAAAAAACACAGAAGAGATAAAATTGTTCTTTTTGTCCCTGCTGATGGGGTGTCCGGTAAGTTCATTTCTCAATGTCCTTATCAGTAATTTGTCTGTGCCGCTACTTTGGGACATCTTGAACACAAAGCGTAGTTCATCTATCAGATCCTGTCCAATGTACATCAGTTGCAGCACCGAAACAGTATCATACAAGGCCAGCTGATAGTTTGACTTTAGGGGAATCCGTTCTAAAAGTTCCACGGTATCATCAAAATAGTTCAGCATATCTCCCATATAATTGGTCTTCTCTTCGGGGCCAAAGTTGATCTGCTTTTGGCAATACTGAGATTCCAGAAAATAATCATTCCAAGCTTCCCTTATTTTTTCTGAAACCTTGATGATCTTTGTTCTATCTATCCCTTTTATAAATTCAGCTTGTAGTGACATTACTTCGTTAAGTTATCTTTCATCTGGATACTCTTTGTGGTTAACCATAAATGTCTCAAAATTAGTGAACCATTTCAGATCATTTAGGTTCAGCCTGGTGATCTCTTCCCGCTCTGCTGAAAAAGGTTCGACGTTCAACAGCCCAAATACAAAGCCTATAGCATCCTGTGAAAAGCCAATAATGGCAATTTTTTTATCCTGATATCTGTTCCAATAAGCATACCCTTCCGCCGCAATTTGAGAAAGCAAAACCATCATTTCCCGTGGAATATCTCTGCTGTAGAGTACAAAGGCAATAACCAAATCGCCGGTTTTACCATAACGCCTCACAATATTGTCTTTATCAAGATGCTTGTACTGCGTAAGCATGGAAAGGAATTGCGAGCCAACGATGCGTCTTTCGAACCTGCTCAGAGACAGTAACTCCACGGCCAATTCCAAATTTGTAGAGTCCTGTTTATATAAAACCTCGTTCTTCAAAAATTCGTCTACAAAATAACTTGCGAAATCAGCGGATTTCTTACGTTGAACCTCCTTTTGTGACAAATATTTCTGCCATTTATCATCCAACTGAAAGCTACCACCATTATAGGTAGTATCATAAAAATGCTTATTAAACTTACGGTCATGCCAGAGGTAATCAGCAAGCAAATCATTTTCGGTACCGGAGATCAACAAAAAATTGGGCCCTGAATCGAGTTGCGCAGTATTGTAATCATAAAAAGACCGCTGAACATCTGAATCCCAGACTTCTTCAGTGCCGTTCATAATAGTTATCTTTTTATCTTTGAAGATTAGCTCTCGCTCGGTCAGATACTGGATAAAATCGGGGATAGTGTCCAGTTCCTTGACTACACATAGAAAAGCATCCCAGTTAAAGATGTGAACATATTTTCCAGTAGACGTCAATCTCCCTCCCGGATAGAAAAGTGGAGCGGTGTTATGATTGACGATGATACGGTAAATTTTCTTGTACTTAGCAAAGTCAAATTTCATTTCCCCCAGATCAGCATGACGAATAAAAAGTTCGCGTGAACTATCAGCCAATCTTCTTTCTGCCCCAGCAATCTGCGAAACTGCTTTATCGAGGGTAGATCTAAAGTAACGGTGATAGTTGCCTTTGAAACCATAATTTTTGACCGAAAGAATAATCATGGTATCGCGGAAAAGAATCAACAAATCACATATTTCTTTCCTAGATCCCTTTTCATCCTTCGGACCAGGGTAACACCAGTATTTTAGATAGGTGTCAAATGCGAGCGTATTCACGGCCTGCTCACCTAAATCCCCTTTGAGTTTTTCTTCACTGATCATTGGATGAAAATATGAAATTTAAATAAATCTTAAATCATTATTTTAGCACTTAAAAATTAACGCAATGTCTAGAGATCAGAATTTAACAGCCGTATTGGCACAGAATTTAGAACACGCGCAAATCGCAAACTTCTTGTCCTACCAATTAACCGAAGACGATATGGCCTTTATCCAGGCCGCTGTTAAGGATGTGCTCAGGAATATGCCTCAAAGGGCTTTCAATTGTACGCAAATTTCAGCGATATGGGCGGCAATCATTGCTGATCATTCCAAAATTCCTATAAGCGTAATCTGTGGAGATCTACAATACAATAGCAAAAAAATATTTGTCTGTAATGAGCCTTTGCCAACTGCAGAAGATGGAACTGATATCATCGGTGAATGGGATGGTCATTGTTGGCTGGAGTTCGGAGGTTTCATCGCAGACGCCTCGTTTTTCAGAACGATCTACTATGGGAATGTTCCAGAAACCCTTAAAGAAATGGTGGTAAACCAGTTTGGCGAAGGAAGAGGTTCAATCATTGCCACTCCTGAGCAAATGCAACAAAATGGTTTTGAGTTCATACCAAAGTATAGCCTGAGCGAGCGGCAAATTAACGGGATTATTCAGGGAATAGCCTCATAAGATAATTATATTATAGGTATTAAATTATAAATAATTCGCAAAACTTAGGTCATGAGTTTAGATAAACTATTCATTTTTTCAAAGAATACCGATGCGGCTGAAGCGCTTAGGGGCTATGAATACCAGAAGCTCCGGGCACTGGAAAACTGGTTGGATAATTATCACAGTAAAAATAATCAAATCATATACTGTGATTATGAAGAAGATATTTTTCAGCGTGATCTGGATGAATGGAGTTCAAAATTTACCCAGCTAAAGCTCTACTCTAGTAAAAATTTCTCATTTAGCAGTGTAGAAGTTACCAAAGCGATCAGTCACTTTTTTATGCTGTTTGTTAAAGGTGAATATAAGTTCGATCAGCAGCAGTTTATTTTTGAAACGAATGCGGATATCGCCCGCAAGTATAAGGATAATGATGCCGAGTTATTAAAAAAGTGGAAAGAGCATCAGGAAAGCCTTGATCCCGAGCTTTTAAAACAGTGCGCCGAAAAGGTGAGATCAATAGTGCTGAAATATGCGGAATCTGCGAATGAAGGCATAAAAGACCTTGTGCTATTGGAAAAAATTAAAGACGCAAAACTTATCCTGGCCGAATTACCAGACGAGGTATGGGAAAGATTTGCCCGCACCATAAAATGGAATTTTAGCGACATCTCAGCAGAAAAGGCCATGGAAGGAGTTATTGAGCGAATAAACACATATATCTCAAAATTAGAAAACCCTATTGCAAAAAAAAATAAGGAAATTGTTTTCGCCCGGTTATATTATGCGATAAGTGAAAGATCTATTCAAACAGAAGGAGAAGATCGCAAGCTGGATGTGGCGCTTTTGGATCAACTGTTGCTGGAAAGCGGTGATGAAGAAGATAAAGGATATAATGAAGACTATCAGTTCTGGAGTAAGGTCACCACAATCGCCGGCTTCAGGGTAGCAGAATTTTTAAAGGTTTTGAATTCTTCTTTCTACTGTAGGTACGCGGGATATCTCAAGCACCACTGGGAGACCTGGGCAACACTCCTCAAACATTACATTGACCTGCCAGATATTCCTAAATTTTACAAGCAAAAAGCAATTTATGAACTAATCTGGACAACAGTTAGACCCAAAATGCTAGCCGCACCAGATGGTACTTTAGAAGGAATGGAGGCCCAAGTCAGAGGCTATTTCGCAGAATTTGAAAATTTCGGTGATGATGTGGAATCTTTAGAAGATGCGTCTGCCCTAGTGGGGCTGATAGAGGGCTCTGTCCATTTCGGTAGAGTAGAGATCAAGGCAGAAGAAATAGCATATTGGAGAGAACGTATCTTGCAAAAGGCCATTGATGAATTGGAAAAAGTAAAAGACCCGAACCAAGCCTGTTATTTTCATGCCATAGCAGCGCTTTTAACCTTGCATCACACAATAAATCCTGATAGTGAAACCATCATGGATGATACTTTTGTGCATTTGGATGAAATTCTTAATCTATTGGACTCCGCTACTCAATATGATGTCAAGGAGTTGGCTAATCGGTTAACCGGCTTCATCAAAATATTGATTACGTTGGCACACGATACTGAAGAAATTGAGCGCTTGGAAGAATTTACAGATAAGTTAATGCCTTTTGTCGCCCAAAAAAGCTCAGATCATGATCTAGCCAAAGTTTATGTTGACCGCGGAGTAAAATACCTCCACACGACAGAACCTAAATCAGTGCTTAGGGCGATCAACTATTTCCATAAGGCAAAAACGCTCTGGCGCCATGATCATACCCGGGGTGGACATATTCTAGCCCTGCTCAATATCTCGCAGCTCTATTTGCTGATCGGCTGTAATTTTGCCGCGAAATATTATGCATTATCTGCGGCCCGCCACGCAACATCCGAATCTGCACTCAACCACAGGATTTCAGATGCATTTGCTATGATCTTGAACGCCGACTTCAAGGAAGGTGCCTGGATCAGTTGCCTAGAAGATTTCAGGCTGTTCATATTGTATAGAGGTGAATTCAAAAGTAGGGAATATGATACTGAAGACAATAAACTCATGTACTCGTTAAGGGACATCGCTATTGTCATTGCTTTCGCGTCAAGGCTTAGTTCTGAAGTCGCTGCCATAATCGAATCAGAAATAAGGGAAATGGGGCAATTATATAAAGACATTTTGGAACCAATGGTAGAAGAACTGAACGGATCGGTCAGGGATACCGAACTGGCAGCATTGTTACAGAAAAAGCTGGATGATGCTCCTTTGAACGATGCCGGTCCGCAACGGACAATCTTCTGGGATGCACTGGGAAGTAACTGGAAGTTCATCTTTGAAAATGACTGGTTGACTAATTCGATTGCCGAGGAATTTATTGCAGTGCTTCAAATCCTTGTTGCTGACCTGGGACTCAGCAAAACGGACCTGCATCTTCTGGAAAGCAAAATCGAGATAAATATCCAGTTAGGTGAACGCTGGGAGCCGCCTGTAAGACTAGCTTCAAACGACATTCACAAGTGGATCGTTAAAGTTCCTGCTGTCGCTAAGGAAGATTACCAAGCCATTCAAATGCAATGTGCTTTCATGGCGGTATGTATTAAAAAAATGTTGGATGAAATCAGCTTATTGCCTACTGAGGAACTCGAAAACGAAATACAGCGAAGATTGGAAAAAGAAGATCTAGCGGGAAAAACCATGGCAGATTTTCTCTATCAGAGGCTTTATAGGTACTTTATTGAGCGGAAATATTTTTATGAACCAAACAGAGCATCATATGAAAAACCAGATATAGGTTTTACCAGTACGCCTTTTTCCGGACTAAAATGGGACGACAGCCTTAGCGGCAAATATTCAGTGGAGAAATCCCTAGAGATGATCCGAGAGAGATACCCCGCTTGTATGGTTCCAATGCATCTTACCCTAATTCGTCTACAAAAAGATCCGCGCTATCCCGACTTCATTAAAAAATTAAGAGAGCAAGGCTGGCTGGACTGGCAGATCCTATTGGCATTGTTTAACCATACTGTTAGCTATAAAGTGAGTATAGAAATGCAGAAAAAATCTTTCCATTCAGCGCAGGAGGAGTATGATCTGGTGCAGGAAGCCTTTGGAAGGTTGTTTAAGATGGATGAAGAAGAAAACTATATAGAAATCCCAGTGGACTATTATTTTGAAGGAGACTTGGATTTTCAACTAAGGCAAGCAGCCCTACTGACACTAAGGAATTGGGGATTGGAAGGGCAGAAATCTGATTTCCCAGATTTCAATGCAGTGAAGAATTTAATGGTCAAACGTTTCAACTTTAATATTGACGATGAAAGCAATCTTAGCCCTTTATAATATAGAGAAAATAACGCAGAAGCAGTATATTGAAAACATAGAATGGATCTAAAACCCTATATACAAACACTCAGGAACCAGATCGAATATAGCCTCAGAAGAGACGAATTCGGGTTGAAAGACATGATGATTAAAGATATTGATGACTATTTGAACAGCGAAGTGAAAAGCGATCTTGAAAAAGCGTTTTTTCTAGTGTTGAACCAATTTCCCGGAGATAATAGCGATTATATAATCATTCCAAATGAAATGGTTCTACTAGAAGATGTCTACGATATGAGTACTCCAGGAATTGAATACGAGATCGATTTCGCAATTTATGGAGGTTCGGTCAATGACCCAGTCAAGGTAGCGGTGGAAATAGATGGACAGCGCTCACATGGACAAAAGCACGTGCGTAAGGATAGGCGAAAAGATGTCAATCTCCAGGCTGCTGGTTGGCTAGTAATGCGGTTCACCTCAAAGGAAGTCCACGAAGAAATCATCAAGTTTTCTGAACATGAAAACCATGTTTCTGACTTCTTGATCAGTATTGAAAACGTCATCCGACAAAAACTGGACCTGGTCACAGGAAACAACTATGGCAGGCCGAAAGTAAGGTCGCTTCTTACCGGGTACAGTTGGGGAGATGTCCAATGTACGAACTGTGGACATAGGCAAATCGGTGTACTCAACCGGAAGAAACATACATGCAAACACTGTAAAGAAAAATTTATTCGGCAGTTAGAAGCCCATGAAAGGATCGCAGGTGAACACAATGGGCTATACTATTTCCTGTAAAAAATATAATTTAAAGATGAATAGCGAATACATTGCAAGAATTAATCAATATTTGCCACTATTATTATCAAGGATTAAAGCGGCGAGTAATCCAATAGTAATTAATATACAGCCTGAAACAGATGCGGCAATAAATGGCTGTTTTTACAATGTTCAACGGAAGATAGTTAAAGATGGAGGGAGGGCAGTTTATGGTTGGGCAATAAGACCGTTGAAATATATGATCGAGGCCGAGAGACATGCCGTTTGGCAAGCACCGGATAACACATACTTAGATATTACCCCTACAATACAACCTGTAAGCCAAACACTATTTGTAATAGATAATGGGTTTATATATGACGGCCAAGTCTTAGATAACGTGCGAGTAAATATTTCCGAAAATAAAGTCGTAGATGATTGGATTTTTGTCTGTGAAGCTATCTATAAATTATATAGTTATGCACATAGAACGGCTGAAAATACTATCACTATGCCTGAAAATCTCGTACCCATGCTAACGGGGCTCGAAGAATTTGCAAAAATTTTTGAACCTTATCTGGATGCAAATGGCAATTACGATTGCCTATGTTTCTGTGGCCGGCAACTTAGTTATAAAAACTGTCATGGTCTTGATCTAAGGCAGCCACTTTCAGAAGCGTTATTAACAGTTGAAAATATGATGAAGAAATCAGAAAACTAATCTACGTCCCAATCATCTTTTACGTTTTCTTTATAGGATTTCAGGTATTTTCCTGCTCTTTCTATAAACAGTTCCGAACTGATATCATCAAGGGAAATGATATATTCCATCTGGAACTGCTGAGCGCAAACGCTATGGATACTATTCATTTCGCTAAAATGGGCCAATGCGGTTTTCAATTGTTTATCGGAAAATGAGGATACGTTAAAGTTGCTTCCTTTCTCAGACTTATCACTATGGGCAAGTGTTTTATCCCGTAAAATTCTTAGATATTTATGAAAATCGGAACCAATAAGTTGATCAATTCGTCCTTCAACGTGTTCAAACGTTTTTTGGTAGACAGTCCCCTTAAAATGTAGGACTTTTCGGTTAAGCTTATGAAGAGCTGCATAATTGGAACTGCCTTTTCCAGATTCTAATAACTTACAGTACTCCATGGTAAAGGTATACATTAGCGTTGTGTGGAACTTATGAAAGATGTAGTTTTCAAGTATGTCCAATTCTTCTCTTTTTCTGCGGGCTTTATTCAACGTCACCATTTCACCAAGGGTCATGGACAAAAAAAACAGACTTCTATGGGTATACCCGAAATTATCAGGGAATTCGTCGTCAGACAAACCTTCGTATTGTGACATAGTTTAAACTTTATTTGACTTAAAATTAGACAGAAAACCCTGCCTATTTAGGCAGGGTTCTATAATTCCCAAAACAGTTATCTATCTATTTGCTGTTCTTTTTTTCCGTTACCTCAGTACGAATTTCCTGCGCCAATACTTTTAAGTCTTGCATCGCTTTTCTAACCCTTGTACCTGCTGCGCCATTACCTGCATTACTGAATTTTTCTACATCAGCCTCGATACCAGCTATCAGTTCTTTTACTTTCGTGAATTTTTCCATATTATTTTAATTGTTTTTTATGATTAATAATTAGTGATTTAATAATGATTCGCGTTTTAAATATATAAATTAGGCACTAAACGGACAAACCCTGCTTTTTTCTGCTATTCTGGCCTTTTTCCTGTCCTTGGTTTTCACCAATCTTCTGGCTCTGGCTTTTGTCTTTGATTTCCAGCTGGTCACGACGAACAGACACGCCCTTTTCATCCTTGATATTAATCGTGCGCAGGCGTGGATTGGCCTCGATAAACAACAAAGCATCTTTTCCATCTTTGGTCATCGTTACCGCCGTAGAATTCCCAGCTTTCATTGAAGCCATCAAATCGGCCTTTTCCTCTGGTTTGGCAAGTTCAGCAATCGGAAATTTATCCAGTGCCTTGTCAAGATTATAGCCATAACGTTCGTGAAACTGTTCCACCTTGTTATTGCCATAGTTATCTTTCTGAGAAAAATCAATTTTCAGCCATGCCAGATAGTTATCGCCATCACCATTGACCATCGTCTTTTGTACCGCCCTGCCAGCAACCAAGTTAAAGGCTTCATCAGCTCCGATATTATTCCCGTTACGGATCCTAAAATCCTGGCTTTTATCGGTTGCCTCGTTTCCGGTATTCAAGGTAGCCTTATAGCTATTAAAAAAATACATATCGGTGGTATCGGATTGCTTAAAGTTCAGCTCATAATTTACAGTTTCATTTCCACGGTTCATTTCATGACCGATCTTGATTTCGGTCTTCTGATCCTTTACATCTATTTCCTTTTCAAGTTTATCAAGCACCGCAACTGGAAAATCCATCTTTTCGAGCTTGTTCTTTAGGAATGCTAAATTGTTTTCGTTCATATTCTTTTGATTATTTAAATGATAATAGTGTCCGGTTTCCACGATCTCGACAAGTTTACTGTCTTTAAGGGCTTCGATCATGTTCCGCAGGAATGGCGCTAAGGGTTCAACATACCAGTCACCATTCTCCCTGGCATGTTTGTCTGCACTCCTTCGCTCAACAAAAGCATAGATCTCGTTTCCAGTATACATATCCCTATCCCTGGGATAACTTACAAACTCATAACCATCTATCTTTACATCAACTAGGAATTCAGCGGTGGAGACCAGATCGTCCCTTCTGAACCTCATTTTTTCTTCGAGTTATCTCGCAACAGTACTGGATATCCCGCAGACAATTTCTGCTTCACTCTTTTGACCTTTTTAGAGAATAATCCTTTCGCAGCTTCCAGACCAGCACCTGCAACCTGCGTTCCGATGCTTTGATCCATACTTAAAAACTGCATACTGCGGATGGCATCATCGGCACCGCCATTGACGGCATCAATAAGCAAAGCCTCTGGTGCATTGAGTCCGATCATACCGTCACGTTTATCAAAAACAGTTAAACTCACCGGAATAATCTGATTTCCCAAACGGATGTTTTTGATCTCCAAACTGATACGCTGGTTGGAAAAGTTTGCAAGGCCAAATATGGAATGACCTTTAGGGATGCGCTGCCCGTTCAGTACAATGGTATCGAGCAAACGAAGTTCGATCACCGAACCCTCGACGGCCTTTACATTTCCTGCAATTTCTGCGGGAATGGCCTTGAACAAGGTGTCGGGTACACCACTGGAAGATTTAACATGCTGCTGCCTAACCAGATCGGGATTTTGGATAGCCAATATTTTATCCATCATTGAATTGAGCTGGTACATTTCCGGATCATCACCACCGGAAGAAGCCTGCATATTTTTCATCAGCGCTTCCAGCTTCGCAACATCTGCGCTCATTGCCGGATCAGCGGCAGCACGGGTATTAGTTGCACCAGGGCTATAGGCAGGAGTAATCGGCTTTGCGTTTACCTGTGCATTGATCTGCGCAAGTTTTGCTTGAATTGCCAGTTCGCTTGGATCAGGGCTGAAACCGCTGCCAACACCCGCTAGTTCCGAGCTTTCGCCAGTAGTTAAACCGTGCTTGATCAGATCAGCCGAGTCCTTTTGTGCCTGGCTATATAAGCTCATTTTGTCTACGGGTTTTTCATTTTTAAAATCTGCATCTGGCAGAACCATGTTTAAGCCTTTGCTGACCGAGGCCTCTGCCGCAGGCGGTTTAGAGCCACCACCTAATGACCAGAAGGCCATTGTCATAAACGGCAGGATCAGTAATGGCAGCACCATCAAAAATTTACGTCGCTTTAAAAAAGCGGGAGAATGTGTTGTATTCATAAGCTATATGATTTTTAGTGTTGTTTTTATTTTGTTAATTGGAACTAAAGCTGCCTTCGGCGGTAATTACTAAATGGATATAATGATTAAATAAATGCAAATGCCGCCCACGCCCAAGCAGAACAGGATCAGTAGCACCATCCACCGAAAGGGAGAATAGGAGCTTGTCCGCTCATTGAGCCATCCGGCAATTCTTGATTGCTGGCGCAGGATGTAGCTCGCCAGTTTTCCCCTCAGTGTATCAGCAGACGGAGAAATGCTCTGCTTTTTACTGCGGAATAGTCTCATTGCCATAGGATTTAGGTTCGTCCCTGTTTTCCAGAATTTCCCAGCCCTGTATCAAAAAGCCATGCGGGTTATCATCGGTCTGGGTTTTCAAGTCCCGGACTTGTCCCTTGGTAACCAGCTTACGAATTGCGGTACTACTGGAACGAACCAGTCGCTGGGTACCATAGGTCGTAAAGGAATACGGATAAACATCAATATTCAGCACCGTACTGTCCACTTCGATTTCCTGGGAAATGCTTGCCGAGATCAGGTTGTTGTAATAGCCGCTTTCCAGCAGATTATCATATTGTTTTTTCGCTGAGAGATCAGCTAAGAAAAGCGATTTGGAAACACTGGCTTTAATGGCCTTGTCATCGGGGCTCAGGTTAAAAAAGTACTGGTGAAAGGTTTTGATGTGGTCACGGAGCTGCACAGGCAAGTTGGTTTTCTTATCAGAAGCCAATGCTTGTAATACTTTGCCGTTATACAGGATGTAGATTTTCCCATCCTTCTCAGCCGACAGCTGGCACCATTTGTACAAACCAAAGCATATCGTAAAAGTATTGGCCAGTATCAGCAGGTAGCTGAACAGCTTGATGTGCCGGAATGCGGTATCTATATTTTTGAGTTGTGTAAACATAGGCTTAATGGATTAATCGTTGCTCTTAAGTTTATTCTTGAAATAGTCATTGCCTTCAGATGCGCTGCCACCTTTGGAATTGCGCATGGCATTTCCCATCGCATCGGCAGCCATACCAGCACCACCGGAAACCATTTTGGTTGATGTACTGGCACCACCGATAACCAGCGAATTGACTTTTGACAAAATCGAGTTGCCGCCACCTGCATGTACAATGTAATTGGCAACCGTTGGTACAGAGAAGTAGCCAATAATGCCAATGATCAAAAAACATAAATACGCCGTATCGGTACTTGAAAAGAAAGTATCGCCCTGCTGACCATTCTGCGAAATGTCATAACGCAGCATATTTTCCTGCACTTTTCCGATGATGCTGCCAAAGATGTTGGCAATGGGCAACCATAGAAAAATATTGACATAGCGGGCAATCCACACCGTTAGCGTATGCTCAAAGCCATCAAATACCGCAAAGGCAAATACCAATGGGCCGAGTATAGCTAGAATGATGAGATAAAATGTCCTGATCGTATTGATACACAGCGATGCTGCCGCATAAACCACCTGCAAAACCTCGCTCATCCACTGCTTGATCGAATTACGAAAGTTGTAAGAAGCTTTCGCAATCGCAAAATCAATTCCGTGCGCCAGCCTGTCCAGCATTCCCTCGTCCTGCCTGTTAGGATCATCAGGATGCAGGTATTTATAGTACTTATCACTGTCACCAGTGCCGTCGGCACCGACATACATCTGGTACTGGTCGGTCTTTTTAATGGTATTCTCTTTTTGCTTCAGTAGTACCGCTATTGCCCGGTCGGAATTTTTCACCATTGCCGATGTAGCGGAAACGGTTGGCTGCAAAATGCCATTCATCAGGCCAATGACTGCCGGAAAAAGCAAGATCGCTAAGCCGAGCGCAAAAGGGCGCAGCAGCGGGTAAAAGTCTACCGCTTCAGCTTGCGCAATGTTCTTCCAGACACGGGAAGCAATATAAAACAGTGCGGCAAAACCCGCCAGACCACGGCCTACGCCGATTAGTCCGGAGCATAGCGGTATCATTTCCTTATACACCTGATCCAGGACCAGGTGCATACTTTTCATCTCGCCAGCCAAGCCCTGCCCAAAGGAAAATATTGGCGAGAACGTTAAAAGCATGGCCATGACCACAAATAATGTGGCCTTAATAAATCTGTTCATAATAATAGGTTAAGGGTTTGACTTAAACAGTTCTTGCATGGATGAAACCTCTTTCTGTTCCATTGTCCGCTGCCTTGAAATACCAATGCCCTGGGCATTAAAGTGCCGCAGGAACAAAAGCTTGTCCTGCATATCTTCAAAAATCCGGTCTATTGCGGCCAGCCGATCATCGTCGGACATACGCAGTTCTCCGGCGGTAATCACCATTAACAGCGCTTCCAGATTTTGCAGGCTCTGCTTGTTAAGCTGCGAGTAAACCGAGGCCATATAATCCACTTCAGCGGTGATAAACTGCCCGCCGGACTTGAACCTGCTAAATGCTGCTTTATATTCGGATAGGATGTTGCCCTGCGTTTTGATGATCCCTGCGATCTTATGGTATCTTCTCACTTCCGGGCTAACTGCCATCAGTCCATCAAGAAAAGTTTCATGCAAGGAGAAATTGCCTTTGGATATATCACGAACGGCATTATAACCCTTACTGATAATCTGGTAGCCAGCTTTCATATCCTTCAGGATATTTTTAAACTGCGACAGTTTTTCCACGTTTAAAATCAACTGCTGTACCTCGGCGGACTGCGCTTTTACACGATTTGCCGAACATAAGACCAGCAGACCGAAGCAAAAAAAACTTAGCTTACTCAATTTCATACCACCTCCTGATCTGGTTAATGGATTCCTGTTCCCTATTCTTTTGACGGATCAGCATTCGCAGGTCGGTACTAAAGGAAAGTGCAAAATCATATTTATCCTGCATCGACAACCGCAGTTTTTCGAGCCGACCCAAACGCTCGTTGTCTTTCATTTCCAGCTTACCGGATGTGATTATCAGAAACAATTCCTCCAGATCACTGGCACATTCAGCTAAAAGATTTGCCTTGACCAATGAAACGTACACCCAATCATTTGCATTCAGCTCCGATGCTTTCCAGCTTTTCAGCACGGAAATGATACCCAGGCCGCCGTTAACGATCTCAGCAACCGCTGCGCTGTTTTTAACAGCTGGGTTTACCGCAGCCAGTGATGCAAAGAAATTCCGGTGCAAACTGAATTCTCCATTAGTTATATCCTTAACCGCATGGATGCCACCGCCCACAATATCATAGCCTTTCTTTGCGTAGCCGATGTAAATCTGCAAGGCGGCGATCTGCTGTAACAGGTATTTTTTCTGCGTTTTCTTCTGATTAAAAATCTCTCCCCAGGTCTGTGCCGAACCTGAAAAAGCCCAGAGGGATAATGCAACCAGCATTACCAGTCCGCATAGTTTCCTACTCAATCCCATACAGTTTTTTAATGATGTTCAGATCACCCGCTTCTTTTGCCCTGGACAGGCTCAGTTTAATTTGGCGGGTATTGAACTGCTTCAAGTCAAAATAATTCTGGTCGATCTTCACCGCTACCTGCTCAATGATTTCTAGGCGTTTGGCATCATCCATCTGCACCTTGAACGAGTTGACGACTAATAACAGTTGATCGATGTTTTTCAGACTGGCATCCAGAATCCCCTTAAAGACATCTTCCATGAAGCCAAGTTCATCCGGGCTGAAATGTTTGTCTTTGGCAAACAGGCTTTTGGCCTGCCTGTATTCTTCCACAATATCCGCCTGCCGCTGGGTAATGTCCCTGATCCGCTGGTAATAGGCGATGGCAGATTTGATCCTTGCCAGCTCGTCAAAGTATTTACCATACAGTTCCTTTTGGCGGGTCGTCCAATCGGCGATCTCTGTCAGCTTCAATTTAGACAAGGTATTTTCCAATACCTTTTGTGCATTTTGCAGCCAGATGGTCTGGTTCTGCAAACGCTGCACTTTCAGATCCAGCGCCTTGATCACCTTTTTAACACCTGCTTTAATCACTTCGGCAATAGCGACCTGCGCTGAAACCTGTTTGGTGGGCATTGCTACCAGCAGTACCACCAAACTGAGTGGCATTACTACATAATATACCTTTGCTCTATTTATAAATTCTCTCATAAGCTGCCCTCTTTTATGGTTTAACCTTATGGTATTCTCGCTGCATCAAAAGCAGGCTTCCTTTATCGGGAAAGAAACTGATCTTTTTGCCCTGGGCATCGATGATCAGCGTTTTAGTTTTCCCGTCAAACCTGCCGATATACTCGCGGATCTTTCGCTCAGATGGTTGAAGCTTCCCGTTCCTTACCGTCTGGAAAGCGGATTTTCTAATTACCTGGTAGTCTCCCTGATCGCCGTAAGGCATAATGACCAGCGTATCTTTGGAGATACTGTATTCACCGGATTCATAACTGGCATAGGTGCCATCGATAGATGATTTAATGCTGTTTTCACAGGATGCGAAAAACAGCATTGCTGCAAAGCAGCCAAATAATATTGCTTTTATTCTTTTCATAAAATTTCAGAATTAAAATGATTTACTGAGCCTTCTTCTGGCGAAGCTCTTCAGCCAGTATGGTAATTCCCTTTTCCATGCTGCCGTACTTTTCAGCATATTCCATGACGCGAAGCTTTTCGCTTTCCTCCGTCGTATAAGCCAAATACTCGGAAACTGACAGCTCGTTGCGGTATACGCTAAGCTTCTGCCCGCCCTGATCGATAAAGACCTCACGGTAATTTTTACCTTTCTCATTGGCCTTGTTGACCGATAAAAGCAGGGCTTTGGCCTTATCAGACAAACCCAGCGTCTCTTGCAGTTTGTCAAACTTGTTCATGAACTTGCGCATATCCAGCAGGATTTTGGTATCTGATAAATTGATCACTGTTTCCTTGATGATGGGCGAAGAAATCAAATCGTCCACCTCCTGGGTAATCAGTGCCGCGATCCCATTGAACTTACGAACCGTCTTAAAAAGGTATTTAATAAAATGGCTCATACCAGTCTTTGCAATGGCGACCCATGCCTCATCGATTGCCAATATCTTGCGTTGCCCTTTTAGCTTGCGCATTTTGGAAATGAACATTTCCATGATGATGATCGTAACCACGGGAAACAAAACCTCATGCGAGCGGATGTTGTCCAGTTCAAAAACGATAAAGCGCTCATTCAGCAGGTCTAAATTCTCGGTAGCATTGAGCAGATAATCAAACTCGCCGCCCTTATAGTATGGGTTCAAAACATACAGCAGGTTACCCAGATCAAAATCCTTTTCCTTGACCTTGCCGTTTTCCATCACCTGCATATATTCCAGCATCAGAAAATCATAGAAGGAATTAAAGCCAGGAAAGACAGATGAGTTTTCTGCTAAATATTCATAGTACAGGGTGATAGCACCAGAGATCGCCACGTATTCCGAGCGGCTGAAATGCTCACCGTCCCGTTTCCAGAGCGCCAAAAGCAGGGTTTTTAAACTCTCTTTCTTTTCAATATCCAGCACATCATCTGTACCAATAAAAAAAGGATTGAATTTAATCGGGTTCTCTTCGGTATAGCTAAAGTAATAGCCACCTACCAGATCACAAAGCCCCTTATAACTGCCGCCAATGTCAATGGTCACACAATGTGTTCCTTCATCGTAAAGTGTACGCAACATGTGGTTACAGGCCATTGACTTACCCGCGCCACTACCACCGCAGATGAACAGGTTCCGGTTGGTGACCACCCCCGTTTTCATTGGCTGATCGAATAAATCCACATACACAGGTCTGCCAAAACTCCGGTCACCAAAGCGGATGCCTGTACCATCAGACTTCGCATTACTTTCCATATTCAAAAAGCAGCTGGCCTGTTCTACAAAGGTGTCAAAAGTATCATTGACCGGAAAATCTGCGGCATTGCCTGGGATGCCTGCCCACCAGATTTGAGCTGCTCCGTCCGTTTCCTGTCTGGCCACCGCATCCATGCCAGCCAAAAGCTGCCGGATTTTCTGCCGTTCTGGTGTTATCCCTTTCTTTGGCAGTTGCAGTTTATAAGTGGGCTTATCTGGCGCTTTTTCCTTGATGGGTTTTGATCTTTGTCTCATGGCAATTATTGTTTATGCCAAAGATTGAGGTTGAAATTTTTGGGCATTCCCCTGTTGGGAATGAAAGGGGAGTTAGCATTTATAGATGAGCTTAGATTAATTTTGTAATTTTATAACTTAACCTTACCAAATGACACAGCAAACCACCACGATAGAAAACTATACGGCAGACCGTCCTGTAAAGGAAGCGAAAGAAGATAGATTTCAACGATACAATTTTTCCAAACGGATTGCTGAAACCATAATTAACAGAAAAAGCAAGGAAAGCATAGTTTTTGGATTGTTTGGAGCATGGGGAGAAGGTAAGTCATCAGTATTGAACTTCATTGATGAAGAATTAGCTAAAGATGATACAGTAATTAGAATAAATTTGAATCCATGGCGCTACAGCGATGAAGAAACCCTTTTAATGAGCTTTTTTAATAAGGTTGCCACCGCACTCGATAAACAACTGAAGACCAAAATAGAAAAAGTAGGCGGCCTTGTTAAAAAATATGGATCATCAGGGCGAATACTGGGATTCGACTTTTCAGGAATTGGTCAAGCAGTATCAGAGACAAAGCTTGAGGAATTTAAAGAGCGGGTCGATGAATTTCTAAATGAAAGCAGTAATAAGATCGTAATTACCATAGATGATATAGATCGGTTAGACAAACAGGAAATATATACTCTATTCCGTTTAGTTAAGCTTACAGCAGATTTTTCAAATACAACTTACATATTGTCTTTTGACGAGGCGATGGTAGCGGCGGCTATTGGAGAGCGATTTGGTGCTGGTGATAAAAACTCGGGCATGAGTTTTTTAGAGAAAATAATTCAAATACCCTTAACGATACCAAAAGCCCAGCCTGAAGCTTTGAAGAAGTTTTGCTTTGATATGATTAACAATGCCATTGATGCTGCAACAATTACTTTAACGGAAACAGAAGTACAACGGTTCGTTTATCAATTTAGCACCAATATTCTTCCTCGCCTGAACACGCCCCGTCTTGCTGTAAGATTTGGGAACTCACTTTCATTTTCTCTACCGCTTTTGAAGGGTGAAGCAAACATGGTTGATTTGATGCTAATAGAGGCACTTAAAATATTTTATCCAGATCATTATCAATTTATTAAATCAAATCCTGATTATTTCATTGGTTCTTACACCAATTTCGGAATGGGTAATAATCAACAAAAAATAAAAGATATTAAAGTGAACTTAGATACTCTAGGTAAGGGTTTTAATAAAGTTGACCGTGCAAATATTTTAGATATAATTAGTAACCTGTTTCCGAATTTAGATACTGTTTACGATAACTTTCATTTTTCGGAAGAAAATAAGGACGACTGGTATAGAGCAAAGCGTATTGTGGCTCCACAATATTTTGACAGATACTTTTCCTATGCTGTGGTTGAGGGTGATATATCGGACATCGAATTTGATCTTCTGTTAAAAAAGCTTGACAATTCTGCAGCCCAAGAGATTGCAAATCAAGTAAGGGATATAATTAGCCGAAGCTCTGCTGGTTCTCTTATTCAGAAACTTAGGACACACGAAACTAGTTTAAACTGGAAAGATAGTCAAACCATTGCAAAATCAATCTGCTTGGTTACTGACCTCTTTTCAAATAAAGGCGGCATGCTTGGTTATGGATACGACACTCAGGTGGGACAGGCTGCTATTTTCATTTATCAGCTTTTAAAAAACAATAAAGAGGAAAACATCTTTGAGTTTGCAAAGGAACTCATGAACTATCCCCAAGATTTTGCGTTTGCATATAGTTTAAACAACTGG
The DNA here is from genome assembly GCF_000170795.1 of Pedobacter sp. BAL39. GTDB lineage: Bacteria > Bacteroidota > Bacteroidia > Sphingobacteriales > Sphingobacteriaceae > Pedobacter. Next base: position 88,149 of record NZ_ABCM01000005.1, read on the forward strand.
TTAAGAACGGGGGATCGTCCCGAAGATAAGTTGTTTGATTTAGCGCAATATCAGGAATTAGCTAAGATATTAACCGAACGAGCTGTAAAAGAAGCTGGCGATGAAACCATTTTTGAAAAATTTCCAGATCAAATACATTATCTAGTAGCAACTTGGAAAGAGCGTGACAACGATAGTTTACAATTATACATTAAGCAATATCTTGATAGAGATAAAGGAGATGTTTTGAACTTACTTAAATCATTTGTTCCCGTACAAAGAACCAGTGGGCGGGAAGGAGAATTTAAGAGTGACATCAATAAAAGTCAATATGAATACATTGTATCCTATTTTGACAAACATGATTTACACAGGCGCCTATTGTTAAACTTCACGCTTGAAGAATTGGAATCGGAAGAACCTTTTTGGATTGATATGACCGAGCAAGATTTTACACCATTGAATATGTCAAGGCAGTTTCATAAGTGGTATAAAAAAGAAACGACGGATGTACCCTCAGAATCATAAAGTATGGAAGAACTGAAATCATATTGCGGGGAGCTGATCAACCGAATGGATAAAGAGCTGCTGAACATTCGCTTAGAATATCCAAAGTCGGATCAGTGGGCGCAAATTTCTATTGAGATTATTGAGGTCTACCTTGGCGAACTCAAAGCCTACATCTTAGAACATCCATTCAAAAAGAGATCAGAGGAAATATACTTTTTCAAGTATGTAAAGCCGGTAGTGATGGGAAGAATGATTTATATGTGTGAAGTTTACAATACTGAGGTATTCCGGCCTGCACACCATACCAATGAGGATAAGGAATATTTAATTGATGAGGTAGATGAGATTGAAAATTACTTTCGCCGCAATGAACATCTGTTCGATTATTACAAAGAAGATTTGGACTCCCTAGATACTAAGTATTTCGTCCGTAATGTGGACGATCGGTTTACGAAGCGAGATATGGCAATAGATATTGATCCGGTTTTCTTTTACAGTGATCGTTCTTTTTCTACTGGCTTTGATTATGCTTTTGCTAAAATTAGGGCTATGGAACTTTTAAAAGATCATCTAGAAAATGAGTTTGAAGCCTCGTTGCTTGCAGGGGATGAAGTACCTAAAACTAAACTGACATTTACTGGAAGCAACGCAGATTTTTTAGAGGTGGTGGAGATGGTCAAGCAAATTGGAATGCCACCTAATCCCGAAACAGGTAAGCCCTACACCGAGGAAGAATTATTTGAAAAGCTTAAAGGCGGGCTGGAAACCAATCTGCCGGATGGGATCGATTTTAATACATTAAAACTGATCAGCGGCAATAGTGATCTGCCGGAAAAAATGCTGGATGCGCTGGATAAGCTACATGATAAATGGGATGACGAGGATAGGGATATAGATTACGATGATCCTGATGACAAGAAAGATTAAATCTAAATTCTATTATTCTGTAGTTTCTTCGTCTTCATCGTCCACTTCAAAATAAGATACTGTTTCAGTATGTGACCCATAATTTTTCTTCTTAAACTCTCCATTCTCTTCAAGAAAAATTACAAACTTCTCTATTGTATCCTTCATCGCGAGATTTATTCGCAATGAAGTCTGATCTTTAAAAATAACTCCGTCACTTATCATCTCCTTAATTACAGACCAATTACTGTTTTTGTAACGATAGCTAACTCCCTCACTATTTCTAAATCTTCGAAATTCCTTACTCCTTAATCCCTCAGACAGCTTTGTGTACGTTTCATTTAGCTCTGTTTCAGAATTTACTAGTTTTTGCATTTCCTTAACTATACTAGGGCCATCCTTTTTATACCTATCAAATATTGCATCATCCATTCTCGTATATTCATACGATTTTAAGTTCTTGAAATTGGATATGATTTTTGACTTTTTCCGTTTATCGCTAAATCTATCTATAGAAGTAGCAACGATTATTATGAATGCTATTATTAGTAGCAGACCAAAAAAGTAAGATATTAAGCGAATAACTTGAGTCCAAGCAGAACCATAAAATGTTTGTTCTAAAAAACTGTAATCCTTTTTTACATCAATAGCACTCATAACTGTTATGTCTTTTTGACCTGCTATTTTACCAGTTGAAAGAATTCTGGGTACTACATCCTTCTTATGAAGCACTAAAATTTTAATGATGAAATATTCTTTTGATTCCAAAATAACCTGAGAAAAATTGATCTTTTCATTCGTTAGAATTCTAGTCTTAACATTGCGTTTCAAATAGTCGCTACTAGCATTAATCAGTTCAGGAGTCTCAATTATTCTACCTCCCTTAATTTGCATTCCTAGAGGTTCATTTGAATCATAATATTCTTTAAGAATATCTTTATCTCCATGATTTACGACTTTAATGGTAAATATTTTTAGATTTTGCTTCGTTTGCTTCAAATTGGTGCTATCATAAGTGACCTCCAGTTTACTCAAATCAGCATTAAAGTCTAATACATTAGTATTAGCCACAATCTCATAGGTTAAGTCAACCTTTTGTTCTTGAAGAAAAGCGTAAATAGTTATAATTGTTCCTGCAATACCGAGTAAAGTAATTACCGTCCTTGATAAAAAGCTCTCAAATAGATTCTTAAAGAAGTTATTTTCCATGTTTATATTTGGTTTCTCATAATTTTATATTCGATCTTTTGGCGAAGGTAAGTATTAAACTAATTATTATATAAACTTCCCCATACCTTCCCATATTGGGTTTGTCTCTTATGTAGTCTTCGGATTTTTGGTTTTTAAAACCATAATTAGTTTGCCCATGGAGATAGAACATTATAACCCAGAAATGATTAAGCCTGAAATTGCTATCGAAATTCTTGCTAAAAATGGTGTCAAAATGGATAGAGAAGAAGCAAAAAAAGTCTTGGAAATACTATATTTTTTAGTTAAATTGTCTGTAAATCAGATAGTTGATGACGAAAATAGTAAAATATGAAAACAGCAGATTTGTATATCCGTGTAAGTACGGATGAGCAGGCCGACAAAGGCTATTCCCAGCGTGACCAGGAAGAACGATTGAGGAAGTATTGCGATATTAATTGTATCGCAATCAACAAAGTAATTTTTGAAGATCATTCGGCTAAGACTTTCAACCGCCCCGAGTGGATCAAATTATTAGCCGATATTAAAAGATATAAAGGCAAACGTAGTTTGATCCTTTTTACAAAATGGGATCGGTTTAGCAGAAATACTGGAGATGCCTATGGCATGATTGCCATACTTAGGAAATATGGTGTAGAACCGCAGGCCGTAGAACAACCGCTTGATTTATCTGTACCAGAAAACAAGATGATGCTGGCATTTTACCTCGCTGCTCCTGAAGTAGAGAATGACCGTAGGGCATTAAATACATTTAACGGAATGCGTAGGGCAAAAAAAGAAGGTCGCTGGATGTCTACCGCTCCGCTCGGTTACAAAAATTTCATTACTGCTGACGGTAAAAAGTACATTGCACCGAATGAACCGCAAGCTGGACTAATGAAATGGGTGTTTAAAGAAATTGCCAAAAATAATTACGGTGCTGATCAAATTCGTAAAATCGCAAATCAAAAGGGGCTGAGATGTCCCCGTATGAATTTCTGGAGGTTAATTAGAAATCCCGTTTACTGCGGAAAAATAACTATCCCCCAACATAAGGACGAAGACCTTGCTATTGTAGATGGTCAGCATGAGGCGTTAATTACCGAAACATTATTTTACGATGTTCAAGATGTTCTGGAAGCGAGAAAAAGAAAGAAGGCTTTAAAGGAAGTCTCTTTAGATCATTTGCCACTTAGGGGGTTGATCCATTGCCCGAAATGCCACCGTATGTTGACAGGCAGCAAATCAAAAGGTAAATACAAACACTATTATTACTATCACTGTCTTTCTGAATGTGGCGTAAGGTATAATGCTTTGGAAGCAAACGACCTTTTTTTGAAGCAGTTAAAGGAAGTCACGGTTAAACCTGCTGCAACTGAATTGCTAAAACTGGTCATAACCAAAGTTTACAAATCTCGAACTCAAAATGACCTAACTGATAAAAAAGCGATTTTGGTTGATATTGAAAGTTTAAACGCTAAAGTGAGCAAAGCGAGAGAGTTACTTTTAAGTAGTGATATTGATCCATCCGACTATAGAACCATCAAGGCCGACTGTGAGGAGAAAATACGCCGTTTAGAAGCTAAAATGGCACGTGTTTCCGCTCAGCCGTTGGTGAGGATTGGAATTGAAAAGCTGGTCAATAAAGTTATAAAAGGGCTTTCTAAGCTTGATGAGTTGTATGTTAATGCTAATGTAGCTGATAAGCGTAGAATTATCTGCTGTCTGTATCCTAACAAACTTCAGTTCGACGGAGAAATTTATCGAACACCTAAATCTAATACTGTAGTGGACTTAATTCTGTTGATTAACAGCAAGTTAGACGGAAATAAAAAAGGGAAAGAAATTCATTTTGAACCTCTTTCCCTTATCGTAGCCCGTAGGGGAATCGAACCCCTGTTTCCAGAATGAAAATCTGGCGTCCTCACCCCTAGACGAACGGGCCATTTTTAGATTGCCTTGACCTCTCGATCACGAACCTAATTGGTAGCGGGGACCAGACTCGAACTGATGACCTTCGGGTTATGAGCCCGACGAGCTACCAACTGCTCCACCCCGCACTATATCTTTTCAAAAAACCGCTGTGCTCTGCAAAGCGGATCGTAGCCCGTAGGGGAATCGAACCCCTGTTTCCAGAATGAAAATCTGGCGTCCTCACCCCTAGACGAACGGGCCATTTTAGATTGCCTTAACCTCTCGGTTACGAACCTATTTTTGGTAGCGGGGACCAGACTCGAACTGATGACCTTCGGGTTATGAGCCCGACGAGCTACCAACTGCTCCACCCCGCACTTTATACAATTTCGTAAGTCTCTGTTAAATCCTTAACTCTTCTTCCGAATTGGAATGCAAAGATATAATTCGTTTCTTTGTACTGCAAATTTATTTTAAAAAATATTTCCATGTCGCACAAAGCAGGTTTTGTAAGTATAATCGGGAAGCCCAATGTGGGCAAATCCACGTTAATGAATGCCCTGATAGGGGAAAAACTGAGCATCATCACTCCTAAAGCACAGACTACCAGGCACCGTATTCTCGGAATTGTCAACGAAGAAGAATACCAAATTGTCTTTTCCGACACCCCGGGAATCATAAAACCCAAATACGGACTGCAGGATTCAATGATGACTTCTGTAAAAGGTGCACTTACCGACGCCGACTTAATTCTCTTTGTGACAGACATTAATGAACAGCACGATGAAAATGATGTGCTTGAAAAAATTATCGACACCACCATTCCTATGATCGTACTGATCAACAAGATCGACAACGCGACACAGGAGCAGGTGGAAGAGAAATCAGCCTTCTGGCAGGAAAAATTAAACCCTAAATATATATTTGCAATCTCTGCTTTACACCAGTACAACCTGGAAGGCATCATGGACAGGGTACTGGACTTCCTTCCTGAACATCCTGCCTATTATGATAAAGAAGACCTGACTGACCGCAACCAGAGGTTCTTTGTGTCAGAAATCATCCGTGAAAAGATCTTTAACAACTATCAGAAAGAAATCCCTTATAGTACGGAAGTAGTCATCACCGCCTTTAAAGAAGAAGAAAAACTGGTCAGGATCAGTGCGGAAATCATCGTTGAGCGCGACTCCCAGAAAAACATCCTCATAGGTAAAGGTGGATCCATGCTTAAAAAAGTTGGTATGGAAGCACGTAAGGACATCGAGAAATTTTTAGACCAGAAAGTCTTCCTGGAGACCTTTGTAAAGGTACTTCCCGATTGGAGATCTAAAAAGAACTACTTAAAAAGTTTCGGGTACGAAAATTAAGCTTACCTTTGCAACCCCTTAATAATTAATACAATTCATACATACACATGAGCAACATTATCGCAATCGTCGGAAGACCAAACGTAGGCAAATCTACCCTATTTAACCGCTTAACAGAGAGTCGCAAAGCTATTGTTGATGATTTTAGCGGTGTAACGCGTGATCGTCATTATGGTTCCGCAGAATGGACCGACAAACAATTTACCGTCATTGATACTGGTGGATATGTAGCAAACTCTGAGGATGTCTTTGAAGCCGCCATTCGTGAGCAGGTGGTCATTGCCATTGAAGAAGCTACCGTTTTATTATTTATGGTGGATGTCGTTACCGGCATTACTGACCTGGACGATGACATCGCCCAGTTATTGAGACGCAGTAAAAAGCCTGTTTTCATTGTTGTCAATAAAGTGGACAACACACAACTTCAGAATGATGCTTCTGTATTCTACGGCTTCGGACTGGGAGAAATCTATCCGATCTCTTCTATGACGGGTTCAGGTACAGGAGATCTTCTTGATGAAGTGATCAAACACTTTGAGGATATCCCTGAAGAAGAAAATGCCTTGCCGAAAATTACCATTGTCGGCAGACCTAACGTAGGTAAATCTTCCCTGATCAATGCACTGATAGGTAAAGAAAGAAATATCGTGACTCCTATTGCGGGAACTACCCGGGATTCTATACACATTCACTACAACCAGTTCGGACATGAGTTCATGTTCATCGACACAGCTGGTCTTCGCAAAAAGACAAAAGTAAAAGAGAACATTGAATTTTATTCTGTCATGCGTACCATTAAAGCTTTGGAAGAAGCAGATGTGGTCGTACTCATGATCGACGCGATGGAAGGCCTCGAATCACAGGATGTGAACATCTTCCATCTTGCCGAGAAAAACAAAAAAGGTATCGTTATCCTGGTCAACAAATGGGATTTAGTAGAAAAAGATAGCAAGACAATTAAAATCTTTGAAGATCAGATCCGCCAGAAATTACAGCCGTTCACAGATGTACCGATCATATTTACTTCAGTACTTAACAAACAACGGATCTTCCAGGCCATCGAAACCTCACTTGAGGTATTCAAAAACAGGGGTAAAAAAGTACCTACCTCGAAACTGAATGATGTCATGCTGCCAATCATTGAGAACTATCCGCCGCCAGCACTTAAAGGAAAGTACATTAAGATCAAATACATCACACAGATCAACGGTTCATCTCCGATGTTCGCCTTCTTCTGTAACCTTCCGCAGTACATCAAAGAGCCTTACAAACGTTTTATTGAGAATAAACTGCGTGAGCACTTTGACTTTAGCGGCGTACCGATCCAGATTTACTTCAGACAAAAATAACTCGCAGGCAAAATCATATTGCGGTCATTCGACGTAGAAAATCCTCCAGACAGGTCAGCTTAAGCTGGCCTGTTTGCTGATCAGACATTCCTTTCAGCTGGCACCGGTAGCTTCATTTCAAACCACACTTATCAAACCACATTCAAAGGTTGTACAGTTTAATCCAAAAATAAAGGTAAGTTTTACTGCAGACTGCTTAGGGCCTGTTTCACCATGGCATCGTTCATATTTAAGGCTTTGTAATACCCGGAATCTCCAAGGTGATATTTACACAGCAAGACCTTAATGTCATTATAAATGAGTGGCCTGGCGGCCTGTAGCAGTTTAGGCTCGATGACCAGGTCTTTGGTCTGTACGTACTTTACAAAATCTTTATAATCTGCATCATTGATATTGAAGGTAGCCATATTCTGTTCCAGGAATGAGGCTGTGTACCGACTGGCAAGGATATCATAAACAAAGTCAAACATTACCTTTTGGGCAACCAGCTTTGCGTAAAAACGATTGTACCCACTGGTATCCATCTTCACATAAATGTCCGGGCGAATCCCTCCGGGATCAACAACCGGTTTAATGACCTTTACACTATCCTTAAGTGTCGTCGTCCTTTCACTCGTAAGCTCTCCATCATTGAAGCGGTCTTCGATTTCATTCTGATACGCCGCATAACCCTTTTTATAGGATTTCTGAATGCTGCGACCTGAGGGAGTGTAATACCTTGCAATAGTGAGATTTAAGGCAGAGCCATCTCCAAAAGGAAACTGCTCCTGCACAAGGCCCTTTCCAAAGGAACGACGGCCAATGATTACCCCCCGGTTCAGGTCCTGTACCGCACCGGCAAGAATTTCGCTCGCAGATGCAGAGTTCTCATTGATCAGGATCACAAGTTTACCTTGCTCAAACTCCCCACCTCCGGTCGTAAAATAATCTGTACGGGGTTCGTGTTTTCCCTGGGTGTATACGATAAGTTTATTCTCCTCCAGCAACTGATTGGCAAGGCCTGTAGCAGCGGTCAGATAGCCTCCACCATTGTCACGAAGGTCCAGCACCAGCTTCTTCATCCCTTTTGCCTTGAGGTTCTTTACACAAGACACAAAATCCAAATCGGTATCTGCACCGAACTTACTGATGCGGATGTATCCCGTTTCGGGATTCAGCAAATAAGAAGCATCAATACTGCTCACCTTCACCTTCCCCCTATTGACGGTGAAAAGTACCGGATGCAATGCTCCCGGATGCAGAATACTCAACTTCACAGCAGTTCCCTTTTTACCTTTTATCTTCCCGATCATCTTTTCCCTTGGCAGAGAGCGGCCACTCACAAAGGTGGTGTCGATCTTTAAGATCTTGTCCCCCTGGCGAAGTCCCGCAGCAAAGGCCGGCCCGTTTTTGATCACATTTGTAATCAACAAAGTATCATTCAGGATATAATATTCAATGCCAATTCCTTCAAAGTTCCCTCCCAAACTCTCGGAAAGCTCATTCGCAGCTTTGGCAGGCAGATAGATGCTATGTGGATCCAGCTTATGAAGTAAACTGTCGATAGGCAGGTGGTGCAGACTGTCTGCATCCACGTCGTCCACGTAATTTCTGTTGATGATGTGGATGATCTCATCCACCTTTTCGTTATCATTTGAAGCGTAACTGATGACCCTGTCTATACTATATCCCTGGTCCCTTAAAAATTTATAGCCAAGGAACATCCCCCCGATTAAGGTGATGGCATAAGCGAGGGCAAGAAAAAGATTAGACCTGGTACTTTTCTTCATGGACAGACTACTGCGTAAAGTTATGAAATTACCCAGTTATTTAACAAACTAAGTCTCATTCATTTATAATTGTTTCAGATTTTTTATTTTTCAATTATAAATCACCTGATTTCCAAGAAAAAACCGATTTTTCTTAATATTTCTGGTTTAAAAAGAAAATCCCGATTTTTAGCAAAAATATCAAATATGATCAGAGTAACTGAGCAAGACTCGAAGTACACAAACATTGATCAGATGTCTGTACTTGAAATTCTTCAGGGTATCAACAATGAAGATCAAACAGTTGCCATTGCTGTGAAGCAGGCGATTCCGCAGATCGCACAACTGGCGTCCTCAGTTGCTGACCGTATGGCCATGGGGGGCAGGTTATTTTATATCGGCGCCGGCACCAGCGGCAGGCTCGGTGTAGTAGATGCTTCGGAATGCCCTCCAACATTTGGCGTGCCCTTCGACCTTGTCCTGGGCATCATTGCAGGTGGAGACCAGGCCATTCGCAGAGCGGTCGAAAATGCAGAAGACAACACTGCACAGGCATGGAAGGACCTTATGGAATACCAGATCAATGAAAAAGATTGCCTGATCGGTATCGCAGCATCTGGTACCACTCCCTATGTAGTCGGCGGACTAAACACGGCACGGGAGCATGGCATCCTCACCGGATGTATCATCTGCAACAGCGGAGGCCCCATTGTCGCTGCGAGCGACCATCCAGTAGAAGTCGTAGTTGGACCGGAATTCCTTACCGGCTCCACCCGGATGAAATCGGGCACCGCACAAAAGATGGTGCTGAACATGCTCAGTACCACCGTAATGATCAAACTTGGAAAAGTCAAAGGCAATAAAATGGTTGATATGCAGTTAACCAACCATAAGCTGGTAGATCGCGGCACCCAGATGATCATGGACGAACTAAACATAGGCCGCGAGCAGGCAGCAGAATTGCTAAACCAATACGGAAGCGTCAGAAAAGCTGTGGAAGCAGTCACAAAATAAAACGATATGCACGAAATTGAACCTTTCTACCTTTGGCGTGACGACTATATTGCCGCCGAAGACGAGCGTTCGCCTTTTTACAATACTGAGTATTCAGAATTCTATTTTGATAAACAGCTGTACAACTTTCTCATTCACCCGCAATGGGACGACTTTGGCTCCAGCACCCTGTACCTGAAGGTGCTCTTTGCCGATTACGACCGTGGTTATGCCATTATCGAATTCATTGGCGAATGGAACGATGCCATCAGCAATGACATCATGCTTTTAAAAAGAGAGATTCTGGAGCTGATGATTGACGAAGGCATTAACAAATTTATCCTCATCGGAGAAAACATCCTCAATTTCCATTCTTCGGAAGACAGCTACTATGAAGAATGGTTTCAGGATGTCGAAGACGGATGGATAACCGGCGTAAATTTCCAGGAGCATGTCATCAACGAATTCAGGTCCAACAATATTGACTACTACATCAACTTCGGCGGTCAACTTGACGATTTGGCATGGAGAACATTGAAACCACTTCAGTTATTTAAGAAAATCGAAGAAATGCTGACAAAAAGGCTTGGGGCATAGGTTTTGCTAAACAATTACTATTAGTATATTTAAATAAATTTTAACACAAATGGACAACAACAATAATTTCAACTGGACACAGAAAGATGTTTATGTGCAAGATCAAACTGGGGTAGTTGCCAAAAAGTTTTTTGCAAATGTTTTCTTATGGATGTTTGTAGCCCTTACCTTATCTACGCTGTCGGCAATCTTTATGACCAGCAGCCCTGAAATCTACAGTGCTTTGCGCAACCTGGAAACCGGTAAACCGACTACATTGGGATGGATCGCTACTTTTGCGCCCCTTGGACTTGTTCTTTTAATGAGTGCCGGCCTGAGCAGGCTTTCTTATACTGCCCTTATCGGTGTTTTCATTTTATACTCCGCGTTAACAGGTGTGAGCCTTAGTTTTATCTTATTAATATATACTTCAGCATCAGTGATCACTTGTTTTGCTGCAGCTGCAGGTATCTTTGGGATCATGGCCTTCTTAGGATATACTACTGATGTGGACCTGAGCAAATTCGGACCCATCCTGATGGTAGGTGTCGTTGGACTGATCATTGCCAGCGTAGCGAATATGTTTATTCAGAGTGAAAGCTTCAGCCTTTTCATGGCGTTTGTAGGGATCGCAATCTTCACTGCCCTTACCGCATATGACGTGCAGAAACTGAAAAGAATCGGCGCAGGGCTTGAAGAAAGTGGCGCACAGATTCAAGATGCTGACACTAAAAAACTAGCCATCATGGGTGCACTGTCTCTTTATCTGGACTTCCTCAACATCTTCATTTATCTGTTGAGAATCTTTGGAGACAGAAGATAATTGTCATTTATAACAAAAAAAATTAGGCTGCATCTATTGCGGCCTTTTTTATGCCCATTACTTCGCATCAATTCAACGGCATCAATGGCCAAGACCCTCATCAGAATTAAATTTCGGAGAGCAACAAGAATTGCCTGACTTCTGCAATTTTATATGCTTTAACAGCCGTTTCCTTGGAATTGATTTTTCTTTGTTGCACTTTTGCACTGCTTATAGAGAAAGACGGAGGGATTAGACCCTGCGAAGTCTTAGCAACCTGTGCTTACAAGGTGCTACATTCTACCGGGACCGGCATACTGGCCACCGAAAGATAAGTTGGAGTCGCCCCCTGCCCCGCATTTCAATAAGCCTTTTTGAGTACACATTCTGGACAAAAATGGCCAGTGACCATCACTTTACAGTTGTCGTACCCACCTAATACAAAGAAACTAAATGGACATTAGAGCAGAGTTAGAAAAACGCATTTTGATCATCGACGGCGCCATGGGCACCATGATACAGCGCTACAATCTAACAGAAGAAGATTTTAGGGGAGAAAGGTTTAAAGACCATCCATGTGATGTTAAGGGTAACAATGACCTGTTGAATCTTACCCGTCCTGACATCATCAAAGAAATCCATACGGAATACCTGAGGGCAGGTACCGATATCATAGAAACCAACACGTTCAGCACACAGCGCATCTCCCTGGCCGACTACCAGATGGAGGAGCTCGACTATGAGATGAGTTTTGAGGGTGCACGCGTTGCCCGACATGCTGTAGATGATTTTATGGCTGCTCATCCCGATAGAAAATGTTTCGTTGCAGGCGCGGTAGGTCCAACCAACAGGACGCTTTCCATCTCTCCGGATGTCAATGACCCCGGGTTCCGGGCCCTGACCTTCGATGAGCTGGTAGATGCTTATGACCAACAGGTTCGCGGACTGGTTGATGGTGGTGCAGACCTCCTCCTGATTGAAACCATTTTTGATACGCTAAATGCCAAGGCAGCAATCTTCTCTATCAAGAAGTACGAAGCCATCATCGGCAGAAAAATAGAAATCATGATCTCCGGGACCATCACTGATGCTTCTGGCAGAACTTTATCTGGACAAACCGTTGAGGCCTTCCTCAACTCCATTATCCACGCCAAACCATTGAGCATCGGCTTTAACTGCGCATTGGGTGCCAAAGAAATGAGGCCTCACATCGAGGAGCTCGCTGCAAAGGCACCATGTTATGTCTCTGCCTACCCCAACGCAGGATTGCCCAATGAATTTGGCGCCTACGATGAGATGCCTCATGAAACGGCACATTTGGTAGAGGATTTTATTCAGCATGGCTTTGTCAACATTGTCGGAGGATGCTGTGGAACAACACCTGAACATATCGGCTGCATTGCCGAAAAAGCACGCGGGATCACACCGAGAAAAATTGCTGAACTAAAACCTTTCATGCGCCTGAGCGGGCTGGAACCTGTGACCATTACTCCGGAGAGCATCTTCGTTAACATCGGTGAGCGTACCAACATCACCGGTTCCCCGAAGTTCTCTAAGCTCATCCTGAGCGGCGACTATGAGGCTGCGCTTACCGTTGCCCGCCAGCAGGTAGAAGGTGGTGCACAAGTGATCGATGTCAACATGGATGAAGGGATGATCGACTCAGAAGCGGCAATGACCAAATTCCTCAACCTGATCGCCTCAGAACCAGACATCTCCAAATTGCCCATCATGGTCGATTCCTCAAAATGGTCGGTCATCGAAGCAGGGTTAAAATGCCTGCAGGGGAAAGGGATTGTCAACTCCATCTCCCTCAAAGAGGGTGAAGATAAGTTCAGGGAAAGTGCCCTTAAAATTATGGATTACGGTGCCGCCGTAGTGGTGATGGCCTTCGATGAGAAAGGTCAGGCTGATAACTATGAACGCCGGAAAGAGATCTGCGGACGCTCTTACAATATATTGGTCCACGAGATCGGCTTCCCTCCGGAAGACATCATCTTTGACCCCAACATCCTTACCGTTGCGACGGGTATGGATGAACACAATAACTATGCGGTAGACTTCATCAATGCCACCCGCTGGATCAAGGAAAACCTCCCCCACGCAAAAGTGAGCGGCGGGGTATCCAACATATCCTTCTCCTTCAGGGGAAACAATACCGTCAGGGAAGCCATGCACTCCGCCTTCCTCTACCACGCTATTGGCGCGGGAATGGACATGGGGATTGTCAACGCAGGGATGCTGGAAGTTTACCAGGAAATACCACCGGAACTATTGGAACGTGTGGAAGATGTATTGCTGAACCGCAGGGACGATGCTACGGAACGACTGGTAGAGTTTGCCGACACCATCAAGTCCAAAGGCAAAGAGGTGGTCAGGGATGAAGAGTGGAGAAAAGGTAGCGTCGAAGAAAGACTTTCACATGCATTGGTAAAAGGGATTATTGAATACCTGGATGCCGATGTGGAAGAAGCCCGACAACGGTATGCCCGCCCGATACAGGTGATCGAAGGCCCCTTGATGGACGGAATGAACATTGTCGGAGACCTCTTTGGTGCAGGAAAAATGTTCCTTCCCCAAGTCGTGAAATCTGCCAGGGTAATGAAAAAGGCGGTGGCCTACTTGCTTCCATTTATTGAACAGGAAAAGCTGGATAACCCTGACGGCGACCAAAGCTCATCGGCTGGACGGGTACTGATGGCTACCGTAAAAGGCGACGTACACGATATCGGCAAAAACATTGTCGGCGTAGTCCTTGCCTGTAATAACTTCGAGATTGTCGACATGGGCGTGATGGTGCCTGCGCAGGAGATCATCAAAAAAGCACGCGAGATCAATGCTGATATCATCGGGCTGAGCGGACTGATTACCCCTTCTCTCGATGAAATGGTACATTTCGCCAAAGAGATGGAACGTGAGGGATTTACCATTCCTTTGATCATCGGCGGAGCCACCACCTCCAGGATCCATGCCGCCGTTAAGGTAGCACCCAACTATTCGGGACCTGCAATCCATGTATTGGATGCGTCCAGAAGTGTAACGGTATGTAGTACCCTGATGAATAAGGAAACCAGGGATGATTACATCAATGGCATCAGGGCAGAGTATGATAAAGCACGTGAGGCACACCTGAACAAACGTTCCGACAAAAGATTCAAATCTTTGGACGTTGCCCGCGAAAACAAGTTTAAAATAGACCTGGATCAGGTAGCTCCGGCTCCAAGTTTCACAGGAACCAAAGTTTTCGAAGATTATCCACTGGAGGAGCTGGTGCCCTACATCGACTGGACCCCATTTTTCCATACCTGGGAACTGCGTGGCAGTTATCCCAGAATTTTTGAAGACAAGCTTGCCGGAGATGAGGCACGTAAATTATTCGATGACGCTCAGGTATTACTGAAACGCATTATCGACGAAAAGCTGCTCACCGCCAAAGGGGTGATCGGATTCTGGCCTGCAAATACTGTAGGTGATGACATCATCCTTGATGTAGAAGGTAAAGAAGTGACTATACATACCCTGCGCCAGCAGGCCGAAAAAGTAGATGGCCAACCCTACTATGCGCTGTCCGACTTCGTAGCCCCAAAAGAATCAGGCGTTGCCGATTACTTCGGAGGTTTTGCCGTCACCACCGGTATCGGCTGTGATGAGCTGGTTGCGGAGTTTGAGGCCAATTATGACGACTACAACAGCATCATGGCAAAAGCGCTGGCCGACAGGCTTGCCGAGGCTTTTGCGGAACGCATGCATGAGCTGGTGCGCAAGGATTACTGGGGTTATGCCCAGGATGAACACCTCAGCAACGAAGCCCTGATCAAGGAGGAATATGCTGGTATCCGCCCCGCACCGGGATATCCCGCCTGCCCGGAACATACCGAAAAAGGTACCCTCTTTGAATTGCTGGATGCAGAGAACAGGATCGGACTGCGACTGACAGAAAGTTACGCCATGTACCCCACAGCAGCTGTCAGCGGTTTCTATTTCGCACATCCTCAATCGCGTTACTTCGGTCTCGGCAAGATCCTCAAAGACCAGATTGAAGAATATGCCCTGAGAAAGGACATGCCTGTGGAAGAAGTGGAGAGGTGGCTTAGCCCTAACCTAGCCTATTAACAAAAATCACCGGACTTAAACACCAAATACCAGACTTACATACCACCATATTAATGAAGATTGTAGACCACATCAAAAACGCAAAGGGAAAGACCCTTTTCTCTTTCGAATTGTTACCCCCCATTAAGGGACAAAGCATCAAAGGAATCTTCGATGCCATCGACCCGCTTATGGAATTCAACCCTCCGTTTATTGACGTGACCTACCTTCGTGAAGATTATATCTATAAACAACATGCCAATGGCCTGCTGGAAAAAGTAGCCTATCGCAAACGGCCTAGTACAGTGGCCACTTGCGCTGCCATCATGAACAAGTACAGGGTAGACGCCGTTCCTCACCTCATCTGCGGTGGCTTTACAAAAGATGAAACTGAGAACGCCCTGATTGATCTTCAGTTTCTGGGTATCGACAATGTGCTGGTGTTACGTGGTGATGCGAGAAAAAGCGACAGCGCTTTTGTACCCACCCCGGATGGCCACGCTTATGCTTCGGAACTGCTCCAGCATGTGGTCAACATGAACAATGGCCGTTACCTGCACGATGACATCGACAACCTGGAAAAGACAGATTTCTGCATCGGCGTAGCAGGATACCCGGAGAAACACTTTGAGTCCCCAAATCTGGACACCGACTTCAAATACCTGAAACAAAAAGTCGAGGGCGGAGCGGACTTTATCGTTACGCAGATGTTCTTCGACAACAGGAGATACAAGGCTTTTGTGGATAAATGCCGCGAAAATGGCATCAACGTACCCATTATCCCGGGGCTGAAACCAATTACCAACAGTAAACAGCTAATGTCGCTACCTAAAGTTTTCCATCTGGATATTCCTCTGGAGCTGACAGAGGCCATTCAATCCTGCAAGTCTGAGAAGGAAGTTAAGGAAGTCGGCATCGAGTGGATGATCCACCAATGCAAGGAGTTGAAAGAGATGGGCGCCCCCGTGCTCCATTTTTATACTATGGGCAACCCAGAGCCAACCAGGAAAATTGCCCGTGCAGTATTCTAGCTTTTCATATTTTTGCCTTTTTTCTGGAATACTCTTTGTACCTTTCAACTATCAACTTATCGTCATGATGCAGGGACCTCTACATCATGACCATTAAATTTAAGATCCTTATGAAGAGATTAATGTTACTGGCTATCGTTATTACCGGCACCTTTTCTGCTTGTACAACCATGAAACCCGGAGCGATTGGAAATGGAGGATTATCACAACTCGGAGGAACCTGGGAACTCAATTACATTTCAGGACCACGGATTGCTTTCAACGGCCTTTACCCGGCTAAAAAACCGGTCATGACCTTCGACATCAACGGTAAAAAAGTAAGTGGAAATACCAGCTGTAATTCCTTCTCCGGTGCACTGACCGCCGATGATACGACCATCAACTTCAGCAACGGATTTGCCATGACAAAAATGGCCTGCCCCGGTGAAGGAGAGGCCACTTTTCTTGAAATGTTGAAAAAAGTAAGCACCTATTCGGTAAGCGACAGCACCCTTAATTTTATGATGGGCGACATCGCGATCATGCGGTTTAATAAGAAGTAATCAGGTACGCTCTAAAGGCTTCATAGTCGGCATTCATCTTTTCTGCCAATTTCTTTTTTGCCCTTAAAGCCCCCACTTCCGCTGGAATGGCAATCTGCTGCTTCATATCCTCAGGGAAGACGTCAGGAAATTTACAGGCATGAGCCGTTGACAAAAACACACCCGCAGCATCTGCTTCGGGGTTTTCCTTTTTGTAGTCCTCCAGTGCGAGCCATGCGATTGCAGTATGCGGACATGCCAGATAATCATATTTCGCATAGATGTCTTTCATACCCTGCAGCGTCTGCGCATCGTTATAACTGGCACTACGTACCAGAGATTTCAGGACATCCAGGTCCTGCTGAAAAAGATCCATGATCCTCACCCAGTTACTTGGCGCTCCTACATCCATGGCATTGGCGT
Organism: Pedobacter sp. BAL39; assembly: GCF_000170795.1. Lineage (GTDB taxonomy): Bacteria > Bacteroidota > Bacteroidia > Sphingobacteriales > Sphingobacteriaceae > Pedobacter. The sequence goes on from NZ_ABCM01000005.1 coordinate 105,548, forward strand.
AAGTCTGTACAGAAGGCCTGGCTTCATAAACACCCGTGCTAAGAAAACGTGGTACAGTATCATTAACATTGGTTGCTGCAATGAACTGATGTACGGGCAGCCCCATCTTGTAAGCGAGCAGCCCTGCAGCAATATTTCCAAAATTCCCGCTTGGCACAGAAAACACCACCTTCCGTCGTCCCTTTCTCAACAGTTGTGCATAAGCATTGAAATAATAAAAGGTTTGTGGGATCAGTCTGGAGATGTTGATGGAATTGGCAGAAGTCAAACGTAACTTTTTATTGAGCTCCTCATCTGCAAAAGCCTGTTTCACTAAGGCCTGACAGTCGTCAAAGGTACCGTCAACCTCTACGGCGTGGATATTATGCCCGTTTGTACAAAGCTGAAGCTCCTGAATCTCACTTACTTTCCCCTTCGGGTAGAGGATCGTCACCCTGGTGTTTGGAACTGCGAGAAAACCAAGGGCTACTGCCCCTCCGGTATCTCCGGAGGTAGCAACCAACACATCGAGGATCTGCTCATTATCCTTCAGGAAATATCCCATGACGCGGCTCATAAAGCGTGCACCAAAATCCTTAAAGGCGAGGGAGGGACCATGGAAAAGCTCCAGGACAAAAGCATCCTCTGAAAGGGGCACCACAGGCGCATCAAAGTTAATCGCCTCATCGATGATCGCTTTAAGGTCTGCCTCAGGGATGGCATCCTTCAACAAGGCAGAAGCCACCCTAAAGGCAATCTCAGGCATGGAATACTCCGCAATCCGGCTAATAAATTCAGGATCCAGCTTGGGAACTTCCAATGGCATGTACAAACCCTTATCAAGGGGCATGCTATTGAACACCGCCGTAGGAAAGTCTATTCTTAAATCTTTATTGTTGGTACTATATAGGTTCATGTTTTTTTGGTTTAATCCAGGACGACAGGTCCTTTTTGGTTGACTTCAGATACAAATGATAAACTATTGATGTTTAAAGTGCTGAGGTGCTTTTTCAGCTGTACGGTGATCGATTCAGCCGTCTCCCGATCCCTGGTCAGCGCAAATACCGAAGGACCAGACCCTGATATTCCAAATCCGGTAGCGCCAGCCTCCATCGCCATACCCCTCATATGATAAAAATCAGGGATCAGGATGGAGCGTGTAGGCTCGATCAGGATGTCCGTCATGCTCCTGCCAATCAGGTCATGGTCCTTCATAAAAAGTCCGCTGACCAGCCCTGCAACATTTCCCCATTGGGTCACGGCATCCTTCAGCAGTACTTTGGAACGGATCATCTGACGGGCATCTTTTGTGGGTACATCAACCTCGGGATAGACTATGGCTGCATGTAGACCTTCAGGATACGGCAGGCTGATGATGTCGAGCGGCTCATAACTTCTGATCAGCACAAAACCGCCCATTAGCGCGGGAGCCACGTTGTCGGCATGTCCGTATCCGCAGGCAAGCTCCTCCCCCTTCATGGCGAAAGGCACCAATCCCCTGTTAGTCAGTAGATTATCAAAAAGAGTGTTAATGGCAAAAAGACCAGCCACAGTACTTGCAGAGCTGGAGCCCAGTCCGCTGCCTATCGGCATCTTTTTATGGAGCTCAATCTCCACGCCAGTATCAGGTTTACCGATATGGTTCAGGTAGTGCTGCACGCTGGCACTTACCGTATTTTTTTTCGGGTCGAGTGGCAGCTTGCCCTCATCACCTGTAATTTTAGTGATCGTGATGCCACTGCCCCCGGTCAGCTTCATGATGACCTCATCTCCTGGTTCATTCACTGCGAAGCCCAGCACATCATATCCACAAACTACGTTAGCAACAGTAGCGGGAGCGAAAACTTTTATAGAATCTTTCATCGTTTACCTACATTAATGATATCAGCAAAAACACCAGCGGCTGTCACCTCAGCCCCGGCCCCCGGCCCTTTAACTACCAGCGGGCGGTCTTTGTATCTGTTCGTGCTGAAGGAAATGATGTTGTCACTTCCCGAAAGCATGAAAAATGGATGACTGTCATTTACCATTTCCAGCGTAATGGCCACTTTGCCATCTTCAAGTTTACCGATGTAACGCAATACTTTATTGCTTCCTGCCGCATCGGTTTTCAATTGTTCAAAGTAAGCGCTGTTGCGCTCCAGCTCCTGGTAGAACTCCGCCACAGTGGCGGCAGCAAGACAGGCAGGCGGAAGCATACTCTGGATCTCGATGTCAGACTCCTCCAAAGGATATCCGGCATCACGGGCAAGGATCAGCATCTTACGCATAAAGTCCTTTCCGTTAAGGTCATCACGCGGATCGGGCTCTGTATATCCTAAATCCTGTGCTTCCTTTACGACCTCATGAAACAGGCGGTCGCCTTTATAATTATTGAAAATATAAGAAATCGTTCCGGAGAGGATGGCCTCAATCTTGGCGATCTTGTCGCCGCTCAGCATCAGGTCTTTTAAGGTCCTGATGATGGGCAGCCCCGCACCAACGTTGGTTTCATAATAGAAGTCCACACCGTATTTTCGCGCTGCATTTTTGAAGGCCTCATACTGCTCATAATCCGCAGAGTTACCAATCTTGTTGCAGGTGACAACAGAGATGCTCGACTGCAGAATATCCTGATAAAAGCGGATGGGGTTATGACTCGCCGTATTGTCTACAAACACACAGTTCGGCAGGTTCATTTCTTTCATTTTGTGCACAAACTCCGAGAGGTCTGCGGGCACTCCATTTGCTTCCAGGCTATTTTCCCAATCTGCAAGGTCTATTCCATCCGCATCAAGGTGCATTTTGCGAGTATTACTGATGCCCATCACCTTCACCTGCAGGTCATTGTTGGTAGAAAGGAAGGGCATCTGGTATTGCAGCTGACTGAACAATGTTTTGCCGATGTTGCCCGTACCGAGGCAGAAGATGTTCAGCGTGCGTTTCAGATTTGCATAGAAAGCATCATGTACAGCATTCACCGCCTTAGAAAGGTCTGCTTTGGAAAGAATTACGGAGATGTTGTATTCTGATGAACCCTGCGCAATGGCCCTGACGTTCACGCCGTTCCTGCCTAAGGCATGGAAAAGCTTTCCCGACATGCCCGGTGTACGTTTCATGTTTTCACCTACAATCGCCAGTGCCGCCAATCCATTTTCTACCTCCGGATATTCGAGCTTACGTGCCTGGAGTTCCAGCTCAAACTCTTTGTTGATCAGCGCCAGTGCAGTTAGTGCATCCGCCGGTTTCACCGCAAAAGTGATGCTGTGCTCTGAAGAAGACTGGGTGATCAGGATGATGTTGATCTGTTCACGTGACAACAGGGAGAACAGGCGCCCGCTAAAACCGGCTTTGCCGACCATTCCGCTGCCGGAAAGGTTGAGCACGCTGATTTCATCTATTGAGGTAATGCCTTTGATCGGCAACGTGGAAGATTGAAGACCATGTCTGATATAGGTACCCTGAAAATCCCTATTGAATGTATTTTTGATTACAATGGGAATCTTTTTGAGAAAAGCAGGGATCATCGTTGGCGGATAGATGACCTTCGCACCGAAGTAGGAAAGTTCCATTGCTTCCGTATAGCTGAGTTCAGGCAGTGAAAATGCTTTCTTAACGATCCTGGGATCGGCAGTAAGCATGCCATCTACATCTGTCCAGATCTGAATTTCCTCCACATTCAGTGCAGATCCCCAGATCGCCGCAGTATAGTCGCTCCCCCCACGTCCAAGTGTAGTAACCCGTCCATGCTCATTGCTGGCGATGAAGCCGGTTACAAACAACAGTTTCTCCGAGTTGGCCTCATAAAATTCACGCACCAGCAGTTCTGTCAGCTGGGTATTCACTTTTGCCTGTCCAAAGTTGCTGTCGGTCTTGATGAGCTCAGATCCGTCCACGTACAGGGCATGAGGAAAGTCCTGTTTAACAATGTGGCTGATCATCGCCGTAGAACAGCGCTCTCCATAACTCAGGATGAGGTCTTTTGTCTGAGGGCTCAGCTCTTTCAGGTTGTATACCGACTGCAGGATGTCTTCGAGTTCATTGAAATAGATTTTCAATCTGGTCAGCACCGGATTTTGTGCCGCTGCTGGCAGCAGCTCACGGATGATGTCGAAGTGTTTTTTTTCTATGGTCCTGAGCGCCTCGTTGTAATCATTCCCCTCTCTTGCATTTTCAGCCATTGCCACAAGGGTGTTGGTCACACCACTCATCGCCGATAATACGACAACTGGATTTTCAGGTCCCGCCTGCTGCCTGAGGATGTTCAGCAAAGCGCCTATGCTTTGTACCGAACCGACAGATGTACCTCCGAATTTTAGAATGTTCATAGTTTTAGGTTAAAAAAAAAGCGCCTTCCCCGTTTAGAGGAAGGCGCTTTTTGTGGTTTCTTTTGCTTTCAATTATAGCCACTAGCTTACCTTCCTCCGAGAAATCCCGGTGGTGGTAATAATGGTAATAATTGATATATTGTTATACATTGTATTTTTTAAACTTTCTTGTTGTGCTGTAAAGTAAAGTTATATTTTTCTAATTAGCAAATGATTACAAAAATAATTATGATTTTCATCACATCACTATTATCAGCGTCTTATCACCATTTAAGTTTTCAGGCAGTGTTTCTGTAGCGGCATCTGTAAGTCCGGTCATTGTCCGGTCTCTGTCCGGTCTCTGTTCGGTCATCGTTGTAGATAAAGTGAGACTAAACAGAGACTAAACAGAGACAAAAGAGAGACTAAACAGAGACCGAAGATACGTCCCGCCTCTCTTTTGCCTCTCTTTTGGCTTACTTTAGTCTGAGATTGTTTATGCTCCTTCCTGAACCACACCCGAACAATGGCCGAAGATGGTCCGGTCCAGCCATCGGCCAGTAATGTCTGGAGTCGTTTGAAGAGGACGAACTATAAAAAAGACATACTTTTCTGTACCTTTATCGCACTATATGCAAGGATTAGTTATAAAATCAACAGGAAGCTGGTATCAGGTACATGCAGAAGATGGCTTAAGCTACGATTGCAGGATTAAAGGTAAGTTCAGGATTAAAGGCATTCAAACTACCAACCCTATCGCCGTCGGCGACCAGGTAGAGTTTGAGCTGGAGCCAAACTCAGACAAAGGTGTGATCAGCAAGCTGCACGAGCGTAAAAACTACATCATCCGCAAATCCATCAACCTGTCAAAACAGGCACAGATCATTGCTGCCAATATGGATCAGGCATTCCTGGTCGTGACACTAGCCTCACCACGTACTTCTCTTGGTTTTATAGACCGTTTTCTGGCGACAGCCGAAGCATATGGTATTCCGGCAATACTGATCTTCAACAAACTTGACCTTTTCAATGAGGATGGCCTTGCGGTCCTTGATGAGTACAAATCCATTTATGAGCATATTGGCTATCCTTGTTATACCGTTTCGGCATTGGAGGGTACGAATATACCACAAATTGAAAACCTGCTGAAAGATAAAATCACGCTTTTTTCCGGCCATTCCGGGGTCGGAAAATCCAGCCTCATCAATGCGCTCCTTCCCGGCAGAAGCATCAAAACGGGTGAAATCTCGGAGTCCAGCGACAAGGGACAGCACACCACAACTTTTGCCGAGATGCACACACTTCCGTTCGGCGGGTATCTTATTGATACCCCTGGCATCAGGGAGCTTGGCATTTTTGACATCCGTCCTGAAGAACTTGGTCATTATTTCCGGGAGATGAAAGCAATGCTGAACCAGTGCAGGTTCAACAATTGCAGACATGTAAACGAACCGGGCTGTGCAGTGATCAAAGCAGTAGAAAATGGTGATATCGAACTCAGCAGGTATGAAAGTTACCTGAGTATCTACCACGGGAATGAAACCCGCGCCTGATATGGCCTGGCACAAAACCAATAACAATGAGAGCAATTATACAACGTGTTACAGCAGCTTCCTGCGTAGTCGATGGAAACACGACCGGCAGCATTGACAATGGCTTCCTGGTACTGCTTGGCATTGAAGATGCCGATACCCTGGAAGACCTGATCTGGCTCAGCCAGAAAATTATCAACATGAGAATTTTCGGTGATGAAGATGGGATGATGAATAAATCTCTTTCCGACGTGGATGGAAACATCCTCCTGATCAGCCAGTTCACCTTATTCGCAGCAGTAAAAAAGGGAAACAGACCTGGTTTTACAAGAGCCGCAAGACCTGAATTTGCCATCCCTATGTATGAAGAGATGATCAGGCAGCTATCCACACAACTAGATAAAAATATTCAAACGGGAATTTTTGGCGCTGACATGAAAATCAGTCTGCTGAATGACGGCCCTGTAACGATCATAATTGATACAAAAAACAAGGAATAAAATTCCTGTTCTCCCGATGTCATGATATTTGGGAAAATTATTCTCTGCATATTGATACATACAAGTAATCCATCGAGATAACTATTGGAAATTCTTAGGTTAAAGCCTTAACATTATCATATTAAACTCTAAATCAATAACATGACAATTAAAGAAGCACAGGAAACCGTAGACAAATGGATCAACAGTACAGGAATCCGCTATTTCAATGAACTTACCAATACGGCGATCCTGATGGAGGAAGTTGGCGAGGTGGCCAGGATTATGTCTAGGAAATACGGTGAGCAGTCTTTTAAAAAGAGTGATGAGGCGGTAGACCTCGGCGATGAGATGGCTGATGTTCTGTTCGTACTGATCTGCCTGGCCAATCAAACCGGTATTGACCTGACGGAGGCACTAAATAAAAACCTGATCAAGAAAACAAAAAGAGATACTGAAAGACATCAGAACAACGAGAAGCTGAAGTAAAATAATAAATAACCTATATGCAGGATGTACACCGTTTCGCTGTTTTATGCAGCAGGAATTCAAAATAAATCCGCAAACAGAAAAAGGGATGCTGCTCATCGAAACATCCCTTTTCTTAATTTCTGCAGGTATTAATCTCTGGACAATACCTCTTTAATTTTTTGAGCAGCCTCAGCAAGTTCTTCCTGCGAAGGTTTCAGCTTTTCTTTAGCGAAATTCATGTCCCCAACATGATTCATGGGAATGAGGTGGATGTGTACATGAGGCACTTCCAGTCCAATGACCGCGACGCCCACCTTTTTACATGGGAAAGCTTCTTTCAACCCTGTCGCTACAATTTTGGCAAATAAGGTCAGTCCGAAGTAACTCTCCTCATCCATATCAAAGATGTAATCAATCTCTTTTTTGGGAATGACCAGCACGTGCCCCATGGTCAATGGGTTGACGTCAAGGAAGGCGAGAAATTCTGTGGTCTCTGCGACGATGTGTGCAGGAATTTCACCTGCAATGATTTTTGAAAATATAGTAGCCATAGAACGATTGATTACCTGCTGATTTCTAAGATTTCAAATTCAATCTTTCCCGCAGGAACCTGAATTTCTGTTTTGTCACCTACCGACTTGCCCAACAACCCCTGCGCTATCGGCGATTTCACGGAGATCTTTCCTGTTTTAAGGTCGGCCTCACTTTCGGCAACCAGCTGATAGGACATGGTAGCCCCATTTTTAACATTCTTGATCTTTACTATGGATAAAGCAAGCACCTTGGAGGTGTCCAGCTTGGATTCATCAATTAGTCTGGCGGTAGATAAGGTAGTTTCCAGTTTTGCTATTTTTGCTTCATGTAATCCCTGCGCCTCCTTTGCAGCATCGTATTCTGCATTCTCTGAAAGGTCACCTTTATCCCTTGCCTCGGCGATTGCCTTGGAGATCAGTTGCCTTCCTGTAGTCTTCATATGATGGAGTTCTTCCTTTAGTTTATCTAAACCATCTTGGGTATAATACGTTACCTCTGTCATAGCTCAATTTATTTTATAGTTACTCTAAAAACAAACAAGACTATATCGGCTCATAAGCCTACATAGTCTTGCTTCAATTAAAACGAAGATAATGGGGTCTAAGCACAAAACCAAATTATTCATCTGAAATCATGCAGTATAGTTGTAAAATCCCTGCTAGGAGAGCGCTGCCAGCTTATCCGACAGCACCTCTGAAATCTTACGGTAAGAGTCAAAGGTCCAGCCACCTACGTGTGGTGTAAGGATCACCTTGCCACTCGAGATCAGCTCCGCAAACCAGGGCTGCTCTGCCAGCGCAGGGAACTTCTCCACCTCAAGCACATCCAGTCCAGCGCCAAGGATTTTTCCTTTGTTCAATGCATTCAGCACTGCCTGTGTGCTGACAATTTCCCCTCTTGCTGTGTTGATGAAAAAGATGGGCTTCCGGAAATGGAGCAGGTACTCCTCATCTACCAGCTGCCGCGTTTCATTGGTCAGTGGTATGTGAAAACTGAGCACATCGCTCAGCTTAACGATCTCTTCCATGCTCACTTCTCTCGCATACTGATCGCTGAAGCCTGTTTTATATTTGTCGTAGGCGATGACCTGAACACCAAAACCAGACAGCTTACGTGCCAGGCTGCTACCCATAAAACCATAACCGATGATGCCCACCGTCTTGCCCTTCAGCTCATAACCACGGTTCCCTTCTCTGTCCCATTTCCCCTTGCGGATCTCCATATCAGCATTGCGGAAGTTGTTCATCAGCGACAGCATCAACCCTACGGCATGCTCTCCAACGGCATCCATATTTCCCTCCGGCGCATTAATCAAATGGATGTTGCGTTCCAGCGCCACCGCCTCATCGATATTATCGAGACCTGCACCTGCGCGTGCAATAAACTTCAGCTTCGTTCCAGCGTCTATTAGCTCGCGGTCGATACGGAATTTGGTCCTTACCGCAATACCATCATAGTCGGCGATGGCCGCCAGGGTTTGTGCGCGGGTAAAATTCGGTTCATCATGCACCTCATAACCCATTGCAGCCGCACGCTCTTTGAAGATGGCATGCAGTTCATCAACAATTAATATTTTTCCTTTGCTCATTTTCTTATTTGTCTGAAATCTCAGGACATCAGTTTTGTTAAATGTTGTGTCAGCTCGATAAACTGGTCTACACTCAATTGCTCCGCACGTTTATCAAAGAAAAAATGGTCGTCCATTCTATCTTTAGAGACCACTCCGGAAAGTGCATTTCTCAATGTTTTTCTCCGTTGGTTGAAACCTGCTTTTACGGTCCTCCAAAACAGTTTTTCATCGCAAGGCAAGGTGTCTATCTTATTTCTGCTAAGCCTAATCACTCCTGAATTTACCTTTGGTGGCGGGTTGAAGGTTCCCGGTTTTACGGTAAACAGATATTCGATATCGTAATAGGCCTGGATCAGCACACTCAGGATCCCATATTCCTTCGTACCTGACTTGGAAGCACAGCGTTCGGCAACCTCCTTTTGGAACATGCCCACCATCTCCACTACGTGTTCCCTGTTATCAAGAATTTTGAAAAGAATCTGCGAGGAGATGTTGTAAGGGAAATTACCGATCACGGCATACTTTCCCTTGAAAATAGAGGATAAGTCCAGTGCCAGAAAATCACCATTGATCAAACGCGCTCCCAGCTGCGGATATTTATCTTTCAGGAACTCGTAGGATTCCACATCAATGTCAATCAGGAAAGTGTCCAAGTAATCACGGTCCAGCAGGATATCCGACAGGATGCCCATTCCGGGGCCAACTTCGAGCACTTCGCGGTACTGATCGGTATGCACAAGACCATCGACGATCCTGGCCGCAATCTTTTTATCGGTTAAAAAATGCTGCCCTAAATGTTTTTTTGCCCTTACCAAACTCATATATTAACCTTTACGTCTATCCTGAAAGCCGCAAAAATACGCAATTTTTAATAGGATCTTCTGAATGGCGCCCTTTTGTTGAAAGCACATCCATCCGTATAGACGAGGTAAACAGAGGAAAAACGAGCTTTTTAAAATGAAATCTGTATTTTGCACCAAATTTTTTGGAGTATGAGTAACAAGATTAAAATCGGCATCAGCATAGGGGACATCAATGGAATAGGCTTGGAAGTGATCCTGAAGACGTTATCAGAAAGCAGGATCCTTGATTTCTGCACACCAATCGTATATGGCCATACCAAGGTTGCCTCTTACCACCGCAAGGCTTTAGGTTTGAGCGATTTTAATTTTAACGTCATCACGGAGGCACAGCTGGCCAATCCCAAAAAAGCAAACCTGATCAACTGCTGGGAAGAAGATGTAAAGATAGAACTCGGCACAGCTACCCAGACTGGAGGGAAATACGCACTCTTGTCGCTGGAAAAGGCTACCGAAGACCTGGTGAAAGGAGAAATCGATGCACTGGTTACCGCACCGATCAACAAACACAATATCCAGTCCGACCAATTCAGTTTTCCGGGGCATACCGAATACCTGATGGAACGCAGCGGCAGCAAAGATGTGCTCATGTTCCTCCTGAGTGAGGACATCCGTGTGGGTGTCGTTACCGGTCACATTCCAGTTTCGGAAGTATCAAGGAGCATCACTGTTGAAAAGATCGTGAAAAAACTGCAGCTGATGAATGAGAGCCTGAAGAAAGATTTCTGGATTGAAAAACCGAAGATTGCAGTATTGGGATTGAACCCGCATGCTGGAGACAACGGCCTGCTGGGTACAGAGGAAGCCGAGATCATTATGCCAGCGATCCAGCAGGCTTTTGACAAAGGCATCATTTCCTTTGGTCCTTATCCCGCAGATGGTTTTTTTGGTAAGGGCAGCTACAAGCAGTTTGATGCCGTACTGGCGATGTATCATGACCAGGGGCTCATCCCTTTCAAGACCATTGCTTTCGGCAGGGGCGTGAACTTCTCCGCGGGACTGAAGATTGTGCGCACCTCACCAGATCACGGTACCGGTTATGACATTGCCGGTAAAAACGTAGCTGATCCGGGCTCTTTTGCTGAGGCACTTTTTGCGGCGGTCCACATCGTCAGGAACAGAAAAGAACAGGAAGAACTACTGAGAACACAACTGAGAAGTGGCGGAAAAATTATCGAAACTGCTGCGGATACAAAAGATGATGCAAATTAGAATAAAAAACATTTTACATCTATAAAAATAATTCCTACATTTGCGGGCTAAAATTTTGTTACAATTGAAACCATTAAAACAATTTTCAATCCCCTTTACCGGCTTAAAAATTGGCAAACATCAGTTTGATTTTGACATTGATAACAGCTTTTTTGATTCTTTTGAGTACTCTTTGGTAAAAAAAGGAAATTTAAAAGCAGACATTGAACTGGATAAACAGGAAACAATGTTAATTTTGAAGTTCCACATTCAGGGAACAATTGTATTGGATTGTGATAAATGTTTATCAGAATTTAATGCGCCACTTGACATCGAAGAACGGCAGATTGTAAAGTTTGCTGAAGATGAATTGGAAAGCGATGATCTGGAGATCATTGTATTGAATAAGAAGGAAAGTGAGCTTGATGTATCAGGGCTGATCTACGAATTCATTAACGTATCGGTCCCTTACATAAAGATCTGTGAGCAGAATGGCGATGGCCAGAAATGCGACGAGGAAATGATAGCAAGACTGGAAAGTTTTACTGCAGGAACACAAGAACAAGAAGATAAACAAGATGATGACCCACGATGGGCAGCATTAAAAAAATTAAAATAATAATTAAACAAATCAGCAATGGCACATCCAAAACGCAAGGTTTCTAAAAGCAGAAGAGATAAGAGAAGAACTCACTATAAAGCAATAGCTCCTTCTTTAGCAACTTGTCAAACCACAGGTGCGATCCACGTACCTCATCATGCATACAACGTTGATGGTAACCTATACTACAACGGTAAATTAGTGATTGAAAATACCTCAATAGGTTAATTTTTCTTGAAAAATAGTTTGTGTTTTAAGTCGCTTTAAGGTTAACTTTAGAGCTGCAAAGAAGGGCAATTGTGCCCCCAAAAACACAAACTGATTTTTTACTATGAAAATAGGTCTCGATATAATGGGCGGAGACTATGCTCCTAAAGCAAACGTTTTAGGAGCTATAGCAGCTCATGAATTGTTATCTCCCACGGAGCACCTGGTGCTTATTGGAGATACAGCGCAGATTAAGCCCCTACTAGCCGAAAACGGATTCAATCCGGATCACTTTGAATATGTCCATACCGAAGAGGTGATTGGTATGGGCGAACATCCCACAAAGGCTATTGTTCAAAAGCCTAACTCCAGTATTTCTATTGGATTCTCCATGCTCAAGGAGGGCACACTGGATTCATTTGCCAGCGCCGGAAATTCGGGCGCGATGCTTGTTGGTGCCATGTTTAGTGTAAAATCTATCCCTGGAATCATCAGACCATGCATTACTACCATTCTTCCTAAACTCAGTGGCGGCCTTGGGCTCATGCTTGATGTAGGCGCTAATGCCGACTGCAAGCCTGATACATTGGTCCAGTTTGGTGTGCTTGGCAGTTTGTATGCGCAGCATGTGATGCAGATAGAAACACCTAAGGTGGCTTTATTGAACATTGGCGAAGAAGAGGAAAAAGGTGACATGCTAAGCCTGGCTACCTACCCTCTGATGAAAGACACACCTCTTTTCAATTTTGTGGGTAATGTGGAAGGCAGGGACTTATTCAACGACAAGGCCGACGTGATTGTATGCGATGGATTTACGGGAAATGTAGTGCTGAAACTGGCAGAATCATTTTATGTGCTGACGCTGAAGAGAGGGCTGAAGGATGAATTCTTCGACCGCTTTAACTACGAAAACTATGGCGGAAGCCCGGTTTTAGGTGTCAATGCCCCGGTGATCATAGGTCATGGCATATCCAGTCCGACGGCGGTCAAAAACATGATCCTGCAGTCAAGGGACATGATTACTACTGGCTTGGTAGGTAAAATTCAAGCCGCATTTAAATAAGGAAAATTGAAAATGAATAAAATTCATGCTGCGATTACGGCGGTTAACGGTTATGTCCCAGACTACATCCTTACCAATCAGGAGCTGGAATCCATTGTAGATACTACAGACGAATGGATTACCTCCAGAACCGGCATCAAAGAACGAAGAATATTAAAAGGTGAAGGCCTCGGTACTTCGGATATGGCAGTTCATGCAGTCAACGGATTGTTGAAAAAACGTGGGATCACTGCGGAAGAAATTGAACTGATCATTTTTTGTACCACTACACCAGATATGCCTTTCCCTGCTACAGCAAATGTTTTAGCAGATAAAATCGGTGCCATCAATGCCTGGGGATATGACATTTCTGCGGCATGTTCCGGATTTATCTTCGGGTTATCGACTGCAGCACAGTTCATTGAATCGGGAAAACACAAGAAAATCCTGGTGGTTGGTGGCGACAAGATGTCTTCGATCATCAACTATGAAGACCGCACCACCTGCATCATCTTTGGTGATGGCTGCGGCGCAGTATTGCTGGAGCCGAATGAAGAAGGTAATGGGATCATCGACTCTGTATTGAAGAGCGATGGCGCAGGCCGTCAGTACCTACACCAGAAAGCTGGCGGATCCGTGAAACCGGCGACGCACGAAACGGTAGACAACAAAGAGCATTTTGTACACCAGGAAGGTCAGGCAGTATTCAAATTTGCTGTAACCAATATGGCCAATGTTGCAGCTGAGATCATGGAACGTAACGACCTGTCCTCAGATGACGTGACCTGGCTGGTACCACACCAGGCAAACAAGCGCATCATCGATGCAACGGCTTCGAGAATGGGATTGGGCGCCGAAAAGGTGATGATCAATATCCAACGTTATGGAAATACCACAAACGGCACCATTCCATTGTGTTTATGGGAATGGGAAAGCCAGCTGAAGAAAGGCGACAACATCATCCTTGCAGCCTTTGGCGGTGGTTTCACCTGGGGTTCTGTTTACATTAAATGGGCCTATTAATTTATTAAAATAAATAATCTTAACTTAGATAATTCTTAAGGAATACTGTTTTCTCAAAATAAACCTAAAAAATGGATATCAAACAAATTCAGGAACTTATTAAATTTGTTTCTCGTTCGGGCGTAAATGAAGTTGCCATTGAGCAAAAAGACTTCAAGATCACTATCAAGACCAATCAGACCCCTACTGTTGTCAACGCAACTGTTCCGGCAGCGATTGTTCCTGCTGTTGCTCCTGTAGCTGGTGCTGCGGCTCCTGTTGCCCCTGTAGAAACAAAAGCAACAACTGTTGCTGCTGAAGACACCTCAAAATACATCACCATTAAATCGCCAATGATCGGTACTTTCTACCGTTCGTCAAGCCCTGATAAACCTTCTTTCGCCAATGTGGGTGATGAGGTTGGTGTTGGTAAAGTGATCTGCATCATTGAAGCTATGAAATTGTTCAACGAAATCGAGAGTGAAGTTTCAGGAAGAATTGTGAAAGTTCTTGTAGAAAATGCATCACCTGTAGAATACGATCAACCTTTATTTTTAGTAGAACCCATTTAATATTTGCCAGGAGCAAATTTTCCTATCAATTATATGTTTAAAAAAATATTAATTGCCAACAGGGGCGAGATCGCTTTACGTATTATACGTACCTGTAAAGAAATGGGCATCAAAACCGTTGCTGTGTACTCTACTGCAGATCGCGAGAGTTTACACGTACGTTTTGCCGATGAAGCCGTCTGTATAGGGCCTCCACCGAGTAAGGATTCTTACCTGAGCATTCCTAATATTATCTCTGCTGCGGAACTGACCAATGCAGACGCCATACACCCAGGTTACGGCTTCCTGTCTGAGAATGCCAAGTTCTCTTCTGTATGCCGCGATTACGGAATTAAATTTATTGGTGCTACGCCTGAGCAGATCAATTCCATGGGAGACAAAGCTTCGGCAAAGGAGACCATGAAAAATGCAGGTGTGCCTACGATCCCTGGATCTGAGGGACTGCTGGAAAGCGTGAAAGAGGGTATCACAATAGCCAATGAAATGGGCTACCCTGTAATTCTGAAAGCTACCGCCGGTGGTGGTGGCCGTGGAATGCGTGTGGTGTGGAAAGATGAAGACTTTGAAAATGCATGGGACAGCGCAAGACAGGAGTCTGGTGCGGCCTTTGGTAATGATGGTCTTTATCTGGAAAAATATATCGAAGATCCGCGCCACATTGAAATCCAGATCATCGGTGACCAATATGGTAAAGCCTGTCACCTTTCGGAACGCGACTGCTCCATTCAGCGTCGTCACCAGAAACTGGTAGAAGAAGCCCCATCTCCTTTCATGACACCTGAACTTCGTGAAAAAATGGGTGAAGCGGCCATCAAAGGCGCCATCGCAGTGCAGTATGAAGGTGCTGGTACGATTGAGTTTCTGGTCGACAAACACCGTAACTTCTATTTCATGGAGATGAATACCCGCATCCAGGTAGAACATCCGGTAACGGAGGAAGTCATCAACTATGACCTCATCAAAGAACAGATCAAAGTAGCGTCGGGTGTACCTATCTCCGGAAAAAACTACCTTCCTGATATGCACGCCATCGAATGTCGTATCAATGCGGAAGATCCTTTCAATAACTTCCGTCCATCTCCTGGAAAAATCACCAATTTCCATTCTCCGGGTGGCCATGGTGTGCGGGTTGATACACATGTATATGCAGGCTATCAGATTCCTTCGAACTACGATTCCATGATTGCCAAGCTGATCTGTGTTGCACAGACCCGTGAGGAAGCCATCAGCACCATGGAACGTGCATTGAGCGAGTTCGTAATCGAAGGTGTAAAAACTACGATTCCTTTCCACCTGAAATTAATGAAAGATCCTAACTTCAGGGCTGGTAATTTTACCACTAAGTTTATGGAAACTTTCGAATTTTCAGAATAGACAAACTATTTAGTAGATTTAAAGCGTAAATACCATTCTATATAAATAGAATGGTATTTTTGTTTTACAAATAAAGTGCATGAGTGATACTAAAAAAAGGGACCTGATAGGTGCTATCAAAGAAAAAGGAAAAACTTTAGAGGCAGAGATGTCTTTTTTCGACCATATTGACGTACTCAGAAAACATTTACTCCGCGCACTTGCTGTGATCCTGGTGCTGACCGCCGGAGCTTTTTACTACACAGACTTCATTTTTAATGAGATCATCATGGGGCCTAAAAACCCGCAGTTCTGGACCTACCGCATGATGTGTAAACTGGTGGAGAAGTTCCCGTCTATAGGGTCTGATTTCTGCATCACCAAAATCGATGCAAAGATCATCAATACAGAAATGGCGGGCCAGTTTACGTTACAGCTCAACTCGTGTGTCATGGTGGGGATCATACTGGGTATCCCCTACCTGTTGTTTGAGCTTTGGTTATTTGTAAAACCGGCGCTCCATGACAACGAACGTAAATCTGCCAGTGGTTTTGTGGCCTTCGCCTCTTTCCTGTTTTTCCTGGGTATTCTCTTTGGCTACTACATGATCTGCCCGCTGTCGATCAACTTCCTGACCAACTTTACGGTGAGTCCTGACATCGAAAATACATTTACCATAGACTCCTACCTGTCATCCGTGATGACGCTGACTCTGGGATCAGGTGTCATTTTCCAACTGCCGGTCATCATCTTCATCCTGTCCAAACTGGGCATTATGACCCCGGCCTTCATGCGTGCAAGCCGGAGGTATTCTACGGTACTGATCCTGATCGTTGCAGCAGTGGTAACCCCTACAGCAGATCCATATACCATGCTGATTGTTGCCTTCCCGCTGTTCCTGCTTTACGAGCTGAGCATCTATATTTCTGCGAACATTGAGCGGAACAGGAACAAAGCCATATACGGTGTAGCCAAAACGAATAAAAGTTAATAAAACCTATAATTTTTGAAAGATGTCAACCGAAACAAAAGTTAAAATTGCAATTGGTGCCGACCACGCCGGCTTTGAGTACAAAGAACTGATCAAAGAATGGTTCGCTGAGCATGAAATTAAAGACTTTGGAACCTTTTCTGCGGATTCGGTAGACTATCCTGATTTTGCACATCCCGTAGCTGAGGCTGTGGAAAGCAAGGCATTTACCTTTGGCATTCTCGTATGCGGCAGCGCCAACGGCGTGGCAATCACAGCGAACAAACACCAGCACATCCGGGCTGCCATCTGCTGGCTGAAGGAGATTGCTGAGTTGGCGCGTCTGCACAACGATGCCAATATCATCTGTATCCCGGCACGTTTTGTTTCCCCGGAACTGGCTAAAGAGATGATAAATACTTTTTTAACAACGGCTTTTGAAGGCGGGAGACACGCAGGACGTGTCGGTAAGATCTCCTGCTAATCAACATAAAGAATCAACCTAACCATACAATCAACATGAAAAAACATTTGTTATATGCCGGAATGGTGCTCACCATGGCTTGCACCGCTACTGCACAAAACAAAGATGCGGTAAAGTTCAGCAAGACCATCAACAGTGAAACTGCCTACAAACACCTGTCGGTATTGGCCTCTGATGAATACGAAGGACGCGAAACAGGTACTAAAGGCGGATGGATGGCCGCAGACTACATCAAAAACTATTTTAAAGAACTCGGCCTGAAAGGGCCCGTATCCGGGGATTACTTCCAGCCAATCGACATGGTGACCACCAAACTGTCACAGGTGCTTACCATCAACGGACAGCCTGCTGAAGCAATGAAGGACTTTTACATTGCACCACAGTCTGTCGGTGCCGAGGGTTTTGCGTTTAACGCCAACAGCATCATCTTTGCCGGATATGGTGTAAACAAAGAGGGCTACAATGACTTCGAAGGTAAAGACATCACCGGAAAGGTGGTCATGATCCTTAGAACGGGTGAACCCAATGCCACACGGAACAATTTGGCCCCAAAGATCAAATACCTGACGGAACATAAGGCTGCTGCCATCCTGGTGATTGATCCGATGGTGGATGCCATGCCAGCAGACCTGAAAAACTACCTCAGCTCAACTCAACTAACGATGAAGACCAAAGAGGAGAAACAACAGGCGAAAGTTCCTCAAGGAACGCCGGTGATCAATGTCGGCACGACTGCTGCCAACCTGATCCTCGCACCTGGAAACGTCACCTTAGATGCGCTGCAGAAACAGTTGAAATCTACCGGCAAACCAGTAACCCGGGAAATCGGTGTGACGGTTACTGCAAGTGGCAAAAAGGATGAAGCGAAGGTACGTGCTGAAAATGTGCTCGGATATTTAGAAGGCTCAGACCCTAAATTAAAAAATGAAGTACTGGTGGTGACGGCGCACTATGACCACATCGGTCTGGTAAATGATCCTGAAGCAAAGGATAAAGTGAACAATGGTGCAGACGACGATGGCTCGGGAACAACGGGGGTACTGATGATGGCAGAAGCTTTCAGCAAGGCCAAAAAAGCAGGCAAAGGACCTAAAAGAAGCATTCTTTTCATGACTGTCACCGGTGAGGAAAAAGGGCTTTATGGTTCAGAATGGTATTCCGAAAATCCAATATTTCCACTGGAGAATACAATCGCAGACTTAAATATTGACATGATCGGCCGCGGTGATAAGGACCATGCTGCCGACAATAACTTCGTATATATCATTGGTTCTGATATGTTGAGTACAGACCTCGACAGGATTGGCAAGAAAGCCAACAAAGATTATGTCAACATCAATCTTGATGAACGTTATAACAACAGAACAGATCCTAACCGTTTCTACTATCGTTCTGACCATTACAACTTTGCCAAACATGGCATTCCGGTCATCTTCTATTTCAACGGAGTACATGATGATTACCATCAGCCCGGAGATGAGGTCAGCAAAATTGATTTCCCTATGCTGGCAAAAAGAGCACAGCTGGTGTACTTTACGGCATGGGAACTGGCAAATGGTGCCACCAGACCTAAAGTCGATAAAAACGACGACGGTACACCGAAAAATTAACCATTGATGTAAATAAAAAATAATGCAAGCCGCTGACGACCATCAGCGGCTTTTGCATATACGCTCAGCATCGGTTTTACGTTATCACTGCAAAATGGTTTTTCAATAAAAATGAGCCTACGCTTATTTATTTTTATATTTGAACATGATGAAAACAGCTGATGAGTTTTTGGTGAAGTCCGATGAGAAGGCTTTTGATTTGGGCCATCGTAAAACGATCAATCATAATATTGGCAAGTACAATGTTGCCGTTACACGCGGCATCTCGAGATTTGAAAACCTTGAAAACTCAAAGAAAAAAGCGCATGCCATCAAATGGCGTGTCATGGAGAACCTGGATAAATACCTTCCTGAGTTTGAGGCCAATTTCCAGCGTCGTGGTGGAAAGGTGATCTGGGCGAATGATGCCGCAGAAGCGCAAAAGGAAATCCTGAACATCATCAATAAAAGAAACGGCAAGACGGTCATCAAATCAAAATCCATGACCACGGAAGAAATCCACCTGAACGACTTCCTTGGCGAGCATGGCATTGAATCGCTGGAAAGCGATCTTGGTGAATATATTGTACAGCTGCTTGGGCAGCCTCCTTATCATATTGTAACCCCTGCGATGCACCTTAGCAAAGAGGAAATTGCAAAGCTGTTCCACGACAGGTTTGGTACGCCGATTGACGCCACGCCTCAGCAGCTGACCCAAAAGGCCCGGGAGCTCCTGCGCGAGAAATACCTGCGTGCAGACATTGGCATATCAGGCGGAAACTTCCTGATTGCAGACACCGGCAGTATTGCATTGACAGAAAATGAAGGAAATGCCAGGTTATGTACCACCTTCCCGAAGGTTCACATTGCCATTGTGGGCATCGAGAAGATCATTCCCTCGATGGCAGATCTCGACCTTTTCTGGCCACTGCTTGCCAGTCATGGAACGGGGCAGAACTTAACGGTATACAATACCATACTGAGCGGACCGAGACGCCCCGAAGAAACAGATGGACCTGAAGAGATGTACGTCATCCTGCTCGACAACGGCCGCACCAATCTGCTTGCCCAAAAAGAACAGCGCCAGGGACTATACTGTATCCGGTGTGGTGCCTGTCTCAACGCCTGCCCGGTTTACAAAAATATCGGTGGCCATACTTATGACACTACCTATAGTGGCCCTATAGGCTCCATCATTACGCCACACCTCAAAGGGATGAAGGAGTTTAAACACCTGAGCTACGCCTCCAGTTTATGTGGCAAGTGCTCTGAAGTATGCCCGGCGAAGATCGACATCCACAAGATGCTGCTCCTGAACCGGAGAGATGCCGCTACCACACACGAGAATCCCAAAACAGAAGAAATTGGCTGGAAGATGTGGAAAACAGGCATGCAGAAGCGATCGCGAATGGATATGGTGGGTGGTAAGCTCAAGAATTTCTTTATGAAACTCCTATTCAGGAAAAGCTGGGGCAAATACAGGGAGATGCCTGAAGTGGCTCCAAAGTCTTTCGCCCGGTTATACGAAGAAAAGAAGAAAGCCGACAACAACTAAAGGTCATGACATTCGATAGGAAGGATAAAACTGACGACGTCCTGCTGAACCTTTACCGGCAGCTCCTCTATCCAAGAATGATAGAAGAGAAGATGTTGATCCTTCTGCGCCAGGGCCGCATTGGCAAATGGTTTTCCGGCATTGGTCAGGAAGCCATCGCCGTAGGCAGTACCATGGCTATGCTTCCGTCGGAATATATCCTGCCGATGCACCGAAATCTGGGTGTTTTCACCAGCAGAAACATCCCATTGAGAAAACTCATGGCGCAATGGCAGGGAAAAATCACAGGTTTTACCAAAGGGCGCGACCGCTCCTTTCACTTCGGCACACAAGCGCATAAGATCATTGGAATGATCTCCCACCTTGGTCCGCAAATGGCTTTGGCAGATGGCATCGCTTTGGCGGATCTGCTGCAAAACAGACAACAGGCCACCCTGGTCTTCACCGGAGAAGGGGCAACGAGTGAGGGCGACTTCCATGAAGCCATTAACGTGGCGGCAGTATGGGACCTGCCTGTAATCTTTTTGATTGAGAACAATGGTTATGGCCTCTCGACGCCGACGGCAGAGCAGTACAAATGCAAAGACCTTGTGGACAAGGCTATTGGCTATGGCATTGAAGGCATTCAAATTGATGGCAATAACATCCTTGAAGTATACGATACGCTAAGCGATATTTCAACGCGCATCAGGAAAGATCCCAAGCCGGTTCTGGTGGAATGTCTTACCTTCAGGATGCGTGGGCATGAAGAAGCTTCGGGAACAAAATATGTACCTCAGGAGCTTTTTGAGCAATGGTCGGTAAAAGATCCTGTAAAAAACTTTGAGCAATATCTATTGGATCAGGGTGTGCTCAATACAGCAGTCATAGGCGATATAAAAGCTGCTTTTAAATACGAGATTGACAGGGAAGTCGAAAAAGCATTCCATGATGATGAACCTGCGGCAGACCTGGAGCTGGAGCTGAAAGAGATGTATCATCCCTACGAACACCTTCCTGCAGCACCTGGAAATGAGATCAATTCACTTCGTTACCTGGACGCCATCAGTGATGGCTTGAAGCTTGGTATGGAACGCCATCAGCGGCTCGTGATCATGGGGCAGGATATTGCTGAATATGGTGGTGCTTTTAAGATTACAGAAGGCTTTGCAGCGACTTTTGGAAAATCCCGGGTCCGTAACACTCCCATCTGTGAATCTGCCATTGTAGGCGTCGCTTTAGGTCTCTCTATTAATGGGCATAAGGCTATTGTAGAAATGCAGTTTGCCGATTTCGTTTCCTCCGGATTCAACCAGATCGTAAATAACGTCGCCAAAACCCACTACCGCTGGGCGGAAAAAGCCGATGTGGTGATCCGCATGCCGACAGGCGCAGGCACGGGAGCCGGTCCTTTTCATTCGCAGAGCAATGAAGCCTGGTTTACCAAAACTCCGGGGCTGAAGATCGTATATCCCGCCTTTCCTGACGATGCAAAAGGCTTGCTGCTGGCCGCCATCGAAGATCCCAATCCGGTATTGTTTTTTGAACATAAATTATTATACCGCAGCCTTTCGGGGGCTGTACCATCAGGTTATTATACCACAGAAATCGGCAAGGCGAAACGCCTCTCCACCGGCGAACAGCTGAGCATCATTACCTACGGCCTTGGTGTCCACTGGGCCTTGGAGTACCTCGCTGAACATCCGGAATGTTCAGCAACGCTGCTGGACCTGCGCAGCCTTCAACCCTGGGATAAGGAAGCGGTGGCCCTCGCTGTTAAGGAAACTGGAAGGGTACTGATCCTTCACGAGGATACCCTGAGCAGCGGTTTCGGTGCGGAACTTGCCGCATGGATTGGAGAACATTGTTTCCATTATCTGGATGCACCGGTCATGCGTTGCGCCAGCGCAGATACTGCCATTCCCATGAATAAAACGCTCGAAGAAAACTTTCTAGCCAAAAGCAGGCTGGCAGACACCGTCAGCAAACTGACGAGCTACTGAGTGCATTGGCACGATAATGGCCTTAGATCAGCTACAATCACACGTTATGAAGATTTCCGGTTACCTTTTTTTATCTGCGGCCCTGCTCATGATGTACAGCTGTAATCAGTCGCCCAAACATCCACAGGCCAACTATATCCAGCAACCCGCTGCAACAGCCATGACGGAAGAATCCATCAGCCTGCTCGCCGACTCCATTGATGCAAATATCAGCAAATTTGAAAAGCAGACAAGCCTTGTGTTCCAATCTGACAACCATGCGATGTATGTAGAAAGGTACAGTTACAATGGTAAACCGGTGATGTATTCATCTTACACCGACGACATTTCAAAGGGAAATGTTCAGCAACGTTATTACCTCCAGAATGACAGTCTTCTGTTGCTTCGCGAACACAAGCGCAGTGGCAACGACGCAGACCAGCGCTTTACAGATACCTACACCTATCTGAGGAACAATATTCCATTCAAAATAGACAGCCGCACAGCAGGCAATGAAAATGAGCTGACCAGAAAAGGATTTCGCAACATCAAGGCTGATCCGGCAGTCAGTGAAAATAAAGCGCCTTATCAAAAATCCATTCAGGTGTTTGAAGATGCGCTACAGCAAAAAGACCAGTTTGATATGCGCTTTGCCGACTACATCGCCGCAGGCGAAGAAAGTTACATCCAGCTAAAGAGCAGTGCTCAGAATGGCTATAGTGCCAGCGTAATGGTGGATACTCCGGATGCACTTATTGACAGTCTCATAAAGAGTCCTTCCAGCTTTAAGAATGAAAAAATCAGGTTCCAGTGGAAGGTGATGGATAAAGAGGCAATCTACGTACCTGTAGCCTCGAGGATGACTTCTGCGAGCGGGTTAAAAAGATAGATATTTCCATTGTCAAGACATTGGCAGCGGTACCTCTTTCTCAGCTTCTCTCCTTTTTTAAACTGCCTGCCGTCCTTGATGGTGAATACGGCATGCAGCGGCAATTCCTCCAGTCGGATTTCCTTTTTTTCTGCATCATATTTTTTCAGTGCGCGGGAAAGTGTCAGATCGGTACAGCTCGCCGCCGAAGGATTACCAAGGTAACGCACAATGGCTGCCTTTACATCAGCTGGAAAGATTTCCTGCTCCAGAAAGGGGGCCATCATCCGTTTAAAATTGTGTTTCCATTCTGATCCATGAGGTTTGACCTTATTTTTATGATCGTTCCAGGTAAGGAGATGTGCAAACTCATGAACAGTGGTGACCAGGAAGGAATAAGGGTTCATATCATTGTTGACAGAGATCTTATGTCCCATTCCTTTATAAGGATGCCGGTAGTCACCAAGTTTGGTCACACGGCCTTTAGATATCTTGAACTCACACTGAAAATAGTCGATCCACTTAGCAATCACCGGAGCTGCGGGCGCCGGCATATACTGGGCTAAAACATCTTCTTTTTTCACCTTGCAAAGGTATGGAATTTACTTCAATTGCATTCGCCTACTTGAGACACCGGAACTTTTACTTGAGCAGCTGGAAGGTAACCAAAGCAGCAATGTAAGCCATGACCGTCATGTAGGTCAACTGAATGACCGGCCATTTCCAGGACTTTGTTTCGCGGTACACTACGGCAACTGTACTCATACACTGCATGGCAAAGGCGTAGAACAGCATGAGCGACAAACCAGAAGCAAAGGTGAAGATGGGCAGTCCCGTTTCAGCATCTTTCGCTACCCGCATTTTGTCGCGGATCGTGCCCACTTCTTCATCGCCTCCCTCTACGCTGTAGATGGTTGCCATCGTACCCACAAAGGCCTCCCGGGCTGCAAATGAGGTGATGAGTGCAATGCCGATTTTCCAGTCATAACCCAGCGGCCTGATGGCCGGTTCAATGACATGCCCCAATACGCCCGCATATGAATTTTCCAATTTTTCGGCTGACTTATCGCGCTCAAAGTTATCAACCGGCGCACCTTCATGCTCCGCTTCAATCTTTGCATATTTTGCCTCAATCTGCTCAAACCGATCACCAGGACCGTAACTCGCCATTACCCATAGAATAATGGAGATGGCAATGATAACTTTCCCTGCTTCAAAAACAAAGGTTTTTGATTTCTCATACATGGTAAAGAGCACATTGCTCCAGCGTGGCATACGATAAACAGGCAGCTCCATAATAAAATAAGAACGCTCTTTTGCTTTGATGATGAATTTCATGACGGCAGCAACCAGTACTGCAGCAAGAATACCGATGATGTACATACACATCAATGCCAGTCCCTGAAGATTAATAAAGCCCCATACGGCACGATCAGGCACCACAAGTGATATGAGCAAGGTGTATACCGGAAGTCGCGCAGAACAGCTCACAAGCGGCACGACCATAATGGTAATGATCCTGTCTTTCCAGCTTTCAATATTACGCGCACTCATGATCGAAGGAACGGCACAGGCCAGACTACCGATCATGGGTACGACCGACTTTCCGCTCAATCCGAACTTGTGCATAATTTTGTCCATCATGAAGGTCACACGGGCCATATATCCTGTATCTTCCAGAATGGAGATAAAGGCAAAAAGAATGGCAATCTGAGGGATAAAGATCACTACACCACCCAATCCGGCAAGCACACCATCCATCAGCAGGTCCGTGAGGACGCCGGGAGGAAGGTGGTCATGGCCAAATTCTGTCAGCCATGCAAATGAAGTTTCAATAAGATCCATGGGATAGGAAGCCCAGGAGAAAATGGAATTAAATACAAAAAAAAGGATGGCTATGAAAATAAGGAACCCCCAGAATTTGTTGGTGAGTACCGCATCCAGCTTATCACTCAACGCAAATTTACGCTCTGCGCCGGTATCTTCAATGACACCACTAAGTACCGTTCCCAGGTAGCGGTAGCGCGCAATGGTTTCTGCGGTCTGTATTTTGGAAGTCTCAAACTGATGACTCTGTTTGATCTTCTCCAGCTGCGTATGTTCAGCATCTGAGAAAAGATCCAGGTGTTCATGCTGGTGCAGAACCTGCAATGCGAAATAGTCATTGTCGGTACGGATCAGCTTCATGGTTTCAGCGATGGCTTCCGGAGCCAGCTGCTGTATGTCAACGGCCTTAGCCTGTGTGGCGATAGCGGTAGTATTTGAAATGGCTTGTTTCAGCTCCGCCAGCCCTTTGTTACTTCTTGCAGAGATGGGCACCACCTGGATACCGATGCGTTTTGAAAGCAGGTCAACATTAACCGCTATTCCCTCCTTCCTGGCCATATCCGTCATGTTCAGGGCCAGAACCATAGGTAATCCCAGGTCAGCAACCTGTGAATAGAGGAGTAAGTTTCTGCGGAGGTTAGTCGCGTCTGCAACCAATACAATGATGTCAGGAAAGCTTGGATTATTGGCATGGGCCAGCACTTGGAAAACAATGCTTTCGTCTTTACTCTTCGGATAAAGACTGTAGGTTCCCGGCAGATCGATGACCTCTGCCTGTTTCCCATCAGGAAGCTTTGCATAGCCAAGCTTTTTGTCAACTGTAATTCCCGGGAAGTTTCCTATTTTCTGATTTAACCCTGTAAGCAGGTTAAAAAGAGTAGACTTGCCTGTATTGGGGTTTCCAACCAGCGCTATTTTTAAATCCTTTGCCAAATTATTGCTGTATTATAATGATTGACGCTTCATTCTTTCTCAGACAAAGCTGATAACCAGCTACACGGATTGCTATGGGACAGCCCAGGGGGGCAAAGCGTTCGACTTCTACAACCTCGCCGGGCAAACAGCCCATTTCCATTAATTTTACAGACATATCAAGATCTGTAAAAGATACAATAGTACCTCGTTCTCCAGGATTTAGTTGTGAAAGTTTCATCTCGTATAAGGTTATATTATGGCCAGGAAAATGATGTGATCCCCCATTCCTGAACGGCCGCAATTTAGCCTTTATTTATAACAGTTACAAATAAACATCCTGTTATAAAGGCACGTCAAAGTGACTAAAGATGCCCTTGGCAGTCTGAAAACCGTCAAACTACCGTAACATAAAGGGTACAGAAGGAAACTATCGTTGGGGATAGCTGCGATAGCTTACCGGCGGGCACTTACAGCCACTCTTGAAGATGCTGCATCCGCTGGTACCGAGCACCGCAACGAGCAATAGCAGTTTAAACAGATTTTTTATCATTATAATTGGTTTTATGCAATAACATATAACTGAAAATGGCCATACCCACACCAATCATGTCACAGCCGAAATCCCACCACTCTGCAGACCGGTAGGTAAAAACTTTCCACTGCAGCATTTCGATTCCCGCACCCAGGGCGGCAGTGATCAGGATGATCTTAAAGATCGTGAGTGAACGGAAGCTGTAGTTATGCTGGTACCGGATCTTTCCAAAAAACAAAAGGATGGTCAGCACAAAGAAGAAGCCCAGGTGGACCATCTTGTCAAAACCCTTAAAAAAAAAGCCTGATCCACTGGAATCAGGCATTTCCATATTACAAAGGATTAAGATAACCAGGGTCCAGACTATTGCCCAGATCTGATATTTTAATGCTTTAAATAAACCCATTGACTAAGCACCAACAAGGGCTTTGTATGCATCAGCATCCAGCAGACCATCAACTTGTGCAACATCAGCGATGCTCACTTTTACCATCCATCCTTCACCGTAAGAATCAGAGTTTACCAGCTCAGGATTGTCATTTAAAGCAGCATTTGTTTCCAATACCGTAGCAGTCACGGGCATAAATAAGTCTGACACTGTTTTTACAGCTTCAACGGTACCAAAAACCTCATCTTTACTCACTTCGTCACCAACGGTATTGATGTCGATGTAAACGATGTCACCCAACTCACGCTGCGCAAAATCGGTGATTCCGATATAGGCTTCATTACCTTCGATTTTCAGCCATTCGTGATCTTTAGTGTACTTTAATTCTGATGGAAAATTCATGTTATATTTTTTTATTTTTTTCGTTAGTTAACAGTTGACAGTGCTGCTTTCATCAGATGTCGTTTCAAAGGTAATTATTCCCTGCATTTATACCAATCTTAATTCAGCGTAACTCTTAAACTAAATCCGAAATTGCTGAAAGAGGTATTGAAGGTCTGTGAAGTATAAGGCTTCGTGATGTTGGAATCATAGAACACACGTATGTTGAACCGTTGGTTGAGGATGTAATCCACACTCGGCCTCATGGTGATGTTCTTTGCCCCTGAAGACACTTCTGCTTCCAGCACATCTGCACGGTAGATGACCGTCTTGTTGTCCCTCACTGCGATGTCCAGTTTGAAGTCCATGTTGTTGTCCATCTTCATCTGTTTGAACAACCCAAAAGGGAACCTGAATTTCGTGGTGCGGTAGCCCAGGCCGAAGACCATGTTATTTTCAGACATCTGCGCCAGCTGGCTGTTTGACATGCTCAATCCCAGCAGTCGCGAGCGGCCGATCTCGAAGTTCAGCGTCATGTTGTTCTTCAGCCTCGTATCCACGCCGATCAGCGGAGAGAACTGCTCTGCAATTGTCACCTGTGAGTACTGATAGAAAGGAAGGAAGTTCTGGTTCTGGTCTCTGCTGTAGGCATAACCACCCACCTCCTGGTATTTCAGCAGGGAGTTGAAACCATTGATGCTGTATACGGAACGGTACGAATGGCGAAGGTCTATTGACGTAAAACGATCCGCCAGGTAAGGGATTCTCGTTAGGCCACGGTAGTTTAATCTCCAGTTCGGCAGTGGGATCTTAGGCATGGAATTCAGGCTGATGGATGATGCACTCTTGCCGGAGTAGGCGGCAAGGAAAGCAGAGATAATGACATCCTGAGCGTTCTGATCATAACCATCGGCATAACCGTTTACGGTGCCCACAGAATTCATATTTCGGATACCAAGGCGCTGGGAAATGATCGCCCTGTTGGACATGAACTCATTGAACAGCTTTGAAACGATACTGCCGTTCTTTTCCGAGAATGCCGTTTTCATGGAGATGAAGGAAATGCTGTAATCTCCGGTAGTGAAAGGGCTCAGGTTAACAAACCCGCGCGACTGCTCATCGTACCTGAAGTTCGTCGAATAGTTCAGCGTCCTGTTTTTATTGGCTGTCAGCGTAATGCTGAGGTCTCTTATCGGCTCGATCAAACTTGTCAGACTGAAATCCTCCCGCATGGTCGTGATGTACAACTGCTGCTGCAGTGTGTCCCTCGTTATCCACCCGCTGGCCAGTGCACGGTCGCGGATGTCGGCCTGACTACCCAATACAAAGGCCAGTCCGGGAGCCCCCGTGATGTCATCAATACCAAAATAGCTCGTCTTAGGCAGATAACCCGGAAGGAAAATTCCTTTTGTCTGCGTGTACGCACCCACCACATTTTTCACCCCGGTAAGTAAGCCAATGAGCACACCTGTGGCACCAGATCCCTTTTCTGCCGATGATGAGTTTCCTGCGCGTCTGATAAAGCCAAACTTGTTATAGAGTGATGCAAGGTTTAAGCTAGGGTTCAGCTGGATCGTTCTTGCATTCTGGATGGTATTTCCCAGATCGATATTCGGATCTCTTAAGGTCGCCAACGGTTCGGTCTGCCAGTTGAAATTCGTGCCGTAACGGGTGGCTACATTTACCCAATCCATTCCCGGGATCTTATTGATCGGCAATGCATAGGTGATGTTCAGATTATGGCTGTAATCTGTTGTTCTGCCCAGACGTTTCATATTCTGCCATAACGTATCACGTTTAAGTCCCTCAATCCTACCCTCTGGTTCGTCGATGATGGAATAGTTCGTAGCATCGATATCCAGTGTGAGCGACTTGGTCAGGTTCCAGGAAATCCCATATACACGTGATACCAGGAAGTTTTTATTGAAGGTCGTGTTAACCGGGATGGAGTTGAGTGGATCGTTGTTCCTCAGGTTGTTCTCCGAGTAATAACGGTCTACGTCAATCCTGAAGTTTATCGCACTTGGTAGCAGGCTGAAGTTGAAATCTTTCAGCAAAGCCAGCGTATTTGATTTGATCAGCTTTTTGAAGGGTTCGTAGTTTCTTGATTGCGACGCATAGTTATACACCAGCGATGCCCGGTAAGTCTTCTGAAAGTTGTTCTCCACGATGAAATCCTTATGGGTAAACTTCGTGTAAGCATAGCTGACGTTAAAGTTTTCTATGTCCCAAAGCCGCACTTTTGCATCAGGATTTACCCTTTCCTTACGCACATTGGTAAAGTTGATGCTGCTGCGCACGGTCCTGTCCTGGGCAAAGTTGAGAATGGAATCGCGCTGAGTTTTATTAGCAGCATCGAGTGCATTTTTAAGCTCAATGTCGGGCATGCTTGGGTTGTATTGGGGGGTGCTCACCTGGCTGGAATAACTGACATACATTGGGATCTTGACGCCGGATTTCTTAGGCAGCAGTTTACCCAGCTCCACACTGGACGACACGTCGAAGAACATATTGTCCGCGCGGTTCCTTTCACTCACACGGGTATCCAGGGAACCAAAACCGATGGTCGATTTGCTTCCGGAGATGTTCACATCTGCAAAATCAGCAAGCTTCGCATTCATCCTGGCTGTTGCTGCCCAGCCGCCGCGTTCGTCAAACTCCGTCAGCCGGAGCTCATTGAACCATACCACCACATTTTTATCCAGTCCATCATCACCGGTACCAGTATTATACGGGTTTTTAACCCCCAGCATATATACCCTGACCTTGCTCATATCCGGCTGGCCCTTTACGGTGATCACACGTCCGTCAATGATGTAATTGAAGGGAATATTAATTGGCCATGGAATACCTGCGGAAGTCATTGCATTGTTACGTGCCAGCTTTGCCTTTTGGAAGAGCTCCAGCTCAATGTCCATCTTATTCTGGTCAGGCCAGATCTGGTAAGGGTCACTTGTCCCCGGCTGCGTCACTTTCAACGGCTGCGAATATTCGTAATAGTTATCCTGGTTATCGGTACCAATTCTGAAGAAGGCCTGTACGTCGTTGTCATTGAGTGTCGATGCGCCGATCGCCTCCGCATGGATATACATTTCCAGATGTTTATAAGACCTGAAATCATTGAGTGCCGTTTTAAAAGATGCCCTTCCGTAACCGTCACGCAGGTTCTTTACAGTTACTGCAAGCGATTGCTCATTCTGGCGGGTATCTCCACGATAATTGCTGAAATCACGCTCGCGTTCAATTCCAGGAGGCACCACGTAAGGAATAGGCGTACGTTTTCCATTTTCTTCGATGTTTACGGTGGCGACTTCAATGGTCGAGTTGTCGGGAAGGACCGTCTGCAATGAAGGGTCAACAATCACCTGATTGGCCTCATTGTTGGCATTGTACTGGCGCCACTCTCCCCTGACCAGCTGTATTTTTCCAAACCTCAGTACGGTTGTATCGGCAAAGTCGGTCATGAACATCCTGATGAAACGGATGGATTTAAAGTCCTGGATGCTGCCCACCTTTTCCTGGTATTGTGCCAATGGAATACGAATCTGGTACCAGGTGACATCCTGCGTCTGTCCGTTGGCCAGCTTCACCTGCGACACTACCTTGTCGGTCACAAAGTTCTGACCCACCATCAGGTCTGCCGGGCGCATGGAAATCTTGTACTGGAAGTACTCGTCACTCTGCACCATGTTGTTGTCCCTGTTGATGTCTTCGCCATCCGGTAATGAGGTGGAGGCAGAATTATCGACACCCAGTTCTGCCTGCGACTGCTGTGCAGTCTTGGAATTGCCTTCTGTGCCGTTATATTTTTCGTACCGTTTCAGGATTCCCGCATTCTGCTGATCCAGCAGCGGGCCCCTGAAGTAAGTATAATCATCGGATGAAGGGTCATTGTCAATGGATGTCGCCGCATCAGGATTCAGCTGCCCTTTGATCTGGTTGATGATGGTCGCAAACTTTGTGCGTTCATCTACATTCGACAATCCGTCAAGCCCGACATCCTGTGCACGTCTTGCCTCCGGGTCATTGTCAAAGGCCTGTATCACCGGCTGCAGCTTAGGTACCCTTCCCCAATTGGTTTCATCAAATTTTGTAGGATCGCCATTTGCCGGCAGGCCATTCTCCAGCGATTTTCTTCCGTCCCTCAGGATGTCTTCGGAGATGTTACCCACGTTGAAGTATAAATCCCCACCGGTTGCAGAACGGTTATACAGGTAAGGGTCCATCACCCACAGTTCGATAAACTCGATGTTGAGCGCCTCAAAATCGTTGGTCTCAATCCTGCGGAATAAGCCACCCCAGCGACTGCGTGGATTGTTGAGGCTGCCACCCGGACCGAAGCCCGTCGGCACAAAGTTATAAGGCCCACGTACTGTAGGGTAGAAAGCCACATCTAATGTAGGCAGTGCAAAAGGCTGGCCCGTCACGGTTTCCTTGAATGGGAATACCTCCTGTTCAATGATCTGACGTACGTAATGATTGGACAGCTCATTTCTGTTGTTCCTCAGGCTCGTCGGAAGACTTGCATCGGTACGGTTATAAAAGATGGGGTCAATATTATAAAAGGCAATTCGGGCACGGTTGTAACCATAACGAAGGTCGTCAATCAGTTGCGACTCAGGGAACATCTGTGGTGTACCTGACAGCTGCCAGGCCACAGCGCTCTTTAAGTCGATGACAGAACGTGATGCCTCAAAGTCGTCCAGATAACTGACACCACCCTTCTGACCGGCAAAGTTCAATGCTTTCGGATGTCCAGGCACCAGTTGTGCAAACTCTCCGGAGAAAGTAAAGCTGGATGGTACCTTCGTAGAGATCAGCGGCAGCTTATCCACCATCTTGGTCAGGAACCTGGAGGGCGTGCTATAGTTGACATCCAGCCCCCACATCGTATTGGAAATGGGCTCCTCGCCAATGTTCACCTTCGGAGTGAGGGGCTTCTCTGTGAGGTTCATTACCGTTCCTCCCAGGTTCAGCTTGTTGTTCACCTTATAATCCAGTCGCGTGCCGAATAATGAGCGCTGCTGTAAACCGAAAAGCTCATTGTTTTCTGTGGAGATTTTAATTGGCTGGCCGGAGCTGAGCAGTGCGGTATTCAGTATCCTCACCCTTCCTCCCTGGTAGTCTACGGTAAAATCATTTCCTTCCACCAAAGGAATTGTTCCCGCAAAAACCTTTACAGACCCTTCCGGTACATTGATCGCATTCAGGCTAAACTCAGAGGCGACTTCCGACTGGTACGCTCCCTTGATGATGTACCTGTTCTGCCGGGTAAACAGCTGCTGGGCAATCACCTTCGTTGAATCGTATAGTGCCGTGTAAGTATATTTGTCAATAAGGGCCTGTTCTGCAGGGGTAAACTGGTCGGCAAGGTCCTTCCCGAAAGGTTCAATCAATGGAAAGATCACCCGTCCATTCAGCGGGTCAATCGTTACGTATCCATTTTTGGTATTCGTAGAAAAGCTCAGGTTAGAGCTGTTGCTGCCCGAGGTCTGATTGCCGGTACCGTTATTATACAGGCTGTTGTTTGGATTCGTCCCAAAGGGATCATTTTCCGCCTCAAAGTCGAACACCCCATCCGGACGACGCTCTTTCTGCTGGTTCAGGCGGTCCAGTCCTGCCACTTGGAGCCATAGTTTATTTTTTAAGGGTACCCTGTTCTCGTCCAGCTTTTCACCTTCATCGATGTAAGGTTTCTCCACACCCGAGCGATCGTCAATCCGGAAGATATCCAGCTTGAAGTTCTGCGGACTGATCTGGTAGCCACCGATGGAATAGATGTTTTTCATCATCAGGTCCCAGGTGGGCAGGTTTACTTTTGTAGTTTCATTTTTAAGGAGCTTGGCAAACAGTACCTGTGGTGTAGCCTGGTTGAAAGAGACATCCGTAGAAAACTCACCCACCTGGTATTCTACACCTCGGTAGGTATAGCGATAGGCTACTGCAAGCACCTCATCGGTATTTAAGGCGTTGTTGAGTGAAATATATCCTAACTGAGGATGAAAAGTATATTCTCTCTCTGCCAGCTTACGTGCGTAGGTAAGCTTGGAATAGTTGTCGGTTCCGCCGTTGGGTGCAAAAAAGGATATGACGGAATTGGAGTTCGTCTGGCGTGCATCCGCCGGAAGGCGTGTCAGCAGGTCGTTCGACTGACGTGGAAATTGGGGGTTGTTAAATGCGGAGGGCAACACAGAAGTCCCGCCAATCAGCCCGGCGTTGTAAGGTGCATTTTC
Source organism: Pedobacter sp. BAL39 (assembly GCF_000170795.1). Taxonomy (GTDB): domain Bacteria; phylum Bacteroidota; class Bacteroidia; order Sphingobacteriales; family Sphingobacteriaceae; genus Pedobacter. Next base: position 138,930 of record NZ_ABCM01000005.1, read on the forward strand.
TCCAAGGTCCATAAATCCAAGGACATCTCTTGAGTCGGTGGTATTTCCTGTTTTGTTGGTGATCCAGACCTCAATTCTGGTGATGAGTATGCCGGAGGTGATCGTCGGTGGCGTAGACATGGACTTGTTGTAGTTGTCCCTGAAATACTGCGCCAGGAAGTAGTGTTTGTTAGCTTCGTAGTTATCGCCGCTAATGCGGAATTCATTCTGCTGGGCGCCATTATTGATCCTGATCTCCCGCGATTGTGACTTCTGCTGTGAGAAGACCGTGCTCACATTCAGCTTACCGAACTGAAGCTGCGTCTTGATCCCGAACAGTGCCTGCGTACCATTGATCAGTGTAGTGTTGAGTGGAAGACTCACGTTTCCGGCCTCAATCTTCTGGATGATGTCGTCCTTGCCTCCGGTATAATCGAGCTTTACCTGATTTTCAAAGTCAAACTGAGCCTCCGTATTGTAGTTCATGTTGATCTTCATGTTGGTACCGATGTTTCCCATCACATCCATCTGGATCCGCTGGTTGAAATCGAAATTTCCCTGCACACGCTGGCGTTCATTGAACAACGGGTTTTCATTTTTGTTGATGCGACCAAGGAAGGTCAGCTCCGCCTCTCCCCTTGGCTGGATGTCGATGGTACTGCCACCAAAGATCTTTTCAAAAGCCTTGCTATTGATTTTAAGACTGGGGATGATCCCCGTATTGCGGACCTGGTTGATTTCCTCATTGGAATATACACGCCAGTTTTCGCGTTTCAGTTCACTGGTGATGAGGCGCTGGTATTCTTCGACTGTCAGGTATTGGGGGGCAGAGAAATAGCGGTCGCCGATGCGTTCCCTGATGATGTATCTTTTCGTCTTCGCGTCATATTCGACTTCGCGCTTTACATTATCCGGCGTGGGGCTGAAGGAATTACCAAGGTTACGTAGTCCAAGGCGTTGTTTTTCCTTTAAGCTGAAGTTGTTTCTTGTGGTATCGGAAGTCCTTCCGGGACGAACATTTTGAGCAAAAGATTCTTGTCCGCCAAGGCAGAGAGCCAGAACAAGAATGAGCGTAAATAAAGTTCTCAATGGTATCTTATAAATTCTTCAAAGCTATTTTGATCATTTGTTCTACTGAGAGTTCAACACCACCGGTTTTCACCGCATTATCGAGGGCTTTTTCTGCAGGCTGCTTCGCAAAGCCGAGCATCATCAGTGCCGATAAGGCTTCTTCTCTGACAGTATGGTTTAATGGCGCCGCGATCAGCGATCCGGAGCCTTCTTTTTTCAGTTTGTCCTGCAGCTCCAGCACCAGGCGCTGGGCAGATTTCGCGCCGATCCCTTTGATGCGCTGGATCAGGGGCAGGTCACCATTAACAATGGCGGTTTGTATCTCTATCGGGGTAATGGACGAGAGCATCATCCTTGCCGTATTCGCACCAATGCCGGAAACGGATATCAGGTGCAGGAACAGCCTGCGTTCCCCTTCTTCGGCAAACCCATAGAGGGTGTGCGCATCCTCCTTAACATGGAGCCATGTATATATTTTACATCGCTCCATGTCTCCAAGCAGGCTATAGGTATTTAAGGATATATTAATATGGTAACCAATTCCTCCGGCCTCCACAACAATATAAGCGGGGCATTTAAAGGATAGCCTACCATCAATATATTCAAACATAATTTACTTCTTTACTCTTTTTAATGTTTTGTCACCGGCAGCCTGAGCTTTCGACTGTACGTCGAGTACCGCTAAGGTAACCATATTTACGATTTCACGAACCGAACTTCCTAACTGAACAATATGAACAGGCTTTTTCAAACCTAGCAATATCGGTCCCACAGCTTCCGCGCCGCCAAGTTCCTGCAATAATTTATACGCAATATTGCCGGATTCCAGGTTAGGGAACACTAAAGTGTTCGCCGGAGCGTCTACTAAACTACTAAAAGGAAAGTTATCTTTCAGCAATTCGTTGTTAATTGCAAAATTCCCCTGCATCTCCCCGTCGACAACGATTTCCGGATACTGATCATGAAGGATTTTCACGGCTTTCCTGACCTTGTCAGGTACGCCGCCCTGGTTGGAACCAAAGTTCGAATAGGAAAGCAGGGCAATACGGGGCTGGATGTTAAACTGACGTACCGCACGCTCCAGCAATAAGGTGATGTCTACCAACTGCTCCACCGTAGGATCGACATTCACGGTGGTGTCGCCAAAGAACACAGGTCCTTTTTTGGTCATCATCATGTACATTCCAGCAACCCTGTTCACACCTTCTTCCGTACCGATCACCTGCAGTGCCGGTTTGATCGTCGATGGATAGTCTTTTGTCAATCCGGAGATCATGGCATCAGCCTCCCCGAATTCTACCATTGAAGCACCAAAGTAGTTCCTGTCGCGCAGAAACTTAGCAGCCTCAATTGGGGTAACCCCTTTTCTCTGACGCTTTTTATACAGATGTTCTGCATATTTTTTCATGCGTTGAGGTTCCTGGAAGGGGTCCATAATCTCTACGCCCTCCAGCTCCAGTCCGTTTTCTTCAATAATCGTCTGGATTTTTTCCTTGTTGCCCAATAAAACAGGGATCGCGATATGGTCATCCTTGACGATCTGTGCGGCCTTCAGGATTTTGTAATTATCGGCTTCCGCAAAAACCACTCTCTTAGGGTCAGACTTGGCTTTGTTGGTGATGGCACGCATGATGGCATCGTCCATTCCAAGGCGTTGCGTAAGCTCCTCTTTATACGCATCCCAGTCGTTGATGACCTTACGGGCTACTCCTGACTCAATCGCTGCTTTTGCTACCGCAGAAGAAACGTTGGTCATGAGACGAAGGTCGATGGGCTTAGGAATGATGTAATCTTTACCGAATTTAATGTTGTTGACATTGTAAGCCATGTTTACCGCTTCAGGAACAGGTTTTTTGGCCAGCTCAGCGATGGCCTTTACGGCGGCAATTTTCATTTCCTCATTGATGCTGGTTGCCCTCACATCCAATGCACCCCTGAAAATATAAGGGAATCCAAGCACGTTGTTCACCTGGTTGGGATAGTCAGAACGGCCAGTAGCCATAATGATGTCCTTGCGGGAGCTGATAGCCAGCTCGTAAGCAATCTCCGGATTTGGGTTTGCCATGGCAAAAACGATTGGATTTTTTGCCATTGACTTGAGCATGTCTACGGTCACACAATCAGCGGAAGAAAGACCAATGAATACGTCTGAGTCTTTCATCGCATCCGCAAGTGTGCTCAGGTTTCTCGAGGTCGCAAATTCAGCCTTGATGGCGTCCAGGTTTTCCCGGTTGTCGCGGATCACACCACTGCGGTCGCACATCACAATATTTTCTTTTTTTGCACCCAGGGATACATACAGACGCGTGCAAGAGATGGCTGCCGCACCGGCACCATTCACGACGATCCTGATCTTATCCATCTTTTTCTTCTGCAGTTCGCATGCATTCAGCAGAGCTGCTGCAGAAATGATGGCAGTTCCATGCTGATCATCATGCATCACGGGAATGTTCATCTCCTCTTTCAGGCGACGTTCGATTTCGAAACATTCCGGGGCCTTGATGTCTTCCAGGTTTACGCCACCAAAAGTAGGCTCCAGGGCTTTAACAATCTTAACAAAATCATCTACATTTTTGGTGTCCAGCTCAAGATCGAACACATCAATATCTGCAAATATTTTAAACAGTAATCCTTTACCCTCCATCACAGGTTTACCCGCCTCAGGACCTATATCACCAAGACCAAGTACGGCAGTACCATTACTGATTACCGCTACAAGGTTCCCTTTAGCAGTATACTTGTAAACATCTTCAGTATTTTCGGCGATCTGCAGACATGGTTCTGCTACACCTGGTGAGTAGGCAAGTGCCAGATCTCTCTGCGAGTTTGTCGGTTTTGTCGGTACAACTTGTATTTTACCTGGTCGACCCTGCGAGTGGTAGTCTAAAGCATCCTGCTTCCTGTTAATCTTGCTCATAAATCAGTTCATTTATAAAAGGCCAAAGTTACGATCTTTTAATCAGCCCCGAAATAAAAATAAGTACGGAAAAGTTACAGAAATTATCCTTTCAGTGGTGCTTTATGGGCTTTGCTCTCCTGCTGGTTGTAAACCTTCAGCTTTTGTCCGGGCACGATGGTTGATCCCTTAAGGTTGTTCCAGACTTTTAAGTCCTGCACTTCCACATGATACTTCAAGGCTATGGCACCAAGGTTCTGCCCAGGGGCAACCTTATGGTAGGTATAAGCCGGCACAGCAGCACTTTTCTTTACTGCCAGCTTTTTGGTGTTCCTCCGTCTTTCGTCGTTGGAGGCCAGCACCACTTTGGTATCCAGCTCGGGGAGGTCATTGCTGTTGTTCAGCACTTCATAAATCTGCGCATACATTTCCATGCTCACCTTTGGGATGATGATCCGTTTAGGTAACAGCTCTGTACCATTTACAATCTTCTTTTTGTAGGAAGGGTTCATGGAACATAGAGTGGCCTCGTCCATATTCAAGGCTGCTGCCAGATCAGGGAGAGCAATAAAACGATTTACATGAATGGTGTCAGAAGTTCTTGAAAACGAACATTGCTGCAGCTGGATATCGTGCTTTCCAGAGTAATTCATGACATAGACGGCCGCAATAAATGCAGGCACATAGTTCCGTGTTTCCATAGGAAGGAAGGGTCGGATTTCCCAGAAGTCCCTGGAGTCAGCCTTTGCGATTGCTTTTTTTACATTTCCCATTCCGCAGTTGTAGGCGGCGATTGCCAGTAGCCAGTCGCCCAGCTCTTCATAAGCATCACGGAAATAAGCCGCAGCGGCGTAACTCGCCTGTACGGGGTCTTTTCTTTCGTCTACAAAGTTATCCATATTGAGACCATAGTCTTTGGCAGTCGCAAACATAAACTGCCACAACCCTGTCGCCCCCACCCTGGATACCGCATGTGGATTCATAGACGACTCAATAATAGGCAGGTATTTGATCTCCGCAGGGATGTTATATTCTTTCAGCGACTTCTCGAAAATAGGAAAATAATAACGGGACAGGCCAAGCATCTTGCCCATCATATCCTTCCGACCGCTGTAAATATCAATGTATTTCTGTACGTGCTCGTTATAACTGAGCGGAACCATCTTCTGAATGGAGTCCAGACGTTCCTTATATTGAAAGTTGTAATTGCTGAAGGTTGGTGTTTCTAACAGTACCGGTACTGCTGTCGTATCGTTAATCTGAAGACTTTGTGCATTGGCAGTGATGCCTGAAATTGCAAGGATACATGTGGTGACAAGTACATTTATTTTCATAGGCAATGTTTGGTGACACGGGGCTAGTTTAAAAATGTATGGGAAAGGGAAAATAATTCCTGTTCCCCGAAATGTTTGGCCATAAGCTGTAGACTTAACGGCAATCCGGCGGAATTATTGCCCAGCGGTATAGCGATTGCAGGAATTCCGGTCAGAGAGGCCAGCACTGTAAAGATATCAGCCATATACATCACCAGGGGATCTTCAATATTTTCGCCTATTTTGAACGGAGGTGTAGGGGTTACAGGGCTAAGGACAACATCGTAATCCATCAGCATGGCCTCCATCTTCTCGCGGATAAGACGCCTTACTTGCTGCGCTTTCTGATAGTAGGCATCATAATATCCTGCACTCAGCACAAAAGTACCCAGCAGAATCCTGCGTTTGACCTCTTCACCAAAACCCTCGGTCCTCGACATTTTGTATAGGTCGTTCAGCTGTTTTGCTTCCAGATTGCGGTGCCCGTAATGCACACCGTCATACCTTGATAAATTAGAGGATGCTTCCGCGGTAGTCAGCACGTAGTAGGCAGGCACCAGGTAATCCAGCAAGTCGAAAGATACATATTCTACGGTATGTCCCTGTGACTTGAAACGTTCCACAGCAGCAAGTATGGCTTTTTTGATTTCAGGATCCAAAGCCTCACTCTCCAGCGTTTCTTTCAGTACCGCAATTTTTTTCGGTGATGACAATTGAAGTCCAAGGTTATATTCGGGAACCGGCAGACGCGAAACCGTGCTGTCAGCTTCATCAGCGCCTGCAAGCACCTCGAGCAAAGTAGCAGCATCAGATACGGAAGAAGTAATGGTACCCACCTGATCAAATGAAGAAGCATAGGCGATTACACCATAGCGGGAGATGCGCCCGTAAGTAGGCTTCATCCCAATCGCGCCGCAAAAGGCTGCCGGCTGTCTCACAGAACCACCAGTATCGGTACCTAACGCGGAAAGACACATATCGGCCTGAACAGCAACGGCCGAACCACCGGAGGAGCCTCCTGCAACCAGCGCAGGGTTTGCCGCATTTTTCACAGGACCGTAGTAGGAAGTTTCATTTGAGCCGCCCATGGCGAATTCATCACAGTTCAAACGGCCAATGATGATTGCATCTTCAGCAAGCAGACGCTCCACCACCGTCGCGGAATAAGGGGATACAAATCCCTCCAGCATCTTTGATGAAGCGGTAACCTCATGCCCCTGATAACAGATGTTGTCTTTAATGCCGATGACCATTCCCGCCAGCTTACCGGCGGTACCCTGGTCCAGCTTTTCCTGAACAGCCTCTGCCTGTGCCCTGGCAGAATAAAAAAACACCTCATTGAAAGCATTGAGGTGTTGATGAGTTTCTATTTGCTTAAAATAGTGATCTAATAGCTCTGTTAATCGTACTTTTTTTTGAGCAATAAGGCTTTGTATCTCTGATAAGGAGTTATACTTTTTCAAAATTTCAAGAATAGTTAAATTTAAGAATGGATCAAAAAAACCTATAAAGGTTTGTTGGTACGGTTAGGTTCAGCAGAATCTCTGTCTTCAATCCCGTCTTTTCCATCTTTAAATTCTTTAATGCCTTTTCCAAGACCTTTCATAAGCTCAGGAATCTTTCTGCCTCCGAAAAGTAATAATACAATCACAAGAATGACTGCGATTTCCATGCCACCTAAAGCGGCCAATATGGTTGTGTTTAACATGATACTTTGGTTAAAGTTGTGTTTTATCTGTTTCTATTCTGGAATTAGACTCATTGCTATTGGCAGCGTAATCCCTCTTCTCTAAATTTATTCCACCTTGAGCTCCCGCATCATCTGCAGGTTGGTGGTCCGCAGCTTCAGCTTTTCCTGGTTCATAATGATTAGTACTGGTGCTGCTTTTGGTATCATTGATCACCGATTCAATGTCGTCAACAATACCTACGGAATTAATATTTCTATGGATCTCACGTTTTACACCTTCGGAAGCATCCTTAAATTCACGGATTCCCTTTCCCAACCCCCTTGCCAGTTCAGGTAATTTTTTACCTCCAAATAACAAAAGTACAACCGCAAGGATGAGCATAATCTCCCCTCCACCCATATTCAAGAATTCTAACAATGTTCCTGTGTACATCTCTCTAATTGTTTTTGTTCAATAATACAAATATAAGCATTTCTATCGCAATCCTCTATTTCGCCGATAACCATCCTGCCGGATTCTGTGCTGCTGTGCCCCTGTAAATCTGGAACTGCAACTCCGGTACCCCTCCGGAAGAGGCCACCACGCCAATAGACTGTTTGGTAGAAACAGCATCTCCCTGGCCTACACTTACCGAACTCAGGTTCTGATATACGGTAAAAAATTGTCCGTGTTTGATCAATACATAGTACCTGCCCAAGGCATTACCCACCTTAGTCACTGTCCCATTGAATACCGCCCTAACGGATGCACCTTCACCAGTCTGAATGGTAATTCCTGCATTGTCGTAACTTGCCTGTCCTTGTTTATGGCGACCAAAGGTTTCTGTAGTGGTGCCCACAGCCACCGGCCATGGCAAAGATCCGCGGTTGCTTTCAAAAGCAGCAGAGAGTTTTGCACTCTCCGGTGTTGCCGTCAGTGGATTTTTGCTGGCCTCTGATTTGGGGGCTTCCGCAACAGCTGCCGGCACCGGTTTATTCTCTGCCTTTGCTTTCGCAATGGCTGCCGCCCGCTTTGCCGCCGCAGCCCTTGCTGCTGCACGCTCAGCTTCTTCCGCTCTCTTTTTTGCCAAAGCAATCTCACGGGCAATTGCGGCTCGTATACTCCTGTCAATCTGCGCCTGTTGCTTCTTACGGGCAACAATGTCCTGCTTATATTTTTTTTCCTGCTTGCTGTATTTCTGAAGCACCTTTGAGCGCTCGTCCTTATTGACGTCCAGCTTCTGGCGTTCGTTTTCCTGCTCATGTAACAGGGAGCTTTTCTCCTTCAGGTTTTTGTCGAGAATGACAATCTTGTAATTGAGGTCTTTCTGGGTCCCCTGGATGTAATCCGCTTGCTTTTTGCGGTACTGCCCGAATTGCTGCAGGTATTTGATGCGCTTGTAGGCCTGATTAAAATCGCTGGCCGCGAAGATGAACATCATCTTGTCATACGCATTCCTGTTGCGTTGTGCAAAACGGATCATCGCCGCATATTCTTTTTTAAGCTGCGCCAGCTGCCCCTTGAGGCCAACCACCACGTTTGTATTTTCATGAATCTGGCTGTCAAGTGTTTTGATTTCCGAGTTGATGACCGTAATCTTGTCTTGCATCAACTGGATCTTGGAATTCAACGTATTGATCTGACGCTGCGTCCAGCTCTTATTTTTCGCCGCCTTGGACAGGTTGCGTTGCAAAAGTTCAATTTCCCGTTGTATGGCTTCTTTTTTCCGTTTCAGCTGGGCGCTGCTCTGCCCGAAGGCAACAGAGGTAGACAGTAAAAGTAAAAGGAGTAAAAGTAATTTGTTGAACTTCATTGGCCCAAAAGTATAAAAAATCAGTTTAATACTTCATACTTCTTTGGAACATTAAACGGAAAATCCAGCGGAAGATTGCGTTCAATTTTAGAAAAATCAAGATCTATCGCCACTTTCTTTGTACCGGACATGGTGCTGATCGCTACAGTTGTGGGATATAGAGTAGCATCGATCTGCTGATAATCACCGTACGTCACTTTTAGTGCCTGCCCGGATTTAAGGTCGCTCAGGTTGTTGACCTCCGTTTTCAACAAAGTATTGAACAACAGCCGATAACCCAGATCACCACGTTTTCCACTCAGCACCCAATTCCCGGCCTCCAATTCCAGGTCTGAACCCGCAGACATAAAATCGCTGATGGTATTTCCCAGTAAAATGGATTGCAGCGTCTTGAAATTCAATTGACGGCTACCATAGTTATAAATGTAACTGAATGGCTTATTCAGATAAACGCCCTGCAGGCGGTTCAATACCTGAATGCTGTCAGGAGTAATCCGGACACGTGCACCCTCAATACCTGCAAACCCGGTAATGCTAAGCCAGATGACTTCATCTTTTTTCATCCTCAGGTTGATGCTCGCATTGTCTTCTTTCCCGTTGAACTCCAGGCGTGCCTTCCCCTTCAATGACAAGGTATTGAAACCAACATCCTTAGATTTCAGTAACTCGAGGTTTTCAGATTTCTTATTCACCATCGTTGCAGTGCTGTCGGCATTCACCGGTACCTTTACCGTTTGCTTTCTCGTCTTACAAGACGCCACAGCTAGCATCAGCATGAGGCCTAAAAAACTATTTGATATATTTATTTTCATTGATCTTCCGGCTTAATTTTTCATCATCATTTCCTGCCAACTGTGACTTCTTCCACTGCTGCAACCCCTGCTCCTCTTCACCTCCAAGAAAAAGAATGTCTCCATAATGTTCAAGGTAAACGCTGTTTTCTTCGGTATTGTTTTGCAGCGCCTTTTCAATCCATATCCTGGCCTCTGCATATTTCTGTTGCCTGAAAAGCACCAGCGCATACGTATCTGCGATAGAGGCATTGTTGGGCAATGCCGCGGCGGCCCTGGCAATCAATGCAGAGGCCTTTGACAGCTGCTGATTTCTTAAAGCCAGGTAATAGGCATAGTTATTAATGATCATGTAATTTGTTGGTGCCAGCTGCAGGGCCTGATCAAAGGACTGATTGGCCTTTTGAAACTGTTGCTCATCAATGGCAATCTCACCCTGCAGTGCCAGGACCAGGGCCTGCATTTCAGGATTTTCGCCATCTAGACTTAAAGCTTGTTTAATGTTGGCCTTTGCCTCCGCATTTCTATCCTCCCGGTGAAGTGCGAATGCATAATAGTAATACAGAATGGCCTGGTTCGGAAAAATGGCCAATGCGGCATCTCCTGTCTGAATGGCCTCCTGGTACTTTCCCGCATTTGTCTGCACATTCAACAGCTTCTGCCAGACGCCATACTGATCCTCTGCAAGCTTCAATGCCTCCTGATATTGCTTCAGTGCAGCCTCTGTTTTTCCCGACTGCAGCAGCAGGTCGCCATACCATTCCCTTACTTTTGGATCTTCGGGATGGGTATCCAGCAACACCTGCCCCATCGCCATGGCATCGCTAAGGTGTGCAGGATTGCGCTGGTCAGCAGCCACCATCATCATAATTTTCACCTTCTGCTCCACGGGCATCTGCGCATTGGAAAAAGCTTTGCGAAGTGCCACAGCGGCCTCATCGCTATTTTTTAATGCCTTGTAGTGATCGGCAAGTGCCAGTTCTACCTCGTAACTCTCAGGATAGGCCTCCTCAGTCTTCTTCAGTAACAACAGTGCGGCAGCATGATCGCCCTTTTCCATCAATAGCTCGCTTTTATTCAGGGCGCCTTTAAGATCACTTACCGTTCCCGAGATGATCTGGTCAATCTGCTGAATGGAAGTTTCAGCTCCATTACCCGACGCTACACGCTGCCGCGCCTCATCAAGCTCCGCCGAGGGGCCAAACTTCTGAAGAATGAGCTCGTAACCTTTCATCGCCGAAGCAGTATCACCCATCAGCAGCTGAGCGTTGCACTTGTCAAAATAGTAGGCGTCGTTCTCCGGCGACAACCGGATCATTTCATCAAAGACCTTCACCAAGCCTGGCATGTCTCCCTTGCGCTTGTACAACTCGGCGAGCATCTTCCAGTACCAGATGTTCTCTTTATCAATTCCCAGCGCCTTTCTAATGGAAAACTCCGCCTCCGTCAGTTTGTTTTGTCTATAGCTCAGCACTGCAATTTCATAGTGCACCGCGGCATTGTCAGGATCTATGGAGAGGATTTTATTGAAGTTCTCAGCTGCCCGCGCATAGTTTTCGTTTAGCTTCTCTCTGAGGCCGGCAAAAAAGAGCCCCTTGACGGCATTACTGTCCACAGCAGTGTTCGACTGCCCGAATGAAAACATTCCGGACAGCAGCAATACCAGTAACAACAGCTCTTTTTTCATTTTTTATTTTCCTGTATGGCCATAACCACCAGCACCACGGGCAGTATCGCTCAATTCGTCAGCAAGTTCCCAGGAGATGGTTTCATGTTTCGCAATCACCATCTGTGCAATACGGTCGCCATTATTGACCACAAAGTCAGTATCAGAAAGATTCACCAGCAGCACCTTGATCTCCCCACGGTAATCTGCATCAATCGTACCCGGAGAATTCACAATACTGATGCCATGTTTGTAAGCCAGTCCGCTACGCGGGCGAATCTGTGCCTCGAAACCTACAGGCAGCTCAATATGCAGTCCCGTAGGGACCAACACCCGTTGCAGGGGCTTAATGACCACCTCGGCGTCTACAAAAGCACGCATGTCCATACCCGCAGCATGGGCAGTTTCGTATTGTGGCAGTGGGTGTCCTGAACGGTTGATGATGTTAATTTTCATATATTAAACTTTATTATTAAATGATGATTTTATTTTCTTGTCAAGATGTTTCTCAGCTGATCTTTCTCAAAGTAAATGATCCCTCCCATAAAAGCCAGGACCAATGCATTTCCAATATAAATATTTCTGTTAAAAACCCAGAACGACAGCACGACCAGCACTACCGATACCAGTAGGTAAGCGACGATCCTTTTCAGGTGATAAGGAATAGGATAATACTTCTGACCCAGCACATAGGAGATCACCATCATCACAAAGTAAGTAAACATCGATACCCACGCGGAGCCCATATAGCTGTATTTCGGAATGAGCACAAAGTTTAGCACAATGGTAATCACCGCTCCTGTCACTGAGATGTACAGCCCGAATTTTGTCTGGTCGGATAAACGGTACCAGATCGACAGGTTGCTGTAGATCCCCAGACAGACATAACCAAACAACAGGTAAGGAACTGCCGGTAACCCTACCCAATACTCTCCAATATGTGCTTTATCGCGACTGATAAAGTACTTCAGCAGATCAATATTGGCCACCAGCGCTACAAAAAGCAAGGCCAGTGCAATCACAAAATAATGCAGGATCATGGCATAGGTCTTCCTGGCATTTTCGTGCTTCGCATGACTAAAAAAGAAGGGCTCTGCCCCCATCCTGAAAGCAGTAATGAAGATACTCATGAAAATGGCGATCTTACAAACGGCACCATAAATACCAACCTCGTGTTCCGCAATACCGTCCGGCAGCAATCTGCTCAGGGCAATCTTATCGAGGTTCTCATTGACAATAAATGAAAGGTTTGCCACTAATACCGGCCAGGAGTAACCAAACATCTTACGGAACAACTCAGCGTCAAACTTCAGGCGGATCTTCATCAGCTCCGGGATCAGCAGCAAAAACGTAAAGATACTGGCCAGCAGATTGGCAATAAATGCATAACCCACCCAAGGGCCACGGTACCAGCCTGCAAACCAATCGGCAAATGGCCATTGCTGCCTGATGATGACCGGAACCACGAAGATAAAAAACAGGTTAAAACCCACAAAAGTACCGATATTCATAAACTTGATGATGCTGTAGCGCATCGCCTTATTGTCGGCCCTCAGCTTCGCAAACGGGATCACGCAGATCGCATCAATGAACAGCAGCCATACGAAAAAGCGCACATAATTCCGATAGTCAGCCAGCTGTGCCCCATCCCCGGAGAGGTAAGCCGCAATCGCGTCCGTAAACACCAGTCCTGTTATGAGAAACAGGATGGAAAGAAAGGCGATACAAAGGAAAGAGTTGTTATATACTTCTGCTTTCTTATCTTCATGTTTATTCAGGTAACGGAAAAACGTCGTTTCCATACCAAAGGCCAGGATGGTATTGATCAGCGATGAATAAGCATATAGGGTGGTAAAGATCCCAAACACAGAAGAGGGGTACACTTTAGTAAACAATGGCGTCAATATAAAATTGAACAGCCTGGATATTACCGTGCTCAGCCCGTATATTGCCGTCTGGCCAAGAAATCTTTTAATCGCTGACACGCCTTATCTTTTGATGATTTCAAAATTACGATAGTTTTTCATCTCCCCCGGAGTAACCTCTACAGTCTCGATCTTTGCACGGTCGGGCCCCTCATGGCACCATTCCTCAAAGACTTCCAGCGAGGCCTCGTCGCCTTCTGCTTCCAGGTAAAGGGTACCGTCTTTTTCATTGCGGACAATGCCACGAACACTCATCTGATCGGCAATTGCTTTTGTCGTGGCCCTGAAAGATACGCCCTGCACCTTTCCGGTAATTCTAATATTAATATGTTTCATGAATATCTTTCTAGTATGACCTTAAAATTCGAGACGGGCAATCCTGTCCCTGCTGACCATAAACTCTTCCCAAATCTCTTTTAGTATGACCGCCGCCGGTTTTATGTCGCTCAACATCGCTGATACCTGGCCGATCTCGAGTTCTCCCTCTTCCATATCTCCTTCAAACATTCCCGATTTCGCGCGTGCCCGCCCCAATAGCTGAACCATGCGCTCGGTGTTCGCCCCCTCGGCTTCTGCCTGTGCTACCGCATCATCGAAAGGGTTGTTCAACAGACGTACAGGAACCAGCTTTTTCATTCGCAGCTTGGTATCTCCTTCCACAGCATCAACAATACGCCTTTTGAAGTTGACATGTGCCGAGGATTCTTCAGCAACAGCAAAGGCGGAACCTACCTGCACCGCATCGGCCCCCAGGGCTATCGCCGCCAGCATTGCCCGCCCGCTGCCGATGCCGCCTGCAGCAATCACGGGAATTTGCAGCTGTGCGGTGATCATCGGGATCAGACACATTGTTGTGGTCTCCTCACGCCCGTTATGTCCACCGGCCTCAAAGCCTTCAGCCACCACGGCATCAACACCACAGCTTTCCGCCTTCAGCGCAAATTTGGTATTGGCAATGACATGCACCACAATGATTCCCTTTTCTTTCAGAAATGAAGTCCAGGTAGCGGGATTTCCTGCGGATGTAAAAACAATGCCTACCTGCTCTTCCACCAGGATGTTCATGATTTCCTCCACATTGGGATAAAGCAGGGGAACATTCACGGCAAAAGGTCTGGATGTAGCTTCACGACACTGCCTGATGTGCTGCCTCAGCACATCAGGATACATAGATCCGGCACCAATAATCCCCAGTCCGCCTGCATTGGATACTGCTGAAGCCAGCTTCCAGCCGCTGCACCAGACCATGCCGGCCTGTATAATCGGGTACTGAATGTCGAATAACGAGGTAATCCTGTTCATATGATCAATATATTTTTTCTACACTACCGGTAATGCGGAGGGAAGGTCCATCACCAGAAAACTCAAGGATGTTGATCCCAGGTCTTTTTCCGGGTGCTAAACTACCAAAACGATCCTCAATTCCTAAAAATTCAGCCCCGTTTATTGTCGCCCATTGCAGCAATAGCTCAAATGGTACCGTTTTGTGTTCCTGCAGGGTAAACATTTCCGCAGCAATGCTCAGCTGGTCATTACTACCCAAACTGTCGGTGCCCAGCGTCATCTTCAGCCCCTTGCGGATGAACATGGCTACATCGGGCAGCGTATTCTCTATATAAAGATTCGCATTCGGGCACAAACACCAGTACAAATGCGGATGGTTGTCGGCAGCGAAGTCGAGGTCTTCTTCATCACTGAAAGTATTGTGTACCAACAGCGTGTTTAAAGAAGGCGAAAGCCTGCTCAGGTAGGTCAGCAACGAGCTTTTTCCTGCGGCCTCAAAGAAATCTATGTTCAGTCCCAGGAACTCGTATAACTTCAGAAAGCTTCCTTCTTTCTTTTGAAAAAACAGGTTCTCATCCGGTGTTTCCTGGTTGTGGATGCTCAGTAATCCACCTGCCTGTTCTGCTTCCGCCAGCAGTTCCTTAAAAAGAGTTTCCGAAACAGAATATGGAGCATGCGGCACCACGCTGGCCCTTAGCGGCGCAAAGTCGTCCTTAAGTTTTACTGCCGCCCGGATAATGTCGGCAGCCCTGTCAGGATTAAAACCCATGGCTTCTACAAAGGTATGATAGTATAACTTACTGTCAGATTTCACTCCTTTCGAGACCAGCTGATTGGAGATATCTCCCACCGCCACAATCCCGTTCTCCAGCATCTCCTGATCTCCAGCATGCATCGCTGCTGAGATCATTCCTCCATCAGCCTGCCGCTGCTGCATCACCTGCTGTACAAAACCCTGTAATCCGGTATGTTTACTAATTTTTCCTTTCAGGTGTGACAGCTCCAGGTGGCAATGGGTGTTGATGAACCCCGGAACCATCAGTCCTTTATAGTGGGTCAGCACCGCAATATTTTTTGCTTTAGCCTCCCCTGCAGTCATCACCTCTTCGATGAAACCATCTGAATCTACCCCAATGACACCATCTTTCAGTGGATCGCCTGTAAGGGTATAAATGTATGATGCAGAAATATAGGAAATCATGAGTACAAAGAAAAGGTTATTTCTTCTAAAACACAGCAGACGTAGGATAACAATTACAGTAGAGCGATGAAGAAGCACCCCACAAAAGAGACGACAAGAATCACATATACAGATCATTAAAATATTTTCATAGCATATGTGGGTATTAATTGATTTCTTTGTAAAAAGAAATCAATTAATACCCAACCATGTCTGATCCTACTACCCGATTAAATAAATACATTAGTGAAAGTGGCTTATGCTCCAGAAGAGCGGCCGACAGGTACATTGAGCAAGGGAATGTATATATCAACGGCAAAAAAGCCAAAGTAGGCGACAAAGTGTTTTTTGGCGACCTTGTGATGGTCAACGGCCAGACGATAGAACCTAAGGAAGTAGAACATTCTGTGCTCATCGCATATAACAAACCAGTAGGCATCACCAGCACTACCGAAGCTGGTGTTAAAGGAAATATTGTCGACCATGTCAACCACAGCGAAAGGGTTTTCCCTATCGGCCGACTGGACAAAGATTCTCAGGGGCTGATCTTCCTGACCAACAATGGCGATCTTGTCAACAAGATCCTTCGTGCAGGCAACAACCACGAAAAAGAATACCTGGTGACCGTCAACAAACCGCTGACGGAGCAGTTCATCACCAATATGTCCAAAGGTGTTCCCATCCTGGGCATCATGACAAAAAAATGTAAAGTCACCAAAGAAAGTCCTTTCGTTTTTAAGATCACCCTGATCCAGGGACTGAACAGACAAATCAGAAGAATGTGCGAACATTTCGGCTTTGAGGTCACTAAACTGGAAAGGACCCGCATCATGAATATCGGACTGAAAGGAATCCCCCTTGGAGAATGGAGGGAGCTTACAGCAGAAGAGCAGACGGACATCTACAACATGGTGGCCAAATCCAGCTCCCTGGAAGCTGCTTCGGCACCAAAGAAATCAGCAAAAAAACCGGAGCAGGAGCTGACAGAAAAACCTGTTGCCCGTAAAAAAAATAGCAGGCCTGCAGGTGCTAAACCATCTGCTGCAGGCAAGGCGCGACCGGAAAGAAAAAGCGGCCCTGCGTCGCGTGGTGCATCGGCTTCAGCAGCGCCGGATTGGAATAAAAGCAATGGCCCGAGCCGTCGCCCGGTAAAACCATCTAAAGGGAAACCTGGAGTACCCGGAAAGAAAAAGAAGTAATTCACCATATCATTTCTGCATCATCATTTATCGCCGGACAAATCAAAATTGTCCGGCTTATTTTTTTTTAGGTACCTTTGCAGCAAATGCTTACTACAAAGAAAACAGATATTCGTTCACTGGAGCTCCCGCAACTTCAGGAACATTTTAAGTCCATGCAGGAACCTTCTTACAGAGCCAAACAGGTTTACCAATGGTTATGGGAGAAATCAGCACGGACTTTTGATGAAATGAGTAACCTTTCCAAAGACCTTAGAAAGAAACTCGACGAACATTATGCCATCAATGTAGTAGAAGTAAATAACTCACAGTTCAGCAATGACCACACGATAAAGAATGCGTTCCGTCTTTATGATGGCAACATCGTTGAAGGGGTACTTATCCCTATGGACGACAGGATGACTGCCTGTGTCAGCTCCCAGGTGGGTTGCAGTCTCACCTGCAAGTTTTGCGCTACAGGCTACATGGACCGCAAAAGAAACCTCAATGCCGATGAGATCTACGATCAGGTGGTACTCATCGACCAGCAGGCAAAGAAAAATTACAATGCCCCCTTAACCAATATCGTTTACATGGGCATGGGAGAGCCGCTACTCAATTATGCCAACGTCATGAAGTCTATCGAACGCATTACTGCTCCGGATGGCCTCAACATGTCTTATAAACGCATTACAGTATCTACCGCAGGCATCTCCAAGATGATCAAAAAGCTGGGTGACGATGGCGCCAAGTTCAACTTGGCCTTATCCCTGCATGCGGCAAATGATAAAAAGAGAAATGAGATCATGCCCATCAACGAGCACAACTCACTCAAAGCACTGGAAGAAGCACTGAAATACTACTTCTCCAAAACAAAAAACCCGATCACCTACGAATACATCGTATTCAATGACTTCAACGATGAGATTGAAGATGCCATGGAACTGGCTAAATTCTGCAAGCATGTACCATGCAAGGTCAATCTTATTGAATATAATCCCATACAGTTCGCCGATTTCATCAACGCTCAGGGAGATAAGATCGATGCCTTCTCGAATTACCTGAAAAGTCAGGGTGTAAACACCAATATCCGACGCAGCCGCGGAAAGGATATCGATGCGGCCTGCGGGCAGCTTGCGGTGAAAGAGCAAAATTAGTGCTGCTGTTTTAACCAAAAACCGCTGAGTAGGATATAGATTAGCAGATGTCCTTTATCCGCCGATGGATCACAGCACTTGTTAGGCTGCTGTTTCCAAACATTTGCCTTGCTTGTAATACAGAACTGTATGCTGGAGAACACCTGCTTTGCAGCCGATGCCGCTACAGCCTTCCTTATACCGACCACCACCTGTTCATCGACAACAAGGTAAACCGGCAGCTCTGGGGCCGCATTCCTTCACCCAATGCCATGGCTTTTCTTCATTTCAGGAAAGGTGGAAGAGTGCAGCAGATCATGCATCAGATCAAATACCATCATCAGACAGTGCTTGGGGCCATGCTGGGTAGTATGGCCGCCGAGAAACTTGCCGCTTCTTCCCAATATCAGGATATAGATCTGATCATTCCAGTCCCGCTTCATTGGAAGAGACTCCGGACACGCGGTTACAACCAGAGCGAATGTATCGCACAGGGAATTGCCGCGTACCTTCAGGCCCCTTTAAATACAAACCACCTGATCCGTCATTCGGCAACCTCCAGTCAGACCCGCAAGAACAGGTACCAACGCTATGAAAATATGAAATCGGTCTTTGCGGTCTGCGACGAAACAGCGCTCAAGGACAAACATATTCTTCTGGTGGACGATGTAATCACTACAGGTGCAACTATTGAAGCCTGCGCACTGGAACTACACCGCTGTGGGATCCGCAAACTCAGCATCTTCGCTCTCGCTTTTGCCGACTGATGTTAAGATTTATTTGCAATAATAAATTTATTTGCAAATAAATTTTGCAGTTTCAGATCTTTTGCCTTCCTTTGTGGTGAGAGCGTTAATTTAAGGGTCGACAGTTTCATTCCCATGAAACTTCGGCCCTTTATCTTTTAAGAGAAAAATGAGCTTTTACGGCTTCCTTAGGCTTAAAACACCTGGCAGCTCCCGGATTATTCTTAGGTCATATGACTTACGACCATCAACTGAACTTCAACCAGCATCCGCCAGCATAAACTTCAGAACAGGCCAGAACCTCAATCAGGCTAAGCTTTAACTTCAATCAGTAAATAAAAATTTAAGTAATAAATGCAAAAGCTGCAAAAAGAATGCAGAATTTTGCCAATTGATCAATTGTCCAGATGCGCAGAAAGTACACTGCTGATCTCCTCAGGCTTAAATGGTTTCAGGATATGTCCGTTCATCCCGGAAGCCTTGTAGGCAGCATGTTCATCATGCAATGCAGAGGCAGTAAGTGCAATGATGGGCACATCTTTAAAGTAGTTTCCTTCCAGCTCTCTGATGATGCTGGTGGTTTCAAAGCCATCAATGCCAGGCATGCGGATATCCATAAAGATGAGGTCGTAACATGCTTTCATCACCTTATCAATTGCATCTTGCCCATTCAGCGCAAAGTCCAGCTCCAGTCCCCATTTACCAAGGATCCGCTGTGCAATAAGGATGTTGATTTCATTATCGTCGACAATCAGAACACGTTTCCCTGTAAACAACGTCATCTGACCAATGCTCTTCACCTCAGGCACTACATCAACGGCTTTCTCAAAACAGATAGAAAAGGAGAAAGAAGTCCCTACCCCCACGCTGCTCTGTACACTGATCTCTGCACCAAGAAGCTGCAGCATCTTCTGCGTTATGGTCAGCCCAAGGCCTGTACCTCCATAGTGACGCGAGGTATCTGTTGTTGCCTGCATAAAGGGATCGAAGATCAAAGAAAGTTTTTCCTTGGGAATACCAATACCACTGTCCTTTACCTCGAAGTAAAGGATGACCTGCTCGTCATTTTCTTCCAGAAGCCTGATGATCAACAGGATATTACCCTGATCAGTAAATTTAATGGCATTACCGAGCAGGTTCATCAGCACCTGATAAAGCCTGATCTTATCGCCCTTAATGAATTTAGGAATGCGGTCGTCAAAGTCTAGTTCCAGAATATTGCCCTTCGAGCTGACATTGATGTGCAATGAGCTGACAATATCGCGGGTGAGCGACTGTATATTAAATGGAATGGTCTCCAACTGCAGATGTCCTGTTTCCATCTTGGTCAGATCCAGAATGTCGTTGATGATGTTCAGCAGGTTTTCAGCCGAAAACTTCAGCATATTTAGGTCATCCATCTGACCCGGCAGCGGATCATTGTCGAGCAGCAGATGAGCAACGCCGATTACAGTATTCAACGGCGTACGGATCTCATGGCTCATCACGGATAGGAACATCTCTTTAGCCTCGCTCAGTTGTAAAGCATGCTCCTTTGCTTCAATCAGCTCCTTCTCTGCTTGTTTCCGGTGTGTGATATCTGTAATCAAGTCGATCTGGCGCTCCACCCTGCCGTTTTCATTTACTATGGGCGTGGTAGATACTGAGATCCAGAGCGGATCACCTTGTTTGGTCCTTGCCTGTACTTCGATCGAATAGGATTCGTTGTTCCTGGCCCTAATCCTGGATTCCTCGATCAGCTCAATGTGACCTTCTTCCCTGGAAAGTACATCACCCAGTTTGAAACCCTGCAATTCATTCAGGGAATACCCCGTCAGCTTCTCCAGCGAAGCATTTGTCCAGGTGGTATTTCCTTCGCCGTCGGTGATATTGACGCTGGTATCAGTTTTACTGGCCACCAGAGAGAGTAGCTGCAACTCTTCTTCTGCCTTTTTCTTTTCTGTGATGTCGATGATGATCTCCACCTCAATGTCGACCATCCCCTCATCATTAAAGATAACGGTGTTGTAGATCGACAGCCAGATGGGTTGTTTATCTTTACGGTAAGCCAGCAGGTCTACCGTAAAAGACTGTTTTTTTTGCGTCAATGCCCTGGCTTTATCAATCAGCTCCAGTTTGGTTTCTGGCCCTGTAATCAGGTCGCCAAGCCTACGGCCCTTCAGGTCCTCCAGTGTAAAGCCGGTAATTTTTTCAAAAGCATCGTTTACCCAGGTCACATGGTTATTGGCATCGTTGATCACCACTCCGTTATTGACCTTGCTGGCCACTAAGGAAAGCTTCATCAGCTCGTTCTCCACACGTTTATTTTCGGTGATGTCTCGGCCATAAGCATACCATCGCCGGTTTTTACACACCATGCTCCAGCTCAGCCAGCGCATGTTACCACTTTTGGTGACCACCCTGAAATCGATCTTAAAATCCTTGACACCCTTGCTTAACCCGGAGGAGATCGTCTGAGACACGCGCTCAAGATCCTCCTTCCAGCAGTACCCCCATGCACTTTGCCCCACAGCTTCCTCCGGATTATATTCCAGTACGTGTTGGATGGCATTGTTGGCAAACAGCAGCACCCCCCGGTCGTCCAGGATACAATGCATCTCCGGAGAGACCTTGGAGATGTTCAGCAAGTCCTCAAACCGGTGGTTCCTGACCTCCAGCTCATGAGCTTTCTTTCTTAAAGATATGTGTGTAATGATCTCTTTGGCGAGGATCTTCAGCCCCTCTTTCTGTGCGATGCCCATGTACCTAGGCTCGGTATCAAATACGCAAACGGTACCCAGGACAAAACCATCCTCATCAACCAACGGCGCTCCGCCATAATAACGCATCACGGGATCCTGTTTCAGTACCAGGTGACCGCTGAACCGGGCATCCTGAAGGATGTCATGCACTTCAAAGAAGTCAGTATCCTGAATGGTATGCTCGGCAAAAGACATTGCCCTGGGCATCTCGTCCAGCTTAATGCCGATGGCAGACTTGATCCATAGCCTTTCTTCGTCAACAAATGCAATTACCGCTACCGGAGTGTTGCAGATTAATGTAGTGAGTTTGGTAATATTATCGAATTCATGCTCCGATGGCGTATCTAAAATATTATACTCACGCAACGCCCTTAAACGTTCATTCTCATTTGTTGACGAATTTTGGCTTTCTAGTATCATTTTAGGTAAAGTTCCCTTTATTTATATAGCGGAAATTGACTTACCAGGTCGATTACTTTTTTCTTTACCTCCTTTAAATTGTTCTCATCCTCTGCATTCGTAATGACCTGATCAATCAGATCAACAATAATTTCCATTTCTTTCTCCTTAAGACCTCTGGTAGTAACCGCCGCAGTACCTACACGGATACCTGAAGTCACAAATGGAGACTTGTCGTCAAATGGAACCATGTTCTTATTCACGGTAATATCGGCTTTTTCAAGCGCATTCTCCGCTACTTTACCAGTTATATTTTTATTACGCAAATCAATCAGCATCAAATGGTTATCAGTACCTCCCGAAATGATGCCATAACCTTTGGCCACGAAGGCTTTCGCCATTGCCTGAGCATTGCTTTTCACCTGCTTGATGTACTCCAGGTACCCATCACTCAGGGCTTCTCCGAAAGCAATCGCCTTCGCAGCAATGATGTGCTCCAAAGGACCACCCTGTGTACCTGGGAATACCGCCATATCCAACACTGACGACATCATTCTAGTCTCGCCTTTAGGCGTTTTCAGACCGAAAGGATTTTCGAAATCCTTACCCATCATGATCATACCACCACGAGGACCTCTAAGGGTCTTATGCGTAGTTGTCGTCACGATATGGCAATGCGGTAGCGGGTTAGCAAGTAAACCACGGGCAATCATTCCTGCAGGATGCGAAATATCAGCCAGTACCAGGGCACCAATTTTATCAGCCACGCTGCGGATAAATGCATAATCCCATTCCCTGGAATAAGCCGAAGCACCACAGATGATCAGCTTAGGACGTTCTGCCAATGCCAGTTCTTCCAGCTTTGCATAGTCAATCAGTCCATCTTCTTTTTTAACTCCGTAAAATAACGGATGATACAATTTTCCAGAAAAATTCACCGGAGAGCCATGTGTCAAATGTCCTCCATGAGAAAGATCAAAACCAAGGATTTTATCACCCGGCTGGATCACCGCCAGCATCACTGCTGCATTTGCCTGTGCTCCCGAATGCGGTTGTACGTTTACCCATTCCGCACCGAAAAGTTGTTTCGCGCGCTCAATGGCAATGGTTTCGATCTCATCGACAACCTGGCAACCGCCATAATACCGTTTGCCCGGAAGGCCTTCGGCATATTTATTAGTTAAACAAGTCCCTGCCGCTTCCATCACCTGCTTGCTCACAAAGTTTTCAGAAGCGATCAGTTCGAGGCCGTTTTCCTGACGGTCCAATTCCCTGTCGATTAAATCAAAAATTAGTGTATCTCTTGTCATTTATTGAAGTATTAATTTGTAAAATTAATGATTTTCCTTCTTAGTTTAACAACAAAATACCTTACTTTGTACTTCTATTCTACAAAATACTGCATGGAAGACTTTACCCGTCCATTATTACCGAACATAAACTATCCTGCTGATTTAAAGCAGTATAAAGAAGAAGACCTCGAACAAATCTGCCAGGAGTTAAGACAATACATCATTGATGTAGTTAGCACCAATGGCGGGCACTTTGGCGCAAGTCTTGGTGTAGTGGAACTCACTGTTGCCCTCCATTATGCACTCAATACACCCTACGACAAACTGGTTTGGGATGTTGGACATCAGGCTTATGGACACAAAATTCTGACAGGCAGAAAATCAGTATTTCATACCAACCGCATTCTTAATGGCATCAGTGGCTTTCCGAAGATCAGTGAAAGCGAATATGATACCTTTGGTGTTGGACACTCTTCCACCTCTATTTCCGCAGCTCTGGGAATGGCCGTAGCTTCTCACTATAAGGGAGAAACTGACCGTCAGCACGTCGCTGTAATCGGGGATGGTGCGATGACTGCCGGACTTGCATTTGAGGGGCTCAACCATGCAGGCATTGAAAATTCAAACCTACTGGTCATCCTGAACGACAACTGTATGTCCATCGATCCAAATGTAGGTGCCCTGAAAGAATACTTAACCAGCATCACCACTTCAAAATCATACAACCGTTTCCGCGACGACATCTCGAATGCGCTCATTAAGCTTTCTGAACTTGGGCCTAATGCCCATAAGTTCGTCAAGAAAATGGAAAAAAGCATTAAAGGCACCTTGCTGAAACAAAGCAACCTGTTTGAAGCACTGAACTTCCGGTATTTCGGACCGGTAGACGGCCATGATGTGCAACGGCTCACGCAGGTCATAAAAGACCTTAAAGACATTCCGGGACCCAAGCTGCTGCACTGTGTAACAGTCAAGGGAAAAGGTTTTGCGCTCGCAGAAAAAGACCAGACCAAATGGCATGCTCCAGGTCTGTTTGATAAAATTACCGGTGAAATTAAAAAGTCTGTATCAGACAAACCGCAGCCCCCGAAATACCAGGATGTCTTCGGACATACCCTTGTGGAACTGGCCGAAAACAACGACAAGATCGTCGGCATCACCCCTGCAATGCCTTCCGGCTCATCCATGAACATCATGATGAAGGCCATGCCCAACCGTGCTTTCGACGTAGGCATCGCAGAGCAGCATGCAGTTACTTTCTCTGCAGGCCTCGCCACGCAGGGACTGGTACCCTTCTGCAACATTTACTCCAGCTTTATGCAACGTGCCTATGATCAGGTGATCCACGATGTGGCCATACAAAACCTGAATGTGGTGTTCTGCCTGGACAGGGCCGGTCTGGCCGGTGCCGATGGCGCTACCCATCATGGGGCTTATGACATGGCTTATATGCGTTCCATCCCAAACATGACGGTTGCTGCGCCAATGAACGAAGAAGAACTCCGAAACCTGATGTATACTGCCCAGCAGGAAAACAAAGGACCCTTCTCGATTCGTTATCCGCGTGGTAACGGTGTCCTTACGGACTGGAAACGACCTTTCCATACCCTGGAAATCGGCAAGGGACGAAAAATATCCGATGGAGAAGATGTAGCCATTCTTACTATTGGCCACGTCGGAAACTTTGCTGTGGAAGCCTGTAAGGAGCTGAATAGTGAAGGGATTCATCCTGCACATTACGATCTGCGTTTCGTAAAACCCCTTGATCATGCATTGCTGCACGACGTGTTTAAAAGATATCAGACCATCATTACGGTAGAGGATGGCTGTCTGCAGGGCGGCGTAGGTAGTGCCATCATTGAGTTTATGGCAGACCATCAATATCAGGCCAAAGTGATTCGTCTGGGCATCCCTGACGACTTCATAGAACATGGCGAACAGCATGAACTATGGGCCTTATGCGGCTATGACACCAATGCCATTATCAATGCCGTGCGTAAACATGCAGTAAGCAGAACAACGAAAACCATTGCCTCATAACAAGATATACACCTAAATATACCATGTTAAAAACGAAAAGACGAGATTTTATTGCCCTGGCGGGAGCCGTAATAGGCTCAGCTGTATTGGTGAACCCTCTTGATGCTTTAGCCATGATCAACCCCGGAGAAAAAAAATATGTACATCAGGTATATTTCTGGTTGAAAAGCCCAGGAAATGAAGCCGATAAAACCAAGCTAACCGAAGGACTCAGAACCCTGGCCTCCATCAAGCTGATCCAACAGATCCACATTGGTCTTCCTGCAAAAACAGAACGACCGGTCATCGACCGTTCGTATGCCTTGTCCCTGTTACTGATCTTCAACAACCAAAAGGACCAGGAAGCTTACCAGACGCACCCCACACACCTTGAGTTCGTCAAAAAATACTCCGCACTTTGGGAACGTGTACAGATTTACGACTCAGAAGACGTATAGAAATCACTGCTCCGCATAAGGAACAGGTTTCAGCCACTTCTTAAATACTGCAGCAATTTCCTCTTCCAGAACTGGCTTCGCCAGAAAATCATTCATGCCTGATTCCAGGCATTTTTCTTTTTCGCCCTTTACATTTCCCGCTGTAAGTGCCACTATGGGCACATGCATCAGCTTGTCAGATCTGCGGATTTGCACCGCAGCCTCATATCCATTCATCTCCGGCATCTGGATGTCCATCAGAATGATGTCCGGTGGTGTATCCACACATTGCTCCAGGCACTCCAGGCCATTCAAAGCCTCCCTGATGATGCAGTTGGGTACAATCCTTCTCACAATGGTTTTCGCCAGCAGCATATTGATGATGTTATCCTCGGCAATCAAAACATGAATGGCCTTCTCATCGCCACGCTCTTCCGCAACATCATGCACAGCAATCTTTTTCCTTGTTTTTTTGAGCGGCAGTATACCCGGGTTTTCTTCATAACCAACCCTCAGACGCAAGTCAAAATAAAAGGTACTTCCTTTTCCGGGACTGCTTTTCACCTGTAGTTTACTACCCATCAAACCAAGTAGCTGATTGGAGATAGTGAGCCCCAGGCCAGTTCCTCCATATCTTTTTGTCGTATAGCCATCCTCCTGGGAGAAAGCCTCAAAAATCTGCCCCTGTTTATCCAGCTTGATCCCAATTCCGGTATCCCTGACTTCAAAACGGAATACAAAGTGACCGGAGTCCTTGACACCCACGAATTTAATTTTCAGCTCAATCTGCCCATGATCTGTAAACTTGACCGCATTGCCGAGCAAATTAATCAGCACCTGCCTCAACCGTAAAGAGTCCGCATAAATATACGGTGGCAAATCACCAGGAATGCTAAAAAGCACTTTAAGGTCTTTGCTTTGAGCCTGGAATGTAATGATATTTACAGCCTGATTGCCGAGTTCATAGAGGTTACAGCTTTCAATATCGAGCTCCAGCTTTCCGGATTCTATTTTGGAAAAGTCAAGAATATCGTTAATGATGCCTAGCAGCGCATTAGCAGACTCATTCGCAATGCGGAGATACTGTTCCTGCACAGGACTCAGCTTTGTCTTCAAAACGAGGTCGGTGAACCCAATGACCCCATTCAGCGGAGTCCTGATCTCATGGCTCATATTGGCCAGAAATTCCGACTTCGCCATGCTGGCCTGCTCAGCAAGTTCTTTTGCTTTCTTTAATTCCGTACGTTGTTTGGTGTGCTCATGAATATTTTGGAAGGTCCCATAAATTTTCCTGCATTTCCCATCTTTAAATTCTGCATTCCCCAACACCTTGACCCACATCTGACGTCCCTTAGCCGTCACAATGACCAGCTCAAGATCCCAGGATTTCCCCTCACTGATCGCATCCCGGAATGCTTGTACAATCTGTACCCGATGTGCTTCATCACGGTAAAAGCTCACCGTGTTTTCTTTGTTGGGTATAAAATCAGGCCCCACCTCATGGATGGCCCTGGTCACATCACTCCAGGTTACCTCTCTGCTGACAGGGTCGTAATCCCAGCCACCAATCTGAGCTACATAATTGGTCTGCTCCAGTAGTTTTTTTGTCTTTTTCAACGTTTGTTCCAACCGGTGTTTTTCAGTGATATCAATGGAGTTACCAATAATATACGGCTGTCCCTGAAGGTCTCTTTCCACTACGTTTTTGTACAACAATACCCGGTCTGTCCCATCCTTATGCAGAATGGTCATCAGCCCTGAAGCAATACCATTCTCAATAATATCCTTTAAGTAGGAAACTACCATAGGATGGTGACCTGAAGGGATGAGGTCGTAAAGGCTCATCAGCGACAGCTCTTCAGGTGTATAACCCAGGATCTCCGACGCCGTATTGTTCACAGAGATAAACTTACCCTCGGGATCGTGCGTACACATCAGTCCCTGCGAATTGTCAAAGAATGACCTCAGGTTGTTTTCGCTGGCCTTCAGCTGTTCATCACGAAGGTTTTCTTCGGTCACATCACGAGCAATACCGAAAATACTTGACGATCCCGGCTCCGGCGTAGCAGTCCATTGCAATGCCCTGTAATCTCCTTTGGCTGTAAGAAACCTCACGGTGAAATTTTGGGTTGTATGTCCGTCACCAAGCTTTTTCAGCTCCGCAGTGTTTGCTTCAAGATCATCCGGATGTGACATATCCAGAAAACTATTGTTCAGCAGATATTCCGTGGACCAACCCAGGATCCGCTCAAAGGAAGGGTTTACTTTTTTGAAAAAGCCATCAGTACCGGCGATACAGATCATGTCGCTCGACAAGCGGTAAAGCTTATCAAAATAAATGTGTTCCTGACGCTCACGCTGTGTCACAATCAGGCCCATGGCTTCTTCTGACAACAAGGTCAACGCCCGCCTTTGTGCATCGCCCAGGCACTTTACATCTGGGCTGAGGACGCATATAGAGCCAATGGCATGACCATTGGGGTCAATCAGTGGTGCA
Organism: Pedobacter sp. BAL39; assembly: GCF_000170795.1. Lineage (GTDB taxonomy): Bacteria > Bacteroidota > Bacteroidia > Sphingobacteriales > Sphingobacteriaceae > Pedobacter. Next base: position 166,963 of record NZ_ABCM01000005.1, read on the forward strand.
CCTGCATAGAAACGGATGTTGGGTTCATGGACCACAAAAGGATTCCCACTGAAGCGGTCGTCCAACCTGGCATCTTGAATTTCAAAGATATCCTTCCCAAGAATGGTATATTGGCAGAAAGCAGTTTCCCGTGGCACCTCGGTGAAATGTACACCGATCTTTGCCTTAAACCATTGCCTTTTTTCATCCAGCAGGGTGACCATGGCTACAGGTACGCCGCAGATTAAAGATGCCAGCTCTGCGATCCTTTCGAATTCAGAATCAACCCCTGAGTCTAAGATATGGTAGCTCCGCAAAGCATTCAATCTTTCCTTTTCTTTAGACGGCAGAGCTGGTATTTTCATATGGTTATTGAGTAGGTCAACAGGCGGTTTAGATCCGCGCCCGTAAATTTAACTCAATAAATGTGGTCTTTCTTTATAAGTTTTCCAAAGAAATTCTCCAAATATGGTATTTGTCCATGCAAACCATGACCTGCTGAACTTTTTGGGATCATTTTTATGAAAAGATTCGTGCATAAAACCAGTATCAGCATGCGTTGACTGCAACATTTTGATACATTGCTTGATTTCTTCTTCACTTGAACTCGTCAATCCTCTGGCAATGATCGCCATTGGCCAGATCATGTCCTTTCCAACATGCGGTCCGCCAATACCTTCGCCTGCCGTTCCTTTATAATAGAAAGGGTTGCCCTCTACAGAAAGGATCATCTTACGGGTATTCTGATAAATCGCATCATCCTTTGAAACGGCACCCAGGTAAGGCAGTGCAAGCAAACTAGGAATATTAGCATCATCCATAAGGAGCACGCTACCCATACCATTCACCTCAAAGGCATACACTTTACCGAAGTCAGGATGATCTACAATGGCGTGTTTCTTCAATGCCGCTTCTACCTCTGCAGCAAGCGCATCCATTTCAGCTGCCACTTGCTCATCTGCCTTAATTGCCCGGAAAATTTCTGAAGCCTGCCTTAAACTGGTAACAGCAAAAAAGTTGGAGGGAACCAGGAAAGAGAATACACTGGAATCGTCACTCGGCCTGAATGATGAACAGATCAAACCTACTGGTTTTATCGGATAACCAAACCCGTGCATCGGCAAGCTGTCGGTCGGATTGGCCGCCTGACGCTGGAAATGATAAGGACCATCGTTTTCTTTACGCTGCTGTTCTTTGAAGGTTTTCAGGATCAGCTTTACTGCCGACTGCCATTCTGCATCAAATGGAGTTGTATCTTTTGTTTCCTTCCAGTAATGGTAAGCTAACCTGACCGGGTAACATAATGAGTCGATCTCCCATTTACGCTCATGCACACCTGGCTTCATGTCGGTAAGGTCAGTTCCCCACTCACCTACTTTATTTGGATCACCGTAGAAAGCATTCGCATAAGGATCTTTAAGGATACATTTCACCTGGTGGTTGATGACTCCGCGCACCAGTTTCTTCAATGGTTTATCCTGCTGCAGAAAAGGAAGGTATGGCCATACCTGAGCGGTACTGTCACGCAGCCACATAGCGTCAATATCTCCGGTAATCACATAAGTATCAGGCCTGCCACTAGGCTCTGTATACGTTACGGTTGTGTCCAGTGTGTTCGGGAAGCAGTTGTTAAATAACCAGGCAAGCTCCTTATTTTTCACTTTAGCTCCGAATTCCTTAATGGCACTTTCTACAGCTTTACTCGTAAAATGACGCTTGTCTGCAGCCACCCTAACCACAGGAAAAGCCGGATCTGCGGCAAAAGCCACCAGGTCACTTGCCATCAGTCCTGCACTCAGAATGCCTGCTTTTTGAATAAATGATCTTCTTTTCATTTTTTAATATTTGGTTTTAAATTACGCTAAAAATTGAACGACTCCCTTCAAAGTATCGGATTTGATACGCTGACCGGGGGGCCGCAACTCAAAGGTCAAAAACGAAGATAGGAAAGATTAAATAGTTTTAGCAACTATAAAAATCAAAACTTGAAGCCTATCGACAAATACATTCGCCAGTTGTTCCGCTCGAATCCGTTGGTCTTGCCGACGGCAAAGTTAATGGGTCCGATGAAAGAAAGATAACCCAGCTTTGCACCATAACCAAAAAGGTAATCGTCATCAAAGGACACATTGAAGGGATTTAGTCCTCTGTTTTCCCAGCCCAGGTTTACCTGCGGGCTCAGATAGAGGTTCCCACCGATGTGGTACTGTACCGCCAAACCGAAAGCGCTAAAGTTAGCTGCAGCAAACTCCGCCCGCTTCAGGCCAATAAAGCTGACCTGCGCCAACTCCTGACGGGGCTCGATCCCGCCAAGGCTAAACTTTGCATTTTCAAAAAGATAACCAGATCCGTCAATACCATATTTTGACGTGCTATTGAATCCCCAGGAAGCACCCAGCTGCAAAGAAAGCTGCCTGCTGATGCGCTTGACGAAGGTCTCCGTCAGATAAAACCGCAGCACATTGCCTGGAAGACCATCTGTAGGATTCAGAAAATCGTAAATCGCCTGTCCATTTACATCGCCCAACTCCGGGGTCCTTGTGGTCAGCCTGTTGTTCACAAGATACTTGAGTTGCAAGGCCAGCACATTTCCACGCCTCGGAAAATAGGCATTGTCGAGCGTATTCTGCCTGAAAGTCAGCTGAAGTGCTTCATTGCTATGGCTATAGATTGTCCGGATGTCCTCCCCTTCACCAAAAATACGCTTGAACACGTTCGGCCCCCGCTTGATCGCTTCCTCTTCATGGCTTAGGCCAATACTCAATGCGCTGGAACGTCCGATGCTGTAACCCAGCGAAAGCTCTGAAGTCAGCATATTGTTGAAATAACTGTTATCGGCGATGATCCTATACAAAAGCGAATTGTTCTGCAATGCCTGGTAATTAAATGCCGCCTTCAACCAAAACCTGTTCTTCTGGCCCAGAAACTTATAGTAATCCAGCCGTGCCTTAAACCGTTCCGAAAGGTCCAGCGTAGCTACCAGCCTCGATTTCTCCAGCAGCACATTTCGATAGGTATAATTGACCATCAATCCTGCAGATTGTTCTGTATCATAGTGAACAGCGGCTTTGAAAACCCCTGGCTTGCCCAGCTTCAGTCTGACATTCATATTCAATCCTGTATCAGCACTATTCTCAAAAGTATAATATACCTTATCATAAAACTGCGTTCCGTATAAATTTTCTATCCCCTCGTTGACCTCCCTTACCGGGTATGCCTTCCCACTGCGGAGTTTCATTCTTGAGGCCGCCAGTTCTTCCATCCTCTGATCTTGTAGCGGCTCCCCTTTATCATCCTGATAATTAATGTTCAGGATAGGCAGTATCGGATCCTGCAGCGGCGCCCTTACCGGCTCATCATCATATTTTTTCTGGTCTTCCGCGATTCTGATCAGTTCGGGAAGATATTTGCGTGCTTCCCGCTCACCAATCGCAATGATCTCATCATCGTGAAAAAATTCAGCCGCAGAGTAGTCGGCAAGTGCCGCAGTGAAATCAACAAAAACATCTGTCAGCTTTTGTTGTTCCTTTGCATCGGCAACAGACCGAAAAGCATAGGTCTGGTACAATACACGCATAGGATTATCCATCTCCTTTTCTTTGTATAACCTAAAGCCTGTATAACCACCAATGATCACATCTGCTCCCATATCTTTTACTTCCTGAACCGGGAAATTGCGGTCCAGTCCGCCATCTACCAATAATCTCCCGTCAATATAAACCGGGGTAAATGCACCAGGTATTGCCATCGTTGCGCGCAATGCCAACGGTAAAGATCCTTTCTCCTGCAGGACCAGTTCTCCGTTAACAATGTCTGAGGTGGTAATTCTTACCGGGATAGGCAACTTACTGAAGTCGGAAATATGTTTCGCAGGATAAGTTAAAGTGTTGAGCACTTCAGAAAGATATTGCCCGTCGATCAACGCTCCTGGCAGCCGTGGTTTCCCGGCGACCAGCGGAAATTCAATCATGTAATTGTCGTATTCGTCTTTTTCTTCAATATTGATGTGGTGTAGTGGCACTTTATTACTCAACACACGGCGCCAGTTGATTTCCAGCGCCTTTTTCTTCAATGTATCCGGAGTATAACCCATGGCATACAAAGTTCCGAAAATAGCTCCGGCGCTTGTTCCCGAGATGTAATCGATTTTGATGCCTAAAGAATCGATTAGCTTCAGCAAGCCGATGTGTGCAAGCCCCTTTGCCCCTCCACCACTTAAGGCGAGTCCTACTTTGGGACGCTTTTTCCCCGCAGGAGATTGTCCAAAGGTACCTGTGCTGAACAACAGGGAAGAGCAGACCAGTATCGTCAGGAAAAGTATCAACAGCTTCGGCATATACAATCTTGAGATGAAAATTATAAATATCTGATTTTTTCAGGAATCTCCAGCATATTAAAAACTTCACAGTCATACACATGCAGGATAATTGAAAAAATAATTTGTCAAAAGGCGATAAAATTATACTTTTGTGGCCTTGCCAGACGTCAGCATTACTGCTGACGCGTAAAAGAAGCCTTCTTAGCTCAGCTGGTAGAGCAACTGACTTGTAATCAGTAGGTCATTGGTTCGATCCCGATAGAAGGCTCTCCCAGAAAAGGAGCACTTTAAAAAGTGCTCCTTTTTTGATTGCTGATTTTTTTAGCGCGGTTTTAGTCACGGCCAAGATTCAGGATCCTTTCTTTAATTTTCAGGAATTTACAAAAAAATGGTTTTACCGCAGCGTTCAAACCGGCTATATACCGGCTATATAACGGCTAGGTCTGAAGGCGTCACGGAGAGGGGTTGACAAGGGGTTAACAAGGTTAAACACCCATTTGACCTAGCCAACCCCTCTTCAACCCTACGTCAACCCCTTGTGAACCTTAGCCGTGGTATAGCCGTCATATAGCCTGTCCTATACTGAAATAAGTTTACAGTAAAAAAGTGTGTTACTGATATTGGTTTACTAATGAATTATTGTTACTACTGGCAGTGTACATAAAGCTTACAATATTGCTTTTTCTTCCTGATAGGTTAATAAGCTTACGTAAGCCAAAATCTAACCGAAAGACATCTGTTAGCATAAAAGAAAATTCGTTGCAACCTTTGGTACCCATTGGAAATAAATCAATTCCGTGATTTCCAGTGGCTGTAAACACTAATTTATAAGCAGTTACATCAAAAAATGCCACTCAGACAACTTCAAACACCCAGCCCCCGATTGTCACATCTTTGTTTGAATAGGCAAAAAGCAATTTTTCAGAAAAAATATTAAACATCTTTCACAAATTAATTCGTATGTTCAAACACAAAATGTGCTGTTTCAATACAGTGAAAGAGGTGAGGATAATTCTATGAATAACACAATTGTGACAAGCGATTGGAAATCGGTATATTTGATTTCGTTGTTTCTTTGCGTTACTTCAATAACGACAAGGAGATCTTAAGATGGTAAATCGTTTTTAAAAGAACAGACATGTCAGAACAGTTGAAAGCATTCACCAGCCTTGACTTCCTTTACCAGCACTCTCCTTCGGGATTAATATCTTACACCCCTGATGGTAAAATTGCCAGCGTAAACCAGACGTTATGCAAATGGCTTGGTCTTTCAACAGAAACTGTTACTTCCTCGAACATTTACGAAATTCTTAATAAAACCGGGGGACTCTACCACCAAATGATCATCATGCCATTACTGAGCATCCGCGGATTTGTAAATGAAGTAAATTTCAGCTTCGACTCTGGGGACCATCATTTTGACGCACTCTTTAACGCTGTGGCCCATAAAGATGATAAGGAGCAAATTATTGTAATCAACGCAACGATACAGCAGATCACAGACCGCAAGAAATACGAAAATGAGCTGTTGCGCAGAAAACAGGAGGCAGAAGAGCAAAAACGAAAATCTGAATTTCTATTGAATGCCATTCCAAACATGATCTGGACAGCCCTGCCGGACGGAAGCGTCAACTTCATCAACCAGCGTACAAAGTCGTATTTTAACGAAAGCTATCAGCTTGGACAAAAGGATTTTAATGGTGTGTTTGCCGCCGACAAGCGAACGTTCTGCTCGGCATGGAACCGCTCCATAAAGATGGAAAAATCAATGGAAATTGAGGTTCGCCTGCAGGGGCACCACCGTGAGGCAGAATGGTTTATCCTTAGGATGGAACCTTTCTACAATTCGTCGGGAAATCTGGAACTCTGGTTTGGCTCGGCAACCAACATCCATAAAAGAAAACTCCTGCAGCTGGCCAACTACTCGTCGCTCACGGAAAGCCTCTCTTATGCGCATGAGACCATCGACAAAAACGAAGAACGTTTTATGACCATCGCCATGAACCAGTCGCACATGATCCGTAAACCGCTGGCCAACATCATGGGCCTCATAGACCTCATGAAAGAAGAGGGCCTGAACCAGGAATCGAAAGAATTGCTCGGTCTTCTGGACAGCAGCGCTTCCGAGCTGGATGACATGATCAGGGAAGTTATCAATAAAATATAACTGGTCAATCCACTGTAGCATCTCCACAATTCATCCACTCAGCATAGCTACACTAACGTTTTTCCAAAACAGGAAAAAACTGAGCAATCTTTCTTAGAGGTTTCAACAGCGCACTGATCAGTGGCAAAGGCAGTCTTGCTTTCTTCATAGCGCGATAATCATTTTTCCATGCGGCGATACGACTACGAAAATCTCCATTGCTTACCCCTCCGGCAACCATTTTCACAGTAACCTTATTAAGATAGCCCACCACACCACCATGCACATATAAAAAGCGGACCATCAACTCAAAGTCAGCCGCAGTTCCATAAAACAGGCTATAATCGCCCCATCGTTCAAACAAAATTCTTCTCGCATAAAATGTCGGATGTGGTGGCATCCATCCCCAATGAAACATATACCGCTGAAATGCTCCTGACCTCCATTGTCTCAGCACCTTGCCGGCTACATCCACATAATCAAGATCGGCATACACCATGTCTGCCTGCGTGTTTTCAAAGGTGGCCGCAATCCTTCTTACACAATCTTCATCAGCGAAATAATCATCTGCATTCAGCATCCCGACTACATCACCGGTAGCCAAAGCAATGCCTTTATTCATTGCATCATAAATCCCCTTGTCAGATTCAGATCTGAAAGCATGAACATGCATCCGTTTTTTTGTAACAATTTCTATCGTTCGATCTGTAGATTTACCATCTATGACAATATACTCTATATTAGAGTAATTTTGATTAACAATAGAGTCAATACAACGTTCCAAAGTAGCTTCACCATTAAAAACTACCGTAACAATAGATATTTTAACATTTTTCATTAAAAACACAGATTCAAAGTAACAATTTTAAAATATTTGGGAATAGATTTTTTAAATCAAGTCAATTATATAAGAAAAGGCAACTAAAATATGTATTTTCGGAAATTATAAATTATAAATGAAATAAAGTAATCGATCCAACCCTATGGTTTTGTTAAAAAAACTGTCCTTCATTTTGTTTATTTTTCTAATACTTTCCTGTTGTGTTTCCTGCGGAATACAGCGAGAGGGGGCGCTTTTCCAGACATCGACCTCCGTCGATTACCACCTCAGCTCCACGACTGACAACAATGATGGCGAAGGATACCAGATTCAGTCCGGAGACCTGCTCCAGATCCGGAACCTCCAAAATCCGAAGTACATTATAGATGCACCTGGGGCGTCTGTAGCGACCGCAGCCGTATCTCTGGAAGAGCTCAATTACAGAGTAGAGCGTGATGGCAATGTCACACTGCCCATTTTAGGCAGCACAGCTGTAAAAGGACTTACACGTATCCAGGCAGAAAAAAAAATTCAGGAACTTTATAGCAAGGAAATCAAAGCCCCGATCATCGAGCTGAAAATTATCAACCTGAAGGTGACCATACTGGGCGAAGTGACCAAGCAAGGCAACTACCCCTTATTGACAGAACACACAACCTTAATAGAAACCCTGGGTGCAGCTGGCGGTCTTACCGGCGATGCGAACAGCAAGAATCTCAGGATAATGCGCGAAAATCAAGGTAAGCAGCAACTTATGGAAGTCGACCTCAGCAACATAAAATCCGCTTCAACCAGCAGGATTTTACTTCAGAATAACGATGTCATCTACGTATCCAGCAACAAACAGGCGGAGCGCAGAAAAAAAACATCCTCACTTTCTTCGATATTACAGCCCATTCTGCTGATCATGAATACCGCATTAATTATCTACACCATATCAAAATGACGGGCGAATCCAGAAAGGGACAAAGAGGACCCTCCCATCGCGAGGTTGATCTGCTGAAAATTACGATGGTACTATTCAGCAGATGGTACATCATCGCCTCAACAACCCTGATCTGCCTGATTGCGGCATACGCCTATCTTTGGTATACACCAAAAACTTACGCCACTACCGCAATCCTTAAATTTGAGGAACAAAAGACCGCACTTTCAGACATTGCTGATGCTTTAAACACCAATACCGCCACCAATATGCAAAGCGAAAGTTTTGCAATCGAAAGCAGACATCTGCTGCTCAACGCGATTAAAAGACTCCAGTATCATATCAGCTTTTATAGCTATGAACGTTTGCTGCAAACAGACTTATATCCGCAACAGCCGCTACAAATTGACATCCTGAAGATTGATAGTCTTCAATCCGGTCGCCAGCTCATTCTATTCGACCCTATAGATCATGAAAAATTTACACTGACCTGGACCATAGGTAAAGAGGATATCCGGAAGAATTTCAGGTTCAATTCGAGGATCAAGGTGGGGAATGTCTCCTTCATGATCCGCAATACAGCCCAAGCAGCCCCTTCTTCGAGTTATCTATTCCGGTTTAATACCCCCGAAGATTTCCTCGACCGGATTCGCGAGGGGCTACGCATCGGGGAGGCTGGCAAAAACAGCAATATCCTCAGCCTCCAGCAGACAGATGTAAATCCCAGGTTTGCTGCGGACATTCTCAACGCAATCCTTCAGGAATATCTGGATTATGACAAACTACAGAAAACACAATCTGCTACGCAGATGATAGGCTTCATTAATGAACAACTTAAACACCTTTCATCAGCAGTCTCAGGCGCAGAAAAGTCACTGGAAACATACAAGCAACAAAGTAAGGTCATGGACATTAGTGTCACCTCTGAGCACACGTTAGACAAAGTCAGCGACCTGGAGTCTCAACAGTCTATCCTGAGAATACAGCTCATTGCCATAGATCAGCTAAGAAACACCATCACCACCGAGCAAACCAACACACCACTAAACCTGAGCCTCGAAGGAACCATAGACCCCCTTCTCGCCACTTTGGCCCAGAACCTCAATTCACTGCTGCATGAAAAGGAAGAATTACTTAAAGTATATAACGGCGATGCCCAGGCCGTCATGCGCCTGAACCGTCAGATTCAGGAAGTGAGGAAAGCAGCAATGGAGAACATCAATGCCTCTCAATCCAGGACCAGAAAAAGCATAGACTACCTCGCGGGGCAGATCGCGCAGATCAACGGGCAGATTTCGTCACTGCCAACAGCAGAAAAAGACCTCTTTGGCCTTCGTCGCACCTTTCAGCTTAATGAAAAGGTTTTTTCTTTTCTTTCCGAAAAAAATCTTGAAACACAAATCAACAGAGCAGCTATCGTACCGGGAGCAACCATCATTGAGCGTGCCGAGACTAACGAAACCCCTGTGTCGCCCAGGGAGAAGGAAATTTATAGGACGGCAGTTGTACTGGGTTTGCTGAGCGGTATCGCCATCATCATCTTGATCCGTGCACTGAATACATATATCTACGACGCGACTTTCGTGATGGAGGCAACATCCACCCCAATTCTTGGATCGCTCAGGAAAACAATGGTTCTCAGCGGCAAAAAGGAAGATGTCAACATCCTTTGTCTGAGCCAGCCCAGGTCAATTTTCGCAGAATCCATACGGAACATCAGGACCAACATCAACTTCATCGCTGCAGAGAAAACCAGTAAGGTCATTTGCATCACCTCTGAAATATCCGGTGAAGGAAAATCATTCGTCTCCGTAAATCTCGCAAGCACCATGGCTCTTATAGATAAAAAGACAGTCATTATTGATGCGGATTTAAGACGCCCTAAACTTCATCAGACATTTCCTGCACAAAAGGACAATGGGCTCAGCAATTACCTTATCGGACAATTGCAGTCTGCAGACATCGTTCATCATTCCGGGCACAAAAACCTGGATTACATCCACTCCGGTCCAACCCCACCCAATCCGGCCGAACTCTTACACAGCAAACGTATGCAAAGCCTGATCAGTGAGTTGAGGACCAAGTATGACATCATACTTATAGATACGGCTCCCGTGGGGCTGGTCTCAGACCCCATACCTTTAATTCGATGGGCGGACATCAGCATATTCGTCATCCGCTATGGTGTATCCAAAAATTCAGCCGCAAACCTTCCGCAAAGTTTGTCCACGCAATACAAGCTGGACAATACTTATATCATCTTAAATGCATTTGAAGACAACAGTCTGTACGCAGACATCTATAAACGAAATAACGGCAATGCAGCTTTTGGCAGCTATCATCAGCCTGACGGAAAAGCCTATTACCTCGACGAACAAACGCCAGACCGCTGGTGGAACATCAGATCCTGGTTTAAATCTTAATCGGATGGAAGCAACGGAAAGAGACATAAAAAAGTGGTATCCTGTATGCACGCAGTCGCGAGCAGAAAAAAAAGCATACAGTGAGCTTACACGCAAAAATATCACCAGCTACCTGCCGCTCCAACGACAGATGAAGCAATGGAGCGATCGAAAAAAATGGGTAGAAGAACCATTGATCAGGTCCTACCTATTTGTACACATCAGCAGACAGCAGCAGGCAGAAGTCCTGATGACCAGCGGCATTGCCAGGTTCATCTATTTCTCCGGCCACATCGCTTCGATGCCGGAACAGCAGATAGAGCAACTCAAGTTACTAACAGCAAGCCCCTACGAGCTTGAAATCACAGAGAACAACTTGCTGGAAGGAGAGAAAATTACGATAAAAGCAGGCCCCTTACAAGGAATGAGTGGAGAAGTAGTGGCCTATCGATCACAAAAAAAATTACTAGTCAGGATGACAGAACTGAATCATGCCATTCTCGTGCATATTCCGGCATCACTGATTGGAAGAAGATAACCGCCCGACCCGCGCAACGGCGCATAAAAAAAAGATTGACTACTAATAAGTTACAACATGAATATGTGACTTAGGAGGCGAAGCTGTGAAAAAAAGGCAACATAAAATAACCGTAATTACCTTGCAGATGTTTGGCGCTCCAGGAGGCATTCAACGCGTCAACCGCATCATGTCTTATGCCATTGACCAGCTTAGCATAAAAAACTCATGGCTGCTCAGGGTGCTCGCTTGCTACGACCAGCCATCAGATCTCATTAGCAAGTATCTTCCGGCTCAGCGTTATTTCGCCTTCAGTTCTAACAGGTTCTGGTTTTCACTCAGCGCCATATGGCAAGGTCTTCGATCAGACACCCTCATCCTAACTCATATCAACCTGTCGCCCGTTGCACGGATCATTCACATCGTCAACCCGGGATGTAAGATTCTGCTGGTTGCCCATGGCATAGAAGTATGGAAGCCACTTACGGGCTCCAAAAGAAAGATCTGCCAAATTGCAAATAAAATTCTGTGCGTCAGTCAGTTTACAAGAGACAAGATGGTTGGTCTCCAGAGCGTCAGTGTAGACAAATGCCAAGTATTGAACAACCCACTTGACCCTTTTATGGCACTTCCTCGATCTTTTGAAAAGCCCCAGGCAATGCTTTCAGACCTTCACATTCGCCCAACAGACAAAGTCATGCTAACCCTTAGTCGCATTACACCAAATGAAACCTTCAAAGGATACACACAAGTCATCGGGGCCATGGCGCAGCTTCACAAAGAAATACCAAGCCTTAAATATATTCTTGCCGGCCCCATTGAAATGACGGAAAAAGAGAACATCCTTCAACTCCTGTCCCGACACAAACTGGAAAAGCAGGTGATGCTCACAGGCTACATCAAAGAGGAAGACCTCGCAATGCTTTTCCTATCTGCAGACCTCTTTGTACTTCCAAGTAAAAAAGAAGGTTTTGGACTCGTTTTCATCGAGGCCATGGCTCATGGACTACCGGTCATATGCGGAAATAAAGATGGAAGTCTGGACGCAGTACGCCATCCTGCTATGGGAACAGCCATTGATCCCGACGACGTCCCGGCACTCTGCGAAGCCCTTAAACTGCGTTTAGCGCATCCGGCAACAACAGCAGAAAAGAAGGAAATTCAACGGCAGTGTCTGGAGCATTTTAATATTCACAATTATACCATACAACTGGAGAAACTTATCCATCATGCCACAACAGATTAAAGAGCAATGGGACATTGAAATCAGCCCATCCACAAGGATGCTCGACCTGAAGCTTAAGGAAACATGGAAACACCGGGACTTACTGATGTTATTGGTGAAGCGTGATTTTATATCCTTCTATAAACAGACCATCCTCGGCCCATTATGGTTTTTTATACAACCGATATTCACCACCCTCATATTTACCTTTGTTTTTGGCAACCTTGCCGGCATATCTACAGATGGACTACCCCAACCACTGTTTTATATGGCTGGAATCACGGCCTGGAATTATTTCGCCGACTGTCTCAATAAAACCAGCACAGTATTTAAAGACAATGCCAGTATTTTCGGAAAGGTATATTTCCCACGATTGATTATGCCACTGAGCATCGTATGCTCCAATCTGATTCGCTTTGGAGTGCAGATGCTGCTCTTTCTACTCATCATCGCCTACTATTTTATTTCCGGCACTCCCGTTCGCCTTAACTGTTACGCATTGCTGCTACCATTTAACCTACTGCTGATGGCCAGTCTCGGATTGGGGATGGGCATGATCATCTCCGCCATGACGACAAGATACAGGGACCTGGCTTTTTTGGTCACTTTTGGTGTTCAGCTACTGATGTATGCCACCCCGGTAATCTATCCGCTTTCCGTTGCGCTTCATAAATACCCTGACTATGCATGGATCATCAGTTACAACCCAATGACCCCTATTATAGAAAGCTTCAGATATGGCTTTCTTGGTGCAGGGAGCTTCAGCTGGGCAAGCATAGGCTATTGTACGATCGCCACAATCACCATTACCTCAACCGGCATCATCATATTTAACAGAGTAGAGAAAACCTTCGTCGACACCGTTTAACAATGAGCAATACCGCCATCATCGCAGAGCAACTGTCCAAAGCCTACCTATTGGGAGAGATCAGCACCGGCACCCTGTCCAGAGACCTGGAGCGCTGGTGGGCAAAAGCCAGGGGCAGACAAGACCCCTTCCTGAAGATAGGCAACCAGGAAGAACAGAAAACGTCCGGTAAGAACGATCTCTCCTGGAGTCTGAAGGACCTGAATTTCGAGATTAAAAGTGGGGACACCGTGGGCATTATCGGCAGAAATGGAGCAGGGAAGAGTACCCTGCTGAAAATTCTAAGCAGGGTCACCTTACCAACTAATGGCACGGTGAAGATCAGGGGACGTATCGCCAGTCTACTTGAGGTAGGCACAGGCTTCCACCCCGATCTTACCGGACGGGAGAACATCTTTCTCAATGGTGCAATCATGGGGATGCGCAAAGCTGAAATCAAGAAAAATTTAGATGAAATCATCGCATTCTCAGGTGTCTCCCGGTATATAGACACACCTGTAAAGAGGTACTCCTCAGGAATGTATGTACGGCTCGCCTTTGCTGTTGCAGCACACCTGGACTCCGAAATCCTTGTGGTAGATGAAGTCCTCGCTGTCGGCGACGCGGCATTTCAAAAAAAATGCCTCGGGAAGATCGATGACGTCAGCAAGCAACAGGGAAGAACAGTACTTTTTGTAAGCCACAACATGGACGCCATTATGCAGCTATGCAGGCATTCCATGCTGCTGCAGGCAGGACGGCTGCACAGCTTTGCAAATACCAGAGAAGTAGTCAACACCTACCTTCAACAGGACAGCGAACTGTTTGTCGAAGACCGGACACCTGGACTCGAACGTCCAAAAATCAGACGGGTGGAAGTCGACCCTACATACCTCTCCAAGGGACATTTCAAATGCACGATCTCTTTTGAATCCCCATTTTTAATTGAACAGCCCAACATAGGACTCGTCATGAAAACAGCTACAGGAAGCCCTATCTTTGGCACCAACTTCAACCTACATCCCGGTAACAACACCGGAAAGAGCGTTCGCAATGGCCAGGCTACGGTCACCATCATGGACGTGCCCCTGTATTCAGGACTGTATACCATCAGTATTTATCTTGGTGATGAGGGACAAAATTATGATGAGAAACCTGATCACTTAACGTTTGAACTGATCTCAGGCAATTATAGTCCGGCAAACCACGACATTAATATAATCGGTCCTGTTAAACTTCCGGCGTCATGGACCTTAAGTTAAACAACATATACAGGATCTTCCGGGCCCGTCTGGCCGGGATCAGCATCAGCAAAGGTGTCCAGCTGGAACGCAATGTCATGTTTCACCTTCATTCACCGTTTTTTGAGAAACCCTCGGCAGGAAAAATACAACTGATGGATGAAGTAAAAATCAGCACGGGCACAGTCATCCACAGTTATGGAGGAGCGGTAAATCTCGGAAAGGAGACGTTTATTGGCCCCTATGTAGTCATATACGGCCATGGAAATGTGGATATCGGAAAATACTGCCTAATCTCTATGCACACCTGCATTGTATCGTCCAACCACACCATCCCAGGCAAAGACCGTCTCATAAAAAATGAGCCCGACCTGGCTTTGCCGGTAACCATTCATGACGATGTCTGGATTGGTGCCAACTGTACCATTCTTGGTGGGGTCAACATTGGCAAGGGGGCGGTCATCGGTGCCGGAAGCATTGTCAACATCGATATCCCTGAATATGCAGTTGCAGTAGGAAACCCAGTAAGAATCATCAGATACCGTGACTGACATTCATCAAAAGCTGATTACAGTGATCCTTCCAACCTACAACCCGGAGATTGAAACCATTGCCGGGACGTTAGCAGCCTTGCGAAAGCAGACGCTTCCTTTAGCGAATTGGGAACTTATGATCATTGACAACAACTCATCCAACAACTTTCATCAGCAGCTTGATCTCTCCTGGCATCCGGCAGCGCGAATGCTGGTGGAAAAAAAACAAGGTCTGACTTACGCCAGGAGGTGTGGATTTACAAATGCTTCCGCTCCCATAATTATTATGGTTGATGACGACAACCTTCTTCATGAGGATTTTCTGGTCAATGCCTTCCACATCATGCAACAGCATAAAAACATAGGCGCTGCTGGTGGAAAAATCAGGCCACTCTTCCTCGCAACTCCACCAGCATGGCTGGCAGAGTTTCATCATAACCTGGCACTGCGCGATCTTGGCAACGAAATCCTGATCAGCCATTGGAACCATAGCTATCCCTCCTCAGCACCAATAGGTGCAGGCATGGTGATCCGCAAAGTCGCCCTGGACACCTACCTTATAAAAAGTGCAAACACGGCCATCACCGACCGCAACGGGAGCTCCCTTAGCTCCGGAGGAGACAATGACATCATACTGGAATTGCTGAAATCCGGATATGCGGTAGGTTACTTCCCATCGTTGGTGCTGACACACGTCATTCCTCCTTCAAGAATGCAGGCAACATACATCGCCAGGCTGGTTCAGGAAAGCAACAAATCCTGGGTATCCTTACTAAGGGCGCACGACATCCTACCATGGAGAAACATCCAGCCCTGGACAGTACCCATCAGGAAATTGAAATCTTTCTTCAGTCATCGTGTCTGGAAAGGCACAAGCGAAAACATCAGGTGGCGGTCCGCCTGCGGACTTTTCGAAGGACTTGCCGCCAATACACCAAAAAAAAGAAGACATCAGCATGAATAGCCGGGGTTTATCTTCAGATACATTGAGCAACCAGCCATCATGAGGGGAAAACAATTGGCAGCATTCAGACCTAAGCCAACAAGCGCAACATCGTAATATGTTTCAAAGCGTCATAAATCTTGTTTACAGAACTCCCGCATCCGCACTGAAACGTTACAGGCATTTTGGGGGATATTTCAATTATCAGTCTATACAGCATGCAAAAAAGATGATGAAAAAGCAATCACTGGCTCTCGAACCGGTACATAGTGAAAGCTCAGGTCTTCCGGTTTACATCCTGACAGGCAAGGACTTTCTGTATCAGACGCTCTTTTGCATACATTCCCTTCGTAGTGTCAGCACGCAGCACTACCGCTTCATACTCGTTGATGACGGCACCTTCGACAAAGATTTCATCGAACAGGCCAACCGTCAACTGCCGGGGGCCAGGCTCGTACACCGCAAAGAAATTGAACACTACCAGCAGCAGCGTTTAGCCAGATCCCAGTTCCCAGGATTATACCACAAACGATTGGTCTATCCGCACATCAAGAAATTAAGTGACATTCACCTCATCCCAGAAGATGCCTGGAAAGTAACGATAGATTCAGATCAGCTGTTTTTCCAGAATCCGGCAACCTTAAATCAATGGATACAAAACCCCACACAGCCCCTGCATGCACTGGACTGCAAACAATCTTATGGATACTCCACCACACTGATGACTGACCTGTGCGGATCTGCCGTACCGGACCTTCTGAACGTTGGCATCATCGGGCTTCAGAGCAGTAGTATACCATGGGAATCGATAGAGAAGTGGATCCATGAGCTGGAACACCAGGAGGGTACCTCCTACTTTCTGGAACAAGCCCTCTCAGCAATGATTATTGGCGACCAAAAAAGCACGGTACTTGACAGAGACCAATATATTGTCAATCCGACACCTCAGGACATCAAACTCCGCAGGGGAACCTTACACCATTATGTAGACCTTTCAAAAGAAGGTTATTTTAAATACGCATGGAAGCAATTATAAATAACATCCCGCAGCCACTGGTATCCATCTGTATTCCCGCGTTTAATGCCTCGGAGTATATCGCCGGGACACTGGACGCACTGCTGGCACAAACCCATCAGCACCTGCAGATTATCATTGTTAACGACCACTCTACGGACCATACCATGGAAGTCATCAACAGCTACCTGCAAAGGGAACCAAGAATAAAGTGTTACCAGAACAATGGCCATGGTGCTGCAGCCGCCAGAAACATGGCTTTTACAAAGTCCAAAGGCAGCTACATCAAATTTTTCGATGCCGATGACCTCCTGAATCCGGAAGCGATCGAGCAGCAGGTTGCTTTACTGAAGAAACACCCGGAATGTATCATCTCTGGCCGATGGGGAAGGTTTATAAAAGACCTTTCTACCTTTAAGATGGCCGATGAGCCGGTGTGGCAGGACATGAATGGAGTAGACTGGATTGTCAGATCCTGGGAGAAAGCGCAGAACATGACTCAGCCCGGGATCTTCATGCTCCCCAGAAACCTTGTCCTCCGCAGTGGCCTATGGAATGAAAGTCTCAGCTTAAATGATGACCTCGAATTTTATACCCGGTTAATTTTAAATGCCGAAAAAGTCATTTTCTGTCAGCATGCTATGCTCTACTATCGCTCAGGAATCAGGGAGAGCCTCTCCGGCCATAAATCCGAGGCTGCCTACCTTTCAGCACTACAGGCCATTGAGCTGAGCTGTGCTCATCTCCTGCATAAGGACAACTCTCAACTCGCCCGAAAATCTGCCGCAGCACTCTTTCAAAGTCTCCTCTTCAGCATCTACCCTCAATATCCGCACTTATGTAAAAAAGCCAAAATGAGCGTTACCGAGCTGGGAGGCAGCGACCTGTCCTTTCCTGCCGGCGGATATACCAGAAAGCTGATAAAACTCCTGGGCTGGAAGGCCGCGGCAACCTTAAAGTATGCATTTAAAAAACAACAGCAGCAACGTGCAAAGACCACTTAACATCGCCCTTACTGCCGATCCCACCATACCGGTCCCACCTCAATTCTATGGCGGGATTGAACGGATCATCGACATGCTCATCCAGGCTTACACCGAACGTGGCCATGCGGTCAGCCTCTTTGCACACAGGGATTCCAAAACAAACGCAACATTAATTCCCTATCGCAGCAGTAGTAGCGGAAAAATTGAATTTCTCAAAAACTGCGTAATGGTCAATAAAACAATCTTTAGAGGCAATTTTGATGTCGTACATAGCTTTGGGAGGCTTGCCCTTCTTCTGCCGGTGCTGCCGGCAAACATCATAAAGATCATGAGTTACCAGCGTGAGCCAACCATCCTGCAGATCAAAAAGGCCCTGAAGATTACGAAGCCCGGAAGTATCGCTTTTACGGGCTGCAGCAGATACATCAGCGATCAAATCCTTCAGCTGGCACCGGCCTACCCCGTATTTAACGGAGTAAAAATGGGCACCTATCGATTTCAACCAGATGTTCCACCGCAGGCGCCCCTGGTTTTTCTTGGGAGAATAGAACCCATTAAGGGTACACACATTGCTATTGAGATGGCCAGAACCACGGGACGTAAACTGATTATTGCCGGTAATATCCCCATTGAACACCAATCTTACTTTGACAACTCAGTAAAGCCCTTTCTGAACGATCAGGTCAGCTACATTGGTCCGGTAAATGACGAGCAGAAAAACCAGCTTCTGGGTTCCGCTCTGGCATTGCTCATGCCGGTGCAGTGGAATGAGCCCTTCGGCATCGTCATGGCTGAGGCCATGGCCTGTGGCACACCCGTCATCGGATTTAACCGTGGAGCGCTACCAGAAATCATCATAAATGGTATCAATGGATTCTGTTGCGAAAGCGTAAAGGACATGGAAACCGCAATAGGAGAAATCGAAAACATCGACAGACACCGGGTAAGGAAGGATGCAGTGTCGCGCTTCTCTGCTGACGTGATTGCCGACCAATATCTGAACATCTACCGTCAACTCATCAATAGAAAATGAAAATCGTTATTGCCAGCAGCGGACAACCTTCGACCAATCCTAGAATGGTCAGAGAAGCCGATGCCCTTGCAAATTCCGGACATGATGTACTTGTGATTTACGCACACTGGACCTTCTGGGCCACCCCCTTCGACCAACAGATGCTGAAAGCAAAGAAATGGAAGGCCATAATCGCAGGAGGCAGTCCCAGCCACAGCCCTTTAACCTACTTTATCAGCAGGTTATGCCACAAACTGAGCTCATTCTTGGCCAGAAACGTGAGTATGAGATACTTTTCGAAGTTAGCCATCAGCAGAAGCAGCAAGTCATTGATCTGTAAGGTCAAACAGCAACAGGCTGATGTCTACATCGCCCATAATCTAGGTGCATTACCTGCGATTGTCATCGCAGCAAAACACCACCACAAACCATGCGGGTTTGATGCAGAGGATTTACACAGATATGAAGTCAGCAATGACAACCAGGATTACGACGTACAGCTCAAAACACACATCGAGCAGAAATACATCCCGGAGCTCCAATACCTGACCACTTCCAGCCCACAGATTAATGCCGCGTACCAATCACTGTTTCCTGCCTCCAGTCCCGTCTGCCTGCTGAATGTTACCGACAAGCCAGGGCAAACAAGTGTAAGGAACATTCATCCTGATGACCCGATCAGATTATTCTGGTGCTCGCAGACCATCGGCCTTAAGCGTGGCATAGAGGATGTTATCGGAGCTTTACGTCTCATCAGCACACACACGTTTGAACTCCACCTGATGGGGAGCCAACAGCACGGCGAAACGAAAACATATTTTACCAATCTGATGAATGCTGCTCACCCGATTTTCTTTCACGGACCGGTAACACCAGAGCTGCTGGTTGCTCATGCTGCGCGGTTTGACATCGGTCTTGCCCTTGAGCCAGGCTTTTCCATTAACAACGACCTCGCCCTCAGTAATAAGATCTTTACCTACATACAAGCAGGACTTGCTGTTGTAGCCAGCAATACCACTGCACAACAAGCGTTCATGGCATCAAATCCAGAAATAGGGCATTGCTACGAAATTGGCGGGACATCCACCCTCGCCGCAATACTTTGCAGCTATGCTGAAAACAGGGGGCTGTTAGATAAAACCAGAAAGGCCTCTTGTAGACTCGGTCAGGATCACTTAAACTGGGAAACAGAAAAACTGAAGTTCCTGAAAATTATCGATACACTCCCATGCCCGTAAATCATAAAGTACTCATCATATCTCCTTACTTCCCCCCCTCCAACACGGCTGACCTGCACAGAATCCGCATGAGCCTGCCACATTTCAGCAACAATGGCTGGGAAGCGGAAGTGGTGACTGTACATCCGCATTACGCGGATATGCCGTCCGACGAACTACTGATGCAAAACATTCCATCAAGCCTGAAAATTCATTATGTTGCTGCGCTGAATAAGAAATGGACATCCAGGATAGGGTTGGGTAGCCTGGGACTGCGATCCTTATGGTTTTACTGGAAAAAAGTCAAAGAGCTGCTCGAAAACGATCATTTTGACCTGATCTATTTTTCTACTACCCAATTTCCGGTTGTCATACTCGGGGCCCTCTGGAAAAAGCAATTTAAGACACCCTACATTATTGACATGCAAGACCCATGGCACTCCGATTATTACGTCAGGAAACCTAAAAACCAGCGTCCTCCTAAATACTGGTTCGTTTACCGCATGCACAAGTACATGGAGCCAATTGCCATGAGACACGTTAGTGGACTCATCAGCGTTTCCGATGATTACATCTCTACCCTGGTAAAACGGTATCCAAGGCTCAAAGCCATCCCCTATATGGTAAGTCCCTTTGGATTCGCCCAATCTGACCTTACCGTGGCACTGGAAAACAGACACCAGTTCAGTTCCCTATTACCGGAGAAGATGATCAATATTGTCTATATCGGAAGAGGGGGGCAAGACATGCACCGCGCAATCCGACCCCTGTTTGAGGTCCTCCACAAAGGCCTGACGAGCAATCCGGAGCGCTTCAGTAACATTCGTGTCCACTTTATAGGCACGAGTTATGCCCCAAAAGGCACTGGCATCCCCAGCATCATGCCTCTGGCAAAACATTTTCAGGTAGACCAACTGGTCAACGAGGTTACAAACAGGATTAGTTTTTACCATACGCTACTGACACTACATGACGCCGACGCGCTTTTTGTACCAGGATCTGATGACCCCCAATATTCGGCGTCGAAGATCTACCCTTATCTACAAAGCAAACAGCCTCTGATTACCATCTTTCATCCTGACAGTAATGTATCAGGAATCATTGAGCAGTGTGTCCAAAATGCCCTTACACTTACGTTTTCAGATAAAGATCTCCATGATAGATTACAGACAACGATCGACCTTCTCTTAGCAGGAAAATTGCCAGCCCTGACGTTCAGGAGCTCCATTGGTCAGTACGAAGCGGCACAGTTGACCAGTCTGCAGACACAGCTCTTCGACAGGGTGATCCACAAACACAAATCATGAAACGGTTAGCTATCATCACCACACACCCTATTCAATACTATGCTCCAGTGTTCCAGCTGTTACATGAACGCAAAAATGTTCAGATCATGGTATTCTATACTTCCGGAGCAACATCAAACGAGAAGTTCGACCCTGGCTTCATGACAAAAATAAAATGGGACATTCCCCTGTTAAAGGGCTACCCTTACCAATGGGCTGAAAATGTGGCCAAAGATCCAGGATCTCATCATTTCAAAGGCATCACCTGCCCTACCCTTACTGAACAAATTGAAACATGGCACCCAGACGTCATTTTAGTTTATGGCTGGTGTTACCATGCGCACCTAAAGACCCTACGGCATTTCCATAACAGGATCCCCATATTTTTCCGCGGAGATTCCCACTGCCTGAACAAGATCTCCATCACCAGAACATTGCTGAGGTGGACCACCTTGAAATGGGTCTATAGAAACATCGATCATGCATTTTATGTCGGCAGCAATAACAAAACATACTTTGAACAATTTGCACATAACAAGTGTAGGCTGACTTTTGCGCCGCACGCCATCGACAATGAGCGCTTCATGGCAGATCACCAGCATGAAGCGGCAGAATTACGTCATTCGCTTGGCATTAAAGAAGACGAACTTTTGGTATTGTACGCAGGGAAATTCCAACCCGTCAAAAATGTAATTCTTTTATTGCGTGTGTTTTTGCACATGAATAAAACAGGTGTACACCTGCTTCTGGCAGGCAACGGAGGAGACGAAGCACGGCTGAAAGCTATGGCAAGACCCGACACCTCCAACAATATTCACTTCATGGACTTTCAAAACCAATCACGCATGGCCGCACTATACCAGTCGGCAGACATTTTCTGCCTGCCATCGCTGTCAGAATCCTGGGGACTGGCAGTTAATGAAGCCATGGCAAGTGGTGTGGCCCTACTCGTGTCAGACCGCGTAGGCTGTGCCGTAGATCTGGTTACCGATTCAAACGGCCTGATTTTCCGGTCGGGCTCCGACAACAGCTTTGAAGTCCAGCTTGGAGCGATGATCAACAAAGGGAAATCAACATTAAAGAAAATGGGCCGGCAGTCCAGGTCCATCATCAGCAGTTGGAGTTTCGAAAATCAGGTAAATGCAATAGAGGGGGCCCTCATCAACCATGAATAAATCTATCTCTCCCGAACGCTATTTACTCTTGTTTATGCCATGGATCATCGCCAGCCTGCTTGCCGATCATCCGGTATCTTCCTATCTTATCGCCTGGCTCGGTTCATTTTTTATCTTTTACGCCAGCCTTAAAGGTTGGGTACGGCCGCTTCCCGACGATGTACCCGTCGAACAGCAGCTCCTGCGCCCCATTTTTCTCACACAGGTGATCTTTGCGGCTTATATGTGCTGTACTTCTATCTTTTACTTTATCGACATATTGGGCTATATAGATTTCAAAAAAGTCAGCAATTTTTACCTGGTTGACCAGAAGAGACTGTTGTTAACTGCACAGTGCCAACGTTATTATTGCCTTGGACATGCGGCATTCACAAGTGGCATACTTATCATCATGCAGTACCCTATTCGCAGAAAATATACCTGTAACGCACGAAAATTGTCGGTTCTGGTTTTCAACATCACATTGGCAAGCTTTGCTGCTTCCCTTGGATTCCGTTTTTTTCCAGCGCTGGCGCAGTTTGTTCATCATTTTGACTCATTGACTTTTATCGCCGCCACGCTGTCGCTGGCCATGTCCATCACCGAAAGAAATATCATCCGCATAATGGCCTCAATGCTGATGTATGGCTTCAATCTGTATGGAGCCCTCCTTTCCGGATTTAAGGAACCCGTTATTCTGAGTGTGCTGATTCTGGGAATCTTCCTATACCCCTCCTACAGAAGGACTGTCGCGCTGATCTTCATTCCAACGATGGTAGCATTGTTTCTGGTATTGCCCACCTATAACCGGGTCTTCAGACAACACGCATGGTTTGGGACACAATCCACTGCTCAAGCTTCAAAGATGGCTCTGAACAGTATCCTGCACCATGCAGATCAAGAAAGCAACTGGCCATTTTTTGCCTACCGTTTAAGTGAAATAGATATGTTTACAAAATACCTGGACAGCACACCGTCCACCGTCGACTTCTATGGTACACAATTGTTAACGCAGGCACTTACAGCCATTATCCCGAGGGCATTATGGCCATCAAAACCAATCACAGAAGATCAGGTGATGGAACGGGTATATGCCGCAGGTGTCGTATCCAAAAACTCGACGGTATCTGCCAAACCAGCATTCATTGTTGACAGTTACCTATCAGGAGGCGTACCGGGCATATTTATTTTTCTTCTTGGCTACGGTGCCATCTGCCAATTCATCGCCAACAGAGCCGAAAAGCTATTTGGTGGATACCTGCTTGGCACCTCGGTCTTCTTTACGGGATTGTTCCAGGTATTCTGGCGTGGACAGAGCTTTGAATTTCTCCTCAACGCCATCATATGGAGCTACGTCACCATGTACCTGATCTTTAAATTTTTGTTACACATCAATATACTGAAACGAATTGAAAATCCTGCAGATCAGCGCATCGTATAAACCGGCCTATTGTTACGGTGGGCCCGTAATGTCTGTCGCCAAACTGACTGAAACACTACAAACAGCGGATTACGAGCTGGAGGTCTTTTCCACGACTGCGAATGGAAGTACAGAGCTTAATGTATCTCCTGACAGCATGCATCTGGTAGACGGTGTGAGGGTATGGTATTTCAAGCGACTTACAAAAGACCACAGTCATTTTTCGCCCTCACTACTGATTAAACTATGGAACAACGTCAAACGTTTCGACGTGATCCATATCCATGCCTGGTGGAACCTGGTTTCCGTACTTTCCTGCTCCATTGCGTTACTGCGTGGTGTTCCGGTAGTACTTTCACCAAGAGGGACCTTAAGCAATTACTCTTTTAACAAAAGGCATACCGGCCTGAAGGCACTTTTCCATCTACTGCTGGGAAAACCCCTCCTTTCACGGTGTTACATCCACACCACCACATCTCATGAAACTAAAACCGTACAGACACGCTGCACATCCAGAAAAACCTTTACGATCGCCAACTTTGTGAAGTTGCCAGTAAATCCTCTCTCGAAGGAACACCAAGCAACCAAAGTCCAGGATGCTACTTTAAAGCTCATATTCCTATCGCGGATAGATGAAAAAAAAGGATTGGACCTCTTACTACAGGCCCTGAGATTTCAGCAAAGGCCCTTTCACCTGACCATTGCCGGAAATGGGACAGACAGTTACATCAAACAACTAAAAACAATTGCAGCAGATCTCCAGCTGGAGCAACACATCACCTGGAAGGGTTTTGCATTTGAGGATAAATTCAGGATGCTCGCAGCTCATGACCTGCTGGTTCTGCCATCGCATGATGAGAACTTCGGCAATGTGGTAATCGAAAGCCTGAGTGTGGGCACTGCAGTATTATTGGGTACCGGTGTAGGACTGGCAGACTATGTCAGTAGCAATCAACTGGGCTGGGTCAGCAGCAATGATGTGGAAACCCTCAGTAGATTTCTTCATTACGCAGATCAACACAGGGAGCAGCTGGCAATGATCCGTGAGCGCTCACCGCAACGCATCAGCGTCGACTTTGACGACCGCCACTTGCTTCATCAATATCAAAACATGTATCAATCAGTTTACCTGCAAAACCGTTAACCACCTTGAAACTCCTTTTTACGGTCATTATCCTTACCTTCAACGAAGAACGTAACATTCAGGCCTGCCTCGAAAGCATCCAAGGTTTACCTGCAGATGTCCATATCGTCGATTCCGGATCTACCGACCGCACCCTGGAAATCTGCGCGAGCTACCCGCTCAGCATTCACCACCACCCCTTTGTCAATTATGGTGCACAAAGAAACTGGGCCCTGCAGTACCTGCCAGTCAACAGCGAGTGGATCATCAATATAGATGCCGACCACAGACTAAGCCCGGAGCTCATTGCGGAACTTCAGGTGGCCACAACAGCTCCTGAAAATGAATCCATTGCTGGCTTTCTCGTCAGCCGCCGCACGATGTTCCTCGGAAAGTGGATCAGACATGGCGGTCAGTACCCCACTTATCAGGCCGCCATTTTCAGGAAGGGATGCGGCTATTGTGAGGACAAACTGTATGACCAGCATTTTGTCGTCCGGGGAAAAACAAAAATCCTCCGTGGCGACATCATTGACATCATTACCGATTCTTTACAGACATTCACCAACCGGCACAACCACTGGGCAACGCTGGAAGCAGATCAACAATTGCAGTTAAACAGCACAGCACAACTGGACAGCCTGCAGCCCGACATCTTCGGCAACAAGATGGCACAGCGCAGATCGCTAAAACGCCTCTACGAGCGCTTCCCACTCTTTTTAAGGCCTTTCCTCTACTTCGGCATCCGCTATTTCCTGAAACTCGGATTCCTGGATGGGCGCCGCGGGCTGATTTTTCATTTCCTGCAGGGTTTCTGGTTCAGGTTCCTGATCGATGCCAAAATATATGAAAAGAGACAACTGCTGAATACCGATAAAAAAAATGCAACAAACAGATCTCTCCAGTTATAACCATAACACCTACCACCCTGGTGCAGGCAGGTTCAAAAGAGCACTATGGTTTTTTACCAGTGCACTGTTATTCAAAACCAGCATACTCCCTTCCAGCACCATCAAAGTGGCGATCCTACGCTTATTCGGTGCTAAGATTGGCAAACAGGTTGTCTTTCGCCATGCGGTGAACGTCAAATATCCATGGCACCTCACCGTAGGTGACCACACCTGGATTGGCGAAAAAGTATGGATTGATAACCTCGTGACCGTTCACATTGGCCCCAATGTTTGTCTTTCTCAGGGGGCAATGCTGCTGACGGGCAGCCACAACTACAAAAGCCCGGCCTTCGACCTCATTACTGGCAGCATCACCCTGCACGAGGGCTGCTGGGTAGGCGCCAGAGCGATACTCAATCAGGGCATAGAGATGTCGGCCCATGCAGTGCTCAGCACCGGCTCCGTCGCCACAAAAAATATGGAGCCCTATACCATTTACCAGGGCAATCCTGCGCTGAAAGTCCGTAGCCGCAGGATGAGCCCCTCCCAAATCACATTCGCATGAAAGAATACCTTACCCATCACCAGTACTTTTCTTACGCACTGCAGCTCGGCTCCTCTATCCTGATCAGCCTGATTGCAATTCCCTCCATCATTCATGTCTCGAAACTGCACCAGCTCTATGACGACCTTTCCAAACATCGTAAGAGCCATAGTGATGAAATTCCCAGGCTAGGCGGCATTGCCATCTTCGTCAGTTTCACGATCACACTTTTACTTTTTGGCATTGCCGATACCGTCATCCCCATCAATTACCTGCTTGCCTCCTGCATCCTGATGTTCGCGATGGGCATCAAAGATGACCTCTCGGGCGTAAACCCGGGCACTAAGATTGTCCTGCAGTTCCTGGCATCCATGATCCTCGTCGTACCGGGAAAAATCAGGATCGCCAACCTATATGGTTTGTTTGACATTTACGAACTCAACCTGGTCAGCAGCATCATCCTCTCGGTGTTCTTCATCATGTTCATCACCAATGCCTTCAACCTCATTGATGGCATCGACGGCCTTGCCGCGAGCACAGGGATTCTCGTGAATGGCAGCTTCTCCATCCTCTTTATTTACATGCACCAGATGGAACTCGCAACAGTGTCGCTGACCATGACAGGTGCCATCCTGGGTTTTATCAAATTCAATCTGAGTCCGGCGAAAATATTTATGGGTGATACAGGCTCTTTACTCATCGGGTTGATTTCATCCGTAATGGCGCTGAAGTTTTTTTCACTTGAGGATGCCCCAGGTACCTTCAACCAGGTATATGCAACCCCCGCCATTGCCATCATCATCCTGATGGGGCCCATTTCAGACACCATCAGGGTTCTCCTCATCCGCACCTCAAACGGAACCTCCCCATTCAGGGCCGACCGCAATCATACCCATCACATGATGCTCCGACTCGGCCTGACACACCTGCAGGCAACCGCTATACTGATCTCCATCAATATGACCGGCATCGTACTGGCCATTGCGTTTGCAGACTCCGGGAGTGCCAGCCTCATCACCTACGCAGGAATCGCCTATATCCTCTTCAACTGGGTAACCGCGCTGATCATCAAGCTAAAAACACCTGGCCCACATACCATCAAACAAACAGAACCGCTCAACAGCTAATTCCCCGGCTACATCCATTCATCCCCCCCTCCAGTGCCACAATCCAGGGCATGCCGGCATTCAACCCCGCCATGAAAACACCCCTTAACAAAAAAGAGATGAGATTATCCCGCTAATTAACCGCACTCATCAAATCACACTAACAAATAGGAAAATCACATCTGACTCGGTCAAACAGAACGTCAAAAAAGCAAATCAACGGTTCGCATTTTCCTTACATTAAAACTAAAGCTGCATTTTATTCGTATATACACGCGCTTCTATCCGTTGAAGCGAGGGATGTTTTTATAAAAATGTGGGTATGAATAAGATAATAAAAAACGAGATGCAAAGATTCGCAGGGAAAGCTGCGTCAGAATTTTCAGCATTTCAGGTCAAAAAAACAAAACCCAGATCGATAATGCCAATGCTAAAAGGTTTTTTATGTCTTTAACTTATCTAAATTCCCACCAGCGCCTGCTCAAAATGGTGGAGGAGATCGAAGACTACGCCATCGTCTTGCTGGACGAAAATGGAAACATCGAAAACTGGAACAAGGGGGCACAGAAAATCAAGGGTTATACCGCAGCCGAAATCATCGGCAAAAACTTCAGCATCTTCTATACTGAGGCAGACCTCATCGACAACCTCCCCACCAAACTCATCAACGAGGCGGCAAGAAATGAAAAAGTCACCAATGAAGGCTGGCGCATCCGCAAAGATGGCACCCGCTTCTGGGGAAGCGTCCTGATCACGGCCATCCATAACGAAGGACAGGTGATCGGCTTTACGAAAATTATCCGCGACATGACGGCCATCAAAGAAACCGAAGATGCGCTGCGCAAGTCCGAAGACCGCTATCACAAAATGATCTCCGAAGTGGTGGATTACGCGATTGTCCTGCTGGATGCTGAAGGCAATATTGAAAACTGGAACAAGGGCGCTGAACGCATCAAAGGATACCTCCCCGCCGAGATCATAGGCAGAAACTTCAGGCTCTTTTACCCACCGGAAGACCGGAAAAACAAAGTTCCAGATCAAATCATCGCCACGGCGAGAGACCAGGGCAGGGCACAGCAGGACGGATGGCGTGTGAGAAAGGATGGTACCTTATTCTGGGGATCTGTCACCATCACAGCGCTCTATGATGACGAAGGAATCGTTACCGGCTTTTCGAAAGTCACAAGAGACCTTACGGAGAAGAGAAAATCCGAGAAGGCCCACGAGGAGCATATGCTGGACCTCTCCCGAAGAAACAGCGAGCTGGAACAATTTACATACATCGCCTCACATGACCTTCAGGAGCCACTGCGAACCATCTCCAGTTTCAATGAGCTGTTGAAAGAACAGTACTATGAACAGCTCGATGACGATGGCCGTATGTTTACTGATATGATTGAGCAATCCGCCGACCGCATGCGTAACCTCATCCATGGCCTTCTGGACTATACCAGGATCGGCACGCGTAAGTCCCTGACGGAAGTGAATTGCAATGCCGTTGTTCAGGACATCGAAAAAGACCTTTATAAGCTAATTTCAGAAACCAATACCACCATCATATCCCATCCACTTCCGGTATTACTGGGGTTAAAAATGGAGCTCATTCAGCTGTTTCAAAACCTGATCAGCAATGCCATCAAATATCGGAAAAAGAACCTTGCACCTGTCATTGAAATCCGTGCAGAGGAGCACCTCGAACATTGGCAGTTCAGCCTGAGTGACAATGGCATTGGTATGGACCAGCGGTATATCCATAAGATCTTCATGATCTTCCAGCGTTTACATAACAGGGATGAATACAAAGGCAACGGCATTGGCCTCGCCAACTGTAAAAAAATCGCTGAGCTCCATAAAGGCGACATCTGGGTACACTCCGTCCTCGGAGAAGGCAGCACTTTTCATTTCACCATCGCAAAATACATAGACAACTTATGACACAATTCCAGGGCCTCAACTGCATCCTGCTCGTCGATGACGATACGCCCACCAACTTTCTTCATAAAATGGTCATTAAGAAGTCTGGCATCGAAGCAGAAGTGCAGGCCTTAACATCGGCCATCGAAGCATTGGACTACCTGACAAAAAAAGGAAAATATGCGGGGCATGAGGTCACCTTACCGGAGATGATCCTGCTCGACATCAATATGCCTGCCATGGATGGATGGGAGTTTCTGGAAGCTTACCAACAAATGGAAATCGAAACCAGGGCCAGGATCATCATCATCATGCTCACCACCTCATTGAACCCCGCAGACAGAGAAAGGGCGGAGAGCCATAAAGAAGTTGTCACCTTCCTGAACAAGCCGCTTCAGCCGGGAGTGCTGGAGGAGGTCATCGGCGCCAACTTCAAAAAGCTATCCTGAGCTGCTACTACTATTATCATTATTACTACTGCTGTGGATAGAAGCGGAGCCGTTCGCCGGTATGCGTTTTTAGCTTTAAGCGCTTTCCGTCAGCGACGGCCTTCCCGCGGGCACTTTCGACTACTGTCTTCCCCTGCCATGGAATTTCAACAGACAGCTCGCTGCCTTTCTCACTCAGCACCTCGATGATAGCAACCTTACCCCCCTCCAGACGGGCACTCACTAGGAAAGCCCCGGCAGCACGTAAATTACTAAAGGAGGCATCTTTGTCCTTAGGCCAGTTAGGAAAGAACCGCAGCGTCCCCTGGTAGCCCTGCAGCAGGCACTCATTCACAACCGCCGGAAGTGCGAAATTCTCGAACCAAACACCCATCTTAGACATGTAGCCAAAGTCGGAATGATCGTTATATCGTCCTCCGGTCTGCATCACCATATCGGTAGCCGTCCCGTTTGGCAAAAGGCAATAGCTCACCTGTCTTTTAAACTCTTCCAGGTCTAACATCCCAATCCGGGCAGCCTGCAGGTTGATAAATACCAGGTCATTCCCCCCCTCATTCTGCTGGTTACGATAAGTATTGCGCAACAATTCCAATCGCTGCTCTGAGCTATGCAGTCCGAAGTCCTCCCCCGGAAAAACCGTGATCAGGGCATTCGGAACATTGTATACGATTTCATCATGTTCTTCCGGAACCGATACCATCACGCGACCGTACTTTGCAGAAACCGCCTCCGGGTAGTCGGGATAGTTGGCCAAAATCAGGTCTATTTTTTTCAGCAACGCCTTTTCTTTTCCTGTCGTTTTTAAAACTCCCGTTGCCTGCTTAAAGGCATGAAAGGCGAACTTGGTCAGCGTCAGATCTACGGCATTGTCATAATTATATTTAAAGCCCGGGCGCAGCCCATAAAGTTCAGGAGGCACACTTGGGAAAATGTGGTAGCGGTTGTCCTTCCAGCGTGTGCCGCCATGGGCATCATCGCGCATCATATAGGCTACCAAAAATTCCACTGCAGCCTTCAAAGGCTCATAGGCTTTATCTGCCAAAAACTGCTGGTCGCCCGAATACAGGTAATGCCACCACAACCCCTGCACTGCCCAGGGGGTCTCGCTCAGCTCCCAGCCCCAATCGGGTACCGGGTAAGGGTTCATCGTCATTTCCACAGGAAAGGCCGAGTGTGGAAAATAAGCACCCGGCAGACCATAATAGTCGGCTGCCCACTTTCTGCTGACCGGCATCAGCGCCTCAATCAGGTCTACATAAGGGGTATTCTTCTCCAGGTGGTTGGAGGAAAAGGTCATCCAGAAGGGCTGCTGTGTATTGTAATTCATGTGATAGTCGCCATGCCAGGCAGTGCCGATGCTGCCGTAACTCCAGTTGGCGAACAATCCCGGACAGGTAACACCTGCCTTGGCGGCACAATTAAAGAAGTACAGGTTACGATACCACATTTCTTCCAGAAAACTGTCGGACAATGAGACCCCTGATTTATTCCAGTACTCCCTCCATACCTCCATACTGCGGCGCGAGTCCTCTAGCAATCCCGATTCGGCGGGCATTCCCTCATCTTTCAGTTGAGTACCCAGCAGATCGGCCAGCCCCTCCTCAAGCGAGACACTCGCCAGAAAGGGACGTTCATTAGTGAGCGCAGCTTCCAGCTGTGCCATGTCTTCCTGGTTGCCATTCCAGTTGGTACGGCTCTTTTTCATCAGCACATCATTTACCCGAAGCGTCAGCCGGAAGGCGCGGTCGTTGCCCTGCACTGAATCCGCCTTACCAGACTCCTGTCTGGGCAACACCTGCCGGAAGGACATCATACCACGTTGCAGCGACTCCTGTAGCAGCGCCTGAGGGAATTCTCCCGGCGTCGAGGGGTCAGTCAGCACCCTCACCCTGTTGAAAACATTCGCATGGGGCTTCCCTTCAGCATCTGTCAGCCGCATCCAAAGTCGGTCCTCCAACATATCGGTGAATATTTTCAAGAACAAATGCCGCCCATCAGCAGTCAGCAGTTTTACCGTGCACAGGCCTACGGAGATATCCAGCTCATGGCCGAGCAGCTGTATTTTTCTGCGATCGAAGCCAAGCAATACAGAACCAGATGGAAAAGGCCGTGGATAAGGTTTGCTGTAGTTCTCCGAAGACATCCGGTTGTAAGCATTGTACCATGCATCGTCTGTCAGGTTGGGCAACTTTGCATCAATGTCCTTCACTTTGTCGAACACCGACTGAAAGGTACCCAGTTCTTTTTTATTGTGCTCGGCCAGCCGGATGTCCCAGATATTGTTGTGCCCAAAACGGAGCAGCACCGCATCAGGGCGTGTGTTCACCACGACACCCATGGCACCATTCCCCAGCAGGGCACCTTCAAAGAAATCAACAGCCGGTTTATGGAACACGATGCCGTGTTTTTTTGCAAGGCTGATGCTGTTTACCAGTGTATCGGTTTGTTGCAACATCAGCGGAACAGCCGCAGAACATAAAGGAACGAGCATACCGAAGCCGAGCACCGCAAGGCTGCGGAAGTATATTTGCGTTAACTTCATCAGGTCTTAAATTTTAACAGAAAGGACTTCTTTCACTTCACCATTCACTTTCACTTTCACCTTTGCAGGTGCAAAGGGTGCCATCACTTTGAAATCGGTCACCCTTCCTTCTTTCCAGCTGGCGTTGACCGTATAGTTACCTCTTGCCTTCAGCCCGCTGAAACTGCCCGCAGCCTTCCAGGCCGCGGGTGCGGCGGGCAGGAGCTCAATATAACCTTCATGGCTCTGGATCAGCATTTCTGCGATCCCTGCAGCACCACCAAAGTTGCCATCAATCTGAAAAGGGGGACCTGCGGATAGTAAATTAGGATATATGCCGCCCCCGGCACCGTAATTCATGTCCGTCCGTGTTGTAGACTTTAACAATTCGGTGAGCAGCTTATAAGCACGCTCCCCATCCTGAAGCCTTGCCCAGAAGAGTAGCTTATAGGCAATCGTCCAGCTCGGGCCATCGTCACCACGCACTTCCAGTGTTTTCTTTGCCGCCTCAGCAAGCTCAGGCGTTCCTGCGGGGGTAATCAGCGTTGCCGGATACAATCCGTACAGGTGTGAGATGTGCCGGTGCTGAGGATCTGTTTCCTTGTAGTCCCGCAGCCATTCCATGATCCTTCCATCTTTGCTGATGTTACCTGCCGGAGGGATTGATTTTAGCTTCTCCTGCAGTATTGCCCTGAAACCAGCATCCAATCCCAGCATCTCGGATGCAGCAATTACATTCCCAAACAGCTCTCTGACAATCTGGTTGTCGATGGTTGGCCCCATAGAAATACTTGCGGTCTTGCCGTTAGGGAGGTAAAAACTGTTTTCCGGTGATACCGAAGGTGCCGTGACCAGCCATCCTGTTTCCTCATCCCTTACCAGAACGCTGTTATAAAATTCTGCAGAGCCTTTCAATATCGGGTAAATACTCCTCAGATATTCCTTGTCATTGCTGAAGGCATAATGGTCCCAAAGGTTGTTACAAAGCCATCCGGAGCCGGCATTCGAAGAGCCCCAGGAGGCACTTTCTCCTGGTTCCGTAAATCCCCATACATTGGTGATGACATGTGCAATCCAGCCATCCGCATTGTAGTAAGCCTTTGCAGTACGCTGCCCCGGCTTCACCAGGCCGCGTACCAGCTCCGCCAGTGGCAGGTTCAGCTCAGACAGGTTGCTGACTTCCACAGGCCAGTGGTTCATCTGCACGTTCACATCCAGGTGATAATCCCCGGTCCATGGTGTTTGTATCTGGTTAGCCCACAAGCCCTGCAGGTTTGGCGGCAACAGCCCTACGCGGGTACTGCTGATGCTGAGGTACCGTCCGAACTGATAAAATAAAGCCGGAAAACCCAGGTCTGCGGCAGGATTTTTATGAAATCTTTCCAGGCGCAAGTCCGTAGGGACGCTGTCCATCAGCTGATGACCAATACTGACCGACACCCGGTTAAATAAATGCTGAAAATTGCGGATGTGGTTACTGCGCTGTAAAGCATATCTTTTTTTCATGGCTGCAGCCATCACCTGTTCGGTCTTCATCCTGAAGTCGGATGCCCTGAAATCAGTACCCGATGCTACAAATAGTATGACCTCTGTGGCTTTGCTGATCACAAGCGCCTCCTTTTCAGTTGTCAGTTTTCCACCTTTCAGTACTGCACGCACGCGGCTCAGGTATTGCATTCCCTTACCATCAATGCCATTATCCAGTTGCCCCTGCAGTTGCAGCTCCTGGCCTGCTATACTGGCCTCCCCCCGCTCAGGACGGGAGATGGACACCTTGAAATTCAGCGCCCCAGGCTTATCCGCTGTAATGCGGATCAGACAGATGTCATCGTCAAAACTGGTAAGATATTCCTTTTTATACTTCACCCCATTAATCTGGTAGCTGCTGCTGGCGATAGCCTCGCCAATAGACAACTCGCGGTGATAACCATTATCTTTTAGTTGATCTGCAGTCGCACCAGGATAGGAAAAGTTCATCTGAAGTGTACCCAGCACCTGGAAACAACCATAGTTGACGCCCCCGGAGCCTTTACCAGTGCAAATAAAATCCCTGTTTACGAGCTCCTGCGCTTCGTCATTTTTCCCTTCGGCCAATAATTTCCTGATCTGTGGCAGGCTCTTGCTGGCCTCATAGTTATTGGCATCCTGCGGAGCACCAGACCATAAGGTGATGTCATTCAGTACTACGGTCTCTCTGGTGATGCCCCCGTCGGGCATCATACCCAAACGGCCGTTACCCAGCGCCAGCGTTTCCTCCCATTTCTGTGCAGGATGCTCGTACCATAACTTTAGTTTAGCCTGACTAAAAACGCCATTCGAAGAGAGCATCAAAAGGACCATCAGGTATCGGAAAATAGATTTGCGCATCATGTCAGGAGAATATTAGGTTGTCATATTGATTTTTTCATTATTATCTTTTTTCTGGTCAATGCGTCTGTAGCCCAGCTCGGCACCACCACTTACCGGCATGATCACACCGGTGATGAACCTCGCCTGCGCTGATACCAGGAACACACAGACATCGGCCACCACATCTCCTTCCGGACAATAGCCCAATGCATGGATGCCATCAAGATAAGATCGGGTGCCTCCATTGTCCTGGCGTTCCTTTTCCCATTCTTCCAGCATCTCCGTCCACACCCCCGCCGGAGCCACAGCATTGACGCGGATTTTATACTTCGCATAATCCAGTGCCATGGATTTGGTCAACGCATTGATTGCTCCTTTCGTTGCAGCATAAGCAGCATGGTCCTCCTGCCCAATCTCACCAACCAGGCTACTGGTATTCAAGACACAGCCCTGTGTTACCTTCAATGCCTCAATGCCAAACTTAGTCGTATGATAAACCCCTTTAAGGTTTACATTAAACAGTGCTGTCCACTCTTCGTCGGTAGTTTCATGAATGGGCTTCGACGGATGTGCGATCCCTGCATTATTATGGATCACATCTATGCGTCCATATTTATTGAGGGTCTCGGCGATGGCATGTTCTACATCTGAGGCAACGGAGATGTCACACAGGATGAGGTGGTGTGGCTCAGGATAGTCCTTGCGGCATTTATCCAGAGATTTGGGATCATTCGAAATGATGACGACCCTGGCACCCGCTTTTTTGTATTTGTGGGCACACTCCAGTCCAATGCCCCTGGATCCGCCGGTGATGAAAATAACTTTATCTTTTAAAACTTGCATGATGAAGAGAATGAATAGGCTACCTAAACAAATAAAATAATACGGCCATTACCGCAAAAAGGAGCAGCGACAGCACTTTGTAGTTTCCTGCACCAGCCCATCCGGGCGACTGCAGTGGTTCCCGGAATGATTTCCAGTATAGTTTGCTGCTTTCTGCAGTATGTTTCACAGGGTATAAATAAGAGAAGCCCACCTGCAGCACCACACATATGCAAAACAGGTAAAAGGCTACCATTAGAAAAGGCACTGACGATGTTGGCAGTTGTGGAAACAGCTTGTTCAGCGCGAACACCAGAGCGCCCAAAGCAGAACCGATCCACAGCGTATATTTAGCTGATTCGGCGGAAGCTTTCTTCCAGAAAATCCCCAGCAGGAATACGCAGGTGATTGGCGGTGCAATGTGCGAGATGATGTCATTCAGCCCATTGAAGATGCTCTCGTAGCGGTCGAGCAGCGGCAGCAGGAACAACGAAAATACAAGTGCCAGCCCCGCCGCAATCTTCCCTGCCTTCACCAGCTGCTGATCGCTCAGCCCCGGACGGTAACGGGCGTAAATATCGTAACTGACCATGGTGGATATCGCATTCAGCGCACCTGAGATCTGGCTCATCAGCCCTGACAACAGCGCCGCAATCAAGACGCCCACGAGGCCTGTTGGCAGCAACTGTGTAATCATCAGGGTATAGATCCCCTTGCTGTTGACCACCTTTTCACCCATGCTGCCTACGGTTGTAATTGCCGACAGGTCCAGCTTGCCGGACTGGGCCAGCGTGTAGGCAAATAAGCCCGGAAGAATAAAAATAAAAACAGGCAGAATTTTGATGAAACCACAGAAAATCGGTCCTATACGCGCATGATTTTCATCTCTGGCACCCAGCACCCGCTGCACAATCGTCTGGTCGGCGCACCAGTACCAGATGCCCAGCACCGGATAACCTAACATCACCGCATACCAGGGCATTCCACTGGAATCGCCATGAGGCCTCAGCATGGAAAGCTTATCGGTCTCACCGGATGCACGAAGGACATTCATCATCGGTTCCCAGCCGTCCATCTTATAAATCGCGGCACCGCAGATGATGGCCGCACCCGCCAGCAGCACCACCGTCTGAATGGATTCCGTAACAACTACTGCTTTGAGTCCACCAACAATAGTGTATACGGCGGTGATGGCCGAGATGATGATCATGCTGGTGTACATGTTGATCCCAAAAAGAGTATGCAAAACGATACCTCCTGCAAGCATGGAAAAGGCGATGTGAATGATCACCGCCGAAAGCAGGGACACCAGCGTGAGCCAGTCGCGGCTCGCCCTGTCATACCGCTTTTCAAGGAAGTCGGGCAATGTTGCCACGCCCGACTTGATATAAAAGGGAGCGAAAAAAAGTGCGAGTAAGATCAGCGTGAAGGCTGCCATCCATTCAAAATTACCGTTCAGCAGCCCCGTATCGAAGCCACTTTGGGCAAGGCTCACCAGGTGTACGGTGGAAATATTGGTGGCAAACAGGGCCAGTCCGATTGCGGGCCAGCGCAGTGATTTGCCGGCCAGGAAGTACTGGTCGGCAGCACCGGCTTTGCTGCGCCTCTTATGTCTGATGCCTACCCATAGTCCGATACCAAGGATGGCGGTGACATAAAAGATGCTGATCAGCAGGTCGGTTGTATGAATCATATGGTGATGGTGTTAATGGTCTTGTACTATTTCAGATCGCAGCTGCTTCCAGCCTCCTGTGGTGTAAGATAAAAACCTTTTTCGATACGTACAGGATGAACAAAGTGCTGCTGCAGGTGTGGAATCTGCTCCAGGAATAAGGCTTCATGGCCTAGTGTAATGTGGTTGAACAACACCAGGTGCTGGTGCAGCTGTCCCATATCCCCGACATGAGGTACCACAGGTACACCGAATTTACGACACAATAAACTGATAGTAATGAATTCACTGACGCCACCTACGCGTACCGCATCCACTTGAATGAATCCCGCACAGCGACTCTGCAGGTAGTTTTTAAAGATCACCCTGTTTGGTACATGTTCTCCAAGCGCCAGTTTTGCCGGGGCGATCGCCTCGGCCAGTGTTTTATGCGCCAGGATATCATCAGGGTGTGTAGGCTCTTCAATCCAGTAGGGGTTCATCGCCTGCAATTCCTTACAGATCTTCAGCGCCTGTGGCAGGGTCCATTGCTGATTGGCATCCAGCATGATCTTCACCTCGTCGCCTGCAATATCGCGCACCAGCTGTGCCCTGCGGATGTCTCTTTCGGGGTCTGCAGAACCAACCTTCAGCTTCATGGCGCGGCAGCCACCGGCAATGGCACGCCTCACATTTTCTGCGATCTGCTCATCACTATAGTTAAACCAGCCTACCGAGGTGTCATATCCCGGATAACCTTGCTCCAGCACCTGCATACGATCTGTTTTCCCAGCTGCATTGTTGCGCAGCAGGGTAAGTGCCTGATCGTAGGTAAGCTCATCTTCCAGATAAGAGAAATCCAGCGTCCGGAGGAGTTCTTCCTGGCTTAGCTCAATCAGCAGTTTCCACAACGGGACACCGCGCTTTTTCGCCCAGAGGTCATAACAAGCATTTGTGACAGAGGCCAGCCCCAGGTGCACCACACCTTTATGGGGACCGAGCCACCTGAATTGTTGTTCATTACTGAACTGGTAGAAGAGATTGCCAAAATCGGCCATTACCTCTTCGATATCTTTTCCTTTCAGTTGCTCCGCATAAAACTCAGCGGCCTTGCATACGAGGTCATTGCCTTCACCCAGCGTGAAGGCAAAACCGGTTCCTACAAGGCCACTGTCGTCCTGCAGGTAAGTTACGGCATAAGAATAGATTGGGTCTTTATGGATGGCGTCGCTGCCGGCACCTTTCCCCAACGGATAACGGGCATCTCTAACGGAAATGGAATGTATCATATTATATTCTACTGATTGTTAAACAGGGTAATTTCACTGATGTTGCTGTAACTGGAGTCCCCTGATGCCACCCGTTTTACACGGATACGAATGTAACGCACGCTTGGAGGGTTGTCCATCAGGTTAAACCGTTGTAAATTTTTCCCATCATCAGTACGGGCAACATTTGCCAGCAGTGTCCATCCCTTGGCCACAGATTCCGCAGCCCATCCAGCATCATTGGAGGCTAAGGCCGTAGCAGCATTGGTAATGTCGTTAATGCCCCAAACTTCAAATTCTACAGGGTTATGAGCCTGCTGTCTTCCAGTTTCTTCGATGAAACTTAACTTCCTGTAGCTCTTGCCAAGGTCAAAGGTAAAATGATGCGGCATGGTCACGCCGTTACTGTGAAATACGTCTGGATACTCCTGTGGTCCTACAGATCCGTCCCACAATTTCGCCATGCTGGTTCCAAAATCGGCGTAGACATCATTTGGTAGTTGCACCTGCCTGAACAGCGACTTATCACAGGCAACATCCTTGTATACGTAATCAGGGAAGGTACTGAAATCCGTAACCTGGAAGACATCCAGCGCCCCTTTTCCAGGAATGTATGACGACCGGTAGGTCACTGCTGTCCCTGCTTTATAATCGGGCAATGTGATTGTGGAATCCTTCGGCAATAGAATCTTTTCAGCAAGCACTCCGGCATTGTTGGTGTACCGCACAACGGTGTTGATGTTGATCGTATCGGGTGTATTAAAATTCAACGTCAGGTCCCCTTCATCGCTCAGAGAGGAAGGGTTGCCCGCGTTGTAAGGTCTGTTCAGTAATCCGGATTGATAAAGCGCACCGTAAACTCTGACGTTGTTGATCTCAAAAGGTACGGACTTATGTCCTTGTGCATCCATCGACTGCACCACGAAGGAATAGGTATATTCTTCCAATCCAGGAATTACTACCCGGACAGAATCACCGGCAGCATGCCCTACGCCATCCACAGTCATGGAGTCTTTCTTATTGTTCCAGTAGATGACATATTTGGCAATTGAAGGATCCGGGCTTACTGGCCAAACCAGACCTACGCGAAGATTCCCTGGCTGAGGTACGATGACAGATACCTTACCGGGATAGATATTTTCCCCATCCTTTAGGAAATCCTTAAACTCCGTATCATCCTTAGTGCAGCCAGCAGAAAAAGCAAGACCGAGCATCAAAAGACAGCAGACGTTATATATATTTTTCATGTCTTATTTTTTAAATGAAATGATTACCTGTTATCTCCGTAAAAAGCCATCTCCATTGCATGTGCGAAAGTTCCGCTCGACCAGGTGGTCGTTACACAGAGGCGTACGTAGCGCACTTTAGGACTTGCCAGAGGCACATTGAAGCTCACACCTGCCTTTACAAAGTCGTTGTCGGCAGTCGTATGCGCTACAGGCTTGGCACCGGACGGCGGAGGCGGATAATTATAATTCCCCAGGTTAACCCAGTCGCCAATTACCGTACCTTCAGGGGCATATTGCGGCAGCTGTGCATCACGTGGTGCTGCCAGATCAGATCCCCACAATGAAAATACCTTTGGATTTCCGTGTCCATAAGCATACCGGTCGCCACCATCAGGCCTCGCCCAAAGGACAAACCTGCTCAGCTTGGCACTGACGCCTAATCCGAAAGTAGCCACCATTGGCTGCTTACCTCCCGGGTCCGTATGCCATCCATTAGAAGAGCCGTCTGTTCTTCCATCCCATAAATATGGGAGGTCCCACCCGTAAGCTATGGTACCATCTGTTGGCAACCTATAGGCCGAAAACCTATTCCGGTCCAGCAGCGTTTCAAAAAATGGAGTAACGGTCTGGTAGGTAGTATCGGAAATGTTTCCGAAGCTGTCCATGACATAATAACCAAATTTCTTTGCCACAGGTGAATAACCTCTCAGCGAATAGTTAATGGTGTCTCGCTCTGTATAATATTGATCAATGACTTCGGAGTTATTCGTTTCGTCAACCTCCAGGAGGATGATACCTACATTTTTTTTGTCCGCATTAAGACCACTGATCTTCAGCCCTCCGAAATCAGATTCCAACGATACCGTTGGTTTCACCAATAAATACGGAGGTGTATCTGGATTCACCTCAACTACCACAGGGTCAGACTTCACGTTTGCGCGACTCACTGCATAGAGGGTAACATCATAAGGCTGGGCTTTGGCAAAACCATCCACAGAGATGGTATCCGAGTAATAACTCGATTTCGTCTGCCGGGTTACGGTGCCATTGATTTTATACTCTGCCAGTACGTACAACAGGTTTGGCGAGTTGGGCAGCGTATAGGTGATATTGGCGCCACCATTCAGGTTTTCCACCTTTATGTTACTCACTGTTCCAGGCTTGGTCATGTCTTGTGAGGCAGGATCGTTGTAATTATCGACTTTCTCACAGGCACTGAAAACCATCAGTATACTGATCATCAGCAACAGGAATTTTGTATAGCTGTTTTTCATTTTTATCGTATTAAATGTCTCTGAACAATTCATGATCTTACCAGTAAGGATTTTGTACCAGGTTAGGATTTACGACCAGGTCATAGCTCTTAATTGGCCACAGGTAATCTTTCTGACCAAACACAGGAATAAATTTCGTAACGGGGCGGTAGTAATTTACCGGCTCACTATCATAGATGCTCCATCCCTGTACCGGGGCAGCAAGCACACTCTGCAATTCTTTCCAGCGGCGCAGGTCCCATCCGGCCTGACCTTCAAAGCAAAGCTCAATACGTCTTTCCTGATGGATGATCTGTCTCATTCCTTCTTTAGATTGATATTTAGAGGGATTTCTGGCATGCGCATTCCAGGATGCCTGTACACCTTGCAAACCTGCGCGGGTGCGTACCCTGTCGATGTAGGTAAAAACCTCCGCAGTAGGTCCGCTTACCTCATTCTGCGCTTCCGCATAAAGGAGATAGAGGCCTGCTAGCCTGATGAGTGGCAGGCGGAAGGGCGTAGTCTGGAAGCCGTCATCATATACAGACTGGTAGCTGACCAGTTTTTTAGGCCAGTAGCCGGTAATGTTTAGCCTGATGTTATCGCTGGGTCCCGCAAGCCCGGTTCCCCTTGCCTGCACATAGTACAGCGGGTTCGCCTGATCGGCAATATTTGTACGCCCGTTACCAAACCAGATGCCCCCATCAAAAGCCAGGCTTCCATAAAACCTGGACTCTCTTGCAAAGTGCCCTTTTATCGTCTGATAGCCTTCCTGAATAAAAAATCGGCTTGCAGCATCTCCGGTTTTCAGGGTATTGCGTCCTGCATAATCCCAATCCTTATCTTCATTGATGGGCAGGCCATTCACCGTGTAAAACAATTCCTGTGTCGCTATGGGTGCGGAGAAAGTCGAGGGATTAGAGAAGGCATTGACGACAGAATTAGCGGTCATCCTTGGTGTTGCAAAGCCCTGATAGCTGAATTCCGGGTTAGAAGCCCAGATGATCTCAGGGTTCAACTCCCATTTTTCAGTGACCGAGTTCCATACATCCATCACCCTTTTTAGAGAATCCGGAAGGATGGCAACTGTGGCGGGCGCAGAAAAAGTATATAACCGCAGCCCTTGCTCTTCAGCAGCCGTTATTGCGGCTTTTGCGGCATCGGCAGCCTTTTGCCATTTCTGAGGATCAGCCGCAGCTGGAAAAAGGCTCTGTCCGTCTTTATCCCGGAAGCTGGCATAGTCCGGATTTCCATTGAACAGCGGACTGGCGGCAGTGGCCAGCACATCGGCTTTCACAGATAACGCAATCACGCTGGTTACCCTACCGAGCTGTGTAGTGAGGCTTGTAATCGCCGCCGGGAGATCAGGAATGGCTTCATCCAGCAGTGAAACGATATAACCTACCGTCTCATCTACCGGTGCTCTTTTCACCCTGATTTCTTCTGTTGATGCAGAAATTGACTGATTGGTCCTGATCAATGGAATCGGGCCGTACATCTTAAACAGTACATAATGATAATAAGCTTTCAGAAACTTAGTTTCTGCGATCCAGCGTTTCTTCTCTGCTTCTGTCAAGTCTACCGGCTGATCAATATTCTCCAGCATGATGTTACAGATGCGGATGGACCGGAACAAACTATAGCTGCCCTCAGAGCCATCCCATGCATTTAAACCGGGATTACCGACGGTTTGAGTTCCTCTCAGCAAGTTGAAGCCTGTTCTATTAAAGTTAAGGTAGTTGTCCAGATCGTTGGCATACACCAGCTCCGCAGAGGTGGTGAACCCCGGATTGGAGGCCACATCGTTCATACGCTGCAGGTAGGCATAACAGGAATAAAGGTAGTTCTCCGCCTCATTTCGGTTTCTGAAGGCATATTCCAGTGTCCCCAGGTTATCGGGGGTGGTGTCCAGGTATTTTTTACAGGATACACTGGAAAAGGCCAGTATCGCTATGCAGATATATTTAAAGTATGATTTCATGGGATTATAGATTTACATTTAGGCCAACATTAAACACCTTTTGTATCGGGTAAGCAAAGCCATTTCCGCCTTGCTCAGGATCCCACATTTTGAAGGGGCTCCAGGTCAGCAGGTTTAAACCGTTGAAGTAAATTCTGCAGGAGTTA
Organism: Pedobacter sp. BAL39; assembly: GCF_000170795.1. GTDB lineage: Bacteria > Bacteroidota > Bacteroidia > Sphingobacteriales > Sphingobacteriaceae > Pedobacter. The sequence continues at coordinate 210,195 of NZ_ABCM01000005.1, forward strand.
AGCTTTAGCGTTTTGGAAACGGATGGAGGCAATGTATACCCTATTTCTACAGATTTCAGACGCAACAGGCGACCATTCCGCATCCACCAGGTACTCGTCTGCGCATTGTTCTCCAAATGCTGGGCAGTGACAGATAAACGCGGATACAAAGCATATAAATCCTGATTTTCAGGCGACCAATGGTTGTCGGCAAAGTCTTTCATCAGCTGTGTATTTCCATAGATGTACTGCTCATCACTTGGGACAAAAGGACTGACCTTTACCGGGTTGATGAAGAAAGTCATGCGACCCTGTCCGGTAAAAAATGCAGAAAGGTCGAAGTTTTTAAAGGAAGAGCTGAATCCGAAGCCATATACCAGTTCCGGCGACTGTGGGAATCCGATGTAAGCTTTATCAGCTTCATCAATTCTACCATCGCCATTCAGGTCACGGTATTTAATATCTCCACCTCTTGGGATCACGCCACCATTAGAAAAAATTTGTGTGGGCGAGTTGGCGACTTCTTTATCATCAACAAAAAGACGTTCAGCGATGTAACCGAAATTACGGCTGATGGCTTGTCCCGTAGTATAACGGTAAGACTCTGCCCATTGTGGCTCCTCGAAGTTCAGGTATTTGTTCTTAGCGAAGGTCATGTTGGAGCGTACGGCAAATGAAAAATCATTGATATTCATTTTGTAGTCCAGTGAAAAATCAATACCTCTTGAACGCGCTACACCGATGTTGGCTCCAATATCAGGAACACCCGTGCGCGGATCTATTGCCTCCAACCCCATTGAGGTAGGTACATTTTTCCGCTGCATAAAGATATCATAGCGATAATTGTTGTAAGCCTCAGCAATGATGCTCATGTTTTTGAACAAGGTCATCTCCAGGGCGAGGTTGGTCTGCCTTGAGGTTTCCCAGGTAATGTTCGGGTTCTCATAGCTGTTGATGAATACCCCAGGTCGTTCTGAACCGTAGTTAAAACCAAACTGCGCATAGTTTCCCCCACCGTTCAGGTTCACGTCCGACTGGTAGAAGAAACGTTGTGAGCCGATGGCATCGTTACCTACAGTACCGTAGCTACCTCTCAGTTTCAAGCGATTGATGACACTGGTTAGTGGCTCGAAGAACTTCTCATTGGAGACGATCCATCCCCCGCCGATGGTCGGGAAGAACCCAAAGCGATGATCTGCAGAGAAACGCTCAGAACCATTGTATCCGAAGTTGGCTTCCACAAAATAACGGTCCATGAAAGAGTAGGTCAGACGGCCTGCCAATCCCAAATTCCGGTACGGCAGCGAATACTGTAAGGTTTTGGTATTGGTTTTAGGATCCTTAGCATTACTGTATAGTGTCTGCTGACCCGTACCGATCAGGGTACTGCTAACGGTGTGTTTTCCAAAAGTCCTGTTATAGTTTACCGAGGCCTGACCATAAAGAAAGGTGCTGATGTTAGGTTCCCCGGCATTGTAGGTCAGGTATTCCTGGGCGATATTTGGCGCGCCATTCTGTACGGAGGAGTTCAGCCAGTTCAGGGTGTAGCTGTTCGCCTGCCTGTCATAAGCGCCTACTTCATAGTAAAACGGCGAATAGGCCATTTGAGAGTCGAAGTAAGAATACCTGTTGGTACTGAATATGGATTTGAACGAAAGACCTTCTGTCAGGAAGTCCAGCTTTTGGTTGACCTCAAATTGTGCGGACATGCGGGATTCTGAAGAGTTTTTATGTCCCCTCAGTAAGGCAGCATAAGGGTTGTTGAAGCGGATAGAATTGGTTCCACCTTCACCCACCTCATTTCCGAAGAGGATGTGTTGTACACCCTGGTTTGCGGCATCAATCGGGAAGTATGCCGGGAAGGCTACCGGACTGGTGTGTACCGCCACATTGTATAAGTCAGTAGAGAACCCTCCATCTGTCGCAAGCGGACCTGTATATTCACTGAAGGTTCCCGACAAACGTACGATCAGTTCTGTTGTTTTGGTAACATCGATATTGACGTTTGAGCGCAGCTGATAATTACGGAACTTAACATTGCTGCTGTTGTTATTGCGCAGGTCCTGGTTCAGGACACCATTGTCCAGGTTATAGGAACCCGCCACATAATAACGTGCCACACCGCCACCACCACTGAGCCCAAGGTTAGCCCTGTGTGTCGTAGTCCTCTTTTTGAAAAGCAGGTCCAGCCAGTCGACCGCCGGATAGACATATTCATTATAGTTGGCCCCCCTGTTTACGGTATTTTGTGTATTGATAATTTCATTTTGAGTAAACTTAGGCTCCAAGCCGCGACCAAGGCTGGCCTCATTGAACAGCTTCATATAAGTAATCGGGTCAGCAAGCTGCAAGGTCTGAGTAGATTGAGAAGCAGAGTTTTCCAAACGGAAGTTGATCTTTGCCTTTCCTTCTTTACCCTCTTTAGTACTTACCAGGATGACCCCATTTGCTCCCCTTGCGCCATATAAGGCTGTGGCACTGGCATCTTTAAGAATAGAAAAACTCTCAATGTCGTCCACCTGAAGGCGGGCAAGATCGGAAGAAGTAAGCTCTACGTTATCAATGAGGATGAGCGGGTCCTGTTTATATCCGAAGGTAGTGACCCCACGGATGAAAAACTGTGAGTTGTCCTGCCCTGGCTGACCACTTCGCTGATAGCCGATCACACCGGCGATCTGACCGGAAAGGGCGTTGGTGAGGTTACTGGATGGGATTTTCAGGTTTCCCACCTTGACGGTAGTTACCGATCCCACCAGTGCTTCTTTCCGTTGTTTTTGTCCGAGTGCAGTAATCACAACCTCATCCGCCTGGATGTTGTTTTCCAGGAGCTTCACATTGATCACATTGGAAGCACCTACAGTGATTCTTTGTTCTTTGTAGCCGACGAAGGAGAACCTGATGATGGTGCCCGGCTCTACATCAAGCACATATTTACCATTGTTGTCCGTCTGTGTACCTACATTGGCTTTGTTCACAACAGCCACCACGACACCTGGCAGTCCGAGGCCTAATGTATCTGTCACTGTACCGGTAATGGTTTTTTTGCCCGGAGTCTGGGCGTAAAGATCACTATTGCACACGGTGAAAAACAACAATAACACCAGACAACAAGGATTTTTACAAATTCTTTGTAGCATTTTGTTCATACTCTGTTAGTTTATTTGGTTAGACCGGCAGCTGCTGGATTAAGAAATGACGTTGCAGTTTTTTATTCTCCCCCTGTGATATTGCCGGCTTGAAAACAAAACTATCACTAATTCACAGTCGGTTAAATAGCACATTCCTTTAAACACATGGATAATTCGCTTATATTTACTTTAATTATTCGAAATCGGGGTACAAGGTTATATTTGGGTTTCACCACATTACTAAGCGATTGACCAAAAATGAACGAGATGAAACGACGGGATGGGTTTGAAGGAGAGAAATACATTGCGATACCAGAATTGGCTTTAAGAAAAGTCACGCGTGGTAATTCACTGATGCAGCAGTTGTATGTCACCTATATCGGCTACTTTCCTAAGGCCACCTACCACTACCGCGAGCGTCTCAAAGGCTGCAAGGACAACATCCTGATTTACTGCATCCGGGGCAGAGGTTGGTTCAAAATTAACAACCAGCATTTCGACATCGGCCCCAATGAATACATTATGGTTCCCAGCACTAAAGTGCACATGAAATACGGCGCAGATGAGACTGATCCATGGACCATCTACTGGGTACATTTTAGCGGTAAGGATATGGAGGCGTTTAATAAAGATTTTGGCATTGATCTCTACCAGGGCGCAAAAGAAATCATGTTCAATGAAAAAGGACTGGAGCTCTGGGAAGCGATGTACAATAATCTGGCATTAGGATACAGCGAAGACAACCTGACCAATACAAACCTTTGTCTCTATCATTTCCTTGCGACCTTCCTCTACCCTGAAAAACACACCAACGTGAAAATTCAGGATGAGAAAAACATGATCAAGGATATCATCCTTTATATGCAGGATAACATCAATGAAAAACTGACCATTGAACAGCTCGCCAAAAGGATTGACTTCTCCACGTCCCACTTCTCGAGCCTGTTTAAAAAGGCGACGGGTATGTCCCCGTTGGACTACTTCATTCACCTGAAGATGCAGAAAGCATGCATCATGTTATATACCACAGAGGTAAAAGTCAAAGATATCGCCATTGGTCTGGGTTATGATGATCCATTCCATTTCTCCAGAATTTTCAAGAAAAATATGAATGTATCTCCTAACCAGTACCGGATACTAAGAAGAAATAAAGGAGAGGACGAGATCTCTGAAGAAGAATGAGATTAGCTTGTGATCTAGTGCTGTACCGATTCCAATTCCGGCACCCTGTTCTCTACAGCCTTCAGGCAGGATTGTACCGTAGCAATAAGGTTGGTCATCTCAAAAGGCTTGGACACAAACGCGTCTGAGCTATAGGTTCCCAGAGAAACGATGACTTTATCATATGCTGAGAGCAACACCACAGGAATATGACTTGTTTTTTCGCCTCTTTTCAGCTGTCCGCATAAGTCGCCGCCATTGATGCCCGGTAGCATGTAGTCCATCAGGACAAGATCAGGCTGCAGCTCCAATGCCAGCTGTTCCAGGTCATCGGTATATTCCAAAGTGCAAACCTGAAAATCGTAAGTAATCAATACATCGGTCAGCATATCGCGAAGGTCTTCATTGTCTTCTATCACCAGGATCTTTTTCCCGGCTGGTGCTCCTTTGTAAGTGTAAGGCATTTCCATTGTTACTGTTATATTATTCCACGCTTGTAACACTAATGATGCCAAAGGGCGAATTTCCGAGGTCCATGATCAACTTTGTTACCTAAAGTAAAGAGCTATATTAACAGCAACTTGCTCTCAAATCTTATCAATCAAAAAAAGCACATTAACCTATAAATTTGAAGTGTTTAGACCTTTAAGTGGTATCATCTCCATCAAATAACTTTATTTGTTTTAGAATAGCTTCAATCGAAATATCATCTAAATCTACATTTTTAAGAATTTTCACGACGCAATCGATGTCCTTCTTCTCAACAGCCTTATCAAATTTGTTTAGTGTTCCACTCATGTATAACCTTTCATTTATTGTCGTTCCCCTATTTTTTTTATTCATAAAGTATTAGTGTTGGGTTAGAAATTAAATAACAAACTGCCCTGTATCAATAAAAGGGCATAAATTCAGGATTTACCTATCCACTTATAATGGAGTAATTTATGCTAAAATAGTTTTTTAAGTAATGATGTCAGAGTATTATAGAAATTTCGAATTTAATAGGAAGCACAAAATTACTGGTGCCCGACATAGCAAATATCGCCAAGCAGCGATATGCCATAGCTCACATTTTAAACGAAAATATAATATCACATACCACATATTGATATCTTTTTTCGTATCACCCAAACTCCATGAAAATCAAAATTTGATCATACCAACTATAAATCAGATATTTAGACCAGACAACAAACCAAACAAAACTATTGAGAATAAAAAAATAGTAAATTATATTAATTTTTAATTACAAAAACTTTTCATGACGATCATTTCCATTATCATAAAAATGTCATAGCGCACTCCGTAAAGGAATGAATATTCGAGTTTAGATTGGTTATAATTTGTTGGCATCCGACTTGCATTTAAGAATTATCCTATAAAAAACATAAATATTTAATGGTTCCATCTATAAGAAAAACTTTTTCGCGATATATATTGATTGTATTCCTGGTATTTGCCTTGTTTTCCAGTGCTTTTTACTTATATCTACATTATAGAAGCACTCAAAATGTACGATCAAGTGTCGCGCAACTATTGCTTTCACGAGAAAGTGCCGCGATTATAGATAGTTGTATCATCAGCATGTACAGTGCAGACAACCATAGCCGCCTTTTCGCACTAACCTCAGACACAACATATTACAACAAGTACAACAGAGATGTCCACTTGGTTGATAACCTATTGAAGAAATTAAATAGCGGCAGTTACAAACAAGGCATTAGTTCTACCGGCAAAGTTAACCACTTGATGAAGGAAAAGTCTAAAAAGCTGGATGACTACATCAATTTAAAGCATTTGTCAGACAGCCTATTAGTGGTAGCGAGAAAGCTAATTGTAGTAAAAAGCAAGCAAACTGCAATACCACAGGAAGTGCCCGTTATTGAGCGGACCGTTAACCGCATACAGATAGACACACTGAAAACCATTAATACGCCGGTTAAAAAGCGAAAGTTTTTTGGGCGCATATTTGACGCCTTCTCATCAAAAAAGACGGAACAGGTCATGCAGAAATCGCTTGCACAGCGAAAAACTGCTCCTGTAGTTACCCAACGGACAGAATCCAGGGTTTACCGCATGGTGGTAGAAGAAAACCAGTCGAAAAACCGAAAAAACTACCAGCAACTTTTTACTATAAATGATCAACTCAGGGCATCGGAACAGGAGATTCTTTTCATCAATAATCACCTGATCAAACAAATCATTCAAAGTCTCCAGAAATATAAATCCGAGGAACAGCAGCACATCAATTCCGGCAAGACCGAACTCGACAATGGTCTTCAGGAAGTTGACTTCAGGTACAAAAGGCTTTCGGGACTGATATTTTTCCTTCTGTCAGGCTTGGTATGTATCATTCTTTATAACATCTGGAAGATTTACAGATATCAGAAGAACCTGGTCTATCATAGTGCGTTTGCGGAACATAATGCAGCTTCAAAAACTTCATTTCTGGCAGGTATGAGCCATGAAATCAGGACTCCTCTAAACTCGGTTATTGGATTCTCAGAACAACTTGGCCAGAGTAAGCTAGATGATACCCAGCGCGAACAACTGGATGCAATTACCAATTCCTCGAAAATACTGCTTGATATTGTAAATCAGGTCCTCGATTTTTCCAAATTTGAAACAGGGAAGATGGTTTTTGAACGGGCGCCATTTATACCGCAGGACATTCTTGAAGAGGTATTTAGCACTTTAAGTATACAGGCGGTCAACAAAGGCATCAGCATCGCTAAATCTTTTGACATTAGCCCCGAGCTTTCCGTAAAAGGCGATGCATTACGCTTAAAGCAGGTATTGATCAATTTATTGGGAAATGCCATTAAATTCACTAAAGAGGGGGAAGTTACGATAAAAGCGACGGTGTCATCGGACAAAAAGGACCAGATTAGATTGATTGTATGGGTTAAGGATACTGGGGTAGGGATCTCCAAAGAAAATGTCAATATGATCTTCGGTGAATTCAGCCAGGTGGCTTCAGCACAGAAGGACGCCTCTCAAAAAGGAACAGGCCTTGGTTTAGCGATCTCCAAGAAAATTATCGAGCAACAAGGGGGGTATATCCGCGTAACGAGTGAAGAGGGAAAAGGTTCCGTATTCAAATTTAGCTTACCTATGGAAATTAATCACGTAAAAGAGCTTACAAAACCTTCCGGAATCAGGGTTCAGAATCCCATAAGAATCGAAGATAAACGTTTACTGATCGCAGAAGATAACAAGCTGAATATCCTCTTACTGAGCACTATCTTAAAAAAATGGAATTTAAACTTCGACACCGCCGAAAATGGCGTGGAAGCATTAGAGCTCTTCAACCAGACAGACTATGATGTGATTTTAACAGACATTGAAATGCCTGAAATGGGAGGACTGGAACTAACTGACATCATACGTTCTTCTGACGACGCCCTAAAAGCCGCCATCCCTATTATTGCACTTACTGCCAATGTTTTTAAAGAAGACCACGAGCGCTATCTAGCGGCGGGGTTAGATGGTGTGATACTTAAGCCATTTTCTGAGCAGAGCCTTTTGAAGGGAATTACGGATGTACTGGAATAGTTAAAAGCATCAACTCAACTCCCATTATGCCCATAACTCATTTAACAAGACAAACGAGCAATTTATGAATACTACACTGCCTTTAATTTAACAAAACCCCTGATTCTAAAATTAAGCTTTACAAACAATCATAAGCCGATTGAATTACTTTAGAAAAAAAAGCTAAATACTTTGCGTTTTATCATTGATATATCCGGCATCTTTTCAAGATCACCTCAAATGATTCCATTTCTAAAATAATGTTTAAGTTTACGTGGATATTTAAAGGATTTGTAATTGATCGCTAAAATCACCTCTTTTCTCAAGAACAACTACCGGACAGTCATCACACTGTGCGTTCTGGCATTTATATTTTCAATTAGTGTCAGAACGAGTTATATGTTGTTTCATACAGTTATTGAACTGAGCTGTATCGTAGTGGCGTTCGCCGTATTCATTGTGACCTGGAATTCCAGAAAAATGATTGACAACAACTACCTGTCCATCGCTGGCATCGCCTATCTTTTTATTGGCATCCTGGACCTGCTCCATAGCATCACCTTCAAGGGGATGAGCTTCATACCAGGCCCCGGGCACTATGCCAACCAGTTCTGGATCGCAACCAGGTTTATGGAAGCATTTACTATGATCCTGGGATTTTGGTTCCTGAGAAAAAGAACAAAGCTCAATTTTGACGCATCTATCTTGATCTATGCCTTTTTCACGACACTGGTCATTCTTTCCATATTACATTGGCAGGTCTTTCCAAGGTGTTACATCGACGGCGTCGGACAAACACAGTTCAAGATCTATACCGAATACCTGATCATTGCAATGTTTGCTTTTTCTATCTATAACCTGTACAGAGTTCGGGCAAAGTTCAACAAGACCATATTTCAACTGCTTACGGTATCCCTGGTACTGTCCATCTGCAGTGAGTTCTGCTTTACTTTATATGTGAGCAACTACAGCACCAGCAACGAGATCGGCCATTACTTCAAGCTGGCATCTTATTTTATGCTATATAAGGCAGTTGTAGAAACTGGGTTTTCCAATCCCGCAGGCATCTTGTTCAAAAACCTTAAGGATGATGAAGAGCGATATCGTCTGCAGGATGCTTCAAAAGACAAGTTTTTTGCCATCATCGCCCACGATCTAAAAAACCCTTTCACCGCGCTGATGACCTTCAGTGAGCTGATCTATAAAAATGCGGATAAACTGGGTACGGCCAAGATCGAAAACCTGGCGCTGCGGATGAACCAGGCATCCAAGCAATCCTTCAACCTGTTGGAAAGTTTGCTGGGCTGGGCACGTCTGCAGTCGGGTGTACTCAAGCCAAATCCTACCGCCATCCCTGCCCCGGTACTCATCAATGAGACGGTGCAGCTGCTGAACGCATTGGCGGAAGCCAAGGACATCACCATTGAGCTTGAAGCGGATGAAAATCACATCATCTACTCCGACAGAGAAATGAGTCAGACTGTAATCAGAAATCTCCTGACCAACGCCATTAAGTTTAGCCATCCCTCCAGCAAAATTACCGTGAGCACCAGGAAGACCAATGACCTGATTCAATTTGAAATTATTGATGCAGGTATCGGGATAGAAAAAGAAAACATTCCCCGCTTGTTGAGTCTGGATGATAAATTTACTGTTCTCGGAACCAGGGACGAAAAGGGCTCCGGACTGGGGCTGATCCTATGTAAGGAATTCATTGAAATCAATGGAGGAGAAATTTGGCTGGAAAGTGAATATGGCCAGGGAACGACCTTTTACTTCACGCTGCCTATCAGCAAAAATTAACCGATCCAACCGCAACTATCCTTACCCACACCAAGATCAACGGAGCATTACCATTATATAAATAAATTGTAAAAACTGAGCGCCAATGCCTCTAAAGCCACATTAACTGTTAACAAAAAGTTAGTTTTTAGACATTCCTGACGTAACATGGCAGCTATACTTTTGCGCCAAATTCAGGAATATATGAAAATCAAAACAACTACAAGACTCATTAAACACTTAATGCTCGTAGCGTTTTTATTCCTTTTTGTCGGCGCGAAGGCACAGTCGCAGACCATAAAAGGAACAGTAAACGATAACGAGAATCAACCATTACCGGGTGTGAACGTGGTGCTTAAAGGCACTAAAGTTCATGCCGTTACTGATGTAAACGGAAAGTTTACGCTAGAGGGTGCCGACGAAAAATCTTCCCTCGTGTTTTCCTATATGGGGTTCATCACCCAGGAAATCGCTCCTGGCAATAAAACTACAATAACAGTAAAAATGCAGGCAGATGCCACTACACTGAATGAAACGGTAGTAGTGGGTTATGGTGTGCAGAAAAAAGCCAACCTTACCGGTGCGGTGGATCAGATCAGAAGCGAGGCGCTGCAAAACCGCCCGATTCCCAACCTGACCCAAGGACTTCAAGGTGCATTACCCAACCTGAACATCAAGATGATGGACGGCAAGCCGACACAGTCGCCCAAGTTCAACATCAGGGGTACTACTTCAATTGGCCAGGGTGGAAATGCCTTAGTCCTGATCGACGGTTTTGAAGGCGACCCAAGTCTACTGAACCCTAATGATGTGGAATCCGTTTCGATTCTTAAAGATGCCGCATCAGCAGCCATCTATGGTGCACGTGGTGTTTTTGGTGTAGTACTGATCACCACCAAAAAAGGAGAAAAAGGAAGAACTAACGTCACTTTTTCTACCAATTACTCCATCAAAAATCCATTGCAGACTCCTGATTATGTAACTGATGGTTACACCTGGGCAAAGATGTTTTCCGAGGCCTTTGTGAACGGTGACGGAGCCTTCCCACAGAATGCAAATAAAACACAAAAGTTCTCTCAGGCTTACCTTGATGAGTTCAAGAGAAGAGTGGAATCCGGACAACCTTACAATGAGGTAGAAATCAATCCTACTACTGGTGAGTACACGTATTACGGAAGCACTGACTGGTATGACCTGCTGTATAAAGACCATACTGTAGCAGCAGAAAATAACCTGTCTGTTAGTGGTAGTACAGATAAAGCGACCTTCCTTGTTTCCGCACGTACCTTGAGCCAGGATGGTATGTTCAGGTATAACTCTGATGACTACGGCATGAAAAACCTTCGTGCCAGAGGATCCATTCAGGTTACCCCATGGCTGAGCATTGATAACAATGCGGATTTTTCCGTAATGAAATACCACAATCCAATCAACGTTGGTGAAGGTGGCGGTATCTGGAGAAATATTGCCGATGAAGGCAAGCCGACAGTACCGATGCTGAATCCAGACGGGTCACTTACCTTCACCGGTGCTTATACGGTTGGAGATTTTTACTATGGCAAAAATGGTATCGATACGAAAAGAGAAGTTTTCAGGAACATTACCAGCTTAAGGTCTAATTTCTTTGATAATAAGTTCCGCGTAAATGCTGACTTCACCTTCAGGAATACCAATAACGACATCGAGCAGAAACGTGTCCAGGTACCTTACAGCACGGGCGTAGGTCAGAAGGCATACGTTGGTACAAGTACAAATGACCTGAGCTTTGATCAGCAGAAAACGCAATACATCGCTACAAACATCTATGCGGAGTTCGAGAATACTTTCAATGAGAAGCATTACCTGAAGTTCATGGCTGGTTACAACTATGAGCAATCTACCTACAACAGGGTGGCAGTACAACGTAATGGTCTCATCTTTGAAGATGCTACGGACCTTAACCTGGCATTGGGACAAGCCATCACAACTGGTGGTGGGTATGACCAATGGGCTATCCTTGGTGGATTCTCCCGTTTAAACTACTCGTTTGCAGACAGGTACCTATTAGAAGTAAACGCACGTTATGACGGATCTTCCAAATTCCCTTCTGATCAGCGTTATGGTTTCTTCCCTTCTGTTTCTGCGGGATGGAGGATCAATCAGGAGCCATTCTGGAAAGTCTCTCCTAACCTGATCTCGGACCTGAAACTGAGGGCCTCGTATGGTTCCTTAGGAAATGGAAACATCGACTCCTATGCTTATCAGGAACTCTTTAAAATTCAGCAGTCAAATTTGATCCTGAACGGATCAAGACCGCAAACGACCTCACAGCCGGACGTGCTTCCTAATGGAATTACCTGGGAGACTTCTACCACTACCAATATTGGTTTAGACATGGGCATGCTGGCCAACAGACTGACGTTTACTGCAGATGCCTACATCCGCGACACGAAGGACATGTTTACTGTCGGACTTACTGCACCTGCGACTTTCGGAAATACAGTACCTAAGGGTAACTATGCCGATTTACGTACCAAAGGATGGGAAGTTACCGTAGCATGGAATGACCTGATCGGCAGCTCCAGCAAACCATTCAAATATAACGTCCGCCTTTCATTAGCAGACAATACCTCAAAGATTACCAGATACAACAATCCGGATAAACTGCTGAGCGATTATTATGTAGGACAAAAGATCGGCGAGATCTGGGGTTATGAGACAGAAGGATTCTTCATTGACCAGGCAGACATCGATTCACACGCCAAACAAAGTCCGCAGATGAGGGCTTCTCCTACCAACATCTGGTATCCTGGTGATATCAAACTGAAGGACCGTAATGGTGACGGCTTTATCAATGTTGGCGACAATTCAGTGAACAATCCTGGCGACAGAAGGATCATCGGTAACTCCGCTGCGAGGTATCTTTACAGCATCAACCTCGGTGCCGACTGGAACAACTTTTTCTTCTCGACATTTTTCCAGGGTGTGGGCAAACAGCAATGGTATCCAAGCACAGAAACAGAGATGTTCTGGGGTCAATACAACAGACCTTACAACAACATCCCTACTTTCCACGTCGGAAACATGTGGACGCCGGACAATACAGATGCTTATTTCCCAAGAACGATGTCGCGTGCGGCATCCAGCAATACCAATAGAGAGCTGGGGGTAGCGCAAACCAGGTACCTGCAGAATGTTGCTTATTTAAGAATGAAAAACCTGCAAGTAGGATATAACATCCCTGCCAGGTTGCTTTCTAAAATCGGTGCACGCAGCGCCAAAGTATTCTTCTCGGGAGAAAACCTGTTCACTTATTCTCCACTGTACAAAGTGGTGAAGACAATAGATGTGGAAAATGCGGTGCCATCAGATCAGGATCTCAATAAAGATTCGAAAAATGGAGACGGGTACAACTACCCAATGCTTAAAAGTTACTCTTTGGGTCTGACTATCGGATTTTAACCTATTCATTTATTACATATATCAACAATCATGAAAAAACAATATTTGTGGATCTTATTAGGCTGTTTAGGTTTCGTTGCCTGCAAAAAGCTGGATCAGGAACCGGTGTCCACCGCAACTGGAAATGCAGTCTTTGGTACTGAAAGTGGCTTAAAACTATATACCAACTCTTTCTATGGCATGGACTTTATGCCGAAACACTCCACTACTAAGGATGCGTTTTCCGACTACCTGGCGGTAAGAAGCGTAGATGACTTCCTCAGACCGGGGGCCTATACCCCGACAGCAGATCAGGGACCTGTAAACGGTTGGGTATGGAAAGATTTGAGAAACATCAACTACTTCATCGCCAACTGTAATGATCCAAGGGTTCCTGCAGAGGTAAGAAACAACTATCTCGGTATCGCAAGATATTTCAGGGCATATTTCTATATGGAAAAGGTGAAAAGGTTTGGTAGAGTGCCATGGATCGGGAAACCGTTGAATGTGGACGATCCTGCGTTATATGGCGCGCGTGACACACGTGCACTGGTGATGGATTCGGTCCTTGCAGACCTTAACTTTGCCTGTGCCAACATCAGTGCGACCAATGATCCTAGTCGCACGCTGGTGACCAAATATGTCGCCTATGCATTGAAATCAAGGATATGTCTTTTTGAAGGTACCTTCAGAAAATACCATACTGAACTCAACCTGCAGTCGACCGCCAATACCTGGCTGAACGATGCCATCTCTGCATCAAAAGAAATCATGGACAAAGGCGGTTACTCCATCAGCACTAATGGTGGTGCGGGAAACTCCTACCGTCAGCTGTTCATCAGTACGGCCCCGGTGGCTACCGAGGTATTGCAGCTGACTGCCGCCGACCTGACATTAAATGTGTTACATGATGCCAACTGGTGGTGGACTAGCGGAACCTACGGACAAAAGGCAAGTTTCACAAGAACCTTCATCAACACTTATCTGAACCTGGATGGAACACCATTTACCAATAACCCTGGCTACAGAACCATCTTATTCAAGGATGAAGTTAAAAACAGGGACCTGCGTTTAAAGCAAACCATCCGTTCGGGTGACTACAAGAGAACAAGTGCTGGTGCACAGGTTCCGGCCCCTCCATTATTCTCCTACACCTTTACGGGTTATCAGCCCATCAAATGGACGCTGGACGACATGTATTATGATGCGGGTTCATTAAATAACAACTCGATTCCATTATACCGCTACGCTGAGGTGTTGTTAAACTATGCGGAAGCCAGAGCGGAGCTGGGACTTCTGACGGATGCAGACTGGGCATCAACTGTAGGTACGTTGAGGGCCAGAGCAGGCATCACGGGTGGTCTAACATCAAAACCGACAGTAGCAGATCCTTATCTGGTGACCAACTATTTCCCTGGCATCTCTGATCCATCCATCCTGGAGATCAGAAGAGAACGTGGCATTGAGCTGAGTTTAGAAGGCCTGCGCTTCAGTGACATCCTGAGATGGAAAAGAGGTGAACTGATGAACCTGGAGTGGAACGGTTTTTACGTACCGCAGCTGAATACGCCAATGAACCTTAATGAAGACGGCGTTCTTGATGTCGCCTTTTACCAAGGCACAAAACCGACTCCAGAGGTTGCGGGTGTAACTTATGTGAATGTATCTGCTACTGTTAGTAACGCTGTGAATTCGCAATTGCTGAAAAATGGCACTTCGGGAGAATTGACCTGGATGAAAGAAATTGCGAGAACCTGGAGCGACAAAATGTATTACTACCCAATCCCTCAGCCTGACCTGATCAGGAATCCTGCATTGAAGCAGAACCCAGGATGGGGTGGTGATGAGATACCTGTAAATAACTAATCGATCTATGAAATTGAAACTACTGCTGTTTTCAGCATTCACATTAATGACCTGCCTGGGATTACAGGCACAGTCGCTCACCATAGGCACTTTTAACCTGCGCTATGACACGAAAAGTGATACAGGCAACCTTTGGGTAGACCGCGCCCCTATTGCAGCTAACCTGATCCGTTTTCATGGCTTTGATGTGTTGGGCGTACAGGAAGGGTTGATTAATCAGATCAATGACCTAAGCAAAGCTCTGCCTGAATATGAAAGAGCTGGTGTAGGTCGCGATGATGGGAAGGAAGCGGGGGAACACTCTGCAATTTACTACCGCAGCGACCGTTTTAAGCTACTGAAAAAGGGGGATTTCTGGTTATCTGAAACTCCTGACAAACCGGGTAAAGGCTGGGATGTGACCTGTTGCAACCGAATCTGCAGCTGGGTGTACCTGCAGGATATGTCTACCAAAAAATCATTTTATGTGTTTAACGCTCATTTTGATCACCAAGCGGTTATTGCACGTCAGGAAAGCGCAAAGCTGATCCTGAGAAAGATCAATGAGATTGCAGGGAACAGCCCCGCATTGTTTATGGGCGACCTGAACGGCTCGAGGACCAGTGAATGGTACCTTGCACTTGCCAATTCCGGATTAATCAAGGATGTGCATTCTGCAGTGAAGTATCCTTATGAGAACAATGGATCGTCAAATGGTTTTAAAATACCTAAAGGAATGGGTGTGATTGATCATATCTTTATGTCGAAACAGTTTACGGCACAGAAGTGGGGCATCCTGACGGATACCTATTTCGGAAAATATCCTTCTGATCACTTTCCAGTGCTTGCAGTGGTAGCGCTATAATAGAGTCTAAATAATAGAAAACCTGCGGTGTTTAAATGCCGCAGGTTTTTTTATACCTAAGGTTTTCAAAGTCAGCGCCGGATCGTCAGGATCTTTCTTGACGCAGAACCGGGATGTTAACTATCCTGCGCCTGCAGGTGCTGATTGACTATGATGTTCAGCAGCAGAAATAGACACAATATCCTCATTATATTGACGGAATTATAGCTGTTTGAAAACGAGAATTCTTCTGGCGTATATATCACTGACAATTACATCCTCATTGTTGTTCACTGCCAGACCTGGTATCTGTCCTGTAAATTCGCCTCTTCCAATTTCTTCACGAACTTCTCCATTCTCATCTGTTTTCATGACAAAACCTGAGCAGCACAGATAGAGTTTGTTATTCTTTGCCTTAATCGCATTCACAACCGATCCCGCATTCCAAAACTTTAGAAAATTTCCAGATTTATCATAAACACGAACCTGACTGTTTCGGGGAGAGGTTACAAAGATTTTGTCGTTGAGGTAACAAATCCCGTATGGATAAGGCCCATCAATTTGTTCGTCTGTTTTTACTGCCGCGGTGAATTGAAGTATGTAGTTCCCATTCTTATCATATTTCTTAACCGCATTATTTTGACCATCTACGATGTAGATATTCTCATCATCATCAAGCGTAATCTCTTCAATATTTCTAAATTGACCAACACCAGTACCGTAAGTTCCCCATTCTTTAATCACATTCTTCTGAGCATCGCGTTTTAAGACATAGGAACTGCTTTGTGTTCGCGTAACAATTGAACTTCCATCATTCAAAAAAGCAACTGCTCTTGCCCCGCTACCAGTAAAGAAAATCTCCTTAAAATTTCCATTTGCATCGAACTTCTGTACTCTATTGCCTACGTCATCGCAGACATAGATATTTCCTGCACCATCAGTCTCCACATGCATGCCAAATTCAAACTGCCCTGGCCCCGTTCCTTCAGATCCGAAGTGAAAGGCTTTGCTATAAGTTTTACCAGTAGTATAACCGTAATCAACGTCACTGAATCTGCTATATGCAGTGGCTGAATTATACACCATCACTTTGTAAAACACCTTCTCTAAAGGAAAAGTTGAGGCCAAATCCGTGAAGGTCGTATCTGCAGTTTCCTTCAATAAAACATATTCATCTTTGACTCCATCAAACTTAAACAACTTATAGTTCTTGGCTAATGGAATCGCAGTCCAGGATATGATTATTCTATTTCCATATTTCCCCTTACTTACGGTTAGTCCAATGGGACGGTCCAGATCAGTGATTGGAGTTGGAAGGGTATCAGGGACAACTTCTTCTACAGGGTCAACATTAGGATCTTCGGTTTTTTCGCATCTGCTAAAGCAGAAAATGAGGAGCATTGCGGTCAATACAGAGAGGTAACTTTTCATGGAACCAAAGATACACATCAAGGTAATTCTTCAAAACTTTCTTGCTGTTAATTGGCAAAGGGTTATGTAACAAAAACACTTCACATTTATCATCAAAGCCAAACCCAACAATTACGATGTCATGGATGAAATTTTATACTATACTTTTTTCGGAATCCCACGGATTTCTTTCAGCAGTTGTTCAAACTTAATAATAAGCAATAAGAGCTTTCCATATCTCCGCATGGCTTCCCGATCCCCGGCTTGCAGCACTGCCTTGACATTGTCAACAATTTTATAACACTGCATCCCCTTGAATTCTGCAAAATCTGATGCCAGACTTATGATCTCCTGTCGCAAGGATAATGTTTTCCGAATCTGCAATTCTGCCTCTTCAAAAGTCAATTTATTGTTGTTGACCTTTTTCAGTGGTTTGCAGAAATAACCGTTACAAACCTTTGGCTTGTATTGATCATAAATGCTGCAACAACCCTTAAAAAAATGGCATGGCAGCTCGAAGTTAAATCCTGGACCCTCTGTAAGCACAGAAAATCCTTTACTCGCAGCGACGGCCATTTCAACTTCATCCCTTAAATGCGCAGTTAAAAACAACGTACCATCACAGCACATCCCACAGCTCATGCATAACGCGGAAATACGATCGTCCTGCTGCATCTTTCCTAAACTAAAACCTCTCCTTTTTCACTAATGTAACCATATCGAACCAATGTAGCATAGTTAACGTCAATAATCATTCTCACTTCCTCAGCACTTAATTCCTGCTGCCAGCCTCCAACCTTGCCGGAGCGAAAAAAGCTATCCACCTTTAACGGAGCTTCTCCAAAGCCTTTCTCTGACTCTTGCTTCTTGATTTTATCAAATGAAGTTTTATCTATTGCGCTTAAGATGTCTTCGGAAGAATGACTTAGTCCAAGATAATCAATAACTTTAGAAAAAGTATCAAAAGGCTTGCTGATCATCTCTTCATATTTTATAACCTGGATATTGTCGCGATGTGCGTTTGTCCAGCTATCTACATGATTGCTCCAGGTTCCCATATATTGAGATAACTGATAAGTCAACTTATTTCGGGAATTTGAAAGCGTATATTGATTATCGCATAAGGCCTTCACCGCTTCGGCAATTGTGGACCTATTGTGATTGGCGAGTGAGGCTGCAATATCAAATGGATTTCTGATTACATAAATAACCCCTCTGGTAATCTGTCCGGGGAACAACATTATGCCCTCTCTAAAGCATGCATCGTGAACTTTGCATAACAAAAATTCTTTTTTTGACGTCTGAGCCCATCGATGATACATCGCACTACGGATTTCCAGCAGGTCTTCCTCTGGAATGGCCGAAGAGGGCATTCCGAGAGACTGATCCATGATTAGCCTCGACGAGATGATCCCGTCTGTTTCCATCTCATTGATATCTGGTTCCTCCTTAGTCAGGGCAGTAAAAAACAACCTCATCCAGGTATTGCCAGACTTCGGGTACGAAGCAAGCCAAACGGGTTTAACAGAATTATTAAGCACGGGCCAATTCCTCCAAAAAAGCCTGATAATTGATTTCCAGCTTTTCTTTTCTCTTTACCTGAAAACCTTCAACCTTCACTTTAGCCGCAATAGCCATGACCTCCTTAAATTGTTGCTGCGGGTTGCCAAATACGTCAGACATCCAGGGCTTAAAAATATTTGCTCTGATGAGCTCGATCTTCTTAAGTCCCTTCGGCACGACGGCCAGGGGTCGTTCCCCCAGTATAAAAACCTTACTCAAGGGTACGCCCTCGATAGGTAAATTGTTGTGAACAGGGTATAGATATTTTTCCAGGTCACCACGTAACTTTGTTAAGTTTGCCGTATCAACATTCAATTTCGCAAGGGTGTCTTTCCAAAGCATCAAATACGGAAATGAGGGGTAAACCAGCACTTCTCCATCTACAACTTTCACATTGCTGATATCGTCAGTCAGGATTGAATAGCCATCCTCGTTTAGTTTTGCCAGAAGAGCCGATTTTCCCGTACCGGAGATTCCGGATAGCATCACTGCTTCATTCTGAAAAACAAATGCACCACCATGAATGGGAAGAAAGCCTCTCTGATGACTAAGGGCAGCAAAAGGGAAAGACAGCACCTGCTTTTCCACATCATGGCAATCTGCATGTTCCAATGCCTGAATGGTAATTGTTGTTCCAGCTTCAACTAAGTATCTTCCTATCCTTGGAATTTTTAGCAGCAACTGACCTGCATTAGCTTCTATGAAGGGAAAATCCACTACATTTTCTTCAAGAGATTCAGGAACGGTGCCATGTATGACGCTGGCTTCAACAGGTAGGTCGGTTTCCGGCAAGTAAGGATAATAAATGTCTGTGGCAATAGTGATACCACCAATTCTATATCTGTATTTCATTTATTTGCTATTGATTAATCAACAGATTTTCTAAAAACAACAGTCCCTCATCCATACTGTTTTCCGTCCTTGGTCTGATAAAATGATACATGGGAACCTGCCCGGAGATCAGCAGCAATAAAGGCCTCAGTTCTCTGAAAAAACCTGTACGGCTGAGCATCTTCCCTCTGTAGACATGTGGTTCCAGTGCTCCCGGTTTTTCAAATCCATTTATAGGCTCCAACCTTGGGTCGCTGTCCTGAAAAGCAGGAAAAACGATAGCTGAAAGTTCAACCCCTGTATGATCGGTGTAAGTTAGTGGAAAAGCATATTTCTCTTTGACCGAGGAAAGCAGCTGAAAATCGAGCTTTGATTTTCCTAACAGCTCCAGACTTTCAGGCGTCATTTTTATCCTTGGCACACCAGGGTAGGCCATAATCTTACCGCTGTCGTCTTTTCTCAGTGCAACAACGTCGTCTGAAAGCACTGTATAGTCCTTTAGTGCAAACCAGGCAGCCAGACTGGATTTCCCTGTTCCGGAATGACCACAGAACAATACGGCTCGGCCTCCTATGACTACGCATGCAGCATGTAAACTCATGGCTCCTGACAATGCTGACATCAGCATGTTGATCGTTCCAAGAATATACATCTGAATATAACCCTCCGTTGCCTGTTCGGGTGGAAGATAGAAAATATGTTTGCGGTCCTTCACCACAATAACACCACCATCACCTAACTTTACACATAACCGATCATCATTTACTGAAGAATTGAAATCCGGCAATTCTTGGACGACAGAAAGGTAGTAGTCTTCGTCTCGTTCAGCAGCAATTAGTTCGCGAACTTCAATATTACATTCGAATACCAGACCGGATAAATGGTACTTAAATTTACAGGGCATATCCACAAAGATAAAACCATAAGCTTTTAAATGCTATGATTAATTATATTTTTGTAATGATTAAATTTTCTGCAAAAAATTTTTAAAAACAATGGATAAAATACAGTTGAGCACCTTAATAGAGAGAAATCCGGAGATCATGGCAACCGCCATAGATGGTGAGTTCGTAATGATGAGCATTGAGACTGGAAAATATTACGGGCTCAACAATATAGGCTCGAGAATATGGGAACTCATTGAAAAAAAATCGGACGTTACATCAATATGTCATCAGCTAACAGAAGAATATAACGTTATAGAAGATGAGTGTAACCAACAAGTTATTGAACTGCTTGAACAGATGAAAGCTCAAAACATCATCAACACCTACTGATGTGAGGAGTTTAATTTATGGCTTCTTAAACCTAAAAGGACCAATCCGGCCTTCCATTCCTGAAAAGATGGAAAAAGCAATTCTTCCTGATCACTGGAGTCAAAAAAAAATATGGCTGCATGAGAATATTGCCTTAGGACATATCTCCAGAAAAACAGAGATCAGCCTGCCGCAAGATCAGCTTCCCTATACTGAAGGAGAATATACCATTGTCTGTAGCAGCAGGATTGATAACCGGGAATTGCTTTGCGGCAAACTTGGAGTTCCTAAATCTCTGCAAACTGACATCCCTGATGCCCTGATTGTCCTCAAAGCATATCAGAAATGGGGCAACGATTGTCCGCCGGAGATTGAGGGAGAGTGGGCCTTCGGCATCTGGGATAACAACAAGAAAGAACTCTTTCTTGCACGTGACTTGTTGGGTAATACGGGCATATTCTATTTTCATCAACCAGGATCAGCTTTTGTCTTTTCATCATCGGTAAAGGCTTTACTGGCTTTAGATGAAATCCCAAAGATACCAAATGATGCATTTATTGCAGGCCGGCTAGCAAATCACCTCTCCCAATTCCAGGATACTGCCTATTCGGGAATCTATGCGCTTGAATCCGGGTATTCCTTAACGCTCAAGGACAGAGAGCTGATCAAACGAAAACATACTACACTAAGGGCTTCTACTATAACAGGGATGAGCAAACCCGAGGATTACATAGAATCCTTCCTTGAACATTATCAGCGCGCGGTTGATCTGCGCATTAAGGATCAGGACCGGGTAGGCGTTACCTTAAGTGGCGGACTCGACTCGGGTTCAGTGTCAGCTCTTGCCGCTACATCATTAAAAGATCGGGGACAGAGATTATCTGCCTATACGTCAATACCGCTTTTTGACACCAGTTTAATGACTACCGATGGAAGGTTCGGTGATGAACGTCCTTATGCTGATGCAACTGCTGATTTCCATTCCAATATAGACATGAATTATATAGATGGAAAGGATGTATCAATTTTAGATGGCATCTACAGGCATCTGGAGATCCATGATTCTCCTGGATATGCAGTCCCTAATTTCTTCTGGATTATCGCTATTTTGGAAAAGGCCCGGTCGCATGGAATTCAGACATTACTGACAGGACAAGGAGGAAATGGTTCGGTGTCCTGGACAGGAAGCCCTATCAGAATGTCAATTCCAACGATATGGGACAGGGTTATGCGTAAAGAGATCTCGAAAACCAGTGCATTAATTAATTTATTGAAGTATGCTATGCCCGATTTTATGATCCATTTATATCGTGGCAGACCAGCAACAGCTCATTTGCCAATTCTGATTCCCGCAAAATCACCAATAAATGCTGATTTTGCGGATCGTATTGACTTACGAGGGCTTTATCATACAGGCTATTTCCATAAAATTCCTAAAAAATTTAACACCCCAATAGATAAAAGACTTGCTATCATTTCCCCGGAGAATCAGAGACCGGGCAACGCCTGGCAGGAGAGTGCGTTTGCATTTGATATGGAAATACTGGATCCAACAAGAGACCGGAAATTAACTGAATTCTGTCTGGGTATACCAGATACTTTATATCATGACGGAAAATATGATCGCCTGGTTATTCGACAGGCGATGAAAAATTTACTCCCTGATAAGGTCAGATTAAATCAAAAAAGAGGAAGACAGGCCGCTGACAGTCCTTACCGACTACAACAATTGCACAAAGAAATGGAAAGCCTTTTAGAAGCATTTCAACGATCTGAAATTGTTTCCAAACGGATCGATCTGACAATAATGAAATCCTCTCTGAAAGTAATTACACATCATGTAGATAATGTAGATATAGATCTGCATTGTTCTATTTTATTACGCGGAATTACCACAGGATTGTTTCTATTAAGGTTTGAAAACAAAATTTAAATTGCTACTTTCGGCATAAGGTCTCAACATCGAGAACAAATTATAAAAACTAGATTATGCAAGAAGAAAAAAAAATCAACTCACAAGAGGAGAAAAAAAGCTGGGAACAACCTAAACTGACTGAGGGAAACATTGATGAGTTAACTTTAAACAACTCGTTCGACTCCTTAAACAAATTTGACGGACTTTGGTACACGTCATAGAGCAACGCGGGTTTAAGGTTTTCTAAATCAACCTTACGCCCGTTTTATTGAAACGCACTGGCTCAATATCATTACGATCACATTAACTTTGTTAAAAAAATTATTCAGTACTCCACTTCGCGCTTACATTGATGTATTTGAATGTATTTTCACATCCGCAATAGTACGTCTTGTTATTGGCTTTCTTCCTTTGAGAAAATTTGCAGGCCATCTTGGCACTGAAGTAAAAAAGGAAGAGCTCCCTCCTTCCGCAGCATCGAGTATTAATGTTGCCAATGCAGTTTCACGATCAGTACGGGTCATTCCATGGCGATTTAAATGTTACGAGCAGGCATTCACTGCTAAAGTAATGTTGCGCCGTAGAAAAATTGGGACGCTACTGTTTTTTGGTGTCAGAAAAGATCCTGTTACAAGAAACATAGAAGCCCATGCCTGGCTGAAAGCAGCCGACAGAATTGTCACCGGGGCAAAAGGCAGCAAATCATTCGAAATTATTGCCATATTTGAATAAAATTCCACTACAACATACCCCGTAAAAGATTGAAGATCAAACCAGCCCTTACCTTATTCTTCGAAGATCTAAGACGCATGGCTGCGCTCGTATGGTTATCGGATAAGAAAAACACACTGATCAACCTCTGTCTTCAGGCAGCACTTTCTTTTTTTCCGGTCGTCACACTTTACCTGATCAAAACATTAATTGAAAACCTGACAAGTGGCAAAGCTGAACTTGGGCATATTTTTCAACTCATCATCATGTTCGGTATTACGCAGCTGTTGTTGGCAATTTTTACACAATTCAGCACTTATATTGGAACCATCCATCAACAGAAATTAACAGATCACCTTTCCGGAGAAGTGCTGACAAAAGCCATTTCCGTAGATTACAGCTACTACGAAAACCCTACATATCACGACAACCTCCATTTAGCTCAGCAACAATCTGTACATAAGGCTACCCAACTGCTCAGCAACTTCAATTCATTGCTGCTCAACAGCTGCTCGCTTGTAATGCTGGTTATACTTTTTTTCAGCATGAATAGTTTGTTTGGCCTGTTATTCATGGGATTGTCTATTCCGCTTGCTGCGATAAAATGGTACTCCGGGATGATGTTTCTGCGGTTGGAAAAAAGGTTTGTACCTGCTGAACGGGAGGCATCCTACCTGCATCAGGTGATCACCGGAGTGAATTACGCGAAGGAGGTGCGGATATTCGGATTTGGAAAAATATTCATTGATAAGTATAATAAAATCCGTTCCTATATACATGATGAGAAAAAGAAGCTCCACCTGAAACTCACCATATTCAGCGTCCTGGCAGAAACTTTTGAGGTGGTAGCGATGGTAGTCATATTTGGTTTGCTGGCAGAACAGACCTGGCAGGGACAGGTCAGTATCGGGCTATTTGTTCTGTACTTACAAGGCTTTCAGAGACTTCAGACAACTTCCAGGGGATTTTTACAATCCCTGGTAAACATCTTTCAGCAGCGGATTTTCCTGAAGGATCTTTTCACATTTTTGGCGTTACCTGCGATTACTAAAAATAAAGGAATGAACTTTCCTCTTTCTGGAAGTGGTCTTGAAATCAAGGATGTTTCTTTTACCTATCCCGAAACGGAAAATCAGATCCTTCATCAGGTTTCTATGCGCTGCAAGCAGGGAGAAATCATCGCTATCGTTGGCGAGAATGGCTCAGGCAAATCCACATTGGTAAAGTTACTGGCGAGGCTATATGCCAATCAAACAGGAGAAATCACCATTGGTGGGCTTCCAATCTCAGGAATTGACGATGATTCATTTCATAAAAACAGTATTTTTCTTTTCCAGGACTTTGAAAAGTATTTTTTTAGCGTAGAAGAGAATATTAAGCTTGCTACAGCACACGAAGAGATTACCGGAGACAGAATGATTAATGCAGCAAGGCTTTCTGGTGCTCATGATTTTATTACCGGACTAAAAAATGGCTATCAAACCAGGATGGGCAGAATCTTTGACGGCAGCAGCCAATTAAGTGGCGGGCAATGGCAAAAACTGGCCTTAACAAGAGCTTTTTATAAAGATGCAAAGTTAATTATCCTGGATGAACCGAGTAGCGCATTGGATCCCCAGTCAGAATTTGACCTGTTTCGCAATATAAAGACCATAGCAAAAGAAAAGGTAATTATTATGGTATCGCACCGGCTTTACAATTTGAAGATGGCAGATCGCATCTATGTAATGGACAAGGGAAGTGTTGTTGAGGAAGGGAGTTTTGAAGAGCTGATTCAGCACAATGGAACGTTTAAGAAGCTGTTTGAGCTGCAGCGGTTGTAATCCTATCTTTTATTACCCGTAATCAGGTTATAGGTTAATCGGAAAGGCTTCAGAAGGAACATTACAGGTAAAAGGTATACAGGCAAACGGAAAACTTTGATATCATTGGTATTCGGAATCAGCAAATATGCGAGGATTCTCATTTTACGTTTGAGACGACTGAAAATCTTATCGTCATAAGTTAATGCTCCACGAATACCATTGAAACCCAGATTCTCCGTTTTCTTTATCAAAGGAAAGGCAATTGGAGAATTCAATGAAAACCCTTTAGCAGCAACCTCATTTGCTAAACCATCAATACGAATACCAAGCAATTGATCTATAGCGTTCAGTCCGCCGTAAAACAGGCCCCGGTGTCCGAATTTCTCCAGGCTATCACTGAGCAGCTTGTGATCAATATCCTTGCCGTTCCGATGAATCAGACAAGCCAGGTCGATCAGATATTTAAAAGAATACAAGTGGTCTTTAATCAGATGGTTTGAACCGACGCAAAGCAGCTCATAGGTCGGTGACAACTTACAAAGTTCCCGTCCCTCATAAAGATACCTCTGTAAGTGGGGAGCAAAAAAGGAATAATGTTCAAAATCTCCATGATAGCGGTCGAGCAACTTCCATTGTACTTCTATAGAACAATTGATTTGCAGGCTATCCTTTGGCGTCTTAAATACCAGTTCCTTAAAAAAAAAGAGAAAATAATTTAGAAAGCCATCCGGCACATCGGTCTTAGCTTCAAAGCGCTTTCCCTGGAAATAGTTCCGGATTTTTTTGACGTCATCTTTGTTCACCAGCAGGTCTATATCACTACCCTCCCTTGTACCCAGAGCAGGATAGTAAGCAGCGGCAAAACTGACTCCTTTATATGGAATCACCTTAATGTCTAATGCTTCAAAGTCACGCAAAATAGCTACCAACTGTGTCATGTGATGCATGTTGATCATACTCCTCCTGATTGCCTCTTGCTTTATCATGGTACGGTATGCGTCAGGAATGCTGAGCGGCAATTTACTAATCAGATGATAAACAAAGGAGCTGATCGAATGACTCTTTAGCAGCTTATAAAACAACTCCCAATCCATATCAGCACGCTGAATAAACTGCTCAATATTTTCAGCCGTCTCTGTTCCGAACTGATATCTGGAGCAGAGAATCACTAAAATTTGTTCATGATTATAGCGTTCCTTAAGTTGGTCTAATGTGAACATGAGTAGTTGAAAATTCAATTGAAAACTCCTTCATGAATAAAGAAGTACAATAGCTCTGTAAGTAAATGACAGGAAAGATTAAAAATCCTGATATAAATTCCTGAATGTACTTCTGAGCCCGAAAGTAATCAGTCCGGTACTTGTCCTGCCTATGTCTGCGCTTTCTCTACGATAGACGCCCCCTAATTCGAGACGAAGGTTGTATTTGGGATTCAAAAGATAAGATACCCTTGCCTCACCAAAATACAGATTGGTTTTAATACCCTGACCGATAAAATTTCCATACTGAGACTCTACGGAATTATAACTTTTAAAAATATCTTTCCCATAATTCTGATCATCAGCATCCTGTCCATATCTGGCATACATCAGCTGTCCTTGAAAATCAAATCTTCCGTAGCTATAGTTCATAATGCCCAATAGCTCTCTGAAGTTTGCACCCATTGGATGAGCCAGTGGCTGGTTCATGGCTGCATAATTGGAGACCCGGTCAAAGTGGGCATAAGTATACGGCCGGGCAGTATTAAATTCCGCCAGATAATTCAGACCCTCAACTTTAAACAGGTCCGCACCCCTTAGGCCGACTTGCAGTGCCCATTTGTTAGCCCAATAGCCCTTATTGCTGAAGAACTCCTTTGCAGTAAATTCATCGATCATAAACTGACCATAAACTGTAGTCTTATCCAGCACCTCGTATTTTGCATTTAACCCAAGACGCATTTTATCAGGAGAAGTGGTATTTGCACTCTCTACGGAACGCAGGAATATGAACGGGTGAACATAGTTGAAATCGAAACCTCTTTTCCCTTCAACTTCCGCATCAGCCCATGTCACTGCCTGGAAGAAACCAATGGAAAATCTGTTAGTAGCATTCCAGTCAAGATAGTGCATAGCTGCCCATTTTCCTCTATCGCCCAGCCTCCTGTCATTGGTCAGCTTTGGAGCTCCGGGATCCAGCATATAGCCGAAAATAGTTTGGTATTGAATATTTCCCAGCGATGCCCTTACACGAAGAAAGGAGTAATTTGCAGCAACGTCAGATAACAACATTGATCTGTAACCATCTCCTATAAAGTTCTTGTCATAACCTAATGCAACATTCAAATGTTTATTGGGTGTGTACGAGAGTAACGCCGTCACGTATGACCAGTCTTTTGTTTTATTGCCGAGCTTGCTACTCGCCATCTGACTTGGGATCACCTGATTTTTATCGATAAAATCGGTTAGATAATTTGCAAAAACCGCTTGATTTTCAAATCCATTGGTATAAAAAGAGAACTTCTCTCCTACCTTCCCACCAATCTGAAATCCCCTGGTATTTAACCAGGTCGTCTTACTTTCATTAAATTCCCTGCCAATCTGAAAATCAGGTAAAAAGTCTGCATACACTTCATAATCTTCATCCTTGAAGTTAAACAAGTGCTCCTCTGTGATCTTCCTCCGCACCCATGATCTCCTGTTTAAAGAATCTGTTCCCATTTTCATCAGATGCTCAAAGCGGTTCATCAAGAGAGAATCATCCGCGTAAAACCCTTTTATGGATGAGTGTGAACGTGTATTGACATCATAAACGGATTTATTTAATTTTTGATAAAACTGGTACGAATAAGGAATATTTACATTGGGTGTCTGCGCTTTTGCACCAATGCATACTAGAAAAAATATGCCGAAGCATATCAGGTATTTAAATTTAAATTTCATGTAAATAATTTACTAATCCTCGTTACTTGCAGGCATCTCTTCCGGAACAAGGTCGAGCTCTTCAAAAATGGAATTTTTGCTGCGAAATTCGGGAACGATTGTTTTCATTTGTTGAACCACCTTAGTCACATTGTTTACAACAGCATGTTTTTGCAACAATGACATGTGCTCCTGAACATCATCAAAATTATACTCCCGTACTTTACCTATCATTATTTTTTCATGATGTGTAGGCAAGGTGTTTTCATTATCATTCAATAACTCTTCAAAAAGTTTCTCCCCTGGGCGTAATCCGGAATAGGTGATTTTAATATCCTCATTAGGAATTAAACCTGCCAATCGGATCATTTTCTTCGCAAGCTCGACGATCTTAACCGACTTACCCATATCGAAAACGAATATTTCGCCACCTTTCCCCATGCAACCTGCTTCAAGCACCAGACGACAAGCTTCCGGAATAGTCATGAAAAACCTGGTAATTTCCGGATGGGTTACTGTTACAGGTCCACCTTTTTCAATTTGCTGCTTAAACCTGGGTATTACTGATCCATTTGAGCCCAGAACATTACCAAACCGGGTAGTGATGAATTTCGTAATGGGTTTTACATCGAGCTCGTTTATATAACTCAAGCCATTACTAAAAATATGATTTTTATGATGCAGGGAATTGTTGAGCGACTGAACGTAAATTTCTGCTATACGCTTAGAAGCACCCATTACATTTGTAGGATTTACCGCTTTATCTGTAGAAATCATTACAAACTTCTGAACTCCATATTTCACCGATTTATCGGCAATTACTTTGGTTCCGATGACGTTTGTTTTAATAGCTTCTGCCGGATTATCCTCCATTAAGGGTACATGCTTGTAAGCGGCGGCATGATATACATAATGAGGTCTGTAGGTTTCAAAGAGTGACTCCATCCGTTTCTCATCCTTAACATCCCCGATGAAAGCATGGAAGTTGGTATTTGCATGAGATTCTTCCAGCTCGAGATAAATGTTATGTAACGCGGTTTCACTTTGATCGCAAAGAATAATCAGGCCTGTTTCAAATTTCAGTAGCTGACGGACAATTTCACTGCCTATGGATCCTGCAGCACCAGTAATCAAAATTCTCTTATCCTTTAGCTGTTTTTGAATCCCATCTATATCAATCTGGATGGGTTTTCTATTAAGCAAATCTTCAATATTCAGATTTTGAATTTGCGCTGTAGTTACATGACCTTTCGCCCAGACTTCAGGCGAGGGGATATTTAATACCTTTACATCATTTTCCAGACAGATATCCACCACGTGCTCTCTTCGTTCCGAGGGCAACGTATAGGATGCCAGAATAATTTCATCTACTTCATGATCAACAATCAGGCGCTCCAGCTCAGCAGCATCAAGAATCTTGATTCCGTCAATGGTTTTTCCAACTTTACGGACATCGTCATCCACAAAGGCGATAATATTCTTATTTACCTTTGCATCGTGATCAAATGTTCTCTTCGTAGCTACTCCGGCTTCTCCAGCGCCATAAATAATGACCCTTATTTTATCCAGTGTAGAATTCTTAATGTACATAAAAAAGTACTTAACGATCACCCGATAGGTAATCAGAAACAAGAAGCTGAATAATGAATAAATAATGATGGTAACATTACTGGCAAACGATCCAAGATTAAAAACGATAAACAGTGCATTTGTAAAAAAGTATACCAGGGAGCTCAGTAAGATGGAGAAAAGAATTCTGAAAGAATCCTGGGCACTTGTGTACCGAACAATACCCGCAAATGTTTTGATGTTATAGAAAACCATCGAATTTACAATCACAAGAACAACAATAGCCTTATAAAGTGCTAAAGTATTGATGTCTTCAATGATGAAATTATTCTTTAAGATTTTCGCAAAAACAAGAGCAATGATACATAGACAGATGTCAATTGTAAAGATTATCCAGCGCGAAACAATATCCAGTTTAGTAAACATAGTCGTTTGTGAGCATTTCAGCCAAAATTAACAATATAAAAACTAAAAAATAACCTTCTCTAAAAGAGATGAAATAATTTATCATCTTTAACGCCCCTATCAATCTCAATGCTACATTCAGCAACTCATTGTAACAAAAAAGTTAGCTACATCAGATAGCTTTAAGCTCAATATTCAACTGCGCATTCACGATTATACAACAATAATGCCCAACTGAATAAAATGAATAGGAAAGGAAACAATTTAGGAGAAAAAGTAAACAAAAGACTGGACATCTTTACTGACAAGAAAAATTAACACATCTCAAAAAAATGTACAAATCAGCCCCAATGTCACCGGTTTTACGCTTACTTCATCAAAATGGGTTTAAAAATCAGATAAATGGCCACTAATGGTATTAAAATAATTGCACTCAATATAAAGACATCAATTTTTAAGAAAACAACAATTGCGATGACTGTTAATTGTACAACTGCGTACATCAATGAAACCAGTAAATGAGGTATTTTTTGCTCATTTGCAAGTAACTGATAAAAGTGGAGGCGGTGCGCCTCAAAAATATTTTGTCTTAGATACAAGCGGTGGATAATCGTTAAGACAGCATCAACACCATATACGGCTAAAAAAAGTATATACCTATAATCAGCAGCTTTCAAAATTAAAATAATCAAGAGCGTGACAATCCAGAATGCAATGGATACACTTCCAACATCGCCAGCGAAACATCTCGCTTCTTCTAAAATGAAGAATAAGAAAACCAATGATGCCAGAATAGGTAACCAAATCAAATCTGGATTGACGAATGATACTACACGATAGTTTACAAACTGAACTCCAAAAAGCAAGACCAGACTGTACAGGCCGGTGATGCCATTGATTCCGTCCATAAAATTATAAGCGTTTATAATCCCAATCATCAAGATATATAACAAAGGAATTACCCACCATGGATACGCGTTAAATACATTGGCGGACCACAATGATAAAGTCACTGCAATCAGATGAAACAGGATTCTCAATTTACTGGATAAAGTAATCCTGTCGTCAATGAAACTAATCACACCAATAATGAATAACCCCGATATAAACATCCAATACGCCGGATGCATTACCAGCGCAACCAACGCTGCAAACAGATAAATAACCCCTCCCCCTCTGATTGTCAACACAGTATGGGAACTTCTTTCATTCGGACGGTCAACGATGTTATAATGATCAGCTACTTGAAAGTAAAAATACATTACAAGAAAGAAGAGAGGAAGAAAAAGCAGATAAAACATCAGGAAATTTTATTCAATTCTTCAATACATTTTACAAGACTATCTCTCCAGTATGGGATCTGAAGTTCAAAAGTACTTTTAATTTTTGTTTTGTCCATTACTGAATACATTGGGCGTTTGGCTTTCGTAGGATAGGCAGAAGTATAAATTGGATTCAACTTGATCTTTATTTGACTAATGTCAAATATCGCTTTCGCAAAATCATACCAGGAGGCGACCCCTTCATTACTGTAATGATAAACGCCATATTTATGATGATTCAGCTTAACAATATCGATTATTGTATTCGCCAGATCAATCGCATAAGTCGGAGTTCCAGCCTGATCAACAATTACTCCGAGTTCTGTTCTCTCCGAGGCCAGGCGCTTCATTGTTTTCATAAAATTATTGCCAATTTCGGAATAAAGCCAGCTTGTCCGGATGATAATGTGCTCATTTAATAGCCTTGCGATTCCAAGTTCACCATCAAGTTTAGTCCGTCCATAGACATTAATTGGATTAGTCGGAGATTCTTCATTCAGCAAATGCGGTATATTTCCCTCAAATACAAAGTCGGTGGAAATGTGTATTAAGGTTGCTTTTATTTCTTGACAATATTTTGCAAGGTTAATGGAACCAGTTTTATTGATAAGTTCGCACAAATCCCTTTCATTCTCTGCTTGATCAACAGCAGTATACGCCGCACAATTGATCACATATTCAGGATTTTCACGATGAAACAACAAAGACAAAGATATTTCGTCTAAAATATCTCCTTCTTCTTGACTTAAAAACAGAAACATTTCGATCATGTTTCTTTCCTGAGCAACTTTAGCCAGACATTGTCCAAGTTGTCCTTTACCTCCAAATACTAAAATTCTTTTCATAAGTTCGAAATTTTGAAACTTTAACAATTCTTTTCCGGCACTATTTTGGACTAATCTCCGGCTAAATCAGGTTTTGCTAATGATCTTTGATAACCAGAAGATTATTCAAATTGATTTTTAACGGAATATCCTGCTGCCTTAAGCATTAACTCTTTTCTGAAATGGTCTACGTCAGAGGCCATCATTTCATTCACCAGAGCATTTAAATCGTACTTCGGCGTCCATCCCAGTTTGGTCTTAGATTTCGTAGGATCACCTATCAGCAGGTCAACTTCGGTAGGCCTGAAATAAGCGGGATCGACAACAACAACTTCCTTACCGATTTCTACCTGAAATTCAGAATTTGTGCAGGATTTCACGTACCCCCTTTCATCTGCACCTTCACCAGTAAATTCTATTTCGATGCCGACTTGCGCAAAGGACATCTTAACAAAATCTCTTACTGTTGTTGTTACACCGGTTGCGATCACATAATCTTCTGGCTGTTCCTGCTGCAGGATGAGCCACATTGCTTCCACATAATCTTTCGCATGTCCCCAGTCTCTGCGTGCATCAAGATTTCCAAGATAAAGTTTATCCTGAAGACCGAGGGCGATTTTAGAGACCCCACGGGTAATCTTTCGGGTTACAAATGTTTCTCCTCTTAATGGGCTTTCATGATTAAATAAAATCCCGTTACAGGCAAACATATTGTAGGCTTCGCGATAGTTTACTGTGATCCAATAGGCATACATTTTGGCTACCGCATAGGGTGACCTTGGATAGAATGGCGTACTTTCGGATTGAGGCACTGCTTGTACCAGACCGTACAGTTCCGAGGTCGATGCCTGATAAATTCTGGTTTTCTTTTCCAGACCTAGAATACGAATTGCTTCTAATAACCGTAATGTTCCGATCCCATCAGCATTTGCGGTATATTCTGGAGTATCAAAACTAACCTTTACGTGACTCATTGCCCCTAAGTTGTAAATCTCATCGGGTTGAACTTCCTGAACAATCCGGATCAGATTAGTAGAATCACTCAAATCTCCATAATGAAGTTTGAAACGAACATTCGCTTCGTGAGGATCCTGATATAAATGGTCAATTCGATCTGTATTGAATAAAGAGCTTCTTCGTTTAATTCCATGTACTTCGTAACCTTTTTTTAACAGCAAATCTGCGAGGTAGGCTCCGTCCTGGCCGGTAATACCTGTTATCAGGGCTTTTTTCATCATTATTTCTTATAAATCGTCAATTGTAAAATTCTTTAACACTTCTCTAGGCTGCCATCCCAGCATTTTTCGTGCCTTTGTATCATCAAAGGTTAGGTCAGACTGGATTTTTTTTAGCTTAAGTGAATTGATGGGTGCGCTATTCCCCAGAAAATCCCCGACCTTAGCAGCCAGCCGGGCTATCCAAAGTGGCATATTCAACACCGTCGTCCTATTTATCTGATCGGATATGACCTTCGAAAGTTCACAAAAGGCAGGATGATATCCATCCGTCAGGTTATATATGCCACCGACATCTTTTACCCTGTTTAGAATCCGAGCGACATCGTCAGCCAAAACCATGCTTTTTTTAGCCTTACCGCCGGCTATATTAAAATAATAGCCTGACCTGATACCCCTGATCATAGCGCCAAGATTCCCCGGAGGATTACTTCCCGCTAATAAAGGCAAACGGAGAATTGAGCAGGTTACGTTATTTCTGGCGCACCACTCTATTGCCAATATTTCCGATTGAATCTTGCTCATCCCATAGGCATCATTGGCCTTTAGTGGCCAATCTTCAGGAATGTTATTTCCCGATTCCAGACCATATACAGAAACTGAACTAATAAATACAAATGATTTTGGCAGGTATCCTGATTTATCAATAGCAGCCAGGAGATGCCTTGTCCCAGCCACATTTACATCAAAGAAAGACTTCTTTTCAGCTGCTGTTTTAGGTACAGAGTGCGCCTTACCCGCAGCATGAACTACCAAATCAAATTCCGAAGAAATTACAGGTACTTTGGTAGACAGATCACATGTAATATCCTCATCCTGCCCACGGCCTAGACGAACAACTTTATCCTGATGAAAGGTATGAACAATGTATTTACCTAAAAACCCGGATGCGCCTGTCAATAATATATTCATGACTTTTTGGTTTTAAACCACCCCCATTTATTGAAGTAAATGAATGCACCATGAATAGAATACCAAGTAAGTTTCCAGTTCTTATGAGATCCCTTGGCAAAATGGTGATATACGATCGCTTCCGGATAATATGCCGTTTTGGAATGCTGAAGAAATCTTCTTGTCAGATCAGCATCTTCAATGTACATAAAAATCCTATCATCAAATAAGCCTACCTTCTTTAATGTATTTGTTCTTAGAAACATAAAACAACCCGATAAATACGGAATGTTATATATAATTTCATTGTAGTCTTTATCCTTGTATTCGTAACGATCCATGCGTTCTTTGAAATACTTCTTCAGAAAAGATGGCATAAATCTCCTTGCAAACAAATCAAAGACCGTTGGATTAGTCTTACAGAGATATTGAATAGAATTATCCGGATACAATACTTTTGGCATCACATGCCCTGTTTCCAGATCAGATTCCATAAATGCATAGAGCTTTTCCAAAGTGCCTTCTGCAAAATAAATATCAGGATTGAGAACCAGATGATACATTGAATCCAGGTCAAAAGCTTTTAAAATTGCAATATTATGTGCAGCTCCGAAGCCCGGGTTTGTAGGATTAAATATATATTCTACGCGGTCATCATCATATAAATTCCTTAAATCATCTGTAGGAGAATTATCAACCAAAAATAATCTAACGCGCAAATCAGTACGAAGGAAGCTGTCGATTGTTTCTGATAAAACCAATCGGTCATTCTTGTACAAAACAATTGCAGCGGTTATTTGATATGTCATCTAAAAATCTTAATTAAGTGTTTAAAACTTGAGTAAATCATTAAAAAAGGCAGCAGGGCATACACCGTCTTTTTTGTCTTGGCAGCCGATACATACATCTTCATCTCTCCTTTTCTCATTTTCCATTTATTGCCACTAAGCCCGCCGACAGATAACTGTGGTCTGGATAAAAGGGTCAGATAACAGTCTAACATCATGACCTGATAACGGTTACTCAAACGGATCAGCAATTCATGATCTTCTGTATATCGCATGACCTCATTAAAGCGAAATGGTATATTTCGCTTAACAACGAGGCAGGAAGTATTAAAATAATTCCGGAACAGGATGTTCCAGAATTTCAATTCAGTGGCATTTACAACTTCTGGACGCATGGAAAACAACCCGAAGTCGTCGGTGTAACGATGTCCTAAGACATCGGTCTTATTCTCTTTTAAATAAGAATTGATCAGGCTTAATTTTTCCGTATGCCAAATATCATCTGAGTCCAGAAAAGCAACGTATTCACCGGTAGCATTTTCCCATCCGATATTTCTCGTGGATGAAACACCTTTATTCTTGTCAGAGCGAAAAATTCTCAACCTTTCATCACTAACTGCACCCGTTAATACTTTAATGGATTCGTCAACACTATAGTCATCCACTACAATGATCTCAAAATCAGAAAAAGACTGATTGAGACAGGAGTTTATAGTTTCAACTATAGTCTTTGATGCATTAAAGACAGGGATAACAATACTAAACCTGGTCATCTTTGAATTTAACTTTGGTACCTATAAAATAATGTAATATCATCTGGAAAATAAAAACCAGGTTCGAAAAGAAATCTACAAACACTGAAAACAGGATATTATGAAGGAGCACAACAATTATAAATATCCATTTGATATTCACGTTTTTTCTCGTGGCCTTAACGTATACCAAGCTGAAGATCGTACCCAAAACGAAGTAAAATAAAATAGACCCCCAATATCCGAACGCGCCCAGGTAATTCGGAAACATGCTGGATACATTCAGATACTGATTTACAAGTTTAAAGTCAAATATATTCTCCTTTTCAAAAATCATGTTCCTTATAAATGATGGAAAGAATGAAGACAAGACATAAGAAGGGTTGAAAGCAAAACCGGGATATTTATCAATATTAAAGTTCACATTATTAAGTGGCGATGTGACATAAATATATACCCAAAGGAACCCGGATGGAAGAAAAGCTGGATAATCATCTGAAGGCTGCGCTAAGTTAATAAACATTAAGGAATCGCCTGCTCTCAAATCACCCACAAACCCAAATAAGAATACGACACACAAAGCAACCAAGGCAATGGTAAAGACAGTTTTTGCCTTAAATTTATTTAGAAAAATATAAGTCAAAACAGCCTGTACAGACATACTCATAAAAACCTGCCTGGTCACAAGTAAGATAGGCCAGCATAAACAGAACAGGAAAAACCAAAGGTATTTTTTGTTCCTGGTTGTCAAAAACAAATAAAAAAAGTAGTTGGACAGCGCGATAATCATAGCGTTTAAAAGTCCATGAAGACTTGGAATTCCCCACTCCGTATATGCACCGGCTCCGATACCAAGAAGTGCCAATAAGGGCAGGGATCTGAAGTAAGCAATCTCCACCAAAGTCAAAGACAGCCATATAAAGAATACTATTTTAAGCACCTTATTTATTCCGATATTACTGAAATAAGTGGTTTTTCCGTCCCATTTTTTTGTAATAGAAATCACAAACAGATATGAGGCTGCAAAAGACGAACAACTTAGTCCGATATAAAGTAAGGTAGAATTACTCAATACAGTAAGGAGTTTACTATACTGTAACGAATACAGGACCAGAACAAATAACCAGGTCAAAATAAAAAATACAATAGGATTTCTAATATTTACCATCTCATCAGGATTGCTCAATTCGATTCTTTAAAGACCTTATTTTATGAAATAATGATTCTGGAAAGACATAGAGCAGGGCTCTCTTTGTATAATCTTTCATGGCTCCGTAACCGTAAAAGATATAGGCCCATACCTTATCATCAACCTTTCCTTTTTGCATTGAGATTCTGAATTTCTCTCTTCTAGTTGCAGGCAAATCACTACTAACCCCCCCCATTAGAATCCGGGATACCACAAGATCGACATATTTGCATTTCCCCCGTTTTACAAAATCATAAATTAAGTTATGGTCCGCACTCAATTTATACGACAAATCGAAATTAGGATGCAAGCGCCGTCTAATGAAAACTGATTGGTGACATAGGGCATTGAGGTTTATTTTAATTCTATTAGTCTTAATAGACACCTCGTATACATCATCTTCATCAAATAAAGAAACATTTCCATAGATCAGTTCTACATCCTGCCCCAGCGGCCTATCAAAGATTTCTGAAACTATTTGATCATTAAAGAACATATCACCAGCATTCATGAATATAATCCATTCACCTGTTGCTTTTGATAGCCCTTTATTCATGGCATCAAATATGCCTTTATCGGGTTCGGAAACAATGGTTTGAATAGAAGAATCAAATTTCTTTATAATATCTATCGTTCCGTCGTTTGAATTTCCATCTATAATGATGTACTCAATACGCTCGTACGTTTGATTCAGAACACTTTTAATCGTATCCTCAATAATGCCCGAACCGTTATAAACAACCGTTACGACGGAGATAATTGGCTTCCTATTCATGCTCTTTGTAAAATTTATCAATAAACTTATCTACATCGAAAAACATAGTCTCCACATACTCCAGGTCCTTGGTATTCCAATCCCACCATTTAATGGCTAAAAATTTTTGGATTTGGTCCGAACTAAATCTGTATCTGATGATCTTGGCAGGCACGCCACCAGCAATGGCATAAGGGGGTACGTCATCCTTTACCACTGCACCCGCTGCAATTATTGCTCCATCGCCAACAGATACACCATCGAGGATCACCACATTGGCTCCTATAAAAACGTCATGGCCAATGCTAATCGGTTCTCGTTCGTTCATCTTTGCTGTTTTGGAAAAGGTCCTTCCATTCTGCTCTGCTAAGGAATAGAACATGGGTGAGGTCGTAATCGTTTCGACAGGATGGATTCCCCAGCCACATAGTAAATTTGGTCCGATTGAACAGAATTTACCAATTACAGTCTCCGATATCCAGGAATTCTGGGATATGTAAGTACCATATCCGACCTTAACGTTCTTAACATGATATGGAGAATACAGCTTCGATCCAGGATCAATACATGAATCCTTTGCAACATCACTAATATACGCCCATGACATTCTACGTATAAAAAATGATTTTATAAAGCCTAGTGAGTTAGATATTGGCCAAAACTTCATATTTGTATTATAATTTTTTTCTTGGGAATGCATCAATATATGAACCCTCCGTACAATTATAAATCTTTACCCCTTTATGCAAGGCAAAATTCTGCATTTTATGGTATCCCAGAAAAGTTCTGGACAAATCTATAAGAATCTCATGCATCTTATAAATCCCCCCTGCTATCTTCTTCCAAGGCAACAACTTAACATCCTGGTTATCATCATAAAAATGTTTATCAAGCAGACACACCTCATTCTCTGCATTTACTCTTAATTCCTCCAACCAGGAATGAGCGGCCCCCAGTAAGTTTACCTCTTTGAAACCAGCAAGGATTGATGCAAAAACGGCTAGAACCAGTACATTTTGAATATGAGGGGCACCATAACCACTTTCATAAACAGAATAATCAAGTCTTGTGTCAGTATCAAATGTAGACAGATTAAAGTAATAAACATGTATATTGGGTTTGTCCTTAAAAAAAGCAACAAACCTTTTTGCG
This sequence comes from Pedobacter sp. BAL39, assembly GCF_000170795.1. GTDB lineage: Bacteria > Bacteroidota > Bacteroidia > Sphingobacteriales > Sphingobacteriaceae > Pedobacter. Next base: position 249,160 of record NZ_ABCM01000005.1, read on the forward strand.
GCAGCATAAGGGATTATAATATCCAGTTCCCAATCTGTAGTATTCTTTATTAGCTCTAATACGGAAGTACCCCTATCCTGAAATTCATGACTAATACTGGTATCCCAGAATGTTGGATCAGCGAAGACATAGTACCTCGGCCTGATCTCCTGATATTCCGAACTCAGGGCGAAAAAATTAACAACAAATACGGCCTCATTCCGGATTCCTTCTGCGGCAAGATTGAGTTCTGTACGCAAAGTGGGTCCATTGCCAAGTATGTAACAAACATCTCCTGTTTTATTCAGGACGGAAATATTAGGACGTGTATAACCTTTGTAAAGGGTAACCGCAACCTGGCGCAGAATTTTTCGGATGATGTGATAATATTTAGTCATATTCCATTTATTATTTTTGCAGCCTTGGACTTAACCAGGGCATAGGATACATTTTAATTGCAATACTTGCGACAACTAAAGCAAATAAAAAGAAGGAGATAAAGGTGGCATAAGCCGCTCCGAGTATTCCAAATTTATGAATCAGCACATAATTTAACACGAGGTTGAATACGATGTTAATAATGGAAATGTAGGCAAAAACCTTTGTCTTTTTTAAGTAAGAAATGTAATTCGTGAATGCCAGATAACAACCAAAAAAGAAACAGCTAAAAGAAATCCATGGGATTAATTTTAATCCATCATGAAATTTTTCATTTATGAACCATCTGAAAATCAATGGAGAAGTCAATGATAAACCTAGCGTCAAGCCAAATAAGACCAACAAATAAACGTACGTAATTTTCACTACTCTCTCCTTACTCTGAGCCGTATTTTCTTTTAACAATTCAAGAAAGTTAGGAACCCATGCATTATTGAAAGCCAGGGCAATCATAAGAATGACACTACCCAGATTATATGCCAAGCTATAAATACCCAATTCATCATTGCCCGCTATTTTAGAAATAAATATACGATCAGCAAGATTAATGATTACAAATCCAATCGCATGGGGAATCATAGGAAGTCCATATTTAAGGACATCTTTAATCAATGGTTTCTTTATACCCTTTACTAAAAAACCCTGCTTCTGTAATGTGTATAATCCGACTAAGAAATAGATGATACAAACGGCATACTGACTATACAATCTGCCAACGTAATTCAGCTTCAATAAAACCACAAACACTAAAGCCAGGATCAGATTCAGAAATGTATTTGAAAAGCTATATATAGCATAGCCTATTGCATTTTTTTCAACCCTATATATCAACAGGTTGACCGTTTTCACGGATTCCATAAAGCAGACAACCGGCACCATAATCAACCATATCTGAGGAACAGAAAACTCAGCAGACAGCATATTTCCCCCCAATAGTATAATGACGAATACAGAAAGAAAAGATAGAAATGATACAAATAAGCCCGATGATATATATCCCGGAAGATTATTAAAATTATTCTTGAAATATTCAATGCTAATCGCCCCATCGATACTAAACAAGACTAGAGGTGTAACAAAGCTGACTATTGTTGCAATAAGAGATAAAACACCATAATCATCAGGAGTAAGATAATTGGTAAAGACTGGTATTAACAGAAAATTAACGGCCTGAGTAAAAAAGAAGCCTAGGGTATATATAGAAAAGGATTTTAATAACTGCATGCTGGATTTCTGTTAGGAATTTTATAACCACATCATGTGGAGACCAGAGCAAATTCCGATGCTCGGATCATAGACTTTTTAAGCAGATCTGCTAGCTTTTAAGCAGTTTATATTTTAACTCTGCCAATTTTAAATCGACCATATTATCAATATCCTGAACTTCAATCTCCTGCAATTCAAGCCCAAAACTCTTATTCATATATAATTTTCTTTGATCCTTGAGTTGGTTTGTATTGAACCAATACCATTGCCCAGCGTCGTGATATAATTTCTTAAGATCCTGAGAACGTGAATTATAATATTCGGGCCATTCCATGGCCACCTGATTGTGAGCATCCAGAGTAATGGCGCGCCAAACAGGATAGCTGAATGAAACAACAGGAAAAACAGAATCATACTGCTGATTACATAATAACTCAAATCCTTTTTCTAATTGTGGTAGCTGAGCTAAAGGTGCAGTCGGGTAAATGCAACACCCATATTCAAAAAAGCGATGATTCACCTCATAGGCCTCAAGAACTTCAATCAAAACATCAGCAGTAGTCGCGTAATCATCAGAATTTTGAGGAGATCTGAAAAAAGGAACCTTAGCGCCATATTTAATAGCTATATCGGCAATTTCAGCATCATCGGTAGATACCATAACTTCACTGAAAAGACCGCTGCTTAAAGCAGTCTCAATTGAATGTGCTATCATAGGCCTTCCACAGAAATCGATGATGTTTTTTCTGGGGATCCGCTTACTGCCGCCTCTTGCCGGAATGATCGCAATTGAACTCATTATCTTAATTTTTTATAGTCCTCAGCTAATAATGAAATGATATTAGAATCCCAGTATCTACCTTGATAAAACGCATTTTGCCGTAGCCTGCCATCTAATGAAAATCCAAAATGTTCTGTAAATAAATCAAATTTGGCTGTATCAAACTCATAAAGTTCCATCCATATTTTATTTAAATTCAACTCTTCAAAACCATATTTAAGCATAGATTCAATAGCATCTGGCGCATAATGCTCATCGACATACAAATCATCCTTGCCGATGTAAAACGAGAAGTCTGCAGATCTTAGAATCCAGTTGATATACAGCAGCCCCCCCACGCCAACTAACTGCTGATCGTGCAAATCAACAATACCAAACATATAATCATTAGAGCTGGCCATTGTTTTATTATACCAGGCTTCCTGATGAAATAGACTAAGCTCTTTATGCTCTCTAAAATTCTTTCGGAAATGCGGTTTATTCCTCCAATCTCTCAACAATAAAAGATCCTCGCGCTCTAATCCTCTAAGACCCGTAAACATTCCTTCTATCATCTATATATGATTTAAAGTTATTTCAGCTCCTTGTTTTAGGTTTTCTTTAAGCACATGACCAATCACCTCATCAATTTTATAAGGCTCCAGACCGTCCGAAGTAATAGGTCTTAAAGGTTCAAGGTCCCCTGCGCTTAGTGTATGTCCTGCAGGAAGATCGGAAGTTAACCTCAAACTTCTCCTTTGGACAATAGCAGATTGCAATTCATTCTCCTCGACTCTTTTTATACCATCTCCAAGTGCCTCATACAATTCGTTCGCACGATCTACCATTTCCCGCCATGCGGCTGGATTTACAGCGAATTTATGGTCCGGCCCGTCCTGATCATTACTATTCGTAAAATGTTTCTCAAAAACCAACGCTCCAAGAGCAACAGCACCTAAAACTGTCGAATGGCTAAATGTATGATCAGATAAGCCCAAAATGGTATCCGGATACTTTGTAGAGAAAGTCTTCAACACGTTCAGATTTGAATATTTGTGTTTATCCTTCTCTACGGTGTAATTTGTATTACACTGCATTAATACGATATCTTTGGTTAATGGCTGTATGGCATTCATCGCTCGCTCAACATCCGGCATATCCGATGCCCCAGTTGCAATCAAAACCGGTTTGTTCTTATTGGCGATGTATTTTATGATCTCAATCCAGGTAATGTCACCTGAGCCAACTTTATACAAATCCACATATTGATCAACATCATCAACAGATTTAAAATCATAAGGACTTGTAAAAAAATCAATTCCTATTTCATCACATCTTTTCTTCAGGATGGGAGTCCAGTCCTGATTGATACTTGCATCTTCGTATACTTCATAGACACTTTTCTTCCAGCTTGCCTGATGCGAAAGCTGTCCACCTAAACTATCAAATCCTACCCTGCTCACAATCTTTGAAGCCTGAAAATGCTGAAATTTAGCAGCATCGGCTCCGGCTTCCTTCGCCATCTCAATTAAATCCAATGCTTTTTGGAGATCTCCATCATGATTAGCACCTATATCAGCTACAAAATAGAGCGGATGTCCTTGTCCAATAGTTCTTGTACCAAATTTTATAGTATTCATATTATTCATTTAGATCATTTTTTAAAGTAAGAAAACCATGACTTAAAGTCAGATCAACCCCCTTAAGTACAGACTTTAGTTTACGATTATTTAATGATGTATTCAATGGTCTCTTTAACAACTCATCTTCTACATTCATAGACATCGGCTGAATTTTCTTTTCATTCAGTCCAAACATACGGGCCAACTGAATAATAAATTCAAACTTCGAAATGTGTCCATCACAAGACGCATTATAGATACCTGGAGGAATACCCTCACATATGATTTTTTTAATAATATTTGTGAGTTGTCCAATATATAAAGGGTTAAAAATCACATTATCATACCCATTGATTGCTCTGCCCTCGCTTAACTCTTTGTAAGCCCACTCAAAGAGTGAATTTCTCATCGGGTTGCTGGCGCCATAGATATTCGTTCTCAAGACTATAAAATCTCCTACTGATGAAGTGACGACATGTTCTCCCTTTAATTTGGACAGCGCATAATTATTCAGAGGATGCGTCTGATCAGTCTCGGTATAATTTCCTTTACTTCCGTCAAAAACAGAATCGGTAGAAATATAGATGAATCTATCAAAGCTCAGATTGCTAGTCAGTAAAGAAGTTGAAGTAACATTGGCCAACTCAGCAACCGCCCAATCCTTCTCACAAAGGCTAAGGTTTACCTCTGCAGCGCAATGGACAATCACATCAAAATGTATATTTTTAAACCTTGTATAGGATTCCAAAACAGTTAAATCTCCAATCATATACTCTTGGGGTATGTTCTCAGAAGCAGCAGTTCTGCTGGCACCATACAACTCTACCATGTCCATAGACAGTAGGCTTTGCTTGATATGGCCTCCCAACATGCCGTTTATGCCTGTTATCAGAATCTTCATCTACTAGGATTGAAAATCGGCATCAACATGTTCTCTAATCAGGGCACGCAAGGTATCAACCGTTTCCCACTCAGTATTATCCCCGGAGTTATAAGCAAAACCCTGAGGAACCAGGACAGCGTTGAATTTCTTCTTAAAATCGTCTATTTTCCATTTATGCGTAGCTGGCAATATGGTATAGTATTTCCCTAAATCGTAGGTATAAAAAGAGTCTGAAGGAGTGATCATTTCCTCATGAACCTTTTCGCCAGGCCTTATCCCTACAACCTCCTGTTCGCAATCAGGCCCGATAGCTGTAGCTACATCAGTAATCTTATAAGAAGGAATTTTTGGGATAAAAATCTCACCTCCCCAGGCATTGTCCAAGGCATGCATTACCATATCAACTCCGCCTTGTAATGAGATATTAAACCTCGTCATGTTAACATCTGTAATTGGTAGTTTACCCTCACCTTTTTTCTTTATAAAAAAGGGAATTACGGATCCATTTGATCCCATAACATTTCCATACCTTACTACAGAAAAGACAATTGGGTTGTCACCTTTTATATTGTTGGCCGCAATAAAAAGCTTGTCGGAGGTAAGTTTTGTAGCACCGTATAAGTTAATGGGTGCACAGGCTTTATCAGTTGACAGCGCTACCACACGTTGGATATTAGTTTCAAAACAGGCATCGATAACATTCTGCGCGCCCATTACATTCGTTTTGATACATTCATCAGGATTATATTCCGCAATAGGAACGTGCTTCATAGCCGCAGCATGTATGATATAGTCGACACCTTTGAAAGCCCTAATCAATCTTTCTCTATCCCTCACATCACCAATAAAAAATCTCAACTGAGGATAGACTGAGGATGGAAATTCTTGTGCCATTTGGAACTGCTTCTGCTCATCACGAGAAAATATAATGATACGTCTTACATTGGAGTGATTCTTCAAAATTTCCTTGGTCAATGCCTTTCCCAACGACCCCGTTCCTCCTGTTATTAAAATACTTTTATTTTCTAAATCTAACATCAGTTTATAGTATAGTTATTAATATATTTATTAAATAATATGTTTAATTACAAAACTCAATCCATGCAACTTTCGGAAGCTAGGCAACCCCACTGAATAATCTCCTCACCATCAATAAGATGCATATAATAAATACACCAAGAAACCCTCCGATTACAAATCCCTTTAGTTTTCCAAGACTATTAACTGACAAAGGATAAACAGGCGAATCAATTACTTGTATTAGCGGTGTCTCTTTTAGCAAGCTCATCTTGGAAAGTTCAAGATTTTTTACCAGCTCACCTAATACAGCCTTATTGGTTTCAGCATTAAATTGTGATTTTTGAACAGGTGCGATTCGCTGTACCTGACGAGTTGGATTCAAATTCGGCGTTGCGTCTGAAATCGCAGCAGCGGTATAAATTGCGCCATTCATCACGTTTCTGACAGAGTCTGTTTTAGTTTGTAAAATTGCAATATTATCCAATGACTTTTTTGTCTTAGTTTGGACATAAAAATCGCTTACGTTTTTAACAATCTGATCGTTAAATTCTTTCGAAAAAAATTCATCAGGACCTTTAACTTCAGCTCTAATGATATTTAACTTTTTTTCAGGTTTTACAACATTCAAATAATTTTTATTAATATCAAAAGTGATCGAATTCAAAATACTGTCCTGGATACGACCAAAATTATTCGGGTTGCTAAAGCTAAGGCCTTTCAGTTTCGGGTTTTTATCCCATTTTTCACGAATGCCATTAAACATCAGATAATGATCAATCAGCAACTCCTTTTTTCCGTTGTGATCTACGGATGTTAGTAGTGTTTTTTTGATCATTCTACGTGATTTGTATAATTCCAGAATATTATCTCCTTGAAATATACCGCCGCCGCCGCCGTTAACGTCAAATCCAGCCATTGAAGCTAATCCAGATAAGGGGCCTAATCCGCCTCCCGAAGCCCCACCTTCTTCCAGTACAAATGTAGTAATTGCAGAATAGGCAGGCTTCTTTATCCATGCGTAGGCTCCCCCTAAAACGCCTCCAATTATGCCTACAGAACATATCAAAAGCCATTTTGATCGCAAGTAGACTTGCAGTTGTTTTAATTTAATTCCCATCTCCTTTACAGAGATCTCATCTGAATTATCTAAATTATTTATAGAGTCAGTCATGGATAACTTCAATGTGTAATTAACTATCTTAACAACGAAACGACAATGGCAGCCATCGAAGCAATTGCTGTACCAATGCCGACCCAACCTTGAACGCTCAACTTTTCTTTTTCTGCACGCTTAGGAACGAGGATTTCAGCTCCCGGCTTAACCTTCGGATAATTATTAAAGAATAGGAATTTCCTCGCTGCCTCAACAGATCCGTTAGCATATTTAATATGTGCTCCTTTTTTATAAGCATTGAAAGTAAAACCTCCCGCTCCATTTACATATTGTTTAAAACTCTTACCTGAACTGTAAACGATACTATTTGGGCTTAACACCTCCCCAGTAACTTTAACGGTTTGCAACTGTTTTGGAACCCGCACAACATCTCCTTGCTCCAAAAATAAATCATATCGACTACCGGGTTTTCTAAGGATCTTATCCAGATTAATACCTACCAGATCAGAAGAGATGATTTTTTCAGTAACTGCTTCACCAAGTGTATCTTTCGCTCCAGTTTGCTGGGATCTTCTTAGGTTGATTAATTTCAATGCATCTTCTTCCTCATTATGGATGGCATTCTTATCGTTAGTCTTCGTTGCATCAGTAGGGCCTGGTCTTTTCAAGGATGCACCTTCCTGATAAGCAGCCGGTGTCAATCCTCCTGCACGGGCAATCAGATCCGAAATACGCTCTTCTTTTTTAGTAATCGTATAAACACCAGGATATAATACCTCTCCTTCAACTTTCACTTGTTTTTGTACTTCATATCCAGTTGAATTACGAACAGTAACAATATCAAAAGGAGAAAGAATGAAAGACGTATCTCCCTGAAGTCTCAAATTCTGATCAACATTAATCGTAAATAATTGTGCAGTAACGGCAGACTTAGAGGCTGCATCGCTATTTTTGACTCTTCTGGAAATTTCAATACGATTTGGAGTTGCACCTTCTTTAAATCCACCTGCCATTTGTATCAAAGCTTCCAAATTCAAATTATCTGCATAATCAAACGTGCCGGGGGCCCTAACTTCACCTTGAATAGATACCTTATATTCGTCTCTTAAGTCAAATAACGAAGAAATCGTCACCTTATCTTCCCGTTGTAAAACAATATCAGATTCAGCTCCAGACATGACCTTGGCCACATCAAATGATAGCAATGAAGAGGTATTGTCAATATTTAACCTACTGATGTATCCCCTGTTCATGAAAGCATCTTCAGTCAATCCGTCTGCTTTATTAATCAATTGAACCAAGCTCAACCCTTTATCCAGCTGATACAATCCCGGACGAAATACAGCACCAATAATCTCTACGCGATTCTCAAAACGATCCAGGATCGCCTCAACTACATACTTATCTCCGTTTTTGGGACTATAAGTATTAAAATCAGCAGCATTAACATCAGTAATCTTACGCTGACGATCTGTATTCTGAAAAGATTTAATTTTAGCAGTGTATGCCTGTGTGGTAAAACCACCGGCAAAATTGATGACATTTTGAAGTGATTCACCATCTACAATTTCAAAAAGAGCAGCCTGTTTCACTTCTCCCGTAATCTCAACCCGCTTGCTAAATACAGGAATGTTAATCACATCCTGATCCTGCAAACGAATATTGTCTTGTTGAACCCCTTTTAAAAGAAAGTTATAAACGTCAATTGTAGAAACAACCTTATTATTACGTATCACCTGGATATTTCTGAATGAACCATTTGCAGAAGGACCTCCTGATGCATACAAAGCATTATACACTGTCGCTAAAGAAGGCAAAGTGTAAGTCCCCGTTTTCACAGCCTGACCGGTGATGGTTACCTTAATACTTCTGATATTGCCGAGATTAATTGCAAGACTAGTACGGCCTGAACGCAATGAAGGATAAGTTTTAGACATTGCTGTCCTTATTTTTGAAGTCGCCTGATCTATTGTCAAACCACCCACGGCGATCCGTCCAACATATTGTAGATTGATGTATCCTTCAGTACTCACCTGCAAATTATAACTGGCCTCATTATCACCTGTAAGGTCGATCAATAGCTTATCATCAGGTCCAATTATGTATCCCTTTGGAGTTGCAATCCTAAGATTGGGCTCAAAAGTGATACTGCCATTCCTGAACAGCTCGGAACCAAATATCTTTGGACCAACTTCTTCATCTTTTTCCTTCTTTTCGTTATCGATAGCACCACCTTGGGTAGTTTCGACAAACTCCCTACCATTACTTTCCGCTTTAACATCTGTTGAGATCGCGGCTCCCTGTTCACGAATCTTTGACACACGCATGCGCAGTTTCTGAACCTCATCAGACCTCATTCCCTGAGCGGAGGCCATCTGCTCTAACTGTGCATCAGTATATCCAACGGATTCTGCTCTTGTCATCATCTGCCGGATCTGCGCATCAGATAACTCATCTACTTTGACATTACTGTAGTTAGTTTGTGAATAAACGCCAGTAGCCGTAAAAATGGCAATCAAAAAAACAATAGCGGTTATTATACGTTTCAAATTCATATAGCTTTATTTATTTCGCAAGCTCCAAGAAGCCTGTAAAATTTTTTTTCTTATTCAAAATAATTCAGGGTCTTGAAACCACCCTGTTTCAGGTACTCATCTTTTTTCATCAGATGAAGATCTGATTTGACCATATCTTCTACCAATGCCTGCAGGTCATATTTAGGCTCCCATCCCAATTGTGTTTTTGCTTTTGTCGGATCACCCAACAGCAAATCCACTTCAGTAGGTCTGAAATACTTTTCATCCACCTGAACCACGACGGTACCCGGTTTAAGATTTTGATCGTTTAATCCCAATGTTTGTACTAATTCCTGGTCGACATCAATGATGACACCACGTTCGTATTGATCTTTCCCGCTAAACTCAATTTCTATGCCTAATTCTGCAAAGCTCATTTTTACGAAGTCGCGTACCGTAGTAGTTACCCCTGTAGCAATCACATAATCCTCGGCTTTTTCCTGCTGAAGAATCAGCCACATGGCTTCAATATAGTCTTTAGCGTGGCCCCAGTCTCTCTGAGCAGACAGATTCCCTAAATACAGACAACTTTGAAGACCCAATGCAATCTTACATGCTGCACGCGTAATTTTCCGGGTCACAAAAGTTTCTCCCCTTACCGGGCTTTCGTGATTGAAAAGAATACCATTGCAAGCATACATATCATAGGCCTCTCTATAGTTCACAGTGATCCAATAACCATACATTTTTGCAACAGCATAGGGAGACCTTGGATAGAAAGGAGTAGTCTCACTCTGAGGAACAGCCTGCACCAAACCATACAACTCAGAAGTTGAAGCCTGATAAACCCGCGTTTTCTGAGTAAGCCCCAGAATCCTCACCGCTTCCAGCAAACGTAGCGGACCAATCCCATCGGCATTTGCTGTATATTCGGGTGTTTCAAAGCTAACCTTCACATGGCTCATCGCCGCAAGGTTATAAATTTCATCTGGCTGTGTTTCCTGGATGATGCGGATCAGGTTGGTCGAATCTGTAAGATCACCGTAATGAAGTTTAAAATTCAGGTTCTGCTCATGTTGATCCTGATAGAGGTGATCAATGCGCTCGGTATTGAAAGAGCTTGCTCTTCTTTTCAAACCGTGTACGAAATATCCTTTTTTTAACAGGAATTCGGCAAGGTATGCTCCGTCCTGACCTGTAACGCCTGTGATTAACGCAACTTTCATTGGTATGTATTTTTTCTAAAAGCCTGAAGTTGAAATCACTGACGCGTTCATAATATCAAAAGTCAGCAGCCAGCGACTTCAAGAGCTTAAATATGGGTTAAACTTAATCGCCAAATATAGACCAATTTCTTTGAAATGTGTGAAAATGCTGATAATCCTAGTGCTTCGCCCACAACTCCAGCAAACGATTACGCTCAAACTTCTTATAAACTACGAGCAGATCTTCCAAAACCTGATTCCGAACAGCAGATGACGATCCATCGCCTTTCTGATCAACTCCATTATCCAAAACATCAGGAAGCACCCTAAAAACCCGCCGTGCAATTCGTTTTTCCATCAATTCAAACTTAATGTCCCGGTTCTTCGGATAAACTTCAGTCGACAACAAACATAAAACCCGGAGCTTCCACACCCTCCATTGGGGAACCCTCCCATGCCGATCTCTGGGAAAGTGACCATTGACAGTATGCAATCTGACTGGGACTCTCGCCAGGTACGCGGCAATCATCACCTGCAACTCATGCCGATGGGTGTGCGAATGAAAGATGAAGGGTCGCTTTTTTCGCAGTAACCAGTAAAGCGGCCAAAAGCCAGCCGAACTTAACTCAACCTCATAGAAGCGCTGCAAAAAAGAAATCAGATTCCGAAATGCATCACTCTCCGAACAGGTGTCATCGAAAACCCTAAACAGTCTTTTTTTTGTTAGCATGGTTGTAAAGGACAGACATCAAAGATATGCTATCATCCAAGATATTAAACGCACACCAAAGAGAATTATATTTACTCAAAACAATTTACCTCAGTAAAGTTTAAAATCAAAACAACCAATTATTTATAAATATATTACAAACAAAGAAATACATATTAAAATTTTAGAGTTGCTACAATAGGCTTATCGATGCTTTCAATATAAAACGCCGAAGAAAAAGCTCAATTGCGAGGATCAAATGCACAGATTGACAAAAAACGCCACAATCACATCCCCATTTCCAACGAAAAGCCGACGAAGTTAATATTCGAAAAAATTCATCTAAAATTTAAGGAATAATAATTTAGCCTTCCACAAACATATAGGACAAGGCAAAACACAACTCATCTTTAAACAAGAACAGTAACAATTAAGATTCAAAAGGCTTACCTAATCCAGTTTTATTATAAATAAACGAAGTCGTTTACAGAAAAATTAATATAAAAAAACAGAGTTTTGAAAAATAAACTAACAATCCTACATAAAACATTATAAATCCCTGACTAAACGTAAAATATACATCTAAAATTATCTGAATCGTTCAGTTATTCCGAGATACATCCAAGATCGTAAGAAAAAAATTTACAATAAACTAGTAATTAAAAAATAAAGAATAGGGATATCTAACGCAAAGTTTAAGCTACCATCAATTGTCTTTACAACGTATTTACGTTAATTTAACGTGCTAAACCTACCTTAAAATGTCAATATATAGAAAATTAGTTTCAATAGAAGATAAATCACCCAGCAATGAAAACAACAAGAATGAATCACAAAAAGTTCAATCAACAGAACGAAATGGTCAGGTTAAAACTGCGGCATCTCCGTGAATCGCATAAGTTAGACGTCCGATCCATTGCGGCATATCTGGACATTACCCCCAACACCTATAATGAAATGGAAAAAGGCGCAAAGCAGATCTACCTCTATCGGCTGTTCAGGTTGGCTGAATACTACAAAATCCACATCACCTACTTTTTTCAGAATGAGTCTATACTATCACTTACCAGGGAAAAAAAGATGCTGGAAGAACAGATAGCAAAGAAAGATGAAGAAATCTACAGCCTCCAAAAAAAAGTAATTGATGTGGTAAGCTCAAGAAAAATAAAGTCCAACCCATAACGTCACCCAGGCCGCATATGCTTAACGATAAAAACATGCTCCCAGACACCTCTTGATTATCAACACATTAAATTGGCACCCAACAAAAACAGATATTTTTTGTTTCAAGGACAATATATATTCAGGAAAAGATTTGTAAACTGCATTCATCTAAATCGCATACATCAACGTAAATGCAAAGGGATATGCATAAAACGATTAGATCCATTATATGTCGGCCTTGACCAATAACGATTTTTCTGTGCTGGAGGAACTACCTTCGGTTATTTTACAGCTATCAAATAATGGCAGGGAAATCTACTGCACTTATGCAAACCGTCAGCTGGAACAGGAATTAGAGATCAAACCCGAACAGCTAATAAGCTCATTCAGCAGCTTTTTAAGCTTACTGAACCCCGCCCACCAGTCTTCACTTACCAGCAGCCTTCACCATGCCTTGGCCACCGGGACCAACTGGAACTGGGAGGGCTGCTTCCATCTGTCTGGCAACAAAAATAAATGGTTAATTGCAGCGGGCAAGCCCTTTAAAGATCAATCCGGCCAGATATTCATCAACAGTGTTTTCACAGACATCACCACTTGTAAACACAATGAAGAGATCTATAAAGAGACAAGTAAACTCACTAAAACCGGAGTCTGGGAACTGGACCTTCAAACCAATAAACGCAGTTGGTCTGAAGAAATGTACAAAATATATGGCATGGATACTTCCTGGGATCCCAACGAAAGGTCCCTGAATGAATATTATCGTCCCGATTCTTATCTGGCCATATCAGCAGCTGTGGAAAATGCAACAACCCATGGGACTCCATGGGACCTTGAACTGCAGGCCATAAATGCTGCCGGCCACTCCGTATGGATCCGGGCCATTGGCAAGGCCATGTTTAAAAATAACATACCCTACAAGTTATATGGCGTTGTGCAGGACATCACAGACCTAAAGAACGATAAGAACACGATGAAACGCCACGAGGAAATGCTTGACGAAACGCAACGTCTTACGCACAGTGGAAGTTGGGAATCTGACCTGTTGACCGGAAGAAACTACTGGTCTACTGAAGCCTTTCGAATCTTTGGACTCGAACCGAAGGATGAAGGCATCAATACGTTGACATTTGGACGGATGCTACATCACGAAGACCGGGCCTTATATCAGGAACAAATTCAAAAAGTCATCCGCAGTGGCAAAGCTTCAAATTTCGACCTTCGCATTCTTCTGCCGCAGCAGCAAATCAGGTACATCAATGCGATTGCCAAGCCAGTCAAGGATGAGAATGGGGCCGTGATCAGGCTTTATGGTGCAATCATAGACATTACCAGAAGGAAAATTGCAGAACAGGAGCTGATCAATGCCAAAGTTGTTGCTGAGCAGGCTGCAAACGCCAAGTCAGAATTCCTTTCGACAATGAGCCATGAAATCCGTACGCCAATGAATGCGGTGATTGGCTTCACGAACTTATTGCTTCAGAATAACCCTGCACAGGAACAGCTGGAATACCTGAATTTGCTGAAATTTTCCGGCGAAAACCTGCTTGTACTCATCAATGACATTCTCGACTTCAGCAAGATCCAGGAGGGAAAAATCAGCTTCGAAATGATCGGCTTTAACCTGCCGGAACTGCTCGAAAAAATCAGAAAAACTTTCATGCAGGCTGCCCGCGACAAGGGCCTGGAACTCACCCTTACTGTTGATCAATCCATCATCAACAGTATTGTTGGTGACCCGGTCAGGCTGGGACAGATCCTCATCAACCTCATCACGAATTCCATCAAGTTCACCTCCTCGGGTAGCGTGAGCATCGACGTCTGGAAGGAGCACGAAGACCTGGAACACATTACCATCTGCTTTGAAATCGCAGACACGGGAATTGGCATCGCAGAAGACAGAATTGCCGACATCTTTGACCGCTTCACGCAGGCAAGCTCCGACACCAACAGGAAATATGGAGGCACAGGCCTCGGTCTTTCCATCACCAAACAACTGATAGAGCTTCAGGGCGGTTCATTGAGCGTAACCAGCAAACTCAACGAAGGCAGTACCTTCCAGTTCAGGCTGACCTTTCAAAATGGAAAACAGCTGCTCCCTGATGTACCAAAAACTGATACAGCGACAGAAAAGGCAAACCTCAAGGGCATGCGTATTCTTCTTGCGGAAGACAATGAAGTCAACATCCTGCTGATGAAGCAATTCATGAGGTTATGGGAGGTGTCCTACGATGTCGTTAAAAATGGCAGGCTTGCCTTGGAACAGGTGATTAAACAAGATTATGACGTGGTACTCATGGACATTCAGATGCCGGAAATGGACGGTTATGATGCGACCATAGCCATCAGAAGCCTCCCGGATGAAAAATATAAGAATTTGCCCATCATTGCACTTACTGCTTCTGCCATGCTTGATGCCAAAGACAGGGTATTTACTGTAGGAATGAATGACTTCCTTAGTAAGCCCTTTGCTCCTGAAGACCTCTTTCAGCGCTTACTGAAGCATGGCACCAGATAACAGACGAAAAAAACTTCCAACTTTAATGCATGCCGGTTGTTAGCTAATAAAATCATCCGTTATGAAAGACAACAATGCACTAAGTGCCGTAGCACTGATCGCCGGAGTAGCAGTCGGCGCAGCCCTGGGTGTACTATTCGCCCCACGTAAAGGAAAAGAAATCCGAAATCAGGTAGCTGAAGGCGCGGAAGATGTCTTCTCCCGCATCAAATCTAAATTTACTGCAGCAAAGAAACACATTGAGGCCTCCGGAAACCAAGCCATTGAAGACCTGCGTGAGCATGTTAGACAAGTAGCTGAAGACCTTCAGGGACCAGAAGGCAAACGCAAAGACACTACCACCATAAAGGTTCCATCGGCAGGTACCGCAGCCTGGAAAACACAAACTCCGGAAGAAGCTTAAATACGCTGGGTGGGAAGGGTGAAATAAAAGGTTGCTCCTAACCCCTCATCACTTTCCACCCACATCATCCCGCCGTGTTTGACCACAAAATCAAAACATAAACTCAGCCCCAGCCCGGTACCTTTCTCACCTGAGGTACCAAAGGTGGTATAGTTCGAGTTTTTATTGAATAATTCCTCCTGTTTTATCGCAGGAATGCCCACACCGTTGTCTTTTACAGAAAATGTAACTCCAATTTCATCTTCGAAGGCACCCAACAGTACCTTGCCTCCCGACTGCGTAAATTTCACTGCATTTGACAGCAAGTTACGAATAATAGTTTCCAGCATCGCGGTATCAGCCTTCACCTGCAGTCCATCCTCAACATAAAGCTGCATATCAATCTCCTTTTTTGAAGCCATGGGAAGAATGGTCTGCATACATTTGTCGATCAGCCCTTTTAAATCCTGAATCTGAACGGGATTAAAACTGACCGACTCAAATTGAGACTTTGCCCAGGCAAGCAGGTCTTCTAACAGGTTGTTGGCGTTAAATAGCTCCGCTCTCATCATGGACAGGTAATTTTGTACATCTTCGGCACTACTGGACTCGAAATCCATCAGTGTGAGGTTCAGCAGCTGTAAGCTTCCCGAGATCGGATTCCTCAGGTCATGACCAATGATCGACAGTAGCTTACTTTTCTGGTCATTTGATGCTGTCAGTTCGGTATTCAACGCTTTCAGCGCGTTCTCCTGAAACTTCCTCACCGTAACATCCCGCATACTTCCCTCAGTACCTTTTACTACACCATCCTCGATAAGGGTTCTTGCGTTAACGGAAGCATAGCGAAGTTCCTCGTTTTTAGTTTTCAACCTTACTTCAAAGTCAATCACCGAGCCCTTGCTGATCAACTCCTGCATGATACGTTCCCGATCCTGGGGATAGTAATAAAAATGCACGACAGACTGACCCACAATCTCTAGTCGCGGATACCCGGAATATTGCTCGATGGACGGGCTGATTTCTGTAATGATGCCCTGCGGATCTGTTTGATAAAAAACATCCTGGACGTTTTCAAAAATAGTACGGTACTTCTTTTCACTCAGCACCAGATCATTCTCAATATGTTTTCTATTGGTGATGTCTTCTATCTGCGACACATAGTGAAGCGGTTCACCGGCACTATCGTTCAGCATCGTAGCAGCGATCACCACCCATATCATATGCCCATCTTTATGAACATATCTTTTTTCATATTTATATTCGGAAATCTTTCCCGAGGCAAGATCTTTCAGTATAGACATGCTGTCCTGGAGATCATCAGGATGGGTGATGTCCTGGATGGTCATGTTCGTCAATTCCGATGCCTCATACCCAAGAATACTACAAAGACTAGAGTTCACACGCTCCCAGCGCCCCTGTGGGCTGATGATGGCCATACCTATGAGAGAATGCTCAAAGGCTTGCTGGAACTGCGCCTCACTTTGATACAACTCCTCCTCGAGTTTCCGGCGTTCAGTAATGTTGAAAGAGATGGCACCTACGAGGCTGTCTTCTCCATCAACATCTCTAAAAGGGAACTTATAGGTTTTAAAATATTGAAGATGCCCACTACTGCCCCTTCTTGATTGGTAATACGCCTTGCTCTCATTCAAGTCCAACACTTCCTGATTGCTCAGGTAGGCAATCCTGGCAATGTCTACCCCGAACACTTCCTCATAACTTTTTCCAATCACTGCTCTGGTGAGGTTGTTGGATTCCAAAAAGCATTTATTGGCATACTTCAGAATACCGTGGCGGTCTATGATCCAACACAATCCAGGCAGCTCGTCCATGAACAGCTGAAAACGTCTTTCGTTCATGAGCATCACGTGCTGATCAGGGTCCATCTCCGCGATGTCGTTTGTATTTTTATTGATCTCCTGGATGATCGCGTCCAGCTCTGCTGTCGACTTTTTCAGGTAGCTAAGCAGCTTCCCGTGATCCTCTCCAGTGCATCCATTCTGAAGAATATCTGTTAGGGAGATGATCCTCACCAATGGATCCCGCACCAGGTGCGACTGCATCCATCCTATAGTTTTTAACCGCTTATTCTGATCCTCAATCTCCTGGATGTAATCTCGGTTTTCAGTGATGTCCCGCTGTATAGAAACCCAGTGCGTGACCTCACCATTGGTATCTGTAACCGGGCAGACATTCATACTGATGGCATAAGACACCCCCGACTTGGTGTAATTTACCAGTTCCAATGTACAAGGGATTTTTTTATGAACAGCATTCTCAATCCGTTTCAAGCCCTCCTGAGCATCATCATGCGCATGAAAAATACTCGGACTGCTTCCAACCAGCTCAGTCCTTGAAAAACCGGACATCTGAACCAAGGCATCATTAACGTAAATGATTTTTGGCCCGTCAAGGGCATTGGCATCTGTAATCATCACGCCATCGGTGGTATTGATCACAACAGACTCCAGCAATTTTAACCAATGCTCTTCCTCCATACGCTCGGTGATGTCTGTAGAGTTGCAGACAATCCCACCTATATGCTCATCCTCGGTCAGATTCGTGGCCCTTGTTTCTATCCAACGCCACTCTCCCTTATTATCCATGAAACGATATGGACCTATATGTACCTGGTGATGTGTGGCCAGCATCCCTGCCAGCCTCGAAACCTCAGGTAAATCCTCAGGATGGATAAAATCAGCCGCAGTGCGACCGATAAAATTTTCGGGTGGGATACCGAGAACAGTTGTAGAGGTTGGACTCACATATTTGTAGACCAGATTCAGGTCAATGATGGCAATCAGGTCAGCCCCTTCCTGTACCAATGCCTTGAAGCGCTTCTCACTAAACTGCAATGCTTCTTCAGCTTTTAGTTTTTCCGTAATGTCGGTGATCAGCACCACCCTTGCGGCACGGCCATCAAAATCAACAGCATTACTTTCTACAGATACATTGATGTTGTACCCACCTTTTTTGATGTGCACAGACAGTCCCTTGAAATACCCTGCCCCACAAGGCTGATCTCCTAACATCCGTGATAAACTATCAGCATCCTCGACAGCTTTGATATCCAGAAGTGTCATCTGCAGAAATTCCTCCCTCTCGTAGCCATAGAGCGCTATTGCCGCCAGATTCACATCCAGAAATGCAAAGGTCTCCACGTCAAATACCCACATAGGCAATGGCGAATTTTCGAATAAATTATAATAGTTTTGATTGCTCATTCAGCTCCCCTTCTGATCAGACATCACCGCTGACTAATCCAACTTTATATTTGGTTTTTCAGGAAATACGGATCCTGCACAATTTAAACATTAGCGCTATGCAATTGTTTATTCAAATTATTCATTCTTAAAACAGCTACTAGTTAGCTATTTACATAAAACTACACGAGAAATTTTCTATTTGTTACTACCTAAATGCAGCAAGATACCCACAGATACAGGGTTAATGAGGTATTCCGACTGGTGCGTCTTCGTTAGTGTTCTG
Organism: Pedobacter sp. BAL39; assembly: GCF_000170795.1. Taxonomy (GTDB): domain Bacteria; phylum Bacteroidota; class Bacteroidia; order Sphingobacteriales; family Sphingobacteriaceae; genus Pedobacter. The sequence goes on from NZ_ABCM01000005.1 coordinate 268,171, forward strand.
GTGTTTTCCAGATCCTGCGTGACGGCATCCTGGCGTTCATAAGAATAAAAGTAGTCCAGGTTAACTTCTGCAAAAACAGATAGAATGGATATTGGATTGATTTTAATACCTAATAATGGAGATACCAGCAAACCTGATTTTGTAGCTTTAACATCTCGCGGAGCCGTCGACATTCCGGCATCAGCCCTCATCGTATTTATATTCCGGGAAATGCCCTCATATTTATTGAAACGATAACCCAGATCCAGACCAATGTAAGGCTGTATTCTGGAAAAATTCAGGCTTTTTTCAAACCCCACCTTGAAGAAGTAATCGGTAACATCACCGTTGATCTCCGCACAGGTACTGCAGTCGTTAAAAAAACGCTTGGATGCTTTAAGGTAGCTCCCGCTGATGCGGTAGCTGATCTGGTTGTCATTGAACTTAAAAACACCGCCGTTAAAATAAGTGGAAGTAGTTTTGCTGCTGTTGGTCTCATTCATGACCTTGGGCAATTGCATCAAACTATAGCCCCTGACGCCGATAGAATAATTGTAGTCTGCATCGCGCTGAGCAAACACCGCGATATGTATCAATACTAAAAAGACAATTAGTAAGTTTCTTTTCATTTAAGTCCCCCCGGATCCAATTTAAATCGTTCTAATTTACCGGAATAATCTTAACTTCCAACAAAAAGGCTACAATATCAGATACAATATTTTTTGAATAAATGCTAAAAACGTGCCACAACTAAAATTATCTCACAAGTTTAATTAAAGTCTCGCATCAGTTAGTTTTCGATCTATAAAAGACTTAGTATCAAATACTAACGCGCCACCTTCACGATACTTCTCATAGTCGACGCGGAGGAATTCCTCATGAGCGACTGCAATAATTACCGCTTTGTACCTTTTATCAGACAACATTGGCAACAACTTGATCTTATATTCAGCCTCAACGAGGTTAACATCAGCCCATGGATCATATACATCCACCTTCATTCCGAATTGCTGCAGCTCCTGATAAATGTCGATCACTCGGGTATTGCGGATGTCCGGACAGTTTTCCTTAAATGCGAACCCAAGGATTAAAACGCTTTCACCCTTAATGGAATCGCCTTTACTGATCATCATTTTTACTACCTTATTGGCCACAAACATCCCCATGTTGTCATTTACCCGGCGCCCGGAAAGGATAACCTGAGGATGATAACCCAATGATTCCGCTTTATGTGCAAGATAATAGGGATCCACACCTATACAATGCCCACCTACAAGCCCTGGTTTGTATCTTAAAAAATTCCACTTTGTTGCCGCCGCTTCAATGACGTCGGTAGTGTCTATTCCAATCCGGTCGAAGATCAATGCCAACTCATTGATAAAAGAGATATTCACATCACGCTGTGCATTTTCAATCGCTTTTGATGCCTCCGCCACTTTAATGCTCGGTGCCAGGTGAGTGCCGGCCTTGATGATTTTCGCATATAGCTGATCCACGAGAATGGCTACCTCAGGAGTAGATCCTGAAGTCACCTTTTTTATCTTTGTCAATGTGTTGACGCGGTCGCCGGGATTGATCCGCTCGGGGGAGTAACCGCAATAAAAGTCTTCATTGAACTTTAACGACGACGACCGTTCGAGAACTGGCACGCAATCATCTTCTGTACATCCAGGATATACCGTCGATTCATAAATGACCACATCACCAGGCTTCAACACTTTGCCGATCATCTCCGAAGCTTTAAGCAGTGGGCCCAGGTCCGGTGACTTAAATTTGTTGATTGGTGTTGGAACAGTAACAATATAAACATTACAGTTCCGCAGCTCCTCCACATCAGAAGAAAACCTCAATCCTGTCCCATCCGTAACCTGGCCTCTTTGGATATGAAGTTCCAACTCTGTCAAATCAGCCTCCTTCGTCACATCCTCCCCAGCCGCCAGCTGACGGATTCTGGTTTCGTCAATATCAAAACCCAGTACAGGATATTGATCAGCAAAAGCAATGGACAGCGGCAAGCCCACATATCCCAATCCAATCACTGCAATCTTATGCGGTTGGTTTAAAATCATAAATCCAAAAGTAGGTAACATCTAGTGCATAAAAAAATACGCACCCTGGTTTTTCATACCGGTATTATATTTGGATCACCTTTACTAAATACAGCCTTCCCAATGTCATTAAAATCAGGTCATAAACACATCAAACGCAGAATTTCTCTCTTTGTATTGATGCTCATATCCAGCACAACACTCTTCGCACAGATCGACAAACCGCAAACGACTACTCAAATTGAGCAAGGTGTGCCACGGCAAAAACAAACTCCCCTTAACAGAACTCCTGCAGCACTGGGAATTAGTGAAAAAGTACAGCAAAAGATCAAAGCAATGACAAATCCACCTGTTAACATTGCACTTTTTGCAGTAGACAGGAGAACGGCAGAGGAAGCAGGCAACTCGGATGTCATCATGATCATCTCCATTGATAAGATTTCAGGGAAGGTGAAAATGGCATCCATCATGCGCGATACCTATGTGAACATTGAAGCGCACGGCATGGACAAAATCAATGCAGCTTATGCACTTGGCGGACCGCAGCTCGCCATCAAAACCATCAACCAGAACTTTGACATGGACATCAGCGACTACATGAATGTAGATTTCTACAGTGCTGCCCGCATTGTAGATGCACTCGGCGGCATCTCTGTCGACCTTAAACCTGCGGAGCTGCCAGTGCTGAACAACTACCTGGACGAACTTGCGATCTATGAAAAGATGCCCGCAGTACACGTAAATGCGGTTGGTATGCAACCACTCAATGGCAAACAAACTGTTGCCTATACCAGGATCAGGGCTGTGGGCAGGGGCGACTATGAGCGGACGGAGCGACAACGAAAAGTACTCGTTTCCATATTCAGCAAGATGAAAAGCTCAGGACAACAGGCACTACCTGCATTTGCTTCACAAGTACTGCCAAACCTGGAAACAAGCATGCAGAATTTTACGCTGCTCAGCTTTGCGGGCAGCATCATGAACGCCCAAAGTAAGGTCATTGATCAGGCACGATTTCCACTGGATAAGGAAAGTCTTGGCAAAACCATCGATAAGATCTGGTACCTGACTACTGATTTGAAAACGACCACGAAGTCACTGCACAATTTCATTTACGCCACCGCGGCACCTGTAAAAGCCAAATAGAAGAACCAATCTAGCCAGCGGTCATCTGTTTCACAAAGTGCAGTTTCCCATCACGGAACTCAAAAAACCAGGTTCCTGCATATTCGCCGCAAACTTCTCCCTCCTCAGGATCAGGATTGACGTATGCTGAGGAGGTGTTGGTGCCGTAGGTTAAGATCACTGTGGCCCCTTGCCTCCTGATGCTGTAGAAATAATAACAGCCATCATTCTTTACGCGGTGCTCATGCTCAACCATGTTCGATTTGAGCAGCCCTTCGGGTTTAAGGTATTTAAACAACGGGATAAACTCAGTCATGGAGTGAAACTCTTCAATCCGGGAATAGTGTTTACTGAACATCGCCCGGCTCACCTTATTTCCATTTGCTTTGTACTGCGCGTCAAATTCTGGATTGATCTCAAAGAACACCAGCGCAGTATCGTGAATAGGAAAATCAAAAAAGCTCGTGATCTGTGCGACATCATGTTTTACAAATGCCTGGTTCATCCTGTCAAGCTCTGAGATTATGCCCTTAACAAGAGCAGAAGAATCGCTTTTCAATGGTGCTGCAGGAGTAGCCAGGGAGCTACCGTCAACAATCACGGTATCATCATTTTTCACACTGGCAGTATCACTGGTTTTAGCCTTTTGTTCGGAATTACATGACGACAATACAGACAAGACTGCGAGCAATATACCCGCAGATGCCCGTCGGAAAAAAGTTGATTTTAAGAAAGGAGCTATGATCATAGCGCCAATATTAAAAAAAAATCTTGATTTTACTGTTTTTGCTGATGATAATCCAGTACTACATCATCAACCATTAACCTGCCGTTTTTGACCACAGTTTGCATCCCTGCGGGCACGCATACCAATACCACCGACTGCTTTCCATCAATCTTTACCTTTACCGCTGAGGTAACATTTCGGGCAAGAAATTTCTGGGAAACAAGATCGTAAAGGTCCACTCTTGTTCCTTTTTCAGGAACTTCAAAGCGGATACTTTTGGAAGCATCATAAGGGTTATAAAACAGGTAACTTGGAAATGCTCTAGCATGATAAAAGTCGGTGGCCAATAAATCAAGACCAAGAATTCCCTTTACATTGCTCTCCTTCACAATACCTCCAAAGATACCGACATGTCCGCTACCATAAACGCTGAACTGCGAAACCTCCGGATTTTTTCCGGGCACCCATTTAGGGCCATCCCCCTGCGCAACCGGGCCTTTCAGACCAGTATACAAGGTATCAAACGTAGATGACTTTGAAAATCCTTCATAGGCAATTACATTTTTGGTCACTGCTGACAGCTCTGGGATCGTCTGGTGTTCTTCAGGCATATACTGCGGATAAAAGAACCTCGAAGCATTCACCGCATTGAGCATCCACTTGCCAACTGCATTAGCATATTTTGGCTGATAGCGCACCAAGGGGACCAGCGGCCAGGCGGCGTCAAACGTATTCATGAGGAATGCATATCCACCATGGTCCACAGTGCTGCCTACTGTTCCGGAGATGTCAATCCCATTCCAGTTACCCACCAGGAACCCCCATCCCTCACGGCAAACTGCCGTCCCATCAAACGTCCAGTTCATCATCTTCTGAATGTCAAACGTCGTTCCCTGCTCTGCATTCATTGCTGCCGCAAGGTAAGCGCCGAAAGGCATCAGCAACTCATACGTAGGGTTTATAGGCTGACTCTCCAGCGCCTTCATCGCACTGATGGCACCTTTGAGGTACCTTGGGTCTCCAAATTTTTTATAGGCAGCATACAATACATAGGCATGTCCTGCGGCAGCATCCGGCTGTGCACAAATCTGGTTTCGCATTGGCACCATCTTTCCGTAATCAAAAAAGGAGTAGTTGTAGTTTCCTTTCAGGATGGAATCTGCCTGGAAGAATTTCTCGGCAATGGACCTGGCCATGACTTCAAATTCAGGCTGTGACGGATACTGATCATAAATCGCATAAAAGAGCACATTTGGATAAACATCATACCACCAGTCGCGTCCGTAACCGCCGCCCAACAAAGCCACCTCAGGTGCGGTATTGTTCATCATAATGTTCCATCCCGTATCTTTGTTGAAGTAGTTCTTCAGCATCCCAACATAGTTTAAGCCATGCTGGTTGCTCTTATCAATACCCACCAACGTAGCACCCAACACAGCCCCCATATTTGCTAAGGCCTCATGAAACATTCCCTTGTTTGCCTTGCCCTGTCGTACATCTCCTACTGCAGTATACATACCCATTACAGGCTGTGCAAAATTTTTATTGGTACTGTCCATCCATACCATCGGCCAATGGTCGCCGGTAGCCTTAAAATCATAAATGGTTTTATCAAAATTCAGGGCCATATCTTTCCAGCTGATAATTTTCAGTGGTTGGGGAAGGTCCGCCATGGCATCAACACGACTGACGCGGACCTGTTTTACCTGTGCCTGGTTCTGACCAATGAAACATAAGAACAGAAAGGTGAATGGAACAATTAGTTTAAATCTCATAGTTATTTTCATTTGTGCCCCCACCAGCGCAACGCTGATGGGGGCAGCAGTTACGCAAAGCAATTGCTGCCCTAAAATAAAGGTTTATTCGCTGACTGGCAGCAGGTGTTGTTATACAATATCTGGTATGGGCGTGACGGTCTTGGCCGCCGCCTCCGACTCGTGATCCATTGATTCGGTTATTAACCTGCCTTTTCTAATGATGTCTTTGGCTACCCAGAAAGAGCTGAGCTGCAATACAGCAACAATAATAATCGCATAACGCAGGGCAACTTCATTAGAAAAATAATAGGCCAGCAACAAGAATGTTCCAGCTCCGGTAAGCCTGCCCAGATACAGTCCGCCTTCATGATTCAGGATATAGGCAAACTCACTCCTCTTTTCTTTTTTCGTGAGGATGTCAATCACACTAAACTGAATGGGAAAATAAGCCAGGTCCAGCAGCGGTTTTGCCAGCAGCAGGAACAGCATGAAAAGGATCACCCCGGTTTCATTAAACAGGATACCATTGATCAGGGCAGCAATGGTGAACAGGACCAGGCCCGTTCCGAAGACATAGATCCGGTGTTCAGGCCCGGTCTTGCGGCCAATGATATACATCAGGATGGCGGCAAAAATCGCCCCAACGGACTGTGCCGTGCCCAGCGCGCCCTCCTTGCCCAGCAGCAACATAATGAGCATCGCCGGGGCGGTCACCAGAAAGCCCTGCACCAGACCTTTCAATACCGCCAGGAACATCAGTTTGTTCCAGTAGGGGTCGAACTTAAAATAAAGGAATTTTTTATTGATGGGATTCGTAAATTTCCCCGTGAAACACATCACAGAGGCCCCTACAGTAATGGCAAAAACGATTCCGGTCACAATTTTATAGGCAAGCTTGGCATCTCCATGATTGCCGGAAACTTCAATAAACCAGCCGATGAGTACTGGAATTACAACGGCGATGATGGTATAAAAGAAAGTCTCCAGCCCATAATAGTAATTTCTGTTTTTATCATCTGTCATTGCCAGTGCCAGGAAGTCCCTGTTTGCCCAGTAAAAGCCAAAGGACATGCCCATCACGATCCCTGCAATCCCAATTCCCATAATATCAAGAGTCTTCAAAGACATCATGATCATCATCGACACCCCGCTGAGGATCATTCCCAGGGAGTACAAGGTCTTAATCGGAAAACGGTTAAGCAGCCAGCCGTTAATCAGGAAAGTCAGTGGGATCCCCGTATAAATGGTCAGCTGATAGACAACTACCTTCACTGGGTCATTAGAGCTGCGCATGACGTAGGCCGCAACAAAAATGTCGATCACGGGAAGTACAATGCTGTAGATCATGTTGGTGAGCGTGAGTACCTTGAAGTTATGTGACTGCGATTTAAAGTGAGCAATCTCTGTTTTTAGCTTAGCGATCATGACTATAGGTTAAGGAGCTGAGCAACTCAGCGATAGAAAATTTAGCCCCGCAGACGAATTCATCCGCAGCACCATAATAAATGGTCAGCTCATCGCCGTTTACCACATGGCCATTGGTAAAGACCACATGTCCGAAGAAACCACTGGTCTCGTATTCGGCAGTAGGCACCATAATCGGGTCATCGGTCCTCGCCAGCACTTTTGTGGGATCATCAAGATCTAACAGAAAAGCGCCCAGGCAGTACCGGTGACCTGCATCCGCACCATGGTAAATCTCCAGCCAGCCCTGATCAGTTTTTATGGGAGCAGCTCCTGCACCCACACGGGCGCTGTCCCAGCTCCCCTCCCTGGTTCTGATGATACACTGATGTTTGCCCCAATAGATGCCATCCGGGGACTCTGCAATCCAGATGTAGTTGCCCCCCAGGTCTACACTGCTCGGACGGTGCAAGGCATAGTATTTTCCATTGATGCGTTCTTCAAAGATTGCACAGTCTTTATTATGCGGTGGAATGATCATCCCTTCGGATGCAAACTGCTTCCAGTCTTTGGTGGTACGCAGGCCGACACCTACCCCCTGGCCAGACACCGCAGTGTAGGTAAGGTGATAAGTCCCTTCAATCAGGCTCACGCGGCAGTCTTCCACGCCAAAGGCTTCCTGCGTCGTCTCGCCCTGGAGGTAGGGATATCCCTCAGGCTCATAAAAATGAATGCCATCATCGCTGCATAACATACGAAGGTGTGAAAGGGTAGTGAGGTAGTCAACACCCTTATAGCGGATGACACGTGGATCACCGGCATCAAGATCGGGGTCAGCGGTAGCAATTTCTATAATTTCAATGCCATCACCGGTAAGCACAGGAAAGGAAATGATGCCCTCCTGTTGTGCGGGTCGCTCCGCCACGCGCACCAGCAGCCAGGTTTTGTTTTCAAAGGTAAATACTCCTGGATTGAGGAGACAGGTAATTTCCAGTCCTTCGCGGCTTGGGTTTAAGTCTTTGGGAGACAGGAGTGGGTTCTGGGTAAATCTTAGGGCTTGATCTGTCATCTGAATTAGTTTATCGTTCGTTCAAAAAAGGTCATGAGGGTTCCCTGAAGCCCGATACCAGGCTCCGGGAACCCACTTAGAAATAGTTAGTATCCTGTATTCTGCACAATTCCTTTTCCGGATTTATCGACCTCACCCTGCGGTACAGGGTACAGGTAATTGTGGTCCTGGAAATTCTTGCCGAGTGCTGTAAGTACAGTTTTTGCCGTTTTCCAACGCTTAAGATCGTTCAGGCGTTGTGCTTCAAAACCAAGCTCTACACGACGCTCCTGCATGAGCCACCCTTGGATCTGAGCCTTATCCGTTGTTGAAGGCCTGTCGGGCAAGGTCCCAGCCGGGGCATTGCCCCCGCCAGCAATAGCTGAGGTACGGGCACGTGTCCTCACCTGATTGATGAGGGCAATTGCATTACCATAGGCTGCAGTCTCATTATATGCTTCAGCTTTCCAAAGCAATACATCGGCCATGCGGATCATGATTTTGTTGCTCGGTCCATCATCATTTCCCTTATTTACACCATTGAGGGTCCCCAATAATTTGTTTACATTTTTATCTGCCACATTGACCGTATAGGCAAGCCTCGGATCATTCGGCTCAAATGCATTGATAAAATCTGTCGTTGGCGCGAAAAAGCCCCAGTCCAGCAATGCGCTGATGCCGTTTCCTTTTCTAACAGTTTGTCCGGAGATGTGGTCGTACGCAAAGATGACTTCATTGTCCAGAAATTCTTTGTCGACAGCAAAATTGTCAAAGTAATTTGCATTTAGGCTATAAAAGTTTGTTCCTTCCAGCTCCGTAACCAGAGAGATCACATCTGCCCAGCGCTGGTTATACAATGCTACTTTAGCCTGAAGCGCAATTACGGCACCCTTAGATACCCGCCACTTTTCGGTGGTGCTGGAGAACTTCGCAGCAGGCAGTGCAGTCTTGGCTTTAGACAGGTCATCATTGATCAATGCCCAGGCTTCAGACTGCGGTACTGTCTTGGCTACTTCATAAGCATCATTGAAAGTAGTCAGCGGTTTTGTAATGATGGGCACATCGCCGAAATTATTCACCAGGTCAAAGTAGTAGTAGGCCCTCAGAAAATAAGCTTCCCCCAGCAGACGGTTTCTTAAGGTAGCATCCATTCCTACTTTGGCCACAAGCGCATCGTCGGTAAGGTAGCTCAGCGCCAGATTGGCTTTAGAGATCCCCTGATAATTGAAGGCCCAGATGCCATTGAACCCTCCATTCTCCGCAGTAAACCTGAACGCAGCGATATCATCCATCCAGGGCTGATCACCATCCGGATTCCACTTTTTCTGAACATCACCACCTGCAATGTCCTGAAGAATAATATCGGGTCTTATTACCTTGCCGCCGGCCCAGTCCCAGTTTCCCATCAGGTTCAGCGTATACGACAGCATCCGGTATGAGGCGTCTACCGCAGAGGTTACCGTGTTGAGGGTCGGTTCAGTGCTCACCTGCTCAGGGGTGATCAAACCAATCGGATCTTTATAAAGTTCTTTTTTGCAACCTGCAGCAAACATCAGTGTGACCGCAAACAGGGATATATATAATCGTTTCATCTGAATATCGTTTTTAAAATTTAACATTTACACCAAAAAGGAAGGCACGTGACTGCGGGTAGGTTCCCATGTCAATCTGATCTACTGATTCCGGGTCCAGGCCCGTGTAGTTCGTACTGGTATACAGGTTTTGTCCTGATACATAAACCCTTACATCCTGCAATCCCAACTTCTTATTTTTGATCATTGACCCGAAAGAATATCCGAGCTCCACATTTTTGATCCTGAAGTAGGATGCATCCTCCACATATAGGCTGGATACCCTGCTCGTCCCAGTATCAGTGGTACTCACCCTGGGCATGGTGTTGGAAGTACCAGGACCTGTCCAGCTGTTCAGCACCATAGTCGATGAGTTGAACGGACGGGTATCAAAATTGGTGATCTTCTTGGCGTCGTTATATTTATCTACCCCCTGAACACCCTGCATAAATACAGAAAGGTCAAAGCCTTTGTAACTTCCGGAGAGGTTCATCCCATAAGACACCTTAGGAATTGGATTACCCAGGAAAGTACGGTCATTATCATTGATCTGACCATCACCGTTCAGGTCAGCAAATTTGATATCTCCCGGTACCTGATTCGGGTTGGTCGTGCCATACAAATGTTGCGACACCTCTGCTGCAGTTTGATAGATGCCCTCCATACGATAGCCGAAGAAGGCGTTCAACGGTTGTCCCGGAACAGTCCGGGTAAAAGGTCCACTTAGGGTAGGCAAATTAGGGTGTAACTGTAACACCTCATTGTTCAATGTTGCCATATTTCCATTAATACTGTAATTGAAATCGCCAATACGGTTACGATAGTTTGCAGAGAACTCGAATCCTTTGTTCCTCACCTTGCCCGCATTTACATAGGTGGGACTTACTGAGCCTACCATCTCCGGCAGGCTGAGCTGCAGCAGGATACCTGAGGTGTTCTTGATAAAATAATCAGCGGAGAAAGACAGGTTGTTGTTGAGAAAACCAAAGTCCAGGCCAATATTATGCTGCGAGGTGGTTTCCCATTTCAGGTCGGGATTACCATAGCGGTTCAACGAATAACCATCGCCGTCTTTAATCATTGTACTCAGGTAAGCATAATTGGGAATCTGCTGATTGCCGAGCTTTCCCGTGCTGGCGCGGAGCTTCAGGTTGGAAATCCAGGAAGCCTCTTTCAGGAAAGACTCCTGGGAAATCACCCAGCCTGCGGATACAGAAGGGAAATACCCCCATTGGTTGTTCTCCCCAAATCGTGAAGATGCATCTGCACGAAGATTGGCGGTAAGCATATAACGGGCATCATACTCATACGTTACAGAACCAAATAAAGAGAAGAGTGCCCATTCGCCGGCATTCCCCCCATTCCAGAGGTCCGCAGCTGTGCCTCCGAAGTCTATGTACTGAAAGCTGCCAGAGGTATAGTCATATCTGGCACGTGAGGCAGATATTGCAGAAGAGGTATTTTTGATGTATTCAGATCCCACCAATGCATTTATGGAATGTTTACCAATGGTTTTCACATAGTTCAGCGTATTGTTCCAGGTAAGGTTCAACTCCTGTCCACGCTCTTCGTTTAAGCCATTGGGCCTGTTCTGGCGCCCCATGCCTTTGCCCACATCTAAGCTGCCACCCCCACCGTCATCATCACCGAAGTTCTGAAGAAAACGTTTGTTGTGCAGAAAGTTCAGGTCAACACCCAGGTTTGTTCTTAATGTCAGCGACTTATCGCCCAGAAATGCGTACTGCGCATAGGCATTACCGAATGTTTTCACATTGTTTCTTTTGTCATTTGCATAGTAGGCAAGTGCAATAGGATTTGATGACCGCTCAAAATAAGGATTCCAGCCGCCATTGCTGTTGTTGTTGGCATAAAAAGGCAGGTCTGTAAAAGGATCATTTGCCTTATAAGTAGGATCCGAAGGATCTTTATAAACCGATAATAACGGTGGCCTCAGAAGTGCGTGACGGATGATGCCTGGCGCATCTCCTTTCGACGACAACCAGTCCTGCCTTGCCGAAGACATCTGAAAATTGGTTCCCATCTTAAACCTGTCAGTCAGGTTGGCATTGATGTTCGCGCGGAAGTTAAAACGCTCATACTGGTCATTGTCGTACACCACAATTCCGTTCTGTTTATAATAGGCGCCAGACAACAGGTACTGCACCTTTTCACTGCCCCCGCTTGCGGTAAGCTGTGCACTCTGCGACCTTCCGGTTTCAAAAAGCTCATCCAGCCAGTCCGTATCTGCCAGGTCTGTCCTGCTTTTCGCTGCCGTGTATGGGTTTGCACCTGCATTTCCTCCATTGATCCACGCGCGCTCCTGTTTATCCAGATATTGTGCTGTGTTTAGCAAGGTGGGCAGGTTTGTTACCTGCTGAATGCCATTAAAGTAATTCAGCTCCAACGATGAGCGGTCAACTGCGCCCTGTTTTGTCGTAATCACCACCACACCCCCGGCAGCCCTGGAACCATAAATAGAAGCAGAAGCGGCGTCTTTCAGGACGGTGAGGGTTTTAATATCTGATGGATTTAAAAAGGAAATATCTTTGGTAGGCGTGCCGTCCACCACAAAAAGCGGACTGTTATCGCCAATGGTTCCTTCACCACGAATGCGGATGTTGATCGGATCACCAGGAGCGCCCGTGCTCTGCGTCACCTGCACGCCGGACACCTGGCCCTGCAACATCTGCGACACGTCAGCCACGCGGCGTTTCTGCCCGTCCTCCATATTTAGTGTGCCCACCGCACCGGAAATAGATCCTTTACGCTGCGAAGTGTAACCTACCACCACCACCTCATTCAGGTCAGACGTGCTCGGCTTGAGCGAAACATTCAATACGGCGTTCGTCGTATATGGCAGCGTAACACTGTTATAGCCAACATAGCTAAACACGAGCGAAGCTCCACCTTCAGCGCGAAGTGTAATGCTGTAGTTACCGTTCACATCGGTAGAAGTTTTATTGGTTGTATTTAACTGTTGGATGACCACCCCCGGGAAGGGCTGATTACTTTCATCGGTCACCTTTCCTGTAAGTTTGGTCTGGGCCAGGACACTGAAGCCTGAAAATACCATGAGTAGTACTAAACCCAAAGCGAAGTGTAGCTTTCTTTTCATCTGTGATTATATTTGGATAGAGCAAATGTATAGTGTATAGCCCCTTCAGGCAGTACACTATAATTGCATTTTAGTTCACTATAATTACAAAATGGGCGTATTTTCTTCGAAATACTGCTGACGGTACTCATTCGGTGCGCAACGGTAAATCTTTTTGAATTCCCTGAAGAAATAAGATTTGTTGTTGAAGCCCGTCCGGTAAAAGATCTCTGATACGGTATATTGGGAACTCAGGAGCATGTCGGCAGCATGCTTCAGTCTGATTCTCTTGATAAACTCTGCAGGTGTCATTCCGGCAAGAGATTTCAACCTCCGGTACAGCTGCATTTTACTGATGGATAGGGCATCCTCCAGCGTGGCCGCATTGAGGTCTGGCTCATTCAGGTTCTGCTCAATTGCTTTCAGCAGGGCCTCAAGGAACTGTTTATCCGCATCAGCGATATCAGCATCCATAAACTGGTTGGTGATGTGCTGGTCTTTGATCAGGTGCTGCATACGCTCCTGGTAGTCAAGCAGCTTCCTGATCCTCACCTGCAGGTAATTGATTTGAAAAGGCTTGGGGATGTAGGCATCTGCACCAACCTCATATCCTTCTGTCTTATGGTCCTCTGTCCCTCTTGCAGAGAGGATCACAAAAGGGATCTGTGCCAGCGCCGGCGTCTGTTTAACGGCCCGGCACAGTTCAAGGCCGTCCATATCTGGCATCATGACATCACTGATGATGAGACTGGGCACTGTCTTCTGAAGAAACTGGAGTGCAGCTCGTCCATTGCCGGCCTCATAAATGATATAGTGTTCTTTCAACACATTACGAATCAGGAAGCGAAGTTCAGGCTCATCCTCAACAATGAGGACACTTTGCCTGTTTTTCTGCTGAAGGTCGTCAATGAGACTGTTTTTATTTTCTTCTTCGGCACTCACCGCATCCGGGCGTTCGTGAACCTTCACCAACGACTCGTACAGCGATGATGGTGCTGAGGTAATCACCTCATCTTCCTTCCCCTCAAGGGCCACTGCCTCCAGCTTCATGCTGATGATAAAGTGAATCCATTCCCCCTCCAGCCGCACATCAATCGCCGCATCCATCAATGTAATCAGCTCCCGCGTGAAAGCGAGTCCTATGCCAGTGCTGAACTTTTCGCGCGACCGGTCATTGCTGACATAAAACTTGCTGAATATCTGCTCCAGATCTTCCTGACCCAGCATGCATCCGGAGTTGGACACCTCAATATAGAGCATTTTTGTTTCCTGTTGACAGGTAGCCTTAAAAACTACCGTCTCTCCATTGCCAGAGTGTTTAAAGGCATTGGACAATAGGTTGTAAAGAATTTTTTCCAGTTTGTCTTTATCCACAAATCCGGCCATCCCTTCTTGGATTTCCCTCAGATAGGTTTGATGATGCTGCTCACTCCCTTGTGTGAAAAGCACCGAGAGACTGTCCAGCATCTTGCTGATGTCTACATAATCGTCATTTCTCTTCAGGTAACCAGCCTCGGCCTTCCTGAACTCCAGCAACTGCTGAACAAGATACGTGAGCCGAGCGGTATGCTGATGCACCAGTGAGATAAAATAGTTGTTTTCCCTGGTTTGCAGGAAGTGCTCCACAGACCCCATGATCATGGTCAGCGGTGTCTGGATCTCATGGGCAATATTGGTAAAGAAATTGAGCCGCTGCTGATGTTCCACCTCGTCTTTCTGCCTTAGCAGCGACTCCATCTGCAGCTGATATTTCATCTGAAGTTTATTTTTACGATAGGTGTGAAAAGCATATCCTGAAGCTATAATGACAACCAGGTACAGCAGGATTGCGGGATAGGTAAGCCAGAAATACTGATCCACCTGCAGCCTGAATACCCTGGTCCCCGTTGTCCACTCTCCCTCACCATCACTCCACCTGATGAGCAACGTATAATTTCCCGGGGGGATGTTACTTCTGGCGATGTTCCCACTGGAGGTGGAATAAGTCCATGTTTTATCCAGTCCCTCCAGCTTATAGGCAAACTCATTTTTGGCCTCGTTCAGGAAACTCATAGATTTGATGCTGAGCTGGAAAAAGTTATTCTTCCGTTCCAGCGTATATTCGGGAATGGCAGATGCCGATGGCTTAATCACCTGCAGCCTGTTTTCATCAATCGTCTGTCCTCCCATTTGTACGCGGGAGATCAGCAGGTTTGGCTGCAGCTGATCTCCCCGGATCTCCTCAGGCCTGAAATAGTTAAATCCATAAATGCCCCCGAAATAAAGTGTACCATTGCTGCTCTTCCATACTGCACCATCACTGAACTCATTGCTCTGCAGCCCCTCGCTTTCCCGAAAACTCGATACCGCCCCATTATCAGGGTTGAGCCTTGCAAGACCTTTATTGGTGCTTAGCCAGATGTTCCCCGAATTGGCTTCCTCGATTGCATGAATGGTGTTGTTCGGCAGCCCCTCCTCCATCGTAAAACGTTTGAAGACCGGCTGCTCACGTTTTGACTCCGAAGGGCTTAGCATATTGAGGCCGTAGCTCGTCCCGATCCACAGCCGACGCTGCTGGTCTTCATATAATGACAGGACGTCATTATTGGAAAGGCTATTGGTATAGGTAAATGCTTTGAAGGTCTTGAATGTACCTTTTTGTTTATCCAGCACACTCAGTCCGCCATACCGGCAGGCAATCCATAACCGGCCATCGCTCCCATTGCTCAGGGCATAAATGATGTTGTTGGCCAAACCATTGCCGGAATTGGACAGGTATTGTTTAAATTCCGTTACAGACAATATTCCCTTTGGGTCCGCTGAGATCCTGAGGTGCACCAACCCACTTCCGCTGGTACCAATCCACAAGCTGCTGTCCCGATCCTGCAAAATGGCATACACAGATCCAAAATCCGGTAACCGGGCAGTACCGCTCAATTCTCTCCAGCCGACAACACGCTTCCTGGATTCATCATATATGGTAATCCCCCGCCCATCTGTACCGATATAAACATAAGGTCCGTACCCTTTTAAGATGGCATAAACTGCGTTATTGTCCAATCCGTTAGTTGTATTTATGCCAGTGGTGACTGGTCTGCCCGCATCCTCCCAGAAATGATGCATCTGCAAAATCCCCTTGCCCTTCGTGCCTACCCACAAATCCCTGCCCACGGCAGCAAAGGCACGTACCGGACGGTTCAGCTCCGGCCTGTTCTGCGGGCTCACCAACAGAAACTGATTCACCCGCGGAAAGATCTTAATCAGCCCATTCCCATCGGTTCCCAGCCACAATACTTCATCCCTGGCAGCATGGATGGTAGTAACTTTCGTTCCCGCCAGTCGCGCGACCTCCTGCTGCAGGAAGCCGGCCGGCCGGAAGGAGGCATCAAAGGCCGCTACACCCTGCGATTCCCAGGCCACCATATAAAAGGACTGGTAATAGCTTATGGCGCGTATTCCCCTGGGCATACGCGCCACCCTGGTCATACGGTAACGGACATCCGACTTCCAGAGGTTGTTCTGCACATCACTGAGCAACATGGTATTGTTGACAAAATAAAGATTGGTAATTGACGTAGATGGTCTGAAACGTTTAACCAGCGCCAGCTGATTGCCAGCCCTGGTCTGGCCAATACTCAGTGTTCCGTTGCGCTGCAGAAACCAGATCTGCCGGTCTTTACCGGCCACAATCCTCACCACCTCAGTATTTCCAGGCAAAAAAGAGAGCGCCTGAAAAGTATCTTTAACCTGATTGAAGACACTTAGTCCATGACTTTTGCTATAACAGAATACGTGCCCGTCGCTGGCCACCACCAACTCATATTCCCGTTCACCAATGCTCCTACGTGCCTCCCCGTTGTAAAAATATCTGTAAAACTTACCACTGCGCTTTTCAAACCTCGTGATCCCCCCAATTGTGCTGATCCAGATGTTCCCCCGTTGATCTTCTTTCACATCTTGTATTACGTTGTTGCCGATGCTCCCGGCCTGATCACTGCTGTAATTGAACACCCTGAAGTCAGTACCATCATGCATGTTCAGCCCATCCCAGGTACCTACCCACAACAACTGGTCACTGTCCTGAAAAAGCACATTTACAGCACTGTTTGACAAACCGTTTCGATTGTCAAACTGCTGGTAGTAAAACTGCATGGCACCCGCCGGAACAGGCATAGCGATTGCCCTGCTGTCAATGACAAAAATAGATAATACAAGCATCCAAAGCCTACAAAAGTCCTTCATTACAGGTTGACAAAATTTCGGGGATTAACAACTATACAATGTAAAACTAAAAGCGGACAAAACCTAAAAAAAGAGCCGTTTTCACAACTTCGATTGCAAAGAAAACCTTGTTTCGACCGGCTCCTCAAGCTCACCTCACACACTAATAACTTTTAACTTATTGTAGTACGAATAATTAATAATTTTCTAGTTTTACATAATATGACCGATCAAAATCATGTAAACGAACTCATAATTAACGTCAACAACCCTTCTCATGAGTCTAAAATCTCTTGTAGCTGATCCCGCAACCAGCCTTCTGCAAGACCGTTTCCAAATGAAAACAAACGCAATCAACACCAGGCTCAAAGCCCTGTTTGACGACATCACGTTGCCGGGCGACTTCTGCGCGCCCTCCCTTTGTGCAATACATCAGCTTCGTCAGGCTCTGATAACCGCCAGTTCTCAAGATCTTTCATGCTGTCAGGAATGGGAATTAACAAGAATAATACCTACCGCTGACGGATAAGTAATACCCCTAATTTTCTAAAGGAATTAAATTACATAGATTTGCAAGAGTATCATTTGAACTGAATCTTAGATTAAAAATTTAATACATGACTTATCAGGAAAAATTAAGCGAAATACGTAAGCAGATGATCGCCGATGACGTTTCGGCCTATATCATTCCTTCTTCAGATCCTCACATCAGCGAATATCTACCACACCACTATAAATGTATCCCTTTTGCATCAGGCTTTACCGGATCGGCGGGCACATTGGTGATCACCCATGAGTTTGCTGGGCTGTGGACTGACTTCCGATATTTTGAGCAGGCAGCTGAACAACTTGCTGGAAGTGGCTTCGAGCTGGTCAGACAGAGAGTGCAGCATGCTCCGGAATACATACAATACCTGATTGATCAACTTCCCGCTGGTGCCAAAGTAGCATCAAACGAAAAGTTACTTTCTCTTTTACTTGGTGATTTGCTGACGCAGTCCTTTGCCATAAAAGGCATTGAGTTCCTCAGTAAAGATTACCTGAGTCCCATCTGGATCAACAGACCTGAGCTGCCCGTGGAAAAAGCATTCCTCCTTGAGGATGACCACGTCGGACAATCGGTGGCTGCAAAAATTGCGGCTGTACGTGAGGAGCTGCTGAAAAAAGGCGCCGCTTACCACCTTATCTCTTCGCTTGATGACATGGCCTGGTTATTCAACATGCGCGGTAAAGACGTCAGCTACAATCCCGTAGTGCTGAGCTTCGCCCTCATCAGCCAGGACCATGCTAAGTTATACATCAATACCACAAAACTAACCGGAACGGAAAAAGAAACCCTGCTGAAAAGTGGTGTGGAAGTCCTTCCATACGAAGATATTGAAACCGCGCTGACCAGGGTCCCTGACAACAGCTCCATCTTCATCGACCCTAAGCGGAACTGCTTTGCTTTTGCCAAGCTCATCCCCGCATCGGTCAGGATCATTTACGATACCAACCCATCCACCAACCTGAAATCCGTCAAGAATGCAACGGAACTGGCCAACACCAGAACGGCAATGACAAAAGACGGAGTGGCCATCACACGGTTCCTCAAATGGTTAGCTGACAACATCGGCAAGATCACCATAACCGAGCTTTCTGCCGCCGCGGAACTGCATAAGTTCAGGGCCGCACAGGAAGGATTTTCCGGCGATAGCTTTACCACCATCAGTGCCTACGGTCCGCATGGTGCGCTTCCGCATTATGGCCCATCCAGGGAGAGCGATGTCGAGATTAAACAGGAAGGTTTATTCCTCCTCGATTCAGGAGGTCAGTATTTCTACGGCACAACAGACATCACCCGCACCATCCCCATGGGGAACAATACCGAAGAGGAAAAAACAGATTATACACTTGTACTAAAAGGAATGATCGACGGATGTAAGGTCCGCTTTCCGAAAGGTACCTGCGGTTATCAGATTGATGCCATCACACGCAAGCCACTATGGGACTATGCCATCAACTATGGTCACGGCACAGGTCACGGTGTAGGTTACTTCCTGAACGTCCATGAAGGTCCACAAGTATTCAACCCTACGCCAACCCCCGTAAGTATTGCACTGGGAATGATCACCTCTGTGGAGCCAGGAGTGTACCGCCCTGGAAAACATGGTGTCAGGATCGAGAATCTGGTCAACACCATTGCCGACATCAGTAATGAGTTCAATGAGTTTTATGCTTTTGAATGCCTGACCATCGCTCCGATCAGCACCAGGATTGTTAAAAAAGACCTGCTGGAACAAAGTCAGATTGAATGGCTGAACGCCTACAATGCCTCGGTATATGAGCGCCTGAGTCCATTCCTTTCGGAGGATGAAGCGGCATTCCTGAAAGTGGAAACCAGCGCGATTTAGTAGTGCAGCGTATAAGTTAGGGCTGATCTTTCAGGATTAATCACTGAAAGACCATATCCCTGAACTAATAAAAAAGGGCATTGCTGTCGAAGGCTGAAAAGCTTGCGCTGAAAAAGCGCAAACGTTTCTAGGCCTTCTCGTAGCAATACTCTTTTTTATTTCAACATCTTACAAACCGTTCTATGGTGTTATATTGTGGGATAGGCGAGATTCAAGATATAGCGACTGCTACGTCCCTCTCCCTGGGAAATCAGCACACCAGCATCGGTTAATGTCTGCAGATCTCGTGTAGCAGTAGCTTTTGATGCGCTGGTAATGTTCATGTACTTCTTTGCGGTCATCCCTCCCTTGAAACCTTCGATGCCGGCATCCAGCATTTTCCTGATCGCTTTAAGTTGCCGCTCTGTTAACTGCGCTTTATAACGATCAAAGAACAAAACTTTCTGAAGCGAAAAATTAACTACACCCTTAGCCTCACGCTGCGCGGCTAAGGTTAACTTCGCGAAATAAACAATCCATTCCGTAATCTCATTACTTTGCTGAGCGGCTTTCAGCGCAGCATAATAAGAAGACTTATTTGCTTCAATAGCCTTTGACAGACTGAGCACTACCGCCCTGCTCATCGTCTGAGACAAAGCTTCCTGCTGCACATATTCCGGCAATGTCTTCAGCAGACCACTCACCTCCCCTGTTTCTTCGGCAAAATCATATAACTCCGCTTCAACAGCAGCCAGGTTATACTTAAATTCAGGCCAGTCCGGCAATTCCCAATTATACATTTGAGCCGATTATTTAGTTTAATCGGCTCATCCGACTTTTAGCACGCAGATCTGCCTCGTCGCATATATAGTTGATGCCAAAAAAAAAGCTGGAATGGTGCTGCGAAGACATGCAAATGTTTCGCCCTTCAGCGAAACATTTGAGGATGAGCAGTACCGTTCCAGCTTTTCGAAGAAAGACCTCACCATGCCAGATCAAGCCAAATCAACGTCATTCAATGACAATTATCGTTTCTCAAATGCAATTACTTCCTGTCTTGACGTACCAAGGCCATCAATGCCGAGTTCGACGACATCACCCGCCTTCAGATAGACCGGCGGTTTAAAACCAAGTCCGACACCTGCAGGCGTTCCTGTAGAGATGACATCACCAGGAAGCAACGTCATGAACTGGCTTACATACGACACTACAAAAGGCACATTGAAAATGAAGTTGGAGGTATTGCCATCCTGCATCATTTTACCATTCACAGACAGCCACAAGCGCAGGTTGTTGACATCAGCAATCTCCTCTTTCGTTGCCAGGAAGGGTCCCAGCGGAGCGAAGGTATCGCATCCCTTGCCTTTATCCCAGGTGCCATTGCGCTCGATCTGAAACTCACGTTCAGAAACATCATTGTGCAATACATATCCGGCAACGTAGTCGAGAGCCTCAGCCTCCTCAACATAAGAAGCCTTTTTGCCGATGACGATGGCCAGCTCCACTTCCCAATCGGTCTTTACAGAACCTTTTGGGATCATGATCTGATCGAAAGGGCCAACGATGGCAGTGGTCGACTTCATAAATACCACAGGCTCCGGCGGCAGCGGTGCATTAGTTTCCCTGGCATGATCAGCATAGTTCAGGCCGATACATACCAGTTTAGAAGGACGGCCAATTGGTGATCCCAGACGTGTATCCTGAGGGACAACCTCCAGCTCACCTTCATTTTCTCTTACAAATGCCGACAGCTTCTCCAGACCATTGTCGCTAAAAAACTGCTCGTTATAGTCCTGACCAAAGGCAGAAGTATCATACCATACATCATTGACGATTACGCCAGTTTTCTCCTGATCGGCAGCTCCCCATCTGATTAATTTCATTGTTGTACGTTTTTAGTTATTTAATTTAATAAATCCTCCATCAAGAGGGTAATCATTTCCTGTGATAAAACCAGCTTCCTCCGCACAGAGGTAAAGTGCGAGATTGGCCACCTCCTCGGGTTGCCCCATGCGGCCTATAGGCTGGCTGGCCGACAATTTACCAAAAATCTCCGCTTCCTGTCCGGCATAGTTTTTTGCAATAAAGCCATCTACAAATGGGGTATGCACCCTTGCCGGTGAGATGCTGTTGCAGCGGATGCCATCAGCAAGGTAATCCCGGGCTACAGACAGTGTCATTGCATAGATGGCGCCTTTACTCATAGAATACGCAAAACGGTCGGTGATGCCCACATTGGCAGCAATAGAAGCCATGTTCAGGATCACAGCGGTACTACTTTTCTTCAAAGCCGGAATGGCTGCATACAAACAGTTATAAGCCCCAAGAACATTCACGTTGAAGACCTTCATAAAATCCTCCTCACTTGTGGTATCCGCCTTACCGACATGTGCGATACCTGCATTATTTACCAAGATATCAATTGTGCCGATCTCATTGAAGATCTTTACGACTGCTTCCTGATTGCTGACATCGCAGCTGTACGCTTTTGCTGTTCCACCTTCACCTTCAATTTCCGATACCGTCTGCGCTGCCGCTTCGGCATTCAGTTCAATGATGTGCACTGTTGCTCCCTGACGGGCAAAAAGGGTTGATATGGCTTTGCCGATACCACTTCCTCCACCCGTAATAATTGCTGATTTTCCTTTTAAACTAAACATCTTATGTTGTGATTAAGCAGCTCCTGTATCTTGATAGGAGCTGCTGTTGTTATAGTGAAACACCTCTTTTCCATGGGATGAAATCATCCTGATTCAATTGTACTGCCTTGGGGATGGTGACGCCGCTTGCAGCCTGGATACAATACTCCAGGATCTCTGCGCCCATCTCTTCAATGGTTTTCTCACCGGCGATGATCGGCCCGGTATCAATATCAATAATATCACTCATCCGTTCTGCCAATGCTGTATTGGTGGCAATTTTGATCACAGGACATACCGGGTTTCCCGTAGGTGTCCCCAATCCGGTAGTAAACAGGATCAATGTTGCTCCGCTTGCCGCTTTTCCCGTAGTAGCCTCCACATCATTTCCAGGCGTACATACCAGACTCAATCCCGCTTTGGTAGCAGGTTCGGTATAGTCGAGCACATCCACCACTGGTGAAGTACCGGCTTTCTTTGCCGCTCCGGTGCTTTTGATGGCATCTGTAATCAGTCCGTCCTTGATATTTCCCGGCGAAGGGTTCATGTGAAAACCTGAACCTACAGCATGCGCCTGTGCATCATATTCACGCATCAGGCGGATGAATTTCTCCGCTGTGGGCTGGTCAACACACCTGTCGATCAGGTTCTGCTCTGCACCACAAAGCTCCGGGAATTCCGCCAGCAGCACCTTTGCACCAAGTGCAACGAGCAAATCAGACGTATAGCCCACGGCAGGATTCGCGGAGATGCCGCTAAAGCCATCACTGCCGCCGCACTTCACACCTACCACCAGCTTGCTCAAAGGCGCCGGTGTACGCTCAAACTCATTGATCTCCGCCAGTCCCTTGAAAGTTCTGAAGATCGCATCTTTGATCAGCTGCTCCTCACTCTGACTTTGCTGCTGCTCAAAAACAAGTACCGGTTTGTCAAAATCAGGATTTCTTAGCCTGACATCTGCCAGAAAATCCTGAGTCTGCAGGTGTTGACAGCCGAGGCTCAGCACCGTAATACCCGCTACATTGGGATGATCAGCATACGAAGCCAACAGTTTGCTCAGTGTAGCAGCATCCTGCCTGGTTCCGCCACAGCCCCCCTGATGATTCAGGAATTTGATGCCATCCACATTTTTAAATACCCGCTTTCTTGTCGGGCTTACAGGTGTCAACGCTGCAGCGTCAAAACTGGTCAGCGTATCTCCACTGTTGAAGGCCTCCAGCAACTGATCTGTATACGATCTGTATTTATCTGTCACCGCATAGCCAAGGGTATTGTATAACGATTCCTTAATCACATCCAGGTTTCTGTTTTCACAAAATACAGTGGGAACAAACAACCAGTAATTGGCTGTACCTACACTCCCGTCCTTACGGTGATAGCCGTTGAAAGTACGGTTCCTGAATGCCGACACATCGGGTTGTTCCCATTGATAATCGACCTCACGGAAGGCATAGTCCTCAGCAGCATGCTGCACATTACCCACCGTCATGCGCATCCCTCTTTTTACGGGAACTGTAGCTTTACCCACAAGCACACCGTACATCAGCACCTCCCCACCAACATCCAGGTCATTGATAAATACCTTGTGTTTTGCAGGAATGGTTTCCAGCAGGACCAGCGGCTGTTGCTGCCAGTCGAGCACCTCACCTTCAGGCAGGTCCTGCAGCGCTACCAGCACATTGTCGCCGGGGTGAATCTGTAAAAAGCGCTTTTTTGTTATTGCTGTCATGAGTGTAATTCAAAAATTTTATCCATCATCATCCATTTCTCTCCCGGTTTTGCATTGGGCAGCGCCTGCTGATACTTCCACATCAGCGTTTCCCACTCCTGCACCACCGGATTTGCTGCATCTGCCGCCGCTTTTTTCTCAAAGGAGAAAGTATCGTCCACTTCCATCACCATGACCAGGCGCGTAGCCATCCTGAAGATCTCCATCTGCACAATTCCTGCACTGACAATACTCTCCTGGATTTCCGGCCAGATCTGCTGGTGTATCTCTTCATACTCGGCAATCAGCCCCGCGTCGTCTTTTAGGTCCAGGGTTAAATAATATTTTTTATTCATCGTTTAAACATTAACAGTCGCTACCCTATTTTTTACCTGATGTCCTTTCCAGCCAAACAGGAAGACCACTAAAAAGCAGATCAGTGGCACAATGTATCCCATCTGGATGTTTTCCGTCTGATCACTGATCAATCCCATTACCGGGGGCAGCACCGCACCGCCCACAATAGACATGATGATCAGGCTGCTGCCGAACTTGGTGTCCTTACCGAGATCCCTGATGCCCAACGAGAAGATGGTCGGAAACATAATCGACATAAAAAAAGCAATGGCAATGACAGTATATAGGGCCACCTGTCCTCCGGCAACCATGGCCACCGCACTCAATGCAATATTGATCAGCGCATAGATCGTCAGCAATTTAGGAGCACTGATAAAGCGCATCAGGAACGTTCCTACAAAACGACCGATCATAAAGGCCATCCCCATTCCATAACCGAGATATTTCGCAGCCTCCTGCTGCCCTATACCAGCGGCTTTGGTAGCGTACAGAATGAAAAAACTGAACACACAGATCTGGGCACCTATATAGAAAAACTGTGCCACAACACCCCATTTAAGCTGACGGTGTTTTAATGCATGAAGAATCTCTGTCTCGGCATTCCCATAGTCCTCCACGGCCTCTCCATGGGCACCTACTTCATGTTCTTTGATTTCCGGAAGCTTCAGGAAGATAAAGATGATAGCAATCAGGAGAATGATCCCGCCAAGAATCAGATAAGGCATTTTTACCGTTGCCGCTTCCGAGGCCAGCGCCGCCTGTCTTGCTGCGTCAGTCATTTTTCCGAGTGCTTCATCAGAGAAACCTTCGGTAAGGATGATTTTGGCACCAATGATCGGAGCGAGGGTCGCTGCAAGCCCGTTAAAGGACTGTGCAAAATTAAGGCGGAAGGTCGATGTTTCCTTTGGACCCAGCAAGGAGGCATAAGGATTTGCTGCCGTTTCCAGGATAGTCAATCCACAGGCAATGATAAACAGCGCCAGCAGGAAAAATAAGTACAACTGAGTATTGGCCGCAGGAATAAACAGAAAGGAGCCCGTGGCGAACAACAACAGTCCAAGGATGATCCCGGTTTTATATCCATATTTTTTCATGATGAATCCTGCCGGCAATGCCATTACAAAATAGGCGATGAACACGGCAGAGTCGACCAGTGAAGCCTGTAAAGTCGACAGGCTAAACGATTTCTTCAGGTGCGGAATGAGAATCGGATCCAGATTGTGCACGAAACCCCACATAAAAAACAGGGACGTGATCATCATGAATGGAAATAGAAATTTATTCTTGGTCATTAGGCTATAATTTGGTTACCCAAAGAAAGCGAATTATCCCCGTTATTATTTTACCCTATTACCCAATTATTATGTGTTTTTGGCAAACATGCCCACAAGGATTTAAAAAGGACCGCAATTCTGAATACTTTTAGATTGCGATCCTTCTTCATTTTTTTATTTCTTTTTCAACTCAATACTCACATTGGACAAACCCAGCGTGGTATGTGGAGAAAGCGGCTCGTGCAGCTGCCAGCTGAAAGGATAATATTTTCCAGCGTCCATACTTACAGGCTTCAGGTCTTTGTAAAAGATCTCCTGTTTTACAGTCGTGTCGATGCCCAGCACCGTGCTTTTCTGATAACCGTTATAGTATTTGACCAACAGTTGGTTTTTGCCTTTTTTCAATTGGAGCAATACCTGGTCCTGAAGTTGTTTTACCTTAAAAGGGTTGTTATGTTCCAGAATCATCGTGCCATTAAGGGCGATCGTCACCGCATCTCCACTTGTGATTTTAACCAGATATGCCTGGTCCTTATCTGATTCAATTTCCTGCAGCAGGTATACCGCGCGCTGTTTCTCAACCGACAGTTCGTACACCTGGTTATTCTGGTAGGCAGACTTTTTCCAGCGCTGGTCGTTTGAATTTGGCCAGGGCTTGTTGATGTCAATGTTCCGTACATCCCCATGAAAGCTGCCCACTCCGGAATAGTAAGGACCAATCTGGTAGAGCTGCCCCCAGCTGATTTCCGATGTGGGATGAAGTGGTACCACTGTCCCTTCATCAAACGTCACCGCCGATACCTGTCCGGCAACCTCAACATCTATCGTTTTTCCTTTCTCCTGGGCAGAGAAATAGATCCTCGGCTGATAGGTTCCATTTTGCGTCGGCTGGAGGGTCCAGGATTCCTTGACCGTGCTCTGATAACGGGTATCATAATCAATCCCGGAGTTGCTGAAGTGTTTGAACCCATTGGCAGAAGCCAGAACCGCAGTACCTTCGCCGGGTAGCGGAAGGATGTTTGCCGGCGGTACCTGGAAGCCATTGCTGAAAGTAATGTCAATCACCTTGAACATCTTTTCGATATCAAGCCCTGGAGGGACTACTACCTCCACTCCTTTTGCGCTTTGGCTAAACCTGACTTTTTCACCCGTAGATAATACTTTTATACCTTCAATCTTTCCTGTAAGGCCTGGCAGAAAAACCGTATTGTTTTCAGGTGCCGAAAGCAAGTGCAGGTAAAGGTGATCCTTTCTGCTGGTGAGGCTTCCCCATTTGAAGGAAATATGAAAAGGATCAGGACGGACACCATAGATGGCTTCCCCGTTTTTCTTTAACCAGTCGCCAATCTGCAGGAGCACATCTTTTTCAAAAGGAACGATGGAGCCATCCCCTTTGGGGCCAATGTTGAGCAGGAAGTTTCCGCCGCGGCTCACCACACGGATCAGGCTGGTCAGCTTTTCTTTCATCTTCTCCTCTTCACTGCCACGTTCCTGCCAGGATCGATAGCTCCAGGTTTCATCAAAGAAAGAGGCCGGCGACTGCCATGGCACACCGATCACATAATCAGGCTCCTGGTTGTCACCCATCACCGTAAAATCACCCATGTCATTTCCAATGCGGCTGCCGATCATACAACCAGGTTGCAGCTGATGCACCAGCTCACGCAATTCCTTGCTTTCTGACGCACTTTGTGATCCCATATCGAACCAGAGCTCAGAGACCGGCCCATAATTCGTCAGCAGCTCTGTAACCTGCTGCTTGTTGTACTGAAAATGTTCAGGCGTGATGTAATCCGAATTGCTGCTAGAAATCGGTGAAGCCTGCGGATAATGCCAGTCGATCAA
The DNA here is from genome assembly GCF_000170795.1 of Pedobacter sp. BAL39. Taxonomy (GTDB): domain Bacteria; phylum Bacteroidota; class Bacteroidia; order Sphingobacteriales; family Sphingobacteriaceae; genus Pedobacter. Next base: position 295,319 of record NZ_ABCM01000005.1, read on the forward strand.
TGAGAAGTATAACGCGAAACGCAGTCCCCCTTTTTTGCATGCTTCAGAAAGTTCTTTTAGGATGTCTCTTTTGTAGGGTGTGGCATCCACGACATTGAAGTCCGTCGTATTGGTCTTGAACATGCAAAACCCATCATGGTGTTTTGATGTGATCACGATAGAACGCATACCTGCACGCTTGGCCAGCATGACCACCGAATCCGCATTCCACTTTTCCGGGTCAAATTGTTTGGCTGTTTCGGCGTAGGTATCGCTGTATATCCCTGCATGCGCCTGTATCTGTTCACTCAAACCTTTGGTGACTGGTTTACCTTCCCAGACTCCTCCCAGCACAGAATAAATGCCGAAATGGATGAACATGCTGTACTTCTGCTCCTGCCAGGCTTTAAGTGCCCTGGTGTCCTGTTGTCCAAAACTCCTGCCGGAAGTCAGCAACAACAGCAACAGTAAAATTCCTTGTTTTTGTTTCATTTGTGTGTGGTTCTTGTTTAGCGTTTAACAACCGGAAAGGCTGACATTCAAATCAAGTTAGATTATCTCAATTTAAAGTTATAAAATTTGCCATTTCGTTCAGCGATTTTGGCATTACTGCCTTTCCCTAAAGAAAACCGGCAGAAGGTAGCTACTGATTATCATGCACTTGCCCTTAAAAGACGGAGTGCTCCAATCATTAACAGCTAAAGAATCATCTCCAAAGTTCCCTGCAAAGCGCATTTTCTTAAAAAACTGCAATAAAAAAGGCCTCCCTGGGGAAGCCTCGATATTTTCTTAATGAGAAGTCTTTAATAAAGACTGTAATCTATTTGATCATTTTCAGCAGGTATTCACCGTATCCGCTCTTCACCAGCGGTGTAGCGATGCTGCGCAGCTGTTCTTTATCGATAAAGCCCATCCGGTAAGCCACCTCTTCAATACAGCCGATCTTAAGCCCCTGACGTTCCTCAATCACTTGTACAAACTGGCCTGCCTGCATCAACGAGGCAAAGGTACCGGTATCCAACCATGCCGTGCCACGGCTCAACACACCCACCTTCAGTTTACCCTGTTCCAGGTAAACCTTGTTCACATCGGTAATTTCATATTCGCCACGTGGCGAAGGCGCGATATTCCTGGCGATCTCCACCACACTGTTGTCATAAAAATAAAGCCCCGGGACGGCAAAATCCGATTTCGGTGACAGCGGTTTCTCTTCAATAGAGATCGCTTTTTTATTTTCATCAAACTCCACCACACCATAGCGCTCCGGATCAGACACACGGTACGCAAACACCACCCCACCATCAGGATCAGCACTGGCCTGAAGCAGGTTGGACATCCCATCACCATAAAAGATATTGTCGCCAAGTACCAACGCTACCTTATCACTGCCAATAAAATCAGCACCGATGACAAATGCCTGGGCAAGTCCGTTTGGTTTTTCCTGCACGGCATAAGAAAATTCACAGCCCAGTGATTTACCATCGCCAAGCAGCTTCTGGAAGTTGGGAAGGTCATGCGGCGTAGAGATGATCAGGATTTCCCGGATCCCCGCCAGCATCAGTGTAGACAATGGATAGTAGATCATTGGCTTATCGTATACAGGCATCATCTGCTTGCTCATGACCAGTGTTAAAGGATGCAGACGTGTGCCACTTCCCCCGGCTAATATTATTCCTTTCAAGATATCAGTTTTTTGGTTTATGCTTTATGATTTTTATGAAGATACACTATTTTCCAGTTCAGTATACCATTCCAGGCCATACTTTCTGATCAGTGGTCCTTTCAGGAACTGGTAAACAGGAACTTTCAGCTCCCTGCCGAAGGTACAGGCATCATGGCAGATGTGCCACCTGTCGTAATTCAGCACCTCGAACTCCGGATACTGGGTGATCCGGATTGGATAAAGGTGACAGGAGATCGGTTTCTGCCAATCGATCAAACCCTGCTCATAGCCCTTTTCAATGCCACACTTGGTGATGCCATTTTCGAAGGTCACATAGGCACATTCCTTATTGCCATCCACACAGGGCGTCGTCAGGTCACCATCTGCATCCACTACAGAAGTCCCGTATTCTTCAATAGCCCTGATGCCCTTCTCTTCCAGCAGATGCTGGATCTTCGGATAAATCTCCGCGAGGATGGCTGTTTCCGCCACATCCAGCGGTGCCCCGGCATCTCCCTCTACGCAGCAAATGCCCTTACACTTATTGAGGTTGCAGACAAAGCTCTCGCTGATCAGGTCCTCATGCACAAGTGTATTCTGTACTTCTATCATCTTTTCTATTTAACTATGGCCAATGGATATTTTAATCCATCCGCCGATTTAATTTCCATGGTTACAGCACCCACCAGGATCTCTACCTGCGCCTTTACAGGCACCCTGTTGCCATCATCAGTTACCCACAAGTATAACCTGCTGTCTTTTCTGAAGATCCTCCCAGGTTTAATGGATGGGCTGAATTTTAAACATTTAATTTTGCCAAGCTTCGTCTTAATGGTTTCACGTCCCATAAACTCAATCTTCAGCTGGTTGACCTCATCACTCAGGAAGTAGTTGAGGTTTACCATATCGCCGGTCTTCAGTTTCGATACATCCAGGCTCCTGGCAAAGTAATAGGTCGATACCAGGTCGAACGTTTGTTTATTAGGGGTTTTATAAGTCCCCTTTGTGGCCACTACCTTTTGGTCATCCTGATAAAAACGCGCCTTGTCCTGACGCCTGTAACTCCCCTCCCGGATGTTTTCCTGGTAGAAGTAAGGTTTCAGGTCTTTCTGATCAATATATGAATCATAATGGTCCCGGATCTTATAGAATACGTCAAAGGTACCCGATGTATTCCCGTCTACCGACAAGCGGTAGGTCGGTTGACCATCGAACTTCAGATCAGAGCTGAGCACCTTCAGTGTTCCCTCGGCTGCGGTGATGATCCCGTACCTCAGCTTATATTGGAGCACCTCCCCAACCCGGAATACAGGGTCCTTCACAAATGGAAGCTCCTGAGTCCATCCCCTGAAACTGAGTAGTACAATCGTAATTATCAAAAATGATCTTTTCATATCAGGGTTTAATCAAAAAGCAATCCAAAATTAGTCTTTCCGCTTATAGATGGGGACGGTAGAACAGGGTTCCCCATACATAATGCTCTTCACCACCGGCGTCAGAAGCGCCGTAATCTCCACATATGCCGACACCGGCACATCGATGTCCGCACAGCCTTTGATCACCACACGTTCACCTTCAAAAGCACCCAGGTCGACCTTCGCCAGTGCCTTTGCAAACAGCACGGATTCCAGTGTTTCCAGGTTACCAAATACCACTTCGTTGGCATAAGGTTTCATCCTGTTTGCCAGTAACATATACGCCCAGGTAGGGACAATGGCATCTGCGCTGCAGATCACTGCAATATTTTTACCTGTGTATGCAGTCCAGTCGTGAGTTTTAATAAACTCTCTAAAATCCTTTTCCTTCAGCATCAACCCATGAAAGAGGTTGTCTTTAATATCATAAACTACCCTTTCACCTGTATGATAATAATCCTCCAGGTTAAAAGTGATCAGGCCACTATTGGCCACCTTATTGACGAAATTTTCCTGAATATCCATTTTCCTAAATAAAAAAACCGGAAGCAAAAATGCTTCCGGTCACAAAATTACGTAAAATAAGATTAATAGAATTTCACCCTATTGTCTTTTATATCAGCTTTATCCTGTAAAGCCTGGAATGCGGAGCCCAGCGTACGTTGACCTGAAGCCTGCATCATTGCTTCTTTTTGTTTGTAAGTATTTGCCAATGGAGCAGGATTACTGAATCCGTCCACGACGAACACATAGACACCTTGTTGTCCGTCTACCGGTTTCGAAAGTTTACCTTTTGCAGATCCGAAGATGGCACCTACCAGTTTATTTTCCTGTGCAGCACCCGGGATAATTGGGTTAGCAAAAACGATGTTCGGAACTGAAGTCGCCGGTTTACCCAATTTCTGGGCAACCTGATCAATCGTTGAAGCACCCTGAAGGGCCTTGTTGATTTTCTCAGTCAGCTGTTTTGCTTTCACTGCATTGATCACCATCGGAGTGATGTCTTTTTTCACATCCTCAAGAGATAACAATCCTTTTGCTTTAACAGCGGTCACACGGGCAATCACAAAAGCGTTGTCCATCGCATAGATTTCTTTCAGCACATCACCTTTATCAGCAGCATAAGCATCTTTGATCAGCTTACGTGGGTTGGCAAGACCTGGAGCAAATCCTTGTGTTGGCGTAATTTTATCAGCAACACCAACAGTATATCCCAACTTCTGAGCAAGCTCGGCGAAGTTATTGTCTTTCACTTCAGCAAGGAAGTTGCTTGCCTTTTTGTAGGCAGCATCTTTGGTTTTGTTACTTGGTGCCAGGCTTTTCTCGATATAGGCCAGTTTCACTACTTTCGAAGAACCTACTTGTTTCTCGATTTTGATCAGGTGCACACCAAATTGAGAAGTCACGACCTTAAGGTCACCTGCTTTACCATTGAAAGCTGCGTTCTCAAATTCAGCAACCATCTGTCCGCGGCTGAAGGTACCCAGCTCGCCGCCTTTATCTTTGGAACCATCCACACTGTATTGTGCAGCAAGTGTTGCGAAGTTCGCTCCGTTCTGTACCAGTGTTTTCAGGGAGTCAGCAAGTTTTGTGGCCTTATCAACACCGCCAAGTTTGGCCGCATCAATCAGGATATGGCTTGCTTTTACAGAATCCGGAGAAAAACGGGTATCTGCAACTTTAACCAGTTTGTAAGAATTGCCAGAAAGCACAGGTCCGTAGTAACTTCCTGCAGGCAGGTTAAATACTGCTGAATCTACTGCAGGATCAAGTTTACCTTTGGTCACGTAAGTATAAGGAACTTTCACATCAGAGTTAAGCGCTGCAAAAAGAGAATCACTAGGCGCTGCCTTGAAGTCAGCAGCCAGTTTCTCTACCTGCGCTTTAATTGCTGCAGAATCTGCCGCTGTAGGGCTGATGTTGAAAGAAACATATTCGAAAGAACGTGTTTCTGTAGGATTGTTAAAACGTTGTTTGTTCTCGTTATAGAAGTCAGAGAAGTCGCTCTCTGTAGGTTTTACGTTTGCATCAGGGATAGAAGTATAATCCAGACCCACATACCTGAAGTTAGCCAGTTTATTGCGGTTCTGGTATTCATCGTTTGCTTCCAGTGTAGTCACATATACAGAACTACGGATCAGGTTAGCATATTTCTGTTGTAAAGCCTGTTTTTCGATCTCTGTCTGCAACAGGTCCCACTGTTGTTTCAGCTGAGGATTTTTAGATTGTTGTTTCAGGGAGTTCAAGACTTCTGCACGGTTCACCTCACCAGTCTGAGGATTACCAAAGTACTGTACGATCAGCGGGCTTGGGTTTTTACCTTGCAATAAGTCAAACAACTCATCACCAGAAACATTAAGACCAAGACGGCTGTATTCCTTACCTAAAAGCACATTGGCCACTTCGCCATTCCAAACCTGGTCTACCGCCATTGCGCTCATCTGCTCATTGCCGGAACCACCATATTGCTGTTTGAATTGAGCCAGGCTTTGCTCTACTTTAGGACCAAACTCGTCAATGTTGATGTCTTCACCATCGATAGATCCTACAACCTTTTGAGATTCAGCCCAAAAAGGCTTACCTACGTTAATTGCATCACCAACTAAAAATGCAACAATTGCAAAACCGATGGCACCGATTAAAATGTAACCTGCGCGATTCCGCAAAAATGTCATTAATCCCATAATATTCTTATTTATAAATCTTTTTTAAGAGGGCGCAAGATACAACTTTTGCTAAAAAAAGAAAACATTAAATTGTTTTTGAATAAGTGTTTAAAAATTAAGGAAATATGCCCTCTGACATTCCTTGATTATTCCCCGAAATTCTGGTCTACAAAAGTCTGTCCGTAGGCCTGCTCAAACTTGAAATTACTGAAGTCCTGGGTGGCAATAAAGTTAACCGCATTGATGACGGTACCGTCCGGTTTGGTGATCACTCCTTTTGGAGAGAGAAAAAGCTGTTTGTTCTGATCCCAGGTGAGCTCCTCCGTATTGAAGACCAGCGTAGGATCGACTACCACCACATTCCGTTTGAAGATGGTCAGTTTTTCCAGTTCACGTTGAATGGCGTAATCAGAGGTAATGGAACCCTTTATTTTCATGAATTCGTCCAGGAAGTTGATCTTTACCCCCTTAGGCATCTCTGAATAGGTACCCCCATTGGTCATGGTGATCTTGTCGAGCACCGGGGCATTCCCTTTTGCTTTTACCCTTGCAGAGTCACTATAGATGATCTCCACACCCAGGGTACGATCCCTGTTCAGCACCAGGTCTTTTTTAGACAATGGGGATGCCTTTTTCAGGTCATCCTCCCCACAGGAGCTGATCAAAAGCTGCAACATGCATAGCACTGCAATACCCGATATCAGTCTCCGTGATTTCATCTGCAATATTAGTTGATTCTATATCTTCTGAACCAGGTATCATTCAGGGTGAAGCCCAGGTGAATGTTGACAAAGTTCTCCTTAATGAGGTTGTTGGTCAGCGTTCCACGTTGGCCAACCTCGGCAGTAAGGTTAATTTTATAAACAGAGTTCATTGTAGAAGCCATTGGTAAGCCCAGACCAAAAGTAATTGCTTTCTGGTTGATGTTGTGGTTGTTCAGTTTGATGTAAGTCTTGTCGTAAGTATAACCGATGCGATAGTCCACACGCTGGAAATAACTGTTCACAGAGCTGAAGTCAGGAGTGATCTGTGCACCCACAGAGTAACCCCAGCTATCCTGAAGGCCCTGATTTGCACCTGCGATGGTCAGCTTCGACCAGTTGCCTGTTCTGTAGTCAGCACCAATCAGCCAGGCGTTGTCTTTCTGAATGGTAAAACCAAAGTTATGGATCAACGGCAATTTAAGGTCCGTATCCGAATTTTCAATCAGGTCAATTGTTTCTGAGGCTGCATTTTCATCACCATTGGAATCCCTGCTGTACTGCGTAGCTACGAAGGTTCTTTTGGAATTAATGGTAGATGGAGAAGAGCCTGAGTATCCCAGGGTAATGCTTTTCTTGGAGCTCAGTACAATGTCATATTGTGCACCATAGGAGAAGGCCACACCACCTACGCTATTTTTATCTTGAATTTTAGTGTTTCCTGCGGTATAAAGCGGGTCCAACAGCTCCGAAGAGCGGTTTTCAATCAGGTTACCAAACACATACTCAATATTGGCACCCACCCTGAAGTGATCAAACAGTTGCTGACCAAAACCGAAATAGGCTTTAGTCAAACCGCCTTCACCAGAGTAAAGGCTACGGCTACTCATGGTATCCACAGTGCTGCTTTGTGAGTATTCATAACCAACCTGGGTATAAGGCATTAAGCCGAAGCTCATCCCTGATTTACCACGTACAATCGGGAAAGCCAGTGCGATGTGACCTAAGGAAGCATTGAAGCTGGATTCTTTCTTTGTACCATCATCAAGCGTTGAAAAACCACCACTCAGTCCGGTCTCAAGTGTAGTCAGCGTAACCCCGGTATAAGATGAAGGGTTTTGCATATTGATGTTACTGTAACCACTTGGTTTATACACCCCGGTAGAGATCCCACCCATGGCGCGAAACTGAGGAAGCACCAGTCCTTTAACATTTCCCAGTCCATATTTAGAATACGGAGATTGTGTCGTAACCTGTGCACGAACACTCATGCCGGTCAGCAATACCAGGATTGCAGCTATATAATTAATTTTTTTGAACATATTCAAATACAATGACTTCATTTAATCCCTTTAGTACCAGGTACGGATCGTAAATAATTTGAGGCACGAAGATGCTGTTTTTTAATTGATCCAACAAAAATTCCCCGTTTCCACCTGTTAATAATACCGTAAGGTTACTATTTTCTTTATTTTCCCGGGCAATAAACCCTTCAACTTCATTCATTACCCCGGCCAGCACACCATGTTGAATGGCGGTATGTGTATCCCTTCCTTCGGGAATTTCGGCCGTTCTGTCCCAGGTTACCACCGGCAATCTTCCGGTATAATGGTGCAATGCCTGAAAGCGCATATCTATCCCAAGGCTGATACTCCCCCCGTTATATACGCTATCGCTGCTGAGCAGATCGTAGGTGATGCAGGTGCCCGCATCAATGACAAAACAGTTTTTTCCGTTATAGTAATGATGTGCAGCAATCATCTTCGCCCAGCGGTCCAGCCCGAGCGTATCCTGGCTATTATAATTACTCTGGATACCAGTATTCACCTTAGTAGAAAAAGGAACATAACTGGTGTTTGTTTTCAGCGTATCGATGACTTCTTCCAGCTCCGCACTCACGCTGGAGATACTGGAACAGTCCACCTGATACTCCCTGACCAGCTCCAGCACCATTTCCGGTGTCAGCGCTTTCATCACCTGGAAATGAAGCATGCTGCGGTCATTAAAAATGGCCGCTTTACTATTCGTATTTCCAATATCGATGACGAGATTATGCATTCAGGATGTTCAGAATGGACTTAAAGACAAACTTCATGGCACAAAGCTATTAATCTTTAGCAAAGAATACGGGCTCAAACTGTTAAAAAAAGTTAAACAAACAAAAAGTATTGTATGGCAAAAACGAGAATCAGGAACAGACTTTCGTAAAACCATCGCTTTTTAGCGTTCGAAAAATAATAAGCCAGCAGTACTGCTCCGGGAGGAACACACAACATAAAATGGTAAAGCCTGAAGTCCGGCTTCGTATAAAAGCTGACAATGGCAATCAGAAACATGAAAAACAACATCTGGAAGGCTTTTCTGGTACTGATGAAACTGCGGAAGAAGTTCTCACGCAACTGCAGGATGGCCAGCACCATCATGACAGACACCGGAACCAACACCAGGTAATCATTGTAATTGATTTTGAACACCGACGGAAACTTATTGGCCAGGGGTAAAAAGATCTTATAAAACAACCCTATACTGTCATTCCAGTAATAAAAAACCCAGACGAAGAAAAAGATGGTGATGAAGCCGATCAGCCCCGCAGCCCATTCTCCGGGATTGAATGAACGGTACAGGAGCAATGTCAGCCAGATCAGAACGAGCATCACAATAAAAGGGAAATAGATGAGCGTACCGAGTGCAATGATCATCCCAACATCAAACATGATCATCATGACATTACCCGATTTACCCACCCTCAGAAACTTATCCATCATCCAGATCAGCAAGAAGTTACAGATCAAGGGGGGACTAAGGATCAGAAAGGGCATGAACAGGCTTGCGGAGGTGACATACAACAGTGCTGGAAGAAATCCGGGCTTATTTAACAGGCCGTGGTTGTTGACCACCCTATTGAACAATACCGCCTGTACAAATACGAGGATGGCGGCCATCAGCGCATTGCCCGTAGGAGAAAAAAAATCCTGTAATGGTACATGCAGGAAAAACTTGGCATAAGGTTCAAGAAACTCAAAGTTCAGCTGCGCTGGTGTATCAGCAAATATCGCCATCCGCATAAAGAAAGTGTATGCGAACAACAGGAGCAGGTTTATGGGATTTAAATTTCTGAATTGATTGATCATGCCTGAATATTAAGGCAAAGTAAAGCAAATTATCTGGCAAAGTCCTTTACTACTTTATCAATTACAGCAGCGGTTTCATCAGGAAAATGAAATTGATGTTCCTGTGGGCGGTCTACCCATTGACGGATGACAGGCAGCCAGTTTCTGTTACTGCCCCAAAGCACCGGCAGGCCAAATTGCTTCAGCGCGAAAGCATTACACTGCTGCTCATATTGAAACCTCATGGGCGCGACGAGCAGCTTTTTGCCGAGGAACAACGCTTCTGAAGGCCCCTCAAAACCTCCTCCTGTCAGCAGTCCTTCACAGGACGCCAGGCTTCTGTTGAAGCCCTCGTTATGCACAGGACTGACCTTCACATTGGCTTCTGTATAACTTTGCGTGGTATGCTTGGAAAACACCTCCCACTGAACATTTGGAATCTGCCGCAATATCGGCACCAAAAACTTGTCGTCAATAGCCGGCAGGTATACGGTATAATGGCCCAGGTTGCTGACCACCATATTCCTGATCTCTGCGCGGATTACAGGTGTATAGATAAAATCGTCATAACGGTCAAAATGAAAACCCACATAATGTGTTGCCGGGGCATAATACTTCATCACCAACTGTGCCCAGTCGATACTTTTAGGCTTTGGCACCTTTGGCGACTGGAACGAGGCCTGGTGACTAAGCCCTACACTGGTCACGCCCTGCCTCTTACAGGCCCAGGCGGTAACAGGCTCAAAATCATTCAGGATGAGGTCATATTCCTTCAGGGGAATGCTGCGCATGTCCTTAAAAAAACGGGGCAAGTTCATCGACTTCCAGGTCTCATAATGGTTGACACCCCCTTTTTTACCGAAGATGAAGCTAAAGCCATGCAACTGATAACGAACCTCCTGGGTCAAGCTGACGTCAGCCTGGGTTCCGCTGATCAGCAGATCGACATCACCATGGTGCTGGAGCAGGGGTACAATCTCTCTGGCCCTGCTGATGTGCCCATTGCCTGTACCCTGAATCGCATATAATATCTTCATCCGCTCCGAATATCCGTATTTTTTCGTCTTTAGACAATCTCTAATTTAATCTTTTGGAGCAGCGTATTGATATCCAGCTTGCTGTGAAGATCTTCACTATCAGAAAGATCCCCTTCTTCAAGCTCATCCTTCTGGAAATCCTTATGGTCATAGCGGAAAACAGACCATGCCTGATCATGATACTCAAGCGCAGTAAGATTCTCCACCCAGTCGCCACTATTCAGGTAAACGACGCTACCCGCCTCAGTAGTAATGGTTCTCATTTCCGGCTGATGGATATGGCCGCATACCACATACTGGTATCCCTTTTCTACCGCTAGCTCTGCCGCAGTGTTCTCAAAGCTGTTGATGAACTTAACGGCATCCTTAAAGGCTGCTTTGATTTTTTTGGAAAAGCTCATTTTCTCCCGGCCAAATAGGTTCAGGCACCAGTTTACCATGCTGTTGATGAGGATCAGCGAGTCATAACCCACTGCCCCGAGCTTGGCCAGCCACTTAGAATGCTGCATGGTGACATCAAACACGTCTCCATGAAAAAACCAGGCCTTTTTGCCGTCCAGTTCCAGCACCAGCTTGTTCTGAAGGTGAAAAGCCCCCATATGCATGTCTGCAAACTTACGCAGCATCTCATCGTGATTGCCGGTAAGATAATATACAGGCACTCCTTCCACTACAAATTTCATCAGCTTACGGACTACTTTCATGTGGGTTTCCGGCCAATACCTTTTGCTGAACTGCCAGATATCAATCACATCGCCATTGAGGATCAGCATTTTCGGCTTGATGCTCTTCAGATATTTCAACAACTCTTTAGCATGACATCCATAGGTTCCAAGGTGAACATCGGAAATCACTGCAATATCTACTTCTCTTTTAGACATCATCTTCCTCCACAGTAAGTTCATAGTTGCTGAAGAAAAACGCGACGGCAAGAACGAACAATATGATTAGAAACAACTCCAGCATAGGGATATTAGTTTATAAACACAAAGATTCAATTCACAGATTAATAAGCCGTTAAGGAATCATTACGTTTACACAGAAGAAGTATGATCACCTTTCTTATACCAGACAGGTATCTCCTTTTGTAACGGTTTTGCACATAAGCCTACCATAGCCATGGTTTAGCCGTCCCTTAGCCGTAAAAAAGCAAATTTGGACGGCTAAGGGACGGCTAAAGGACGCCTGAAGGACGGCTATGACCAAAAGCTAGCACGGAGTTGCCATAGCGCCGATAGCAAGGGTCTTAAAGAAAAGTACGGCTTTTTCACAACTTCTTTCTGGAATGCAGGCTAAAAAAAAACAGGACGCAATGATCGTCCTGTTTTCTAAGATTTATAGGATATAATCATCATCAACAGATGCTGCGATGATATGATGTTAAAACACGCTGATTTCCAAATAGAGATCAGCTTATGCCTTTTTCTTTTTATTCTCCGTCCAGAAGGCAAAGCCAAGACCGGCCACCAGTAAGATAGAACCCGCCAGTGAGATATTTTCCCCCATATAGTAAGATACCGGTTCAAACTTAAAATCTACTTTGTGGTTACCCGCAGGGAGCTGAGCAGCACGAAGTACATAATCTGCCCTGAAATAAGGTTCCTTTTTGCCGTCCACATACATGTTCCATCCCTTATCATAATAGATTTCAGAGAATACTGCTATGATGGCACGTGGCGCACTGTAGGAGTAGCTCAGGGAATCCGGATGGTATTTATCCAGCTGTATCGAAGCGCTAGGATCAGCACCTGAATTCTTGGTATCAATCAGGTCCTTATATTTAATGTCCACAATGGCTTCTTTTTTAGGATCGAAGCTGTTAATGGCTTTCATCTCTTCATCTGCATCTTTTGCAAACTGGATGTTCTGAACGATCCATGCATGTCCGGCCGCAGTTGCATTACGCTGCATTTTGTAGGAGCCATTACTTCTGTCCTGCGTGATGATGTATTTCGTATTGAGCATGTCCAGCACATCCTGGTTGATGCTGGTGCTGAATTGTTTATCGATCAGCTCCTGGTAGCGCTTCAGCTTAGCCGCGTGGTACCCACCAATCGTTTTGTGGAACTGGGAGGTACTGGCATCAGAGAAAGTGGAGATGGTTGCATCGAACACCCTGAAATCAGGATCTTTATCAGCCATGATAAAAGTATCTACATCACGAGGCTGGAAGTGATTGTTCAGGTCGCTTTTATTGGCAAAGTTATCATTGTTCAGATACCTGCGGTCTACCTGCCACATGTCAATCAGGACAGCAAGACCTAGCAGGATCATAAATGCCTGTGCAGCAATTTTTTTATTGATGAATGCCCAAAGTAAGGCAAAACCGATAGCTACAAACAGCAGGGAGCGTAAAGCATCTTCTCTCGCCAGGGCCGCACGGTCTCTAATCAGCGCATCTACAATGGTTTGTGCCAGACCACGGTTGTTCTGCAGGCCTTGAGTCAGGCCGTCGAGCAATTGCTGGTTGGAAGAGTTGGTGAAGCTGAAAAATGCAGTAGGCATCAGGGCAACCACTAGCGCCAGACCACCCGTAATGCCCCCGGCCCATTTCAGCCTTTTCATCAGAAATTTCTGGTCAAGCTGTCCATCCTGTACTTCCTTGATGGCGATGAAGGCCAGGATCGGCACCATCAGTCCCACCATAGCAAGGATAGACTCTACGGCCCTGAACTTATTGTACATCGGGAAGTAGTTGAAGAACAGATCGGAAATCAGCGGGAAGTTTTTACCAAACGACAAGAGCATAAATAGAACAGTAACACTCAGGATCCACCATTTTACGCGGCTGCGCACGATGAACAGACCAAAAACAAACAGGAAACATACGATGGCACCGAAGTAATAAGGGCCCGAAGTAACCGCTTTTTCGCCCCAGTATACCGGCATCTGCTGCGCAAGGCCAAGGGCCTGCTGAGGGCCAAACATGCTTTCCGTAGTTTTATATACATTGGACTTATCGTCCAGTCTCGTACCGCTGCTGCCACCATACAGGTCGGGGATCAGGAAAGTAAAACTCTCCCCCACACCCTGGCTCCAGCCATAAGCATATTCTTTGGAAAGACCATTTTGTTCTTCTTCACTGTCTGTGGTGAGGTTAGAATTACCACGGTTGGATTCTTTACCATACTCATAAGTAGTCCACAATTTACCGGCATTCACCATGAAAGAAAGGCACATGGCAACCGCCAGGAAGGCGATGGCCTTACCAAATGAAGCCAGACGTTTTTCTTTCACCGCATGATAAACCTCAATACCGATGAAGATCAGGAGCGCGATCATCAGGTAATAGGTCATCTGTATGTGGTTGGCCCTGATTTCCAGGGCCAGGAATAACGCTGTCAGGCTGCCTCCAAGCCAGTATCTACCACGAAGGGTAAGGATCACACCGGCAATAATTGGCGCACAAAAGGCAATGGCCAGTGCTTTATTGCTATGGCCTGCAGCAATGATGATAAAATTATAGGAAGTAAAAGCAAAGGCGATGGCTCCCGCAGCAGCCAGCCATGGATTGATCCTGAGCACACAGAACAGCAGATAGGCACCCAGCAGGTAAAGCATTACCGCATCTACAGGATCAGGAAATATTGCTTTTATGGCCGAGATCACATAAGTAGCCCCATTGTACGGGTGCTGTACCCAGATCTGGTAAGCGGGCATGCCACCGAACATTTGATTCGTCCAAAGAGGGCCTTTGCCATCTTTAGCCTTATAGTCCATAATTTCTTTTGCTGTAGCCTTTGCCTGGATGACATCACTTTGTGCGGGCGCTTTTCCCTGTAATACAGGACTGAAATAGACAAAACAGATGATTACAAAAAATCCAATAATGGCCAGATGTATGCCATTCGCTTTTAACCAATTATTCATTAAGGGTTGTTTAAGATTAAACTAACCCCAAAAATATAAAATTGATACAGATTAGGAAGGAAATTTATTGATAAGAATAAAGAGGGCTTATTTCAGCTCCTCATAATCGACGAAATCGCCCAGCTTATCGGTCCGTCCGCCCTTGGCACGCGGTGGAACATAGTCGATAGAGATGTCCCCTTCAGACCTTCTTTGCTGCCCCCGCGACTGGTTTTCTGCCTGTTGCTGGACTTTGCTAAACAAATTTCTCAACACCAGCGGAAACACCAGACGGAAGATGATCCGCAAGATGTAAAGAACCAGAATGGTGATAAAAAGATATTTAAAAATAATCATTTCTTAATATTAACGTTTTACAAATATAGACGAAGATGGCATTTCTTTATTACAAATGCCATCTCATTATTGCAATTGCATTACAATGCAGGGCTTAGTCCTCTTCTATTATTTCTGCCACACGGCCTACCTGTCCGTCTTCCAGGCGCACTTTGATCCCCCGTGAATGGTAAGGCGCTGATGTCAGCAACCGGTCTACGATCCCCCTCGTCAATGCCCCGCTGCGCTGGTCTTTTTTCAATATAATATCCACCTCTAACCCCGGGTAGATGTCTTTTCTGTTTTTACCGTCCATAATTATAAAATACTTAGCCGCAGCTTACTTACTAAATCGTTCCTCAAACACTTTTTCCATGGCAAACATCTCGTCACGCAACCGCGCGGCCAGCAAAAAGTCCATTTCCTTGGCGGCTTTGGCCATTTCCTTTTTTGTCTTGTCGATGGATTTCTGCATTTCTCCCTTGTTCATGTACTGCACGATAGGATCTGCAGCCATGCTGACTTCGTCTACTTCCACATAGGCTTTTGCACGTGTCGCATTCCCTGAAAAGTCCAGTACCGATGTCTGCTCCAGAATTGCCTCCCTGCTTTTGCCCACTGTTTTTGGAACAATACCGTGTTCCAGGTTGTACGCAACCTGCTTTTCACGACGCCTGTTGGTTTCACTGATGGTGCGCTCCATAGATTCGGTGATGTTATCCGCATACATGATGACACGGCCCCTGTCATTACGTGCAGCACGTCCGATGGTCTGGATCAGGGCGCGGTCAGAACGCAGGAACCCTTCCTTATCTGCATCCAGGATGGCCACTAAGGATACTTCGGGAAGGTCAAGCCCCTCCCGCAGCAGGTTGATGCCGATGAGCACATCAAACTCACCAAGCCTCAGCCCCCGCAGGATCTCCACGCGCTCCAGTGTTTTTACCTCGGAGTGGATATAGCGACATTTGATGTTGAGTCGGTCCATATATTTGGTGAGCTCCTCCGCCATCCTTTTGGTCAGCGTGGTCACCAGGATGCGGTCGCCCATCTTGATGGTCTTATCAATTTCCTCCAGCAGGTCATCCACCTGGTTGATGGCGGGTTTCACCTCAATCACAGGGTCCAGAAGCCCCGTAGGGCGGATCACCTGTTCAATTACGATACCTTCCGACTTGTGCAGTTCATAATCTGCAGGCGTCGCACTTACATAGATGGTCTGTGGGGCAAGGCCCTCAAACTCATCAAAGTTCAACGGCCTGTTGTCGAGGGCCGAAGGCAGGCGGAAGCCATACTCTACCAGCGACATCTTCCGGGACCTGTCGCCACCATACATGGCACGGATTTGTGGTACCGTCACATGGCTTTCATCGATGACCATCAGGTAGTCATCAGGAAAATAATCAAGCAGGCAGAAAGGACGCATCCCCGGCGAACGGCCGTCGAAGAACCTCGAGTAGTTTTCAATTCCTGAGCAATACCCCAGCTCCTTCATCATTTCGATATCAAAGTTGACCCGCTCTTCCAGCCTTTTGGCTTCCAGCAAGTGTTTGTCTCCAAGCAACTGATTTTTACGGACCTCCAGCTCTTCCTGTATCCCCCAGATGGAGGAACTGAACCTATCTTTGGGGGTAACAAACAAATTGGCCGGGTAAATGGCCATATCTTCCATTTTGTCCAGTGTTTTTCCAGTCACGGGGTCAATCAGGCTCAACTCTTCGATGTCATCACCAAAGAAGGATACCCGGTAAGCATTGTCGAGATAGGCAGGGAAGATATCTACCGTATCCCCTTTCACACGAAAGGTACCTCGCTTAAACTCCGTGGTGGTACGCGCATAGAGGATCTCCACCAGGCTATGCAGAAAGGAATTCCTCGAAATCCGAGTGCCCACCGCAAATCGGAAGACCGACCTGGAGAAATCTTCGGGATTCCCCATACCATAAATACAGGAGATGGACGAAACCACGATCACATCCCGTCTGCCCGACATCAATGCCGATGTGGTGCGCAGCCTGAGCTTTTCAATTTCTTCATTGATGCTCAGATCTTTTTCAATATAGGTATTGGTGCTGGGCATGAAGGCCTCAGGCTGATAATAATCATAATAAGACACAAAGTAGTTCACTGCATTCTCGGGAAAGAACTGTTTGAACTCCCCGTACAACTGTGCAGCAAGTGTCTTGTTGTGGCTAAGGATGAGTGTCGGTTTCTGGGTTTCCTGGATCACGTTGGCCACCGTAAAGGTTTTCCCCGAGCCGGTTACCCCCAGCAGCGTCTGGTAATGCTCATTGCTGTTGACCCCATCCACCAGTTGCCTGATGGCATTTGGCTGGTCGCCGGTAGGTTTATAGTCTGAAACGAGTTGAAATTTCATGAATAGCTATGTTCTTGAGTTGAAAGATGCGCAACCATCAAAGATACGAATTAATAAATCGTCATGAAAGGCAGCATCTCTTAAAACACCTGCGCCTGCAGATTGTTATTCAATAATTTATGTTAATTTTAGATCATGAGCATTTTGATATATGTCCCAATACTCAGTCCCAGGATCAGGTACATCTTCAGCTTTATTTTAAAGGATCTTTTGAAAACAGAGTTTGAGTTTACCCAGAACCTGCAGGAGTTCGCTGAAGCGGACAGGCCAAAGTTTAGCTATGCCAGTCAGCCCGTTGCCGGGGCACTCTTTTTCAGGAGCAACGGACTATTAACAGAAAACAACATCATCAGGCAGGAGATCAGGGTAACGACCTTCGGCGACCAGAAGGTGCCGTTCAAGGTTTCGGGAGGGTTCCTTCCCTTCGACCTCTTTGCGGCATCGTTCTATTTCATCAGCCGTTATGAGGAGTACCTCTATCAGCCTCCCTCCTCCAGTCCGGACTTCCCTGCCGAGCTGAGCCTGCAGTACAAACTCGGTCTGCTCCAGCTCCCAGTGATCGATGGCTGGGCAATGATTCTCAAGAACATCCTGTCCAAACATTTTCCTTCCCTGCGGTTTGGAAAGAAAGACTTCACCTTCATGCCTACCTACGTGCGTGGCATGGATGATGACGGGCACACCAACAGGTTCCGCAAAGCCTTACTGCGTTTCAGTGAGGTGATTAAAGGTAAATACCTGAAGATCACACCGCAAAACAAACTGGAAAAAGTCAACAAACTGGTGTATGAAATGAATAAAAACGGACGCGTGGAAAACATCAGGCCCCAGGAAAACCTGAACATCCCCCGGAGTTACCTGAAGCTCATCAAACATCATGTAGACCAGGACTTCAGCATGTATTACTCCGGCAGCCCGGGTTTCCGCGCCGGCACCTGCAGCACCTTTTACTGGTACGATCTTCAGATTGAAAAACAAACCGCCCTGCAGGTACACCCTGTAGCGGTGACCGACATTGCACTGCTGTCGACACGAAAGTCCAGGGACCTGATCCAGGAGCTCAACGAAATTATGGATCATGTAAAACTGGTCAACGGCAGCTTCTTCAGCCTGTGGCACTATACCTCTGTTCCCGATCCTTCACCTTAAAACCCTACGCGATGTTATTCAACCTGGACCAAACCCCTTCCATAGCCAACACCTTCATTGCTGAGTTACGTGACCAGCAGGTACAAAAAGATGCCATGCGCTTCCGGCGCAACATGGAACGACTGGGTGAATATTTTGCCTATGAGATCAGTAAGACTTTACCTTACCACCGTATAGAAACACAAACTCCGCTTGGCATTGCCCAAACGGCAGTGCTGACAGAGCAGCCTGTGCTGGCGACCATCCTGCGGGCGGGTATACCGCTGCACCAGGGATTGCTGAATGTCTTCGACCGCGCGGATTCTGCATTTATCGCCTCCTACCGCAAGCATACCAAGTCTAACAATTTCACTATTCAGATGGAATATGTGTCCTCCCCTGACCTGAGCGACCGGATTGTGATCATGGCCGACCCTATGCTGGCCACCGGAATGAGCATGGTGCTGGGATGCAGGGAGCTGATCAGCCGTTATGCACTCAAGGAGTTACACATTGTGTCGGCCATCGCCAGCAATGAAGGCATCAGGCATGTCCGCGCCAATCTTCCCAAAGCAAACCTCTGGATTGGCGCCATAGATGACGAAATGACCAGCAAGTCGTATATTGTGCCCGGATTAGGCGATGCAGGTGACCTTGCCTATGGAACCAAACAATAGATTACGAGAGATCAGATGATGATAAAACATATTTTCTTTGACCTGGATCATACCATCTGGGACTTCGACAAAAATGCACAGGAAACTTTAACGGAACTATATACCGCTTACGAGCTTGCCCAGCTGGGACTAAGCTCCTGCGATGATTTCATCGCTACCTATA
This sequence comes from Pedobacter sp. BAL39, assembly GCF_000170795.1. Lineage (GTDB taxonomy): Bacteria > Bacteroidota > Bacteroidia > Sphingobacteriales > Sphingobacteriaceae > Pedobacter. The sequence continues at coordinate 314,420 of NZ_ABCM01000005.1, forward strand.
CGGCCAACAACCATTCACTTTGGATGGAATACCACCTGGGAAACATCAGCAAGGAAACACTGCGCGCCGAGCGATTCAGTAGAACCTTTATCGAGCTTGGTATCCAGCCAGAACTGATCCCAGTGCAGTTTGAGGACGACTACGTGCGGATGACACCCATCAAAACCAATCTCTTTGAAGGCTCTAAGCGGGTCCTTGCCTACCTGCAGGAAAAATATACGCTCCACATCATCTCCAATGGATTTAAGGAAAGTACACTGATGAAGATGGACCGCTCCGGACTAAACCCTTATTTCGCCAATGTAGTCATCTCTGAAGATGTAGGGGTCAACAAACCCAACAAAGCCATTTTTGAATACGCGCTGGACAAAGCAAAGGCCCTGAAGCAGGAAAGCATCATGATTGGGGACAGCATTGAGGCCGACATCAGGGGTGCACAGGATTTCGGCATGAAGGCCATCTTCTTCAACCCCCTGAAGAAAGAAAAACCTGCAGATGTAGCCCAACAGATCCATCATCTTGAAGAACTGATCACCCTCTTCTAAGAGATATAGACATAAGCTATGGGCAGGGAAAGAGATTATCAAAAGATACAGGAAATCACCGCTGATTACAGAAAGAGACTGCTTCAGATTACGGAAGAAAAATTTATCATGTGTCCGACTTATGGAGGATGGTCCTGTAGCGAAGTCTATTTTCACATTTTCGATGCCAGCATGCTTTCCATGAAGGCCATGACCGCTGCGGCGATGGGCGCAGGTAAAGACCGTAAGACCCATTTTTTGGTGAAGCTCATCCTATTTGCAGACATGCTGCCACCGGGAAAGAGGTTTAAAGCACCGCCGATGCTGGAAAAAAGACTGCGCATGATCACCAAGGCAGAAGCCTTTGATATGCTGACCGGATTTTTGCAAGGCCTGGAGAAGGCGTACCCTCTGTTGTCAGATGCCAGCAGCCACAGCAAAACCAAGCACCCCGTGATGGGTTACCTGAACGCAAAGGACTGGCTCCGCTTTATAGAGATCCACCTGAATCACCACCTGAAACAATTGAAAAGGATTATGGACAGCCTGGACATTTAAAGCAACAAAATGTCCATATTTGCCAATTCAAACTAAATCGATTATACCATACAAATGAAGATCCCCAAAATCCCAGGCTTTGACCAGCAGGCTATTGAAAAATATGCAAAGAATACCGGTTGGCTGATGATTGCCCGCGTAGGGAGCCTGGTGATCAAGGTACTGATCGGATTTATGGTGAGTAACTACCTTGGGGCTACACAGAATGGGATTTACAACTACCCGATGACGATTGCCACCTTTTTTATCGCTGCCGCAGCATTGGGGCTGGACGGTTTTGTCACACGTGAACTCATCCGTTATCCGGAGAAAAAGAAGGCATTGTTAGGTACTGCTTTCATCCTGAAAACAATAGGGGGCATTGCAGTCCTTCCCATGATTTACCTGTTTTATGGGGCCGTCAATGATTTCAAACCCGCAGAGACCCCGTTTTCCTATGTATTGATTGTGAGCTGCTCGGGGATCGTGCAGGCATTTAACATCATCGACAGCTATTTCCAGTCGAAGGCACAAGGAAAACTGATCATGATTGTTCAGATTGCCGGAAACATACTTTCGGCTTTCATCAAGCTCGCACTGATCCTTTCCGGCCTGCCAATTGAGTGGTTCATCATCTCACTGCTGTTTGACACACTGCTGCTGTCCGGGGGATATATTTATGTTTATACGCTAAAAGGGAGCTCCATATTCAATTGGAAGTTTGATCTGCAGCTGGCCAAATACCTGCTCCACAATTCCTGGCCACTGGCTTTTTCGGCGGTACTGGTATCCATCTATATGAGGATAGACCAGCTAATGATCAAAAATTACCTCGACATCAAAAGCCTGGGGATCTATTCTACTGTGGTACAGCTTGCAGAATCCTGGTATTTTATCCCTGTCGCGATTGTGACCGCGGTATTTCCCGCAATCATGAATGCGCGCAGAGATGATCCCATCCGCTACAAAAGAAGGATGCAGAACATGTACGACTTAATGGTCTGGATCAGCCTGAGCCTGGCCATATTCATGACCTTCGCGGCGCCATATATCTATAAGATATTCTACAAACCGGAGTTCCACCCGGGTGCACATGTGCTCTCTGTACATATCTGGGCGGGTATTTTTGCTTTCCTGGGTACCGCTAGCGGCCAGTTCCTCATTGCTGAAGGATATACCAAATTAGCCCTGGTACGTACTGCGGCTGGAGCAATCATCAACATTTTGCTGAACATGATCTGGATCCCGCAATATGGCATTATGGGTGCCGCCATAGCCACGCTTGTTGCCTATTTCAGCTCTACATTTTTCATTCTCTTATTCCCGAAGACAAGAGAGCAGGGATTGATGATGTTTAAATCACTCTTGCTGTTTACTGTGGTCCAAAAACTCCGCAGCAGGCGTTAAAATGTCCGGGCATCTGAGTACATCGACAATATTGTGCAAAAACTGAGCATCAGCTAATTATTATCTGGATATATTCTCTTTTTAAGTTTAACCTTTTACCTTTGATATCCTGAATAAAAGCACCGTCTGGGGATAAAAATGAATGTACACAGGCCCTTTTATTCTGATGAACAATACTGAACATTAAACACTCCTAATAATGTCCTTAAGACAGGTAGTAAGATCAATCGTGTTGAAGCCGATAAACATATTGGACCTCATTCAACTAAAATCAAAAATCAGGAAAGCTACAGGCCCTGTCAACATCATCATCGGCTCCGAGAAGACCGCCTACGACAATTGGCTACCGACGAACATAGAGAGTTTAAACCTGTTGGAAGTCAGCTCTTTTCAGAACCTGCTTGGCGACAAAAAGGCAACAAAGTTTCTTGCTGAGCATGTTTTTGAGCACATCAGCTATACAGACGCATTGACCGCCCTGAAAAACTGTTATCAGTTTATGGAAAAAGGAGGCACAATCAGGATTGCCGTACCCGATGGCTTCCACCCCAACAAAGACTATATCGACATGGTGAAACCTGGTGGTCATGGTGAAGGCGCACATGACCATAAGCTGTTGTACGACTATAAAAAGCTGACGAAAGTACTGGAAGATGCAGGCTTCAAAACCACACTTCAGGAGTACTACGATGAACAACATCAATTTCACTATCAGGACTGGAACAGCGAAGACGGGCACATCATACGCTCCCGGAGGTACGATAAGCGCTTCAATGAACCACTGGGTTACTCCTCACTGATTGTCGACGGTAAAAAAGTTTAACCTCCCAACGGATACAGCCAATGCTCGATCAAAATCTGAATGAAGCCTACGACAATTTCTATACGACCAGCAACATGGAATGGCGCATGCTTGGCGCGAAAGCCAAGGCCGGCAATATTGCAGAAGTTTGTCAGGCACTACGCCCTGAAAAAGTCCTTGAAGTAGGTGCCGGCGATGGCAGTGTGCTCTATTACCTCAACGAAATGGGTTTTGGCAAAAACCTTTATGCACTTGAGATTGCGGAAAGTGGTGTTCAGCTGATTAAAGACAGGAAGCTGAGCAACCTTAAAGAGGCGCTTCGTTTTGACGGATATAAAATCCCTTATGAAGACAACTTCTTCGACCTGGTAGTCCTTGCCCATGTGCTTGAACATGTGGAGCATGAACGCGTACTGCTCAGGGAGCTCAAACGGGTAGCAAAGTACATTGTGGTAGAAGTGCCCCTGGATTACCGCTTTGGCGTAGACCAGCGCATTAAACATTTCCTGGATTATGGCCACATCAATATGTATACGCCTACGCTCATTCGCTTTCTGCTGCGCAGCGAGGGCATGGAAATTGAAAAAGACAAAACCTCAATGACTCCCGTGGAAACCATCAAATTTTGTGAGTTTACGCTTAAAAATACACCTAAGTCCTTGTTCAAGACACTGAGAATTGAACTGGAATACCGCGTCAAACATACTCTGGGTTTACTCCTGGGCAAGAAAAAAAGAGAGCAGTTCGGCAATGCCTACACTGTGCTGACCAGAAAAACCAATAACACCCTGGAGATCTTTTAATTATGCAATCACCGGCACCTATAGCCCTGTTCGTTTACAACCGCCCGAAACATACCGAGCGGACATTGAAGTTCCTCATGCAGAATGAGCTGGCAGCAGAAAGCAGGCTATTCATCTTTTCTGATGGGTATAAATCAGCTGCCGATGAAACCAGCGTGCTGGAAGTTCGGGAACTGCTGAAAAATATAGAGGGATTTAAGTCGGTTGAGGTCATCGAAAGAAAAGAAAATATGGGGCTGGCCAACAGCGTGATTGCCGGTGTCAGCAGGTTAGTCAAAGATTACAAACAGGTCATTGTCTTCGAAGACGACCTGATCAGTTCGCCATATACACTCAGCTATTTCAACGATGCCCTTGAACGTTACAGAAATGAGGAGAAAGTGATGCACATTGGTGCTTACATGTATCCATTGAAAGAAAACAACCTTCCGGAATCTTTCTTCTACAGAGCTGCCACCAGCTGGGGATGGGCCACATGGGACCGCGCATGGCAGCATTTCGAATCAGATATAGACCTGCTGATCAGCCGCTTTGACGCAAAGAAAAAAGAGACCTTTTCTATTGACGGAAAAATGAACTTCTGGAAGCAGATCCAGGATTTTAAAAAGGGCAGAAATAACTCCTGGGCCATCCGCTGGTATGCTTCTATTTTTCTAAAAGGCGGACTTACGCTGAACCCGGCACATTCGCTCGTCAACAACATTGGTCATGACGGCTCAGGAATCCATTCAGGGATCAATGACATCTACAATGTGGTCATTAACCCAAAGCCAATCCGGAATTTCCCTTCAGAACTGAAGGAAAACCAGGAGGCTTACAAGGTTATTAAAGATTTTTTAAGTACCCGCAAGGGCTCATTGTGGCAGCGCATCAGGAGATTTATTCACCAGCGACTGGCAGGGTAGATCCCCCCTACTTACTTATAGACGCTGGCAGACCTTCTAACCTAAGCCTTTTTTGCTTCCAGAATAATGTATGGAGATAGCTGTCTGGAGTTAAAAGGAAATATCTTAGTAAAAACCTTCCCTACAAGCCATAATGACTTTTTCATCAGGCGTACACCCAGAGGTTTTTGCTTTTCATTCTCCAGCCAAAGGCTGAAGTGCCCAAAATATCGGGATTGGCGTATCTCAAGACCTTCCTTCCTGCAAATATCAGCAAGAAATTCAGGATCCATACAGCCGATATTGTGTTTATCGTAATTCTCGCGGTCGAAGTTCTTCTGCAGCCATCCGTTGACAGCCCTGAAATTAGGAAGTGTAATGAAAAGTGTGCCTCCAGGTTTCAGGAAAGCCACATGCCTCCTGATGATGTCTGCGGTATCATTGAAATGCTCAATGAGACCACAGGACAATACTAGGTCGAAGGACTGTTCCGGTGTATATTTGAACAGGTCCGTTTCAATAATATGGATGTCCTGCTCTTCGAGCTGGTTGGCATGAAGCAGGGCATTGGTGACAGGCTGGTGAACAAAATAATCCAAAAGGGTCACCTCTAATTTAAAATACTTCTTTAAAAATACAGCATAATAGCCGGGGAACCCCCCAAGTTCAATTGCAGTTTTGACGCTTTCTTTTTCAATCAGCGTCTTCAGTTGCTCATGAAAAAGATAGTTTGCCGGAATATTTACCGATAACCCGGTTTTACCCTCCCAATAATTCACCCAAAATTGTCTGTCTGTTAACAGGTTATCCATTATGCTATTGATCTAAAAATGCAGGAACAAATATGATATTATTTTTTGAGGTCCTGAAGTATTTCTGCTACCGCCCGTTCCAGCTGTGGATCTTTGTCTTCCAGCCGGTCTACAAAAGTATTTTTTACATAAATATCAGGTGCGACTCCTTCTTTCTCCAGGTTTTTACCGTCGAGGGTAAAACATCCCCAGGAAGGAAGACGATAGAAAGAACCATCGACAAGCCCTTTCCCTGAGGTAAAGATAATCCACCGGTAGGTCTCTGTACCAATAATTTTCCCCAGTTTCAAAGCTTTGAATCCTGCAGCTGTCATCTCGGCATCGCTGAGCGACTGCTCATTGATGAGCAGAACAATTGGTTTTGCAGCAGGTGCAAAATTACTTTGTGGCGAAAGCTTTCCGCCTCTGTATTTCCATTGCAGGTAGGGGCGCTGCGACAGGAACCTGAGGACTTCGTCGTGCACATTTCCACCAGTATTGTAGCGCAGGTCAAGGATGATTCCTTCTTTATTGTTTTCCTGGGCCACCATGTCCAGCAGGAAGCGTTCCAGCTCATCGCCACCCATATTTTTCATGTAAGAATAGGCAATCCTGTTGTTGCCCAGCGTTTTCACCCGCTCCCTGTTTTCCGTGATCCACTCATCATACAGGTTGCCTTTCAGCGTACCGGTACTCTGCGGATGCACTTTGGTGGTTACTATTTTTCCTTCTCTAGTTAAGGTCAGCTCCATCTCCTGCTCGAGAGATGGCGTGGTGAAATAATAATCACGGTCTATTGAAGCATCCAAAGGAACCCCATTGACAGCGGTAATAACATCTCCGGCACGCAGCCCTACCCCTTTGTGGCGGCCATTGCTCTGTGCGACAACTCTTGATACTTTGAATGGGTTTTCATCATCAAAAACAATCCCGGTTTCATTTGTGGCATAATTTAAGGATTTCCGCTCATCAGCACCGTAAGTGCTGAAACCCAGGTGCGACGAGTTCAGCTCGCCCAGCATGTCGTTGAGCAACACCCGAAGGTCAGACCTGTTATTGAGGTATGGGAGAAACCTGGCATATTGCTGGCGCATCTTCATCCAGTCTACACCATGAAAATCTTCACTGTAGAAGTTTTCTTCAAGCCCAGCCCAGCTTTCATAAAACATCTGGTTAAATTCTTCATTGAGGTTTCTATTGAACTTATAACCAATATCAAGACGGTCCAGGCGGTTCATGTCTATGTTATATTTGTGAATGGTACCCCGGGATAAGATGTAATATTTGTCGCCGGACTGCTGGATGGATGCATATCCATCGGTAACCTTCTCGGTTTTGTTGTTCTCGAAGTTTTCTATTACCGTACGATAGAAGGATGCTCCGCCCCCTTCATGATCGGAGGAATAGAAAGCATAGGTCTTATCGCCTTTTTCCAGGATTTCAGCCCCGCTCTGGGTGCCAAAGTTAGGGCTGACCAATGTGATCCGATCCATGAGGTTCTGGGTATTGATGACGAACATGGAGGCCTCTTTCGATTTGTCTTCAGCTTTCTTCAGGCTATCTGCTTTTGCTTTTTCCTTCTCTGATTTTGAGGGTTTCTTTTTGTCTTTATCAGTCTTGTTGTCCGCAGGAGCAGTTTTATCCTTTTTCTTTTCATTGAACAGCTCATCAAACTTATCCAGGCGATAGGGCTCATCGTAGTCGTCCAGCGCCATGCGGTATACATGACCATTTTGCATTCCAAAAGGATAAGATGGTTTAGTACGCAAACTGGTAAAGAAGATATACTTGCCATCAGGAGACCAGGAAGGCGATGTTTCTGTCACGCCCGTGTTGGTGAGGTTGATGGTTTTATTCTGTTTGAGGTGGTGTACAAAGATATCCTGTTCGAAATTGCGATATGCCGTGAACAGTACATAGGCCCCGTCCGGGGAAAAAGAAGGATTGGCATTCTGAAAGGCCCAGATCTCGTCTTTTACGATGGTCTTGCTTTCCAGTGACTTCAGGTCCATCACCCGCACTTCATCCCTACCGCTGAGGTAAACTGCCTGCGTACGGTCTTTATTGAATGCGATGGCCCTGTTGCTTCTGTTTTCGCTGGTCAGCTGTTTGGTTTTTCCTTTGCCATCCGCAGCAATACTGAACCAATTCGGATATCCCTTAAAGGTTTGATTGAACACCAGCGTGCGGTTATCGGAAAGCCATTTCACTTCCATCACTCTTTCATTGATGCCGTTTTCAAGACCACGGTTGATCTTTCTGATGAATTTTCCTTCGGCATCACTCACAAAAAGCTCCCCCCGAGAAACGAAGGCCAGCTTTTTACCATCCGGAGAGGCGTCAAAATCAGTAATGGATCCGCGGACATCGAACTCCTGATCCTTGCTCAGCACGGTATTTCTGGAAACTTCAATATTGATCTTACGGCTGGTCTTTGAGGATACATTATATAGATAAAGTTGATAATCCCTTTCAAAAACTATTGACGCTCCATTGGCAGCAACGAAAGGACGCTTGATGGCTGAGGGAAAATCGGTCAGGCGGAGCTTTTTGTCGCCTTCAAAGGTATACAGGTTATATTCGTCATTGCCTTCATCAGAGGCATAATAGACCTTTCCGCTTTTGGCAACAGTAGCCCATAAGTCCTTGCCTTTATAATCGGTATATTGTTTATAGGCTTTAGTTTTAGGGTTATAGGATTGGATATCAGGATTGAAAGCTCCTTTATATCGTTTCCTGTTGGCGAAATTTTTACTTTCCCAGGTATCATTGAAAAAAAGCTCGCCGCTTGGCGCCTCGGCAACATTATGAATGGTATTGAAGAAGTTCGGGAAGAGCCGTTTTGCGGTTCCTCCATTTGCACCCACGGTATAGGTGGTATACATGTTATATCTTCCCGAGCTGAAATAAATGGTCTTGGAATCCCAGCTCCAGTTGTCGACCTCGTCGGCAGTATCATTAAAGGTCAGCTGTTTGACAGTACCTCCAGCCATTGGCATCACATAGACATCATAGTTTCCAAACTGGTTGGAAGAGAAGGCAAGCCATTTTCCATCAGGAGAAACCCTGGGATTGATTTCTTCACCAGGCATTGCGGTGAGCCTGGTGGCGGCACCACCGGTAGCAGGAACTTTCCAGAGGTCGCCCTCGAAGCTGAATACTACGGTTTGTGCATCCGGCGTTAAAGCAGGATAAGCAGTAAAATAAGTTTCATTTTGCGCTTGTGTGACTGTACCTGAGAGCAGCAGCGCAGTGGTAATGGCAAAAAATGTTCTTTTCATATTTTTTTAGTGTCAATGTCTGATCATAATCTGTTCATGAGACGATTCCTCAAATAAATAGTTTCATTTTTAAATTTATTTTTGACAGTTTACAGTTGCTTGGCATTTTTGAGCCTTACAAGGTTTTAAATCGCAATCAACGCACCTGGTTCAACGAAAATAAAACAAGTATTTAATAAAGGTTAACAATAATATGTAATTTTGATAAATTGAAAGTAGTACACTTAAATACATACGAGGGGAATGGTGGTGCTGGCAGGGCATGCCTGCGGCTCAGCAGCGCATTAAAAGCTCAGGACATTGATTCTGATGTCATTGTATATTTTCAATTCAAGGAGAGCAATCAGACAGATACATTCAGCAAAACTCCCTTTCAAAAGGCCAGAGCGGTATTCAACATCCTATCGGAGCGGTACTTATCGAAGGCAGTATCCAAAGCCCTGAAAACCCCTTTTTCCCTGCAATGGTTTGGGCGCTCCGTGATCCGGCATCCGAAGGTGCAGGCCGCAGACATCATTCATTTACATTGGGTGAACCACGGCTTCCTGTCGCCGAAATTTCTTGCCGAACTGGACGAGCTGGAGAAACCTGTGGTATGGACCTTCCACGACAGCAATGCCTTTACCGGAGGCTGCCATGTACGCTACTCCTGCGAGAACTACCATAAGGAATGCGGCTTCTGCCCTCTGCTAAAGGTCAACGGGAAGAATGACATCTCTCACCAGACTTGGGCGCGCAAGAAAAAGGCCTATTCCGAACTCAACTGTCATATTGTTGCCCCGAGCAACTGGATGGCCAACTCTGTTAAATTCAGCAGTCTGATGGGTGCCCGAGCAGTGACAGTTATTCCGAATACCATTGAAACGGATGTTTTTAAACCCTATGTGAAGTCGGAAGCCAAGAAGATCCTGAAGATCCAGCCGGACAAGTTTGTGCTGATGAGTGGGTTCATGCCTTCGAAGAATGACAAACACAAAGGCACCTCCTACCTGATTGCAGCATTGAACGACCTCGCTTCGAGACCGGGCATAGTCAAAGAAAATATAGAACTGGTGATCTTTGGAAACAACGACCAGGCTGACATGCCTGAATTCCCATTTAAAACCACTTTCCTAGGAACCATCAGCAATGACAGTCACCTAGCCAAATGTTATTCAGCCGCAGACGCTTTTATTACGCCTTCTCTCGAAGACAACCTGCCGAATACGGTAATGGAGAGCCTTGCTTGTGCAACGCCGGTGGTGGCCTTTAAAACGGGTGGCATTCCGGATATGGTGAGGCATCTGGAGAATGGTTACCTGGCAGATTACGAATCTTCAGAAGACCTGGCAACTGGAATGGAATGGCTTTACCATGAAGACCATGCAGCAGAGATTCAGAAGGAAGCACGCAGGACGATCCTGATGCAATTCTCGGAAACTGTAATCGCAGAAAAGCACTTATTATTATATCAGTCACTAATCAACCAACAGCCCCGCTAATCTTCCGCCCCCCTATGCAACCAAAGCTCAGCGTCATTACCATCGTTTATAACAATGTAAAGGACATCGAACGGACCATGCTTTCTGTTTTGAATCAGACTTACACGAATATTGAATACCTCGTGATTGATGGCGCATCAAAAGACGGCACGAAAGAACTCATTGAAAAATATCAATCCAGACTCGGCTATTTTATTTCTGAGCCCGACAAAGGCATTTACGATGCCATGAATAAGGGACTGGCAGCAGCTACAGGGGATTATGTATTGTTTATGAACTCCGGGGACGAGATTTACTCGCCGGTTACTGTTGCTGAGATCTTTGAATGCGGTGGTCATGCAGATATCTATTACGGGGAGACGGAGATGTACGACGAAAACTGGAAGAGCTTGGGACAGCGGAGGCATACTGCTCCTGCAGTTTTCAACTGGAAGAGTTTCAGGTATGGCATGAACATCAGTCACCAGGCCATTTACGTCAGAAGGAGCCTTACCGCACCTTATGATTTACAGTATAAGTACAGCGCAGATATTGACTGGATCATCCGCGCCGCAAAGAAGGCATCGAGCATCGTGAATACACATAGTTATGTGGCAAAATACCTTGTCGGCGGTATTTCCAAGAAAAAACACCTGGCAAGCCTGAAGGAGCGGTTCCGCATATTCAGTAAATACTACGGGCTGGTACCCAACCTCATCAATCATATTTTCATCGCGATGAACCTGTTCCAGTATTATGTCAGACATCGCAGGACCAACGATTAGAAATTGGCTTCCGAAGCAGTTTATCGGCGATTTTTCAAAATGTAAAACATTATCTATCCCGGCTTGTAATTAATGAGGCGAAAGTCAAGTTTATACATTAAAATTCAAGAATATGGGAACATTAAGCAATCGAACCATAGCCGTTCTATCAGAAAACGGTTTCGAAGAAACAGAGCTGACCAGCCCGGTACAGCGACTGAAAGAAGAAGATGCCACGGTACACATCATATCCTCCTCGGAGGGACAGATCCAGGCGATGAAAGGCGATCATGAATGGACCATCAAGGTAGATGTCGACAGGACGCTGGCAGAAGTAAATGCCGAAGACTATGACGGGCTGCTCATCCCAGGAGGAGTACTCAACCCGGACTCATTAAGAAAAAACGAAGATGCGCTGAAATTTGTGCGCGACTTTTTTGCTGCCGGCAAACCGGTAGCAGCAATATGTCATGGGCCACAGGTGCTGATCAGCGCGGAAGTGGTAGAAGGAAGGACACTGACCTCTACAAAAACCATCAAAATAGACCTTGTAAATGCTGGAGCGATCTGGCAGGACGAGGAAGTGGTGGTGGACCAGGGGCTCGTCACCAGCCGGAGCCCGGATGACCTTCCTGCATTCAATGACAAAATTGTAGAAGAATTTGCAGAAGGTGTGCATGAGCATCAGCATGTTTAGGAACATCTGAGCAACAGGATTCTTGAAATGCCATTACAAGAAGAAGCCCCTGAGCGATTGCTCAGGGGCTTCTTCATATCATAAGACACCTGTTTTTACAGGATGATTCAGCTTACTGGAATTTTTTAGCGTTGATTTTACGCTCATTTTCCGTTAAATAGATCTTACGCAGACGCATGCTGACTGGAGTTACCTCGATGTACTCATCAGCCTGGATGTACTCCATTGCTTCCTCAAGAGAGAATTTAATGGCTGGAGCAATACGCGTATTGTCATCTGTACCTGAAGCACGCATGTTGGTCAATGCTTTACCTTTAACGATGTTGATGACCAAGTCATTGTCACGGATGTGCTCTCCAAGGATCTGCCCTTCATAGATATCTACACCCGGATCAACGAAGAAACGTCCGCGATCCTGCAGTTTATCGATAGAATAAGCAGTTGTATTACCTTTATCCATAGAAACCAATACACCATTCATCCTTCCAGGGATGGTACCTTTCCAAGGCTCGTAAGACTTGAAACGGTGTGCCATGATGGCTTCACCGGCAGTTGCAGTAAGAACATTGTTTCTCAAACCGATGATACCACGTGAAGGGATCTCAAATTCAAGGTGTTGTAAATCTCCTTTTGGCTCCATGATCAGCAATTCACCTTTACGTTGTGTAACCAGCTCAATTACTTTACCAGCAACTTCACCCGGAACATCAACAATCAGTGTCTCAATAGGCTCACATTTTTTACCGTCAATTTCTTTAACGATAACCTGTGGTTGTCCTACCTGGATCTCATAACCTTCGCGACGCATGGTCTCGATCAATACTGATAAATGGAGAATACCCCTTCCGTATACCAGATAAGCATCAGGAGATTCTGTTTCTACTACTTTCAGGGCAAGGTTTTTCTCCATCTCTTTGTACAGACGCTCTCTGATACGCTGAGAAGTTACAAATTTACCTTCTTTACCAAAGAATGGTGAGTTGTTGATGGTGAACAACATGTTCATCGTAGGCTCATCAATTTTGATGACCGGCAGTTGCTCCGGCGCATCGAAATCTGCAATGGTGTCACCAATATCGAAACCATCGATACCAACAACAGCACAGATGTCGCCAGACTTCACTTCTGTAGTACGGATCTTACCTAAACCTTCGAATGTATATAATTCTTTTACTCTTGTTTTTACAACTTTACCATCACGTTTGATCAACGTTACCGGTTGGTTTTCTTTAATCACACCACGGTGTACACGTCCGATAGCGATACGACCTACGAAAGAAGAATAATCTAAAGAGGTGATCTGCATCTGAAGGGTACCGTCGTTGGTAGGTGCAGGAGGAATGTTGGCAACAACAGCATCCAATAATGCAAAGATGTCTGTAGTAGGCACTTTCCAGTCGGTGCTCATCCATCCTTGTTTTGAGGATCCGTAAATTACAGGGAAGTCTAACTGCTCTTCTGTAGCTTCAAGGTTGAAGAACAATTCGAAGATCTGCTCGTAAACTTCTTCCGGGCGGCAGTTTTCTTTATCCACTTTGTTGACAACAACAATTGGTTTAAGACCTAATGCCAAAGCTTTCTGAGTTACGAAACGAGTTTGAGGCATCGCACCTTCAAAAGCATCACACAACAACAACACCCCATCAGCCATTTTCAGTACACGCTCTACCTCACCACCGAAATCGGCGTGACCAGGAGTATCAATAATATTGATTTTTACATCTTTATATTGTACTGACACGTTTTTTGAAACGATGGTAATTCCACGCTCACGCTCCAGGTCGTTGTTGTCAAGAATTAAATCTCCGGTCTGCTCGTTATCACGAAAGATAGAACAAGAGTGTAAGATCTTATCAACCAATGTAGTTTTACCGTGGTCAACGTGTGCTATGATAGCTATATTTCTTATTTTTTGCATACAATGCGTAGTAAATTTTGGCGCAAAGATAGGATTTATTATCAACATATCAATCAATTAGTTAAGAGCAAATAATGAAATGTTTCATCTGCAAAGACACAGGTATGGCAACTATATATAAAATCGTTCTACCTTTGTGTATACACAGGAACAAGCAGCGGCAGCATGATCAACGATTTCACACTTGGCGTAGAAGAAGAATACATGGTGATCGACCCGGTCACCCGCGAACTTTGCTCTCATGATCAGAAGATTGTGGAGGCCGCGCAGAAGATTTATCAGGACAAGGTGAAGGCAGAGATGCACCAGGCGGTGGTAGAGGTGGGCACCGGCATCTGCAGGAATACCGACGAGGCAAGACGTGAGATTTCCGACCTTCGGCGTACGGTGGCACAACTCGCCGGCGAACAGGGGCTCCTGATCGGCGCCTCTGGCACACACCCTTTTTCACATTGGGAGAAGCAGCTGATGACAGAGCATCCGCGTTACAACGAGATTGTCAACGAGCTTCAGGAAGCTGCACGCTCCAACCTGATCTTTGGCCTGCATGTCCACGTAGGGTTCCAGTCGCGCGAACTTGCCATACATATTGCCAACCAGGTGCGTTACTTTCTGCCGCATGTATTTGCGTTGTCAACCAACTCCCCCTTTTGGGAGGGCCGCAATACAGGATACAAGTCTTTTCGCACCAAGGTCTTTGATAAATTTCCGAGAACAGGGATTCCGGATGTGTTCAATAGTATAGAAGATTATGACAATTACATCAAACTGCTGATCAAAACCAGGAGTATTGACAATGCCAAGAAAATATGGTGGGACATCAGGGTGCATCCTTTTTATGAAACTATAGAATTCAGGATCTGCGACTGCCCCATGCTGGTGGATGAGACGATGGCCTTTGTTGCCCTTTTTCAGGCACTTTGTGCCAAGTTGTATAAGCTGCGATTGCAGAACATGAATTACATTACCTACTCCAGAGCGCTGATCAATGAGAACAAATGGCGCGCAGCGCGGTATGGCATCGACGGCAAGCTGATTGATTTTGGTAAGGAAATCGAGGTCAACTGCAGAAACCTGATCCTCGAGCTGCTCGACTTCATTGACGACGTGGTGGATGAGCTGGGCTGCCGGTCGGAGATCAACTACGTACACCAGATCCTGGAGAACGGAACGGGTGCAGACCGGCAGCTGGAGGTATACCGCAACAGCGGATCCTTTGAGTCTGTTGTGGATTTCATTACCGAGCAGACACTTGCAGGAATAAAATAAAAAGTATGGGCAGGAAAAAGATCAGCGCAGCGATAATAGACATGAACAATGGCATGCCCAACCTTGGGATCCAGGGAATTTGCGACAGCCTGACTGCTTATGCTGATGCGGCCTCGTTATCTCTTTCTGTGGAGGTTTTTAGCCTCCGTGAACTGGGGGAAATTCCGGGTATGGAATACGACATCTACATCTCCAGTGGCGGCCCCGGCAGCCCTTATGAAGGAGAAGGTCTGGCTTGGGAAAACGCCTTTTTTCAGCTTCTGGAGGATATTGAGATTTTTAACACCGCGGGCAGCAATACGGGAAAGCCCTTTCCAAGGAAATATATGCTGTTGATCTGTCATTCTTTTCAAATGGCCTGCCGCAAGTTTGGCATTGGTACATTGCTACGCAGGAAATCACCCGTATTTGGCGTATTTCCGGTATTTATTACCGAGGAGGGCGATAGTGACCCTTTATTTACAGGTCTTCCGAATCCATTTTTTTGTGTCGACAGCAGGAGCTGGCAGGTGACCAACCCTGATGACCAGCTGTTCTCGAATGAAAAGGCGATTGTCCTTGCTTTGGAAAAAGAACGGCCGCAGGCAGACATGGAACGCTGTGTTATGGCGCTGCGCTTCACAAAAGAGATCTGTGGCACACAGTTTCATCCCGAGGCAAATGCGGAAGGGATGAGCAGCTACCTTCAGCAGGAAGACACCAGGAATGCCATCATCAATGAGCATGGGCTGAAACGGTATGAAGAGATGCTGATCCACCTGACACATCCCGACCGGATCTCACTCACCCAGCAACTGATTATCCCTAATTTCCTGGCAGAGGCCATAGATCACGTCAAGGAGAAGCGGTCATGATCCCATCAGAAAGAAAATCTTTTAATGAGAATTTTTCATCCGAAAAATATCAGTCTTTCCTGAAGGCCATAGCGAACGGCTTTCAGGACATCCCTTTCCGCGTTGCGGAAACACCTGTTTTTATTCCTGCTGACCTCCGGCAACAGCTGATGGATGCGGGTGATGAGCTGATCCGTTTCATCCGTCAACCGGAGTTTAAAACACTGAGCCAACCGGCCATTCCAGAGCAGTGGAAAGTACCCGGCGAAAATGAACACCCACATTTTTTATGTTTCGACTTTGGCATCACCACGGATCGGGAAGGAAAAATGAAACCTATGTTGATCGAACTGCAGGGATTTCCATCACTCTACAACTTCCAGCCACATCTGGCCAGGTTTTATAAGGAACAGTTTAACTTAACGGAAGAGCTAAGTCCCTTTTTCGGAGGATTTGATGAGGCTAGCTATAACGCAATGCTCCGGGAGCTCATCATCGGTAAACACGAACCTCATGAAGTGGCCATGATGGACCTTGATCCACTCAACCAGAAAACAGCGATCGACTTTCAACTGACCTCAAAGCTGCTCGGCATTCCTGTCCTTAGCATCACAGACATTGAAAAAAAGGGAAACCGGCTCTTCTATCATCGGGACGGTCAGTCTATACAGCTGAAACGCATTTATAACCGGGTGATATTTGAAGAAATCGATCTGGAAACGGTTTTTTTTGAGGATTCCTTTGACCCACGAACAAGGCTCGACATCGAATGGATTACACATCCCAACTGGTATTACCGGATCAGCAAGTACCTGATGCCATTTATAAAAAGCGATTTTGTTCCGGAAACAAGTTTTCTGAACAAGCTGGAGCGGATTCCCGAAGACCTGGAAAATTATGTGCTGAAACCGCTGTTTTCATTTGCAGGAAAGGGTGTACTCATCGACGTCACAAAAGCCGATATTGAGGAAATCCCAGATCCGGAACATTGGATACTGCAGCGCAAGGTCGACTATGCCCCATTGGTGCAGTCGCCGGAAGGGGGTGTAAAAGTAGAAGTCCGGTTGATGTACCTATGGCCCGACGGACAGGAGCCCGCATTGTGTGTCAATGTAACACGACTGAGCCGTGGAAAAATGATCGGTGTGGCCCACAACCAGAATTTTAATTGGGTAGGCGGCACGGTTGGCCTGATGAAATTGTAAATTTACATTCTAAAGACTGCAGTGGGGCAGTGTTTATTTAGCTTTGTGTTATGGACATTCAAACCATACTGGTCATTCTTCTTTTTATGGCTGCGGCATTTTACGTTGGTCGCATGCTCTACAGATCCATTTCTCCAAAAAAAGGAGGCTGTGCCTCGGGATGTGGCAAGTGTGGTGCTGATTTCTCCAATGTCGATCCCTCAAAAAAATAGAACGTCGCCCACCCTATGGAACAATTCAAAGAATACCTGCAGAAACGTGTTGCCATTACTGACGAACAATTTGCACTCATCTCTACCAAGTTAAAAGTAAAACATTTTGACAAAAATGAGATGCTGCTGATGAAAGGTGAAGTCACCACGCAGGTATATTTTGTGCTGGAAGGGCTGCTGCGCAGTTACTCCATCGATCATAAAGGAAAAACACACATCATACAATTTGCACCGGAGCAATGGTGGATGTCCGACAGAAACAGCGTACTCTTTAATGAGGGCTCTGATTTTTTTATTGATGCCATTGAACCTACAAAAGCGGTAATGATGCCCAAAGGTTTTATGGAAGAGGCCGTCGCACTTGTGCCTTGTATGGGCAACCTCAATACCACGATGCTGCACAACTCCATCCGCTTCATGCAGAAACGCATAAATATGCTGCTGAGTGCCACTGCGGAAGAAAGATACCTGAACTTCATCCAGCTTTATCCCAACCTTACCCTGAGGGTGCCGCAATGGATGATTGCCTCCTATCTCGGCATCACGCCGGAATCTCTCAGCAGGGTTCGTAAAGACCTGACAAACAAACATTTTAAAGCATAATACTTTCTTATCATACATCAATGCAGGGTCTAAACCTTCGCCGTAATTTTGTGTTGTACTAAAAAGGAAAAATTAAAAACACAATATTATGGCAACTACAAAATGGACTTTAGACCCTACACACAGTGAACTGCAGTTTAAAGTGAAACACCTGATGATCACGACTGTAACAGGTAGCATCAATGACCTGACTGCTGAACTGACTACTGAAGCTGATGATTTTGATCAGGCTACAGTTTCTTTTGAAGGCAGCATCCACTCTATTGATACAGGAAATACAGACAGAGATAACCATTTGAAAAGCGGCGATTTCTTCGATGCTGATCAGTTTCCAAAAATCACTTTCCACTCTACTTCACTGAGCAAGGATGGTGATGACTACATCTTAAATGGTGACCTTACTGTAAAGGGCATCACCAAAGCAGTAAAATTAGACGTGGAATTCGGCGGTATTGCCACTGATCCATGGGGAAATACAAAAGCAGGTTTCACATTGAGTGGCAAAATCAACAGAACAGATTTCGGCCTTACCTGGAACGCAGCGTTGGAAACCGGTGGTGTAATGGTGAGCGAAGATGTTAAAATTCTTGGTGAGCTACAGTTTGTCAAACAAGCGTAGTCACCCGGATTCCGGATAAATAATTCTTTAGTTTTTTAGGAGCAGGATACTTTCAGGGTATCCTGCTTTTTTTATGACAAAGATCCGCTGCATTAAGGGGAAACGGGGAGTTTAAACAGGATAGATTAAAGTTTCTGGATGAGACATACCGCATAAGCCACCACCCCCTCTTCACGTCCTATAAAACCCATGTGTTCATTTGTAGTTGCTTTTATGGAGATGTCTTCTACATCAATGCCCATGGCTGCTGAAATATGTTGCTGCATGGCTGGAATATGCGGATTGATCTTTGGGGCTTCCAGGCAGAGCATGGCGTCTATGTTACCAATTTCAAAACCCTTCTCTTTTACGAGCTTTACACTCTCCTGCAGAAGGATCAGACTGCTGATTCCTTTCCAGCGCGGATCTGTATTTTTAAAATGGAACCCAATGTCCCGCAGGTTTGCGGCGCCCAGCAGCGCATCGCATATCGCGTGCAGGAGCACATCGGCATCAGAATGACCGTAAGCACCCTTATGATGTTCGAGGTTTACACCACCCACTACAAATGGATGTCCATCTTTCAACTGATGCACATCAAATCCAAAACCTACTTTAATCTTCATTTTTTAATTCTAAAATTTATCTTTTGATTGCTGTTCCGGCATCAATAGCTTTTCAAGTCCCCGAAATTGAAGATCAGGGAGAATCGCAGCGTATTTGCCAACGCACTTTTCTGGGCGTTGGCAAGCAGATAGGCAAAATCTATATTGAAAACATTATACTTTAACCCGGCACCAACAGTCATATAACGGCGGTTTCCTTTTTGGGGACTCTCATAAAAATAGCCCGCCCTCAGCCCAAATTGCTGATTATACCAATATTCCAGGCCCGTAGCCATGCTGATTTCGCGCAATTCTTCTGAAAACCCGCCGGGCGCGTCACTAAAGGAGCCAAAAATACCCGATGTAACAGAACGATTGGGATCTTTTCCGGACAGGATGCGTCCTTCCTGATCATAAACAGGCTGAGTGGGCACCAGGAGCTTATTAAAATCCAGCGCGATGGTAAACTGGTTGTAGTCGTCAATGATAAAGGTGGAGGCTCCTCCAAGCTTTAGGTTGGTCGGCAGGAAGTTCCCGTTCTCTCCGTCCACATATCCCAGTTTCGTACCAATATTAGAAATGTTCATTCCGGCAGACAATACGGCATCGCGTCCGAGAAAAACCGTAGGTTTCTTAAAATAGGCAGATACGTCCACCGCGAAGGCTGTCCCTGCTTTTGTTTGCTGACCAGCAGCAAACTGGCCTGAAAAAAGATTAGAATAAATATACCTCACTGCTGTTCCAAGCGAAAATGACTCCCCAAACTGCCGGGCAAGGGAAACATCTAATGCCATTTCATAAGGGGTGTATAACCCCAGGTCCTGCTGACTAATGTCGGTCAGCTGGATTTCACCAAGGTTAAAATAACGAAGGGAGGCTCCAATGGTATTCCGTTCGTCAAGTTTGGAATATCCGGAGAGGTAAGTGAGGCTGACATCGGGCACCACATTTTTTAACCAGGGACTATAAGCGACAGAGAATCCATAATCTCGGTCTATGAAAGCTAGCTTCGACGGGTTAATACTCATGGCATTTGCATCCGGCTGCACTGCTACTCCAGCGTCTCCCATTCCTCCCGCCCTGGCGTCAGGCGTAATCAATAAAAAGGGTACTGCGGTGAGAATGTTATTGCGCCTGCTTCCATTCGTCTCAGTGCCAGACTCAACAAGCTGTGCAGAAAGCTCTGTGCAAATTGTAACTAAAGAAAATACGCTAAAGACAGTCTTGAACAATCTGCTACTCATTCGCCGTATAAATAAAATATTATGGACTGCAAGTTAGCATTGTAGGCAATAATATCAAAGTAATACTCAATTCAAGGCCCCGATGCTCGGCTTTGAAAATTGGACAACGTAAATTATCAACTATTATTTTCAATAAACCATCTTGATTTTTTGTTGTGTAACTCTTTTTTTATGTAATTTTAACAGTTAAAGTATTAGGACATCATCTCTATGAAAAAATCATACCTATATTCACTTGCATCTGTGGCACTTATCGCTGCACTTGCATCCTGTAAATCCAAGGTGGCTACCTCTGAAAAAACTGGTCTTGCCTATAACAAACAGGAGTATGGAGGCTTTGAAGTAAACAAAAAATTCAGACGTGGCCCTGGTCCGGGTTTAGTAGAAATTGAAGGTGGTGTTTTTGTGATGGGCGGAAGTGCGATTAATGTGTCCGGACAGGAACTCAGCAATTATAACCACAAAAGAGAAACTACGGTATCTTCATTTTACATGGATGAAACCGAGGTTTCCAATACCAATTGGCTCGAATATCTGAACTGGATCCGTACCAACTACCCTGAAGATTACGAATATTACTACAACGAAACGCCAGATACACTGGTATGGCGCCGTCCGCTTTCCTATAATGAACCCTACGTAGACAATTACCTGAGGCACCCTGCTTACCAGGATTATCCTGTCGTAGGTGTCAACTGGGAACAGGCAGAAAGATATTGCGCATGGAGAACTGACCGTGTGAATGAGCTCCTGTTACGCGAACGCGGTTATATGACCAGTTACAGAGATATGAATGGCGGTGCCAAAGGTGCAGCAACAACAACGGCGGCAGCGAGACCTACGGAACCTTTCAATACCGATATCTACCTGAATGGTCAGTATGATGATAAAGGTAAACGCGCCATGAAAGACCTGAACCCTTCAAACGCGGCCGCAGGGACGGGAAAAAATACCGCAACAAGGAACGTAAGACTTGAAGATGGTATCCTAAAACAACCTTATCGCCTGCCTACTGAAGCTGAGTGGGAGTATGCTGCACTTGGACTGATCGGCAATACACAGTATGAAAACATCAATGAGAATAAAATCTATCCATGGAATGGACTTGGATTGAGCTCAGCGAAAAAGAGCACCAGGGGATTGATCCTGGCCAACTTCAAACGTACCAAAGGGGATTATATGGGTGTAGGTGGTTCCCTGAATGATAAAGGCGGACTCACTGTTGCGGTAAGGTCGTATATGCCAAATGATTTTGGCCTGTACAACATGGCAGGGAATGTGAATGAATGGGTGGCCGATGTCTATCGTACGAATACCTTCGAAGCTGCTGATGCGTTTAACCCGTACAGGGGTAATTACTACAAGGACAAGAAAATTGCCGATGCCCTTACCGGTAAGGTTGAAAAAGATAAATACAACCGTCCTGTGCTGACAGATGCAACTTCTTACAAGAAACAAACCTGGGCAGAAAAGCAGGCTGCGGCAAGCCAACCGGCACCGGCAGTAAATACCTATGCCGATCAAAGGGGCTATCGGGACAAGGAAAATGAGCTTTATGGCGAAATTACACTGGTTACCGATAAATCAAGAGTTTATAAAGGTGGTTCATGGGACGACCAGGCATTATGGTTAAACCCTGCAACAAGAAGGTTCCTTTCTCAGGATGAGTCTACAGCTGATATCGGGTTCCGCTGTGCGATGACGATGCTTGGTGCTTCGGAAATCCGTTCTACAGGAAAACCACAGTTTAAGAACAAACCTCAGAAAGCGTTCCGCTCAGGAAAATAACCTGAACGCGATTCATAAAAAAGGGGG
>NZ_ABCM01000004.1 GCF_000170795.1 Pedobacter sp. BAL39
ACAAACCACGCCAGAAGGTAAAACTTACGGTAACCCCTAAAGACGCAGCCGCAGCCATCGAAGGCAGCTACTCCGTGTCGGTAACGGATGAACAGAAAGTACCTGTGAATGAAGACAATGAAACGACCATTTTAAGCTCCCTACTGCTCAGCTCTGACCTGCAGGGATACATTGAGAAGCCCAATTATTATTTTAACAAAACGGACGACAAGAAACTGGCGGCGCTTGACGAGTTGCTGATCACGCAAGGTTACAGACGTTTCAACTACAAGGATATCCTTGCTGATAAGTTCCCGCAGGTAGCCTTTATGCCTGAGCAGGACATGCGCGTAACGGGCACCCTCAGAGACCGTACGGGAATGCCGGTAAGGAAAGGTGCCTTGCGCCTCACTGTCCCTGGCACTACCATTTCCGCAGAAGCAATCACCAGCCCTTCGGGAGTATTTGCATTTACCAACCTTGCTCTTCCTGACTCTACAGAAGCCGTCATCAACGCGAAATACGGAACCAATGCCTCCAACCTGATGATCATGCTGGACCCTGCACCACTACCACTCATCGCTAAAAACCCGCATCCACAAGAAGAAGTGGTCAACATTGACAGTACGATGTCTGCCTACCTGAACAATAGTAAAAGACAGTACAGCTACCTGCGTACATTGAAAGAGGTAAAGATTGAAGGTGCAAAAGCGAAGAGACCTAGTCACGCAGATCACCCTGCCCTCTCCGGACTGAGCTCCATCAACTCCACAGTGATTGAAGGCGACCGACTGAAAGACTGTAACTCCGTCGCCCTTTGTCTGCAGACCATGGCCATGGGTTTAACCTTCTTTGAGAATAATTTTTATGTTTCACGTGACTACCAGGCGGGCAGCAGAGTGCCCGTACAGATCTTCCTGAATGGTATGCCTATCGACTATTTCGGCCTGCTCAGCGTGCAGCCTTCGGAAGTAGAGTCCGTAGAGGTGTTCACTAAAGACGACCTCGGTACCGTTAACAGGATGTATAATACCAATGGTGTGCTCGTCGTCAATACCAAGAAAATCGAAAAGACCACCATCAGCCTGGCAGACCTGAAAAAGATGCTGCCGAAAGACAATATGCTGAAATTCACGCCTAAGGGTTTTGCCAAACAAAGAGAGTTCTACATGCCTAAATATGTGAATCCTGCAAATACCTATAACTTCAACGACCTGAGAAGTACCATTTACTGGAACCCTAAGGTCATGACCACTGCTGGTGCTCCGCTAACACTCGAATATTACAACGCCGATGGAAAAGGAACTTACAAAGCGGTCATTGAAGGAATAGACAAAGACGGCAATGTAAGCCGCTTTGTCTATCGCTATACTGTAAAATAAATTGCGCCTAAACATTAGGTATGCGAAGGAAGGTCACCTCATCTACTCTGGTTCATGATCATGATCTTCCTTCACACACTTAAGTCCTTCCTCGGTCATCACCCATTGCGTATATTGTTTGTTATCGTCACTTTCACAGTCCCAAAAATTGTCACCGCGGATATAACGGTCAAAATCTTTACTGATGAATACGTTAAGCCCCACCGGCACCTTTAGCACCAGCTCCACTTCCTGATCCCTCCAGTTTCCCTTATCCAGGATCTGCAGCGTCGGACTGAATATAAGCAAGGAGTCCTTCTGTACAAAGTCGTAGTGTGTCCGCTGCGCAGCCTTCAGGGCTTGTTCAAATGTCTTACCCTTGGCAAAATAGTTCTGACTGAGCGAAGCCTGCATTTTTTCACTTTTCTCTATCCGCAGTTTCACATTCCTTGGCTGCGCAAAGGGCCCGTTCATCTCATTCAGGATCTTACGACCTTTATAGTTTGCCGGATCAATACTGTACTGCAGGCTGTCGGCCTTTGTAAAAAAGCGACTGCGGTCTACGGTCAGGTAGTACTCAATCTTATCAGTAACAGGCACTACCTGGGTAAATTCCGCACTTTCCTTAAACTCAGAAGAGATTTTGGCAATGAAAAATATCCCCACTACCAGCGCTCCAAGCCATACGACCAGCAAACCGAAAGACAGCATCTTATGAACCGCACGGGTATTGAAGACCACGCGAATGGAAAAAAGGATCAATGCCAGCAATGGTACGGCGAAGCTCAGAAATACGGCAATCGTCAGGCTGACCATGTAATCTTCGTTCACAATGCTGAGTGGGAAATAACTGTAGATACTCGCATCCCAGAAGCCCATGAATGCCGCCAGACAGCCGATCAGAAATAACAGCAGCATTGAACCGAAAATCACGATCGCTGCGGCAATGGCTTTAAAAACAAACCTTGACGACTTCTGAAAAATATTACCCAGAAAAACCATCAGCTCTGCGATAAAGCCCCGTGACTGCCTAAATAGCGGGTTCAGGTGACTGTTCGCAAAACCTTTCAGGTTTGGTGTCTCCCCATACATTGCCATCTTTTCGGCCCTGCTCTCGGCTTTTGGGATCACAATCCACATCACCAGATAGGCCACCACTCCCGATCCGCCCAGAAGGAAGGAAAGCAATGCCAGCACCCTTACCCAACGGATATCAAGATCCAGGTAATGGCCAAATCCGGCGCAGACACCAGCGATCATCGCCTGGTCTGTATCCCGGTATAATTTCTTCACCTGATCGTAACCTGCAGCAGCCACGTAATCCTCTACTGT
This sequence comes from Pedobacter sp. BAL39, assembly GCF_000170795.1. Taxonomy (GTDB): domain Bacteria; phylum Bacteroidota; class Bacteroidia; order Sphingobacteriales; family Sphingobacteriaceae; genus Pedobacter. Next base: position 2,673 of record NZ_ABCM01000004.1, read on the forward strand.
CGACTCATCGGCTTCGGAATTTTCAAAATCACTTACAGATCCCATCTGAAGCATCATTGCCTGTACGTCCTCCACACCAATCACCTGCTTCTGCTGCACTTGCAGCATCTCTGCAAACAACTCTGCAATACGGTTCTCTATGTCTGTCACGATCTCAAAATCATCTGCATTTTTTGAAAAATGCTGCTTCACCTCATTGAGGTAACCTTTCAGCAATTCATAAGCATCTTCCTCCAGATGGATGATGGAATTGCCAATATTTATATTTAATGTCTTTTTCATTTGTCTTGCGTTAGAGGTCAGATTTTTTATCAAGGTTAATTTTAATGCTGTCGTTCATCTTCGCGCCTTTTCTGGAGGTATCAATGGCATAAGCCAGCTCATTCCAGGTATTGTCCAGCTGCCCGAGAATGGCAGTCCCCTCCTCGGTCAGTACGTAATACTTCCGGGGAGGACCCGAGGTCGACTCCACCCAGTTGTAAGCCAGTAAACCGTTGTTCTTCAGTCGCGTCAGCAAAGGATACAAGGTACCCTCCACCACCAACAGCCTGGCAGACTTTAATTCGGAAATGATATCCGAAGCGTAGATCTCCCCACGGGAGATCACCAAAAGCACACAATATTCCAGGATGCCCTTTCGCATTTGCGTTTGTGTATTCTCTGCTATCATATCACAAAGTTATATGTTTTATATAGTAATATGCAATACATAGTACTGTATAAAAACAAAAGTCCAACACAACACACTGATTAATAGACTAATAATTTTGATTACATCTTGTCCTAGCTCGACAATATGTTCGTAAAAAAGCGAGATTTCGCCAACGGCAACGTAAAAACAGACGTCCTTTTTTCCCTTCAATGCCCATAAGGCGAGTGATCACAAGACTACACTAACACATTGTAAATGAACGAAAAAGAAAGAATTGTAAATGAGAATTAACAACAAACGAAAGTTATTAACATTTTAACATCAAAAAATAGCTTTGGCGCAGGCTTTGTATTCTGTCAACTGCATTCACAAAACACGACCTATGTTAAGTAAATCATACTCCATCTCTCAGATTTTTGCCAGGCAAAAGGAAGAGAAAAAAGCAAAGTCCCTCAGTAGGCAAGACTGGATCAAAGCTGACCGTGTGGTCATGATGTTGCTTTTCATTGCTGTAATTGTTGGCGCTGTGCTTTTCTCCTACACCCAAATGTCTTAAACGATTCTCCTTCAGATCGAAAGACCCTTACAACAATAAAGTGTCGATGCGATGGGCCTGCACCCTGCCCTGCAGTTCAGACCAGGTATATATCGTAAAATGTCCGTCCTGAGAGGCCACTAGTGCCGTAGCATCACGTTGATCGTGCACAAACTGAGCAGCAGAGAGGTGCCTTGTTCCGCCAACCTTCGTTGGATGCATCACTCCTGCATCGCCACCTGTAATCGGCTCTGAGAACGACAGTTCATCAATATTTTCTTTTCCTTTGGCCCTCCCGATCTTGGCCCCAAAGGCCAGTAATTCATAAGTACTGCTGATGATGGTTGCCCCATCTACTGCGGTGAGTCCCGCCAGATGGTCTACTTCCCGTTTTAAAGCCGTCTGCCAGAAGATCTGGCTGGCTTCCTTCCGGTCCTGCTGCAATAACTTGGAAAGCCCTGAAAAGGCAGGCTGAATTGCGTATTGTATGGGTTTGATGATCGATTGTAACCATTGGTTATGTGCCGAAGGAACAATCAGCAAGGTGCCACCACGGCCATGCGCACGCATGGAAACCGCAAGCTGGATCATGACATTGACCGCGTCATTCCAATAGGAAGGTGCGGTAAGATCAAGCAGCGACAGCAGCATTGGCGGGCAATCTGACTTCCTGATGCTGTGGTTATCCACCATCTTCACCTGGTCTCCCTTCAACACTGCCACATTGGTGAATTTTCCAAAGCCATAGATCCTACGGTGCTTGATCACCAGCAAAGCTGGTTCGGAAACATCTACCACAAAACAGAAGTTCGGGATGCTTACTGTTGTTCCCCAGATGAAAAGCTCTTCTTCTTCCATCCAGACGCCCAGATGGATCCCTGCACGTTCTATACCCGGTGCAATTTTTGTCAGCACCCCCGGTGTTAGCGGAAGACGGTATTTGAACATCAGCGGATTACCTGCCTGTGCAGGGGGCAGAAAAGCCAGCGAGATCTTCGGTGAATGCCCCTCTTCCTTGCGGAGACTTGCCCAGAAGGTCACATCTACAATCGCCTCCACCACATCTGCCGTAGGCAGCGGTGCCAGGTCGTCCTCCCCACTTGCCTTCGCTGCGGCAAGGTGCGCCGCAAAAATAGCTTCAACTTGAGGGGCAATAACGCCGGCTGCCTGATAGGTCGACTGGTAGATCATGCCATAAAGTTAAGCTATTCATGCTATTTTATGGTATACCTGAGTCCAAAAAATCCTCTGACGTTCTGGTTAGGGCCGTATACATAATTAGGATCAAAGGTCAGCGCAAAAGGATTACCTGCGGTTGACTTTACAGAGCCGTTTTCGTTGTACTCCACCTGCTTATCAAAGGGATCGTTCGCGCCGGCGATGATAAATGGATTGCCCTTGTTCGGCGTCCAGTTCAGCAGGTTCTTCACACCCCCGTACAGCTCAATATTTTTGAACCCGCCATAGGTAAACTGGATGTTCTGAATGCTCCAGGTCGAAGAGTATTCCTTCCTTGGGTCGAGAGGGCCCAGCAGCGGCAGGCGCATCGGGCTATATACGTTTCCCGTATAGTCAATGCCCAGGTTCAGCTTTTTAATTTTGTAGGATACCGCCCAGTTGCCGGAGAACTTCTCCGTCAGGATTTGCTGCATTTTTATCCCTCCTTCATAACTAGCTACATCCTGGTAAGTAGCGCCAAGTATAAATTTCAGTCCATTCCGGAAGGTGAGGTCGATGTTCGTGCTCAGCCCCTTGCTCACCGCATGCCCATCCAGGTTATCATAGACAATCTGGTTCGGATCTACATCGTAATCCCCGATGATGCGGTTATTGAAATAGGTATAAAAGGCCGAACTTTCTACCCCAATAAATGTTCCGTCGCCGGTATAAATTTTCTTGAGGTAGTTCAGGTTTACATTGTAAGTTTTCTCCGGTTTAAGCTCGTTCCTGATCACGACCTCCCTGGCACCCGTCAGTGCCGCATGGTCTTCGGTAAAGATGTTCACTACGCGGAATCCCGTTCCTGCATTTAAACGAAGGATGTCATTTTCACTGATGCTCCATTTATAAGCAAAGCGCGGTGTCAGGATATTCCCATGAAGGGAATTGTAGTCATAGCGGAAACCAGCCAGAAACTTATGCTTTGGTGCCAATGTAATTTCATCCTGGATAAAAACGCCAGGCAGCCAGATGTTTTTCGCAGGATTGTTCAGTGCTGTTGCAGCTGTATTGTCGTCATAATAGGTGTGTCTGAGCGCGGCACCCAGCAACAGGTCATGTCTGCCGGCTTTTTTGTCCCAGGTCAGCTGACCAAAGGCCACACGCTGTGAAGCAATATAGGAGGTATTGCCATATCGGCTATCCTGATCATGGTCATTGTATGAAAAAGAAAATAAGAACTTTTCCTTAACCGGCAGCTGGTAATTTCCAATGATCTCCCAGCGTTTGGTATAGATGCTTTCCCCATACACCTCATCTCCTCCGCGGTAGGATTTGTTCCAGTTCGTTTCTCCGCCCCAGCGGTCTTCATACAAGTATCTGCCGGCAATGGTAAAAATACGGTTGTCCTTACGCTGGAAGTTCCATTTCTGAAAAACGGAGATCCGGTCCTGTAGCGTCACATCGGTAAAATGATCATGGTTATTGTCGACGATGTGCCCATATTTAAAATAATTCAGGCCTGTCAGCGCTGTTGCTGTTCCCACCTTTGTTTTTAAACCCAGGTCCGTGTTGAGCTCCTGGTAGGTGGTTCCAAAAATGTCGGCCGACAGCAGTGGTGCATTTTGTGGTTTTTTAGTAATGATGTTGATCAGTCCGCCAACAGCTTCACTGCCATACAGCGATGATGCCGGGCCTTTGACAATCTCAATCTGTTCCACCAGTGAATTGGGAATTCCCGAAAGGCCGTAAACGGTCGATAAACTGCTTACAATTGGCATCCCGTCAATCATCACCATAGTGTAGGGACCTTCCAGCCCATTGATGTGGATGTCACCAGTATTACAAATGTTGCAGTTCAGCTGGGGACGTACACCGTTTACATTCTGCAATGCATCAAAAATACTGGGTGTGGGATTCTTACGGAAAAATGCCGGTGTATAGACCTCTACCGGAACAGGGCTTTCCATCCGCTTCACCTCTTTAAGCGTCCCGGTTACGACCACCTCATTCAGGTCATTCTGAAAATTGCTGAGGTCAAAATCCATCTCCTGTCCTGTTCCCTCCACCATTGTCAGGCTCCGGACCACCTTCCTGTAACCCACCGCTGTTGCCTGAACCCTTATAAGTCCTGCAGGAACGCCTGAAATCAGATAAATTCCACTGCTGTCCGTTGTTGTTTTCAGCTCGGTACCCTGAATCATGACATTTACTCCCTGCAAGGCCAGGCCGGCAGCGGAGACTTTCCCTTTTAGGCTGCGCTCCTGTGCCTTTAATCCGGCCCCGCATAAAACTAGAAACATAACGACCGATACAAACGCAGAACTGATTTTCATAATTGATTTTCTGAGATATAAGATTTTCAAACTGATAGCAAAATAAACAATAAGGTGTGTTGACTAAAATAAGTTAGATGACACTAACTTTTAAATATAATGCAATGATATAAAAGTTAGACTAGTCTAACAAATATAATATGATATTTATTCTTTTATATTTGCTGCATGCTATCTCATACCGAAGAAAACTATTTAAAGGCTTTACTGAAACTGAGCTTTCAAAATGAAGAGAAACCAGAAGCGGGCACCAATGAAATGGCGGCCTACCTGGGTGTAAAGCCTGCAACAGCTACGGATATGCTGAAAAAGCTGAAGGAGAAAGAGCTGGTTACCTATAAAAAATATGGCAAGATCCTGCTCACAGAGTTAGGTCGTGCCAAAGGCATTGCGATCCTCAGAAAACACCGCTTATGGGAAACTTTTCTCTATGAGAAGCTGGACTTCAGCTGGGACGAAGTGCACGAGGTAGCCGAACAGCTGGAGCACATCCAGTCGCCCAAACTGGTTAACAAACTGGAAGAGTTCCTTGATTTTCCCGAGTTTGACCCACATGGTGATCCTATACCAAGAGCAAATGGTGAGCTACCGACAGTGGACAAGGTATTGCTGACGGATGTCAAGGCAGGCGAAAGCTGCCAGGTAGTTGCCGTTAAGGATACCTCTACCGTTTTCCTCCAGTACCTCGAAAAGTTACAGGTCACCATCGGAACGCTCGTTAAAGTGATGGAGGTGGTCGACTTTGATGGTTCGATGAACATACAGATTGCCAGCTCAGACCCTCGCAATGTATCCATGAAGTTTGCCGAAAGTCTTTTCGTAAAGAAAAAGACCTCCGTAACGGTTTAAGCCAGCATTTGCACCGCATGCTGCCCAACCTTGGCAACAGGAGCCAATTTGTCCGGCAACGCATCCGGTTTTCTAATGAGATAGTCGTAAATTTGTGAGCACCGTTTATATCCCTAAGATATGTCAACAGAAATTAAATGCCCTAACTGCGCCCATTCCTTCCCGATTGAGGAAGTCATGGCAGAGGAATATAAAAAAGACCTGCGGGAAAAGATGGTTTCTTTCACCAAACAGAAAGATGAAGAATACCATAAGAAACTCCAGGAACTGACCCAGCAGCAAAAGCTGAAGGAACAGACATTTGAAGAGCAGCACCAGCAGCAGGCACGAAAGTTTGAGCAGCAGCTTGCCGAAGAAAAAAAACAGTTACAGACCGCCCTGGAGGAAAACCTGCGCAAAACCATAACCGGTGATTTTGAACATAAACTCCAGCTACTCGACAATGCCAACAAGGAGAATGAGGAAAAGCTGAAACTTGCCCGCAGCAAGGAAATGGACTTCCTGATGAAGGAAAAGGCCATGAAAGAGAAGGAAGCCGAAATGGAACTGGAAATCCAGCGTAAGCTGCAAAGCCAGCGTGAGGAGATGGTGGAACAGATCAGGAAACAGGAAGCCGAAAAAAGCAACCTGAAAGATACAGAACACCAGCTGCGCGTCAAAGAACTGGAGAAACAGCTTGATGACCAGAAGAAACTTGCCGAGGAGATGAAACGTAAGGCAGAGCAGGGATCGATGCAGCTGCAGGGTGAGGTACAGGAACTCATCCTTGAAGAGCTCCTTAGGAACGCCTTCCCATTTGACCTGGTGACAGAAGTAGGCAAGGGCGTCCGTGGTGCCGACTGTGTACACCACATCAGAAACCAGTTTGGGCAGGACTGTGGCAAGATCATCTACGAAAGCAAACGCACCAAGGACTTCTCCATGGAATGGATAGAGAAGTTAAAGAAAGATATGAGGAGCATGGGCGTGGATGTAGCTGTGATCGTCACCCAGGCCTATCCTAAGGGAATGGACTGCTTCGGGGAAAAAGATGGCGTATGGATCTGCTCTTTTGACGAAGTGAAAGCAGTTTCCTACATCCTCAGAGATGGGATCATGAAGTTGTTCAGCGCCGCCAAATCGCAGGAAAACAGAGGCGACAAAATGCATATGCTGTATGACTACCTGACCAGCAACGAGTTTTCGGAACAATGGAAAGCCATCCGTGAAGGTTTCATGAGCATGAAGCTCTCCATCCAGCGCGAGCGTGATGCCATGGAGAAACTGTGGAAAGCAAGAGAAAAACAGCTGGAGAAAGTGATGCTCAACGCAGCACACATCCGTGGTTCCATCGAAGGCATCGCCGGAACAGACAGCATACAGCTCAGCCTTACCGACGACGAGGATGATGCGCTATTACTGGAATAATGTTTTTTTAACCCATCCATGATCTACGCAAATAAGAAAGTACAGCAAAGCAAAAATACTGCTGCACAGACGGCAAAAATCATCGCCAATGTGATGGCCCTGGAGGAGAAAAACCTGATCCGAATTTCCGGACAGGAGATATTCCTCTACCCCGAGCTCTGGAAAGATAAAATATCGGCATTAAACTGGATCAAATGCCTTCATCTGTACTGCATGCTGAAGAAGCGCTTTAAGGAAAGCGACCCACTTTATTTCAAACATTTCAGTACAGAAGAGCCCCTGGGCAGCTATAAAAACAAAAAAGCAAGACTGCTCATTGATTTTTGAGCGGCATGCTTTTCTCAGGTGTTCAGGACCGTCTATTTCTTTTTCCAGCGACGTTGCGCCCAATCCTGCTGCTCAGGCGGCGTTAAAAACGTCCAGGCCACAAAGCGGCTGACTTTCTGTCCCTGGGCCATCTCTACCGTTCTCACCGTCTGGACACCAACCCGCTCCAATGCAGCGTAGATAAAGGAGAGGTTTGCGCTTTTGGACACGAGCGTGCTGAAGCAGAAACATTGTTTTCCGAACAGGGCACTCTCCTCAATCATCCGGCGGATGAATCCGACCTCGCCCCCTTCCACCCAGAGCTCTGCATTTTTCCCACCAAAGTTCAGTACCGGCGAAGGCCCTTTTTGCTTACCCAGGTTCCTCACTTTACGTTGCGTACCGGCCAATGCTTCCTGCGCTGAAGCATGGAAGGGCGGATTACACATGGTGAAATCAAAATATTCTTCTTTATGAATGATGCCTTTGAAGATCTGTCCTTTGCTCTGCTGCTGGCGGATGACAACAGCAGCTTTCAATGCTGGGTTAACCGCAGCAATATTCGCAGCAGCCTTTACCGCCACCGGATCAATTTCCGAACCTGTAAACTCCCAGCCATATTCCTGGTGGCCGATGATCGGATAGATACAATTGGCACCAATCCCCACATCAAGCCCTTTGATATTTTTCCCTCGGGGAAGATCGCCGCCATTTGCATCAGCAAGCAGATCAGCAATATAATGTATATAGTCTGCCCTTCCCGGAATCGGCGGACACAAGTAACCGGCGGGAATATCCCAATGGTCAATCTGATAGAAGTATTTTAGTAACGCTTTGTTCAGCGATTTTACTGCCGCAGGATCCGCAAAGTCGACAGACAGGTCTCCATATTGGTTTTCTCTGACAAAATCCTTCAGCGCCGGGAGACTGCGGATGAGTTCCGGAAAATCGTATCTGGAACGGTGTTGATTTCTGGGATGTAAAATTTGCTTCTCTGCTGACATATCTGATCTGATAACACCAAAACCGATGGCCAGCTATAAAAAGTGCTGAGCATCGGTTTTAGCGCATTTGTTATTCGGGTGTATAAAACGCTACGCCGGCAAAGATAAGCATTACTGTGCCAGATAACCGCCATCGGCAGCATAATAGGCGCCGGTAACGAAAGAAGCTTTGTCTGAGGCAAGCCAAAGTGCCAGCTCAGCAATTTCCTGCGATTCTCCAAGACGTCCGATTGGATGTAAAGATACCAGGCCGTCAAGCTGCTCCGGCGTCAGGCTTTTCTCCACCAGAGGGGTATGAATGTAACCAGGACCTACTGCGTTGATCCTTATTTTCTGATCTGCATAACCCAATGCGGCCGCTTTGGTAAGTCCGACTACACCATGTTTCGCAGCAACATAAGCCGGCGACAGCTTTGTACCTACCTGGCCCAGGATGGAAGCCATGTTGATGATGCTGCCACCACCACTTCTCAGCAATGCCGGGATCTGGTACCGAAGACCATAGAAAACTCCTGAAAGGTTAATTTCAATGACTTTGTCCCATCCATCCAGCGGATAATCCCCAGCCAGCGCTGCAGGGCCACCAATACCTGCATTGTTCACTGCAATGTGCAGTCCACCGAAGCCCTGTACGGCATGCTCCACCAGCTTCTCATTGTCTTCAGGTTTTGAGGTATCTGCTTTCACGAATAAAGCCGTACCACCGTTGCTTTTGATTTCTTCGACAACTGCATTTCCACCCTCTTCATTGATGTCTGAAACCACAACTTTCGCTCCTTCAGCGGCAAAAGTTAATGCAATTGCTTTTCCTATACCTGATCCGGCGCCGGTAACCAACGCTACTTTATTTTCTAAACTTGCCATAATGACTATAATTGAGTTTTTTCGTTAACTGATGTTTAAACACCTATATAACAAATCAAGCCTCCGGGAGTTTGTTTCCTGATTGTCAAATCTGACTATCACTGCCGGACCGGAGGGATAGACCTAAGGCCCAAAATAAAAGATTGTATAATCCAATCACCCTGCGTTAATTTGCATATTGGTTCAACAAAACAGATATTGGTTTAATACTAACGGGTTTTTGTACTATTGTTAGCCTTTTACCGGGTTCAGCAATGCAATGTTGGTTTGACACGACAACTAATATATTGATTCAACAGCACAGAGGATGTTAAGATTTTTCAAGAGTTTCGGATATGCCATATTGGGTCTACGTTATGGGTTTAAAACCCAGCTGAACTTTAGGGTACACTGCATTGCATTGATTGCGGTGCTGATATTGGGATGCTGTACGGGACTTAATGCCAACGAATGGCTGTGGATTTGTATGGCCTCCGGGCTGGTCATCGTGACCGAACTGATCAACACCGCACTGGAGGTTCTTGTAGATCTTGTGTCCCCACAGTACCATGTTAAGGCAGGCATCATCAAAGACCTCGCTGCGGGCGCCGTACTGGTCGCCGCCATTACTGCCGTTGTGATCGGCCTGTTGATCTTCATCCCAAAATTCTGCCATGCTACATAAAACCAGGGGCATCGTACTCAAGACCACCTTATACAGCGAGAGCAGTGTGATTGTGCAGATTTTCACGGAGAAACTTGGCATCCAATCGTACATGATCAACGGCGTCAAAAAGCCAAAAGCGAAGATCCATATGAACATGCTGCAGCCGCTGCACCTGGTCGATATGATTGTTTACCACAAGGCCAACACCAATATCCAGCGCGTATCGGAGCTCAGACCCTCTCCGGTATTCCGCAGCATCCCCTATGACATCATCAAGAGTACCATTGCCATGTTCCTCAACGAGGTGCTGTATAAGAGCATCCGACAGCAAACTACAGATGAACACCTCTTTGATTTCATCTTCAGTGCCATCTGCTGGTTTGATGAAACCAACGAACAGCAACATAATTTTCACCTGGCCTTTCTGCTGAAGCTGACCCGGTTCCTCGGTTTCGCACCAAGCACACAGACAAAAAGCGACCAGAGTTACTTCGACCTTCAGGAAGGGGAGTTTAAATCCCACCCGCCCATACACGCGCATTTCATTGATAAAAGCGATGCGGAAGTCTTCATTTCCCTTTTTGCAACGCCTTTTGAAAAAATATCTGAAATAAAACTGGGCAACAGAACCAGGAGATCTGTCCTTGATAAAATACTGGTTTACTACACCTTACACACCGCCTCTTTTGGCGAAATCAAGTCGCACCAAATCCTGGAAGATGTACTTTCCTAAAAAAGCTAAAAAATTTTTTGCAAAAATGATTTAAGGGTGTATATTTGCAATCCCAAATCGAAGGGACCTTCGAACGGGTTTTACGGCTTACTCAGCCGGTTGGATCAACAAATAGAGTATGAACTAAAGGGGAGATTAGCTCAGCTGGTTCAGAGCACCTGCCTTACAAGCAGGGGGTCACTGGTTCGAACCCAGTATCTCCCACCAACAGCCTGCCTCGGCTGAATACATAGAGGGAACCAAAGGGAGATTAGCTCAGCTGGTTCAGAGCACCTGCCTTACAAGCAGGGGGTCACTGGTTCGAACCCAGTATCTCCCACAAAAAAGACCACCCCTTCAGGTGGTCTTTTTTTATATCCATCAGGATTTTAAATGATGTTTTAGAACTGTCCTGGATAAACACCCTGACCGTCTCCCACAAGGTAAGCTCTCAACACCCTGTTTTCTTCAGCAGCGCTAATCATTCCGGCACTACCCAGGGGAGCTTCCACCAGGAAAATTTCGCCGGTGTCCCTGTTTTTAAGTACCAGCATATAATCGTAGGTAGGCTGTCCGGTAGTTGTATTTATAGCAACCGGCAGGGTCACATATGGAGAAAAACCGTTATTAAGTTCATTCCGTCCTACATTTTCAATCAATCCGGCGGTCACATACCTAAAAGGCCTCCTGGAAGTAGTCTGTTGCATAACTTCAATATCAAGGTGTTCAGGAAGGTTGGTCGCAAAGTTGGCAATGCTGATCTTCACCTCATTCAATTCCGGGGCCGGCACATCCGCCGGCGGGGTAATGATTTTCACAGGATCTGCCATATCCACACTAAATAAGGTAATAGACTTCGTGGTATTGCTTTCAATTTTAACTGTAGTTTCCTGCAATAAGGAATCCGGCCTGCTTGCTTTATAGAATTGAAGCTTGTATTCCTTTTCTGGCAGCAGTTGAATATTTTCACCTCCTATTCTCGCAAATCCCGGAAGGAGGTCCTTTCCGTTAAGTCTGGTAATGATGCTGTCGGGACCAGCAATCGTTCTGTTCACAATTTCGATCTTACCAAATGAGACAGCAGACATTTGTTCTGCTTTCTTACATGCAGAGGTCACGATAGTTAATGATAGTATAAAGAGTAATAGTTTTTTCTTCATAATGATTTATTTATAAAATAGCACTGTCCGCCCGATGAGCAGACAGTGCTTACTGTACATATATTTTTTTAATGGTTTACAATACTACCCATGGTTCAGCAACCCAGTTGGATGACGATGCAGGAGCAACAGCACCAAGGTAAGTTGTGGCACTAAAGAAGGCTGGCAATCCAGTAAAGTTAGCACCAGCGCTTGCAGGAGCAGCAATTGGCCTTAAAGCATTTACATTGTAAGCTGCAGCAGAAGTATAAAAAGGAGCAGCACCCAGCCCGAGTGCAGTTCCGACTCCTGTAAGCACAGAAGATGTCGTTACGTTACTTACGAAAGCAGGAGCAGTTCCAGCAGGATACAGTGAAGTAAATGCATGAAGTGCATTATAACTGAAGTTCGCACTGGTAGCATTTACCGTTTCAAAGGCAGCACCACCTGGGAATCCACCGATCACGGAGTTTTTAATGATCAGTGACGATCCTCTTCTCCAACGGTTACCATTACGCAATGAAGTAGCATTCGCAGAGTAACCCAGCAAAGTGAAGTTAGACAAGGTAGGACGTGTAGTCGGAGTAGCTGTTGAGCCGGTTGCATCATTATCAGACTCAATTCCGTTGGCATCAGAAGCACCACCGCTTACGCTGTGTGTAGTGGTAGGATCTTTCAGTCCCACAGCAAATTGAATGTTTCCTGAATATCCAAAATCGAAATCGAAATCATCATCATCACCACTGTTGGCGATCAGATATTTTGCATTTACGGTACCTCCGAAGAATTCAAATGAATCATCCGCGCTGTAAGAAACCTGGATGTGCTCTAAAACAGTTCCAGAACCAACGCCACCTAAAGTCAAGCCATTGATTTCCTGATTAGTAAACAATGGGACTCCCGGATATTCAATCCTTACATAAGTTAAAGAACCTGAATTATCAGCAGCAACGGTACCGCCATAGGTATTGCCACCTGCAACAGGTGCTTTAGGCAGACCCTCAATTTGTGGGTTTACTTTGTTTGTAGGTGCATTACCCAAAAGGACAACACCACCAAAGTCACCGGGGGCAGGACTTGCAGTAGCAGCAGTAAACACAACAGGGGCACTTGACGTACCATTTGCAAACAATTTACCTCCTTTTTCAACAACCAATACACCAGCTATACTCCTTGTTTGGACATCAGCAGGATTTTCAGGATTTGTCACAGTGTAGGTCTTAGCCGTTCCTGTCTGAATTGTAGTTCCGGCAGGAATCACCAATGAATAACCTGAAGGAACACGTGTAACGCTATCAAGCAGATAGGTATTACCTGCTGAAAGTGTCAGTGTAGTTCCTGAGTTGGGTACTATTCTACCCAGTGCATCCGTTGGGATGTGCACTATGGCCAGGGCACCAGCAGTAAGGTTTCTGTTGTCACCTTCCTGACCTTTTTTGCAGCTTTGTGCAAACATCATTACCGCGGCAGCAGTAGCGAGGAAACTTGCTTTTTTAAAAATCGTCATTGTTTTAAATTTAACTTGTTAATAATTGAACTTTTATGTACAGTTTCTTAATGTCTATTTTTAAAAATTGTAGGTAAAAGACAGACTGGCTGTCCTTCCATACTTAATCCGATGGGTCACTATGTCTCCCTCGCTGCGATCATACTTATCGCTCTTTCCCGGCTTGGCAATTGCCTGCTTACGGTCTTCGCTGATATCATAACCATCTGCGTTGATATAAAAAGCAGAAGCATCGTCAAGCAGATTGCTGATATTAAGCCTCAGCTCAGCCTTTTGCTTAAATAACTTTTTACTCAACTGCAGATCCACCAGGTTACGCCCGTTTTCATACTCTATGTTATTCGGTTCATCTTCTACAGTGTAGGTGCGGTATCCTGAGCGGTTAAATGAAGCGTTGACACCAAAGGTTTTTGCGTTATAACTTATCCCGGCATTGACAATGTAGGGAGACTGCCCAAATAGCGGACGTTTGATTTCCAGATCGAAGGCTTCAATTGTAGGAGCTGTACCCGGCTCACCCTGGATCACGTTCTCACCAACAATCGTCACCTTTGATTTCATTATCGTGGCATTTCCAAACAGACTCAGGTTATTCAGCCATTCCTGATCGCCAAGAAAATCAAGTGATTTCCTGAACTCCATCTCCACTCCTAGATTATAAGCCGACTTCTGATTGGTGAAATAATATTTATTCAGGTTATTGGTCTTCATTAATTCTACAGGATCATCAAAATCTTTATAGAATCCACTGATGCTCACAATCTCGCCTGATTTTGGATACCACTCATAACGCAGGTCATAATTCCTGATTCTGGTACTGATCAGATTTGATCCTGAAATCTCTCCACGCAGCAGGGGGTCGACAAAGGCCATTGTGGCAGTCTCTCTTAAATCAGGGCGGATCATTGTTATGGAATATGCAGCCCTGAAGTTCATCTTTTCTGTCAGGCTGTAGGTCAGGTTGGCCGATGGGAGATACTTCCAGTTTCGTTCTGACGTCTCTGTTAACCCTGTTCCTGTGTAAGGTTGCCCCGGAAACTGCTCCCCGAAACGTCTTCGTTTTTCCAACTCGGACAGCTGATCGTTCCTGGAGTCGAAATGTTCAGCCCTTACACCATATACTATTCTCAGTTTCTGAAAAAACCGCTGATCCAGCATCAGGTAAGCCGCATGGTACTTAGATGACCCCTTATACTGGTCGCCACTATTCTCTGCATTTGCAAAATAGTAACCTTTGTTCTGAGCCCAGCCCTGGTTCTCGGGAGCCAACACGACCTCGTAAGGACTATACAAGTCAAAAAACTGACCTGTATAAGCAGAATAAAGATTTACCAACAGCGTATTTTGCTCACGGCTTTTATGCCAACCCGCATAGCCTATTTTAACAAGGCTTTTGTCTTTCAGGAAAGAGAAAGGCCGACTAAGGTTCAGGCCCCAGTTATAATCTGTTTGTTTAACATGCGTCCACACACGGTAATCAAAGTCAAACCCAGTCCCAAGATTATTGCTGTTTGCCAGCAGAGGCGTCTGATAAATCTCCTGACCATCAACAACGGAGGTCAGTCCATAGGTAAATCTGCGCAGGTCTTTATGGTCCTGCCCTACTGAAGTACGGGCCACATTCCAGTCCAGCAAGAGGCCATCTTCTGTCAGCTTATGTTCGCCTTCCAGTTTATTCTGTAAGATATTCGTAAATACGGGATCCACAATGATCGAATACTGCTTACTTCCCAGGTCGTCATCCTGTCTTTTGTAGACACCATAAGCATCATCGGTAAACATTCTGGTGTAAAGGTTTCTGACGCTGATCTTATACTTTTCACCCTGAACACCCGCATTAATAGTTCCACCCAGGCTGCTGCTGAATTTCGAAACCTTACCGACGCCTGCCGTATCCGTATCAATCACATTCACATGACCATACCCTCTCGTTGTGCGGTAATCATTCGTCTCCTGTGCATTCCTATACGTCAGCCCTGTCACAAAACCAATCTTTGTATGTTCATTGAGGTCGTATAACCGACCCAGTGCGAAGCGGTAGTTTTGGTTTGGTCTTGCAGTTTCGTTGTACAACCTGAACCCATTCGGATTGAACCGTTTACTTTGTTCCAAAGCCGTTGGTTCATAAGCCTCCGGATTGTCATTGCCAATACCCCTCACTGGGAAAACCCAGTATTTGATATCTTTAGGCTGCTTCCTGTCGCCATCATCAAAAGCAAGGTAATCGTATTTACCACGGCCACCTACCTGAAGAAAGTCCTTACCCGTACTGCGGGTATTGCCGCCCGTTCCTGCCGTTACAGACATGAAGTTGGACTCCGGTATGGCGAGCGTATTTACCGTTACCTGTCCTCCGGAAAACTGGGCAGAGACATCTGGTGTAGCTGTTTTATTTACGACCACACTGCTTACCAGCTCTGCAGGCACCACGTCAAAGGAAAAATTACGCCGGTTGAGGTCTGTGCTCGGAACGGCAATACCATCCACCATTGCCTGGTTGTAACGCTCGGCCATACCACGCACCACTACATATTTGTTGTCAATGGTATTCACACCGCTCACCCGCTTTAGTACTGCCCCTACGTTATTGTCCGGTGTACGCGCGATCTGTTCAGACGAAATGCCATCTGTCATGGATGCTGCATTTTTTTGCTGGGCATACAGTCCCGCAACAGATTCCTTCTTAAAACTTCCGGTCACGGTTACCTGCTGGAGCGCATTAGCCGCAGCCTTCAGCACAACATCCAGCTTGCTGAGCTGGCCAGCTTTCACCACAACATCCGTAACACGTTTAGTTTGGAAAGAGATGTAGCTGACCTCAATGCTGTAGGTGCCTTCTGCCACATTAAACTGATAACTGCCATCCACACTACTTTGCATGGTTTTATTCAGCGGCAGAATCCTGACACTCGCTCCTGGCAGGCTTTCCCCCCGGTCATCAACAACCTTACCAGCAATGCGGCCGGTCTGCTGACGCTGGATCACCTTCTTATGGTCTATGCTGGCAGAAATATGGTTACTGGAGACCAGAAATACCAGTCGTGTATTTCTTTCCAGGTCCTTCAACACTGAGTTCAAAGGCACATCCTTGTATTCAATATGGTTGACCTCCAGTTTTTCAAACTCCGAAGAGTTGAAGCTGATGTCAAATCCACTTTGTCGGGCAAGGTCATTCAACAATGCTGCGGCAGATATTTTCGCATACTTCAGCGTCACCCTTCTTTCGACACCCGCACCCGCCTGCGCATAAAGCGGCAGACTGGAGATGACGATGAGTAACATCACGATATATGTGTTGATCAGTATTAGTTTTCCCCGTTTCGGGTTTATTAAGTCCATGTAGTTTTCTAAATATTGTTTTCTTCTTCCCGGATTTCCGGATTGGTGTTTCTTTATTTGTTTTGGTTCCTTTGCGGGTATCTATTTCTTCATAATGGAATAAGTCGTTTGGTTTACATCTTTAATAACTAGGTGGTGGGTAAAAGCGATGGAGCGTAAAATTTCTTTGGCATTTCCCTGTTGAAAAGAGCCGGTTACATACATCCTCCTGAAATGTTCCGGATTAAACTGGAGCTGAACATGGTAGTAAGCTGCAATATTGTAGAGCACCTCATCAAGACGGTCTTTACTGAACTTCAAAGTACCAGAGGTCATCGGATCTTTGGCCAATGAGAAGGATTTAACTGCATCCTGACGATGTTCGCTGTCCTGTTCAAACTCCTGACCGGGATGGAGGATAACAGTTCCGTCCTTTACATCGTCATTATGGGCGATCCTCACTTTTCCTGTATAAAGGCTGATTTTTTCGTATCCATATTTTTTGTAATTCTGTACGATGAATGAAGTCCCCAGGGCTGTCGTTGCGAGTTTCGCAGAACGAACGGTAAAAGGCTTTGTTTTGTCCTTTGCGACATCAAAGAAGCCACGCCCATCCTCCAGAAACACCTCTCTGGCATTCCTTGTAAATTTCTTAGGGTACCTGAAGACCGTTCCTGAGCTCAACGTCACTTTTGTTCCATCCGATAACTCCACAATTTTCATATTGCCTACAGGTACGCTCACTGTTACGTATGTCCGGGTCAGCTTAAGAAACTCCTGTTCCTGCCACACCCTGTATCCTCCACCAATGATCAGCAATACAGCCGCTACAGAAGCGGCCTGCCAAAGCCATTTTAGCGTATGCCTTTTTCTATCAGCCTGAATGTACTTGTTCAGTCTCTTTCCTACACGTGTCCTTGATTCCGCAGACGGCACAAACCGGGCCTCCGCACTTTCTTCTTCAAGCTCAGCAATCAGCCTGTCATAGTCAGCATCCAGCGCTCCGCTTTGCAACAATTCAAAAAATTCATTCAGCTCAGCTTCATTAAGCCGACGTTTACTGTACCTCCTGAATAAATCCTTTTTTCTTAAATAGTCCATTTTTCTTTGTCTTTCAGCAGGCTGATCACAATTACCATCTGGCTGCTATAGAGGTATAGTACTTCCGGGAGCAAGTAGGGTAGTCCGGCAACAAAAAAATCATTTACTTTTCTGAAATCATTGCAATATGAAGTACTAGTCCCGGTGCCGGGAAGAACTCACCAAGTGAAAAAAATCAGCCTGTCGCAAAAAAATGGCACCTGAAAGCCTGCGATCATCAAAGGAAAAAGAGTAGTAGTAGAAATGTTAACTAAAGAAAAGAAATGCAAAAAGGATAAAACCGTAGGTAAACTCGCCTGTACTGTTCAGCTTACGGATAGACTGATTGGCCTTCACCATGTGATCTTTTACAGCATCTCTGCTAATGGACAACCGCTCTGCTACCTCATTGTAGGAGAGCTCCCCAAATTTGATGAGTTCAAACACTTTACGTCGTTTCGGGGGGAAGCCATCCAGAAAGGTCTTCATCCGCGCCAGATCAAGCGCAGCATCTATCGCAATGTCCTGGCGTACACTGCGCTGATCGTTCAACAGCTGTACCTTATGCTCCGCCTTAAACACAGCATTCAGTGCATTCTTTTTTAACCATCGAAAGACCTCATGTCTTGCAATACTAAAAAGATACGCCTTAACGCCCTGTTCAGGATCAATCAGCTCACGTTTCTGCCATAATATCAGAAAGGCATCATGAGTAAGTTCTTCCGCAACCTCTTCATTCCGACTGTATTTAAAACACACAGACCAGATGTCGTTGTAAAAGCAATGATAAATTTTTCTGAAAGCTGAAGCGTCACCTTCTCTAAATCGCTGAATAACAATTTGTCCAAGCATATGATAAGCATTAACACTTCAAATAGACCGATTTAGTTTAACGGATAGGTTAACTTCATATTAAATAATGGTTCCCTTGTGAAAAACAATTAAATTCAGATTTATCGGTGTATGACGACCATACCTGCGTTTTCGTCTGTCGAATTCCTGGAATCGTAAAATACCTTCGCCGGCGTTGGCTTCGGGACAGATCGTAATGATGACTTGGCCGAAACACCTGTAATGTCGAACAATGCGCGGCTCAGTAATGGGTCTTCGGGATCTCCAAAAGGTTTAAGCGGCAGTAGTTCAAGTTCGTTGACTGCAATATCCGGCCTTAATCCAGCCGTATAATTGCCTATTCCATTTGCATTAAAGAGTTTATAAACAAGAGGATGGATCACCCAAGTCACCACCCTCGGGTTGCGCATGTCTTTCACTTCAAACGATGCCATATCCTTACCTAAAGTCTGCCCCCCCACGCGTACCGTAGAAAGATAAGGGGAAAGACCGTTGGCCACCAGCTCCGCTGAAGAAGCCGTATGAGCTCCGGTAAGGATATATATCCTACTTAGCGGAAGCCGGTAAGGGATAAGTTGTGCAACAGTGGTTCCAGTTGCCGAGAGCGTCTCATCAAAGGTATTACGCTGATTACCAATCCTGGAATTGCCCCTGTATTCCGCAAAAATGTCACTCCCTTTTACAGGCGCAATCAATGCAGTTAACAATGCTGCGATATTTACTTCTCCCCCAGCATTGTAACGCATGTCAAGTACCAGCTCAGTAGCCTGAGCTGCACGGAAATCTGAAAAAGCAGCTTGCAAACCGGATATTGCATGCTCACGAAAGGTGTTGAAAAACAAATAAGCCACCATTTTTCCGCTGCGCTCAAAAGTTTTTGCCACATAAACAGGTTTGTCTGCAGGATAAGAAGAACGGTAACTGACCTCACCGGACCTTCCTTTAAAGGTCATCCGAATGCTTCCCTGCGCAATAGCTCCATTGATGAGCGTGCTGATGTTCTGTCCCGTAATGGCAGTCCCGTTCAGCGACAACACCTGGTCACCCCTCCGGATGCCAGCCTGGTCGGCTTCCGCGCCAGGAACTACCAGGGTAACCAGGCATTGAGGTTGCGCGGATACTTCAACACCAATCATATCTATTCCCAATGCAGCAGATAGGGTAGGATTTGAGGTCAGTGGTTTTGAAGGATTGACCAGGAGCGAAAAGCGGTCTGCAGAATTTTTGATGTTATTAAAAAATGTCTGTGGTTCCATCGACAACAGCGGCTTTTTAGGAATGGCAGTATTCCAGTAATAAAAGACTTTCATACTGTCCAACACCCAGCTATTCAGGTATTCATTCGTATCAGCAGGATAATCAGGCTGGCGGTCATCTTTTTTACATGCACACAACGATAGCAATAGCAGACAAAAAACCAAACAATAGGAAAGACTGCGATCTGAGGGAGAGGTTTTCATCTTTTCTGTATTTAACATCGAAAGATACAGAAAGCAAGAGCTGCTGATATTAACTTAATGTTAAACATCAAAAAAAACACAACAAACCCTAAAAAAGAAGGGCTAGTCAACGACTAACCCTAAGATTTTTAACAAGTTAATTTAAAATTGACGATCTCTGCCGTGATCGACATTGCAAATGTAAATAAATCTTTAAGAAATAAAAACTTCATTATTAATGTTTTGTAAAATTAAGCTACATCACAACATTTAAACACATGGACACTAAAAATATAGCATACCTATCTGTTGGCGATACTCACCTGTGCACCCATCGAAATTATTGACAAGGGCTGCTGTCAGCACAGGTTTTATCTCTTAAGACAACATGGCATATATCATTTAAATTTCGAGCAAGTCATCAATCTGTTTGGCCAGCTTCCAGTCTTTCTCCGTAACCACATCACCAGCATCGTGTGTGCTTAACCAAATCTCTACTTTATTATACTCATTGGTCCATCTAGGATGATGGTTACTTTTTTCCGCGAGCAAGGCCACTCTTACCATAAATGCAAAAGCCTCCTGAAAATCCTTAAACAGCAATACTTTATAAAGCTTCTGACTGATCTCTTCCCATTGTTTCTGAACTACATTATCCATAATTTATGACGTTTATGTATGATGGTAAAAACAACTGGTCAATTGATAAGTTTCAATTCATTTTGACAAGCCTGAATTTTAAAGATTGGTTTTCTATCTTTAAAAAGAAAAAACAGCACCCGAAAACACATTGATCTATAGTATTTGCATCCAACCAATATCCAGATGAAAAGAATCACCCCTATTATTTTATCGTTCACATTATTTTACTCAGTCAATGTTGCAGCCCAGACCAGCATCCTGAAGCAAAAAATCAAACAACAGTTGTCTGGCAAAAAAGCAACTGTAGGTATTTCGATTCAGCACCTCGAGACAGGACAAACTCTTACCATCAATAACGACAAACATTACCCGATGCAGAGTGTGTATAAGTTTCACATCGCCATGGCCGTCCTGAACCAGGTAGACAAGGGTAAACTGCAATTGCAGCAAAATATCTATATCAAAAAAAGCGACCTGCTACCAGGCACCTGGAGTCCCATCAGGGAAAAATATCCGGAGGGGGAGATGAACCTGCCGTTGTCAGACTTGATCCGGTATACTGTGGCGCAAAGCGACAACAATGGATGTGACATACTCTTACGCTTGCTTGGCGGCCCTAAGCTAGTGAACAATTACATCCACAAGCTTGGCATCGAAGATGTTTCCATTCAGGCTACTGAAGAGCAGATGCACCAATCTTACCCGGTACAATTCAGTAACTGGTCAACCCCGAAAGCAGCAACCGATTTACTGCTGCTGTTTTACCAACAAAACACCCTGTCGAAACAAAGCTTCAACTTTCTATGGGAGACCATGCTGTCCACAACCACCGGCAAAAAACAACTCAGAGGACAGCTTCCCCTCAATACACCAGTAGCACACAAAACGGGCAACTCGGGCACTAATGACAAGGGGATCACTGCGGCATTGAACGACATCGGTATCATTACCCTGCCTGATGGCACTCACATCCTCATCAGTGTCTTTGTCTCCAACTCAAAAGAAAACAGTGAAACCAATGAAAGTATCATTTCTGACATCGCAAAGACCGCCTGGGACTATTTCCTGAAATAAATACCAGTTACATCACTCGGGCTTTCCAGGCATAGTACTGAGCTTCTCTTTGAGCACCTCATATTCCTTTTCAAGGTTTCGAAAGGCTTTATCCCTTGGAATTATACCTTCTTCAGCCTCTATACGTGCCATATAACTGGCTTCAACAACGTCAAAACGCATTTTCACTTCCCGATACTTCTTTTTATGCTCCCGCGCTCTTGGCGTTTCTACCTGCCCATTCAGATTACCCACATACATGCTGTCGGAAATTTCCGTTGCATCAGCAGAACGGAAGCACATAAAGGCCTCCATTGGTTGGTCCAGCAATGATTTATTCAATGGAATAAAATACTTACCAGCACTTCTCTTGGTGGCATTGAAATACATCCTTGAAGTTTTTACACCTGGGAAATAGAGCAAAATCATCACACCATCTTCCTCAGCACCCCTATACCAGGTCTTCTCACCCGGATTCCAGCTGACCACAACTCCCTCTTCTGTTTTTGCAAGATGAATGTCTTCTGCAGTGGATACCTTGCCATTACTATTGCTCAGGATGACTTTACTGTAGTCAATGCTCAGGTTAGGAAATTCACCTTGTAAGGCTTGTTTTTTGATGTAAGATGTAGCGAGGTTATGTGCGTTTTTTGTTGTTCCACGGGCTTCGAGTTCAAAACTGACCTTTACGAAATCCTTGATGCAGCGCAGGAAGTCCATTGTGACTGTCATGGCCTGAAAGTTAGCCTGTTGCTTTTTGCTGGGTTTACCATTGTACTCGCCAATGGTTCTGCTGACGTACTGTCCGTTCAACATATAATATACAACCCTTCCTATTTTCCCGATGAATTGGCCATTCAGGCCTTTACCTATTGCCATAATTAATTCGATTTAAGTTTAAAATGAGGTACTTGTTAATTTTAACACAAAATAGGAATCTTTCATGACAGATCCATACCAAAGCTATAATTAAATGTAAATTAAATTTAATTTAAATAGGTGTTTAGAATAGCTTAAAAGATCTTTTAGTCCTATCAACCCCCAATTAGATTCTATTAAAGAATCATTCAATAAACACTTAACTCTAGCCGTGCTAACAACGTGGTCATGCCGGCATGCTGGTACCGTTTACAGCAATGAACAGTTGTTCAATACCATAAAGGCTATTGCCAGTTAATCAAATGAAGTAATTTTGAAAAGATTAGTTTAAACGCTATGTTCTCATGAAAGGAGCGCATTGCGGATAGAGCGCTCCTGTATTTTGCTAAAAAACAAAACAGCAATAACGGCGCCGATCAATGCAGTTAGCATATCCGATTGCGTATCCCAGATGTCACCCTGAGTGCCTAGGAAGGCATCACCGGACTCCCCGGTATTGATGGAAACAAACCACTCGATTAATTCATAAAAAGCACTGATGGCCAAAGCAATACTAACAGTAATAAAGGCAAGCCATTTTTTTCCGTTCACCACATTTTTCCGGATGCACACTTCGCGGATTATCAGTGCCGGCACAAAGCCCTGCACAAAATGCCCTACCTTATCATAGTTGTTCCTGGATTGTCCGAAGGTCTCCCGCAACCAGTCGAACAATGGCACCTCTGCATAAGTGTAGTGTGCACCAACGAGCAACACGAGGCAATGGATCAGGATCATAAGGTACGTGAAATCACTCAGCCTGAACTTCTGATAGGTTAGCAACAGGATCAAAACACCAATAAAAGCAGGAATAGATTCCAGAAACCAGGTAAAGACCTCCCTACATCCGACGAAAGAAATGATGGCACTGAAGATAAATAAGGACAACAGGAGCAGATGTTTTTTCATTGGGGGTAACGTTGCGTTCCTGCAAGATATAAAAATGAAACGATTTACTACTACAGCGGATTATTTATGAGATATTTGAGATAACGAAATAGAAAAACTAGCTCTTTTTGAAAAGAGGTGACCGCAGTCATTTTTATTATCGGAATCTAGTGTTAGCTTTGGGATTAATTTAGGCAAAGAACAGCTTGCCCGTTTCGTCAATTAAATGAGCTTCATTTAGTCATGACGGATCAACCTAAAAAATTTTGATTATGTATATGACATTATCTGATATCAGTTTTTCCGAGTTCATCAAGGACTTTAAGCAGGCCTTAAACCACTTGTTTCATGAACAGGAAGACATCAACCTGTTGAGTCAGGAAAGAGGCTTGCCACCATCGGTACTGAAAGGTATTATGGATATGCAGCCTTTATCGGTTGCCATTCCAAAAGAATATGGTGGCCGTGGCAGTATCGTCAAGGAATGCCTTGGTGTACTTTCTGCAGCATCATACGAATCGCTGCCCCTATCGCTAACTTTCGGCATCAACATCGCCCTGTTTCTGGAGCCCATTTCCAAATATGCAGATGAAGGGGTAAGAAAAGAAATTTTTGACCGCTTCCTGGAGCAGCAGAATATGGGTGGGCTGATGATTACCGAGCCCAGCTATGGCAGTGACGCCCTGAACATGAAAACCCTGAACAGGGAGATCGATGGTGGTTACCACATCGAAGGCACCAAACACTGGCAGGGACTGACTGGCATGGCCGACTACTGGCTGATTGCTTCACGTAAGGAGCTGGCAAACGGCGATCTTGGCCGCGACATCGATTTCTTCATCTGTGATACGGCACAGCCAAAACAGCAGATTGTTGTGGAGGAATATTACGACAACCCCGGTCTTTACATGATTCCTTATGGATTGAATAAAGTGGACGTCAACGTTCCTGCAAACTATAAGCTGAATCCGGAAAGTACAGGTATCAAAATGATGCTCGACATTCTGCACCGCAGCAGGATGCAGTTCCCGGGCATGGGTATGGGTTTCATCACCAGGATGCTGGATGAGGCCATTACACATTGCAGGGAGCGCATTGTCGGAAACTGCAACTTGCTGGGGATCGACCAGGTACAGTTCCAGTTGTCAAGAATGCAGTCGGCCTATACCATCTGTTCAGCCATGTGCGCACGCAGCTGTGAAATCAGCGGTATTGAGCACAACCTGGCTATGGAAGGACTGGATGCCAATGCAATGAAAGCGGTCGTCACAGACCTGATGCAGGAATCCGCACAGTTGCTCGTACAACTATCGGGCTCTAAAGGTTACCGCACGAGCCACATTGGTGGACGTGGCATCATGGACAGCAGGCCATTCCAGATTTTTGAAGGATCGAATGAAATGTTGTATGCCCAGATCGCGGAGATGGTCACCAGACCAATGAAAAAGCAAAAGCTGAACAACTTGTTCGATTTCCTGAAAGACTTCAAAGCAACCGCACAGTCCTGCGAATACTTCAGAAAAGAACTGTCCTTCAACATCGGCGAGAACCTTTCTCAGCGTAAGCTGGTTGACCTGGGCAGGGTACTTGGCCGCGTCATCTGCATCGGTTACGTGCTCATGCTCGAAGAAAAAGGCTTCAGAAAAGACCTGGTAGAGAACTGTATTACCACAGTGAGACAAGAGGTTGCTTCGATACTTACTGCTTTCCATTTCGACAATACAGTAAAGGTGGTTGAAGATTATTCAGACAACAGCTCCTGGATGGCATTTGCCTAACCGGGCTTTTAAAACGGATTAAAACATTACAAATACAAACGGCTGTCCGGCATCATCCTTTTGAGGATCAAACCGGACAGCCGTTTTTTTGATATAATCACCGGACAACGTGTCTTAGTGCATCAGCTTTTTCAAATAAAGGACCGGCATGCTGACCGTCGTTTCATCAGACAGCCGGCCGCTAATCTGATGCAGGTCAATCTCTTCGTCTATGCTCAGGGAAACTTTCCCTTCGGTCACGATCTGCAGACGGTCAACAACATTTTTATGGTTATCTCTGTCATATAGACCAAATACCACTGAGGACTCGTTTGAGGCATGAATTTGCTGGAAACCGCAGGATTGCAGGCTGGATCTTAAAGAGGTAGCCTCCAGGTCCAGGCTCAGCGTTTCCATCCGATTTCTGCGGATTGCCAGGTCCCTTACACCCTTTGCATCTATTTTCAGCCGTCCTACGTCAAAAGCTCCCTCCAGTTCCGCACTAACTACATCCCGCATACTGAGGTTCAAAGTATCAGCAGTCATTTCCAGCCCAACTCTATTGACTTTCTTCACAGAAATACCGGATACCACAGGCCCATACACAAAGACTTCATAGATATCATAATCACTTTTTGGCTGCTTACCTTTCCAGGAAATCTGTAAGGTGCCATCCGCATCAACATCCGCAGAGATCGAATCCTTCAAGCCATCCGAAATTTTAATACCGGTATGCTGATCTTTAATGAAGATGAAGGTCCAGGATTTCATCATGCCATCTTTAAGTTCCAGCTTGCTGAAAGGCCGGTTGATTGCCACACTTGTCATTCCGCTGGTTGCACTGTCAAAGTGATTTTTCGATTCGTTCCTAGCCTTATCTTCATCAACACTGACATACCCGGTTTTCGCAGTATATGCAGTGATACTCAACGGCACGAGAAACGCTAAGAAGGCAAATGTGATCAATAGTTTATTACTTGTTTTCATTTGAATATTTTTTTTTAAAATACACCCTTAAAGCAAAGCTGCGGTCAGGAGGTAAAGTGATCTTTAATAAATTGTCCGTACAGGGATTCCAGTTCAGGAAACCCGATATCCAGGAGGTAAAGATTTCTGAAAAACACGGGCAGGTCTTCCTCTACGAACTGTGATTTGCGATAGCTTTTGATCTGCGCAATTGAGTCCGGCGCGATGAAAAAACCAATCCCACGCTTGTTGCTGAGGATATTTCTGTTCTGCAGCAACTCATAGCTACGCATGACGGTATTAGGATTCACCTCCAGTGATACCGCCAACTCCCTGACTGATGGTATTTTCTCCTCGATTTTCCAGTTACCAAGCAGGATATGCTCACATGCATAGTCTGCAATCTGAAGGTAAATGGCCTTATTGTCTCTAAATTCCATGTTGACAGGTTTAAATTAAACTTCCTTCTCTTTGAGACGGAAGAAGGTAGTGATCGATAAAAAGACTGCAATGACTATCGTGCTGACCAGCAAAAAAAGATAAGCGGTAAGTTTAGGATCGGAACCGAATGAAGCTGACGCCCTCATCGGTTTCATTCCAATCATCCATTGACTAAAACGGATCGTCGTATACCCTACCACCCATAAAAAAATCATACTCACTACTGCCGTTTTAATGTAATGAAAGCGATGAAAATAAATGGAGCCGAGAAGAAAAAGACTGGTGATAACCTGCGGAATAAGGAGACTATAGGCTACGGGCCCAGCCTCAAAAAACTCAGCAAAAAACAATCTCGTTATGACCGCTCTGTTTTCCAGGCCATGAATTTCATCCCCCTCAGTGGAAAACGTGATGCCTTCCAGCATGTGTCTGATGTAGCTGACAAACCCCAGGTCCGTCAAATAGAAGATCAGATAAAAACTGCCAACGCTCAACACACCTGTATACAGTACGCTGCACAGCCATTTTTCGAAAGTGGAAGCGGGGATCATCAGTTCGATGATGGCCTTTGGTCTCTGTCCCATAGCTGAAAAATAGCCACTTGCAGTAATGCTGATGAAAGCAAAACCAAGTATCAGAAATAATGGAATCCTGAACAACATATTGAAATTACCATCCCGGATAACAGTGCCCAAGGGCATATGATTGTCGTCGGTGTATTTTGGCAGGTTAAAAATATAGGTGATGATGATCGCCCCGGTGACAACCAGCAGGCTGATCAGATAGATCTTGCCGAAATCCAGCCATTGTCTCCTAACCAGCAAGGCAAAGCGGTTGAAATTAAAAATACTGTTCATAGCTGTTAGTTAAAGTGTTGTTTAAGTTTACTGTTGCCGCTGATGACTGCATTGAAAAGCAGCTCGATGTCCAGCTTGCTCTCTTCCCCATACTCATTTAGAAGCATTGCATTGAAACCTGCCAGTGCTGGTTCCGCATAGATGACTTTATCGTCAAGCTCCTTAACTTTTTTAAAGGTCAGTTTACCTGTAATCTCTTCTACAGATGCATTTAGGGCGATGCTGCTGTTGTCGAGCATGATCACTGTGTCAATGAGATTGTCCAGGTCACGCACCTGATGTGTGGAGATGATGATGCAGCGCTCATCAACCAATGCCGCAGCCATGATTTTCCGGAATTGGGCTTTAGAAGGAATATCGAGTCCATTCGTAGGTTCATCCATGATGACCAGTCTCGCCTGTGTAGCCAGGCCGAAGGCGATGATAAATTTCTTTTTCTGTCCATAAGACATGTCCACCAGTTTGTTGCTGAGTGGAATATCAAACTCCTTCAGCAGCTCCTCAAGGTAACGTTCATCAAAACGCGGATAGAACGGTGCATTGGCCTTGATGTAAGCACCAATCTTCAGGGACGGCAAATGAAACTCTTCAGGAATGAAACAGATGTCAGACAGCATTGCAGGATGCCTTTTTGCAGGGTCATAGCCCATCACTTCCAATCTGCCGCTTTTTGCATAAACGAGGCCTGCAATATTCTTCAGTAAGCTGGACTTACCGGCACCATTTTTACCAAGCAGGCCGTAGATGTGACCGGCACTGAGTTGTACATTCATGTCCCTGAAAAGCAATTGCTGCCTGGGATATCCAAAATTAAGATCGCTAATTTTTATCATACACTACTGTATTAGTTAAATAATACACTAAAGTATTTACTGATCATGAATAATCCAAATTATTTTTGATAATAAAACATTAGCTATCAACATGAAACATTGAAAAAGATAGCTCAAGCGATCAGAAACACTCTTTTCCATTATTTCGATTTGTTCCATTTACTTAAAAAAATGTAGACTCGGTAAATGCCGAACAAGGAAAAGCGAAGGAGACAGTCAAGCCAGTATGATAAAATCATCAGGGAAAACATGGAGGTTACCCTTCCCGAGGTGATCAGAGAGGTCTTAGGACTGGAGATCCTTCTAAGCGAGGAGTTACCAGATGATGTACAACATACCAGGGAAAGAAAACCGGACGCGCTGAAAAAGGTAACAGATATACAGGGAAATACCTTCGTCCTGCATATTGAGTTTCAGGTAGAAGACGAGAAAGAAATGGTATATCGTATGGCAGAGTATAGCATCATGCTGATGCGCAGGTATCAGTTACCGGTCAAACAGTATGTCATCTTCTTAAAGGACACAAAACCGCGGATGCCTACAGGACTGAAGACGCCAAAACTGGTATACAGCTTTGATCTCATCAGGATTGCTGAAATCAGCTACAAATTATTTATTAAATCAGACAACCCGGAAGTAAAAATGCTGGCCGTTTTGGCTAACTTTGATGAGGCAGACCGTGAGGGGGCATTGACATCAATCATTACAGGTTTGTTATCCCATTCAAAAGGCGACTTTGCGGAGCGCAGGCATTTTAAACAATTGCGTATCTTTATGCAGCTACGCAGCAGTATTGAACAACATTTTGATAAAGTTATGGACTCAGTAAGCACATTTTTCAAAGAAGAGAACGACTACTTTTACCGAAAAGGGGAAGCGCGTGGTGAAATTAAAGGGGAAGCGAAGGGAGAAGCTAAGGGAGAAGCCAAGGGAGAGGCAAAAAAAAGCCGTGCAGTTGTAGAAAACTTAATCGCGAAGTTAGGCTTCAGCGACGAGCAGGCTGCTGAAATTGCGGAAGTAACCGTGGATTTTGTAAAAGACATTCGTGCTGGACGAAGGACAAAGTAGCAGCCTTGATGTGAAGGCTGCCAAGAGGAGTTTTCAGAGCCCGGCCTTACCTTTCATCCAGTAAGCTTCTGTCCGGATATTTTTTACAGCTACCCCCATATGTCTTAGTGTCCTTTTTACATGCTGGATGGATGCTGCATTTCCGATGAGGTAAAAAATGCCCTGATGAAAAATATGCGGATAACCCGTCTTCATTGCATGCAATGATGCCGCAGCATAACGGCCGGGATCATCCGGGTTTTTTGTTACGGTCTTCAGACGCATCCCCAATCGTGCCGGCAGGGCCAGATTTTCTTCCGAAAGTTCCAGAACGCCGGTGTAGTGCTGATCCGCAGCATGGATTTCTTCTCTGAGCAACTTAAACAGTCCCAGTGCAGTTTCATCGCCGAAAAAAAAGTGGAACTGATGATCCGGCTGGTAAAGTTTACGCCCCCGGGGAATCACCATCTTCAGAACCTCTCCAACTTTCAGCCGACTGATAAAGTCGCTGCCAGGCCCATTTCCATGCAAATGGATGAGGATTTCGCAGGTACCTTCCTGTGCGTCAAAAGCACTTGGCGTATAATGCCGGAAGTCATTGTCGTTGACACGGAAATCGATAGCATAGCCGGGATGGAAATCCAATCCCTGGAAATCACCGGACAGGTTCAGCTGACATAATGTATCCGTCAGCAGTGTAACCGAGCTGACCCTAACCGTCAGATATTTTGAGGCAAGGACGCTTTCCATCGCATCACCAAGCCACTTTGGAACTCTGGGCATATCCTTAGCTGAAACTATTTAGGTAAGCACCTAAAGTATATATAGCAACACCTGTGAGGATCACTGCTGCAATGACCAGTCGTTTTGCCTTATTTTTTGTATTTTCTTCCTCCATAACGCTCTTGTTTTTACTGGTACAAAACAACGTCATGAAAGCTTGCCAAACAATGAAGAATTCGCAGTGTTGATTGGACTATTTGCGGTATCTCTGACGGAATTGCAACGGAGGCATACTTTCTACCTTACTAAACAAACGGATAAAATAGGTATGGTCCTGATACCCCAGCGCATGAGCAATTTCCTTTACGGTGTTCTCTGTATAAAACAACATCCGTTTCGCCTCCAAAATGATCTCCTGCTGAATCCAGAAACTCACCGGGCTGCCGGTTACCTGCTTGACAGCCTCATTCAGATACGAAGGACTAAGATTTAGTGCTTCCGCATATTCCGAAGGACTTTTCATTACCCTGAAGCTGATCATCAACAGGCTGCGAAACTGTTTTGTAATCGTATAAATACGCAGGTTGTTTTGCTCAGGCAGCTGTGCACGGTCTTTGTAATGTGCGGCAACAATTCCAACTACTGCATCGGTGGCACCGCGCAGCATGGCGTTGTAAACATTTCCGGAACCTTTCTGCATTTCAAGAGTATGAAGTAATAGTATAGCAGAGCGGATCAGGAAGGCTGACTCTTCATTCAGCGGTATCGGGGAAGGCTCAGTATAGATATCGTGTAATACCGGACGAAAATGTTCGTTTACCCATGCAGTATCCAGCGCAATCACCCATCCCCTAGTATCTTCAACTGAAATCCCGTAATGCACCTGACCGGGAAGAATGGCCATTACAGATGGGCCACTTGAACCAATTTCTTTAAAATCCACCATCATCCTGCCATGCCCCTCTTCCTGGAACATGATGATGTAGTGGTCATCGCGGTGCGCTGACATCAGCGAAAAATTCTCTGCATCAGCCCTGTCCACCCTGCTGACCTCCAGCCCGGATAGATTTTTTTCCTGCATGGAAAAGGTAGGGATCACTGATCGCTTTTTTGCCATATTTGTTAACATACCGCGCCAGGCTTTACCAGACGCTGCGCAAATAAAGGGAATAAATTGCCGGCAAAGATAGACGATTCAGGGTAAAGACTGGACAAATCAAGGTAAAACCAAGGACAAAGATCATCGCAGCCGGAAATCAATCCATTAATGGCCAATCAACAGAATGCAAGCAACTACATTTAAACCAAGATAACCAAAAAGGGCTGAATCCATTGTCGGATTCAGCCCTTTCGGAATGAGTATTGTCGTAATTATTTAGTCAGAGAGAAAGGAAGATCAGCAGCTGTACCTGTACGGTTTTTTGCGGGCTGTCCAGCCATTTCCAGTTTGAGCACGCCACCATTGGTGATGTCGCTATGGCGGATGAAGTTGGCCGTAAAAGGTTTACCATTTAGTGTGGTCGACTGGATATAGACATTGTCCTTGCTATTTGCCGCAGCATCGATGATGAATTTCTTACCGTTTTCCAGGTTGATGGTGATCTTGTTAAACATCGGACTACCCATCACATACTGATCTGTTCCCGGCGTAACGCTATAAAAACCAAGGGCACTCAATACATACCAGGAAGAAGTCTGTCCCTGATCTTCATCCCCCGGATAACCATTTTCGGTAGCATCATACAATTTGCTCATCACCTCCCGGGCGTGGAACTGCGACTTCCAGGGCTGTCCGGCATAATTGTACAGATATACCATGTGCTGAATGGGCTGGTTGCCATGTGCATACTGTCCCATATTGGCCATCACCATTTCCGTCATTTCATGGATCATACCCCCATAGGAACCTACATTTACCGTGTTTGGTTGCGAGAATACGGAGTCCAGCTTGGCAGTGAAGTTATCATTGCCACCCATCAGGTTGATCAGCCCTTTGGTATCATGAAATACCGACCATTGCCAGTGCCATGCATTTCCTTCGGTGTAAGGCCCTCCCCACTCTGTAGGGTCAAAGTTCGGCGACCAGGCACCTTTGTCGTCTTTCCCCCTCATGAAGCGGGTAGAAGGATCGTATACATTTTTATAGTTGTACATCTGCCTGCTGAAGATGTCGGCATAAAAGTTATTGCCCGTCATGCGTGCCAGCTCATATCCGCAGAAGTCATCATAGGCATATTCAAGCGTTTTCGCTGTAGCTTCCCTGACCTTATTGTAAGGTACATAACCCAGCTGGTAATATTCTTTCCAGCCGTCACGTCCGTTTGCAGGACCCCAGGGGCCTTTGTTGGTCGCTTCATGAAGGTAGGCTTCCAGTGCTTCTTTAGGATCGAAGGTGCGGATCCCTTTTGCCCATGCATCTGCCAGCAGGGAGATCGCATGGTTTCCGACCATGCTTCCCGCCTCACTTGGGAAAGACCAGGATGGCAGCCAGCCACATTGTTGATAGGCATCCAGCAAGGCTTTCATGTATTCACCATGCATGGTTGGATGTAACAACGTGTTTAAAGGAAACTGTGCTCTGAAGGTATCCCAAAAACCGGTATCTGTGAACATCTGCCCCGGATGGACTTTACCGTCATAAGGGCTGAAGTAGTACGCTTTACCATCTTTGTCCAGCTCGTAGAACTTACGGGAAAACAGGCTGGCACGGAAGAAGCAAGAATAGAAAGTGGCTTTGTCCGCTTCCGATCCCCCCTCCACGAGCACCTTGCCCAGGGACTTGTTCCATACCGCAGCAGCGGCACTTTTTGTCTGCTCCAGGTTGCGGTCTTTGCCGAGTTCTCTTTGGAGGTTGAGCTCCGCCTGCTCCATGCTAATATAAGAAGAAGCTACTTTCACCTGGACTTTGGCCCCTGCTTTGAATTGGATGTAAGCGCCTTTACCCATTCCTTCGGCTGTGGTAGAATCCGCTTTAATGGTGTTTTCTTTATTCTCCCAGGTGCCATAAGCCTGGATCGGCTGATCAAAATAGATCACGAAAAAGCTTTTCCATCCTTTTCTGAAGCCTTCACCATTGTTTACATACCCGGTGATTTTGTTTTGTTTTGGAAAGATCTGCACACCACTCATGCGGGTATACCCGTCCAGGATGAGGAAACTTTTCTTTCCTGCAGGATAGGAAAAGCGCAGGTGTGCACCACGTTCTGTTGGGGCGATCTCTGTGGTGATCTGGTTTTCGAACTTCACCTTATAATAGTTCGGCTTAGCGACCTCGTCAGCGTGACTGAACTTCGCTTCACGTCGGTTTTCGTCGACCACGAGGTTATCTACCATTGGCATGAAGGAGAACACCGCATAATCACGGGTCCAGGAGCTGCACTGGTGTGCCTGCTGAAATCCGCGGATACGGTCTTTGAAGTACTGGTACTTCCAGCCGTCACCGTTGCGTCCTGTTTGTGGCGTCCAGGTGTGCATGCCGAAGGGCAGTGCCGTGGTTGGATACGTGTTGCCACGTGTGAGTTCATGTTTAGAATTGGTACCTTGCAGCGTATTCACGTAGCGTACCAGGTCTGGTCCCTGGGCAAACATGCCGGTGCTGAGGGAGCAGGCCAGAATGGTGGTTAAGATTTTAGATTTCATTTGGTCTATTGTGTGTTGCAATATATAAATTTATCGTTTTAGCAGTCAGCAATTTATCTAATTTGTTACGGGTAACCAACACGGAATGTACATCCCCCAGGTGGAATAGGATCACTGAAAGGCCATTACCCCCTTTAACTTTTCCAGAGTTATCATTGTTATATAGTTCTGTAGTGATCAATCCACTATTGGTATTCATCAGCGTCCAAGAGTATAAGCGTTAATTTCTGTCCATTAATTAACCCTTCATGCGTACTTTACGTATCGCTGAGTTGGTTTTTCAGGTGTGGTGGTGAAGCGGCTCCTTAAGATCGGGTTTCATCTTTTTGCAGATGGCCAGCAGCTGATCCTTACCACCGTAGATTTTATAACCGTACAGGTACATATTGTGTTTAGAATCATCAATCCAGCCAATAGGACGTAATTCATGCCTGTGATTTTGCAGCAGTTCTTTTACCAATAAATACCCGCAATCACCTGCACCATAGATCATCACCCTTTTTTCCAGGATCCTGAAGTACGGCCATGGGATGTTTTACACGGAATTCTAAGTTTGTTCTGACAATTTATCTTTATTACCATCATAGAACTTTGTATCTTGCCGATACACAAAAAACAGCTATGAGTGTTATTTTCGGTAGATGCAATTTCCACTTTCAACCTGTTACCGGGAATGACCTGTCGATCATTGAAAAAACACTAAGCCACTGGAAATCAGACGATAAAGGAGCCTGGCTGCATAATGCCACCGGACTTGGCCATCTGATGCTCTATAACACGCCCGAATCTCTGACTGAAAAGCTTCCCTATCATCATGCAGGGAGTAAGCTGACCATTACAGCGGATGCACGCATTGACAACCGGGATGAATTGTTCAGTAAGCTGGGCGTTCCGGCTGCCGAACAGCTCACTATACCTGACAGCCTGCTCATCTTGAAGGCTTATGAGAAATACGGAACACATGCTCCTGCGCATCTGACAGGTGATTTTGCTTTTGCGATCTGGGATGAAAACGAGCAGAAACTTTTCTGCGCACGTGATCAGATGGGTGCAAAACCTTTTTTTTATTATTGTGCAGGCAGTTTCTTTGCTTTTGCTTCTGAGAAAAAAGGAATCATCGCCATTCCCGGCACAGACCTTACGGTCAACAAGCAGTTTTTATTCAACCAGCTTTTACGTCCGCCCGAGCAGGAGACGGATACCACTTTATACATCAACATCAAACGGCTTAAGCCGGCACATACCCTGCTGCTCGACGCCCGTACAGGGGGTATGCACACACAACAGTACTGGGACCTTGATCCTTATACAGAGCTGAAGTTTGCACGTAAAGCAGATTACCATGACGGGTTGCTCCACCATTTTGAGCAGGCTGTACAATGCAGGACACGTTCCCACTATAGTGTAGGCACTGAACTCAGCGGCGGAATGGACTCGTCGTCCATTACAGCGGTTGCGAATATTTACCTCAATCAACATCAAAAAGAACTGATTACCTTTTCCAATACACTGGCTGATGAGGTAACAGATCCTCAACTCACAGACCTTGACGAACGAAGGTACATTAATGCAGTACTGGAATTTAATAAGATCAAAAACGCTGTTTACATCACCCGGGAGGCCTTTGACGACCAGCTGGAGGAGCTTAGATTTGCCGTTGAAGTAAATGACGGTCTGGAGCGTTGGAATCCTTTATGGCAGATCCCGCTCAAAAAAAAGGCGATGCAAATGAATGTCCGTACGCTTCTTTCTGGTTTTCCAGGTGATGAACTGGTGACCTACCGGGGCAAATACTATTTCTTAGACTACCTTGATAAGAAGCAATACCTGCGGTATTTTCTGGCTAAAAAAAAATATCCCGGCTTCAATAAACTCGAGCCACTCCTATCACATCATTTTAAATACCAGATCAGCCAGGTAAAGCGAGCCTTTAACATCTGGCACCGCCCCAGGGAAAAGGAGATACTGGAAGAGTTTAGGATCCCTGATTTTTACAAAAGACACATGAGAGACTGTATCTGGCTCAACCCGGTTTACCAGGAACAGTTTAAGAGCTACCGGCATTTTCAACGCTGCAGGCTGCTGAAGCCCCAGGTTCACCACAGGATGGAAAGTGAAAGCCGGTATGGCATTCATTTCAGAACAGAGCCGCGCTTTCCGATGGCAGACATCCGTCTTACGCAGTTTTATCTATCTATGCCCAATGAATTTAAATACGAGGGTGAACTGAGCCGTACATTTTTCCGCAATACCTTAAGCAAATACCTGCCGCCAATGCTGATGCAGCGCAACGATAAATATGGCAGTGTTGCTCCCTTTATTAATAGGAATAGAAAGACCAGCAATGAACAGTTTCATCAACTGCTGGATACCGCTCCGGAGATTAGTTTTATCAATAAAGCGCGTTACCGCCAACAGGGTACTGAACCCCGTCAGTCGCTTCTGGAAATTCTGCTTTGGA
This sequence comes from Pedobacter sp. BAL39, assembly GCF_000170795.1. Taxonomy (GTDB): domain Bacteria; phylum Bacteroidota; class Bacteroidia; order Sphingobacteriales; family Sphingobacteriaceae; genus Pedobacter. The sequence continues at coordinate 38,702 of NZ_ABCM01000004.1, forward strand.
TAACTAAGAACAAAAACAGGATCGAAAAATTATGATGCATGCACTGCTAAATATCCGTACCGATGCATCACCTCCTGGTGTTTATCTACAATCATTTTAACCTGCAGTGGTGTAAGTTCATTCACCCAATCGCCCGAAATTCCCTTGCGGAAAAATTGTTTACTGTTCCTGTTTTTCTCCGCAAACCCTGTTTTCCCTTCCTGTTGCTGTAATTTTTCGAATTTAGTTTCTGCAATTGCCTTATCGATCTGTTCTTCTGTTGCATCAATCTTCATAAATAGGACAGCCCGGGTAAATACAGCTTTGGTGTCTGCCAGCATATCTTCATAGCGGAGCACTAACACAGGAAAAGGCAAATTTTTGTTCCAGCTTTTTACATGGCCGCTCCAGCTAAGCATTAATTGTGCGAACTGATTATTTACATTCCGGTTACCGGGTTGTTTAGCCAGATATCCGTTTTCATTGTTCATCAACTCGATCGCTTCATCGATTGTTCCTCCATTGTGTCCCGCAAAAGAACAAGCCACATCTAAGGGATTCCGGATAAAATACACCGCACACAAACTAGGTTCCTCCGGGATAATGGGTGCACCGTTCGCATTTAGAGTATACGCATCGTGTACTTTGATAAATAGCCGATCCCGCTCGAAGTTTCTGGCCTGGCACCTGTAAATATCCGGCAGCATATTCTTCACTTCTCTGTCATACAAGAAAGTAGAATTCAGATCAGCACTACTGTCAAAGATCCGGCGGGATGAAAAGATACCATCTGTTTTCATTGCGTTAATATTAAGATCACCTTCCCCAAGCAAAGCTGTTAAAAATGCCCTGAACCATGTATTTCCGCTTTTAGGGTACGAAGCCAGCCAGATGATCTTTTTTGGAATAGTTTTCAGATCAGTCATAACCTGGTAAATTAGATTCAATTAAAGCAATTAGCTCATCGATTGTATTGCGGTTCCCTGGTCTGGAAATTTTATAAACAGCCACTTCTGACGTTAACTTTGAGATCATTGAGAAATGGATCGCTCTCTTATTCATTGCGTTCATCTGGGAATGGCGATACGTATTTTGCTGCAATAGCTTAAAAGCGGCAAGTGAACCAAGCTTTTCTATTTCCGGGTTGTCACCCTTGGCATTGCCGTTTAAAATAAATACCTGTTTTATTTTTCTAGCTGAAACATCAAATTCATTGTGGTAGAATCTGCTGTATTTAGCCAGTTCAGGTCTAAGCTTATCCGTTTCTTGCGCAGCATTCAGTCCTATTTTCTGAAAACTGTCAGCCCATAGCTTGATCATTGGATAAGATGGCAGGGCAACCAGTTCCGCATTTTCATCATACTGCAAAACGCAGACATCATCAGAAAAGACAGTATAGCCCTTTTTCTGTAAGGCCGTTACTGTTGTTGATTTGCCGGCCCCGGAATGACCACAGAACAACACAATTCCGTCTTCATGATAAACTGCGGCAGCATGTAAGGGGATCACATCCCGCTGATGCAGCACAGCAGCCATTGCATTACTGAGCAGGAAAAGCCGGATGCTTTTTTCATCTGCACCAGGTTTTGCTTCCACACAGATTTCATTTCCGTTTGAAACATAGTAATCAGCCACATCAGGAACGGAATGCAGGTACGCCGTACTATTCATCGATACTTTAACGAGGTGTACAACATTATCACCCTCCAGTTGCATGGGAACGGTGCCTTTGAAAATATGAACGTCTGGCTGATCAAACACAGCAGGTAATAGTTCCGGAAATTCAATAGTCGAGTTAATGTTCAGGCCGAAGCCCCAGTAGCTATACATGTATGAAAATGATGATGATGTCGGTTATTGAGCAGAGGTAAGTATCGCAAATATTTTCTTACTTATTCAACAAATTTTAAATTTAATCTTTATTTTAGCCATGATATCAGTTCCCGTTAGATCAGAATTATATATACCAAATATAAAATCAACTTCCTGAAACTGCCACAGAATTGAGTTTAGCCCCATACAAATAACCTTCGATCATCGCCTCAAAATTAAAAAATATATGTTAGACCTCACTTCAAAAATTGTCAGGAATACAGACAGCTTCCTGTTAAGCGCACTCGGAAATGAAATCGTAATGATGGATACCCGGAATGGTAAGTATATAGGTCTCAACCAGGTGAGCAGTGACATTTGGAATTACCTTGAAAAAGGCCTTAGTGCAACAGAGCTGATCGACAGGCTGGTGAGTGAATATGAAGTGGAACGTGGAGAATGCGAAAGCCAAACACTTGAATGTTTGAATAAAATGGAGCAACAGGGGCTTATATCGGCAGTATAAAAACATGTACAACCCTCTGAAGAAACTGGCAGGCAAATTTAACACCCTGAGCAGTCTGTCCTTTAAAACCAAACTCCTCTTCATAGAAGCACTGGTTATATCGGGCTGGGTTAAAATATGTCTCCTCTTTTTTCCTTTTAATAGTATAATGGGCTGGTTGGGCAATGTCCATGTAGAAAGCTCATTTACGAAGGAAGACGAGACTTTAATGCTTCGCAGGGAAATCAAAAGCGCGATAGGCCTGTGCCGGAAATATGCTCCCTGGCCTACGGAATGTTATACCATGTCCCTTACCGGCAGAATTATGTTAAGGTGGCGCAAGTTAAGCAGCACTATTTACATTGGCTTTAAAAAAGAGGAGTCGGGCAAATATATGGGGCACGCCTGGCTGAGGGCAAATGACCTGTACATTTCAGGGTATAAAGAGTCTGCAGGATTCACTGTAAATTTCATTTTCAGCTAAATGCGGTCAGTTAGAGATCTGCTGAGAGCATCAGCACTGCTTTGGAAAGCCGACAAGCGCATTGCCTCTGTGAATATAATCTTAAAAATCATTCAGGCTATTCTGCCAATTTATCCCTGTATTTTCTAAAGCAACTGATAGAAGCGGTGATCCATGGGAACCAGCCCTTTGGTTGTTCCGATCGTTATTTATTATGGATCTGTACAATTGTTGTTGGCCGTTGCCGGGCAATATACGAGATATCAGCACCATTCATCAGCATAAGCTCAGGGATAAAATATCGGTAGAAGTTCTGGAGAAAGCCGTGAGTGTAGACTATTCCTATTATGAAAATCCAGCTTACCACGATACCCTGCACCTGGCCCAGCAGCAGGCCATTTTTAAAGTTTCATAATTGCTGAACAATTTTAATGGTATTCTGCTCAATAGCCTGTATTTGCTATTCCTGGTAACTTTCTTCTTTACGTTCACCAGACCTTAACTGGTATCAATCGGGCTAAAGAAGTCAGGGTATTTGGGTTCGCAGACGAGTTTATCCGTAGGTTTAAGCTGATCCGGCAGCTGATCCAGCAGGAGAAAACGAAGCAGAACACCAAACTAACCTGGTACAGTTTATTTGCTGAGGCCGGTGAAGTGATCGTGATGATCTTTATATTTGGCCTGCTGGCAAAATACACCTGGCAAAAAGTAATTACCGTAGGTACCTTTGTGATCTAAAAAATTTCGGAAATAGCAGCGGTTCTGAATGCAGATTTCAACAGGTCACCATCACTATCCTTCAGACTAAAATACATGCTGGTTTCATTTAGCCCTAAAATTTTCCTCGGGCTTTACCATCTTGCCTTGTCCTGGTCCCAGTTCCGGAAAAATAAACTTGCCGCACAGACCGATCGACAATAAGAATGATATTTTGTTGAAAGTTTCGCCATTCAAATATATTTGTTATTTTTACATTAATTATAATTTGCACTATGGAAAATCTTCAACATCAAAAAGCTGAGTTATCAAAATTAGATTCCTTCAATTCAGATCGCATCAAGAAAGCATGGAGTAAGCCAACTGTTGAAATAATTAATACGGGTGACATACAGAGCGGTGTAGACCCCATTGGTAGTGAGGCAGGTAGTGGGCCCGTATATGTAAGTTAAATACAGAATTTATGAAGACCTTTAATACTGCATTAATATTCATATTGAACGGTGACCACTGATTATATGATGATGTGCTATGTCTCTCTGTTCAGCAATAGCACAAATTTCCCTGAGTAGGTATATTGTATTTTAAAAGGTTCATTAGGCACACCTCTAAGTCAACATTCCACCATTCTTTCCAGTCATCCAGGTCATGCTGCTGCAGGATGAAGTTTTTGTAAACGTGACTCAAGCACTTTCACAAGCAGTGCCTTAACTTTTAGCTGGCCTGATAAGATACGAGCATCTGGCTTTAAGAAATGTCCTATTGTGTCTTTAACCACGGGGAGTACATTTTCGACGGAGGGATCATTCCCAAAGATTTCGTAGATCAGTACATCTGCTTTTTGTTCCCGCTTGTCGTCAACTTTATTGCTTTTAATAAATTTGTGATTTCCATTGAAACAACAATGCCATATTTCACAAGAATTTTCAAGTCAATATTCCTGCCATACAAATAATCATAGTGGAGAATATCGATCAACAGCCCTAAAATTCAACAAGATGTAATGGCAATTTTCATAATACCTGATTTTTATGTACTTTAAATGTTATAAATGAACAGTGTGATTCTAGAGCAATCGACCAATACCTTAATATTCAGACCAACTGACTACAAAACCATTTATGAGGAGCTGCACGCACTTCATGATCTGTATGCTTCACATAGCGGCGTTTCAGCAAGTAGTGTTATTGATCAGGATATGTGGCTCCCATCGGGTAACGCGGTTTCTCCGGTTAAAGCAGCACACTGCCTGTTAGAAATCCAACGTACAGCAGTATTCATTCGTGGTATAAACAAGGCAATACTTTCACTACAGGCATCATTTCCGGGACAGCGTATACATATCTTGTATGCAGGCTGTGGACCATATGCAACATTGCTTACACCATTTACATCACGTTTTACGAAGGATCAACTCACATTTCATTTACTGGACGTCAATGAACACTCATTAAACGCCGCAAAAAAGCTGTATAAAGGTTTAGAAATAGAGGAATATGTAGCTGAATGGATTTGCGGAGATGCGACGACGTACAGGTTACCCGATGATGTAACTATACACCTGGCTATTTCTGAAACTATGTTGAATGCGCTGCGAAAAGAACCACAGGTAGAGATCATGTTGAATCTGGTACCACAGTTAGATAAAAAAGCTCTTTTTATACCGAGTGATATAACAGTGACTGCGGAATTACTTGATAGCTACAAGGAGACATACAGGTATCTTGAACCCGAGAAGACGCCAGACAGGCTAAACCTGGGCACTCTTTATTCGATTGGGCGGGAACAATGTGAACCTCATAGTCAGGTTACGATAGAAATTCCACAGCAAATTGAGAACTTCAAACAACTAAACTTACTCACTACTATTACAACATTTGCTGATGAGCAGTTACAAACATACGAATGTAGTTTAAATATGCCTGTAAGAATAGCAGATGTAACCGGATATGAAGGACGGAAAATCACATTCGATTATGAACGCGGAGCTAAACCAGGGTTTAAGTATGAATGGATATAACAATACGCTCCTTATCCCCTCTAACAACCCCACTTTTTACATCAATTATTTCACCCGCAGCCGCTATCCATTATTTTTCTCAGCCTGGGAATTATCAGATAAATCTGATGATGGATGTAAATTTGGGATTTCCATAATACGTTGGCTTAAACAATGAAGGTCAAAGTAAAATAAATGAACACAATTCAAAATTGGAAAAAACAGACCAATTTAAAGACATACGCTTATAAAATACACTGACAAGTCTTGGCTATTAAGCATTGTAACTCCTTTGGGCTTTTAGCCAAAATTCTCTCCATTAACTAACCCGACGGTTTTTACGAAATATGCTGGCAGGAATGCATTGTTAAAAAATAGCGTGTTCACATTAATGATTTTAGCATCACGGCAATATATATTTATACATTGTTGATCTGATACAATTGTGCCTGCAGGCAATTGCCTTGCATCAGTATCACCAATAATTACAGCATCCATAAGCTTCACTTCTTGTCCTTTAAAAAAACTCAATGCTCCTTTATTCCAGGGATTACAAGCCCGCACCAGGTTGCATATTTCGGAAGCATCCATCTCTTCCCAATTTATCAGTACATCCTTTAAACCAGGTCGATTTTGATACTCCATAACCATATTCGTCGTATCAATATAGGGCAAAGGCATTCGCTGCATTAATAAACGCAGTATAAAGAACACTCCTTCTACACAAAGCTGACTAAGCAGATCATTTACAGATTGGTAATTGTAATGTGAAAGATTAGGACTCTCTTTCATCCAAACCACCGGGCCGTCATCGAATTTCTCTGACAACCGATGAATTGTAAGCCCCACACTATTGATTCCCTTTTTCAGTTGCCAAAAAACAGGCACAGGACCTCTGAAACCAGGTAAGGGTCCAAAATGAATATTAAACAACAGTGTGGTGTTATTCTTTAAACGATCCAGCCTGATCAACCAGGAATAGCCTAATATAAAACATACATCATAATTACCTTTTTTAAGCCACTGGTAAACATCTTGCTCCGTATTTTTTTCTTCGGTAAAAGATATATTGGTTTGTTGAACAAATGCTGCTACTCTTTGATTGACAAATTGGTCGGGTGATGGGCTAAAAAACACATACACCTGCAGCCCCTGAGCTGCAAGTGTATAAGTAAAGGGTATAAAAGAGTCTGTATTTGAAATAATGCCTATACGCATGTATAATATTAACTATTAAGGCCGTACAGGATAAAGCCCATTTATACAAATAATATAATTGAGAGCCAGAAAAGGCATAATATTGGCATGTGCCTGAGAACCTCCGGTATTAGAGAGCACCTGTGTATCTAACGCTCTCACCGATGCTCCGGTAGCATTGCCAGGTACATATCCTACTCCTGCCCCCGCCGACGAATTTACCACTCCTAAGTAGGATGTGTTGCTAGGAGCATTAACACTAGCCGGACTAGTTACTGTACTTACGGTAAGATTATGATTATGTGCAGGTAATTGTGCTTCAGTAAGAGCAACGGTTTCTGCCCCTCCAACACTACCTAATATCCGCGAAGTTAGCCCTGTACCTAATCCCTGGCCAACAGTCAATCTGCCTCTTAAGTCAGGTACCTTAAAATCTGTTGGCCCATTACTTCCATAAGTACTTCCGATTAAAGAGTATAGAGCTTCATTGCCCTGAACCGTTAAAGTCGCGCCATTACACATCATCCAGTCTACAGGGGCATAAGTTCCTGCAAAGGCTCTGATTTCGCCTAAATAATAGTCTGCCATATTTTTTAGATTAAAATTATAAATGAATTATTATGGTCTTGGTGGATATAATCCAAGAACAGCGATACAAAAATTAATTGTTTGAAAAGGCTGCATGTTACTATGTGGTGATCCCGCTCCGGTATTTCCAACTGTGTCCGGATTTAAAGTAGTTGTAGCACCCGCACTGGTATTATAGATATTAACCTGTGTTGAACCACCATTTGGGATTGCCAGGATGCCTCCTGCTAATCCTACTGATCCCAAAGCATTTTTTGCAGACACATAATGGTTATGCGGAGGCATTGTAGCCGTTTCAAGAGCCACTGTTTCCGAGCCACCATTGTTTCCTATAGTATAGGTATACGCTGGACTTGCTCCCCTGACCCCCGTTCCTACAGGTACACGTCCTCTTAAATCAGGTAAAGCAAAGGTAGTTGTACCATTGCCTCCAAATCTAGTGCCGAGTAAAGAATATAATGCTTGATTCTGGCTTAGAGGTAATAAACTTCCATCACAAAGTGCCCAGCCTTCTGGTGCATAACTACAAGCAAACGCTCTGATCTCACCTAAAAAATTGTCTGTCATTTCGAATTTTATATTTAATTTCCAAATTAGTTTGTTAAGGTCTGCTTGGATAATATCCATTAAAGCAGATGGCGTAAGTTACTGCAAGATAAGGTTGCCTGTTTTCATGAGCACCACCTCCTCCTGTCTGCGTAACTGACGAAGGATTTAACAGGGTATCAGGAGTACCAGGAGGAACATATCCACTTGCGGAAGTAAACGTTGTCGCACCCGCCCCTCCATAACCAAAATTTGTTAAATAGGAAGTGTTACCTGCAGTATTTGTCCTGAATCCAGTAGCCCCTATTGCACCATTAAAGACATGGTCATGGTTTGGAATCTGGTTTACTGTCAGCCCAGCTTTTTCAGTACCTCCGGTTTGTGCAAGTGTATAAGCACTTGTAGTTGGACCTTGCCCTGCACCAATGATTGCTTCTCCCTGGAGATTAGGAACTTTAAAATTTTGCCCCAGCGTTCCTCCATAAACAGTACCAATCACAGAATAGAGTGCCTGGTACTGAGCCAAAGGGTAAGTCGCACCATTACAGGCAAGCCAGCCATCGGGTATCCAATCGAAAGCAAAAGGTCTTACTTCACCAATAAATGCATCCATAAATGATAAGATTAAATTAAAAATGATTGTTAATTTTTTTGAAATTATATAAATATCTAGAGTAATTTATAATGTATAGTTTTAAAATCCAAGCATTTGTTTATAAAAAAATATTTTTTTTATTAGCACAGAGAGTTAACTAATTATATGAATAGTTCTGGCTTTAACCAAAATAGCTATAAAATGACACTAAATCGATTTTGTAACATAGTTTTAAGCAGATTGTATTATTCGCCGTTAAGAAAATCTTTAGGAAGATAAATATCCTATCAGGTTAATCAAATTCTGGTTTTTGGAAATTATTCTGGATTCCGACGAATTGAATCATATTCTTTCCTGATCAGGGAGTTACCCAGTGTATTTGCAACAATTGATAACAAAAAATATACTCATCTGTCCAACAGCAGCCCGATCAAAACAGTGTCAAAAATGCCGTTCACTTGAGTAACTTTTTGATTTCTTTATTCAGAATTGGGATTATTTATATGTTTATTTGTAATTAGATTCTAAAGCATTACTAAACCGATTAATCCTTTTTTATGCTACTCAGCATTCTTAACGTTATTTTTTGCATTTCATTTATTGGCTTCGCTTATGTAAACCTGAATGATGATGACTCCTGGCTATGGGTACCAATTTATATGGTGGCAGCCATTTGCTGCGGGTTGGTTGTTTTCGGACTTTATTATCCGTTAATATACCTTGGAGCCATTGCCTTTTACCTGATCTACGCAGTAATTCTGTTTTTTGCGGAAGATGGTGTAAAAGACTGGATTGTAAAATACAGGCGTCCAAGCCTGGTGGAGAGTATGCAGGCTACGAAACCATACATTGAAAAGGCAAGGGAATTCTTCGGCTTGCTGATTATCAGTGCTGCTTTGGCCATTAACTATTTTGTCGCAGTCAATTAAATTTGATCTCATGCATTTAACGGATCCTCACACCACCAGAACAATTGATGGGCTCTTTACGAGCATCATCCACAGGCACCTTTCGGAACAGGCTGAAGCCTGGCTTCAGGCAAAAGCCACGGCAGTAAAGACGGAGCAGGGCAGCATGCAACTCAACATGGCCTTTGCACAGCTGCCGAGGATGACCACAAAGGCCGCTTTACAGCTGAAAGCCGAAGAGGTCCAGGAGATAGATGCGCTGATGCCGGGGCTATCGGTGACGACGTGGAGCATCGACCAGCTATCGCGCGTATGGCTGCTGATGCAGGTCCCCGATGCGGATCAGGACAGCTACCTTAAAAAGATCAATGGCCTTTTTATCGCCGCAGAGATGAATGAACTGGTGGCATTGTATGCGGCACTTCCGCTGTTAAGTTACTCCCAGGAATGGGCATTCCGTTGTACTGAGGGCATCAGGAGTAACATCGGAACGGTACTGGAGGCCATCATGTACCACAACCCATACCCATTCCGGTATCTTCCGGAAACGGCATGGAATCAATTGGTGCTGAAAGCATTTTTTACAGAAAAAGACGTTGAATTGATATACGGGCTGATGGAAAGAAACAATAAGGCGCTGCAACAGACGCTGAAAGACTATGTGGAAGAGCGTGATGCCGCAGGGCGCACCATCAACCCATGGATCCATCGACTGATTAAAGGACAATAAAATATTTTAAACATGTGTTGTAACGAGAATTTTAACGACAGGAACCAGGAAGAGAAAGTACAGACCACACTGCACCTGGAAGAGATCAGCGGGATGAAGTTTTTCGATCCTCATGTACACATGACCTCACGCACTACGGACGACTACCAGGCGATGGCAGATGCAGGCATTGTTGCCCTGATTGAGCCTGCCTTTTGGTTAGGTCAGCCACGGACAGGCGTAGACAGCTTCACAGATTACTACAGCAGTCTGATCGGATGGGAGCGTTTCCGTTCTTCACAATTCGGCATCAAACATTACTGCACCATAGGCCTCAACTCGCGCGAGGCCAACAACGAAGCGCTGGCGGAGCAGGTGATGGAGCTCCTTCCTCATTTCATCTTCAAGGATGGGGTAGTTGGCATCGGCGAGATTGGCTTTGACGATCAGACGGCGGCAGAGGATAAATATTTCCGCCTGCAGCTGGAGCTGGCAAAAGAAGCATCCTTGCCGGTGCAGGTACATACTCCACACCGGGACAAGAAGAAAGGTACACAACGGAGTATGGACATTGCCATAGAACATGGCCTCTCCCCATACAGCGTCATCATCGATCATAACAATGAGGAAACAGTGAAAGAAGTACTCGACCGTGGTTTCTGGGCTGCTTTTACGATCTATCCTTTTACAAAAATGGGCAACGAACGTATGGTGGAGGTCGTGAGACAATATGGTTCCGAGCGCATCATGATCAACTCTGCGGCCGACTGGGGCATCAGCGATCCATTGGCGGTACCAAAGACTGCTGCACTGATGAAAAGATCAGGCATCAGCATGGAGGACATCGAGCTGGTGAGCTACCGCAATGCCATTACTGCTTTTGCACAAAGTGGCCAGGTTGATGAGGAGGATTTTCTCAGGGTAAAAAATATCGACCAGAGTCAGAAGTTCCAGAGCAACTCGATCCTTCGCGGGGGGCAGCAGCCGAGGGTAGACAAAAACTCTATCATTATCTCCTAAAAATTGGAAAAGAGACTGGCCTATATTAGAATGATGCGTCCTGCAAATGTGGTGACCTCCGTTGCAGATGTGCTTGCAGGCATTGCCATATCCGGCTATTTCCTTTCTCCGGTGATGAGCATGGCTTATATTGATCCGGTGCTCCTGCTCTGTCTGTCGACCATCGGCTTATACTCCGGTGGGATCATCTTCAATGATGTTTTCGACTTCGAGCTGGACAAGCTGGAACGGCCGGAGCGTGCACTGCCGAGTGGCATCGTCAGCATCAGGGAAGCCACCATTTTTGGAGCAATCTGCTTTGCCGTAGGCATCATCGCCGCTGCATTTGTGAATACCACTTCACTCAGTATGGCTCTGCTGGTGATGATTGCCGCACTAACCTATGACAAATGGGGCAAACACCTATCGCTGATAGGCCCTGTGAATATGGGCCTTTGTCGCGGGTTAAACCTGCTGCTGGGCGTCACCATCATCTCCACTGTTCCTGAAGGCTGGTGGCTGATTATTGCCGTTATTCCCATCATTTATATTGCTTCTATCACGATGATCAGCAGAGGCGAAGTACATGGCGGCAGCAAAAAGATGCTTTACTTTGCGGCATTGCTGTACATCCTTGTGGTGACCTTTATCCTTTTCATTGCACACAATAAGGGGCATTTCCTGCTGACCCTTGTTTTTGTTGTCCCCTTTTACTGGATGATCTTTACACCTTTATTCAAAGCGATGGAAGATCCCGTAGGGAAAAACATAGGCAAGGCTGTAAAGGCAGGTGTTATTGCCCTGATCCTGCTCAACGCCGCATGGGCCAGCGCCTTCGGCATCTGGTACATTGCCCTCGTTATTGCGCTCCTGTTACCATTATCCATATGGCTAAGTAAAACTTTTGCCGTCACCTAAAACCCGTCATCCGGTTTCAAACAGATGAGGAATTTCAATTATGAGTCATTTAAAACAATCTTTCAGCGTAAAGTTCGAATATCAGATTTATTTCAGTGCAGGCCTGTTCCAGCCTGAAAACCGGACATTTGCCGACTTCCTGAACATCAGACAGTCCAGCGCTTCCAGAAAAATCTTTTTTGTGGTGGACGAAGGAGTTGCTGCAGCACACCCTGAGCTGATCAACAACATAAAAACTTATTTCCAGCAACATCAGGAGGTGCAGCTCGTCGCCGACGTCATGGTGGTTCCCGGTGGGGAGCCCTCAAAAAACAGCACCGCCTTGTTTGATGAGCTGATTGCCGCTGTAAACACTTATGGCATCGACAGGCATTCCTTTGTTGCTGCCATTGGTGGTGGTGCCGTGCTTGACCTTGTGGGATATGCTTCGGCAGTAGCACACCGCGGCATCCGTCACATCCGCATCCCGACGACCGTACTTTCACAAAACGATTCCGGCATAGGGGTAAAAAACGGGATCAACTACAGGGGCAAGAAAAACTTCCTGGGCACCTTTGCACCACCCGCAGCCGTATTTAATGATGAGCAGTTTCTGCTGACATTGAGCGACAGGGACTGGCGGTCGGGGATCTCTGAAGCCATTAAGGTCGCCCTGATCAAGGACCTGCCTTTCTTTGAATGGATTGAAGCACATACTCATCAGCTGGCGGCACGCGATATGGAAACCATGAACTACCTGATCAAGCGTTGTGCACAACTGCACCTCGACCATATTGGTGGCGACGATCCTTTTGAAACCGGTTCCGCAAGACCCCTCGACTTTGGACATTGGAGTGCCCATAAGCTGGAGCAACTCAGCAACTTCGCCATCCTGCATGGAGAGGCGGTTGCTATGGGTATCGCGCTGGACAGCAGCTACTCTTATATCAAAGGGATGCTGACCGAAAGCCAGCTGCAACGCATTCTTAATGTATTACATGCCCTTTCTTTCGACATTTCCAACCCACTGATCCAGATCAGCAACAGCAATTCGGTCATCCTTACGGGATTAAAGGAGTTCCAGGAACACCTTGGCGGGCTGCTGACGATCACCCTCCTTACAGCACTCGGAGTAGGCAAAGAGGTGCATGAGATGGATGAGCAGCAGCTCATCGAAGCCAGCAACTATGTGTCGGCATTTATGCTGGAAAAAACAGGCGTATCTACGATTAATCATTAACGATGAAGTTAAACACCGGTCATCTGACCTACTGTACCAATATACACTCCGGCAAAAACTGGGCGGAGGATTTTGAAATCTTAAAACACGACTTTCCGGCCATCAAATCAATGGTGGCACCCCGGCAAGCGCTGGGCCTTGGCCTGAGGTTGTCACATGAGGCGAGTTTATCACTCAGCAGTCCGGAGGAAATGGCGACCTTCAAAGCATGGCTGCAGCAGCAGGATGCCTACATATTTACCATGAACGGCTTCCCTTACGGAGCGTTTCACCACGCTGTCGTGAAGGCTGAAGTACATGCGCCCGACTGGACCACTGAAGCGCGGCTGTCGTATACGCTGCGCCTTTTTGACCTGTTGGCGCAACTGCTTCCTGCAGGAATGGATGGTGGCATTTCCACCTCCCCACTCACTTACCGCTATTGGTTTAGTGAGCAGGAGACCTTTGCTGAGGCACGAAAAACGGCTACGGCAAACCTCATTAAGGTGATCAAAAGACTTGCTGAGCTGGAACGCGAAACCGGAAAGCTGATGCACCTGGATATGGAACCAGAGCCAGATGGGATGCTCGAAACCGGCAGGGAGTTTATCGACTGGTTTGAACAGGACCTGCTGCCAGCCGGCATTCCGGTACTGGCCGAAGCCCTTCAGATTGATCATGCAGCAGCAGCTGTACTCGTCAGAAGACACCTGTGCCTGTGTTACGATGTCTGCCACTTTGCGATGGGCTACGAGGATCACGAAGCCGTGCTACAGGAGCTCAATGAAAAAGGCATCCAGATTGGAAAGATACAGATCAGCGCAGCCCTGAAGGCTGAGTTTAGAGGCGACAGAGATAAGATTAAAGCGGCGTTTAGTGCCTTTAATGAGCCAACCTACCTGCACCAGGTGGTAGCCAGAAAAGAGGATGGGGAGTTACTGCGCTACCGCGACTTACCTGAAGCACTGCAGGACTTCAGCCATGATGGCGTATCGGAATGGCGCTCACATTTCCATGTACCCATTTCGGTAAAGGAAATCGGCCCGCTTCAATCCACACAGGACGACATTGTTGCTGTTCTGAAGCTGCAGGAATCGTCACCTTTCACCAACCATCTGGAAGTGGAGACCTACACCTGGGAAGTACTTCCTGAACAATTGAAACTTCCAATTACAGAGAGCATCAGCAATGAGCTCAACTGGGTAAAAAACAACCTATCCTCTTAAAACGTCCACAATGAAGAAGACCGTAGTTATAGATGTTGTCGGTTTATCGGCAAACCTGATTGGAAAACACACCCCTTTTCTGGAAGCCTACAGCAAAAAGAAAAACCTGAGTAGCATTGCCCCGATGTTGCCTGCGGTGACCACCGCGGTACAGTCGACCTACCTGACCGGCAAACTGCCTTCTGCACATGGCGTAGTGGGGAACGGATGGTACGACCATACCGATGCTGAAGTGAAGTTCTGGAAACAGTCCAATAAATTGGTGCAATCAGATAAAATCTGGGATAAGGCTAAAAAGGAAGACCCCTCATTTACCTGCGCCAATATGTTCTGGTGGTACAACATGTACTCGAACGCTGATTACTCGGTCACGCCCAGGCCAAACTACCTTGCCGATGGACGCAAACTGCCGGATTGTTATTCACACCCGGCATCGCTCAGGGACGTGCTTCAGGAGAAACTCGGACAGTTTCCCCTGTTTCAGTTCTGGGGACCCGGAGCGAACATTAAATCTTCTAAATGGATTGCAGAAGCCTCAAAGATCAATGAGGTCATGCACAACCCTACCCTAACCCTGATTTATCTGCCGCATCTCGACTATTGTCTGCAGAAGTTTGGTCATGACTTTGACAAGATCGGCAAAGAGCTAACCGAAATTGACACGCTCGTTCAGGATCTGGTTACGTTTTATGAGGAACGCAATGCAAATGTGATCATCCTTTCAGAGTATGGCATCAACCCGGTCAATCATCCCATCCACCTCAACCGGATTTTCAGGGAACACGGACTATTACAGATTCGTGTGGAACGAGGGCTGGAGCTGTTGGATGCGGGTGCCTCTAAAGCTTTTGTAGTAGCCGACCATCAGGTGGCACATGTATACATTAATGATGCTTCGGTACGTGAACAGGTGCAGCAGATCTTAAAAAGTACTCCTGGTATTGCATTGATACTGGATGAAGAGGGGAAGCATAAACATGGCATAAACCATGAACGGGCAGGAGATTTTGTGCTGATGGCCGAAACAGAAAGCTGGTTTACCTACTATTTCTGGCTGGATGATGCATTGGCTCCTGATTATGCAAGATGTGTAGACATCTTTAAGAAACCTGGATATGATCCTGTGGAGATGTTTATGTCTTCCAAAGGAAGGGCTGCATACAAGTTATTACGCAAGAAAGCAGGGTTCCGTTATGTAATGGATGTAATCCCACTTGACGCCACGTTAATCAAAGGATCGCATGGTGCAACAAACACTGCTGAAGGTTTTCATCCAGTACTGATCAGCGACCAGAAGCCAGAGGCTAAGTTCGTCGCTACAGATGTATTTGATGTGATCTGGAACAGCCTGACCGCAAAGGTTTAGGTCAGGCTGAGGCCATAGGCGTATTTTCGACTACTCCTTAATTAACAGGAACCAATTTATATATGGTGCCCGGTGATTCAACAGCAATGTAGATAAACCCGTCAGGTGCCATTCGGACATCCCTGAGTCTGCCAATATTTTTAAAGAGAATCTCTTCTTCTACTACTTTGTTGTTTTTGATTACAGATCTGTTCAGGTATTGGAAACGCAGGGATCCGGTAAGGAGGTTTCCTTCCCATCCTTTGTATTTGTTGCCGGTCACGAAAGCCATTCCACTCGGTCCGATAGAAGGGATCCAATAATGTATGGGAGCAGTAATGCCCTCCTTCTCAGAAATGCTACTGATGATTTTACCGTTATAATTGATGCCGTAGGTAGCAACAGGCCAGCCATAATTGCTGCCTGGTTTGATGATGTTGATCTCATCCCCGCCTCTTGGTCCATGCTCATTCTCCCAGATTTCCCCGGTTACGGGATGAATGGTCAGTCCTTGCGGATTGCGGTTTCCATAAGTGTAAATCGAGGTTTGTGCATCTTTGACCTTCACAAAGGGATTGTCGGACGGAATGCTGCCATCACTTTTGATGCGGTGGATTTTTCCAAGGGCATTACCTTTAATTTCCTGTGGGTTTTGCTTTTCATTGCCACGTTCACCAACGGAGAAGTACAGGTACCCGTCTTTGCCGAACTGCATCCTCGAACCATAATGATGTTGCGTACGCTGCCATGGCATGGCGACAAAAATGTCCTGCTGCGCGGTCAGCTGATCATCTTCCAATCTCGCCTTCAGGATTGCCGTTGTCGCCAGCAGCGTGCCGTTTTCATTTTTAAATTTAGCGTAAGACAGGTAAATGGTTTTGTTGCTGGCAAATGCAGGATCAAGGATGACATCCATGAGGCCGCCTTGTCCGCGGTTGAGCACTTCCGGTGCGCCACTGATGGCATGGAGGCTACGGTCGGTCCCTACCCTGTAAAACTTACCATTTCGGTCAGTGACCAGCAACTCTCCTTTTGGGAGAAAAGCCATTCCCCAGGGTACATCCATTCCAGTTGCAACGGTATCCAAACGAATGCTGCCCGTCTTTGTTTTGAAGAGGTTACTTGACGGTTTATTGTTATCCGCGTAGCGGTCTACATTTTTGATCCCGGTCAGGATGTAATCGGCAAGCTCATTGATTTCCTTATCGGTGAAAGTGGAATCGAATGATGGCATGCCATCATTAGCATTACCATGTTTGATGGTATTGAAAAGATCTTCTTTTTTATTGCCATGTTTCCATTGCCGGTCTACAAAAGCATCCATTTTCTCGCCATGGCAACCGCTGCAGTAGGTGCGGTAGTTTTCGGCAGGCAGGTCTTTGCCAGGCAGCACTTCTGCGGGCAATGTTTTATGCAAGGGCTGGTGCGCCGTATTTTGCTGCTGTGTATAGCTGAGGTAGCCACCCGTCAGGGCAGCAAGAACCAGCGTTGTTCCAACATATTTAATCATAAACTAAGGCTTAGGGTGTTTGTTGAAGCCAATTTAAGCATTTGAGGAGCCGCATTTCAGAAAACAGAAAAAATAATCGTAAAATAGTTGTGCGTTTTGCAATGCATCACGATTTATTATCAGCGAGCTCACAATTTATTAATAATCGAAGACCTAAATTTGTCGCTTAATTTATTAACACCACCAAACATGGATTCCAGAAGATCATTCTTAAAGAAAGCGGCCTTATTATCTGGCGCAGCCGTAGCACCCAACGTCATTCCCATGTCCATCCAAAAAGCAATGGCCATCAGTGCTGATCCGGGCACTACATTTTACGATGCCGAGCATGTCGTCTTTCTGATGCAGGAGAACAGGTCTTTTGATCATATGTTTGGTAAGCTGAAAGGAGTACGTGGTTTCAATGACCCCCGCAGTTTCAGCCTTCCCGACCTGAACAAGGTCTGGATGCAAAAAGATAAAGACGGCAAAACCTACGCACCTTTTCATATCGACATCAATAAGACAAAGATCACCTGGCAGGGTGGCTTGCCACACTCCTGGAACGACCAGCTGGCAGCCCGCAATGGCGGTAAGTATGACCATTGGATCGAGGCGAAGACACACATGTGCCTTGGACATTATGACCGTACCGATGTTCCTTTCTACTATGCCATGGCTGACGCTTTCACAATCTGTGACCATCACTTCTGCTCCTCACTGACAGGCACCACACCAAACAGGTTATTTTTCTGGACAGGCACCATCCGCCCTGAGCAGAACGGCACCTCAGTAGCTGCGGTCAATAATTCACAGGCAGAATCCAGGGATAATGTCTTCATCGACTGGGACACTTTTCCTGAATTGCTGGAAGACCATGATGTAAGCTGGAAGATCTATCAGAATGAAATCTGGACGGCAGACCTGAAGGGAGATACGGTAGACGACTGGTTGGGCAACTATGGCGACAACGCCATTGAGTACGTCAAACGTTACCATGTAAAGCTGTCGGCATATTTCAGAAAAAATGGTGATGCCACAGCAAAGCCAGCACTGACAGCTGCAGAAGTAACCGCAAAATATAACGCGCTGACAGAAAGAGAAAAGAACCTGATCGACAAAGCGTTCGCGACCAACATTAATGCCCCGGAGAACTACCTGGAGCTGGCTCCTTTTACCTTCAACAACGATCTGGGTACAGAGGAAACGTTAAACATCCCGAAAAACGACATATTTCATCAGTTCAGGGCTGATGTAGACAATGGAAACCTGCCAACGGTATCCTGGCTGGTGGCCCCACAGCGTTTCTCGGACCATACCAGCTCGCCGCTATACGGCACCTGGTATGTGTCTGAAGCCATCGACATCCTGACTAAAAATCCGGAGGTATGGAAGAAGACCATTTTCATTCTCACTTACGATGAGAATGATGGTTATTTCGACCATATTCCTCCTTATGTAGTCCCTAAACCAGGCGATGAACAATCGGGTAAGGTCTCTGCGAAGATCGACACCGCTGCGGATTACGAACTGACGAAAGACAGCCCAATCGGACTGGGCTACCGTGTGCCGATGCTGATTGCCTCGCCATGGAGCAAAGGTGGTTATGTCAACTCGCAGGTTTTTGACCATACCTCCTGCCTGATGTTTCTTGAAAACTTTCTCGCAAAAAAAACAGGTAAACAGATCAGAAGCAAAAACATCAGCAGCTGGCGACGTGCCATTTGCGGCGACCTAAGTTCAGCTTTCAGGCCTGCAAAAGCTGATGTGTCCAACCCTGTAACGCCATTGAAGCGCGAAGAGGTCATCACAGGAATACAGAACGCCAGACACCGTCCGGCACAGGTAAAGCCAGATCCGCTGACCGCCGCGGAAATCAGTGCGATCAATTCATATCCCTCGTTTGCTGAACAGTCGCCCTCGGCCATGCCGAAGCAGGAAAGGGGTACAAAACCGGCATGTGCACTTCCTTATGAACTGTTTGCCGACTGTAGCCTGAATGCAGGGGCAAAGCAACTGGAGCTCCAGCTGGGCAGCGCCAAAGGTAGCTTTGGACAAGCGCAGGTACCTGCAGGGGCACCTTTCCTGGTGTTTAGCAAAAAGCCCTACCAGGGTAAAACAGGCAAAACATGGTCGTATGCCGTGGTGGCTGGGGATCAGCTGAATGACCACTTTGACTTGGCCTCATTTGATCAGCAACACTACCAGCTTTGCATCAGCGGCCCCAATGGCTTCTTCAGAGAATGTCAGGGTGACATCAAAGACCCTTTGCTGACCATCTCCTGCCTTTATGACAATAAGGGTTTGCTGATGAAGAAAAAAACCGGGAACGTAGAGCTGCTGCTTGAGAACAAAGGCGATACCGCACTTACGGTAAATATCACCGACGACATCTATAGAAACCAGCGATCGCAGGAAATCATCCTGACTGCAAAAAGTAGCAAGAGACTGATCATCAGTCTTCAGAAAAGCGCAGGTTGGTATGATTTTAAAATCAGTCTAAAAGGCAACGAACAATATAGCAGGCATTATGCAGGTCACGTAGAGACCGGCGAAGAATCGATTACAGATCCATACATGGCCGGAATACTCTAAATCCCTGCCACCGATACAATTTGACGCATTGAAATCCTGCGCAAATGAAAAAACCAAAGGAAGGCGTCTCAGACGCTTTCCTCTTCTTGTTTTTCAGGCTCCAGTTCTACACATCCTTCTTTGTCCTTTTTAGCAAAAAGAATCGGATACATGAACATCAGCGCACCGGCTATAAAAAAGAATCCGGCGAGCTCCAATACGTAAATACTGGCATCTATCTTATTGACATTCATAACTTTATATACCACCAGCGCCACTATTCCCAGAATAATTGCAATGAGGGCTTTTTGGAGTTTCAGGATTTTGATCATGACGTGGGAAGTTAAGGATATGTGTTCAAACTTATACAAAAATCAATCCAACATCATTATTCGTCCAATGTGTATAAAGATTGGCCAAGATATCTTCTATTTTTTTCCTATTTTACCGCCCAAATTTATGACGACCATAAGTTTGCAGGGACAAGTTAGCTTTTATGATAATGAGAAGACTATCATTTTTGAATCTAAAAATGTACCTTTGCACACTTAATTTTTTGAGAT
Source organism: Pedobacter sp. BAL39 (assembly GCF_000170795.1). Taxonomy (GTDB): domain Bacteria; phylum Bacteroidota; class Bacteroidia; order Sphingobacteriales; family Sphingobacteriaceae; genus Pedobacter. The sequence goes on from NZ_ABCM01000004.1 coordinate 59,032, forward strand.
ACTTGATTGATGTATAGGGAATTTAAACAGCTGGAACTAGCGAAGATAGGAAAAGAAATACTTGATTTTTGGAAAGCAGAAAACATCTTTGAGAAGAGCATTTCCACGCGTTCGAAGTCAAACCCGTTTACCTTTTACGAAGGCCCGCCTTCTGCAAATGGTATGCCTGGTATTCACCATGTAATGGCACGCGCCATAAAGGATATTTTTTGCCGTTACAAAACGCTGAAAGGGTTCCAGGTGAAACGCAAAGGCGGATGGGATACGCATGGTCTTCCTATCGAGCTTGCTGTGGAAAAGAAACTGGGCATTACAAAGGAAGATATCGGCAAGAAAATTTCTGTAGAAGAATACAACACCGCCTGCCGTGAGGAGGTGATGAAATACACAGATGTATGGAATGACCTGACGGAAAAGATGGGTTACTGGGTAGATCTTGAAAACCCGTATGTGACTTATGAAAACGACTACATCGAGTCGTTGTGGTCTATCCTGAAATCTTTCTACGACAAAGGACTTTTATACAAAGGATATACGGTACAGCCCTATTCACCTGCTGCCGGAACCGGTCTGAGCTCACATGAACTCAACCAGCCGGGTACTTACAAAATGCTGAAAGATACCACGGTAACGGCACAGTTTTTCCTGAAAAAAGATCAGGAACATGCGATGATGCCTGTACTTTTCGATTCGGAGAATGAAGACACCGCCATCATTGCCTGGACGACGACGCCATGGACATTGCCCTCCAATGGCGCCCTTGCCGTTGGTGAGAAGATCAGCTACGTAAAAGTCAAAACGTTTAACCCATACACCTATCTGCCGGTCAGCCTTGTGCTGGCGAAAGACCTTGTGCAAAAACATTTCAAGGCTGACGCAAAGGACCTGTCGTTTGAGGATTACAAACCTGGCGACAAGCTGATCCCATGGACGCTGGCAGCAGAATTTACCGGTAAGGAGCTGGTAGGCCTGAAATACCATCAGCTGATGAATTATGTGACCAATGCGGAGCTCGAAGAAAAAGCCTTCCGTGTGATCCCTGCAGATTATGTGACCACTGAAGATGGTACCGGTATCGTGCACATTGCTTCCGTATTTGGTTCAGACGATTTCAGGGTTGCGAAAGAAAGCGGCGTCCCTGCGGTGATGATCAAGGATGAGCAGGGCAATGAGCTGCCCCTGGTAGACAAACAGGGTAAGTTTGTTGCAGAGGTGACCGACTTTGCCGGCCGTTATGTAAAAGAAGAATATTATAGCGACGACATCCGTCAGGCTACAGACTTCAAGCCTACAGATGTGCTGATTGCCATCAAGCTGAAGGAAGACAACAAGGCTTTTGACGTCAAGAAATATGAACACAGTTATCCACATTGCTGGAGAACAGACAAACCCGTGCTTTACTATCCGCTGGACAGCTGGTTCATCAGGACTACTGCCGTAAAGGAAAAGATGGTGGAGCTGAACAAGGGCATCAACTGGAAACCTGAGGCTACCGGTACAGGGCGCTTCGGCAACTGGCTCGAAAACCTGGTAGACTGGAACCTGTCGCGCTCCCGCTACTGGGGTACTCCCCTGCCGATCTGGCGTTCTGCCGATGGTCAGGAGGAAAAATGTATCGGTTCCGTTGCGGAGCTGAATGCAGAAATCCAGAAGGCCGTGGAGGCAGGTTTTATGGCGCCAGGTTTTGAGCTGAAAGACATGCACCGTCCGTATGTGGATGATGTGATCCTGGTATCTCCTACGGGCCAGAAAATGGTACGGGAGCTCGACCTGATCGACGTATGGTTTGACAGCGGTGCAATGCCTTATGCGCAATGGCACTTCCCTTTTGAAAATAAAGAAGAATTTGAGCACGCCTACCCGGCAGATTTTATCGCCGAAGGCGTAGACCAGACCCGTGGCTGGTTTTTCACCCTGCACGCCATTGCGGTGATGCTGAGTGAGAGCAGCGAGGAGATTAAGGCCATTAACACTAAAGTGGGTAACCCTGGGGTGGCCTTCAAAAATGTGGTATCAAACGGTCTGGTGCTGGATAAAAACGGCAATAAAATGTCAAAACGTCTGGGCAATGGAGTTGATCCATTCTCGACGATTGAGACCTACAGTGCCGATGCTACCCGCTGGTACATGATCAGCAACGCTTCGCCATGGGACAACCTGAAGTTCAACATGGATGGCCTGGATGAGGTACGCCGGAAGTTTTTCGGAACCTTATACAACACTTATGCTTTCTTTGCGCTATATGCGAACATTGATAAGTTCGAGATTGACGTCAATAACCTGACACCTGTTGCTGAACGCAGCGAGCTGGACAGATGGATTTTGTCGTTGTTACAGGCTTTAATTACTGAGGTTGATGAAAGTTATAACGCTTATGAGCCGACAAAGGCTTCAAGGGCAATACAGAACTTTGTAGATGAGCACCTGAGCAACTGGTATATCCGTTTATCACGCCGCCGTTTCTGGAAAGGCGAGATGACTGCAGATAAAAAGGCAGCTTATGAGACCTTGTATACCTGCCTGAATACCATCGCGCAGCTGATGTCACCGGTAGCGCCATTCTTTGCAGACTGGCTGTATCAGAACCTGGCGGTGGCAGATAAAAACAATGATGTACAATCGATTCACCTGACTTTGTGGAAGGAAGCAGATCACAGCCTGCTGGATGCCGCATTGAATGAGCGCATGGAGCTGGCACAGCAGATTTCTTCGATGGTGCTCTCCCTACGCAAGAAATCGGGCATCAATGTTCGTCAGCCATTAGCAAAGATCCTTGTCCCGGTACTGGATGAGCAGTTTGCAGCGAAGGTGGAACTGGTAAAAGAATTGATCCTCACGGAAACCAACATCAAGGATATTGAGTATATCAGAGACACTGCGGGATTCATCAAAAAGAAAATTAAACCAAACTTCAAGGCATTGGGGCCTAAAGTTGGAAAGGACATGAAGTCTGTTGCCGAAGTGATCAGCAACCTCGATCAGGAGCAGCTGGCACAGTTTGAGGCAGCGGGTGAGTACGCCATTCCAGGAACGAACTATGTGGTTTCCCTGTCTGATGTAGAGATCATTGCCGAGGATATTCCTGGATGGCAGGTAACGAATTTAGGCAGTCTGACTGTGGCGCTGGACATCACCATTACGGATGAATTGAAGCAGGAAGGCTTATCGAGAGAGTTGATCAACCGCATACAGAACCTGAGAAAAGAATTGAACTTTGAGGTTACCGATAGAATTACGGTGAGTTTACAGAACGATAATTTGATAGCAGCAGCTGTGGCACAAAATAAAACATACATTTGCTCGGAAATTTTATCCGACGATATTAATTTGACAGATAATTTAGGTAACGGAAACAAAATCATCATCGATGATGTTGAACTACTCATCTCGATTGAAAAACAATAATTATTATGGAAAAAGCTACAAAAACAAGGTATTCTGATAGTGAACTACAAGAGTTTAAGGACCTTATTCAGGAGAAATTACGTATGGCCAGGGAAGAATTTCTTTCATTGACCAGTTCATTAAGCAATCCTAACTCCAACGGAACAGAGGATACTTCGGGCACTTACAAAACGCTGGAAGATGGTTCTGCGACTTTAGAGAAAGAGCAATTGAACCAGCTGGCCGCGCGTCAGAAGAAATTCATTGAAAACCTGGAGGCGGCATTGGTACGCATTGAAAACAAAACTTACGGTATTTGTCGTGAGACCGGTAAACTGATTCAGAAAGAGCGTCTGCGCGCGGTGCCGCATGCGACCTTGAGTATGGAAGCTAAACTGAAGCAGTCGTAATGAAAGGCTATACAAAACCTTTACTGATTATCTTTTTAGTGTTGCTGGCCGACCAGTTGCTGAAGACCTGGATCAAGACCAATATGTACATCGGCCAGGAGTTTAAGATCGCGGGCAACTGGTTCATCATCCACTTCACGGAAAACAATGGTATGGCTTTCGGACTGGAGTTTGGGGGAGAGTTTGGCAAGCTGGCCTTGTCGTTGTTCAGGATCGCTGCAGTAGCCGGGATCGGTTACGGCTTGCATTACCTGATTCAGAAGAAATATCACAGGGGCTTGATCATGAACGTAGCACTGATTTTCTCGGGTGCCGTAGGTAACATCATCGACTCTGTGTTTTATGGAAAGATCTATGGCTACGAAGGCTGGTTTCATGGCAGAGTAGTAGACATGTTCTACTTTCCGATTATACAGGGCAACTTCCCTTCCTGGGTTCCTGTATGGGGCGGTGAGGACTTCGTTTTCTTCAGGCCTGTTTTTAACATTGCAGACGCTGCAATCTCTGTTGGGGTGATCATTATTCTGATTTATCAGAAGACCTACTTTAAGGAAGAGGTTACTGAAGAAATCGGACCCAACAATGAAATCGTTGAAGATTAAATTGTATTCTATATATTTTTAAACCGGCCGGGTCATGCGCAATGATCCGGCCGGTTTTTTGTTAGGGATAGCTTGTTAACTTGTTAAATAAATCAACCTGACGATCAACCCATTACAGAACAATAAAAGAAAATATTAATGAACAGCTATGGAAACGGTATGATATTTACATCTGATCATTAAACACACAAATAAAAATTACCATTATGAAAAAGTTATTTGCCCTCGCCTTTGTTGCCTTATTCAGTTTAAGCGCCATGGCCCAACAAGTAGACCTGCGTAAAAAGATTACCGTAACCGGATCTGCAGAAACAGAAGTGACCCCAGACATCATCTATATTACCATTTCCCTGAAGGAATACCTGAAAGATGGGAACAGCAAGAAAAAAGTCGAGATCACTACACTGGAAAACCAGTTGTACAGTGCAGTGCAAAGTGCGGGCTTGCCAAAAGAAAACCTGACGATCAACAATTTATCAAGTTATACTGCGGCAGCAGAGAAAAAGAAAAATCCGGACTATCTGGCTGGGAAACAATATCGCCTGAAAGTCACAGATCTGAATAAATGGAATGCCATCATTGGTGATGTAGATGCGAAGGGTATTGCCTACACTAACATCGACAGTTATGATTATTCAAAGATTGAAGCTTTGAAAAAAGAACTAAAAATTAAAGCACTGAAAGCCGCAAAGGAGAAAGCAAGCTACCTGGTGGAAGCCCTTGGCGATCAGCTGGGCAGTGTGATCGACATCCAGGAGATCAACAATGAATCTTATCCTCAACCGATGTATCGTGCAAACGCGATGATGGTAAGGGCTGAAAGCGCCGATATGGCTGCCCCTGCCCCGGAAATAGATTTCAAGAAAATCAAACTCAACTATACCATGAATACGGTTTTTGAGATCAAATAATGCACTCCACAGTATACAAATAACCCATTAAACTGTGCTGTGAGATATTTTGAAAATATTAATTATCCGCATAAAACGCTAATAAAGCGGGTTTTGATCAGAAAACGACAGTAAACAAAGGACCTACCACTATTTTTTGGTAGGTTTTTTGTTATTTATGGCACAGTAAGTATTAAACCCAAAATCATATGAAAAAATTCATTTACTCCCTTGCCTTAATATTCATGTTAGGCGTTAGCGCAAATACAGTTCTTGCAGCAGAAAAATCCGAAAAGAACAAAACGGAGATGACAGCGGAGCAGAAAGTACAACTGAAGAGAATTACTGATCGCGTAGAAGAAATCAGAGACATGGACAAATCTGACCTGTCCAAGTCTGACAGAAAAGAGTTACGTAAAGAGCTTAGAGAATTAAAGAAACAAGCACGTGCAATGGGTGGAGGTGTTTACCTTTCCGTTGGTGCGATCATCATCATCATCTTATTGTTGATCCTGATCCTATAATATTTCATCTACCTATGGAATGGGAACGGTTGATCATTGATTTGATCAACCGTTTTTTTATTTAAGCTGATCAACTCCTCATAAAAAAAGCATAAACCAGTAAGTTTATGCTTTTTTTATTACAGTATCTGAACCAGGATGACCCGGTCAGAATATCCGGATTACTCAATATATTCAAAGCCGGTATATTTCACCAGGGCTTCAGGGATTTTGATACCTTTCTCTGTCTGGTTATTTTCCAGGATGGAGGCTACTATACGTGGCAATGCCAATGCACTTCCATTCAGCGTATGTGCGAGTTGTGTTTTTCCTGTAGCACCTTTAAACCTTAATTTCAAGCGATTGCTCTGATAGGTTTCAAAATTGGACACTGAAGATACCTCCAGCCAGCGTTGCTGGGCAGCGCTCCACACCTCCATATCGTAGGTCATCGCAGAGGTAAAGCCCATATCTCCGCCGCAGAGGCGCAATACACGGTAGTGAAGCCCAAGTTCCTGCAGCAGGGATTGCACATAGACACTCATCTGCTCCAGCACCTCATAAGATTTTTCAGGATGTACCACCTGTACCACTTCCACCTTATCAAACTGGTGGAGGCGGTTAAGTCCCCGTACGTGTGCGCCATATGAACCGGCTTCACGACGGAAGCAAGGCGTGTAGGCTGTATTTTTTACCGGCAGTTCCTCTTCTTTCAGGATCACGTCCCTGTAGAGGTTGGTCACAGGTACTTCTGCAGTAGGGATCAGGTAAAGGTTGTCAACCCCGGCATGGTACATCTGTCCTTCTTTATCCGGGAGTTGTCCGGTGCCGAAACCCGAAGCCTCATTCACCAGGTGGGGCACCTGCATTTCCTTATAACCTTCAGCAGTAGCGTGGTCGAGGAAGAAGTTGATCAATGCACGTTGCAGCCTGGCGCCTTTTCCTTTATATACCGGAAAACCAGCACCCGTGATTTTCGTTCCCAGTTCAAAGTCGATGATGTCGTACTTTGCTGTCAGCTCCCAGTGTGGCATTGCATTTTCCGGGAGGACCGCTGGTTCACCATGCACATAGACCACTTCGTTTTCCTCGGCTGTACTGCCTGCAGGAACCAGGTGGTAAGGGATGTTCGGCAGCTGTACAATCAGCTGATATAGTTTTTCTTCCGCTGTGGCAAGCACATCAGAAAGGTTTTTTATGTTTTCTTTGTTTGCTGTAGTCTCCGATTTTAATACTTCCGCTTCTTCTTTTTTACCATTACGCATGAGCTCACCAATCTGTTTGGCACTGGCATTGGCGACGGCAGAAAGCTGATCCAGTGAGGTTTGCGTATTTCTGCGCTCTTCATCAATCTTGATAATCTCATCTACCAGTTCAGGTTGTTTGAAATTACGTCTACTTAGTCCTTCTAAAACTTTCTCTCTATTTTCGCGGATATAGTTAACTTGCAGCATTATTTTATTTTTTAGGCAAAGATAATAAATAAGTCGTCATTGCGAATGTAAGCGGCAGGAAACGAAAAATAACTATGGAAGGTAAACTATATCTTGTTCCCACGCCCATCGGCAACCTGGAGGACATGACATTCCGGGCGATCAGGATCTTGAAGGAGGCAGATGTGATCCTTGCTGAAGATACACGCACCAGCGCGCCGATGCTCAAACATTTTGGGATCGACAAGAAGGCTTATTCGCATCATCAGCACAATGAACATCAGGCGACATCGGAGATCATCAAATTTCTGAAAGAAGGCAAACAGGTAGCATTGATTTCAGATGCTGGCACTCCTGCCATCTCCGATCCTGGATTTTTTCTGGTGCGCGAAGCCATCAAACACGACCTGGCAGTAGAATGCCTGCCAGGAGCGACCGCATTTGTACCCGCACTGGTCAACTCCGGGCTTCCTTCCGACACCTTCATCTTCGAAGGCTTTCTGCCGGTCAAGAAAGGCCGTCAGACACGCTTCAAGAAGCTGGCAGAAGAAGACCGCACGATCATCCTATATGAGAGCCCACACAGGCTCCTGAAAACACTGGAGGAGTTTGCACAGTACTGTGGCGAAGACCGCCAGGCTTCGGTGAGCAGGGAACTCACCAAGCTCTACGAAGAAACCGTCAGGGGTACATTAACAGAGATTAAATCACATTTCGAAAACAATATATTAAAAGGAGAATTTGTAATTTGTATCGCCGGAAAGGCAGAAGAGAAAAAGCAGAAATATACAAAAGACAATTAGGTTCAATTTTTGATCATACAGGATAAAGCATACACCATGATATTAATAGATAGATTTTTAAGCGACGAGCAGGATCCTAAGGCTGTAGAAAAAGTACTAGGCAAATTAAATGACATGCTGAGCACCAATGAGGAGCTGATTTACCTCGCTGTGCAAAAGCGGCCGGCGGTGAACCTGCTGCCTACCTGCATTGCGGTGAGCAACAAACGCATCTTCTACTGTGAGCCGGGCAACTTCGGCATTACGATGAACTTCAAGGACATCTCTTGGAAAAGCATCAAGGAAATCTCGTTTAAAGAAGAGATCTTCGGATCGAAGTTCATTTGTGTGCCTACTTACGGAGAAAACATCATCACTGAATATATTCCTAAAGTCCAGGCCAGAAAGCTATACCAGGCAGCCCATGAGCAGCTGGAAGGCTTCAAGGAACAGCAAAGACAGGCCGAATTGGAAGACAAACGTTCCAGCACTTCACCGGTGACTGTAACCACTGCTCCTGAGCCCAAGGTGATCGAGGAACCGGCGCCTTACGTAGCACCAACACCTATCGTGGAGCAGGAAGATGAAACTACGCTGAAATTGAGGAAACTGAAAACCTTATTTGACAAACAGCTGATCACCCTGGAGGAATACGAAGCAAAAAAAGCAGACATACTGGACAGCCTGTAACCCCGCCCTGATGAACCTTAAAAACCATGCACTGCCGGCCGTTATCAGTGCTTTTCTATTGTGGCTGGCATGGCCACCGATTCCTTACACTGCTCCCCTCTTACTTATTGGCCTTGTGCCTTTGCTGATTGCCATATCCAGGATTAAAGCCGATGACCGGCAGAAAAAGGGAAAACGCATCTTTCTGACGGCGGGGCTCTGCTTTCTGATCTGGAACACAGCCTGCATTTATTGGGTTTACAATGCCATCAGCGCAGATAACAATGCCGTCGTGGCCTTGCTGGTATCGATGATTCCCTTCGGCCTTGGAGCTTTGCTCATGACCTTTGCTTTCTGGCTGTATTATCAGCTGGGGCGGCGGACAGGGCAAATTACTGCCTATGCCGGGCTGATCAGCTTTTACATCAGCATGGAGTACCTGCACCAGAGCTGGGACCTGGCCTTCCCCTGGATGACCCTGGGCAATGGTTTTGCCAGCACACACCAACTGGTGCAGTGGTATGAATATACCGGTGTATATGGCGGTTCATTCTGGGTATTACTCAGCAACATCCTGGCATTTGAAGTGTACCGAACGATGAAAGATCCGGCCCAAGCAAAAAGAAAAATAAAAACTATTGCTGCATTTGCGGCGGTGGTCATTCTTCCGGCTGCAATTTCCTTATGGAGCTACTCAGCGTACACGGAGAAGTCTGTGCCCATTAATGTGGTCGCTGTTCAGCCCAACATTGACCCTTATGTTAAATTTGGGGGAATGAGCCCGTCGCAGCAGCTGGATGTTTTAACCGGGCTGACTGACAGCATTGCTCAGGTCAATACCGAATATTTTATCTGGCCGGAGACGGCGATCCCCAATTATGGAAATGAGGACCGCATCCGCAGCAACAATGATTTCATCAGGCTTCAGGACTTCCTGACAAAATATAAAAACGGGACGCTGATTACTGGCATGGAGAGCATCAAACAATACCAGCAGCAGGAGACCCTGAGTGCGAAGTATGATGCCAACAGCGGTAGTTATTACGACAACTTCAACACCGCCATACAAATTGAAAATTCTGCAAACGTACAGTTTTATCATAAGTCCAAGCTTGTTCCCGGAGTGGAGAAACTTCCTTTTCCAAAAGTGATGTCCTTTCTTTCCCCTGTATTTGCGCAACTGGGAGGATCTGTAGGTGGCTGGGGCTGGCAGGAAAACCCGACCGTATTTTATGCACAAAGTGGTGTCGGTGTAGATCCTGTGATTTGTTATGAGTCACTCTGGGGAGAATGGATCGGCAGATCTGTCAAAGAAGGCGCTCAGTTCATCGCCATCATCACCAATGATGGCTGGTGGGGCAACACCTCAGGAAAAGACCAGCACCTCCTATACGCGAAGTTAAGGGCTGTGGAGACACGCAGGTGGGTTGTCCGCTCTGCGAACACCGGGATATCGGCATTCATCAATCAGCGTGGCGACATTACCAGCCAGACGAAATGGTGGACACGCACGGCAATCAAAGCAGACATCAACCTGAATACGGACCTGACCTTTTATGTCGAATATGGAGATGTAATTGCTAAGTTGATGTGTTTTGCAGGCTTATTACTGGCATTGATTATTCCCTATAAACGATGGACAAACAGGAACCAAAAACAAGTGGCACTTCCGTAATAAGGAGTTTCGCTTTGATTTACAGGATTATGATGATCTTGCTTAGCTGGACAGCACTGATCCTGCAATGTTATCTTATGCTGATAAACAGAGAAGTTGGATTGCTGGAAACAATGATTCGTTTCTTCAGCTTCTTTACGATCCTGACCAATCTGCTGGTTGCACTTAGCTTTAGCTTACCATTGTTAACCCCTGGATATCGCCTGTCAAAGTTCATGGCACGTCCTCAGACATTTACCGCCATTGTCGTTTACATCATTGTCGTCAGCGCAGTGTACAATATGTTTCTCAGGAACCTATGGCGACCCGAAGGACTGCAATTTATTGTAGATCTGATGTTGCATACGATTCTTCCTGCCCTTACCATATTGTATTGGATAGTATTTATCGACAAACGTGGATTTCGCTGGGCTGTTGTGATTCCATGGTTGTGGTATCCGCTAATCTATTGCCTGATGATCTTGTTAATCGGCAGTGTTTCTGGATTTTATCCATACCCCTTTGTGAATGTGACTACTTTGGGTTATCCCATAGTGCTCCTGATTTGTGTGGCACTCGCAGGCGTATTTCTGGTTTTATCGCTCATTATCGTAGCCATCACAAAACTCCTGAACTGGAAACAGGAAAACCGGCATTGATCAACTTAAGCTAATTAAGAAAGATGTTTACCTACAATAGGCATCCTCCTGCCCATACCAAATGCTTTAGGCGATACCCGGAGGATTGGAGGTGTCTGATAGCGTTTGAATTCCGCGTTATTCACCATTTTAATCACACGTCGCACCAGCTGTTCATCAAATCCCTGAGCGATGATCCTTGCAGAGCTTTGCTTCTGTTCGATATAATGATAGAGGATCTGGTCCAGGGTATCGTAATCAGGCAGAGAATCTGAATCCTTCTGCCCCGGGCGCAGCTCCGCCGATGGGGGTTTAACAATAGAATTTTCAGGAATCAGGATACCATCTTTATTCATATAATGGCACAGTTGGTATACCTGAGTTTTGTACACATCTCCAATTACGCCAATGGCTCCGCACATATCACCGTACAACGTGCCGTAGCCTACTGCGCATTCACTTTTGTTGGACGTATTCAAGAGGATATATCCAAATTTATTGGACATGGCCATAACAACAACTCCACGGCATCTGGCCTGGATGTTTTCTTCCGTCAGGTTAAAAGGCAATCCCTGAAATGCAGGTGCTAAGATCTCGTCAAAGGCATCGGCCACAGCTTTAATCTCGATGATTTCATGTTTACAGCCGAAATTCTCTACAAGGTCAAGCGCATCTTTGACAGAATGATCTGATGAGTATTTGGATGGCATAAGCACGGCCATTACATTCTCAGGACCGAGTGCCCTACAGGCCAGCGCACAAACCAACGCGGAATCTATTCCTCCGGATAAACCCAATACCGCTTTACTAAAACCCGATTTCTGGAAGTAGTCTTTGATGCCCAGCACCAGCGCATCATGGATCTGTTCTATGTCTGGAACAGCACGCTGAGCAACCGGCGACAGCCCTTTAAAATGATCATCCTCAAACTCATAGATGCGCAGGTCTTCACTGAAGTAAGCCATCTCATCCAGCAGTTGACCTTGATTATCGAAAGCCATGGAACCGCCGTCAAAAATGATCTCCGTCTGTGCCCCTACCTGGTTTACATACAGCAGTGGCAATTGATATTTTCTGGCATTATCAGATAAGACGACTACCCTTTCATCATCATGGCAATAGGAGAAAGGAGAGGCCGCAATATTAATCATCAGGTCGGGCTGCTGACGGATCAGTTCATCCATTGGGGAGGAAATGTATAAAGGGTTGTTGTTGATGTTCCAGAGGTCCTCACAGATGGTGAGGGCAATTTTCTTGCCTTGAAAAGGCACACATGCAAACTGTGTCGCCGGTTCAAAATAGCGGTATTCATCAAATACATCATAGTTTGGCAGGAGTGCTTTTCTGACTGTTTGTTTGATGTCACCATCCTCAATGAAAACTGCAGCATTGTATAGGTCCTTGCCCGCGAGCACTTGATTTTTTACCGGCAGTCCAACGATACAGGCAATACCGGTACACTGCGCTGCAATCTCCTCCACTGCCTGTTCACAGAGGGTGATGAACTCCTCAAACTCCAGAAAATCACGCGCAGGATAACCACAGATGGCGAGCTCGGCAAACACCACCAGGTCGGCGCCTTTAGATCTGGCCAGCTGGACGTGTTCAATGATCTTTTTCGTATTGGATTCAAAATTGCCAATGTGATAATTTAGCTGCGCAAGTGCGATTTTCATGAGTATATTTTATTACGCCGAAGATAAGATGGTTAAATATGGAAATAGCAATCCACAGTTCTTTAAAAGAACACAGCAAAGTTAAGGCCTACGTAATGATTTTTCACATTTCTATTGCGCTGTGTTGCAATATTAGTGAAGCCGTTGTTGAAGGTAAGGCCTACAGCAATGCTGGTATGCCCGTCAATGTCATATTCACCACCTGCACCAACGATCAACCCCGCACGATACCATTTGATTTCATCAGAAATATTCTCACTGTCGGCAAGCACTGTTCCCCCCACTGCTACCGCACGCTGGTGCGCTTTGATGTTAAAGCCATTGGAAAGCCCGAACTGACCGTACCATTTGACATCACCCATTTTGTTGGTTTTGAGTTTAATGGTCATTGGAATTTCCAGGTATTGCAGTTTGTAACGCAGGTCGTAAGCAGAACTGACTTCAGCATTATGATATGGAGGAACGTCCAGTTCAGTACTTTTTCCATTGATGGTAGTGACCGTAAGCCCCGTTGAAAAGGAATAGTTTTCTGCAAAGTTGAAGTCGCCCAGCAGGCCGTAGCTGAATCCTAATGCCAGACCGTTTGTTTTTCCTGTTTCCGGTTTGATCCAGCCCAAAGTAGGGTGTGCCGTAAGCCCGAGCCTGAAGCCATAGTCGGGCCGTCCTCCATACTGTGCAAAGGTGGCCATACTCAACAGGAACAATAATAGGGTAAGGTATTTTCTTTTCATTTGTCAGTTTATTAAATTAATATATTTGCTGTGATGACACAGCATGCAACAATCAGCCGAATAACGCTATCCCTTCTGATCCTGCTCAGTTTGATTTCGTGCAGGCAAAATACGAAACCTGACGTTAGCAACATTAGTCTGCAGCTCAAAATAGAACGTTTTGACAAAGATCTGTTTAATGGCAAAGGTAAAAATCTGTCGGCAACAGACCAGCTGCTGACTAAAAAATATGGCTTATTCTATAACGATTACATCCATAGGATGGTGGGTGATTTCAGCTATGGCAATGCAGAGATCCTGCATACCCTTTACCAGGACAAGGCCTATACCGACCTGAATGCAGAGGCAGACAGCGTATTTAAAAGCATGCAACCAATAGAACAGGAGCTCACCAGCACCTTTAAATACATCAGATATTATTATCCGAAGGTAAGGATTCCAAGGTTCATTTCCTTTATTTCCGGTTTTGCGGTGCAGACCCCTGTTGGAGACGATTATGTAGGCATTGGCCTTGACATGTTCCTTGGCAGGAACAGCAAATTCTACGGCGCTATTGTGCAGAGTGTACCAACCTACCTGTCCCGAAGATTTAGTCTGGAGTATGTTGTGCCACGTGTTACGGAGACATATGCGCGGGAAGACCTCTTCCCGGAGCAGGATGAGGACCGCAGCCTGTTGTCCAAGATGGTTCATAACGGGAAGGTACTTTATTTTATGGATCAGGTCCTGTCGGACACCACCCCGGATTCAGTAAAAATCGGTTATACTTCGCAGCAGTTGCAATGGTGCAAAGCCTTCGAAGCTGATATCTGGGCTTACCTTTTAGAGAACAAACTCCTCTATGAAACGGATTATCAAAAAATACAGGTACTTTTAAGTGAGGGCCCCTTTACACCAGGCCTTGGCGAAAAGAACGAGTCGGCCCCAAAGCTGGGTGTATGGATCGGCTGGCAGATGGTGAAGAAGTATATGCGGGAACACCCGGAGCTGAGCCTTCAGCAGCTGATGGCAGAGCAGGACGCGCAAAAGATATTAAACGGATCAAAGTATAAGCCCAAATCGTAAGGTTATGACTAAAGTAGGAATTGTATTATCAGGAGGAGGGATCAGGGGCATTGCACATCTGGGTGTGCTGAAAGCGTTCATCAATGCGGGCATCACCTTTAGTCACATCAGTGGCACCAGTGCCGGATCTATTGCCGGGGCATTTTACGCGGCAGGGATTGATCCTGAGGAGGGGCTGAACATCTTCATGAAGACCAAGCTGTTGCGCTTCATCAGACCTGCGGTAGGCTCGCTGGGCCTGGTCAACATTGAGTATACCTCCAACCTGCTGAAAGAATTTTTTCCGGATGATAAGATCGAAAATCTGAAAATTCCATTAACCATTGCGGCGACAAACTTTAGTGAGGGCAGGCTGGTTTATTTTACAAAAGGCCCATTGATCCGGGCCATTCAGGCGTCCAGCTGCATTCCGGGAATTTTTAAGCCCATTATGATTGACGAACAGATGTATGTAGACGGGGGCATCCTTAACAATTTCCCTGTAGAGCCCCTGCTTGGGAGTTGTGACTACATCATTGGCTCTTCCTGCAACCACCTGCGTTCTGTAGACAAGATCGTCAGCATCCCCTCACTCATGCGCCGCGCGGGGATCATGTCGATCAACCACGATATGGAACGCAAATCATCCTTGTGTAATGTTGTCATAGAACCTAAGGGCATGGGCGAGATCAGCACCTTCGACATGAAAAAGGCGGAAACCATTTACTGGCTGGCGTATGAGGAAACATTGAAAACCATACGTACCAATGAGAGTCTTCAGGAGCTGATCAGAAAACCAAAAATAAAGCTGGATTAGCATCCTTAGGATGACATGGTCACGAGGGCATCGCCCTTCAGCACCGGAATGGCTTTGCAGATGTCAAACTGGAGGCAGAATTTCACATCCTCCTCAATATTGAGCTTGGCAAGCCGGTGGCTATGAGAGGACTTATTGATGTAAGCGCGCAGGTTATCTTTAGCCATGAGGTAAAGGTCTTCTGCAGCTACACCAGCATCATCAGAAAGTACAAAGTCTTTGGACAGCTCGTTGACAACTGCACCGGCAAATAGGGTATCCTCTAAATTAAAATTATCCTTCCAGCCGGCGCAGAGCAGCAGGATGTTGCTATCCTGTACTTTCAGCCATTCACACAATGCCGACAGGTTAAGGAACGCGCCGATGACCACCTGTTTGGCCGTTGCCCTCGCCATATGTAGGGCTTTGGTGCCATTCGTGGTGGTGAGCACCACTGTCTTCCCCGACACTTTCTCTGCGGTATAGGAAAATGGAGAGTTGCCGAAGTTATACCCTTCAACCACCTCTCCATTTCGCTCTGCAGCAAGCAAAAAGCCGTCCTTTGCATAAGCAAGGCAATCTTCTACCTGTGCCACGGGGATAATTGCTGTAGCCCCGTTATCGATCCCATATACCATAGATGAGGTTGCCCTCAATATATCAATGACCACCACAATGCTGTCTTCAATGTTGTAGAGGTTCAGTAACGCTGGTGTGAGACACACTTCTATGCTTTTTTTCATTGCTGGTATTTTCTTATGATGCGATAACCGGGTTTTAAGATTTATTTATAGAATGGGAATTTTACCACTTTAGCTTTGATCCTGCTGTTGCGGATATTGATGAAAATTTCAGTTCCTTCTTTGGCAAAAGCTTTATCAATGTATCCCATACCGATGGCTTTCTGCAATGACGGCGCCTGTGTCCCTGAAGTTACACGTCCAATCACCTGACCTTCTGCATCCACAATCTCATAGTCGTGGCGCGGAATGCCCCTGTCGATCATTTCAAATCCGATCAGTTTACGGCTTACCCCAGCCTCTTTCTGTGCCTGAAGCGCCTCAGAGTTGGTAAACACCTTGCTGAACTTGGTGATCCAGCCCAGGCCTGCTTCGATTGGCGAGGTAGTATCGTCAATATCGTTACCATACAGGCAGAAGCCCATTTCCAGACGGAGCGTATCGCGGGCACCAAGGCCAATCGGCTTGATGTTCAGTGCCGCTCCTGCCGCAAAGATTGCTTCCCAGATTTCATTCGCATGTTCGTTATCAAAATAGATTTCAAAACCACCTGCGCCAGTATATCCTGTTGCAGAAATCACGACGTTGCCTACACCTGCAAAGGTACCTTTGGTGAAGCTATAGTATTCCATGGACGCCAGGTCCACCTCTGTAAGGCTTTGCAAAGCTTCGGCCGCTTTAGGACCCTGGATGGCCAGCAGCGAAGTTTTGTCGGAAATGTTGTGCATTTCCACACCTTTATCATTGTATTTCTGAATCCAGTTCCAGTCTTTCTCAATATTTGAGGCGTTGACTACCAGCATGTAGGTAAGCTCATCAATGCGATAAACCAGCAGATCGTCTACAATACCGCCATCTTCGTTCGGCAAACAGGAGTATTGCACCTTGCCATCATAAAGCTTGGAAGCATCATTGCTGGTAACCCTTTGGATGAGGTCCAGCGCATTTTCACCTTTCAGGATAAATTCCCCCATATGACTTACATCGAAAACGCCCACAGCGCTTCTGACTACGGCATGTTCAGCGTTAATGCCTTCATATTGTACGGGCATGTTATACCCTGCGAAAGGTACCATCTTGGCCCCTAAAGAAATGTGTTTGTCTGTTAAAGCGGTATTTTTCATGCTATATATCTATAAAAACGTGGCAAAAGTACATAAAAATTATGCACTAATTAATTTTTGATAGATAACCAACATTCTTTCGGTTATGGTATTGATATCGTGGTCTCTTTCAGCTGTTTTTCTTGCATTTTCTCCAATTTCCCTCCATTTTTTCGGATTTGTGATGCATTGCAGGATGGCGCGGTAAAACTCATCAGGAGTATTGGCAATCATAATGTCTTTTCCATGGACACAATTGATCCCTTCGGCAGCCATACCTGTGGCAATGATGCATTTACGCATGGCCATACCCTCTACAATCTTTACCCGCATCCCACTTACGGAGAGCAACGGAACAATCATAATGGCCTTGGAGTTCATAAACTCGATGGCATCAAAGATCTCCCCTTCTACCACCAGGTTATCCGAATCATAATGAAAAAAATCTTCAGGCATACTCTTCCCGGCGATGTAAAAGCGCAACTCCGAGTTCAGCGTTTCAATGTCGGGCCAGATCTCATCAAGAAACCATTCAAGCCCCTCTTTATTAGGCCTCCAATCCATAGCACCTAAATGAAAAAGTGTGGGAAAGCTGATCTTCGAAGGGTCAGTCACGTACTTCTCAAAATCCAGCGCCACTGGAAATACCTCCATGGGTGCTTTACAGCCAAAGCGCAGGATGCTCTGCCGGTCCTGCTCGGAGATGGTAAAGATCTGGTCAAAGCGGTTGATCTGTTCGGTCTCATACACCTTGAGCCTTCTGGAAAGGAACTCCAGGTATTTTCGTCTGGGACTGAACTTCTCGGTTCTCGCAATCCGTTCCCATACATCGAACTCAATGTTATGTGCCCTGTAGATTACCTTTGCACGCGTATGTTCCTTGACCACATCGAGGTAAGGGACCACAAACAACCCTTCAAACTGAACGATGTCAAAATCGGTTTCCTTGAGTACATCTTCCAACAGGCGTGCCGCATCCTCATGATAAAAACGGGACACGTTGTAGGACTTGTTGGAGAAGATGTTCACCAAAGCATCGTACACATTAACGCCAGTATCGAGATGAAAAGAATGAAAGCTAATCTGATCAAAGACGGGATCATAAATATCCTCCACATCGAGGTTATGTTTCAGTGGATTGATGCTGAACAAAGTAATTTCCACCCCAAGCTTCAGCAATCCCTTCATGGTGTTGTAAACAACAATGGGATAACCACTATTTGGAGGAAAAGGAACCCGGTTTGTCAGTATCAGTGCTTTCAAATCAGCTCAAAATACTAATTATCCGTTGATTTCCGAAAACATGACCAGCTGGGGATCTGTAATGCTGAAAGTTTTACGGTGATATGGCGATAAACCATGCGCCAATGCCGCCTTACGGTGAACGATGGTGGGATAACCTTTGTTCTGTGCCCACTGGTACACAGGATATTCCAGTGCAAGCTGTTCCATGTGCTCATCGCGGTGTGTTTTTGCAAGAATGGAGGCTGCAGCAATGTTAAGGTATTTACCATCACCTTTTACGATACAGCTGTGTGGAATGCCGGTATAAGCTTTAAACCTGTTTCCGTCAATGCTCAGGTACTCCGGTTTCAGGCTGAGCTGTTCAATGGCACGGTGCATGGCCAAAAACGAGGCGTTGAGGATATTTATTTTATCGATCTCTTCATGGTCCACAGATGCTACAGCCCAGGCCAGCGCTTCCTGCTCAATGATGATGCGGAGTGCTGCCCGTTGTTTATGGTTCAGCTTTTTCGAATCTGTCAGCTCCCCGGGGATAAAGTCGGGGGGAAGGATTACTGCAGCAGCAAATACAGGACCGGCAAGGCATCCACGGCCTGCTTCATCACAGCCGGCCTCAATAAAGTCAGTTTGGTAACAGTTCAGCAACATGGGACAAAGTTAATAAATTATAGAGAGATGTTCTGCGACTTCACATCGAAAGCATCCCGTAAACCGATGGCCAGCAGATTAAAAGCATATACCGTCAGCATGATGGCCAGTCCCGGCAGCACGGCAAGGTAGGCGGCATCCATGATGATGTATCCATAATGCTCCTTGATCATCCCTCCCCAGCTGGGCATGGGTGGCTGGGCACCGAAACCAAGGAAGCTCAGGCCTGTTTCCAGCAATATCGCGGAGGCGAAGTTGGCAGAAGCGACGACGAGGATGGGGCCGGCAATATTGGGAAGGATATGGCGGATGATGGTCCTTGAGGAAGAAAAGCCCAGGGCTGTGGATGCTTCAACAAACTCCACCTGCCGGAGGGCCATTACCTGGCCGCGCACAAGGCGGGCAACATCTACCCAGGTGGACAACCCCACAGCGATAAAGATCTGCCAGAAGCCTTTTCCCAGCGCAAAGGATATGGCGATCATCAGCAGCAGGGAAGGCAGCGACCAGACCACATTCATGAACCAACTGATGGCACCATCAGTCCATCCACCGTAAAAACCTGCAAGTGCGCCCAGGGAAACACCCAGGAAAAGCGAGATGAGCACGGCAATGAGACCAACAGACAAGGATACCCTGATGCCCAGGATCAGCCTGCTGAGGATATCGCGGCCCTGAATGTCGGTACCTAACCAGAACGTCTGCCTATAGTGATTATCAGGACCCAGTAAGGGATATATTTGTTCCGATCCCTGTTCGTCATCGCCGATATAAGGCCGGGCATAAACTTTATTTCCCGACTCGCGGTAGCTGGTGATGGGGATACTTTTAAAATCAGCCTCCTGGCCATAAATCATGCGCCCAAAGAAATTCCGTTGTTCCACATCTTTCAAGCGGCTGATGATCAGGAACTGAAAGGTTCGTCCAGGCTTTTTTATCGTCAGCTGAAGATGACTGTTATTGCCCATGGGTGTTTGATCGGGGGTAATCAGATAACCCAATACTGCCATCGACATCATCAGCAGGATAAAACACAGACCAGCAACGGCAAGCGTGTTGGATTTAAAGCGTTTCCATACTCTTGATGAGGGACTGTGCTGGGCTTCCATTATTTTACCATTCTACCTTTCCAATTGTATTTCCCTGTGTTACCGGCAATGCCAATATACACAATATAAAGAATGTGCATCAGCCCCACCACAGGCAGCAGGACCATTAATTTTGTTCTTCCAGCGAAGCGGGTAACATCCCAGAGGAAAACTCCTTCGACCACCAGTTTCGCCAGCAACTGACACAAGGCCAGCTTGAAGTAAAAACCAATGAAAAGACCGACACCGATATTGAGCAGGATGCTCAGGTTGAAGAGCCATACGGCAACGCCCAGCACGATGATGGATTTGTTTTTATACCGTGTACTCTTGGACGCCCAGCGTTTGCGCTGCTGAATAAATTCGCCAAGCGTGGCCTTAGCATGAGTATATACGATGGCATCGCGGTTTTTCAGGAAACCGATGCGGTTGTCAAAACGGGCGGCCATCTTGTGGAGCAGCAACTCGTCATCCCCTGAAGCAAGATCATCGATTCCTTTAAAGCCGCCGACTTCGTAAAAGGCTGCTTTTTCATAGGCTAGGTTTGCGCCGTTACAGGTTGAAGGCGCCTTATTGCCTATGGTAGATGCACCGAGGCCGATGAGGTACAGAAACTCCAGCGACTGTGCCCGCTCGAAGAAACTTCTCTCTTCAAAATAAGCTACAGGCGAGGAGATCATTTTGTAATCGTGCGTCTCATAAAAGCGGACAATCGTTTTCAGCCAGTCGCGCCCCATGCGGCAGTCGGCATCGGTGGTAATGATCAGTGTGCCCGTGGAGGCACCAATGGCCGTTTGGATGGCTTTCTTCTTATAAGAGTTTAAGGGCTGGTCTTCATTGAGACGAATGAGCTGTACCCCACGGTCCGCATAGGCAGCGATGATGTCACCCGTACGGTCAGTGGAGTGATCGTCGATAAAGATGATTTCCATCAGCGCGGGGTTATAATCCTGGTTGATGAGGTCTTCCAGCGTAAGGTGGATGCTTTCTGCTTCATTTCTGGCCGCAACAATGATGGATACCTTGGTCTGCGCAACGCCATCGCGGCGACTAAAATCGCTAAGTTTGTGCCATCCCCTGATAAAGGCGACAACAATAACCAGGTATAGAATGGTCAGGAATGAGGTGAAGTAACTAACGACGCTGAAGATTTCCAAAGAAATTAACTTTAAATACGAAATAAGTGCCTAATATAGCAGGAATAATAATATTTATCAGCCATATGCTTGCCGTGCATGCAATCACGGCTACATCCTGATTGGTAACAGACTTGAAAAAATAAGATGCCGTCACACTTCTTACGCCAATATCGAAAAGGTCCAGCGAAGGCAAAGTAGACTGCACAAAGAAGAGGATGCTGATCATCATCAGAATATCGAGGTAATGAAGCTCAGGAATGAGCCAGTAGAACAGAATGAAATACTGACTGCTGAATACTGCATACCTGGATAGACACAGGAGCAGGATTTTGAGAAGTTCCTTTTTCTGATATCGGCCCAGGATGTTATAGAATTTTTTATACTTCCTGGTAAATCTCATGGACAAGAGAATCCCATTCAGCCACCTGATGTTAAAATAGAAAATGATAAAGAACAGACAAAACATGACGGAGAGTGCGACCAATGCATAAAACAACAGGTAGTCCAGATTTGAGAACCTGTAAATAAATATACACAACGCAATGGCCCCGAAAACATTGGTCAGCACCATCTGGCCGATATTCCCTACCGCCATTGCGACAACCCCCACGATCCGCCTTTTTGGAGAGAGAAAGAACACACGGCCCCCATATTCACCGATTCTGTTGGGTGTGAATACCGCCCAGGTAAGGCCGCAGAATACCGATTCGATAGCCCTCCAGAGGCTGATCTTTTCCACGCCGGAAATGAGGCGTTTCCACTTTACGGCCTCCAGTCCCCAGTTGAGGAGCATTAGCACCAACACAAGACCTACCACCGCAAAGATCTCCCCGTCAGGGATTTCAGCTATGAGTTCTTTAAATTTCCTAAGGTTCTCATTTGAAGACAGCTTTTTGTAGATGATCCAGAATGCAAGTACTACAATACCGCTTTTAATAAGATAAGAAAGTATTTTTTTGTATCGTGATGTCAACTTTTTTGCTTTTACTGTGTGCAAATATGCTTAATATTGTTCTTATGTTGGCTGAAAAAAAGGAAAGGGTGATCATGGGGATTGACCCGGGAACCTCGATCATGGGTTATGGAGTGATATTGGAGCGCGGGAGTAAGATCGAGCTGGTCACGATGGGCATTGTGCGGATGGATCATATGGATGATCATTTCCTGAAACTTCAGCGGATTTTTGAGAAGACTGTGGTGCTTATCGATGAGTTTAAGCCGGACACGATGGCCCTTGAGGCCCCCTTCTACGGAAAAAATATTCAGGTGATGCTTAAGCTGGGCAGGGCACAAGGTGTAGCGATGGCGGCGGCCTTGTCGAGGAACATCCCAATAACAGAATATGCACCCCGGAAGATCAAACAATCCATCACCGGCAATGGAAGTTCGGGCAAGGAGCAGGTAGCGGCAATGTTGCAGCGTTTGCTGAACTTTAAAGAAACACCGGAATTCCTCGATGCCACCGATGGACTGGCTGTTGCTGTATGTCATTCCTTTCAGCGGGTGGGAACTACCGGAAGCGGCAAATCTTATTCCGGCTGGGAGGCATTTGTGAAAGACAATAAAAAGAGAATGAAATAAAAAAGCCTGCCTCCGGATTGATCTGCATCTCCGGGGCAGGCTTTCAAACTGCGATATTCTGATTTAGGCAGCGACGTTTCTTTTTTGCTTTTTATAATAACGCAAGCCGAAATAAACCAACAGGCCAAACAGCAGGAGCATCCAGATGTTAGTGAGCAGAATGATAAATTCCTTGAAGATGAACCAGCCATTCTGAATGCTGAGTAGCAGGCGCTGAAAAAACGGAGGGCGATAATCACTGAGGTTATCATTTCCTACCACAACCTGTTTCACAGTGTTATCCTGGTAAAAGCTCAGCGTGATATCGCTGTATTTTACACGGTTGTTGATGTCTAGGTTTGCTATCTTTTTATCGATATAGTCATCTTTTAGGACGAGTGCTGTCTCCACGTTGTTGCTTTTCTTCGTGGCATTTCTGTTGAGTTGTTCAGTGGCCTCTACCCTATTTTGATTTTTCATCTGGTTGGAGAGGTAGTTCAGGCTGAGGTCATCCATCTTCATCGACTGGTGGTGTACGAAGATGGCCATTTTTGCCACTTTGTTGGTGAACTCATCCAGCTTTGCGGAGGGCACCTTCGCCGTGATCTGGCCTTCGGTCCTGTAAGAGGTAAGCTCCAGGAGTGAATCTGTTTTATACGGTACTTTTTCTGTTTGCTGGATGTTGCTGCTGATGGAAAACTCAGCGATCGTGCCTCCTTCAGACTTGATGGCCTGACTTAGTTTTTCTTTGGTCTGCTGTACATCTTTTACCCGGAACTGCATGTCGGCAGTTTTGATGATCTTTTCAGTAGCTGTGGTGTCCATGCTATCCAGAGAGGCTGTTGCTTCAGCTGATCCTTCTTTGTAGCCAGATTTACCGCAACCTAAAGCCGCCATTGTGAATACACAATAGATTAAATATTTTTTCATAATATTAATGGTTGATTATTTAACCTTAATACAAAATATCAAAATAGGTAACCTTAAAATATTTAGATCACACAAAAGTTACCTAAAAAAAATTCCCCATTGGTCTTGACTCCAATGGGGAATTCCCGAAAAAACTGCGTTTTGTTGACTAGGCAGCTAATATTTTAAATACTCCTTTAATGGCAATGATGGCACCAATAAAAAGGATGACCCATGAAACAATAGATAAAGTCATGGAATCACCAGCGAAGCGCAGATAAACGCCCAGCATGCTAACCAGAATGCCTACAGTCATCAATTTATAGATTGATGTCTCATTCGCTCTTTTCATGCTTTCGGTATTGTGATTTGGTGTCTGTTCCATAATATCAATTTTTATGGAGCAAAAATAATATTAATTAGCCATTTGCCATGATAAAAAAGAGAAAAATTTTATACATAAAATTTACCATCTTGGCGTTCTAGTTTTTGCAGATAAATTACGGAACTTTGGACCTGCAGGAATAAATCTAACCATTGGCAAAAGAATAAATGATCCAATATAGCTCCTTAACTGATTTTGAACTCGTCGATTTCTTAAAAAACGGGGAAGAAAGAGCCTTCAGGGAGATTTATGAGCGCCATTGGCAAAAGTCATACCTCATGGCGCGCAAACGGCTGAGCGATGATACCGGGGCAGAAGAAGTCGTACAGGACATCTTCTGTAAGCTGTGGCGCAAGAGGGATTCCTTTACGCTCACCAAAGGATTGGACAATTACTTTGCCGTTGCGGTAAAGTTTGAAGTCATCAACCAGCTTGCAAAAAAAGCAAGGCATACCCGATTTGAAAAAGAGACCTTTACCAGGTTTTCGGAAGCTGACAATTCGACCATTGAGGATCTTGACCTTAAAGAACTCAAGGAGCAGCTGCAGCAATCCATTGATGCCTTGCCGGAGAAATGCAGACAGGTATTCAAACTTAAATACGAGCAGGAATACACGCAGCTCCAGATCGCTGCGGAACTGGATATCTCCGAAAAAACGGTCGAGGCACACCTCTCCAAGGCCAGAAAGACCCTTAAAGGCACCTTCCAGGGCATGCTGGGTTTATTGATCTGCTTCCTTTAAAAAATTTATTTTCATTGCCACTAAGGGATTGGGCGTCCCCGATTGGCTATACATCAAACAAGCTAACCAAATGTCTTCTGAAAAACCGCAATCCATCATTCATAAACTTGCCAGGAAGTGGCAGGAAGGCACAATTACGCCAGAAGAGAAAATACTATTCAATGAATGGTATGATTCTTTTGAGGAAGACGACATGGAACAACTGCCGCAGGAACAGCTGAAGAAGAGGATGTATTGGAACATTCTCGAAAAAGAAGCCATTCCTGTGCAAAGGCAAAACTCCCCACGATGGTGGTTTGTTGCTGCAGCAGTAACTTTTGGTGTGTTTGTTTCTTTCGGCGGTTATCTGTTGTTAAAAAACAAAGGAATAGAACCTGTACCATCCTCTGCCCTATCTCAGGCTGCAGACATCCCTCCGGGTCAGAATAAAGCCATGCTTACTTTGGCTGATGGCTCAAAAATCACATTGAACGACGCGAAAAATGGCATCCTGGCCAACCAGGGTGACTTATATATTTCTAAAGATAAAGATGGTCAGGTGATTTATCATGCTTCCAAATCAGGAACAAAAACCAGAGGTCCCGTATTTAACGAAATCTCCATTCCGCGTGGCGGACAGTTTCAGGTTAACCTTCCTGACGGTACAAAAGTATGGCTCAATTCCGCCTCTACCCTTAAGTTTCCACTCGCATTTAATAAAGACGAGCGGCGTGTAGAGTTGACCGGAGAGGCTTACTTCGAGGTAAAACATCAGGCATCTTCCAAACACAAATCTGGCAGACTTCCCTTTATCGTGTCCAGTCGCGGACAACAGATCGAGGTACTGGGTACCCACTTTAACGTCAATGCTTATCCGGATGAAAACGATGTAAAAACGACATTGCTGGAGGGAGCGGTAAAAGTTGTCCAGCTATCCACAAATCAATCCAGAGTACTGAAGCCCGGCCAGCAATCGGTCATGAATACAAACATTTCCGTATTTGATGTAGATGCGAATCAGGCGATAGAATGGCAGAAAGGATATTTTTCTTTTGAGAACGAAACCCTGGAGAACATCATGCGCACCATCTCCCGCTGGTACGATGTAGACATCGAACTTGAAGATGGCATCCGTTACAGGCGCTTTGGCGGAAGGATTTCCAAATTTGAAAACATCTCCCAGATCCTGAAAATCATGGAGAAGACAAAAGTTATTCACTTTAAAATTGAAGAAAGGAGGGTTATCGTTATGCCGTAATCACTACACAACCATCAAATTTAAACAGCGAAACCAAATCATCCGGCAGCAAAAAAAAAGTTGCCGACTTAACCAAATATAATTAATCCTGAGATCGATGTATAAAAATTGCATTAGATTAGTGTATAGCTATATCAGCTGTATTCCTTTAAAACTTCTGCTTCCTATGAAACTCACCTTTATCATTCTGCTTGCTACGCTTCTGCAGGTGCAGGCACGTGGATACGCGCAGAAGGTCAGCATTACTGCCCGTAACGTAAGTATCGAGCAGATTTTCAAGGAAATCAAGAAACAAACAGACTACAATATTTTTTATGATATGCAGATGTTGCAAGACACGAGACCTGTAAGCATTTCTGTCAAAAATGCACCTATAGAAACGGTGCTGGAACAATGTTTTGAAGGTCAGCAACTGACTTTTGACATTGAGCAAAGGACCATCACTGTAAAGAAAAAACCAACTGCAGCACAGACCATAAGCAGCTACGCGAACCAGACCAGCATCTCCGGCAAGGTTACTGACGAAAGCGGCTTGCCAATACCCAGCGTCAGCATCCGTGTAAAGGGATCGACAGCAGGGGCAAGCACGGATTCCGAGGGACGCTTCAAGCTGAGTGTCTCGGATAAAAATGCGACGTTGGTATTTGCCTTCATTGGATATACAACTAAAGAGATACCGCTTAATGGGCAGACCTCTGTTAATGTACAACTGCTCCCTGAGCAGAAAAACCTGGATGAGGTCGTTGTTATCGCTTACGGTACGCAACGCAGGGCAAGTGTGGTTGGCGCAATAGACCAGGTGCGTGCAAAACAAATTGAAGACCGCCCGGTGGGTAACCTTACCCAAGCACTTCAGGGCGCATCTCCCAGCCTCGTGATTCAGCAGCGTAGCATGAACCCCAATGACAACAACATGAACATCAACCTGAGGGGTGTCGGCACTTTCGGCAATAACTCGCCTCTGCTGGTCATCGACGGAATCATCAGCGAGGATGTCAACAATATGAACAACCTCAATCCAAATGATATTGAAAGCATTTCTATATTAAAAGACGCAGGAAGTTCTGCCATTTATGGATCGCGTTCCTCGAATGGGGTTATTCTGGTGACCACAAAAAAAGGTAAGCTCAATATGAAACCTGTGGTCCGGTTCTCCGGCATCCTGGGTACACAAACGCCTGAAGTATTGGTAAAGCCGCTAAAAGGATATCAGAATGCATTGCTACGCAACGACTCCTACATCAATGTCGGTGCAAATCCAATTTATTCCTCAGAACAGATCAGCCAGTTTGCAACTGGTGACAGTGAATATTTCCTGAAAGGAATTCTTAAAGATGGAAAACAGCAAAATTACAATGTGGACGTACAGGGCGGTTCAACAAATACCGCTTATATGGTGTCCTTCGGTTACTACGATCAGAAAAGTAATTTTAAAGGCCCCGATTTTGGAACAAAACGATACAACCTACGCTCCAACTTTACCACTGATATCGGCAAATTAAAGCTGACTACCATATTGTGGTATGACAGAAATGAAGGTAAAGCTTATCAGGGAGATACCGGATTCCTTATTGCTGATGCATCCAGGTTGCCGGTTTATAACAACTACATCCTTAAAGGAGATAATGGCCGTTACTACACAAACGATGTACTTACTGCGGGAAATCCGCTTGCCGGACTGGAGCATGGCGGTTATACAAATAACATCAATGACCATTTTCAAGGTAGCTTAAATGCAGAAGTGGAGATCATCAGCGGACTGAAGGCGAAAGGGTTGATATCCCTGGACCTGCGCCCGGACAGCAGGTTGATCAGGCGGTTCTACTGGCCTGTATACAATTTGTCCGGAGATGATACGCCAATCAACATCAACGACAACAAAAACTATAGCATCGAAGACTTCTCGCAAAAATCAACGCTACAGAATATTCAATTGATGCTGGACTATAATAAAACTTTCGGCAAGAGTCACAACGTATCGTTATTGGGTGGTTTTTCCAATGAGTCTTACAGAAGGGTTGCGCAGGAGCTCAAAAAGAAGTTTGTAGATCCCGACCTTGGTATTCCTGTAGAGGGAACCATTATAGATCCTACCAGCAGCAATACCGTTGACAATACTACTGAAAGGACACTATATTCATACTTCGGACGCGCAGGATATTCTTATGACAACAGATACTTTGCTGAGGCGAGTTTCCGTTATGATGCTTCGTCCAGATTTGGCGTAAACAACCGCTGGGGATTCTTCCCTTCAATGTCCCTTGGATGGCGCATCACAGAAGAGGGTTTCTTTAACTTCTGGAAAGAGAAGGTCGGAGATATGAAAATCCGCGGTAGCTACGGTAGCCTGGGTAACCAGAATGTTGCTGATTACCAGACCTACACTACTTATGACATTTACAATAACCAATATGGTTTCAACAATGTAGCAGTACCAGGAACAGGTTATACATTTGGTAATCCAGACCTGAAATGGGAGTCGACAAATGCCTTCAACATCGGAGCCGATGCCTCGTTCTTCAGAGGGAAAATGAACGTGATATTTGATTACTTCCACAAAACCACAAATGACATACTCTTGCAGCCAAAAACACCTGCGACATTAGGTGGAGCTGTAGCCAAGGCCAACCTGGGCGCGATGGTTAACCGCGGTTGGGAAGTGAGCATCAACTACCGCCTGAACCACGGTGACTTCAACCATAATTTCGGTTTTAACGTGGGTGATTCCTGGAATAAAGTGACCAGGTTTGAGGGCGATGAACAAATCGATAAATCTGATGAGATCGAAAGAATCATCCGTGTGGGTTTACCACTATACAGCTATTATGGCTATAAAATGGCTGGATTGTTTCAAAATGAGGAAGATATCAAAAACTCAGCCCTTCCTGTAGGTGTGGCAGCACAACCTGGAGATGTAAAGTATGTCGACAGAAATAACGATGGTATCATCGATGACAATGACCGTTTTGTACTGGGACATGCATTCCCGCGCCTGAACTTCGGGTTCACCTACGATATTCAATGGAAAGGCTTTGATCTGAGTATGTTATGGCAAGGTGTAGGGAAACGTGAAATGGCCTTAAGGGGAGAAACCATTGAGCCTTTTCATGGTGGCTATTCCTTTGTGATGTTTGAACATCAGCTGGATTACTGGACCCCGGCAAACCCTGACGCAAAATGGCCTAGACTAACTCCTCCAAGCACCGCCTCTACCGCAAACAATTACGGAAAAGGATCTGACCTTAACATTTTCGACGCCGCTTACCTGCGTCTTAAAAACATCCAGATTGGATACACCATTCCTAAAAACGTCACCGCTAAAATAGGAATGAGTAAAGTGCGCGTTTTTGTCAACGGTCAAAACCTGCTGACCTTCAGCAAAAACTCATTTGTGGATCCTGAATCAACAGAATTCGGCGGCAGCATGAATGCCAGTGGTGCAAATAGTGTCCGTAATTATCCGCTGCTCAAGTACGTTGGTGGTGGTTTCAATGTAGAATTTTAATGATCAATAGATAAATGAGAATCATGAAAAGGAATTTAAAAAAATATAGTCAGCTAATTCTACTTGCCGCAGGGATCTGCCTGAGCGGCTGCGTTAAGCTGGATGTCACCCCAACCAATAAGTTTACCGACGAGACTTACTGGACCTCGGAAGACAAAGCCAATTCGGTACTCAGCATGGCTTACCGCCAGATGTTTAATGCCGGATCGATCTTCTCAAATGAGATCCTGAGCGACAACGTTTATAACGGCTACGGAACTACAAACGAAAAACTGATTGCAACAGGTATTGCAGATGCATCCAACCCACGCTTCCTCTCAGACTGGACGGACGCCTACGGTGGAATAAAAACATGTCATACCTTCCTCGCGAACATAGACCGTGTAACGGCGATGACCCAGCAAAAAAGAGACCAGCGAAAAGCGGAAATACGTTTCATCCGGGCCATGCTTTACTGGCAGCTGACCACCTGGTATGGTGATGTCCCCTTCTTCACCGAAGACATCAACCTGGAGCAATCCAAAGCTTTATTCCGTAAACCGCAGGCAGAAATTCTTGCCTGGGTGCATCAGGAGCTCGATGAAGTTGCGACGTTGTTGCCAAGCAGGGAACAGTATGCTGCTGCAGACAATGGCCGGATTACCAGCGGAGCAGCAATAGCCCTCAATGCAAGGGCTTATCTTTATGAAAACAACTGGGCTAAAGTTGTCGAAAACTGCGAAAAACTAATCAACGGCAGCACATATGGATCTTACAATTTATTCTCTAATTACGAGGAATTGTTCTGGGTAAGAAATGAGTACAATAATGAGATCATCATGAGCCTTCAATTTGTCCCTGAACTTAGAACCTGGGGCACGCTGGTAGATTATGTCCCGATTTCTGCCAATGCCCGCCTCTGTCTGGCAGGACCAACGCAGGGTCTGGTAGACAGCTATCTGATGAAGAATGGTGCGAAATGGACTTCTGCCGATCCTGATTACGCCAACCGCGACTCCCGGATGGGGGCAACGATTGCCTATGATGGCTCACAATGGATCGACAGGGCTGGCAACACCTATCCTATCGTCACCCATCCTGACGGCACCGTTCCTACAGGCAAATCTTCTGATAAATATACCGGGCCTGGTACTGCCCAAACACCTACGGGTTACTACTACCGCAAATATGCCGATCCTACTGCTTCCTCTTATTTGGGTGGCGGCTGGGAATCTAGCCTGAACCTTCCGGTAATCCGCTTCGCGGACGTTTTACTGATGTACGCAGAAGCAAAAAACGAGCTGAATCAGATGAATACCGCCGTATGGGACCAGACCATCAGGAGATTAAGAGAAAGAGCAGGTTTCGACAATACCACTCAAGCGCGATCCATGCCTTCCTCAGACCAGACTGCACTTCGTGAAGTTATACGCAATGAACGTCGTGTAGAGCTTGCTCTGGAGGGTTTGCGCATCTATGACCTCCGCAGATGGAAGACTGCTGAAACGGTACTTACACAACAACCACGCGGTGCCAGATTCGACAAAAGCAGCGGAACATACGATTATATCAAATTGCCAGCAGGAAACTTTAACCGCAACCGCGACTACCTCTGGGCAATCCCGAGAGCTGAACGTCTGCTCAACACCAACCTTACACAAAACCCAGGCTATTAATTTTAAAAAGAAGAAAATGAAAACGAATATATTATCTATCACCTGTTACCTGATGGCAATTCTGGCTTTCTCAGGCTGCAAAAAAGACAATGATTTTAAAGAGGTGAGTGTTACAGAAGTAAATACCCTCTACTCTCCTGATGATGGAAGAAACCTCGTCCTCCAGGCGGCGGGATCGGCATCTTTGTATTTCGAATGGGAAAAAGCCATCGCTCAGGACAATGGAGTAGTTTATTATGACGTATTGTTTGACAAGGAAAACGGTGACTTCTCCAATCCTGTGTTTACGGTTACCGCCGACAACAAAGGTACCAGCACCGGTGCGAGCATCACTCATAAAACACTAAACAAAATCGCAGGCCTGGCCGGAATTGCAGCATCGGAAGAAGGCACCTTGAAATGGACCATCGTTTCTTCAAGAGGTCTTACTAAAACGCCATCAAAACAGGTTCGTAAACTGAACGTCACCCGTTTTGCAGGCATTGAGGCTCCAAGCGCACTGTTCCTGACAGGTGAAGGGTCTGAAGGCGGGGTGGACATGGCTCAGGCACTGGCGGTGAAAACACTCGAAGGTGGAACGGAATTTGAAATCTATACAAGGTTGACCGCAGGTAAAAAATATACTTTCGTAGATTCAAAAACAGGTACATCAAGAACATTCTCTGTGACACCCGCTGGTACCGCATTCCAGGAAAATGCTGAAGGCGCTACGGTAGCGAAAGACGGAATTTATAAAATCAACCTTGATTTTCTTGCCGGATCTGCATCAATTGTAGAGGTAAACAAATTGGACTTCTTCATGTGTACTCCACAAAAAAGACAAACACTGACCTATCAGGGTAAGGGGGTATGGCGTGTGAATGATATGGTGCCCGACTTTACTACAGAGTTCGGTGATGACCGCTATTTCTTCTGGATCACCCTGGGCGGTGTGGAACAAAAAATCGGTAGTATCAACAAAGACAACCAGCCGCCTTCTGGCAAAACCGGTCCGTACTTCAAACTGGCTTTCCATCCTGAAGATAAGAACCGCTGGGACTATTCTTTCAAATTCCCTAACAGATCAATAGCAAAATGCAATGTAATCCTCACCATGAACGCGGAGGTCGCCGATTACACCCACGAAATTGCATTCTAATCCGGGCTTACCAAATATACATACAGATGAAAAAGATCATATTAATGGCCGGGATGGCACTACTATTCAGTGCCTGCGGAAAGATAGACGATGAGTACATAGACCGAAGTACAAAATATAATATCGACTGGGACCAGGCTGCAGACAGCAGCAGCAGCAGCTTTAGCAGTGTGTACTTTAATTCTACAAAGCACCATTTCAACAACGATAACTTTGGGGCGATAGGGCAATACGATTACTGGCCTGAGGCCCATGGGTTAGATGTACTCATCGACGCCTACAACAGAACGAAAAGCGCAGTCTATAAACAGCAGATTTATGATTTCTATGAAGGTGTAAAAGCCAAAAACGGAGGAGGATTCTATAACAATTACTATGATGACATGGGATGGCATGGAATGACACACCTGCGTGCACTGGAAGCAACGGGAGATACACGCTACGAAGCTTCTGCAAGGCTACTATGGAACGAGATCACTAAAGGCTGGAATACCTTCGACGGTGGCGGGATTCCATGGAACCACGAGAATAATGACGCCGGCAAAAGTAAAGGCGTTCCGTCCAACGGACCTGCAGCGATTATTGCTGCCAGACGCTGGCAGAAATATGGAGACGCGGAAGTCATGAACGGACACAATAACCTGGAATGGCTATCCATGATCTACAACTGGATGAAAGAAAACCGTGTGGTGCAACAGTCCGGTAGGGTCTACGAAAACATTGAAGATAAAAATGGCGACTGGACTTACAATGCAGGCACCTATTTGGGTGCAGCACTGGAATATTATAAGATTACCGGCAACAAGGTTTATCTTAATGATGCCATCAAAACTGCCGATTGGGCGACAAGCACCCTTGTAAATGCGAACAATAAAGTGCTTAGCGACTGGGCGGAACAACAGGACCATGACGTCAACCTGTTCAAAGGTATCTTCGTCCGTTACCTTGTATTGTTGATCCAGCACAAAGATCTGCCCGAGACCTCCAGAAAGAGATATGTTAACTTCCTAAAAAACAGTGCCCAGATATTATGGACTAAAGGGACTGCCAAAAGTCCGGTGATCCTTTTCGGTTACCACTGGTGGGAAGCACCATTAGATGGTAAAGCCGGCCTGCGCGCAGAAATCAGCGGAGCAACATTGATGGAAGCAATGGCTACCTTAAAACAAGGGGGCTACCTCAACTAAGCAATAACTTTAGAAAGTTGAAAAGTGCGGTATCATCTACATGATGATACCGCCCTTTTATTTATGGATTTTTTTAAGTGGCGACATCGTATTAAAAACTTAACATTATGAAGTCCATATTTATTCTCTTCCTTAGCCTTATCGGCATACAACAAATCCAGGCTCAACTCCCACCCTCCTTTAACGCTAAACTGGAATCTGTCAGCATTTACAGTCATGGTGCCCTGCTCAACCACAGCGCAAAGGTACGGCTGCCATCGGGAACTACTGAGATCCTACTGACTGCCGTCGCCAACCAGCTATATGACGAAAGTCTCCAAATTAATGTTCCTGAAGGTGTAACGATCTTATCTACCAGTTACGTAATGGATTACCTGAAAAACGAAAAGAAAAGTCCTGCCTACCTGAAGGTCGAAGACAGCCTCAGCGTGACGGCAAAGGTGCTCAGCGATATACAGAACAACATCGTCGTGGAAGAAAACATGCTACTGATGCTGGATAAAAACCAAACTGTAGGCGGCACAGCCAATGGGGTAAATGTTGCCGAGCTGATCAAAGTGACAGAGTACTATAAACGAAAACAATTGGAGCTCAGGGCCAGTATCTATAACCTACGTCAGAAAGAGGAACTTCTGAAAATGAAGATCAGCAAAATGCAGCAACA
Organism: Pedobacter sp. BAL39; assembly: GCF_000170795.1. Classification (GTDB taxonomy): domain Bacteria; phylum Bacteroidota; class Bacteroidia; order Sphingobacteriales; family Sphingobacteriaceae; genus Pedobacter. The sequence goes on from NZ_ABCM01000004.1 coordinate 93,190, forward strand.
ATTAAAAGAGCTAAACAGTAGCCCGTCTGACAATACTGGACAGCTCCTGCTTCAATTGGTATCAGTCAAGCCAATAGAGGGTGATTTCAAGATTAGTTATATGGCCCCTGGGGCATCATGGACACCGTTTTATGACTTGCGCGCGGAAAACGCCGCTGCGCCCCTTAAAATCATGTATAAGGCAAATGTAGTTCAGTCAACCGGGCTCGATTGGAAAAAGGTAAAGCTGAGCTTATCCACAGGAAATCCGAACCGCAGTGGATCTGCCCCGATCCTGAGTCCATGGTTCCTTCGCTACCAACAGCCTCAGCAGTTGCCAAATGCTTTGGAAGGGAAGGTCGCAGGCATATCTGCAAATCGGGCTCGTGCCAAAGCAGTACCTTCAGATAACGACATGGTCTTGAACGAGGTGGTCATCAGCCCGTCCCTTAACGAACATGTAAATGCGACACAGCAAACATTGAGTACTGTCTTTGACATTGACATTCCTTACGACATCCTTTCCAATGGCAAGCCGCAGCTCATTGCGCTAAGAGAGCTGACCCATCCGGTGCAATACAAGTACTACAGCATTCCAAAAGCAGATGCAGACGTATTCCTTGTTGGGGAGATCAGCGGTTATGACCAGCTTGACCTACTCCCGGGAGAAGCCAGCGTCATCTTTGAAAACAGTTATGTCGGCAAAACCACCATCCAACCGAATACAGGCAGCGATACCCTTCAGCTCAGTATGGGCAGGGACAAAAAGATCATTGTAAAAAGAGAAAAAATCGCAGAACAGACCGGTACCAAATTTATAGGCGCAAATAAGAAACAAACCTTTAATTATGAGATCAGCATACGTAACGGTAAGAATGAAACAGTTTCCCTCTATCTGAGGGATCAGTATCCTATTACAACGGATAAAGATGTGGAAGTAGAATTACTCGACTCGGGCTCCGCATCAGTCAACCCACAAACCGGCATATTGACCTGGAACCTGAAGTTAAAACCGGGCGCCACACAGAAGATAAAGTTCAGCTATGCTGTTAAATCGCCAAAAGACAAGGTCCTGGCAAACCTCTAAACACATAAGCTCTCCCCCAAAATCCCGGTGCCAACAAAAGAGCACTGGGTATACAAAAAAAGCCCTTATCAATTAAGATAAGGGCTGTGTATTTTTAGTAAGGAAACCTTAACCGTTCAAGGCTGCAGCGCCACTCACAATCTCAGTAAGCTCTGTGGTAATCGCTGCCTGACGTGCCTGATTGTAAGAAAGTTTTAAGGCTTTCAATAAATCACCGGCATTTTCAGTCGCTTTATCCATAGAAGTCATACGTGCGCCATGCTCTGAAGCATGAGAGTCAAGGACTGCTTTATATAACTGAATTTTGATAGATTTAGGAATCAGCTGCTCTACAATCTCTTCCTGAGCGGGCTCAAGGATGTAGTCGATCTTCGAACGTTTCTCGTCTTTTAATACTTCAGGTTTAGGCAAAGGCAACAATTGTTCTGTAGTCAGGATTTGCACCGCTGCATTTTTGAACTTGTTATAAACCATTTCCACCCTGTCGAACTCACCTTTTTCAAAGCCTGCCATAATGGAGTCTGTGATTTTGGTAACGTTCTCAAAAGTAAGTGAAGCATATACCTCGTTATTGTTTCCAATGACGTTATAGTTACGTTTCTCATAGAAATCCTGAGACTTCTTACCGATAGCAACGATGCTCACATTACCATTTTTGTACTGCTCGCTGTATTTTTCGGCAATCAGGTTGTTGGTTGCTTTGATGACGTTCATGTTGAACGCACCAGCAAGACCACGGTTAGAAGAAACCACTACAATTAACACTTTATTAGGCTCACGCTCCTGAATGAAAGGGGAGGAAGATCCTTCTAAGTTAGCAGAAAGGTTTCCAAGGATCTCTTTCAGCTTTGTAGCATAAGGACGTAACTGTATAATTGCATTCGTAGCACGCTTCAACTTCGCAGCCGAAACCATTTTCATGGCCTTGGTGATCTGCTGTGTTGACTGCACAGAGGCGATACGAATTCTTACTTCTTTTAAATTTGCCATTCTTTTCTATTATTCAGTCAAGAGTAATTTTTAGTATTTAGCGGAAAGCTCTTTTGCTACAGTTTCCAATACTCCTGTAATTGTATCATCAAATTTTCCAGCTTTCAGTGCAGCCAAAGTATCCGCGTGACGCAATTCCAATTGCTGTAAAAATTCAGTTTCAAACTCTTTCACTTTATTTACAGGAACTGAACGCATTAAGTTTTTAGTACCGATATAGATAATCGCTACTTGCTTCTCCACAGTCATCGGAGAGAACTGTCCTTGTTTCAGGATCTCCACGTTACGTGAACCTTTGTCAAGAACAGATTTCGTAGCTGCATCAAGGTCAGAACCGAATTTAGAGAAAGCCTCTAACTCACGGTATTGTGCCTGATCTAACTTCAGCGTACCCGCAACTTTTTTCATGGATTTGATCTGCGCGTTACCACCTACACGTGATACCGAGATACCAACGTTGATCGCAGGACGGATACCAGAGTTAAACAAGTTGGTTTCCAGGAAGATCTGTCCGTCGGTAATCGAAATTACGTTCGTAGGGATATAAGCAGAAACGTCACCTGCCTGAGTTTCGATAATCGGAAGGGCTGTTAACGAACCACCACCTTTTACAATTCCTTTTAAAGATTCAGGAAGATCATTCATTGCCTGGGCAATCTCATCGTTTGAATTGATCTTTGCAGCACGCTCTAACAAACGGCTGTGAAGATAAAACACGTCACCTGGATAAGCCTCACGACCCGGTGGACGACGAAGTAACAGAGATACCTCACGGTAAGCAACAGCCTGCTTAGACAAATCATCATAAACAATCAGGGCTGGCCTTCCTGTATCACGGAAGAACTCACCAATCGCAGCACCAGAGAACGGCGCGTAGAACTGAAGTGGCGCCGGCTCAGCAGCAGAAGCAGCAACAACAACCGTGTATGGCATTGCACCGTTTTCTTCTAATGTACGAACGATATTCGCCACTGTACTTGCTTTCTGACCACAAGCTACATATATACAGAATACAGGCTGCCCTGCTTCATAAAATTCTTTCTGGTTGATGATGGTATCGATACAAACCGCAGTTTTACCAATCTGACGGTCACCAATTACCAGCTCACGCTGACCACGACCGATTGGTATCATACCATCAATCGCTTTGATACCAGTCTGCAAAGGCTCAGTAACCGGCTGACGATAGATTACACCCGGTGCTTTACGCTCGATAGGCATCTCGTACGTCTGACCAATAATTGGTCCCTTACCGTCGATAGGCTCGCCAAGGGTGTTTACCACACGACCCAGCATACCTTCACCAACTTTGATAGAGGCGATCTTCTTAGTACGTTTAATCGTATCACCTTCTTTGATTGTATCGGAAGGGCCCAAAAGAACCACACCAACGTTATCCTCTTCAAGGTTTAAAACAATACCTTGCAGGCCGTTTTCAAATTCAACTAACTCTCCAGATTGAACTTTAGTTAAACCATATACACGGGCAATACCATCACCCACCTGCAGTACGGTACCAACTTCTTCAAGTTCTGCTTCTGACTTAAAGCCCGCCAATTGTTGCCTGATAATTGCCGATACTTCGTCTGGTCTTACCTCTACCATAATTTTATATTATTTCTTTTGTAAATCAGTATGTTATCTATATGTCGCCCGGACTAAACAATCCCCTGGGCAAATTCTTTTTTAAGTTTGTTCAAGCCATTGGCAATGCTGGCATCAAATTGCTTGTCGCCAACCTTTAAAATAAAACCGCCAATCAGTTTCTCATTTACCTTCTCTTTAATGATCACCTCATTAGCTTGTACTTCCTTCTTCACCAAAGCTACGATTTCCGCACGGCTAGCCTCTGTAAGTTCAATTGCAGAAGTGACATAAGCAGTCACAATTCCCTTGATCACATTATATTGTTGGATGAAGGCTTTTGCTGTTCCAAAAATGATCTCCGAACGCCCTTTTTTAACAATCAGTTTCAGGAATGTTTTAGTGACCTCATGAACATGTGTCCCAAAAACATTAATCAGTATACTCTCCTTTTTATCCAGGGGAACAATAGGATTATTGAGAAGTGCTTCCAGCTCGGAGCTATCATCAATCACCTGGTCTACAAGAACCATGTCCTTTTTGATATCTTCCAAAGCGTTCTGCTCCTGAGCAAGGTCTATTAAAGACTTGGCGTATCTCGATGCTGCTTTATTTTCTAACATTTTTATCTAATTTGGCTAAGCGAAGGAATCAATTAATTTAATTCAACGTCTTTTAATAGATTCGTTACTAAGTCCTGCTGAGTAGCTTTGTCCTGCAGCTGGTTACGTAAAACACGCTCAGCAATATCAAGGGAAAGAGACGAAACTTGATTTTTCAATTCTGACAAAGCAGCTTTCTTTTGATTTTCAATCTCAATTTTAGCTTTTTCAATCAGCTTAGCACCTTCATTGTGTGCCTGGGTCTTAGCCTCATTGACAATATTGTCTTTAAGTGCTTTTGCTTCTTTCAGGATCAGGTCACGCTCAGCACGCGCTTCTTTCAACAGCTCCTCATTCTGACTGGTCAGACGTGCCATTTCTGTCTTAGCAAGTTCAGCTTTATTTAAAGCGTCTTCGATGCTTTGCTCACGCTCCTGAATGGCAGCAAGTATCGGTTTCCATGCAAACTTCTTAAGTAATATTAATAAGCAGACAAACGCGATTGATGTCCAAAAAACTAATCCTATGCTAGGGGTTACTAATTCCATTATATGATACTTTTAAACTTGTTTTCTATATTAAAGCAGGTACCCGGCCAATCGCCGGGTACCTGCTTAAAATTTTCAGTTTGAATTATGCAGGATTGTTTCCTAATAATGCAACTACCACACCGAATAAAGCAGCACCCTCGATAAGGGCAGCAGCGATAATCATTGCAGTCTGAATTTTTGATGCAGCCTCTGGTTGACGAGCAATACCTTCCATTGCTTTACCACCAACTTGACCGATACCGATACCGGCACCAATTACTGCTAAACCGGCACCTATTGCCGCGATTGAACCTACCATAACTAATTTAATTTATATAATTTGTAAAAAATGGTTTGCTAACTATTAATGGTGTTCCTCTACTGCCATACCGATAAATAAAGCGGTAAGCAACGTGAAGATGAACGCCTGTAAAAATGCAACCAACAGTTCCAGCACATCCATGAACAAAACGAATGCGATAGATACAGGTGCGATTGCAAGGGTTTTAAAAATAAAAATCAGGGAAATCAAACTCAGCACAATGATGTGACCCGCAGTAATGTTCGCAAACAAACGAATCATCAACGCGAAAGGTTTTGAGATGATACCAATTACCTCCACAACAACCATCAATGGCCACAACCAGAATGGTACGTTAGGAAGAAAAATATGTTTCCAGTAATGTTTGTTACCGTTGATGTTCACGACGATCATCGTAAACAACGACAACACAAACGTCAATGCGATGTTACCTGTTACGTTGGCACCCCCCGGGAAAATCGGAATGAGGCCGAGGATATTATTGATCCAGATGAAAAAGAAAACAGTCAGCAGGTAAGGCATGAACTTCGCATATTTATGACCAATGTTCGGACGGGCGATGTCATCTCTTACGAAAATGATGATCGGCTCTACAAAAGACTGCAGTCCTTTAGGGGCTTTACCTACCCTTTTGCGGTAAGCAGCAGCTACTGAAACAAAAACGATAAGGATGACGGCAATCGCTACAAACATGGCAGCAACATTCTTGGTGATTGAGAAATCAAGCACGGCAGCAGAAGCAGCCTCGTCAACATTTCCATCAGCACCTACAACCTTGATTTTATCTTCAACAAGACGGTAGTTGTTTACCCCCTGATAGTCATGCTCACCATGATGAAAATGACCTGAAGAAAAAACTTCGAGACCTCCGTTAGGAGTATATACAATTACCGGAAGAGGAAGGGAAGTATGTCCCCACAGATGCCACATATGTGAATCGGCAATATGCTCCATAATCACTTTTGTTGGCTCGAATTTTTCTTCGCCATGTGCGGCGGCATGCCCTTCGGCACCTTCAGCATGAACTTCAGTTGCAGAAACCGCAGTATCCGCTGAAACAACAAGGCTATCGGTCTGCCCGTAAGCATCTGACCTGAGAGAGAAAAACGCTAAAAAAAGCGCAAAAACAACAATTAACCTATTCACTTTAAATTCAAAAACGTGGCTACAATCCATTTAGTCGCAGATTTTTACTATTTATTTTGGTGGCGCAAGTTAAGTAACAAAGAGTATATTTCAAAGAAGCTGAACAATAAATATAAAGAAAAAAAATTCAGCACTAAAAGCAAGCCCTTTTCTTTAGCGTTCAGGCTGTAAATCAGCACAAAAGCCAGTGAAAACATGACTTTGATCACGATTGATCCCATAATGGCCATTATACCCGTTTCAGGATTGCGTTTCATCCCAAAATCAGCGAGTGCATAGGCGATATACGTGATCCCTGCGAGAAAGCCAAACATCACCCAGAAACGGGGGATGAACAATACCACATCAGGAAACAGGTAAGGTAGGAAAACCACTATCGCAGCCAGCAGAAAACTGTACAATAAATAGTAAAGGGTAAAACGCGCTAAACTCAATTTGGTATATTTTTCTGCAAAAGTATATAATAAGTATTGCTTTATACAATTACTACTTTGTTTTATTGAGTTGTCGCACAACCTGATATAAGGAAAGCACCACTCCCAGCAGACTGAACAATGCAGTAAAAAGCGGCTGCCCGGGACCTCGACTGGCATCGATCTTATATCCGATAAAAGCGAATATACCTATAGTGACCAGCATCTGTACGCTGATTGCCGTATATTTGGCAAAATCATTTAAGCTCTTTTTTTTTCCTTCAGGATCCTTCATAAACTGAGATGCTGCAAATAAAACTTATTTTGTTAAGAAGTTATTCACGAATAAAATACTTTTGTATATATTTTGTAGTTAATTAAACTAAAAACCAATCTGCACTTTTTGAAAAATTACGCAATCGACATCCTAAAGGTAATACTATTTATCTTTTGCACGAGCATCCTTTACGCTTGCAGTACACACAAGGATACCGGCGGAAGCAGAGCGATACAAAACCTCACTTCCCGGTATAACTATATATATAATGCCAATGTGATCCTGACGACCCACCAGCAGGAACTCAGGGATACCTACGCCGACAATTACGAGGAGATCTTACCAGTATATACCAACCCGGACAAATACGATATTTATAACATACAGGCTGAGGCCGGAATCCCGGCAATGGATGACGTCATCAAAAAGGCCCAGGTGATCATTCTCGAAAAAAGCTATGGGAACTACATAGACGAGGCCTACCTGCTGCTTGGTAAAGCCAACTTCTTTAAAAAGAACTATTTTAATGCTGTTGAGTACTTTGGCTACGTGACCAAAAACTACGACAGTCTCAGGAACAGTTACCTTCAGGGTATGGACTGGAAAGCCAGAAGCCTGATGCAACTGGGCAAATACAGCGAAGCTGCCGGTGTTCTGGATACGCTGCAGGATTCTGTAAATGTGGCGACGAGGCACATTGCAGAACCTTTGGCCACCATTGCGCAGATGTACATCTACCAACGCAACTACAAGGAGGCCGCCAACACGCTTCAGGCGGCTATTGCGTCCGGCCCTGAACAGCAGGAGAAGATACGATGGACCTATATTCTAGCACAGCTTTCAGAGATCGAACAGCAATATACCACAGCCCTGCAGCATTACCGCAGGGTCGAAAAGAGCAATGCTCCTTTTGAATTGTACTTCAACGCCAACCTCAACCGCATCAAACTGAATGCTTTCCTGAGTGGGGAAAAAGTAAATAAACAGGCACAATTGCTGGCATTGCTGAAAGACGATAAAAACCTGGACTATCACGACCAGGTATATTACCAGATTGCAGAGTCGTATGCAAGGGATGAACAGTTTAATGACGCCCTTAAGTACTACAACCTGTCTGTCAGGAACAGTACCAGTAACAACTATCAGAAAGGGCTCTCCTATCTAAAAGTTGCCGACCTCCACTTTAAAGAACTCCGGAATTACCGGGCAGCAAAGTTATATTACGACAGTGCCGTGCTCACCCTACCGAAAACCTACCCTGGTTATGGGCTTATTGTTAAGAAAAACCAGAACCTGGAATACCTGACCGACAGGTACGAAATCATTACTGTCCAGGACACCCTGCAGGCACTTGCCAGGCTGCCGGAAGCAGAAAGACTTACCAGGATTGATGCCATGTTAAACCCTAAAGTCAACAGTACTTCAATCCCAGACCAGAACATTAATACGCCATTGTTTGATAACAACACCAACCCTTCTTCGAGGACAGGAAATACATCAGGGGCCTTTTACTTCGCAAATACCAGCGCAGTGGACATGGGCTTCTCTGATTTCAAGAAGAAATGGGGAAACAGAAAACTGGAGGACAACTGGCGTCAGAGCATCAGGACCTCAGCGCAGGCCACTACAGATGAGATCAAAAAAAATGAATCCGGCAACGCTGGAATCAACCCTGATAGCGTACTTGCGGGCATCACCGATAAAGATCAGAAAATCCGGAACTTCAAAGACTCCATCCCTTTGACACCTGTACAACTGGCAAAGTCCAACCAGCAGATCATCGATGCCTACTACCAGATTGCCAACTTCTACCTGCAGGAATTAAATGATTATAAGGAAGCGGAAACGGTATACCAGCTCCTGTTAGAGCGCTTTCCGGACAACAATCACCTCGCTGCCATCTATTACAGCATGTTCCTGCTGAATAAAACCAGCAACCCGGAAAAGTCAGATTTGTACAGAAATAAGGTACTGAAGGAGTTTCCAACCTCTACTTATGCCAAGACCATACTTGATCCTTCCTTCTCTCTGAGGCAATCGGAGCTGGAGACCGCTATTAATGCACAATACAATACCATCTTTGGTCAATATGAGCAGAAGGATTTTAGTGGGGTAATACAGCGTGTAGACGAGGTGCTAAACCGTAACCCGGAAAACTACCTGGCACCTCAGCTTGCTTACCTGAAATCTATCGCCATCGGCAGAACAAGTCACGTGGACAGCCTGATTAATTCATTTGAATTGCTGAAAAGCGGGTTTCCAAACGACCAGCTCATTGTCCCATTGGTAAATGACCACCTGACATACATCCGTCAGCACCTTGAGGAATTCAGAAAGAGACCAGTGGCCCTGATCGACTTCGACCCATCCGAACCAAGGTTCTTCAAACAGCAGCCACTGGCGAGCGTATCCAAAAAACCACAAACACAGATACCTCCTGTCGTTACACCAAAACCCATTGCACCAGAAGCAACGGTTGTCGCACCAGTAACCGTGACGCCTAAACCAGAGACGCCTGTAATGGTCACAAAACCTGAGCCTGCAAAGGTGCAGACGATTTTCAGCACCGCCGCATCGGGTACTTATTATTTTGTTGTGCATGTTGCTGACGCCAGTGTCAGTCTCAGTTCGTCCCGCTTTGGCATCGGCCAATTTAACCGTGGAAACTACGCAGGAAGCAATCTGCGTCATCAAATAACGGAATTTGACAATGATCAGCTTATATTTGTCGGAAACTTTGGTACTTTAGACGATGTAAAAGAATATTCGTCTGGCATCACACCACAGTTAAGACAGATCATGAAAGTCCCTGCAAACCTGTACGACAGCTTTATCATCAGTAAGGAAAACTTTGAGAAGCTGACCAGCAGGGACCTGATGAACAAATACCTTGAATTCTATAAAAACAACAATTAAACAATGAGGAAGCCACTTTCGCAAGAAGACATTAGAAAGTACAATTTTAGACTTTGGAAGATATTGATCGGGGGGATAGTAGTATTTGCACTTTTCATCGTTTCCGTGGGATTTGGTTTATTCGGCACTTTGCCATCATTCAGAGATATTGAGCATCCTAAAAGTAACCAGGCATCAGAAGTTGTCACTGAAGATGGTAAAATCCTGGGCACTTATTTTGTACAGAACCGGTCGAACGTCACCTACAATGAGATCTCGCCCAACGTGATCAATGCCTTGATTGCTACTGAAGATGTTCGTTTTAAGGAACACTCAGGGATAGATTTCAAGCGCACATTCACCATTTTCCTATATGCGCTGATCGGCAAAAAACAAGGAGGAAGTACCATCACGCAGCAGCTTGCCCTGAACCTTTTCTCAGAAGAAGGACGTCAGAAAAACTTTGCCAAGCGTCTTCTTCAGAAATTCCAGGAATGGGTGATTGCCGTAAAGCTGGAGCGTAACTACACTAAAGAAGAGATCATCGTGATGTACCTGAACACCGTAGACTTCGGGAACCAGGCATATGGGATCAAGTCGGCAGCAAGGGTTTATTTCAACACCACTCCTTCCAGGTTAACCGTACCTCAGGCGGCCACATTGGTGGGTATCCTAAAGGGGATTACCCGTTATTCACCTACGCGTAACCCCGAGCGCTCCCTGGCACGCAGGAATACCATCATGGGCCTGATGGTAAAAAATGATTACCTGACAGAACAGGATTTCCAAACCAACAGGGAAAAACCACTTGCACTTCATTTTAGCGCAGCGACAGTAAATGATGGTATCGCCCCCTATTTCCGTGCGGTACTTAAAAACGACATCAAAAGGATCTTCCAGGAACGCTCCATCCTCAAAGCAGATGGCACACCTTACGATCTGGACAGAGACGGGCTCCGCATCACGACTTCCATCAATTACGACATGCAGGTTTATGCGGAAGAGGCGCAAAAGGAATACATGAAAATCCTTCAGGCTTCCTTCAACAAAAGCTGGAAAGGCAGAAACCCCTTTAAAGGAAAAGAGATGCAGATTGATCAGGGTATGAGAAGATCAGACCGGTACAAATCATTGCAGCTGGAGGGGAAGTCAGACGAAGAGATCAAACAGGATTTCAATACACCGACGCGACTGAGCATTTTTACCTGGAAAGGCAATATCGATACGCTGATGAAACCGATTGATTCGGTTAAATATTATAAAATGCTGCTGAGAAATGCAATGATGGCCATGGATCCAAGAACCGGACAAGTGCGCGCATGGGTGGGTGGCATCAACTACGAGCATTTTAAATACGACCAGGTAAAAATGGGAACAAGGCAGGTAGGCTCCACAGCAAAACCTTTTACTTATGCTGTGGCCATAGAGAACGGGTACTCCCCTTGTTACAGCGTATTAAACGAACCCGTAACGATCGAAGTACCTGGCAGTCAGCCATGGACACCGAGATCATCAGGTACGGTACCTGGATACCTCACCCTGCAGAAAGCTCTGGCATTGTCGCAAAACTACATTGCAGCTTACCTGATGAAACAGGTAGGCCCTACAGCAGTGGCCACACTTGCAAAGAAAATGGGCATCACCTCGGAAGTTCCGGCCTACCCTTCTATTGCCCTTGGGTCTTTTGATGCCTCGGTCTACGACATGGTGGGTGCGTACAGTGTTTTTGCCAACAAAGGCGTGTGGAACAAGCCCACTTATATCATGAGCATCACGGATAAAAATGGAGTGGTCCTGTACAGTGAAAAACCAATTCCGGTACCAGTGATGAATGAGGAGGTGGCTTATGTGATGACCAGGATGCTGCGCGGTGTAGTAACCAGCGGAACGGGATGGCGACTGGGGAGCAGGTATGGTGTAAATGGGCCTATCGGTGGTAAAACAGGAACAACAAACGCGAACTCTGATGGATGGTTTATGGCCATCACTCCAGAGCTTGTCGCTGGTGTATGGACGGGATGTGAAGACCGTGCTTTCCACTTTACGAGTACTGCTGGTGGTGACGGAGCGACGACAGCACTTCCGGTATATGCAGGTTTCATGAAACGGGTATATGCAAGCTCAAAACTAAACATGAGCAAGGCCGACTTTGAACCACCTAAAAACGGTGTATCCATCACATTCGACTGCAATCAATACCAACAACAGGATTCACTGAACACAGAACTGGATGAGAAATTAGGCTTCTAATCCGTTTAAACGTTAAGATTCATGAGTGCTTTTGACTATAAAAAGGTTTTGGCGGATATCCCCCACAAACCCGGTGTCTACCAATACTGGGATGTGGAAGATACGCTCATTTATATCGGAAAGGCCAAAGACCTTAGAAACCGTGTGGGCTCTTATTTTATTCAGGACAGACAGCTGAATGGAAAAACAAGGGTGCTGGTTTCGAAGATCAGAAAGATCACATTCACGATTGTAGATACGGAGATCGATGCCTGGCTATTGGAGAACAGCCTGATCAAAAAACATCAGCCGCGTTACAACATCATGCTCAAAGATGATAAGACCTATCCATGGATCATCATTAAAAAAGAACCTTTTCCCCGGGTATACTGGACGCGAAACCGGGTGAAGGACGGCTCGACCTATTTTGGTCCTTATGCTTCAGTAGGAATGATGCACACCATCCTGGACCTGATCAAGGAAACCTATACCCTGCGCACCTGTAACCTCCCGCTGACACAGAAAAACATTACCGACGGAAAATTTAAGGTCTGCCTCGAATACCAGATCGGCAACTGCAAAGGCCCCTGCCAGGCTTACCAGTCGGAGCCTGACTATGATAAAAACATTGAGGAAATCAAGGAGATCCTGAACGGTAAGATCAGCAATGTCATCAAGGATGTTAAGCAGGTCATCAGGGATGCTGCCGCAGAACTCAACTTCGAGTATGCACACCAATACCAGAAGAAACTGCTCGTCCTGGAAAAATATCAGAGTAAATCCACCGTAGTCAGCAGCGCCATTACTAACATTGATGTGGTCAGCATTGCTTCAGATGAGCGCTATGCCTTTGTCAATTATTTAAAGGTGATGAACGGCAGCATCATTCAAACTCAGACGATAGAAATCAAAAAACGTCTTGACGAAACTGACGAAGAGCTGCTGACCCTGGCAATCACAGAATTCCGTACAAAATTCAACAGTACCTCCAAGGAGGTCATCGTTCCTTTTGATATTGTTTTAGAAGACAGCAACCTTCGTTTTACGGTTCCCAAACTCGGCGAAAAGAAAAAGCTCCTGGAACTCTCTCAGAAGAACGTGCTCTTCTTTAAAAAAGAAAAACTCAATCAATATGAAAAGCTCAACCCGGACCTGCGTACCGAACGGATCTTAGGCCAGTTGCAGAAGGATCTGGGAATGGCAAAATTGCCAGTGCACATTGAGTGTTTTGATAACTCCAACTTTCAGGGAAAATATCCGGTATCCGCAATTGTAGTTTTCAAAGATGCCAAACCTTCAAAAAAAGACTACCGGCACTTCAACGTTAAAACCGTGGAAGGCCCTAACGATTTCGCAACTATGGAGGAGGCTGTTTTCAGGCGGTACAAGCGCATGTTAGAGGAAGAGGATACACTACCTCAACTTATCATTATTGATGGCGGCAAAGGGCAGCTATCCTCCGCTATGAGCTCTTTAAAAAAGCTGGGCCTTGCCAATAAGGTTATGGTGGTAGGAATTGCCAAACGTCTGGAGGAATTATTCTTCCCGAACGACCCCTATCCATTATACCTGGATAAAAAGTCTGAGAGCCTCAAGCTCATTCAGCAGCTGCGCGATGAGGCACACCGCTTCGGCATTACCTTCCATCGGAAAAAACGCGATCAGGGAACACTTAAAACAGAATTGGAACAGATTGAAGGCATCGGAAAAACTACAGCAGACAAATTACTGAGACAATTTAAATCAGTAAAGAAGATCAAAGCGGCAACAGAACCGGAACTGCAGACTGTCCTGAACAAAGCGCAGGTAAAAACCTTACTTGAGTATTTCGAGAAAAACCCATAATGTCATAGAGGCAATCTAAACAGCCAGTAAAAAATATGGAGGTTGATAAGGTATACCCCGCCCTTTAAGGCACATTCAGCAGGCTTTTCTATTGCTTTTATATATCCATATACCTTACACGGGATATCTGAACACCTTGTGAGTACCTTGTCAACCCCTTGTGAATAGCGAACAAAACCCGAACAACTGGCGAACATATCACGGAAAATACAAAATACAAAAGCCCCGGCATCTGCCAGGGCTCTAAATATATCATCAGGACTTAATACTCCCAAAGACTTTGCTCAAAGTCTGCAATGGTTTTTTTGATACGTTCAGATTCGTACAGTTTCCTGGGATCTTTTTTGTCTGTCTGACCAAGAATATCAACGATGTTCTTATTTGCAGGATTGGTTTCCTTAACGATGTTACTCGAGAACAAACGTCTTACGAAGAAATCATCAAAAGTCAATACCGACGCATCATTTGAAGGATTGACAATTCTCTTTTTAGAGAGCAGTTCCCTTGCCTGATCGTAATAAATCCAGAACACCGGCTGCCAGTTTCCTTCCACCTCCTTCATTGGCGCAATACCAATGATCCTCGGTTCAAAAACAGAGCGTTTGGAATCCAGGATCCAGTCTTCCTTAATCCGGTACTTCATATACTCATCCGGTCTGAAGCGCTTTAAGGTAGGCTCAGCAATCTGTCCTGTGGTAGGATCTGCTTCCCCTTCTGTAAGTCCTCTTGCCCCAGCCAAAGCCTGCTCAGGGGTCAGAAGGATTTTGAAAGAATCGTTATCTTCCAGAAGTTTACCAGCCACTGTATCTTTAGGAGAAAAGGCATCCAGCTCACCTGCGCCAACAGCCTCCATCAATACGTCAATCAGTTTTGCATTTTCAGCTCTCAATACTGAATTGATGGTGTCACGAAGATCAATTTCTCTCCAGATGCGTTTCGAATAAAACACATCCTCTTCCCTCACATCCGCATACGGAACCATAATGGCGCTGTCTACATCCACCCGTGCCGTAAAACCATCCTTTGGAGGAGTTTTGATCTTGGCCTTTTTCACCGGTACCTTAACCGCAGTATCCTGCGCAAAAGCACTTACACTCAACAACAGTATTACTGCAATGCCTAAAACCTTTTTCATAATTATCTTATTTTGCACTAAATGTAATGCCATCCAATACCTTCTGACGTCCATCAGGGCCTTCACAAACAATGTCCTTGAACAATACTGTCGCTCCTGGCTTGATCGAATTCAGGGCACCTTTCACTTGTCCGCTGAAGCTACCACCACTGTTCTGAATAGTCACCGCATCAGAGCGTGGGTTGATAAACGTAGCAGAGAAGCGCACTACTCTGTATTTTACATCAAAAACAAAATCTTCCAGCTGTGTATCCATTACACCCGCACTGGCAAGCGCTTCCACATCAATATTTCCACCTGACTTACCTTTTACCATCGCTTTTGGTGTCGGCAAAGCCTTCACACGGAAACGTTGTGCACCAAGATTTATTGTTTTCCCTGCATTGGTAGCGGATACATTGATGCTCAGCTCTTTGCCGACCTGAGTTCCGGGAACATTTACGGTATATTTTCCGTTAGATCCTGAGATTGAACCTCCATCAATGGTAGCTCTTACACTCTCCATAGGGAAACCCGCAGCAGAAACAGAGAATGGGTTTGGAATACCTGCATAAATTACGTTCATCTTATCCGGAGACACCGTGGCAGATGGTTTTGCAACCTGATAAGTCTGCTCAGCTGTAGGGTAGGTTTTCACCGTACCATCTGTTTGTTTCACCGAAATCACCGCTTTCCACTTGAACACACCAACGCTGTTTGTACCGCCTGTATAGGTACCTTTTCCTTCTCTTACCGCCAATGAACTACCATTTACGGTAATGTTAGGGTTAGACTTGGAATCGCTGGCGGTCAGGAATACCTGCGCAGTATAGGGTTGCCCCTGGATTACATAAGAAGAAGGTGCCACGGCAACTGCATCAAATTGATCCAGGTTCACCAGCGACTTATCCATGTTTCCAAATAATTTTTTAACGATCTCCGCCTCGGCATTTTTGGTGTCCGACTGTAGTTTGGTCAGGATGGTATTCGCAGCAGTCAGCGGCGTTCCTTCACCAAAGTTAATGTCTTCCCATTTTTTATTGCCATTGATAGATTTCGTCGCATCCTTGGCTTCCAGCGTAAAAGTAATGCCTTCACGATCCTGAGGCTCAAGCAAAGCAATCAGCTTCTCCCTGGTTTCGTTGATCTTTGCTTTTAACTTCTCCCCTTCTTTCTGGTTGATCATAATGCCCTGGGCAATGTCCAGGTTAGAGCGCTCTACCAGGTCGCCGGTTTCGGGGTCAATGCCGTTACCAGCAGTGCTGAACTGATCTTTCAGCTTCTGGATGTAGTTGGTGAGGTCGTCAGCATATCCTTTCGCCTGATTGGCTTTAGCCCAGATTGGCTGGGCCCTTGCTGGTTCATCTTTTAGTTTTGTATTTTCAAATGCTGCAAACAACTGTTCAATGCTGGTATTCACATTCGTCTTTGACGTCAGCAAACTATCATTGATGTTTTTGAAAGCATTCAGTATCGTATCCGATACGTTTAAGGCGAGCATAGCGAGCAATACCAAATACATGATATTGATCATCTTCTGCCTTGCTGTTTCTTTTCCTCCGGCCATTATTAGTTAGGTCTTTGTGTTTAAATGATAACTAATTCAGGATTATACGCGTGGCTGGTTCATGGCAGATAACATATTGCCATAAATCGCATTTAACGAAGATAGGTTTTTGGCCAGTTTGCCAACTTCTTCCTTAAACTGTTTAGAATCTTCCATCGACTCATTGAAGTTGTTCATCGTCAGGGAAAGGTTCTGATAGAACTTATTCATGGATTTAAGGTGGGCACTTGAATCCTGAAGTTCCAGCTCGTAAACTGCATTCAGGGCACCGAGGTTTTTGGCAAGTGCGTTCACCTGCTCATGGTACGCTTTAGAAGCATCGTTGCTTTGTCCCATTTCAGAAAGCTGTGCTGTAGCCGATGCAAAAGCACCGCTTAAAGCATCAAAGCTCGCAGAAGTTGTTTTTAATTTACCAGCAAATTCTGCAGTGGCCATAGAAGCATCAGCAACGTTAGAGATTGCCGCCACTTTGTCGCCGAAAGTCCTTAATCCGGTACCAAGGCTCTCGATCAGTTCAGGACCAACTTTCGCATCTGAAAGCATTTTATCCAATGCTGCAGTAGAAGAAAATCCTCCTGATGCCTGGGCTACGGGTCTCGCAGAAGCCTTTGGAAGCTCCCCGTTAAAGTCTTCGCTCAATTCAGGATATACTCTTTCCCATTTCGGATCTGGTGCCGGCGGAAAAAATCCTGTCAGCGCAAAGAGAAAGGCCTCTACGCCAAGTCCGGCTCCAATCATGTAGTTGCCCCATACCCCACCTAAGTGAAGGATTTTGAACAGTGCTCCTATAATTACCACACTCGCACCAAGCGAAATCGCCAGGTGCAGCTTATCAATTTTTACTTTTGCTGCCATTTTGTTGTAGGGATGAAGGGGGTTGTTTTTATGTTTTTTTTTTAGTTACTATAACGGATATCGGAACCAGGATATGCCGAGATACACCTGAAACCAATGTAAGATCTGGATTCATCCTGATACTCATAAGTACCTACGGAATTCTGAAGGAAAAAGCCGATGTCCTTCCAGGAACCGCCTCTTACGACCTTACGTTTTTTGTATTTGCTTTCCCCAGGTCTGTAGACCGAGGTGAAGTTAGGGTTAAAGTCTAGGAGTAACGGTGCGGCCGACTGGTTGTAGGAAGTGACCGTCCATTCAGAAACGTTACCGGCCATGTTATACAGACCGTAGTCATTTGGAAAATAAGAACGGACATTGACGGTGTACAGGCCCCCGTCATCGGAGTAGTTACCGCGTCCTACCTTAAAGTTTGCCTGCATACATCCTTTGGTGTTCCTGACATAGGGACCTCCCCATGGATATTTAGTTTTCACATTGCCACCCCTGGCTGCATATTCAAACTGCGCATCACTCGGAAGCTGATATTCAGGCCTTGCATTGATGGGTTGTTTTCTTGACGCGGCCACCGACTCATAAAATCGGGTACGCCATACACAGAAAGCAGTTGCCTGTTCCCATGAAACACCAACCACAGGATAGTCATCATAGGAAGGGTGATTGAAATAGGTCTTGACCATTGGATCATTCTGTGAATATGAATAATCTACTTTCCATACCAGTGTATCCGGATAAACATGTACGGATGGGAACTGATTTGGGTTATTAGGATCAGGAAGATCAGTATAGGTAACGATGAAATCAGATCTCTTCTTCGTAGGATCCTTTCGGCCTTCCGCTTCCAGATCTATGCTTTTGTAACTGTAGGCGTACCTTAATTTCCGGACATCGATTTCTTTGCGTCCAGGGATGGCATCTGCACCGCTATAGTACATATCCCCAAGCTTAGATCCAAAACCTCCGTTTTTATTGCTCCACAGTAGTGAGCCATTGCCTACTTTTTTCCAGTTGATGTTTCTTTCTGATGGAAGTCCGGCACCCGCATTTGCTGGTGCGGGCATATAGAAGTTGGGCGCTGCACTTGGCCCCAGGGTGGTCACCGCCACGGAATCCCTCACCCAATTGACAAATTGCCTGTACTCTGCGTTGGAGATCTCCGTCTGGTCCATAAAAAAGGCGCTGAAGGAGGTCATTCTGCTCGGTGCAGTCTGGGTATTGTTGATATCTTCATCAGACATACCAATGAGCGTTCGCCCGGGAGGCACGTATACCATGCCTAACGGAACCCTGTTGTTCTTGAATTTCTTATTGTAAACACCTACCAGCTCTCCCTGTCCTCCTTTTCCACAACTCGCTAATAGTGCAATTGCAATAAATCCAAAAAAGTATATGTTTCTCATAATTATGTCAGGCAATTTTATAGCAATTTTATCGAATATGATTCATATATGCAATTATTAAAAGGAAAAAATGCGCTGTACTGTAATAATGAACAAACTTTTCCGTTCAGACCCGTTCACGACGCTGCCGCGGGAAATATTTATTTCGAATAAATCAATAAAAACAAAAAAGGAGAAACCCCTCTGGGCCTCTCCTTTAAATAAAGCGAAACTTGCTTGTTTATTTGTTTGATTTCTTAATGTAGTTTTCGATGGCCATAATCATTGATGGCGCTTCAGGTGATGGCGCAGCGATGTCAACAATCAGCCCGGCATCTTTAACCGCCTTATGGGTGTTCACACCGAAGGCCGCAATGCGGGTATTGTTCTGCTTAAAGTCTGGGAAATTGGTGAATAACGACTGGATACTTGAGGGGCTGAAAAATCCGATGATGTCATAAAACACCTCCGCAAGATCCGACAGATCAGATACTACCGTCCGGAAAAGTACTGCCGGCGTAAAGTCATAGCCATTTTTCTGCAGAAAGTTCATGGTGTCCTCTGTAGCCACATCTGAACAAGGATAAAGAAACTTCTCCGATGCATGTTTCTTCAATACCTCAGCAAGATCGGCGGCAGTTTGCTTTCCAAAGAAAATCTTACGCTTCCTGTACTGAATGTACTTCTGCAGGTACAGAGCTGTAGATTCCGAAATACAAAAATATTTCAGCTCCGCAGGAACATCATGTCTCATTTCTTCACAAATACGAAAGAAATGATCTACAGCATTCCTGCTGGTAAATACTACCGCAGTAAAATCACCTAAGTTAATTTTGTCTTTTCTAAAGTCTCTGGCAGGAACACCCTCAACATGAATAAATGATCTAAAATCAATTTTCAGGTTGTACTTCTTTGCCAAATCAAAATAAGGAGACTTCTCTGTTTCAGGTTTTGGCAGGGTGATCAATATACTTTTCACCTTGCGTAGCCTATCTTCTGTCTTTTCTTGCATTTTACCTAATTACCGCTTTAAAATCCTATTGCCTTGATTAATATTAATATAGGGCAAATTTCGAGGGCACAAAAGTACAAAAATAAATACACTTTAGAAAATCGATAATGCGATAAAATATTAATTCCGGCACGGATAAATTGAAAAACAAAAATGACTGCAAGTAGTATAAAGGACACTGCAACATAGTAAGGCCCATACTTTAAAGGAGATAAGGCAAAAGCAATAACCAGCGGCATAAACAGCAGTGACAGGTTAAAATAACTCAAATATAATATGGAAACATATTCGTTAACGGCCTTCTGCACATTGAAAAGATAACCCAGTACTCTCAAAATGATAATTTTCAGCGCATATAAAATCACCACGAGTATCGAAATACTTACATAAAACTGAAAGCCGCTGCTGGAAAAAGTGATGTTATAATACTGGGATGTGAGGTAAAAAAACATCCCAAGGGTAAATCCAAACTGAATAAACAGCAGTAAAAAAGGCCATGAGGTAAACAAATTATCTTCTTTATTGAGGTTATTCAGTACGCGGTTACTAAAGAAAGCCTGTATGATACTCTGCAATTGTTTGGCAAACGTAAATCTCAGCGCAGAGAACACCATCAGCAGAACAGCAATTACCGCGAGAATCCAAAGCTCGCCCTTCGGCAGTGGCGTTCCCTTACGATAGGGTGTGTTTTTCCTCAGCTCTCCAAAGTCCTTGTACCGCTCATAAAGACCCGAGCGCCCAACGGTGTTTGCTTTCAGGATGCTGTCGATGAGGAGGTGTTTACTGATAAGGGAGTCTGGTGCAGCCCAGGTATGTGTGATGATTGAGTCTGTGACTTTCCGCTGAATAGCCAGATTAGCGTAGTAGGCTGAATCCCGCAGCATCCTCCGGTATACGGGCTTTTGCGGCGTCAGACTATCGCTCTGAGCAACAGGTAGCACCTGCCCCCTGGACTCCTGAAGACCTGCAGCCAACGTAAAGAGAAACACTACGACAATGCGAATGAGATTCATTGCCGCAAATTTAGGTTATTATATGGGATATTAAAGCTGACAACAATCACAGCGTGAATAATATTTCAGAAAGATTCGCGAGGGCATTGATCAACAGTTATAAACGTGCTTATACACAGTTCACGACAAGCCCGCAAACGACGGCGGAAATCCCACCACTACAAATCCTATAAAGTATAAAACTCCTTAGCGTTCAACCCGTAAAAAGCGGCCTGCTCGCTCTTGCTGAATTTCCCGAAATAATCCGTCGCCACCTGCAGCTGCGCCTCGTATGAGGAAGCTGCAAGCAAAAATACCGGCCAGTCCGAACCGTACATGATCCTGCCCGTCCCGAAATGCGAAACCACCACGTCCAGATAAGGCTCAAAGTCTTCATTTTTCCAAGTGTGCCAGGATGCCTCTGTCACCATGCCAGAAACTTTGCACCATACATTTTCATGTTCGGCAACTGCAGCAATATCGGTCTTCCAGCGTTCCAGTCCGCCATTTTTAATGTCTGGTTTTGCCATATGGTCGATCACGAACTTCTGATCCGGAAAAGCGCCAACAAAGGCTGCAATAAACTGAAGCTGATCTGCCAGCACCAGAACCTCATACACAAAATCATGGTCACGAAGCTGCCCTATCCCACGCATAAAATCAGGACGCAACATCATGTCACGCTGTGGCTCCGCCTGAAGTCCGTGCCGGAAGCCTTTCAGTAAGGGAAACTGCCGGTAGTAACGGAGTTTGTCAGCAAGCTCTTCAG
Organism: Pedobacter sp. BAL39; assembly: GCF_000170795.1. GTDB lineage: Bacteria > Bacteroidota > Bacteroidia > Sphingobacteriales > Sphingobacteriaceae > Pedobacter. Next base: position 114,777 of record NZ_ABCM01000004.1, read on the forward strand.
ATTGGAAGTCGAGCCAGCCGACCACCCCTTTTATGAAATTATTTTCAGATGCGGCTGCCAGCAGAAAGACATTCTCTGCTTCCGACTGGTCCGCCTGCACGGTAATACATCCGTCAAAATCGTTGGCTTTCAGCAATCCTTCAAGATGAGCAGGCAGGAAATCTTGTTGCAGCACCTGCATATCCGATGTAATCCAGCGGTCTCTTTCTGCATCATATTTCCAGAAATGCTGGTGACTATCTATTCTCATTATGTGATCAGGTTTATAAATGGATGATAAATATAAGCTATTGACATCTCATTTGCCGTATCTTTGCAGGAATGGCCGGCATTTATATACACATTCCCTTCTGCAAAAAAGCATGCACCTATTGCGACTTCCATTTCAGCACTTCTATGAAGTATGTGGAAGAGATGACTGATGCCATCTGCAAAGAATTGGTTCAGAAGAAATCACGCGCCACGGACCAGATAGGAAGCATTTATTTCGGCGGAGGCACACCCTCGGTACTTCCAGACCATGCACTGGCAAAAATTTTTGACACGCTAACCAGGCATTATTCCATTTCTTCGGATGCGGAAATTACGATTGAGGCCAACCCTGATGACCTGAATGCACAAAAGATCAGGGCGCTGAAACAGCTCCCCGTCAACAGGTTCAGCATTGGTATACAATCTTTCTTTGAAGAAGACCTGCGCTGGATGAACCGCGCCCACAATGTACAGGAAGCTGAAGAATGCATCAAACGAAGTCAGGATGCAGGTTTTGAAAATCTGACCATAGACCTGATTTACGGCTATCCTTTGCTCACAGATCAGAAGTGGCTGAGCAACATCAATAAGGCCATTGAGTTCCAGACACCTCACATCTCAGCTTACTCACTCACCGTCGAGCCACGCACCGCACTGGCCAGCGCCATAAAACGAGGGAAGCAAACTCCAGTGAACGATGAGCAAAGTGCGGATCAGTTTCTGACATTGATAGATAAACTCAGCTCTGCCGGATTTCAACATTACGAAATCTCTAATTTTAGTCAGCCGGGTAAATATGCCGTCCACAACACCAACTATTGGAGGGGCGTCTCCTACATTGGCATCGGCCCCTCGGCGCATGGCTTTGACGGCCACACCCGCTACCTGAATGTCGCCAACAATGCCCTTTATCTTAGGGACATGGACCAGGGAAAATTACCCGAAACTATAGAACAGCTGGACATTTACGACCGGTTCAACGAGTACATCATGACCTCGTTGCGGACCATGTGGGGAACAGACCTGGATCAGGTTATGCGCAACTTCGGATCAGAATTCCATAAAGATACCTTAAAACACATCAAGCCTTTCGTTGAAAAAAAGTGGCTTTCACAGCAGGACAATCAACTGACATTAACAACAGATGGAAAATTATTTGCAGATCACATTGCCTCCGAACTCTTTCTGATTCCCGAGGACCATCAGCAGTAACATCGACAATCAAGTAAAACATGAAGAATAAAGTCATATGGATCACGGGCGCATCCTCAGGAATCGGAGAAGCTTTAGCTTATGCGCTAAGCCAGATGGATGCCAGGCTCATCCTTTCGGCACGCAACCGGGACGAGCTCTACCGCGTTAAAAGTGGTTGTAAAAATAAAATCAACACCCACATCTTATCCCTCGATCTGGAGCGGGGTACCACCCTGGATCAGAAAGCAGAAGAAGCACTCCGTATTTTCGGACATATAGACCTGCTGATCAACTGTGCCGGTGTTACACAGCGGTCGCTCGCATTGGAAACATCTAACACAGTAGAACAAAAACTGATGAACGTCAACTTCTGGGGCAGCGTACTGTTAAGTAAGGCGGTACTGCCGGCTATGATTGCCAGAGGAGAAGGACATATTGTTTGCGTCAGCAGCCTCCTGGGTAAATTCGGAACAAAATGGAGGTCCGGATACGCCGCAGCAAAACATGCACTGCATGGTTATTTTGATGGTTTGCGACTGGAGGTCTATGACAAGAACATCTTCATCACTATCGCCTGCCCAGGTTTCATCAAAACTAATATTACGTTAAATGCGTTAACAGCAGACGGCAGTCCGCAGCAAACAATGGATAGCGCCCAGGAACAAGGAATGGCTCCCGAACTATGTGCACAGCACATCATCAAAGCCATCCTACAGCAAAAAGAAGAAGTATATATTGGCGGCAAAGAAATTAAAGGCGTCTGGTTTAAACGGTTCTTTCCACTGCGGTTTTCGAAATACCTGAGAACAGCAAAGGTCAATTAACCCGGCGTTCAGCCTTAACTTTAAATTTATGAATTTTATCGTACAACTCCTGCTCAATGCCGGCATCATCTTAGGCATGACCTACATCATGCGCAGCATAAAGGTTAAAAATTTCAGCACTGCAATCCTTGTGGCTCTGGTGGTGGGGCTGCTGAATGCGACCATCGGATGGATCATCAGGTTTCCATTAAACGTAGTCACACTGGGTTTACTCTCTTTTGCAGTACACATTGTTGTTACCGCAATCATGATTAAAGTTGCAGATTTGTTCTTTAGTGGCTTTGAGATCAAAGGGTTCACCCCGGCCATACTCATTGCACTCGTCATGGGCGTCCTTGGCGCAATGGTGTCCTACTTTTAACCGCGCCTACTTCATTACACCGATCCTGTTGCCTTTCCAATCCGGAAAAAGGACCTGATCATTGTGGATATTGAGGTGGCGGTCTGCCACCTCACTGAAAACAGCTCTGAAGTCTGTGGTTACGGCGAGGTCACGTCCATCTTCAAGGTTGTCCACTGCAAGAGGCTGTACCTGTCCGTGTACCTTCCCTCCTGTCGCCCCGCGACTCAGGATAAAGTTACAGGATGCACGACCATGATCGGTACCACCGGTACCATTTTCCTTTACCGTCCGCCCAAATTCAGTCATGGTCATCACCGTCACATCGTCCTGGAGTGTACCCATATCCGTCCAGAATGCCATAATGCTCTCACTCAGGTCATTCACGTTTCTCGCAAAAATACCGGTATCGCGGCCCTGATTGAAATGAGTATCCCAGCCGCCGGATTCGGCGAAAGCCACCTCCATACCTACATTCATCTTGATCAGCTGGGCGATTTGCTTCAGGGAGTTTCCCAACGTCGATTTCGGATATACAGCACCGTCCACAGGCTTGTAATTTTTTACATCTGTTTTCTGCAGCATCTTAATTGCTTCGAAACTCTCGCGGCCAGCACCTTTTAACAAGTCTGAGGAGGTCTGGTCATACAGGTCCTCGAAACTTTTCGCAGCAACATTCGCAGCATTGGCATTCCCACGCATCCTGATGTTAAAATCCTGCAGGTTGCTGATGGCTACTGCAGCTTCATCTCCATAAAAAGACCTTGGCAAGGAGGACGTAAGGCTTACCCCCTGAAAGGGAGTGGCACCATCGTGGCCCAGAAGGCCCACTGCACGGTTGAGCCAGCCGCTCTCCGTATTTTTCTGGAAAGGCGTTCCAGACTCCATATAGTCCTGGGCATCAAAATGGGACCGCGTTTGGTTTGGAGAACCCAGACCATGCACAATCGCCAGCTGACCTTCCCGGAAAACCCGTTCAAAAGCAGCCATGGAAGGGTGTAAACCAAAACGGCCGTCAAGATCAATCAATGGTTTTTCCTTCGTACCCTTAGCTGCAGACATGAACAGGTTCGGCCGTGCTTCTTTGAGGTACTGATCGGTAAAGGGTGTGACTGCCATCAACCCGTCCATGGCACCACGCTGAAAGATACATACCAGAATTTTCTTTCTTTTGAAAAGCCCGGGCGCTGTTGTCGCTGCCACGGCATCTGCAAGAAATCCGGGGATTCCCCCCAGCCCTATCCCAAATAATGCCAGTCCCCCGGCTTTGATAAACCCCCTTCTTGATGTTGTCATAACTGTCGAGATTTAATAAATATTTTTATGCCATCATTTACGTTGAAATTCCGGGGAGCCAATAATTACACCCACCACCTGTGCCAGCATATCCTGCTGACCTGCCCCTGCCTTCGCGACTGTCCTGGTATCACGTTTCGCCAAAATCACAGACTCAGCGGCATGGGCCACCTTAGTACTAAGGGAGGGATCATTTAACATAGGCTTCAACCGTCCTGTGGTTGCCATAACATCACGCTCAGGCAACATCAGCTTACTATAAGTCAGCAATGCTGCTTCTGCACTTTCAGGCTCATGGTGACCGTTGAGTGCCGCCAGGTCGACCCGCACCCCGGGGATACGCTGTGCGGCAAGAGCAAGCCCAAAGTTCATCCTGTTTAGTAAGGCACCTGTATTGATCCAATACTGGCCCCTATCCGGAAATCCCGTCGGTGCCTGGAAATAATAGATTTTTTGCCCCATCTTGCTGATCCAGGTAAACAGCTGATAGGGCTGCCTGACCTGAGCATCAAGGCTTCGCACAGCGCTGATGGCCAATTCAAAAGGAGATTTGGTTTTCTCCCGCAATGCGTCCGGCGACCAGAATTCCGGGGCGGAGACCATCGTAATCATCACCTCGCTGATATCGCCTTCAGTTTTTATAAATGTTGCTGCCATCTTATCTATCAGTTGCTGGGCAGGATGATCATTTACAAATCTGACAGCAAGCTTTTTGGAGATGAATACCGCTGTGGATGGATGATGCGCCAGCATCTGCAGCAGGGCTACACCTTCCTGATACCCTCCGCCGGAAGAGAAGTGATGTCCCAGCACTTCCTTTTCTGCATTGTCATGCCTGCCGGGAACAAAAAGAAAATCCCCTTCTCTGACATAACCTTTTTTCTCCATCGCCTCCGGATCCAGCTTAGCCAGCAATTTCTTTGTGCCGCTACCATAACCTCCCTCACCCATAGGCGCGATGGTCCAACCCGTCAGGACTCTCGCCGCCTCCGTTACATCACGCTGTGTATAACCTCCATCCACACCAAGTGTATGAAGCTCCATCACCTCCCTGGCATAGTTTTCATTTAAACCGCCCTTGCCAGGCCGCTTCTGTCCTGAAACTCCCCCCTGCTTAGCCGAAGTTACCGGCTGCCCGCTGCTCCTGAAATTATCCAGATAAATCAGCATCGCCGGTGACTTCGCGGTACTCATCAGCAAGGTTTCAAAATCTCCTGTTACATTGGGCCTGATGACATCGCGCTCATATGCCGGTACAAATGAAGCACACTGATTCTTAGTGAGTGACACATTGAAATGATTAAACCAGAAATCCGTCATCAGTTCTCTCAATTGATTTTCTGTATAAGTAGCTCTCAGGATCTTCTGAGAGATAAACTGCCGGTATAATTCCTGACTGGGCTTCAACCCTTTTTGTTTCATGTAAGCCTGAAGTTGGTCGCGGTATGCCTTATTGTCCACCTTATTGACGGAGTTCCGATCAATTGCCCCTTCCCTCATGGCCATTCGAAGTGTCCTCGCGTTTCCAGGAAATTGATTCTCCACTTCTGTATTGCTTAGGTTGATGTCCTTCAGCTTTTGCAGCATGAGGTCTAAGGAATCGTCCTTAAGTTGGCCGTCCAGTTGCTGCAGGAACCATTTCTCCAGTCCCAATTTCACCACAGCATCCACATCGTCCTGCCGGCCGCCATAAGTAAACCGGCTAAGCAAGTGGGCTGCCGCCTGCCGCGTACTCAGTCCCTGTTTCCGGTAAGGGAAGGAAAATTTTGTCACAGACATTCCCGCTACGTGCTCATTTACTACTGAAAATTGGGACTTGGTGAGCAGGACAGGTGAAAGACCGTGCGGTTGCTGACGGTCCTCACGAAAAGACGTAAACAGCATGGCACCCACAAAGAGTACCACAAAACTAATCATCACTTTAAACGGATTTTTCATAAGCTTAAAGATGGGTTCAAGTCTTTCTGACAATTACAACGTCAAAAGGATTAATAGCGTACACAAAACATGTGCTTGAAAAGAAACCTATCCTTTGTCAGAAAAAATCCATATTTATATCCATGCTAATTATCATTTCCCGATTTATTTAATTTTGCTGCTAACATTATCTTAACATAAGTTGATGGGATAATGCATCTGAACAACAGCAAACCTATACAGATGAAATTTGACCTGACTCCGATAGATGTTGTGGACAACATCTCAAAAGAAGATTTCGAAAAACATTACCTGAAAACCAGAAGGCCATTGATCATCAAGAGTATGGCAAAAAACTGGCCCGCTTACGACAAGTGGGATCTCGACTATATGAAAACAGTTGTGGGAGATCAAACGGTACCGCTATATGACAGCTCCAAGGCAGACCCCTCGAAGCCAATCAATGCTTCTGCCGCAGAAATGAAGTTTTCAGACTATGTTGAGCTGATCAGGAATACACCTACCGACCTTCGCATATTTCTCTTCGACCCGATCAAACATGCCCCAAAGCTACTGGAAGATTATCGTGCTCCAAAAGACCTGATGGGCGGTTTCCTGGATAGCTATCCGAACATGTTCTTTGGAGGGAAGGGCTCTGTCACCTTTCTGCATTACGACATTGACCTCGCCCACATCTTCCATACCCACTTCAATGGCCGCAAACACGTCATCCTCTTTGAGAACGAATGGAAAGAACGCCTGTACCAGATCCCCTATGCCACTTATGCACTGGAAGACTATGATGTGGAACAACCTGATTTTGAGAAATTCCCTGCATTGAAAGGTGTAAAAGGCGTCGAAGCATTCCTGGAGCATGGGGATACGCTATTCATGCCAACAGGATACTGGCATTGGATGAAATACCTCGATGGCTCTTTCTCCATCAGCCTGCGCGCATGGGATAAATCATGGGCTGTGAAGGCCAAAAGCCTTTACAACCTAACCATCCAGCGTAAATTCGATGACTTCATGAAACACAACTTCAGGGACAGCTACATGGCCTGGAAGGAAAAACTTGCCGTCAGAAGAGCAAACAAAGCTTTCCGTAAACAGGAGCCACGTTAAATCCAGTTTAACCCTGAGTTCAGAAAATAATTTTGCGATGGAGGATAAGTTTAAATTTTAATTTACACTTTTGTCCTCTTATCCCATCATTATGAGCTTTATATTAAAGCCGGTAGATACCGTAGAGAGCATTAGTCCCGCTGATTTTAAAAAAAATTACCTGGACAAAAGACGTCCCCTGATCATCAAAGGACTGACAAAGTCATGGCCAGCCAGGGAAAAATGGACAACGGACTACCTCAAATCAATTGCTGGAGATATCAATGTCAGCCTGATGGACAATTCTAAGGCCGACCCCTCAAAGCCCATCAATGCCTCTGTGGCAAACATGAAGTTCGGCGACTACCTCGACCTCATCAAAAGAGAACCAACGGAACTTCGCATATTTTTCTTTAATCTTTTCAAACATGTTCCCGACCTGATTAAAGACATTACCCTGCCAAAAGACCTGATGGGAGGTTTTCTGGAGAGCATGCCAGCCATGTTTTTTGGTGGCTCAAACTCCGTGACCTTCCTGCATTACGACATCGACCTGCCTCATCTTTTTCATACGCACTTCGGCGGCAGAAAACACATCATTCTTTTTGACAACAAATGGAAAGACCGGTTATACTGCATCCCCAATGCCACTTATGCACTGGAAGATTATGATGTGGCCAATCCTGATTTTGAGAAATTCCCCGCCCTGAAAGGTGTAGAAGGATATGAAGTCTTCCTTGAACATGGAGATACCCTTTTTATGCCTACAGGTATGTGGCACTGGATGAAATACCTGGACGGATCCTTCTCTCTTACGCTGCGTGCATGGGATGCTTCCATCAGCAGAAAGGTGCAGAGTGTCGCAAACCTTGCGCTGAAAGGGGGACTGGACAGTGTGCTGAAGATGGTATTCAAAGCACCTTATGCGTTATGGCGTGAGAAACTGGCCATTAAACGTGCCGAACGGGCCCTCGCCAAGGGAAGTCCAAAGTAATGTCAGAACAGCAGGCCATGCAGTAATGCAGATGCTTTTTGACAGCCCTTTATTTTACAAGTGGATAACATTACTGATACCTCAAACTTTTATCTTCGGTAATCCGTTATACTGATGATATGAGAGGTTTTCATTTTTCTAATTTCCAGCCAGATGACCTTCCCAAAGGAGGCTTCGATGAGCTGCTCAAGCTGTTCACCCAGCTGCTGAACTATACAGCCGGAGATGCAGGTGAAGCACTGGCCTGGATGAATGAGCTGGACAAAAAATACAAGTTCACCAATAACGACTATGGTATGGGCGACTTCATCGAGGACCTTAAAAATAAAGGTTACCTTAAGGAGAACACTGCAAATGGCGACATGAACATCACCGCCAAAACGGAACAGACCATCCGCCAGTCGGCCCTCGAGGAAATCTTCGGACAGCTGAAGAAAGCTGGTAAAGGAAACCACAACAGCAACCTCTCCGGAATTGGGGAGGAGAAAAATGCCGACAGAAGGGAATATTCTTTTGGAGACAGCCTCGACCAAATCGACATGACCGCCTCTATCCACAATGCACAAATCAACCATGGCATCGGCAACTTCACCCTGACAGAGCGTGATCTTGAGGTGGAGGAGAAAGATTACAAAACGCTCACTTCAACTGTCCTCATGATCGACATCTCGCACTCCATGATTCTCTATGGTGAAGATCGGATCACCCCCGCAAAAAAAGTGGCTATGGCTCTTGCCGAACTCATCAAAACACGCTACCCTAAAGATACACTGGACATCGTTGTCTTCGGTAATGATGCATGGCCCATTACCGTCAAAGACCTTCCTTACCTGCAGGTAGGTCCGTATCATACCAATACTTTCGCGGGCCTTGAGCTTGCTGCTGATTTATTGAGAAGGCGTAAAACCCACAACAAGCAGATTTTTATGATTACCGACGGCAAGCCCACCTGCCTGAAGGAAAATGGAAAATATTACAAAAACAGCATGGGACTGGACAGGAAAGTCATCAACAAAACACTGAACATGGCCGCCCAATGCAAAAGGCTCCACATCCCCATCACAACCTTCATGATCGCACAGGATCCCTACCTGCAGCAGTTTGTACGTGAATTCACACAAATTAATGGTGGCAGGGCCTTCTACAGTTCGCTTACAGGCCTTGGAGAATACATCTTTGAAGATTATATAAAAAACAGAAGAAAAACAGTACGTTAAGCTAGCTACCATTACCTCAACATTGCCCTACACTTAAAATATGGATCACATTAATATAAAAACATTAGGCCAGTTGAAGGCCGCCAACTATAAATCACAAACAGTAAAAGATGAATTGCGGAAGAACCTGATCCGGCAGCTCCAGGACCATGAGGCCGGATTTGAAGGCATTCTGGGTTATGACGAGACGGTAATTCCTGAACTGCAGACTGCCATCCTTTCCAGGCACAACATCCTGTTGCTGGGTCTTCGCGGGCAGGCAAAAACCCGAATCGCCAGGTTAATGGTCAACTTACTGGATGAATACATCCCTTATGTAAGTGGAAGCGAAATTTTCGACGATCCCCTGAACCCCATCTCCTGGTACGCTCACCACGAGATTTCTATACATGGTGACGAAACACCCATCAGCTGGCAGCACCGCTCTGAACGTTATACAGAGAAACTGGCTACTCCGGATGTAACCGTGGCCGACCTTATCGGCGACGTGGATCCCATTAAAGCGGCAACACTTAAACTAACCTACAATGACGAGCGGGTGATTCACTTCGGCCTGATCCCCAGAGCACACCGCAGCATCTTCGTGATCAACGAGCTTCCTGACCTACAGGCCAGGATCCAGGTGGCATTATTCAACATGTTACAGGAAAAGGACATCCAGATCCGCGGCTTTAAACTGCGCCTACCACTTGACGTACAGTTTGTATTTACGGCAAACCCTGAAGATTATACAAACCGCGGATCCATCGTTACCCCCCTGAAAGACAGAATTGAAAGCCAGATCCTTACTCACTACCCGAAAACAATTGCCATCTCCCGTAAGATCACCTTCCAGGAAGCACGCACCACCCAGGCACAGAAAGATGCCATCGAAGTCGATGGGCTGGTAAAGGACCTGATTGAGCAGGTGGCCTTTGAAGCGCGCCAGAGTGAGTTTATTGACCAGAAATCAGGTGTATCGGCAAGGCTCACCATCTCGGCTTATGAAAACATGATCAGCACTGCTGAACGCAGGATGCTCATCAATGGGGAGAAAAGCACTTTTGTGCGCCTGGCCGACCTGGTGGGCATCATCCCGGCAGTAACAGGAAAGATCGAACTGGTCTATGAAGGGGAACTGGAAGGTCCTGCAAAAGTCGCCAATACGCTTATTGGAAAAGCCATAAAGACGCTCTTCAGCCGGTACTTCCCGGATCCGGAGAAAGCGAAAAAAAGCAAAGCAGCCAACCCTTACAACAGCATCACAGAATGGTTTGTGGAAGGAAATACACTTGATATCTCCGACCGCCTGACACTGCCAAAATATAAAAAGGAGCTTTCGCAGGTAACAGGACTCCCGGAATTGGTAAAACAGTTCCATCCTAAACTCAGCGCCAACCAGACCTTATTGATGATGGAGTTTGTACTGCATGGCCTTGCGGAATATTCACAGCTCAACAAAAAATATCTGGATAGTGGCTTTGGCTTCTCGGATATGTTTGACAGCCTCTTTAATAGTGGGATCGATGACGATGATGAAGATTTCCGTTAGCCCTTGTTTTATCCATGATCATCAATTTCAACTAAATGAGTCGACTGACCCTTTTTATCATCATCTCCGTTTTTCTTTTGGCGTTCGACTATTATTGTTACCGGGCGATACTCAGCGTTTTTAAAAAATGGACCCCAAAGACGAAGAAACTCTTTGCTGTAGCCTGGTGGTCATACACCATTCTACTGGTCATCAGTGTATTCGCCGCCTTTTACGCCAATGTCTTTCTGAGTCTCAAGTCGGTGATCCTCGTAGCCTTCTTTATGACGCTGGCCTGCAAGCTGGTCATGCTCCCATTCCTTCTGATCGATGACCTCAGAAGACTGCTGCTCATTGCATTTCGATATGTAAAAAAGGAAAAACAGAAGTCCCCTGCTGATGCGCAGGAAAACAACAACGTTCAATTGACTTCCATCAGCAGGTCTGAATTTATCATTAAGGCGGGTCTAATTACGGCAGCCATTCCACTCAGCTCTTTATCCTGGGGAATTGTAAGTGGCGCTTATGATTATAAAATTAAAAGAAGAACATTGGTACTGCCAAACCTCCCCAAGGCATTCGAGGGGATGACCCTGGGCCAGATATCAGATATCCACTCCGGCAGCTTCTACAACCAGAAAGCGGTTCGCGGAGGCGTGGACATGTTACTTGCTGAAAAACCTGATGTGATCTTCTTTACCGGTGACCTGGTGAATGACATGGCCAGCGAGATGCGCGACTATCAGGACATCTTCGCCAAAGTGAAAGCTCCTCTGGGGGTATATTCTGTACTTGGTAACCACGACTATGGTGATTACCATTTCGGCAGAAACCCTTCTGCCGAGAAAGCACGTAACTTACAGGAGGTGATCAAAACGCACGAGCGTATGGGCTGGGACCTCCTCATGAACGAACACCGACGTCTAAAGATTGACGGGGAAGAGATCGGTATTCTTGGCATTGAAAACTGGGGCACAGGACGCTTTCCGAAATATGGACGCATGGACCTGGCAACAAAAGATACAGATGACCTCCCTGTAAAATTACTGCTGTCTCATGATCCCTCACACTGGCGTGAAGAAGTACTTCCCAAATATCCCCAGATTGACGCCATGTTCAGTGGTCATACACATGGAATGCAGTTTGGGGTACGTACAGAAGATTTCCAATGGAGTCCTGTACAGTATATTTATAAGGAATGGGCGGGACTATACCGCGAACAACAACAACAGCTATATGTGAATGTCGGCTACGGATTTCTGGGTTATCCGGGAAGAGTTGGAATATTACCGGAAATCACGATATTTGAATTGAAGCGTGCCTGATACACGCAGGAATCAAACCAGCCATGGTAAAAAAAGTATTGCTTTCGATTCTTGACTTTACCCTGTTCAGCAACCTGTTCATCGCCATTTGCGCTGTTGCACAGGGACTGATCACTTATCAGCTGCTGGGTGCGAAGCCGGATAAATATGTACTTGCGGTCATCTTTTTCGGCACCCTGTCCATCTACAACTTCGGCATGCTGGTTACCAATCCTAAAATGTTGGCTGCGTCGCCCTTTTTAAGCATGAGGTGGGTAGCTGAGCACCACCGGATCATGATCTCCATTACGCTGATTTGTGTGCTTTGTATGATTCCCCTCGGCCTCCTCTACCTCAGCATAGAAGCGCAGGTCTTACTCGTGTTCACAGCCATCATCGCCATTGGCTATAATGTTCCTTTTCTCCTTATCGGGGATCAGAAAATCGGATTGAAAAACATCCCGGGTGTGCGTATATTTCTTATCGTCTCAGTCTGGTGCATCAGTTGTGTGCTACTCCCCATTGTTGAGCTGGAGAAAAACTATGCCATCAGCATCTCTGCAGGGGAAACCCTCCTTCTGGCTGCAAAAAGGTTCCTCTTCATCATTGCCATTACCATCCCTTTTGATCTACATGATCTCGCACGTGACAAACAACATGCCCTGAAAACCATTCCTGCGTTAGTAGGAGAAAAGAAAGCCTATCTGTTTGCCCTGCTGCTACTATTGCTATACCTGCTGCTGATGCTCCTGTTCAACAAAGGTTTTGACCTAAGCATTGTTGCCATTACCATTTCTCTGTTTGTAACAGCCTGGTTGATCATCAATGCCAATAGGAAAAGAAATGAATACTATTATCTGCTATTTTTGGATGGTACCATGCTGCTTCAGTATTTCCTGCTGCTGGCATTTAGCCTCGCTGCATGACACCACCCCTTTTGGAATTTATGAAGGATTAAACCTGTAGCCGATACCACGTACCGTCTGTAACAGCTGCGGATTGTCCGGATTGGCCTCAATCTTTTTACGCAGACGGACAATGTGCATGTCCAGTGTCCGTGTATTGACATCCGAATTGTATCCCCATACTTCCAGCATCAGCGCGTCCCTGTTGATTACCTTATTCGGATTTCTCAAAAAGTACAACAGGATCCTGTTCTCCAGAATGGTCAGCTCTATTTTTTTGTCGTTACGAAATAGCGTGTGGATGTTCGGATGATGCTCCATATCTCCAAAACGATGTACCTCAGAACGGTCATTGTTCAGCAGAAACTTCACCTTACTTTCCAACATGGCCACCAACACATCCATATTGAATGGTTTTGTTACGTAGTCGGACACCCCAAAGTTATAGGCATCAATCTTATCTACATCCTGCGCCTTTGCCGTCATCATGATGATCAGGTTTTCAAATCCCTGTTTCCTTACCTCTTCACAGACTTCAGAGCCCTGCTTGCCTGGCAACATCCAGTCGAGCAGCACAATATCTGGTTTTTCAGACATGATCACCTGACCTGCAACTTCACCATCGCCAGCTTCCAGCACCTGGTATCCTTCTGCTTTCAAACGATGTACGACTAAAAAGCGTAAATTTTCATCGTCCTCGACTATTAATATTTTAATTTCCTTAGACATATTTTAATCATTATATGGTAGTACAATTTTAAATTCTGTTCCCTTATTCTCACGGCTGCGCACGCTGATCTCGCCCTTCATGAAGTTGACCAGCTCCTTGCAGAAGGCCAGGCCCAGGCCCACGCTCCCATTCTGGTTGTACTGGTTCTGTATCCTGAAGAACTTCTTGAAGATGTTATTGATCTCCGAAGAAGGAATTCCTATGCCCTGGTCGGTAAACCTGAATACCACTTTGCCCTTGATCAGTCTGGCACTGATGTGCAGACGCTTGCGCTCTGCAGGAGAATATTTATAGGCATTCTCCGCGAGGTTATCAAAAAGACTGCCAAGCAATACCGGATCGGTGACAAAAGTCGTGAATCCGGAGACCTCATAAGTAAACTCAAAATCAGGGTGTTTCAGTTTATGTGATTCCACAGTACTCTCAATAAAGTCTTCAATATAGATTTCATCCCTGTTCAGGACAATTGCCTTATTTTCAATCTGCGTGAAGGCCAGCAGCTTGTTCATCAGTCCATTGAGCTTATCGGCCTCTTCATCAAGGATTTTGCCATACAGCAGCAGTTCCTTATCCGTCAGCATCGTAGCGCTTTTGATGTTATTTCCAGCAATTTTGATGACGCTCACGGGCGTCTTGAATTCATGGGTGAGGTTATTCACGAAATCATACTGCAGCTTAAACATCTTTTGATTGATGTTGAGGTTTCTGTAGATCAGAAAAGCCACCAGCACCACAATTGCATAGAATACCAGGATGCCCATCGCAATGGGCAGAAAGTAATTCCGGATTTCCTTGTCTACGAAAGACTTGGAGGACATAAAGTACAGCTTAAAGTCCGAAAAGGGCCCCGGCAAGGTGATCTCCGTGCTCAGGTAAGTTGCAGTAGTGTCGATAGGGTCATAAGTAAGTGGCTCGATCTTGATGTATTGATACAGCTTTGGCCTTGTATTGATGATCTTGATCTTATAGGGGTCCAAATGAAAAGACAGCATGTCCTGCTGATAGACCGGCTGCGGTGTGAGCGTGCTCCGCAGCATCTTTTTATACATTTTGATGTCCTCAATCCTGGGGATATTGAGGTAGGTGATCTTGTTGGAACGCACATTGCTGAAATTGCTGAACAGCTCATCCTGACTGGGCACGCGACTGGTATCAAGACTCTCGATATAGGAGGCGAGCTTCAAAGCCAGGGCGTTAAAATCATCACCCACAATAAACCTCCGGGTATCATCACGTGAAAAGAGTTTGACCGAGTCCAGGGGTACCAGACTTCCAAACTGATAGATATCCTTGGGACCAAATGAAAACCGACCGGTGTTCAGGCCGTCACTCACAGGGGTGTTCCGTACCTCTGAGTCGTAGAAAATGACCTTGGATACAAAAGGATACTCCAGCAATAGGGTATCCACAAAATTAGATGCCGTTGTAGAGTCCAGGTAACCATTATAATAGGAAACCTCCGGAAGTTTCTTCTGAAAGAAATCATTGTAAGGTTTGATGCTTCGCTCAAGGACGTTCACCTTTTCCGAGACAAACTCATTCTCGATGAACTTTTTACTAAAATTATAAGCCAGGAATAGGGAAAGCACGAACAGTACAGACATCAGTATGATGAAGGTAATGATGAGCAAGAAGTTCTTACGGTAACCTGTTATCTTTTCTGAAATCATGTGTGGTCAATTTACCTATTTTTCAGGTTAACTTCTAAAAATTGTTCAAGAGCAGCATAAAACTTCCGTCGGCTCTCCTGATTCTTTGAAGGGTAACTGATGCCGTCGTGCTCCAGATAGGTCACATTCATTTCTCTTTTTTTCAGGTTCCTGATCAGCTGAAGATGCTCCGCCGCACTGGTATTCTGATCCTTGGTATTCTGCGCCAGGAATACTGGAATGTTAATCTTGTCGGCCTGAAATAACGGCGATGCCCAGCGCATCTGGTCTGCATCAGCCAAGGGGTCGCCAATGATCTCATAATACATCTGCAGGGTACTCTTCGAATAGGGTGGAATCGACTTCAGGTAGGTAAACAAATTGATGATACCCGAATTGGAAGCGGCACAAACGAAGGTTCCTTTATTCTGACAGGCGCCATTTAAGGCCACATTGCCCCCAAAACCGGAACCATAAATACCTATCCGTTTAGGATCAGCAATGTCTTGGTCGATGAGCCATTTGACACCGTCAATGATATCATGCTGGATCTTACATCCCCATTGTTTATATCCGGCAGCGGCAAATTTCTTTCCGTAACCTGAAGATCCTCGGTAATTCACCTGGAATACTGCATACCCGCGATTCGCCAGGAACTGCACCTCAGCATTATATCCCCAAAGGGTACGGTCCACGGGGCCATCATGTGGCAATACTACTACAGGCAGGCCCTCGGGACTGATCCCGTTCGGCAGTGTCAGGTAGCCATGGATGGTTAGCCCATCTCTGGATGGAAAACTGGCAGGCTTCATCTCACACATCTCCTCCTCATGAATGGCCGGATTAAAATCCCTAAGCTTTTTGAGCTTGCGCTGATCAGCATAATACAGGTAATAGGAACCCGGATTCCGGTCGGTAAACGTTCTGACGACAAATACATTCTCGGCCTGATCGCGGTCAAGGATCCTTGTTTCCGTCTTTGGCAACAGACTGTCAAGCACCTCATAAATCTGCCTCACACTTTCATCAAGAAAATGCTTTTCCTTCTTCCAGGTTTCATAAACAGCAAACGAAAGCCTGCTTTTTTTTCGGGAATAGGTAGCGTCCGTCACATTCAATGTGTCGCTGCCAAACAGCACCTTCAATTCCTTTCCGGTATGGCAATCCACTTCCACCAGGGCCGCCTTATCGCGGTTCACGTTGGAAATGGCGTAGATGATATTCGGACTTCCCGGCTGAAAAGCAATGGGTGTAAAAGTCGTGTTAAAAGTATTGGTCATCACCGGCTGAAAGGGCTCATGTTCACTGGCACGGTACAGCAACGTGGAATTACCGCCGTCGGTACTCACCGCAAGGCGCAGCTTACCCTCCGCATCAGTACGCCATTCCGTAATGTTACCAGGATTTTTTGCGGCCATCTCCATCTCACCATTCCGCACATTCAGCCTGTACACATCAAATACAGTAGAGTCGCGCTGATTTGAAGAAACGAGCAGGTACCGCCCGTCGATCAGCTGGTCTTCCAGGATCCGCAGTCTGCTGGTATCATCTTTACTCAGCTGCCTTTCTTGCTTCCCGTCTTTACCAATGATGAAAATATCTGAACGGTGGCTGGCTACATCAGACTCCTTATAATAAATCAACTCATTATTGCTTACCCAAAAATAAAACAGGATACTCTTGTCTTCCATCCGGGTAATCATCTTCGACTTGCCCGAAGCAATAGCTTCGACATATAGGTTTAGCCGGTCACCCTCCAGTTTAAAATATGAAATGTTCAATCCATCAGGTGAGACACGGTAGGCCATCTTGTCCTGCAGCTTGAAAAAATCATCTATGGGGATATCGCCAACACTCCTTCTCTGCTGACAGGCAACATTCAAGGTCAATAACAACAGAAAAAGATATTTTGTATTCAGACTCATAATTTATTCAGCGGCAAATCTACACATCGTCAACCTGGCAAAAAGGCTATACACCAACATTGTTACTTATATAAAGCCCCACATCGGTAACGCTGAATATAATTACTTTTTTGGGCTATGAAAATATAAATCCGTAACATTTAAAATACGGGTGTGTATCAATCTTGTTCAAAAGAAGCCGAAGTTAGCCTGCAATTTGTTATTTTTAGAATCCCTGAATGATTTCATCAAATGAACAAGATTCTTCTCCTCATCTGCTGCTGTTTTTACTCCTCCTTATCCTTCGCGCAGGAGAATATGGACGACGCATTAGCGTACCAATATTACCAACAGGGACAATACCAGGAAGCAGCGGTCTTACTGGAAAAGTTGTATAACAAAACAAAAAACCAGGTTTACTTTGAGCTGTACTTCAACAGCTTGTTGAAATTGAAAAAATTTGATGAGGCAGAAAAGATGGTCAGGAGACTACCCCGGCAGGAAGGTAAAAATCAAGGCTACCTCATTGCCTTTGGTCGGCTGCTCCAGGAGAAGGGAGAATCGGAAGCGGCTAATAAACAGTACTTGCAGGCCATCAATAACCTGCCAGCCGAGGAATACAAAATCCGTGAGCTTGCCAATCAGTTTTATGCCTTCCAGGCTTACGATCTCGCGGTCACGACCTTTCTTCAAGGCCGCAAGCTGCTCAAAGATGAACAGCCTTTTACTTTTGAATTGCTGAACATCTACCGGTTCAAGAAGGATAAAAATATGCTGATCCAGGAGTACCTCAATGCACTGCCTGCCATGCCCCAGTTGCTGCCACAGGCAGAAAATGTATTGGCTACAATTTTTGAAGACCACAACGACTATGCCCTCCTGCAATCGGCCCTGCTGCGCAAAATTCAAAAATCACCCCAAACGGAAATTTATAACCAGCTGCTCATCTGGCAGTACCTGCAGCAACAGGAATATGAAATGGCGTTAAGACAGCTGATCGCGCAGGACAAACGCCTGAAGGATGATGGTGGCTTATTGTTCCAGGCTGCAGGCACCTTCACTAGTAATGGCGCCTACCCTGTAGCAATTAAAGCCTACGAATACCTTCTCATGAAAGGCAAAGAAAGCGAATATTATCTGCCCGCGAAGGTCGAACTGATCAACGCCCGTTACGAGCTGGTCATTGCTGGTAAATATGAACCAACGGCCGTCACCACTCTTGCTGCTGATTATGAATCCATTCTCGATGAGTATGGAAAAACTGCGAAAACTATCTTTGCATTGAAAAAATGGGTCACCCTTCAGGCCTACTACCTGAATCACCTGAGTATCGCGGAAGCTGCATTGGAGGAAGCCATACTGATCCCAGGCCTGGATGTTAACGAAACCGGGGCCCTGAAACTGGAGCTTGGCAACATCTACATCCTCACCCAACAACCATGGGAGGCGGTGCTGATCTATGAGCAGGTCGTTCACCAGTTCGAAGGCCAGCCACTCGGCAACGAGGCTCGCTACCGCTCCGCAAAACTCTCTTTCTACCAGGGAAACTTCAACTATGCAAAGTCCCAGGCCGATGTACTCAAGGCTTCTACCTCACAGCTCATTGCCAATGATGCCCTGAACCTAAGCCTTCTGATCTCTGACAACCTCCAGTCTGAACTCGATAGCAATGCGTTAAAGATGTATGCCGACGCGGAAATGCTGGAATTCAGAAACCAACCTGCAAAAGCACTGGCAAAACTGGATAGTATCCCTCTTGTTTTTCCCAACAACAGCCTCCTTGACGACATCCTGATGGCAAAGTCAAGGATTTACATCAAAGGGAAGGACTTCATTGCAGCAAGTGCCGCGCTAAAAGCACTCATTGAAAAGCAAAGCAGCAGCATCTGGACGGACGATGCACTCTTCAACCTTGCTGATCTATGTGAGCAAAAATTAGGCGACAATGAGCAAGCTAAAACGTTGTACCAAAAGCTGATCACTGATTATCCCGGAAGTATGTACACTGCCGAAGCAAGGAAGAGGTTCCGAAAACTTCGCGGAGATATTATTGGCACTTAGTTGCTATCTTTGCGCAATGTTATTATTCAATATTACTTACATTATGGAAGAAGCTACTGCACCAAAATGGCTTCAATGGATGCAGGAGTCCCATATTCCACGTATTATGGCAACGGAACATTTTGTTTCTTACCGCCTGTTGAAGGTCCTCGATTCGCCAAATGAAGGTGTAACCTACTGCGCCCAGTATGTCGCCGAAAATATGGCAGAATATTTGTCCTACCAAAGTAACCATGCCCCGGCATTCGAAGCCGAGGTAAGCACAAACTTTGAAAATCAGCTGGTATCATTCCAAACGCTGATGGAATATATTGATTAATTTATGACGATAAAAGAAACCCCGATCAAAGGGCTGCTGATTGTTGAACCAAAAGTATGGAAAGACAACCGCGGCTATTTTTATGAAAGCTTCAATGCGAAGATCCTATCTGACGCTGGTATCGATGTCACTTTTGTACAGGATAACCAGTCTTTCTCTCAAAAAGGTGCATTGCGAGGACTCCATGCGCAGAAAGACCCGTTTGCACAGGGTAAGCTGGTCAGGGTGATCCAGGGACGGGTAATGGACGTTGCTGTCGACATCCGCAAATCCTCCCCAACCTTTGGTCAACATTTTGCGCTTGAGCTTAGCGGCGAGAACCACCTCCAGCTCTGGGTACCGCCCGGATTTCTGCACGGCTTCATCACCCTTGAAGATGACACCATCTTCACTTACAAGGTGAGCAACTACTACGATAAAAATTCTGAAATAGGCGTCATCTGGAATGATGCGGACCTCAACATCGAATGGGGCAAAGAAGTTCCGGAAAGTGAATTCCTTCTGTCCGACAAAGATCAGGTGTTGCCTGCTTTCAAAGACTTCAGCAGTCCTTTCTAAAAGAAAAAGGGGTTCTTCATAAAAGAACCCCTTTTTTACGACCATCGTTATCTTCAGCCTGCCTACTGCTTGATCAGATCGTATAGCTCATCCAGCTTTGGAGAAAGGACAATCTCGATCCTGCGGTTTTTACTGCGTCCCTCTGCATTTGCATTGGATACCAGCGGCTGAAACTCTCCCTTACCTGTAGCCGTCATCCGCACACTTTCCACCTTATTGACTTCCGTAAGGTAACGTACAACAGACGTAGACCTCAATACACTCAGGTCCCAGTTGTCTTTGATCTGCCCCAGGTTGGTAATCTTCTGAGAGTCGGTATGCCCTTCTACGGCAATGTTGATCTCCGGCTGCTGCTTAAGTACGGTAGCCAGTTGCGTCAACGCCTGTTTTCCTTTCTCATCAATCACGATACTGCCGGATGGAAACAATAGTTTATCTGTCATGGAGACATATACTTTCCCATTTTTGATCTCTACAGTGAGGCCGCTTTTGGTGAATCCGAGTAATGCCTGCTGTAGCTTCTCTTTCAGCTGATTGGTGGCCTCATCACGCTTTCTCAGGATTTCCTCAACCTCTTTCAAACGTTGTTCCCTTTTTTTAAGGTCCTGAGACAGCTTATTGATCTCTGAGGAACTGTTACTGCGTAGCTTATTATAATTGCTGTCCATCCGCGAATACTGATTCTTCATGTCATTCAAGGCACTGCTCAGTCCAGTGGTATCTTTTCTCAATTTCGCAATCAGGCTTTCCAGGTTTTCATTCATCAGCTGCGATTCATTCCATCCCCTGTTCAGGGAATCCTGTGTTGCAAGCAAAGCCTTATATTTCTTTATAGACAAAACCTGGCAGGAACTGAAAGCAGTTGCAAAGAGCCCTACGAATAATAACAAATAGATCTTTCTCATAATAATTTACTGCACTACGGCATTTCTCAAAAATAATATAAACGGATGTACGCTTTCAAAAGCGTGTTTCAACTGATCAGCAACACCTTGTTTAAGGAAATCCTCATCTTTCAACGGATAAATCGCAATGAAACTCTTCAGTTTTAGCAACTCTATCTGAGGATGGTCTGTCTCATATCCTTTGGGTGCATTTTTCAGTTTATCGGTCTGCTCAAGCTCGAATATGGTTTTGAAATTATCCGCATGGATAATCTTAAGAAACTCAGCAGTATTGTAGTCAATTTCTTCTCTGATCTTCTTCAGTACCGGTGCCTCAGGCATCCAGAATCCGGCACCAAAAAATGACTGTCCGCCGGGCTGGATGTGCAGGTAATAACCTGGATCAGGAACTCCTTTGGGTTTTACATTGAAAGAAATTCCATAGTTGTTTTTATAAGGATCTTTGTTTTTGCTGAAGCGTACATCCCTGTAAATGCGCATCAGGCATTTCTTAGCTGGAGTATCTACAGAAAATTCAGGATCAACAGCCGCAAGAAGGGGAATCAGCTGGTCAACAAACTGCAGAACATCCTCCCTTGCAGTTTCATACCGGTCTTTGTTATCGGCAAACCACTCCCTATTGTTATGTGTGGCTACATCTTTTATAAAACTAAGTGTCTCTGGTCTAATCATGGTTGATCATAATAAGAATTGTACTTAACCTTTGGCGTCAGCCAATGTAATAACATCACCCGTGAATAACGGTAATTGAAAGGCGCGAGTATCAGACATCCTGAAAAAATAACACCGATGTACAGCCAGAAGGATTCGAATTCCAGCCATCCCCCTGATAAAATGTAGGTCGCTATACCCAGAGAAAGCATTTCAGAACAGTTCATCGCATAACTGACATACATGGCTGCGTAAAAATACCCGGGCTCAATCTCGAACCTGAAACCGCAATGGCTGCAGTTGGTATTGGTCTTCTGAAGGTTAAAGCCATACATGCTGCCAGTAAAGATCTCTCCCCTTCTGCATTGCGGGCACTTGCCGTTCAGGACGGCATGTACTTTTGACGTCTTCTTCATCGTCTAGGGCTGTACATCCAGCACCTCTCCGGTATTTTTTTTACGGAACTTCACATACCACAGAATTCCCATTCCAGTAATCAACACATAAGGAATGGCTAATAGATAAAGGATCCCGGTATTCAATCCTTTTCCCTGTGAATTTCCATTTTTTACACTCTGCTCAGCAGTCACGGTACACATGGCACATTGAGCATTTACTGTTGAAGTGGTTGTCATGGCCAGTAAAACCATAAAAAATAAGACAAAAACTATCTTTTTCATAATACAAATATAGTAAAGATTCACAACCGAAAATGAGCTTACACGCAACAATTACACCTACATTACCGGAGCGTTCCTGAAGCAGAACAGCAGTATAGCTGTTCTATAAACATCCGGCTGAAAACATAGTTCCAAAGAACTGTAAAATACGCGTCTCAGTAAGGGAATAAATTAAAAATTGTAATAAGGAGAGATCATCAGGTAAACGATGACACCCGTCACGGCCACATATAACCATACGGGATATGACCAGCGAACAATCTTGCGGTGACGTTCAATCTGCATATTTAAACCCCGATAAAAGCTAACCAATACAAGTGGCAATACAATTACAGCGAGAACAATATGTGTAAAGAGGATGACGAAATAAATAGCCCTGGTACTCCCCACAGCAGCAAGCTCAGCCGCCGACAAAATGCCGTTATGGTCAATATCGCCGAACTTAGTGTCCTTCTCATACAAATGAAAGAGGATATAGAATACGAGAAATATAGCCGACAGGATAAATGCGACCACGTTCGTCACCTTATGGGCCTTTATGTTCTTACGCTTGATGAAAATCAGGGAAATGATCAGCAATACGGATACCGCCGCATTGATTCCGCCGATAATATGCGGCAGAAGATAAATGAAAGAAGGTTTATCTGTCGGAGGAGGTACCAGCTTTAAAGCAATAACCACAACCAGCACAACGGCAGTAACGATCCAGATTAACCGTAAAAAAAACTTATCATTCATCTTAATATTTCATTAGCGACGGACTATCTTCCGTCATTGTTATTTCTTAATTCTTCAGTAATCAACACCTTGATTTCATCATCCAGCTTAGAAAGGGCTTCCTGACTGGTGGCTTCATAATATCCGCGTATGCGGTGCTGAGGATCCAACAATACAAACATATTGCTGTAGATAAATTTCGGCTGCGTGGCGGTGCCCTCCTGGTGTGCGTCAATAAATAGTCCTTTGTTAACCAGGTTGTAGATCATCGCACTATCACCGGTCAGCAGATCCCATTTACCCGCACTGGCACCCAACGTCTGTGCATACTTAGCCAGCACGTCGGGAGTATCGTGTTTTGGATCGATACTCAAGCCTACAAAGTGGACCACCTTATTGTTAGCGTAAGTCGCCTCGTAAGCCTTCATTGCCTTATTGGCAAAGTTCACCGCATGGGTATCGCCATTGGTGTAAAAAAGGTTTAAGACCAGTAGCTTGCCCTTATAGCTGTTCCAGGTCACTGTATCGGACTGCTGGTTCAGAAGTTTGAAATCGGGCACCAGGTGATAATTGGTATCAGGCACTTGCTTGCCCCTCACAGAATGGAAGGTTCCCGACAGCTCCTTAGGCCCGAAAAATGGCAGCGGTTTGTAACGGTTTTTTCCCTTATCCTGTAGTAAATAATATAAAAATCCTGGTACCGCTAATATGGTGACCAGGATTAATACCTTTTTTATGGAAGCACTATTCATTAAACTTTAGGCATATGAAGATGTAAATAGCCCCCTTCAATCAGCATTAATGTAATGAAATAGAAAATAAAAACGAATGATACCGTTAAGGACAATTGAAGTCCTAATTTCTCATACTTCAAGTGCATGAAATAGGCTACGATATAAAATGCTTTTAATAAGGTCAAGGCGATGTAAACGAAGTTACCTACTGCACGTGACATATAACCATTTGGCAATACCCAAAGGGCAATGATAAACTCGATAACGGTAATCAACAATAAGATACCGAACACCTGCCAAATTTTCTTTTTCGATAGGCCTTCGTGCTCCCCATGTGCGTGTTCGTCTGAAGTATGTATGTGTTGTTCTGACATAATATTTTTATTGAATGATGATTAAACTAAATAGAAGAAGGTGAAAACGAATACCCATACCAAATCAACGAAGTGCCAGTATAAACCAACTTTCTCCACCATCAGGTAATGTCCGCGTTTTTCAAACGTACCGTTAATGGTCATGAAAAGGATAATGATATTGATAACCACTCCACTAAATACGTGAAATCCGTGGAAGCCGGTAATGGTAAAGAATAGATTTGAAAACTGTTGTGCGGATACCGTAGAAACTTCACCCTCATTGAAAAGATGTTTCAAAGTTTCCATGGTAGGAATTTTACCCCACCCAAATCCTTCGTGGAAAAGGTGAGTCCACTCCAATGCCTGACAACCAAGGAACATAAATCCTCCGATGATCGTAGCAATCATCCATCCGATCACTTCTTTCTTAGAACGTCTGTGACCAGCCTCTACCGCCAGTACCATCGTTACAGAACTCATAATCAGGATGAAGGTCATGATGCCCACAAATACCAGCGGTGCTCCGTGGTCCATTACGCCCGGGATAGACTGGAATACAAGATCCGGATTAGGCCATGTGAACTTAGAGAAGCGTTGTGCTCCATAATATATCAATAATGAAGAGAATGTGAATGCATCAGAAAGCAAGAAAAACCACATCATTATTTTACCGTATTCTACCGACCACGGTGAGCGCCCTCCACTCCATGGAGTAGTTTTAACTTGATCTAATTGTGATAATGAATTCATTTTAAAAATTGTAATAGTTTGTTAACAAATCTAACTGTTCAAAAGTAAAAAAACATACAGATATATCCATAATATATCTATAAAATGCCAAAATATCGAGGCCAACTCCATCCGGTATTTAGCCCTGGCTGCCGACAGGTTCATGTAAGAGCCGGCAAGACTGCTGAAAATGAAGCCTAGCCCTCCTAGAATGTGTAATAAGTGCATCCCGGAAACGATGTAGATCAACGAAATCGCAGCGTTGTTGTTCACCAGTGTCGCTCCGGTTCTGAACAATGCGCTCCAGGCATCCACCTGCAGGTATCCAAAAGTCAAAGCCAGCGCAGCCGTTGCCCATAAGAACAATTGTTGCATGCCCTTGTTTCCGGATTTCAGTGCTTTTGAAGCAAAAAACAGACAAACACTGCTTCCAATAAGGATCAATGTACTGTACATAAATGCTTCTGGAAGTACCAAGCCATGCCCCTTACCTTTAGATGCGGCAAATACGATGTAAAAACTCGTAAATCCTCCGAACATAATGGTCGATGCCACCACAAATAACCAAAGCACAAATTTCTTTGGCTTTGTATCTGTAACAGCTTCGTATCCTAAGTCCTGTTCTTTTAATGTATGTACCATATTCAAAAATTATTTAGCTATAAAATCAAATAACAAAATCAACTGGACCAAAGGCAGGTAGAAAAAAGAACAAAACATGACCTTCCTTGCGCTGGCCAGATCCAGGTTTACCCAAAGCTTAAAACTAAACCAGGCAAAAACCAATGAAGCAATCAGCGACACTCCGGCAATATAATATCCGCCGAAGCCGTAAAATGTGGGTAGCAAACTCACTGGAACCAGGATCAATGCGCTCAGTAAGGTAATGAAGGCACTAGCCTTATCACGCTTCGTGGTTGGCAATAGCCTGAAACCTGCCTTCTTGTAATCGTCATCCAACACCCAGGCAATCGACCAGAAGTGTGGAAACTGCCACACAAATTGAATCAGGAATAAGATGACCGCAATCTGGTCAATTTTACCATGCGCAGCAACATAACCAATTAGAGGCGGCAACGCGCCTGGAATGGCGCCGATAAATACGGCTATGGGCGACTTCCGTTTCATCGGTGTATAGGCAAAAGCATATAAAAAGATCGAAAACACAGAAAGCAACCCGGTTACGAGATTTAAACTTCCCAGCAGCCATGTACCCAGCAAACCCATCACCAGACCGGAAACCAGCCCCTGCCCGGTAGTCATGTGCCCTGCCGGCATCGGACGGTCTTTAGTCCTTGTCATCAGCTTATCCAGGTCGACCTCGATCACCTCGTTAAAGCAGTTGGCTGCTGATGTCACTAAAAATCCACCAACAATCAGCTTCAGCCAGTTCAACCAGTTAATGTCCGGATACACCCCATTGATCTGTACCTGCGAGCCTATCAGAAATGTGATAGAGGCCGAAAACACCACCAGAAAGGTGAGCCGGAATTTAATGAGTTTAGAGAAATCTGCGAAGAACTGCTTCAATTTATATATAATTTATTCTATTAATGATAGGTTTCTGTACGGTATACCAGCAGATACAAATAGTACTGAAGGGTAAACAATGCCGTAGAGAACAATATGTGTAGGGCCTGCGCATAAGGAGGCAATGCAAAGTTAGATAATAATAAGCCAGTTGCCACCTGTATCAACAAAACAATGGCAATTGAATTACCGACACGCAGAGCCGTCGCCTTTCCGTTAAATCGATCTTTTACCAGTTTATAGACCACCACATTAACAATCAGCACCAGGATTGCCAGGTCCCTGTGGTATGAAAAAACATTCCCTACCCGACTCACCCATACATTGCGCCCATTGTAGCTCATTTGCTTTGCAATAGCATCTATCGCCTCCCTGACCTCTGTTCCAAGAACAATCTGTACAGTACTTAATACAACAGAAACAAAAATGAGTAATTTCAACCATGTAATGTTCGACATGATCACCGTTTCCGGCTGATGGAGCTGCTTTGCGTAATTATAGGTATAAACCAGAATGCCAAGTATGACAAGTGCAAGCAGCATGTGTACCGTAACAATCCAGGGCATCAGGTTTGTGGACACCACAATTGATCCAAGCCAGGCCTGGAAACCAACAACGACCAGATTCAAAATGCTCAGCACAAAGATCCGCTTTGCTGTCTTCCGGTACCTATAGGAGAAAATTACCAAAGCCAACAGGAAAAAGCCAGTAAGCGCACCCATCAGCCTGTTGATATATTCCGTCCAGGTTTTCGCTACGTTAAAGGGTTCATGTTGGAGGATGGACTGGTCGTGACGGATACTATCTGCAAGATGCGCTTTGCCCATGCGCTCCAGGGTTTTCGCAAAACGTTCGTTCTTTTTAACCCGCTGGGCAACGTACTTTTCTTTGTAATCTGCCGGAAGCTGCGAAACATCAGTCGGCGGTATGTATTGATCAAAACACTTTGGCCAGTCGGGACATCCCATACCAGACCCCGTACTGCGCACAATACCACCTGCAAGGATAAGCAACAAGGTAATGATGATCGTAATGAGGTTTAACCTGATAAATCTATTTTCAGATTTAGGGACCATGGGTTAAGTATTTGATTTAAAAAAAATGAGGTACCTGTTGTAAGTATTTACCTACCGCAGATACCCCATTTATATAAGCAAAATGTGTTATACTAATTTATCAGTATCAGGTTTGCTGTTTTTAGCTTCCCAATCCTTTTGGATCTGCTCAGCTTCAGTATTGCCTTCAAAGTCATGAGGCATGTTTGAGCTCATGGTCTGAGAGAAAGGAACAGTCTGAGGAATGAAATCCTCTTCAGCACCTGGTTTACTGTAATCATACGGCCAACGGTATACTGTTGGGATCTCTCCCGGCCAGTTACCATGGATATGCTCTACAGGTGTTGTCCACTCCAGGGTGTTTGAATCCCAAGGATTCTGAGGTGCTTTTTTACCGAAGAAGATCGACGAGAAAAAGTTCCATAAGAAAGCAACCTGTGCCAAAGCACCAAGGATTGCAGCCCAGGTAACGAATACGTTTACGGTTAACCATTTCTGCATAAACTCAAACTCAGTGAATGCATAATAACGACGAGGTACACCATCCAGACCTAAGAAGTGTAGCGGGAAGAATACCAGATAAGCAGAAATAAAGGTCAGCCAGAAGTGCAGGTATCCTAATTTACTGTTCATCATCTTTCCGAACATCTTAGGGTACCAGTGATAAACACCGGCAAGCATACCGAAGATCGCCGCAGATCCCATTACAAGGTGGAAGTGGGCAACTACGAAATAGGTATCATGCAGGTTGATATCCAGGGAGGCGTTACCAAGGAATAGACCGGTCAAACCACCAGAGATGAAGAAAGACACCAGACCAATGGCAAATAACATCGCAGGTGTGAACCTGATGTTACCTCTCCATAAAGTAGCCAGATAGTTGAAAGTCTTTACTGCAGATGGTACCGCAATGATCAGCGTAGTGATCATAAATACACCGCCCAATAATGGGTTCATACCCGTTACGAACATGTGGTGACCCCAAACGATAAATGACAATATGGTAATACCAATTAATGAATAAACCATCGCATGGTAACCGAAGATTGGCTTTCTGGCATTTACAGAGATGACCTCTGATGAAATACCCAAAGCTGGCATAATTACGATATAAACCTCCGGGTGTCCAAGGAACCAGAATAAGTGTTGCCAAAGAATTGGTGATCCACCTTCATTAGGCAGTACTTGCGTACCCATAACAATATCAGACAGGTAGAAACTCGTGCCGAAACTACGGTCAAAGATCAGGAGCACAACTCCCGCGACCAAAACCGGGAAAGAAAGAATACCTAATATCGCAGTAAGGAAGAATGCCCAGATGGTAAGTGGCATTTTCCAAAGGTCCATACCTTTAGTACGCATGTTTAATACTGTACTCACGTAGTTGATACCACCCATTAAAGAAGAAGCAACAAACAAAACCATACTGATCAACCACAGCGTCATACCCATCGCAGATCCTTTGATCGCTGTAGGTAGTGCCGACAATGGGGGATAGATCGTCCATCCTGCACTTGCAGGCCCAGTCTGAATGAAGAATGAACTCATCATGATCACACAGGCCATAAAGAAGAACCAGTAAGAAAGCATGTTCAGGAAAGGCGAAGCCATATCCCTTGCACCAATCTGAAGTGGAATCAACAAGTTACTGAACGTACCGCTAAGACCGGCAGTCAGTACAAAGAATACCATGATGGTACCGTGAATGGTTACCAATGCAAGATAAAAGTCAGGCTTTATACGCCCGCCTTCTGCCCATGTGCCTAAAAACGTCTCCAGAATTGGGAAGTTTTTCTCAGGCCATGCCAGTTGTAGACGGAACAGGATAGATAAGCCCATCGCAATAACAGCCATAATAATACCTGTGATCAGGAATTGCTTAGCGATCATTTTGTGATCCTGACTGAAGACATACTTCGTCAGAAACGTCTCTTTGTGATGCCCATGATCATCATGGCTATCGTGGTGGTGTGTATCGTGTAATGATATAGTTGACATAATGTGCTATTCCAGTATTATTAATTTTTTAAAGCCAATTGATTTGTTTTAACTGCAGCAGTATCTTTTGCTACACTATCAGCTGCATTTGCCGCTGGTGCCGCAGTTACAGGCATATTAAATTCCTTTCTCAGGTCGTCAGTCAGGTATGGCGATTGTTGTTTCACCCACTCATCATACTCAGCCTGCGAAACTACCCTTACTTCTTTCTGCATCTTGTAGTGACCTTCACCACAGATTTTTGAACAAAGGAACAGGTATGCAAATTTAGGATCATTAGTTTTTGCCTTCATCTCTTCAGTAGTGATGGTCGGTGTGAACTCAAAATAAGAGGTCATACCTGGTACAGTATTCAACTGAACCCTAAAGTGAGGCATATAAAAACTGTGAATAACATCTTTACTGGTCAGGATCAAACGAACCGGCTTGTTGACAGGGATCACCATTTCATCGGCTACCTGATCATCAATATTGTTTTTGTCTGTGAAGTCCATTCCCAACTGGTTCACGGCAGTAATCAGTTTGTAGTTCTTTTTACCAACGATACCATCTGCTCCAGGATAACGAAGCGCCCAGGCAAACTGAGATGAAGTCACCTCAATGCTCAATGGTTTGTTGTTCGGATCTTCAATTTTATAGAAGATGGACCTCCAGGTCAGGAAACCCATCAATACCAATACGGTCAGCACCAATGCAGGAACGATCGTCCAGATACGCTCCAGGGAGTTGTTGTGCGGATAGTAATACGCTTTTCTTTTACCTGTGTTTTTATAGATATAAGCAAAGACAAAAAGCACAATATGCGTAAGGACAAACACGATGGTAGTAATGATCAGCGTGATGTTGAACATCTGGTCAATCTTTTTACCATGCTCCGAAGCGGCTTCTGGTAAGATCATGTTTCCATGAACCGTATATTCCCAATATACACCGTACAGACCGACAATCAGGAACAGGGCGAACAAAGTACCGTTCACTTTATTCCAGTTGATTCCAGCTGGTTTATCCTGAGCCTCACGCGTCAATTCATATACCCTTAATGCTTTTCCGATGATTGCTATAAATAAGCAAAGCAGTAAAAAGCCCATGGTATAAAATATCACCGTTTTATAGACCGGCCCCATATCAACAGGCTTCGCAACGGCTTCAGCGGTAGCGTCTGCAGCCTGTGCAAAAACGCTTGTGTTTGCAAATACAGTAAGTACTACTGCCAATGCCGCTATTGTTTTGTTACTTATAAATTTTCTTAAACTCATTTCCTTAAAAGTAGTAACGCTGTACTTCTATTATACTATTATTTATATACTCAATTCAGATCACCGATTACAAGTGGTGATTTAAACTTTCTTGTAAGAACGGGTGATTTTTTGCAATTAATGGTTTTTTACTCAATGCAGTCAGGACGGTAAAGGTAAACAATCCTACAAAACCTGCAGCAGTTCCGATCTCAACAATACCAAATTTATGATGTTCCTCAACAGTACCTGGCATAATCATCTGATAATAATCTACCCAGTGACCACACAATACCACGATGGAAACGGTCAGCAGGATATTTTCTGCTCTCTTATTATCCCTGTCCATTAACAGTAATACAGGTGAAAGGAAGTTTAATACCAGGTTCAGATAGAACCAGAATTCATATTGATCAAAACGTTTGTAGAAGTAAACAGTCTCCTCAGGAATGTTGGCATAATAGATCAGCATAAACTGAGCAAACCATACATAGGTCCAGAAGATAGAGAAACCAAAGATGAACTGACCCAGGTTGTGCAGGTGACTGTTGTTCACCCAGCTCATATAACCTGATTTCTTCAAAAGAATAATGATGATCGCGATGGTTGCCAGGCTACTTACCCACATTGCTGCGAAATTATACCAACCGAACATAGTCGAGAACCAGTGTGCCTCTAAGGACATCACGGTATCAAAGGCAAAAATCGGAGTAGTAAAACCATAGATAACCAGGAAGATACATGAGTATTTGAAACTTTTTCTGTAAGAATTCAAACCGCCTTCAAGATCTTCGTTGTTAGACAACTTTGTCAATAATAAAGCAAAGAAAGAATAAACTGATAGAAAAACTACCTGGCGTCCCATGAAGAAAGGAACATTCAGGAAAGCCGACTTCCCGTCGATTAATTTATCATAGTTTTCGCTGTTCACATCGGTTAAACCGGGTGCGCTCCAGTGATGATATAAGTTATGTGTTGCTAAACCAGCACCAATTACCGCAACCAGAATAACTGCTGCGATAGGTAAGGTCTTTGCCATTGCCTGAGGTACACGTAAAATTGACGCAGACCATCCTGCCTGTGCTACAAATTGAACAGCCAGAAAAAATAATCCTGACATGCAAACACATGCGAAATAATAAGCCATTAGTAACAGGTTGGCAAAAGTACGCTCGTGTTCTCCTGCTGAAAAGCCATAAGCTATAGCAGCGATCCCTATCACAATAGCGATGATGCTTAAGGTTTTTGCTTTACCTGTAAACTCAAACTGCTCAGTAAAATTATAATTGTGAGTTCCCATTTATTTGTGCTTTTCTATTGTATTTTTTGTAATTGTTGAACATACATCACTACTTTCCATCTTTCTTCAGGAGAGAGTTGAGAGGCATGTGAACCCATATTATTTAAACCATACATAATGGTATGATAAATCTTACCTGCAGTAAGGTCTTTCATGTTGCCACCGCGGGAAGAAGTAGCATCACCATGATATGAAGGGATACCGCTGATCTTTTCGATTTTAACAAGATGTCCCTGACCATCACCTTTTTCACCATGACATGGTGCGCAGAATACTGTAAAGTAATGCTTTCCTGCAGCAAGGTTCTTCTCATTAGCAGGGAAAGGATTTACCAGCGCGGCACCAGCAGCCTCGTAACCTTCTTTGGTATTAGGATATTCATAGCTGTCAAATCCTACCGGTGTAGTGTGTGCCGGTGGAGTCTGGGCAGTCTGTCCCTTAAAACTTGGATTAGGATTTGGCTGATCTGGGTTGTAAGCAAGAGGATCATACATATTCCTTGCATATTCTAGACCTGTACTCTGTTTATCTCTGCATGCTGAAAATATAACAGCACTCGCAAGAATACAAAATGAGGCTAAAACTACTTTATTCTTATTCATAGCTAATATACTTCCTTTCATTATGCTTCACTTCTAAAGCACCTGCATCTTTTAATAAACCATCTATCTTACCGTGATCCACATTGGTCTGCGCATCAACAGCGATAATAAACCTGTCATCTGTCGCTCTTAAGTCCATTACCCTTGGCGCTCGTCCCGGGAATAAATGGGTAGAGGCATAATAAGCACCTACTAAACTAAACGCACAGAATAAAATCGTAAGCTCGAACATAATTGGAATAAAATCAGGAAGCGCTAAAGCAGGCTTACCACCAATGTTGTGCTTCCAGTCTACCACCGAAGTCAGGTAGATCAATGCAAATGCAGACATGGTTCCCGTGATCCCGCAAAAGAATGCGAGTATATCCAACCTGGATCTTTTGATCCCTAATTTAGCCTCGATGCCGTGAATAGGCATTGGTGTATAAACATCATGGATTTTAATGTTATTTGCCTGCAGCTGCTCAATGCCGTGCATCAAGTCATCAGGATCACCAAAACTGCCTAAAATATATTTGATATTACTCATTGTTATATTTTTGCGTATTCTTCTTGTTTAACACTATCAAATTTCTCTAAAGACTCAATGTATTCTTTTACTTGTTCTTTATCTAAATGACCTTCTTTAATCTGTTTCAGTTTCTCCTGCTCACTTGCGCTTTTCAGGATCATTTTCACCTCTGCCATCGCAATTGAAGGTAATACCCTCAGGAACAACAGGAATAAAGTGAAGAATACCCCGATAGATCCTACGAATACACTGATATCTACCCATGTTGGATAAAACATCGCCCAGCTGGAAGGAATATAATCCCTGTGTAATGAGGTTACAATGATCACGAAACGCTCAAACCACATACCGATGTTTACGACAATGGATAAGATCCAGGTTGCAGGAATGCTAGTACGGATTTTCTTGAACCACAACAGCTGTGGAGAGATAACGTTACACGTCATCATCATCCAGTAAGCCCACCAGTATGGACCGGTTGAACGGTTGATAAACGCATACTGCTCATATTCAGAACCTGAATACCATGCAATAAAGAACTCAGTGATGTAGGCTACACCCACGATAGATCCTGTAAGAATAATGATCTTGTTCATCGATTCAATGTGGAACATGGTGATGTAGTTCTCCAGACCTAATACCTTACGTGCAACCAACAGTAATGTCAGTACCATCGCAAATCCGGAGAAGATCGCCCCTGCCACGAAGTATGGCGGGAAGATCGTAGTATGCCATCCCGGAATTACCGACGTTGCAAAGTCCATCGATACAATCGTGTGTACCGAAAGTACCAGCGGTGTAGAGATACCTGCAAGGATCAGTGATACGGCCTCAAAACGTTGCCATGTTTTTACGTTACCATTCCATCCGAAAGAAAAGATAGAATAGATTTTACGTCTCACACCAGTAGCACGGTCACGGATGGTAGCGATATCAGGAAGTAAACCTGTATACCAGAATAATAGTGATACGGAGAAGTAAGTAGAAATCGCAAACATATCCCACACCAATGGTGAGTTAAAGTTCACCCATAATGATCCGAACTGGTTTGGCAGCGGAAGTACCCAGTACGCCAACCAAGGACGCCCCATGTGGGATACAACATAAGTTGCCGCGCAAATAACGGCGAAGATGGTCATCGCCTCTGCAGAACGGTTAATGGAGTTCCTCCAGTTCTGACGGAAGAGCAACAGTACCGCCGAAATCAGCGTCCCTGCGTGACCGATACCTACCCACCATACGAAACCGGTGATGTCCCATGCCCATCCTACTGTTTTGTTTAATCCCCATGCACCAATACCAAACCAGAAGGTGTAACCTACCGCTACAACCCAAAGTGTGGCACCACACAGTGAAAGTATAAACCCTATCCACCATGCCCTGTTAGGCTTGTTCTCAACCGGCATCAATACATCATTCGTAATTTTTGCATACGTGATGTCCTGGCCGGTGATTAATGGTTCTCTTAATATTGATTCGTTATGTCCTGACATAATTTATTTTCTTTAATATCAGCTTACGCTTGTACTGTTGTATCTGTATTTCTAATTTTCGTCATGTAACCAATGCCCGGTTGAACGTTGATCTCTTCCAGAACGTAGTAGATACGCTCACTACGCAATGCTTTGGATACTTCTGATTCCGGATCGTTCGCATCACCAAAGATGATTGCATTTGCAGAACATGCTTCCTGACAAGCCATTTTGATATCGCCGTCTTTCAATGGACGTTTCTCCATTTTAGCCTGCAGTTTACCACCCTGGATACGTTGGATACACATCGAGCATTTTTCCATTACCCCTCTTGAACGGGTAGTTACATCAGGGTTAAGTACCAGCTGAGTGAACTCGTTGTTCAGGTAGTTGTCAAAACGTGAATCATTCCAGTAGTTGAACCAGTTGAAACGACGTACTTTATATGGACAGTTGTTTGCACAGTAACGTGTACCTACGCAACGGTTGTAAGCCATATGGTTCAGACCATCTGAAGAGTGTACCGTTGCCAGTACCGGACAAACCGTCTCACATGGAGCGTGGTCACAGTGCTGACATAACATCGGCTGGTGTACCACAGATACATTGTCCATGTTCTCCAGGTGCGCAATCTCTTTTTCTTTAGTTACAGCGTTGATGCCATTGCCATGTTCGCCATGAGCACCGTGTGCTGCATGAGCATCGCCATCACCTTCTTCAGCCTCTACATTAAAGCTATAGTAACGGTCGATACGGATCCAGTGCATCTCTCTGCGTCTGCGTACCTCTTCCTTACCTACAACAGGAATGTTGTTTTCTACGTTACAGGCAACGATACAAGAACCACAACCAGTACAAGCATTCAGATCGATTGCCATTACCCAGTTGTTACCTGGTTTCTCGTATTTATCCCATAAATCGTAAGTTTTATGTTTAGCGTGGTCATTACCTGAACCAGCTGCCGGATTCTTTTTGTAAGCTTCGAATGTAGCCTCGCGGATTACATTTCTACCTTCGAAAGAGTGGTGCGTTTGTGTCTGCGCCAGTTCTTCTCTCATTCCAGTACCAGTCAGGGTAACTGTAGTTGCATATTTGGCAGTACCATTGTTAAAGCCAACAAACGGGAAAGCGTTCTTTCCTACGTTGTTTCCAGCTTTACCAACCATGGTACGTCCGTAACCCAATGCGATGGAAGCAGTACCTTGTGCCTGTCCTGGCTGAATCAACACAGGAAGGTCAACACTGTAACCATTCTCAGCTTTTACAGTTACTATATCAAATTCCTTGAATCCAAGTTTCTCAGCGAATTTAGGCGCAAGTGCAATGTAGTTGTCCCACGTTACTTTAGAAACCGGATCAGGCAACTCCTGAAGGAAGGCGTTGTTGGCATGTTTACCATCACGCATCGGGATGCTTTCGTAAACCTGAAGCTCGATGTCTTTCGACAGCGACTTGCTGTTGCTCAATACCGCAGGAATAACTGCTGCTAATGACAGGTTGAAAGTATAAACTGTAGCTGGTTTCTGGGCTGTAGCAAATACACCTGTCTGCAATACTTCTTTCCAGCTCTTGCCGAATAAAGGCAGAATGTTTTTCTCCCAGTTGTTACGCACATACTGATAGTATTCTTTCACCGCATTGTCAGACCAGATCAACAAGCTTTCTTCGGCCTGACGGCTGTTAAATACTGGGTTGATGGTTGGTTGTACAATAGAGTAAGATCCTTCGTAAGCACTTGCATCTCCCCATGACTCTAAGTAGTTATGGTTGATGGCGATGACATCACAAAGATCAGAAGTTTCATCTTTACGGTCTGAGAAAGATACTTTAAGTGATACTTTCTTCAGGGCCTCCGCAAATGCTGTTGCTTTCGCTACGTCATATGCAGGATTGGTATCCAGGAAGAAAACAGCTGCAACTTCACCTCTGCTCATCTCATTGATGAACTCAGCAAATTCTGCATCATTACCAGCATAACGTTTACATGGGTTATCCAGGTCAATCGTAGCACCGTAACTGCCGATGGCAGCATTGATGGCATTTACCAGGATTTGTGTAGACACATCGTTAGATCCTGAAATCACTACAGATTTACCTTTGTTCTGCAACAATTCTTTAGCAACCAGTTTGATCGCTTTGTCTGCAGTCACATTGTTAGGCAATGCTGCTCCTGAAAGGGTATTGCCGGTAATTGCATTATATAGTGCAATTAAGGCCGGTCCTTCTTCAGAAAGTTTTACAGGAACACGGGTGTCCGCATTGGTACCGGTCAGACTCATACCTGCTTCAAACTGGAAGTGGCGGGACATCTTACCAGCCTTCAGCGACTTGTAATTTCTGTTTTCAATATATTGTGCTGTGAACTCCTCACCGCTGATCCAGGTACCTAAGAAATCGGCACCGAAACTAACGATCAGGTCAGCTTTATCAAATTTGTATTGAGGTACTACAGCCTTTCCAAAGCTGTTTTCATTTGCTTTGATGATACCTGTATAAGATACCGCATCATACTGAACATGTTTAGTGTTCGGATAAGCAGCAGCGAAATCAGCGATCACGTTCTTAGCTGTAGGGCTGCTTACTGTAGAAGAAACAATACGGATTTTCTTGCCTGATGCCTGTGCCTTGTTCAACTCTCCTTTTACAAAAGCGTCGATCTCTGCCCAGTTGGCTTGCTCTAAACTTGCTTTACCTGCTTTTTTCATTACAGGGGCCTGCAATTTAGAAGTGTCATACAGATCAAGTACAGAAGCCTGTGCCTGTGAATCAGTTCCACAGTTGAACGCACCCGCATTTGGATTTGCATCTACCTTAATCGGACGACCCTCTCTGGTTTTTACCAGGATGCTCTGTCCGTTAAAGCTCGAAACATAGTAGTTAGGAATACCCGGAACTACTTCTTCCGGTTTAATCACGTAAGGAATTGACTTGTGTACAGGAGCAGTCTGACAAGCTGCAAGCGTTACCGCTCCAAGGCCGAAGCCTAATGCTTTCAAAAAGTCCCTGCGCGGGGTCACCGTACTTAACCCTGCTTCATTTAAAACATCTTCTATTGGAAGAGGCTCAGCAAATTCGTTTTTGTTGTTTTCAACAAAATCGGGAGTGTTTTGATACTCCTCTAAGCCTTTCCAGTATTTTTTATTGCTTTCCATTTAAGCTATATTACTGTTTATCGAACGTTCTTTTTACTTAACTCTATTAATAGTGACATTTACCACACTCTAAACCACCAAGGGCTGCAGGCGTAATCTTCTCGCCTTTCTTGATCTTCTCGTGATTCTCAATCACTTTCGTGTAGTAAGCATTGTCCTTACCTGAAATCTCTGCATCCTTATGACAGTTGATACACCATTTCATGGTCAAAGGAGAATACTGGTAAATCTCTTCCATCGTGTTTACCGGACCGTGACATGCAAAACATACCGGCTCTTCTGGTTTCAGACCTTTTTCTTTTCTGATCGCCTGCTCGCCTACCACAACGTGTTGCGAGTGGTTGAAATAAGCAAAATCAGGAAGGTTGTGGACACGGATCCATTCTACTGGTTTCTCTTTCGTTTTGTCGTAAGTCAATGTTGCCGGATCATAACCGATAGCGGTATAGATTTTCTGGATCTCAGGAGAGATCTCGCCATTGTATTTCTCTGTAGCCTGTACCGATTTGTGACAGTTCATACAAACGTTCACAGATGGAATGGTAGAGTTTTTAGATTTAAACGCACCTGCGTGACAGTACTGACAGTCAATCTTGTTCGTACCTGCGTGAAGTTCGTGTGAGAACTTGATCGGCTGAACTGGCTGATAACCGGTGTGTACACCCGTGTTCCACATGCCCATCCATCCGAAAGAACCTAAGCTCACTATCAGACACAGGATAAAGAAGAACACAAATTTCTTGTTTTTGAACAGGCGGCGAACACCAACAGCCAGAGAAACATTCTCCTCTTCAACGATCACCACACCTTGCTTCTGAAGAATCAGACGCTCCAGCATTTTGATCGCACGGCCTAAGATCACCAATACCGCAATCGAAATCAGGATGATCGCAACGATACCTGCAATAGAAAAATCAGAAACACCTTCTGATGCAGCTTCAGTTGGTTCATCACCAGTAGGCGCTTTCTTAGGCTCCCCTACTTTAGCGTAAGCGATCACACTTTTAATCTGGTCATCACTCAGGTTAGGGAATGCAGTCATCTCCGATGGAGAGAACTTCGAAGCCTCTACTGCCTGAGGATCACCTGATGCAATCAGCGCCGGAGAATTTTTTATCCATTTCAATAAAAAAGCTTCATCCAGTTCATTCATCTTCGGCGTTAATGCCGGACCGGTACTGTTACGGTCTAACTGGTGACAAGAAGAACATTTATCCTTAAATATTTTCCTTCCCTCCACTACATCTTGCGCTTGTGTTGTAGAAACGATTAAAACAGATAGAGCCGTAAACATAAACGCCGACTTCCAAACTCTTCTAATGATCAATGAGATATCCCTCATAATGAGTATTTTATACTATTTTTTAAAAAACTTAATAACCGTTTTATGCGATTTCCCCCGCGGTCTTCACCAAAACGTCCACAAAAGTAAAATTTATTAACTTACCAATGACAAAGAAATGACAGTAAATACAATTTATAATCAATCTAAATAGTTCGTTCCTGATGCTTTAAACGAAGAAAATCAGCAATTTTTACAAATTTGCTGATTCCCTCATCTCCGCATCCGGACGAATATTTTTTGGAAATTAAAATTACATTTTTAAGATCCATGAAAAGATCAAAGGTGCTACAATTGTCGCATCCGATTCCACGATAAATTTGGGCGTATGGATGTCGAGTTTACCCCAGGTGATCTTCTCATTAGGCACCGCACCGGAGTAAGATCCGTAAGAAGTCGTTGAGTCAGAAATCTGACAGAAATAGCTCCAGAAAGGGATGTTTTCCATTTCCATATCCTGATACAACATCGGTACCACGCAAATCGGAAAATCACCCGCAATACCGCCACCAATCTGGAAAAACCCAATTCCCTTACCGCCACTGTTCGCAATGTACCAGTCGGCCAGGTATCCCATATATTCAATACCACTTTTCATGGTACTCGCTTTCAATTCAGATTTCATCACGTAAGAAGCAAAAATGTTCCCCATCGTGGAATCTTCCCACCCTGGAACCACAATCGGAAGGTTTTTCTCCGCAGCTGCCAGCATCCAGGAATTTTTAGGATCAATCTCATAATACTGTTCAAGATCACCGCTCAACAGCATCTTGTACATAAACTCGTGAGGAAAATAACGCTCTCCGGCATCATCCGCATCTTTCCAGATTTTATGAATATGTTTCTGTAACCTGCGGAACGCCTCCTCTTCAGGGATACAAGTATCAGTTACACGGTTATAATGGTTCTCCAACAGGTCCCACTCATCTTGAGGACTCAGGTCACGGTAGTTGGGTACTCTTTTATAGTGCGAGTGTGCAACAAGGTTCATGATGTCCTCCTCAAGGTTTGCACCTGTACAGCTGATAATGGCTACCTTATCCTGGCGGATCATCTCTGCCAGAGAAATGCCCAGCTCAGCAGTACTCATCGCTCCTGCAAGGGTAATCATCATTTTACCGCCTTCATCCAAATGTGTTTCATATCCTTTAGCTGCATCCATCATAGCTGCCGCATTAAAATGGAGGTAATGCTGCTCCATGAATTGCGAGATAGGTCCTCTTGTTGTACTCATCGTTGTTTTTAAATTTTGTTGCCACAAAAATAGATAAATATTATTAAAGCCATCATCAGGCTCAATTTCTATTTATTGGCCTCAATCTTGCTAAGCTGTCGAACATCCTAAACAGCATTTCTGTTTAAATTACTACCATAATTAAATCTTTACCTTATTTTAGGCCGATGAATAAATTTTTGCTTTGTGTTGTACTGGTGATTGCAGGGACCCACGTGTCGGGTCAGAAGAAGATGATAAAGCGGTATCTATCCAGCGAAACAGACTCCTCACGCAAAGCCAGCTTTATGCCCATACCAGTATTCCGGTATGCACAGGAAACCGGAATGGAGTTTGGCCTTGGTGCCATTTATTCGAAATACCTCGACAAAAAAGACACACTCAACAGAAGCTCCAATTTCGCTACCATACTGTCTGCATCTACCAAAGGCCAATACAATGTATCCTTAAAAGGGGACATCTGGACCAAAGCCAATAAACACCACCTCATCGGTGAAATCCGCCTCCGTAAAATGCCTTTCGACTTTTTCGGCATCGGCAACGAAACCCTTGAAGCCAATAAAGACCGCCTCGTCCAGGGACAGGTCCGCGTCACCATGGAAGCGGAACGGAGTTTTGCCAGACACCTGTACAGTGGCTTCTCCCTGGGTTTTGAAAATTATCACTTTACAGATGAAGTAGTGGGTGGGCCTTTTACAAACGACCAGACCCTCATTCATAAGATTGGCGGCAGCGTTGCCTACATTGGTGTCTCCCAAAGTTATGACACACGGAACTCCAACAATTATACTACAAGAGGCTTTCTGGCCAGGGTTTCCTACCAATATTCACCCGACTTCTGGGGTGGCGAGAACTTTACAGGCAGCATCATCAAAATGAACGTACGTAACTTCTGGTCACTGTCTTCCAAATTCGTGTTGGGCCTGAATG
Organism: Pedobacter sp. BAL39; assembly: GCF_000170795.1. Classification (GTDB taxonomy): domain Bacteria; phylum Bacteroidota; class Bacteroidia; order Sphingobacteriales; family Sphingobacteriaceae; genus Pedobacter. The sequence goes on from NZ_ABCM01000004.1 coordinate 155,988, forward strand.
CACTTTACCATACCGTACAAGGAAAAAACACGCCGTTTTATCTGATGCAACAAATGGGCAATGATGAAATGATGAGGGGATATTATACCGGAAGGTACCGCGACAGGAACCTGCTTGCTGCACAGGCAGAACTTCGCTACAGATACAACAACCGCTTTGGTGCGGTCGTATTTGGAGGAGGCGGACAGGTGTTCGACAACGGCGAATTCTCAGCCAGAAGTTTCAAACCCGCTTATGGTGCAGGGGGACGTTATTTCTTCGATCCTGAAAAAGGACTCAGCATCCGCATGGATTACGGCATAGGTGAAAAACGCGCAAACGAGAAACGTCAGACGGGCTTTTACCTGACTTTTGCCGAAGCCTTCTAAATGTGCTCCTTCCCTGAAAACCAAGTCTCAGAACTTAATTTTGAAGTGTTCCTTTGCTTGTCCTTTCCTGAAATATACCAGTCCGATCCAGAACAGATCGATCGTCACCGTCACCTCGGGATGTGCCTTGATTTCTTCCCATGCTTCTTTCATCCCCTTACTCCAGTAGATATCATCAAAGATCAGTAATGATCCTTCGTGCACCTTCGGCAAACACCAGTTGAAATAATTTAATGTCGCATCTTTACGGTGGTTGCCGTCGACGTACACAAAGTCCAGTTGCTCCTGCTGTTCAATAATCCCAGGCAATAAGACATCAAAATTACCCACCTGCAGCTCGGTATTCTCCAACTCAAGGTCCTTAAAGTTCTGATACGCGACCTTTGCGGTCTCAGGACATCCTTCAATGGTAATCACTTCCGCCTCCGGACAAGCCTTCGAGAGGTAGGCTGTCGTGATGCCAAGGCAGGTGCCCAGTTCAATCACACTCTTCGGATGGGTATCTGCCGCCAGTCTATAGATCAGCTGCGCCAGCGCAGGGCTCTTCAATGCATTCTTCGCAATCTGTGAAACTTTCTTAGACCTGTTTTTGTTCAGATGAGAACCTGCACCGAGATCCGTCACATGAACAATGGAATCGTCATGTAAAAGTTTTTTTCGCTGGAGCTCCACGCTTTTGTAGGCCGTTTTAACGTTAAAATCGTAAATTACCTCATCCGTAAGCCGGTAAACAAAAGGAGAATGGGTACCATGTCTGCTTTTTGAAGTAAAGCGATGCTTCAGATAGTCTTTGAGGAAGTTTAAAACCATAGCTACAAAAATAAACAATCGTAGTATTCTAAGTCGCATGTTAATGGAAAATAGTAAAGAAATAAGTGCATTGGTGAAATTGCTGGACGATCCGGATCAGGAAATCTTTCAGCATGTGGAAAACCGGTTGCTGGAATACGGCAATGAGGTGATCGATTTTCTGGAACATACCTGGGAGTCCTCCCTGGATACACTGCTGCAGGAACGAATAGAAAATCTGGTGCATAAAATCCAGTTTACAAATGTGAAGGAAAGTCTGCGGTTGTGGTATCAGGGTGGAGCATTCGACTTACTGCAGGGGGCGCTGGTCATCAACAGGTATCAGTACCCTGACCTCGATGAAGAGAAGATCATCCTCCAGATGGAAGAAATCAAAAGAGAAATCTGGATGGGCTTACAATATGAGATGAGCTCGGTAGAAAAGATCAAACTCATCAACCATGTATTCTACAATGTTTACGGCTTCAGTGGCAACACCAAAAATCACCACGACCCGCAAAATTCATACATCAACCAGGTGCTGGAAAGCAAAAAGGGAAACCAGATCTCACTGGCCATCATCTATTCTACCCTTGCACAGAAACTGGACATCCCTGTTTACGGTGTCAACCTGCCACAGCATTTTATCCTGGGCTACATTGATGAAAGTAAAATAGAAGACCATGAATTCGGCGTACTATTCTACATCAATGCCTTCAACAAGGGAGCGATATTCGGCAAAAATGATGTAGACCAGTTCCTCCGCCAGCTTGCCTTGGAGCCTATGCCGGGCTTCTACGCGCCATGCAGCAACGTCGAGATCATCAGAAGGATCATACGCAACCTGATTTCCTCTTATGAGAACCTGGGTTCCATGGAGAAAGTCGAAGAACTGAAAGAACTTCAGGAAATCATCAACAACACCGACCTATAGGATTTTACTGGCAGACATCCAGTGTTGCAAACGACCAAACCACTCATCCGTGGTGGTCTTATTGTGCAGCCCGAAGCCATGTCCACCTTTTTGATAGAGGTGCAACTCTGCAGGCACACCTGCCTTTACCAGCGCCTGATCAAAGAGGATGCTGTTGTCAGGAGGCACCACCTTATCATCATTGGCGTGTACCATAAAGGTCGGTGGCGTCTGTGCATTTACCTGCTTTTCACAGGAAAAATAATCTTTCTGCTCCGCAGTACCATTTTTACCAATCAGGTTTGCTACTGAACCTGTATGTGCAGAAGCACCAAATGATACTACAGGATAAATCAATATGGAAAAATCAGGGCGCAGGCTCAGTCGCTCCTGATTTTCTATTTTAACATCCTCATAATGAACAGTCAGCGTTGCTGCAAGGTGCCCTCCCGCAGAAAAGCCCATAATTCCGATTTTAGCCGGATTTACAGCCCAACGGGAAGCATTCTTACGCAGCTGATAAATTGCTTGCTGCGCATCCGCCAGCGGGCCGAAAAACTTATCCGTCATGATTTCATCACTTGGCAGTCGGTATTTCAACACAAAGGCAGCCACACCAATGGCATTAAACTGACGGGCCACATCATAGCCTTCATGACTGATCGCCAGAATCCCATAACCGCCACCCGGACAGATGATCACCGCGGCTCCGGTTGCTTTGTCTTTTGATGGAAGGAATGCGTAAAACCCTGGCTGAGAAACTTTACTCACCCGCGTGATGCCGTCAGTACCCTCTTCAGTCAGCTCCCGATAATTACCAGGAACAGTCTTAGCACCCGGAATTGTTCCCGGGTAAAGTGGCACAAATTCCTGCGCCTTCATATTCCCGGCACCAGCCATGATCACCATCAGCAACACCATTAGACCTCTCATTTTAGAATTCCATTAAGTAAGCTTTTAAAAACTCATTCAACTCCCCATCCAGCACACCCTGCGCATTGGAGGTTTCATAGTTGGTTCTTAAGTCCTTCACCAGCTTATACGGATGAAGCACATAATTTCTGATCTGTGACCCCCATTCAATCTTCTTCTTAGAGCCTTCTATCGCCGCCGTGGCTTCCATGCGCTTGCGCATCTCTGCTTCGTACAACTGCGATTTTAGTAAACGCATCGCATTTTCCTTATTCTGCAATTGTGAACGTGACTCCTGGTTCTTGATCACAATGCCGGAAGGTTTGTGGTACAAGCGCACGGCCGTCTCCACCTTATTCACGTTCTGCCCTCCCGCACCACCGGAACGGAAAGTCTCAAATTCAATCTCTGAATCTTTAACCTCAATCTCAATGGTATCGTCCACCAACGGGTACACATATACCGACGCGAACGAGGTATGTCTGCGCGCATTGGAATCAAAAGGCGAAATTCTTACCAGCCGATGTACGCCGTTCTCCCCCTTCAGATAACCGTAGGAGAAATCTCCGGCAAACTGCAAGGTAACCGACTTCACGCCTGCTACCTCACCTTCCTGATAATCCTGTTCCGTCACCTTGTAACCGTTCTTTTCCCCCCACATGATGTACATCCGCATGAGCATCGCTGCCCAATCGCAACTCTCCGTACCACCCGCACCTGCAGTAATCTGCATCACCGCATGCAACTGGTCTTCCTTGCTGCTCAGCATATTCTTCAGCTCCAGCGCCTCGATCAGTGCCAGACACTCATCATATTGCTCCTGCATCTCCTCCGCCGTGGCATCTCCTGCCTGCAGGAAGTCAAACATCACTTCTGTATCTTCCAGTTTTGCATTCACAACCTGCCAGGCATCTGTCCATACCTTCTTACTGTTGATTGCCGCAAGATGCTTTTCTGCTTTCTTCGGGTCATCCCAAAAACCGGGCTGCAGGGTCAACTCCTGCTCAATGTATATTTCATCTAAACGTACTTCTACGTCAAAGATGCCTCCTCAGCGACGCTACTCTGTCCCTTAAATCCTGTATTTGTTCTTTTGTCATAATCACAAATATAAGATATTAAAGATACTTCCCTAATTCAAAAACTCCGGCATTGTAGAAAAAAGCCAGCATTCCGGCAGGATCGCGTACAATCAACAGCAGAAAGTAAAATCTTTTTTTAAACGAATTTTGTTCTGTTATTTACAAGATAAACCGCCGACATTTAGTTGCCATTAGGCAATTAATGAAGATCAGATTTCACCAAATAAAATAAACCATTACATTTACCAAAAACACAATTATTATGCTGCCAACTATAAATTTTACTGAAACAGAAGCTTACAAATATTTAGCGGACCATTTCATCAATATCAATGAAAAAAGTCTCAAAGACCTGTTTAAGGAAGATGAAGGAAGATTTGAAAAGTTCTCCCTGATCTTTGAAGACATCCTGATCGATTATTCAAAAAACAGGATAGACGACACGACGATTGCTCTACTGATCCAGCTGGCCAGGGAGTGTAAATTAGATGAAGCCATCAAAGCGATGTTCAGCGGCGACAAGATCAATCAGACCGAAGGCCGTCAGGTATTGCACATCGCACTCCGCAATCAAGGAAAAGAACCGATCCTTGTCGACGGTAAAAACGTGATGGATGATGTCAACAAGGTACTGGCAAAGATGGAAAAGTTCAGTGGACAGATCATCTCCGGTGAATGGAAAGGATATACCGGCAAAGCAATTACCGACGTGGTCAACATTGGTATCGGTGGATCGGACCTGGGCCCGGTAATGGTAACTGAAGCACTGAAAGCTTATAAGAACCACCTGACCATGCACTTTGTGTCCAACATCGATGGCACACACATCGCTGAGACACTGAAAACCGTAAATCCTGAAACTACCCTGTTCCTGATCGCCTCAAAAACATTTACTACACAGGAAACCATGACCAATGCCAACAGTGCAAGAGATTGGTTCCTTAAAAACGGTGCAGCAAAAGAAGACATTGCAAAACACTTCGCTGCCCTTTCTACAAATGCAAAGGACGTCGCTGCTTTCGGCATTGATACTGAAAACATGTTCGAATTCTGGGACTGGGTAGGTGGCCGTTACTCCCTGTGGAGCGCCATCGGTCTGCCTATCGCACTCAGCATCGGCTTTGACAAATTTAAAGAACTGCTGCAAGGTGCGCACGCTGCAGATCAGCATTTCGAAACTGCAGAGTTTGAAATCAATATCCCGGTGATCATGGGTCTGATCGGCATCTGGTACATCAACTTCTTCGATGCAGAAACACAAGCCATTCTGCCGTACGATCAGTACATGCACCGCTTCGCAGCTTACTTCCAGCAGGGAGACATGGAAAGTAATGGTAAACATGTAGACAGAAACGGCAAAGACGTCACCTATGAAACTGGCCCGATCATCTGGGGAGAGCCCGGAACAAATGGTCAGCATGCCTTCTATCAGCTGATCCACCAGGGCACAAGGCTCATCCCATGCGATTTCATCGCCCCTGCACAAAGCCTCAACCCTATCGGTGAACACCACCCGATCCTGCTTTCCAACTTCTTCGCGCAGACTGAGGCCTTAATGAATGGCAAGACCGCCGAACAGGTAAGTGCAGAACTGGAAAAAGAAGGAAAGACAGCGGAAGAGATACAGAAAATCAGCCCTTTCAAAGTGTTCGAAGGCAACAGGCCTACCAACTCCATCCTGCTGAAAAAGATCACTCCGTATAGCCTCGGCAGCCTCATCGCATTTTATGAACATAAAATCTTTGTTCAGGGCATCATCTGGAACATCTTCAGCTTCGACCAATGGGGGGTGGAACTTGGTAAACAACTGGCCAAAAGCATCCTGCCTGAGCTGAAAGACGACAATGAAGTCAATAGTCACGATGGATCTACCAACGGACTCATCAACCAGTACAAATCCTGGAGGTAATATTGTTACACAATTTAGCATTTAAAATTAAACTTTTAAATGCTAAATTGGTCTTATACAATAAACTAGGTATTATGAAACAGCTAAAGAACATGTTGATGCTGGGCATCTTATTATCTGCGATGCAGGTAGGCGCCCAGACAGACAAGGCAACAACAGCAAGGCTTGTGGAAGAACAGCGCCTCGTATTCAATGCGACCTCTGCCATGCCCCTGGCAAGTGCAGACGTCACTGCTGTACTTAATAAAATGCAGGGCGCACAAGGCGCCGGTAACATACAGCTCTCGGGCGGACAATACGACCTTCGCCTCACGAAAGACAGTGTAACGGCATTTCTCCCTTATTACGGCAGGGCTTATGTAGCAAACATGAATACCAATGAATCTGGCATCCGCTTTAACAGCAAAAAGTTCAATTACAAGTCTGATAAGAAGAAAAAAGGTGGGTGGGTCATCACCATCACCCCTAAGGATACCAGGGACGTACAATCTATGACCCTAAGTGTGTCAGAAAACGGATATGGCATGTTGAATGTCAACAGCAACAACCGCCAGTCCATTACGTTTAATGGCTACATTTCGGAGCCAAAAGCGCTGAGTAAGTAAAGCGCCCAAACCCATTAAAAAAAATAGTCCTGTCCAATTGATCATTGCAGCCTGCAGAGGTACAATCCTTGCTAATGGCCATAAAGGATCAGTCAGACAGGACTTTTATGTTCAGCTGGAATTTCCCACCAGCTCTCGATGTCATTATTTCTTCGGCACCAGCTTAATCTCAAACATATGAGGCCATTTCTTACCCGTCACAAATAAACGCTTGCCGGCAGCATCCCAGGCGATCCCATTCAGTACATTGTTAGAGCGCTCATCATCTGTTTTAAAATAGTCAGCAGGCAATAGTCCTGAGCAGTCTATTTCCTGTTCTACCACCCCCGTTTTGGGGTCGATTACTACAATTACATTTTTCGTGTACACATTGGCGTAAATCTTTCCGTCGATCAGTTCGATTTCATTTAATGCAGGAACAGGACCATTGAGATCATAGACTTCTACAGCCCCTTCTTCTTCGTAGGTATCCTTATTCAGCGTCCACAGTTTATTGGAGCCATCTGATTTAATCAGCTTCTCACCATTGAATGCCAGTCCCCAGCCTTCCATGCTCGACTGGTAAGGAAAGGTAGATAGCTGATGAAGAGTTTTCGCATCAAACACCAGCCCCATGTTGTTTTGCCAGGTCAGCATCACCACCTTGTCACCTACAAGGGTAGAACCCTCTCCAAAATAGGCATCATTGATTTTAGTACTTTGCAGAACCTTGCCTGACTTCAGGTCTACCCAACGAAGCGTAGAATGTCCCAATTCACCTGTACTCTCCAGGAAACGTCCGTTATGGTATTCCAGGCCCTGCGTATACGCCGAAGTGTCATGGGAATAAGTATTGACAACCTGATAGCTCAACATTTCTGGTTTTACCACGGATTTCAACTCGATATTCACTGTTAGTGTATCTTTGCGGCCCGCCTGCTCTACAACGGCTGTGATCAATTTATATCCAAGGGAAAGTCCCTCGGTAGGCAATGAGAATGCAGTCCCGTCTTTCTTGCTTCCTACAGACTTTCCATTGACCAGATAGGTTGCCGAGCTCACCTCCGAACCTGAAGGAAGGTCCAGTTCGATTTTCACAGCTTCTCCAAGACCATAACTCTGGCCCTGCTCAGGAAGCTTAAAGCTGATCCCTGTAGATTTCGGATCTCCCTTACAGGAAACAAGCGCAGACAACCCGAACAATAAAAACAATGATGAGGCGACCACCGAGTGGTTCACCTGTTTTTTAACTTGGCCAAAATGCATCTTCAATATGATTAATTTTATAAAGGTCTTTATTTTCAAAAACAATTGCAATAATATCAAAACGGATCTCTCCCTGATGTCCCGTCATCTCCAGGTAGGCAGAAGAGGCAAACTCAAGTTGCCGCTCTTTCTTCCTGCCAACAAACTCCTCCGGTTCACCAAAGTCCCTCGAACTCCTGGTCTTCACCTCCACGAAAACAATCACCCCATCATGATCAGCTATAACGTCAACTTCTGCCCTTCCGTATTTCCAGTTGATCTTTAAAATGCGATATCCCGAGTGCTGGAGAAACTCCTGCGCAATCTGCTCACCTCTTCTCCCCAACTCGTTGTGTAACGCCATCTACTTCAGGATCACGGTGCCCAGATATTTGGAAATCTCCCGTTCCACGCCTTTGATGAAGATGAAACGCTGCATCAGGATCTCCAGGTTTGTAGGATCTTCCTCCGATTTGATCTCCTTGGATAAATCAGTAAGCATCCTTGCAACCTTTCCTTTTTTCAGGTGAAACAATCCCCCCAGGATGGTACCTTTCAGGTTCACACTTTCATCCCGCACATAAATTTTATGTTTATTATACCAGTTCTCACTCAATGAATAAGGGGAGGTCGACAGGTTTATGGCCAGTTCCGAGATCTTCCTGTCCTGGTTATTGATAAACTGACTGGCTACCGGCAGATGCCCTTCTTCAATCTCATTTCTGTAAGTATCGATGATGCTTTTACACACAGGATCCTCAAAGCTGACATCCGCCAGGTTCTGCATGATAAAAGAACCAATATACATATTGTCAATCTTATCCCAAGTCACCTGCTGATGGCCGAAGGCAAGCAGCAGGCGAACAATCTCCTGTTCCTGGATCAGGTCGGTCTCGACCTGATCCGGAATCTCTGTAACCGGCACACTCGCATCGGCATGTTCAAAAAGGTTATCCGGTGGCCCATCGGGATAGGGCTGGTAGCTGTTTTGCTGCTGAAAGGACGACGGCTGCTGATGGCCTCCGCTCTGCTGACCGGAAGGACCTGCATTACCGGCTTTCTTGAACTTCGCCATCCTGATCTTATTCAGCTCAGAAATCAAAATCCTTTCTTCCACCTGCAATAAACCACTGCATTCGCGGATGAATACCGACGCCTTGATGTCATCTGGAATCTTGGCAATACTTTCCACGATGTCCCTGATGATACCCGCACGTTTTATCGGATCTGTACCAGCCTCCTTTAAAAGAATACTGGCCTTATACAGGATAAAGTCCTTACGGTTCTGTTCAATATAAGCCTTAAACTCGCCCGCACCAACATGGTGCATATAGGAATCCGGATCGTGGCCGTCCGGAAATAAGACTACCTTCACATTCAGACCTTCTTCCAGGATCATATCCAGTCCGCGGAGTGAGGCCTTAATCCCTGCAGCATCTCCATCATACAGAATGGTCACATTCTGGGAGAAGCGCCCAATCAGACGGATCTGCTCTGTTGTCAGTGAAGTACCCGATGAAGCAACCACGTTTTCAATGCCTGCCTGATGTACCGCAAGCACATCAGCATATCCTTCTACCAGGTAACAGTTGTCGGTATCCCTGATCGCCTTTTTTGCATGAAACAAACCATAAAGCACATTGGATTTATGGTAGATGTCACTCTCCGGAGAGTTGACGTATTTCGGAACGTTTTTGTCGGTCTTCAGCGTCCGTCCACCAAAGCCAATTACCCGGCCCGTAAAATTGTGGATAGGGAACATCACCCGGCCGCGGAAGCGGTCATATAACTTGCCTTTATCATTTCTGATGGCAAGGCCGGTTTTCTCGAGGTACTCTTCTTTATGGCCAGCGCCCTTCGCACTTAAGATCAGCGCATCCCAGATGTCCGGAGAGTAACCGAGCTGGAATTTGTTGACGATATCCTCCCTGAAACCCCGCTCCTTGAAATAGCTAAGGCCGATGGCCCTTCCCTGATCGCCCGTCCAAAGCTCATTCGCAAAATAATTCGCCGCATACTCAGAGACGATGTATAAGCTCTCCCGTGCATTCTGGGCCTCGAGATTCTGTGGAGATTGTACTGTCTCCTCCACTTCAATATTGTATTTCCGCGCCAGAAACTTCAGCGCCTCGGGATAGGAATACTTCTCATGGTCCATGATAAAATGGACAGAGTCGCCCCCCTTGCCGCAGCCAAAGCACTTATATATCCCCTTCGCTACAGAAACATTGAAGGAAGGTGTTTTTTCATTATGAAAGGGACAATTCCCAATCAGACTGGAACCACGTTTTTTTAAGGACACAAACTCACCGACAACCTCGTCTATACGGACGGTCTCCATGATTTTGTTAATGGTTTCGTGGTTAATCATTGTTATTGTTTTATCAGTTTTTCTATTTGATCAATGGAAGCAATGCATCGGCAACAGCCTGATTGCCTTTTGCATTCAGGTGAACCCGGTCGGTCGTCAGCACACCTTTTTCTACATCGTCTATATTATTTGCAGTGTTGTAGTCCGTAAACAGCGTTCTCAGGTCGCATAATGCCAGCTTATTTTTAGCTGCCAGCTCTCTGATCGCTCCTGCATACTTGTCAAGATCTGCGTCAAGTTCATTCGCCCTGTTCTTTTTCTCCCCAATAACCGCAGGTGTACACACCACTACTTTGGCCCCGTTTGTCTGGATTTTATTGATTAATGCCTGATAGAATTTAATGAACTTATCGTAATCGGTTCCGGTGTGGCTCGACTGTTTATGCCATACATCATTTACCCCAACATAAATCACGACCACATCAGGCTTTTTCACCAACACATCCTCTTCCATGCGCAAGTATAGATCGTACACCTTATTCCCGCCAATTCCCGCACCAATAACCTCATATTTTGAAGGCTCCAACGCCTTTTTGATCAGATCAACATAACCGCCGGGTGCCACGCCAGCCTGCGTAATGGAATCGCCGAAAAATATAATTTTCTTAGGCTTTGCTTTCATGGCAACAAGAACCACTGTAAGCGAACAAATCAGGATGAAAGCAGCAAATGGCGCTATTTTTTTCATAATATAAAGGTTTTTAGCATTGTGATTACAAAGTCAAAGGTACAAAAAATGCAGGAAATGTACGTAATGACCCTGCCTACGGGACTTCAAATCATCCATCGTAAAAACAACCAGACGCAACGCCGTTAACAAGAGTAGGTAGGTCATTTACCACGGGGGACTTTCACAACGACCAGTTCGTAAAGAAAATCCTGTCTTCGAAAAAAAATAAACTCCAAAAACATTAACATTTATTTAAAATAAAGCGTGTTATTCGACATAGCCAATCCACATATTATGCCCGTAACTACAAAATATATCGATCCGCTTATAGATTTCGCCTTCAAGAAAATCTTCGGCGGAGATCCAAATAAAGATTTGCTCATTGATTTGCTCAATGCACTGTTCAAAGGCCGGAAAATTATCATTGATTTGACCTACAATAAAAATGAACATCCGGGTGACTCCGAACATGAGGGTGCTGCGGTGTTTGACTTATTATGCACAGGACAAAACGGCGAGCAGTTTATTATTGAAATACAGAGAGCGAAACAGGAAAATTTTAAAGAACGTGCACTATTTTACACCAGTCGTCTCATCAGCAGCCAGGCGCCAAAAGGAAACCGTGCTTCCTGGGGATATCGCCTGACTGAAGTTTACCTCATTGCACTAATGGAAGACACAACTTTAAATGACGAATCTGAACATGAGTTTCTACACGACATTTGTCTTTGTAAACGAGATACAGGTAAAGTATTTTACGAGAAATTAGGCTATTTATATATCGAATTACGTAAATTCGTAAAGAGCAGTACCGAGCTTCAAACAGATTTGGACAGATGGTTATTTCTACTGAAGAACCTGAGCTCAATGGACAAAATACCTGTTTATCTGAGAAAGCCGATATTCGAAAAATTGTTTAGCATTGCTGAATACAGCAATTTATCTAAGGAGGAAAAAATGTCTTACGATAGCCGAATGAAATATAAATGGGACAATGAGAACGTACGGGAATACGCCAGAAAAGAAGGACTTGAAAAAGGGCTGGAAGAAGGCAGGGAAAAAGGGAGGCTGGAAGGCAAATTAGAGGGTAAGCTAGAAGGCAAATTAGAAGGTAAGCTGGAAGGCAAGCTGGAAGGCCGGAAAGAGGCAGCGATCAAAATCGCAGGGGAGATGAAATCCGCAAATCTGCCCTTGGACCAGATCGCAAGATTTACGAAATTAAGCCTGGAGGAAATAGAGGGCATTTAATCCCGTTCGTAATCCTTATGTACGATTAAAAAACTGGCACGTTCTTCCTTTTTAAAAGGGTAATCCCAGTTGCCCTGGTACGAGATTTTGGTCGGTAGTTTCTCTCCGCCAAAATAGCTCATCTCAATGTTCATCTGCACATCAAAATCGAATAACATATTGCTGTACTTCATATCGACATACCTGCCCAATATTTCGAAAGTCCGCTGATCAAAGATGGTGGTTAGCTCTTTGATCATCAATCCGTCTTTAGTTCCCCGACTTAAGTCTTGTTTAACGGTCACCTTGAACCTATACACTGGTATAGAGTCCAAATAGGTACCACTAAAGTAACTATAGTCGTAATATTGCCTCATATTGGCGGTAAAGATCTGTGTCTTGCTCCCTATAAATGGCAGCCCCTTAATAGGCTTTCCCGGAGAAAAGATCAATGTTTTCAATTTATCCTTATAACTCTCATTTGCCTCTCCGGGCTTTCCGTTCGATGCAGCAGGTGCGGCTACGAATTCCGTATTATAGGCGTTCAAAAAGATATAGTCGAACATCTCCATCGTGTACAGCTGGTACTTACCGTTCTTCTTGTATAATTTCCCGGTATCCTGTTTAACGAGGTACTCCAGCTTCTCAGGACCAGACGCACGGCGTCTGATCTTGCGGTAGATCTTTCCCTCTACCTTATTTTTTTTATCATAGGTAAAAATGCTGTTTTCTGCAAGGAAGTTATACTTCTTGGTATTCCGAAAGGCCTGATAGAAAGTGTCATCTGCAATGATCGCGTTGATGAACGTCTCCACCCCAAACTTCTGTGCGGTAATATTCACAGCAGAATCCAGTTGTATCGTCCTGATTGTATCGGGATTAAAACGTTCAATTTCCTGCCCATAAATAGGAGCCGCAGAAAAAAGGAAGAGAAACAACAACGCTGTTTTATATACCATCTGATCAAAAATTAAAGAATGCATCAAGCATCTGCAACAAGATGCCTGACATTAAGGCCAATGACTAATTGCCGAGCTGTCTCAGGGCGATATAAGCCATCAGTCCCGTAGAAAGCTTTAAAGCATCCTCGTCGATATCAAAATTGGGCGTATGCACAGAATAACTTGTTCCTTTCTCTTTATTTCCCGTACCTAACCTGTAAAAGCAGGCATCAGTAACCTGAGAATAGTACGCAAAATCTTCTGCTGCCATCCAGATATCCAGATCGAGTACATTTTCCTTACCGAGGTAATCTTCTGCATAACCCTTTGCCGCATTGCTTAACTGTTCTTCGTTGATCAGGAAAGGATAACCATCCATAATATTAAAATCGCAGCTACCGCCCATGCTTTCAGCAATGCCTTCCGCCATCTTTTTCATGAGCACCTTAGCTTCTTTGCGCCATTCCTCATTCAAGGTCCTGAAGGTACCTTCCAGCTTCACCTCGTTCGGGATGATATTGGTAGCCCCATTTGCCTGAACCTTTCCAAAAGAAAGCACCGTTGGTAAACGAGGATCTGCATTCCTGCTCACAATCTGCTGCAGTGCAACAATGATGTGGGCAGTAATGAGCACAGGATCTATGTTTTGCTGCGGCTGAGCACCATGCCCGCCTTTGCCATGTACAGTTACATATAGCTCATCTGTTGAAGCCATATAGATTCCCGACCGGAACCCAACTTTGCCGGCGTCAATGAGCGGCATCACATGCTGCCCGATAATGGCCTGAGGTTTCGGGTTTTCGAGTACCCCTTCTTTAATCATGATGCTCGCCCCACCAGGAAGGACCTCTTCTGCAGGCTGAAAGATCAGCTTAACAGTCCCGCCAAAGCTTGCTTTCATACTGTTGAGAATAAAGGCCGTTCCTAAAAGCGAAGAACTGTGCACATCATGGCCGCAGGCATGCATTACACCTGGATTTTTGGAGGTATAAGGTTTTTCATTAGCCTCCAGAATTGGCAGGGCATCAATATCCGCACGCAAAGCAATCACCTTATCCGAAGGCAGCTCACCAGTAATCAGGCCGACCACTCCTGTATTGGCCATTTCCGTGTAAGGGATGTCCCATTCTTCCAGGTGTTTTCTGATGTAGGCAGAGGTTTCAAATTCCTTAAAAGAAAGCTCAGGATTGGCGTGGATGTGTTGGCGGTAGCCTACTACCTGCTCAAATATAGCTGTGGAAAGTTGCTGGATCTGCTCTTTAATTGTCATTGCTGTAATCTAGGTTAGGGGCATTGATTTTCTCCCTGAAAATAAACAAAGTAGGAAAGGATGGCCTGAGCTCATTCATGAGTCGCTGCGCTTCAAGTTTGGTCCTGAAGTCGCCCACCCTAAGGTAATAATTAGGCTCTTTATAGCTGATATAGGTATTCAGTGCAGGATAACTGGACTGGAAGCGCGACTGTTCGCTAAAGACCTTACGGCGATCCGATCCATAGAATACCTGCACCCGGTATCCCATCTGGCTGACAATTGCTGCTGCTGGCTTTGCCGCAATAGCAGCCACCGCAGTAGGTTTGCTGTTTAAGGCAATCCGTTTGGCAATCAGGCTGTCGATCATGGGGTTGACCACAATCTTCACTTCCCCGCGCTGCTGCGCAAAAGAAGCAAGGGAGACGAAACACAAAAAGCCGGTAGTTAATATTTTCATGAGCTGTATAAAAAAAGAATGCCGAATTCTTTTTACAAAATTCGGCATTCTCAATGGGTATTACAAATTACAAACCTGCGCCATGGCAGTTTTTGTATTTCTTACCACTACCGCATGGGCATGGTTCATTTCTTCCTACGGTTACTTCCTTACGTACAGGCTGCTGTGGCGCCAGTTCCCTGGTGTCTTCCATCGGCATACCCTCAGCAGCACCAGGCTGTGCGAATTCAGGCTTAGACATCTTTAGTCTGCTCGGAGCAGGCTTGGGAGCCTGTGCTTCCCTGATGTCATTCGGATCTGCCTGCACTGGGATTCCTCCTTTATACAGGAAGCTCACGACCTCTTTATTTACCGCATTCAACATGTTCTTAAACAGGTTAAACGCTTCCATCTTATAAATGATCAATGGATCTTTCTGCTCATAAACCGCATTCTGTACGGATTGTTTCAGCTCATCCATCTCGCGTAAATGCTCTTTCCAGGACTCGTCAATCAGTGCCAATACAATTGTCTTTTCGAAAGATTTTGTTACCTCGCGACCACCATTGTCAATTGCCTTTTTCAAATTCACCGGAACTTGTATGCTACGCAACCCATCTGTAAAAGGAACGATGATCTGCTCAATATGATCACCACGCTCGTCGAAAACCTGATTCAATACCGGCATCGCCTGCTGAATGATGGCATCCGACTTCCTTGCATAGAAGTTAGTCACTTCTTCAAATAACTTATCTGTAAGGGCATGAATGCCTTTTGCATTGAATTCATGCTCGTCAATGCTGGTATCCGCAGAGAAATTTTTGATGACTTCCAGTTTAAAGCCTTCGAAATTTCCTTCCTCTTTATATTCAGTAACGATATCCTCAGCAACATCAAATGTCATGTTGTTCATGTCAACATCCAGACGCTCGCCAAACAAAGCATTTCTTCTTTTAGCATAGATTACAGAACGTTGTGAGTTCATCACATCGTCATACTCCAGCAAACGCTTACGGATACCGAAGTTGTTCTCTTCCACTTTTTTCTGTGCACGCTCAATAGACTTGGTGATCATCGAATGCTGGATCACTTCTCCATCCTCGATACCCATTTTCACCATGATATTGGAGATTCGTTCTGACCCGAACAACCTCATGAGGTTATCCTCAAGAGATACGAAGAACTGAGAAGACCCCGGATCACCCTGACGACCAGCACGGCCACGGAGCTGTCTGTCTACACGACGTGATTCATGACGTTCGGTACCCACAATGGCAAGACCTCCGGCCTCTTTAACACCAGGACCTAATTTAATATCCGTACCACGACCAGCCATGTTCGTTGCAATCGTTACCTGCCCCGGTTGTCCCGCTTCAGCAACAATATCCGCCTCCCGCTGGTGCATCTTCGCATTCAGTACGTTATGTTTGATACCTCTTAGTTTAAGCATCCTGCTAAGTAACTCAGAGATCTCTACAGAAGTCGTACCTACCAATACCGGACGGCCTGCTTCTGTCAGTTTCACAATTTCTTCGGCTACCGCATTATATTTTTCACGTACCGTACGATATACATAATCCTGATGATCTTTTCTGGAGATCACCCTGTTTGTTGGGATTTCCACCACATCCAGTTTATAGATGGACCAGAACTCGCCCGCTTCCGTTGTTGCAGTACCCGTCATGCCACACAGCTTGTGATACATACGGAAGAAGTTCTGCAGCGTTACCGTAGCGTAGGTTTGTGAGGCATCTTCCACCTTCACATTCTCTTTAGCTTCAATCGCCTGGTGCAAACCATCAGAATAACGACGGCCATCCATGATACGACCAGTCTGCTCATCTACAATTTTGATCTTACCCTCATCGATGATGTATTCCACATCAATCTCGAATAATGTATATGCTTTCAGTAATTGGTTTACAGAATGGATACGTTCCGCTTTGATGGAATAGTCGCGCATCAACGCATCTTTACGCGCGATTTTGTCTTCATTGCTGAGCGTCGATTTTTCGATCTCTGCAATTTCAGTACCTACATCCGGAAGTACGAAGAAGTTCACATCTTCACCGGATTTGGTGATCAGTTCAATACCTTTCTCGGTTAGCTCTACCTGATTGTTTTTCTCATCAATATAAAAATATAGTTCCGCATCAACCTTAGGCATATTCTTCGACTGATCAGCCATATAATAGTTTTCCGTTTTCAGTAAGGTCTGCTTTACGCTACCCTCACTCAGAAACTTGATCAATGCTTTATTTTTAGGCAAACCGCGGTGTGCACGTAAGAGCGCTAACCCACCTTCGCCTTCTTCAGTTCCGGCTTTACCATCATTAATTAATTTTTTAGCCTCATTCAGCGCCCTGGTCACATATTCTCTCTGCGCAGAAACCAATCTCTCAATTCTTGGTTTCAGCTCATGGAATTCATGCTGATCTCCAAAAGGTACAGGACCGGAAATGATCAATGGTGTACGAGCATCATCAATCAATACTGAATCGACCTCATCGACCATGGCAAAGTGCAGCTTACGCTGTACCAGCTGATCGGGAGTCTGCGACATATTGTCACGCAGGTAGTCAAACCCAAACTCGTTGTTTGTTCCATAAGTGATGTCTGCCAGGTAGGCATTTCTTCTTTCCTGGGAATTCGGCTCATGTTTATCAATACAATCCACTTTAATGCCATGGAACTCGAACAAAGGTCCGTTCCATTCAGAGTCACGTCGTGCCAGGTAATCATTCACCGTAACGATGTGTACGCCTTGCCCTGCCAGTGCGTTCAGGTAAGCAGGAAGTGTACTCACCAGCGTTTTACCCTCACCCGTAGCCATCTCAGAGATTTTACCGCTATGCAGTACCATACCACCAATCAGCTGTACATCATAATGTACCATATTCCATGAGACTTCAGTACCTGCAGCATCCCATTTATTTGCCCAGAAAGCCTTATCCCCCTGAATGGTAACATTGCTCCGGCGTGCAGCATAGTCTCTGTCGTGCTGTGATGCGGTCACCTCCAGCTGTGGATTTTCAGAAAAACGTCTTGAAGTCTCTTTAATCACGGCAAAAGCCTCAGGAAGGATTTCCTGTAAAACAACTTCCAATTCTTTATCACGGTCTTTAACCAGGGCATCAATCTGATCGTAAATTGCGGTTTTATCTGCCAAAGAAAGCTCAGCACTCTCCGCATCGCTTTTCAATCCACTGATCCTACCGTCGATCTCCGTCAGCGCTTTAGCGATAACATCTTTAAAGTAAACTGTCTTATTACGCAACTCATCGTTGCTGAGCGCTGAAAGCTTCGAATATTCTTCGTTTATTTTGATGACGATAGGCTGCAAGGCCTTAATGTCTCTCTCCGATTTGCTTCCAAACACCTTGGTTAAAAATCCTAACATCTTGTATGTATGTGTTTATAATTTATTATTCTGTGAAAATGATGAATTTACAACAATTACGCCATACGGACCAACAGGTCAGATTGGCAGTTTGCCGGGCGCTAAAATTACAAAATATCCTGTAATTCGCTCTAGTATGCAAATTTTATTTAAAAGTTGTCCGCAAAAGACTTTCCCTGGCCATTAAATTCCCCCATAGCTCGTGATAACACGATAATGACGACAGACAACAATGACAATTTCCAGTATCAATAAGGTTTTGTATATTTGTTAATCCCCACAACTTACTTGGTCACGTAGCTATAATGGCCGGCACAAGCCTTTTACACTGTCCCTATTTAGCCTGTATACTGGCCGTAGTTGATAGCTCTCTGCAGAGGGGTTGCTAGGGCCATGCTAGGGCGCAACTCCGTCTTCAGCCCCACCACCCCCGCAGCTCTGCCTTCTCTTTATGCCCTCAGTTCCGAACTGTATACGAACCGTACCTAGCGCTAACTCCTGAGGTTATTGGTTACATCACTGTCCAACATAAGCGGGCTATCCTGGAATACTAGCTTAAACAACCCTGTACAGATTGTCTTTTACTTTTAAACCCTAAAGCGGTATATTTGCCCAAATCCGGACCTAAGTGCCGGACTGTCAATTAAACAAACAAATCACAAATCAATGAATATCTTACTATTAGGTTCCGGAGGAAGAGAGAGCACTTTAGCCTGGAAGATGAGTCAATCTTCTGAATGTTCCCAACTTTTTATCGCTCCCGGAAACGGTGGTACCGGTGCTTACGGCAAAAATGTAAACCTGAACCCTAATGACTTTGAAGCGGTCAAAACACTGATCCTCAAAGAAAACATTGAAATGGTAGTCGTAGGACCCGAAGAACCTTTGGTCAATGGCATCCACGATTTTATTGCAGATGACGAGGCACTGAAACACATCCCTGTGATTGGCCCTAAAAAAGAAGGCGCCATCCTGGAAGGAAGCAAAGACTTCTCCAAACAGTTTATGGCCCGCCATGGCATCCCTACCGCAGCATCCCGTTCCTTTACCAAGGAAACCCTTGAAGAAGGATTAACATACCTGCAAACGCATGCCCTGCCGATCGTCCTAAAAGCAGATGGCTTGGCTGCAGGAAAAGGCGTATTGATCCTTGACAATAATGCCGAAGCGCAGGAAGAGCTCAAACTAATGCTGAGCGGTAAATTCGGAGAGGCAGGAACAACTGTAGTTGTCGAAGAATTTTTAAGCGGTATTGAACTATCTGTATTTGTGCTGACGGATGGTGAAAACTACGTGATCCTTCCCGAGGCAAAAGATTACAAACGCATTGGTCAGAACGACACCGGCCTGAATACGGGCGGAATGGGTTCTGTATCTCCTGTACCCTTTGCCAACGAGACATTTCTTAACGAGGTAGAGCAGGACATCATCATTCCAACAATCAATGGTTTGAAAAAAGACAAAATTGATTACACCGGTTTTATCTTCTTCGGACTGATCAAGGTAAATGACAAACCTTTTGTAATTGAATACAATTGCCGCATGGGCGATCCTGAGACCGAAAGCGTGATCCCAAGGATAGAAAATGACCTGGTCGAACTGTTTGTTGCTGCAGGGAAGAAACAACTTAAAAACGTGCAGCTGACCATCAGCCCTAAACATGCTGCCACTGTCGTGGTAGTTGCTGGCGGTTATCCCGGCGACTACGAAAAGGGAAAATCTATCACCGGCATCGACAATGTACGCAAGTCAATCGTATTCCATGCGGGCACTGCACTGGAAGGTGGCGTCATCAAGACCAACGGCGGGAGGGTGCTTGCTGTAAGCAGCCTGCAGGACTCTCAGTTTGACGCACTACAGTCGGCCACCGCCGATGCCGCAAGGATATACTTCGATGGTAAATATTTCCGTGAAGACATCGGTTTTGATCTCGTCTAACCCAAACGAAAAAATAAAAAAAGCGCTGGTGCAGATGCATCAGCGCTTTTTTTATGATCGGATTGGTCTTCTAATTTCTTTTTAGTGATTTGCTGCCCATGATGTTGTAGCGCAATCCAAATGCCTGCTGGCTATCTACTACTCCATCCACGAAGTGGAAAGATAAGGCCAGCTTTCCTTCCACGTTTTTAAACAGGATGGGACTCCAGCTCAGGTCTGTTCTGTTATAGGTTTTTGACCGGTAGAACTTATCGCCCATCGTGATATTATGCCCTTCTCCCTTATAGAAAGAGTTGGTAATTCCAAAGCGATGGTACCCTGCATGTGCCTCGAGCAATACCCCTTTGGGGGTAGCCCAGCCACCAATGGTACGCACCCGCTCAAACGACATCATCGCACCAGTATTGATGGTGAGTGAATCCAAAAAGGTCTTTCCAGATAAGTCCACCCCGATTTTAACCGCCGCAGCACCGTTATCTTCGATATGGTCATCCGGAATAGGGATGCCTGGTCCGGCATTGTGGAGCATCATCCCGTAGTATGAAACAAAAAAAGCTCCCGGCTGGTAACGTCCCGACAACCCAAAGATGAAGTTTTCCCTTGCTGTCGCCGTCTGCCTGCTGGTCCAGTCGATGAACAGGATCTGTCTCCAGTTTTTATTTTCAAATTTCGCCAGCATCCCTTCCACGTTAGGGCGGAAGTAATTCAATGTGTCATTGAGGATTGCCCTTGGAAAATCGCTGATCAGGTCCTGTCGAGGAAAAACCCCCATATAAAAATTCCAGTTCTGCTTCATATATTGATAATAAACAATAGGATCAATCTTGTTGGTAAACTCAGGAGAACCAAACTCGTGCAGCGCATTTAAGCCAACACGGATCCGGTGTGTGCTGTCGACCAGCAAACCGATCTGAGGAGCAAAACGCAGACCGAAGATGGTTTCAGAAAACCGGTTGGAACGGGCATATTCCCTGTTATCGGCGAAAGTGTGGATATTCAACGCACCCTCAATCTCTTGAGCATGAAGTTGATGAAATGCAGTACCAAGTACCAGGAAGGTAAAAAGAAGCTTAAAGCGCATATATTAAATGTTATCGTTTGCTGGTGGCTTTATTGGTGAAATACAAAAAAGGGGCATCCTGATGGACATCCCCTTTTTCGTTGATTCTTAATGGTGATGATTATTTAGACTGACCTGCACCAAGAACTTCTGCAAGTTTCTTTTGCAGCTCTTCGCCCCTGATGTCTTTGGCAATAATTTTTCCTGTTGGATCAATCAGGTAGTTGGCAGGAATGGACTGTACGCCATACATTTTTGCCACTGCATTGTCCCAGAATTTCAAATCAGAAACATGAGTCCATGTCAATCCGTCTTTTTCAATTGCTGCTAACCAGGCATCTTTTTTTCCAGGCTGGTCCAGAGATACGCCCAGCACAGTGAAGTTTTTGTCTTTAAAATTTTTGTATGCAGTAACGACATTAGGATTTTCAGCACGGCAAGGGCCACACCACGATGCCCAGAAATCAACAAGCACATATTTACCCTTGAAGTCTGAAAGTTTCACTGGTTTATCATTTACATCATTTTGTGTGAAATCCATTGCCATCTGACCTACTGCGGTTTTCTGTGCTGCAGTAATTTTACCAGTGATCGCTTTACCAAGATCAGTAGTTTTCAGTGTTGCAGGGAATTTATTGAATTCCGTTTCAATAACCTTAGGGTCAGTATCAGGAGACATATTACTGCTGAATGCAACCAGACTGATGAATGAGTTGCGGTTAGCCTCAATAAAAGATTTGTTCAATGCTTCCATCTCTTTCTGATTGGCTTCATCACGGCTCATTACGGTTTTCATGTAAGCCTCATCCTTACGCTCTTCCGGTGATTTGCTACGGTACTCAGTCATCAGAGCTGCGTTTTTATCACTCACAGACTTTACAAAAGCCTGGTATTTTACGTTATCCTCATTTACCGGAGAACCTTTGATTACCGCTTTTGACACCGAGTCAGTAGCTGAAGTCACCTCAAAAGTTTTCGGTTCAAGGTACAGCATTAAAGCATCAGGACGCGCCATTTGATTCGCAGCAGCATCGCTGTGTTTCACCATCAGTTGTGCTTGTGCCGGGCCGGAGATCGGGCCTGTAAAAGTGAATTTACCAGCAGTAACGGCAGCAGAATCCAGCACACGCTCAGAACCTACCATATGCAGCAGGTATACTTTTGCAGGTGCATTTAAGTTACCTACTTTGCCTTGAAGGGTATATTTCCCTTGTGACATGGCTGCAATTGGCAACAGGCAGATTGCAGTGATTAAAGTCTTCTTCATTGTTGTTTTGTTTATTGTGTTAAGTTAGTTTCGGAGCTTTCCTTATGCATACAGACTAAATCAACTGTAAAAGGATTAATACAATCAAATATAAGTCCTGATTTTATACTTAACGTTATAACTGATGTAAAATTACAGTAGTTTTTGGTAAGTACGCCACCAGAGATCAGGCATTTCCCCGTTTACGGCCATGGTATAATCGTCGTACCGGCATGGCACCAGATGAAAGCGTTCATTTTTAGATATCCCTGTCGGATAAGGCACCTGCATCCACCAGCGGTCGGACTTTTTGCTTTTGACAAAGAGCATTTCACCGGAGCCGTCGTTTAAACTCGCCCGGTAGATCAGGTACTGCGATTTCGGGGTGAGCGGAAAATCTTTCTTACGGTTGTAAAAGCCGTCGATGCAATACCATACCATCTGGGCCAACAGCATGGCCGTCTGCCCGTTCTGGTCAAATGCAGGATTGAACTCATAAAAACCAATACTGGTCAGCTTATCACTCATTCCCGCATAACGGGCAATACGGCAGGCCTGCTCCCCGTAGAATCCATTGGGCCCTGCATTGGCATTGGCCGCAGCATCGGATGAGCGTATGGCACCGATGTCGAAACTGATCATATTCGCATTGCGGATGATGGGCTCTGTTAATGAGATGTCCTCAGTAAATTCCCCCAGCCGGTGTACATCGAAATACAACTTACTCATGACCTTCAGGCTATCCTGGTTCACATAGTAGGTTTGGTAACCGATGTTACTGAAATTAAACAGGTAGTTTGGCTGATGAAGCAAAATTTTGTTCAGGTAGGTATCCGACTTTGCCGCCATTCCCTCCTGATCCTCCTCGTCCAGGTCAAACTTATTGTCGACCACCACGAGGTCCACCTTCTGCTCCAGGCTTTCATAAGCAAGGTACTGCGGATAAGTAAGGTCCTGTCCGCCACCAATAATGATCGGCAGGATGTTCAGTTTCATCAGTTCTGATACCACCATCTTTACGGCCACATATGTATCAGAGATGGATGCACCGGCTTTAATGTTGCCCAGATCAATCAACCTGCTGTTAAATGCGCCTTCATTCAGGCTGTAAAACTGCGCCCGGAAGTAGTCGGGGCCCAGTGCGCAGCCCTCATTGTTGACCGCAGCACGGTCATCCAGGACACCGAAGATGGCAATATCGTATTGATTTTCTTCAAGATCCGGAAATTCATTGGTATAGAAATCGGCCTTTAAACCCATCTGACTGGTCAAAAACCCATGTTTAGGTGCAAACTTGTCGGGGCTTAGAGGAGAAAAAAAATCTGATAAAGACATATTGTACTATAAATGTATCCGTCAAATATCTATTTTTGAGAGCATATTTTAATGAACATCCTAAAAAAAATGAAATGATATTGGTTACCGGTGCTACTGGATTTTTAGGAGCCGAATTGACACATCAGCTGAGCCGGTCTGGGGTAAAACTACGGGCTTTAAAACGTAAACATGGGATCATCCCTTCGCTGCTGAAGGACAACCCTCATATCGAATGGGTTGTTGCTGACATCAATGACTTTTCTTCACTCGAAAATGCTTTTGAAGATGTCGACCAGGTTTACCACTGCGCAGCAATGGTATCATTTGACCCCCGTAATCAGGCGGAATTGTTACGTGTTAATATTGAGGGCACAGCCAATGTGGTGAACCTCTGCAACACCTTCCAGGCGAGGTTGCTCCATGTCAGCTCTGTAGCTGCACTGGGAAATGCCAAGAAAGACAATCTGATCAAGGAGACTGACTTCTGGGAGTATGATCCGAAAGCGCATGCCTATGCCATTTCCAAATACGAAGGGGAAATGGAAGTCTGGAGGGGCATCGCTGAAGGTCTTGACGCCATCATCGTCAACCCCTCGGTTATCATTGGTGCAGGAGCCGGATTTAAGGGCAGCGGAGCGATCTTTAAGCTCGTCAAAGAAGGGCTTTCCTATTATACACGCGGTGCCACAGGACTCGTCGATGTGCAGGATGTAGCCAGATGTATGATCGCGCTGATGAACAGCAACATCCGAGACGAGCGCTTCACCATCTCGGCGGAGAACTATCATTATCAGCAGCTCCTGGTGGAGATCGCGAAAGGCTTCGGCCTGAAGGCCCCAGGCAAAGAGGCAAAACCATGGATGCTTGGTCTTGCATGGCGTGCGTTAAAGCTAGCTTCCCTACTCAGCGGCAAACCCGCGTCACTAACCAGGGATTCCGCACGCAGCAGCCTCAACAAAAGCCTGTACAGCAATGAGAAAATCACCAGTGCTACAGGAATTACATTTAAACCACTAAGCCAAAGCATTGCGGAAATATGCAGTGCCTTAAGCTAAACCGATATACGATTTATACAAATGAGCCAAAAGAACATTTACATCATTGATTTCGACAGCACCTTTACGCAGGTAGAGGCCCTGGATGAGCTGGCACGGATTTCCCTGAAGAAACACCCGGATAAAGAAGCGATCTTTCAGAAAATTGAGGACTATACCAACCTCGCCATGGAAGGTAAGTTATCTTTCGGCGAGAGCCTGGCACAACGCGTAAAGCTGCTGGAAGCTTCTGAAGACCACCTGAAGCAGCTGATTACACGCCTCAAGAAAAAAGTTTCTGCATCATTCTCCAGGAACGCCGCTTTTTTCAAGAAGCATGCAGACGAAGTCCTGATTGTTTCCGGCGGTTTCAAGGAGTTTATCACCCCCGTGGTGAGCCAGTATCACATCAAAAAAGAAAACATCTACGCCAACACTTTTGTCACCACCGGCGATGGGAAGATCATCGATTACGACCATTCCAACCCGCTGAGTGAGGAAGGCGGAAAGGTAAAGCTCATGAAACAGCTGAACCTGGAGGGCAATCTATACGGGATCGGCGATGGCTATTCTGACTTTCAGCTGCGCGAAAGTGGGCTGATCAAAAAGTTTTACGCCTTTACTGAAAACATCTCCAGGGAAAGCATCGTCCTGAAAGCGGACCATGTGACCCCCAGCTTTGATGAGTTTCTATATGTCAACAACCTTCCGAGGGCCATCTCCTATCCTAAAAACAGGATTCTGTGTCTTATCATTGGAGAAGTAGACCCTCAGAGTATTGAAATGCTGAAGAAAGATGGCTTCTCTATTCGTCATAAAGAGACTTTTGAGGAAAAATATGTGGCAGATGTACACATGCTCCTCCTGGCAGACGGCCAGAAAATTGAACCAGAGACCTTAAGCAGGGCCATTACATTGAAAACCATCGGTTACCTGGGCAGTGCGAAAAACAAGCTCGACCTGCTACAATGCACCCAACAGGGAATTGTAGTATTTGATGATGCAAAGTCCAACCCGAGAAACAACAAGTTCATCCCTCAGCGGATGATTGACTTCATGAACACCGGCACCACGCACCTCAGCAGCAATTTTCCCAACTTGCAACTGCCAAGGATTGACAAGTCGCACCGCCTGATTCACATCCACAAGAATGTACCTGGTATCATGGCCAAGATCAACATGGCCTTTGCCTACCACGACATCAATATTGTTGGCCAGTTCCTGATGACCAACCCGACCATAGGTTATGTCATTACCGACATCAACACACAATACGACAAACAACTATTCAAGTTTTTAAAGAAGATTGAGCACACCATCAAATTCAGAGTGCTTTATTAAACCAAACAATGGAATTAACACCACAAATCAAAGACAAGCTGGATAAACTGCAGGAGAAATATACTGCAATGGGCCAGGACATGTCGGCCTACCTCGACGGCTTGTTGTATGCGGACTTCCTGACTTACTGGGATTACATCCACCTCGATACGCTACTGAGCCTGCAACATCCGAAGACCTCCTTTCCAGACGAGGAGATCTTCATCATGTACCACCAGATCACCGAGCTGTACTTCAAGCTCTCCCTGCATGAACTGAAGCAGATTGCCGAACATGAGCAGCTGACAGTGAAGTTTATGACCGACCGTGTAAAGCGGATCAATGCGTACTTTACGGCCCTGGTATCTTCTTTCGAAGTGATGGTAGACGGTATGGAAAAAGAGCAGTTCCTGAAATTCAGGATGTCGCTGCTTCCGGCCAGCGGATTCCAGTCCGGCCAGTACCGCATGATTGAAATCTCGGCAACAGACTTCGGCAGGCTCATTGAAAAGAGCAAAAGAGAAGAACTGGCAAATGCGACCATAGAAGAACAGTTTGAACACATCTACTGGAAGTCGGGCGCCACGGAGCTTTCCTCAGGAAAACAGACCCTGACGCTGAAGCAGTTCATCAATAAATACGCAGCACAGTTTCTGCAGCTGGTAAAAGACAGGCAGCACACCAACCTGTCGGCACTATACCACCGTCTGGAAGCAGAAGGTCAGGACGTCAGTGCCCTGGCAGAAGAGCTCAGGAAGCTTGACCTCTTCGTCAATGTGGAATGGCCACTGTCGCACTATAAGTCAGCCGTCAGGTACCTTGAAAAAGATCCGGTAGACATCGCTGCCACCGGAGGCACCAACTGGCAGAAGTACCTGCCTCCGCGTTTTCAAAAGAGAATTTTCTACCCCTTCCTGTGGACCGGAGAACAAATGGAAGAATGGGGTAAGGGATGGGTTCTTAGTGTATTAAAAACACTTAGAAACGAAGGTTAATCGCTCTCGAAAACAAAATTAAAGCCAATACAAAGGACATTTTTTCTTAAATTTGTCCCTTAGAAATACGAATACAATGAACGAGACACTGGACATCACCATCACTAAAGCTGCGCAAAGCAGGCTTACAGTAACAGACTTTTCCCAACTTCCTTTCGGAAAGGTGTTTTCCGATCATATGTTTATTGCTGAATATGACAATGGCACCTGGAGCAATCTGGAGGTCATGCCTTATGGTCCTATTCCGATGAGCCCGGCGATTTCTGCACTGCACTACGGACAGGCCATCTTCGAAGGAATGAAAGCCTACCGCCAGGCCAACGGCAACATCAGCGTCTTCAGGCCGGAGAAAAACTTTGAGCGTTTCAACAAATCAGCAGCACGTATGTCTATGCCGGAGATCCCTAAGGAGGTTTTCATGCAGGGTATCGCTGCATTGATCGACATCGACAAAAACTGGATTCCTGACCAGGATGGTTACTCGCTGTACATCCGCCCTGTGATGTATGCAACAGATCCTTACCTGGGTGTGAAGGCATCAGACACCTATACCTTTGCCTTGCTGACTACACCAACGGGCCCATATTACAGCAATGCCCTGAAAGTAAAAATTGAAACTGAATATACACGTGCTGATGATGGTGGTGTGGGTTTCGCCAAAACCGCAGGTAACTACGCCAGGTCATTGCATCCCTTCGCCGAAGCCGTAAAAGAAGGTTTCGATCAGCTCATCTGGACAGATTCTGTGACACACGAATACATTGAGGAAGCCGGAACAGCCAACCTGATCTTTGTGATTGATGGTAAGCTGGTGACCCCATCAGTGAGAAGTACAGTTCTTGATGGTGTTACACGTGATACCATTATACAGCTGGCGAAAAAAGCGGGCATCCCTGTGGAAGAGCGCCGCATCAGTGTGAAGGAAGTCATTGAAGGTATCGAAAACGGAAGTCTGACAGATGCCTTTGCTGCTGGTACTGCGGCTACGGTAACGCCGATTGGCGAAATCAGCTACCTGGGCAAGAGATATGTCCTATCTGATCCTGCAACGCGCACAGTTTCCGCCGGTATCGCAAAAACATTAAATGACATCCGCTACGGACTGGCACCAGACGAGTTTGGCTGGAACTGGATCGTTCAATAAATAAGATTTATCCGCAGCCGCTATCGTGCCTGCATAAAATGATAAGCGTCATCCTGGCTCATTCCGGGATGACGCTTTTTTTTCGGGTAACATCTTTCACATATCCTTGCCTGATTGATTCTACTTTAGTAATTTCCCCTGCTTTTTAACATCAGCAAACCACAAAGAAACCATTAACCATTTTATTTATGAGAAAAGCGCTACTGCTTGGTATTGCAGTGTCCTGCTGCCTGAATATGACTGTCTCGGCACAGCTCAAAAGACTGAACCAGCAACAGACCTTTAAAGGGGTACCTTCCATCACCAGACCGATGAGCAACATCTATGGATGGCGTGATGACAACCATTACATCGAGATGAACGAGTCTAACCGGAGCCTGTATGCGGTAAATGTACTCACCGGAGAGAAAGCTCCCTACACACCCCCTCCTAAAAGCAATGTAGATGTCAGCATCATTAAAGATGACGTGTACATCCAATATGGCAAAGAGGAACCCAGACAACTGACCAACAGCAAGGAACAGGAAAAGAACCCTACGTTGTCGCCTGACGGCAAATATGTAGCCTTTACGAGAGACAACGACCTTTTCACTGTGGACCTAACTACAGGAAAGGAGTTGCGTTATACCAGCGACGGCACCGATGTCATCTATAATGGATGGTCCTCATGGGTCTATTACGAGGAGATCCTGGGCAGATCGACCAACTATAAGGCTTTCTGGTGGGCGCCCGACAGCAAACACATTGCCTTTATGCGTTTCGACGATACCAAGGTCCCCATGTTTCCTATCAACGGATCAACAGGTCAGCATGGTTATACAGAAAAAACCAGATACCCTAAAGCCGGAGATCCCAATCCTGAGGTGAAGGTCGGTTTTGTTCCTGTAACCGGCGGTGATGTGGTATGGGCCGCATTTAATGAAAAGGATGACCAGTATTTCGGCACTCCTTACTGGAGTTATGACGGCAGCAGCCTGATGGTGCAGTGGATGAACCGCGGACAGGACAACCTGAAATTTTATGCTGTAGACCCAAATACTGGCAGCAAGAAGGAGATCTATAACGAACAACAGTCTTCCTGGGTAGACCTCGACTATAGTGGGCGAATTGAATACCTTCAGGATAAAAAACATTATATTCTGAAAAGTGACAAGACCGGCTGGGCACACTTTTACCTCTATCAGCTCGACGGCACCCTTGTCAATCCCATCACCAGTGGAAAATGGCAGGTGACCGACCTTGTCCTTGTGGATGAAAAAGCAAAGGTAGTCTACTTCAATGCGCGCAAAGAAGCCTCCACACGCAGCGATTTATACCGCGTGGACTATGATGGAAAGAACCTGAAGCGACTGACCTTCGGCGACTACTCTCACCGCATTCAGGCCTCCCCTGGTGGAAAGTATTTCATCACCACCTATTCCAACGTCAGCACCCCTTATAAACGGGCACTGCTGGACAATACAGGTAAGCTGATCAAAACACTTGGCGACACAAAATCTGCGGAGTTCGACCAGTATGCCATCGGGAAAACAGAAATGATTACCATCCCTACTGAAGATGGTTATCAGCTTCCGGCAGTCATCACCTACCCGACCGACTTTGATGAAAACAAACAATATCCTGTCATCATGAGCATCTACGGCGGACCTAATGCAGGTAACGTAAGCGATAGCTGGAAGGGAACCTCCAACCAGTGGTGGGCCAATGAGGGCATCATCCAGATCTCAGTGGACCACCGAGCGTCCGGACAGTTTGGAAAAGAGGGCGTAGCACTGATGCACCGCAACCTTGGCAAATGGGAGATCCAGGACTACAGCACCGCAGCACGCTGGCTGAAGTCCAAACCCTGGGTAAACAACAAAAAACTACTCATTACCGGCCATAGCTATGGTGGATATGTGACCTGCCTGGCGCTGACCATGGCCGCCGATGATTTCGACTTCGGCATCGCCGGAGCACCTGTAACCAGCTGGGAGCTGTACGACAGCAACTACGCAGAACGTTTTATGGACAGTCCGCAGGAAAACCCGGAAGGTTACAAAAAAGCTTCTGTGCTGAGCTATGTAGAAAAGTATAAGGGACTACTGCGCATCATGCATGGCGACATGGACGACAACGTCCATATGCAGAATACCATTCAGCTGATCGATAAACTGCAGAATGCGAACAAACACTTTGAGCTGATGATCTATCCCGGCGGCAGACATGGCTGGGGTGGCCTCAAAACGCCTCATGATACGGCGGAGCGAATCCGCTTTTATTATCAGAACCTGCTCGACAAACCTGTTCCTGCAGAACTTGCCAATTGATGACCGGCGGCTGCCCGGAACGCTGCATACCAGCGCAACCCGGGCAGCCGTTATTTTATGCGCTCCTTTGCCGCGCGACGACGTTCCCTACGTCGCTGGCGCTCTTCCCGCGAAGCCTTGATTTCTTTGAACCTGGCGATCTGAGTTTTTATCTGTTGCTCTTTTTCTACGGTCACCCCTACACTATGGCGGATGCCCTGGAGCAGGGTCTTCCAGACAAAGCTGAAAAAGGACATCGTGGGTGCCCGCTCCAGCCGAAGGTCGGCCGTTACAAACTTGCCCGTTTCATCCGGATTACTGGCATTCAGTACCATTGCATTGGCCAGAAAGGACATCCAGCCCTGCTTCACCAGGCGGCTTTCCCCATCCTCCTTTTTGAGCAGGGAGACCGAAAGGTCCTTATACTTAAACCACAACCGCCCCTTGGCTTCACGGTCATTTGCGACCACATTAAAGTTCAGCTTCTCCACTGCGCCGCTACGGATTTCCAGCATTCCTAAAGGACGGGTAATCCTGTTCAGCGCTTTACCATCCATTTCATGCAAGGCTCCCGAATACGAAAAAGCACCATCTTTAGCCTTCAGGTCAAACTTAAAGTTCACATCCAGCTTTCCCCTGCCCATAACGTAGCTGGTCAGGTTGGCCACCATCAATGGGTTCCTGTTTTTAAACTTCTCCGCATTGGTCACATTCGTGATCGTGCCAAAGGTGTTCTCAAAGGTAATCGTCCCTTTCTGCTTACTTTCCTCATGATACACAGAATAGCCAATCCCTACATTATTGAGGTTAATTTTGTCAATACTGATCTGCTTTGCCGCGCGCTGCAACAATTGCTGGGGAAAACGTCCCGTCCGGTCTTCGGTTCTCCTGGAAAGTTCAGCATTGGAAAAAACATCAATAAAACCATTGGCCACGTTCATTTCCCTGGCAAGCAGCTGCTGTTTGAGAATATAAGCCGTCAGGTCGATGCCGTCCAGACTGATGTTGCTCATGCGGATGTGGTAACGATTGTTCTTGGCGCCAGGCATGGTGCCGAACTTCATTTCATCGTAACGCGGGATGACATTGAAGCTGTTGATATTCAGTTTGCCCGAAGAGGCTGAAAAATCGAGCTGATCCAGGCTCACATGATAAAGGCTGTCGGGAGTAGCAAAGGTATACTCCTTTAATTTCAAAACGATGTCCTTAAGCAGATAGAGCCTGCTCTTGTCCTGTGCTGAAGTAGAATCAATGAGGTAATCTTTCAAAGTGACATTAAGATTGCCCACGGAATCGGCGTCGGGCAGTACATGGTTATGGTTGATGTACTTGAAGCTGACGTCGTTGAAATTAATGGTTCTGATCCTGAACTCCTTCAGATAAGCAGAGATGAGGTTATACGGGGATTCTTTCGGCTGTGCGGATTTGTTCTCATTGTAGGCAAACTGCCGGTTAACCATGGTGACTTTCGGTTGATCAAGGATGAGCTCATTGATGTTCAGCTTCCTGGTTTTCAGAAAACGGAAGAGGTGAAAATTCCGGATGCGCATTTTCTGGAGTTCGATATAATAGATGTTGTTAGGTGCCTTTTTTCTCTCGATCAACCTCCGGTACACCTGGGTATCAGGCACCACCCGCACATCGTTCAGGGAGGCATTGGCCGTCAGCATATTGATTTTCAGACTAGAAAATTCGATATGGTAAAGGCTGTCCGTTGTACTCAGCACCAGAGCTTTGATCTGCTCCTTGATCAATGGCTTGAACTTATGGCCTGCATATTTTGAAGCAACCATCAGTACCGCCACAACGCCCAAGGCAATACAGGTAATCCAGATTGCTACCTTCCTTTTCTTGCGGAATTTTTCGGTCATAGGCCTTAAAGGGGATTACCCGAATATACATTTTTATCCGTCATTATTTTCGCCCTTCTTCTGTTCTTTCTCTTTTTTCTTCTGGCGTTCCGCCCTTCTTTTTTCCCTCTTTTCCTGTCGTTCTTCTTTTTTCTGCTGAATTTTCTTCATCCCTTGTTCAGGAGTCTTGACGGGCACAATGCCAATTCCTGCTGTCTCCCGAAGACCGATAAACACGCCTTTCCAGAGCAGATTAAAGAATGATGCCGCCGGAGAACGCTCAAAGGTGATGTTTGCTGTACGTGCCGCTTCTCCTTTTGTCGGATTGGCATCCTTGATCAGAATGGTGTTGGCAAGAAAAGACAACAATCCTTTCTCTTTGGTAGGGTTACCATCCTCGCCTTCCTTCAGAAGTTTGACCTTCAAATCGGTGTAGCGGAAGTTAACGGCACCTTTAGATCCATACCGGTTTGCACGGATGCTGAAATCCGCGCCCTGCATTTTACCGCTTTCAATCTCGATCAGCCCCAAGGGTTTCGAGACCACATTGAGGTCGACCATATTCATGGGCCCAATCTTCCCTGTATAGCTAAATGCGGCGTCCGGAGCCTGTAGATCAAAGTTGATCTTAATGTCTATATCGGCCTTTTTCATGACTACTGCCTTGAGCTGCGCAATGGCAAAATGGTTTTCCGCTATGCGACTGGAGTCATTGGTAAGGTGCGTGATATTTCCGCGTAGACGGTCAAAATAGATCGTACCCTTCTTCTGACTGATCGGATTATATTCCGTATAGGCTACATCAATATTCTTAAGCTTCAAGGTATCTATTGTGGTAGGTATAGGGATTTTCCTCAGTGCCATGTGAGGGAAATTTTTAAACTTGTCCAGTCCCGGGGGAGCGGGCTTCTCACGGTTCAGAAATATACCCGCCCTGGCTGGTCCGATTTTGAGCGCCTCCAGATGGATCGTTCCTGAGGTATTGAATTCCACAAAATCAAGTCCGCTGAGACTGATCTCTTTGAAGTCAAGATCGTATCGGTCTTTGCCATAGGTAAACATCCTGCTGAAGGCCAGATCAGGGTAACGGGGGATCATCTTAAACCCTTTCACTGTTACGCGTTTTCCTGCTAAAGAGCCCAGGATGCTGTCGGCCGTCATTGTATACATCTTATCTTTAGACTCATAACCGATGATGGCAAAATTGATCCCCTTTGTATAATAGTAACGCGTGGTATCCGTTTGACTGAGCGAATCGATCAGCAAATCCTCCACCGTAATTCCAAGGTGTTTGATGGAATTTTTCTTTTTGCCGTCAGCACCGTTTACATAGTCGAAATTGGCATCTTCAATTCTGATCACTTTTACGTGTACCGACCGAAAGGTCTTTGAAATCAATTCGTACAATGTTTTTTCTTCTTTTACGGTATCTGGTTTTTTCGGCACTCTGTAATGGATCATTTGAATGGAAGGCTCACGCAGAACAATACTGTTCAGCTCTACGCGTTTTTTAAAAAGGGCCTCGATAATGCTCAGCCTGTTGAGCTGAAGTTTTTCCAGGCTCAGCTGAAAGATGTGTGCCGGGGCAAGCTTTGCAGCCTTCAGTTTGCCGTATACTGCCGTGTCAGGATTTAGGGTCACCTCATCAATAGAGGCTGTACCTGTAATCAGGTTCAGGTGAATGTCTTTAAAGCCAAGGTGGTACAATCCCCCCGAGCCCTCCTCGACACCAGCCTTCAGCTTCTCTGAAAGCATTGGTTTCCATTTCGCACTGAAATATAACGCTGCAGCTCCAATGAGAAGAAAGATGACAGCTAAAATTCCGGCGATCCACTTCAGCCAGGCGTGCCGATTACCTGTATTTTCCTGAGCCATAAAATTCTGATTATACCAGGTTACTGCAATATCAAGGCCACAAAAGCAGATCTATATTTTTTCATCCAACGGAAAAATTGAAAGCTTGTAATTTCTTTGCCATTTAACACCCTGCCAATTTGTCATTTTTAAATATTATTGTGTATTTTTGAGGTTCATAAAACCGTAAAACCATTTATGATTGATTTACCACTGACAGATAAGACTCACGATGAAGGACGCCAGGGCGAGGCTTTAGTGATAGGTGCACCTGAAATCAGGAATGGCAGAAAGCTGTATATTGAGAGTTACGGCTGCCAGATGAACTTCGCTGACAGCGAGATTGTCGCGTCCATATTAAAAGACCAGGGCTTTGAGACAACCGGAGACTATAAAGAAGCTGATGTTGTGTTTATCAACACCTGCTCAATCCGTGAGAATGCCGAGCAGCGTGTACGAAACCGGCTGTCACAATTCAGCGCCGAGAAACGCAAAAACCCTAAGCTCGTAGTCGGTGTATTGGGCTGTATGGCAGAACGCCTGAAGTCCAAATTCCTCGAAGAAGAGAAACTTGTAGACGTGGTGGTAGGTCCTGATGCTTACCGTGACCTTCCTCAGCTGATCGGCCAGGTAGAAGAAGGACATAAAGCCATCAACGTGTTACTCTCCCGTGAGGAAACTTATGCTGACATCAGCCCGGTAAGGTTAAATGGCAATGGCATCACAGCCTTTATCTCTATTATGCGTGGCTGCGACAATATGTGTTCTTTCTGCGTAGTTCCTTTTACACGTGGACGTGAGCGCAGCAGGGATCCACATTCGATCCTTGCGGAAGCACAGGATCTGGTCGATAAAGGATATAAGGAAGTAACCCTTCTGGGACAAAATGTGGACTCCTACAAATGGAAGGGTGCTGATGCGGAAGAAGGTGCTGAGATCGAGGTGAACTTCGCGCAGTTACTTGAAAAAGTAGCGCTCCTCAGCCCGGAACTGAGGGTCAGGTTCTCAACTTCCCACCCTAAAGACATTACTGACGAGGTATTGTATACCATCGCCAAATATGATAACATCTGCAACTACATCCACCTGCCAGTGCAATCCGGCAGCAGCAGGGTGCTTGAGTTGATGAACAGGACCTATACCCGCGAGTGGTACATCAATAGGGTGGATGCCATCCGCCGCATCATCCCTGGTTGCGCCATTTCATCGGACATCATTGCCGGTTTCTGCACAGAAACGGAAGAAGAACACCAGGAAACCTTAAGCATGATGGATTATGTGGGTTACGACTTTGCCTTTACCTTCAGCTATTCCGAGCGTCCGGGAACCCTGGCAGCCCGTAAACTGGAAGACGATATTCCTGAGCCTGTAAAAAAACGCAGGTTAGCAGAGATCCTGCTGAAACAGCAGGAAACTTCACTATATCGCCTGCAGCAATTTGTGGGCACTATGCAGCGTATTCTGGTAGAAGGTACTTCAAAAAAATCCGACAAGGATTTCTGCGGCAGAAACGACCAGAATGCAATGGTGGTCTTTCCCGCTGTGGAAGGGGTTAAAGCTGGAACATACGTAAATGTGCATGTTGACCGTTGTACCTCTGCCACCCTGCTGGGAACTGTTGTGGTAGAAGAACCGGAGATTATTTAATTAGAAAAAGACGCATTACCTTGGATATACAAGATATAAAAAACCGATTCGGGATTATTGGTGGCTCTCCACTGCTCAACCGTGCGATAGACATCGCAAGACAGGTTGCACCAACAGACATGTCTGTATTGATTACCGGCGAAAGTGGTAGTGGTAAAGAGGTATTCTCTCACATCATCCACCAGCTGAGTACCCGTAAACATGGCTCTTTCATCGCGGTAAACTGCGG
Organism: Pedobacter sp. BAL39; assembly: GCF_000170795.1. Lineage (GTDB taxonomy): Bacteria > Bacteroidota > Bacteroidia > Sphingobacteriales > Sphingobacteriaceae > Pedobacter. The sequence continues at coordinate 192,009 of NZ_ABCM01000004.1, forward strand.
AGCTATTCCTGAAGGGACCATTGACTCAGAACTATTCGGCCATGAGAAAGGATCTTTTACAGGTGCTCATGAAGCCCGTAAAGGTTATTTCGAGGTGGCCAATGGCGGTACCATCTTTTTAGATGAGGTCGCAGAACTTCCTCTCGGCACACAGGCACGTTTGCTCAGGATCCTGGAAAGCGGTGAATACCTCCGTGTAGGCTCTTCCAAAGTGCAGAAGACAGATGTCCGTATTGTTGCAGCGACGAACGTGGATGTTTACAACCGCGTGAAGTCGGGCAAGTTCCGCGAAGATTTATATTATCGTCTGAATACAGTTCCCCTGCGCATCCCTGCACTTCATGAGCGCAAGGAAGACATCTACCTTCTGTTCAGAAAATTCTCTGCCGACTTCAGTGACAAGTACAGAAGTCCGGGTATTCAGCTGGAACCTGATGCGATACAGATGCTCAGCAACTACAGCTGGCCAGGAAACGTGCGTCAGCTGAAAAACATTGCCGAGCAGATCTGCGTTTTGGAAAAAGACCGCAATGTGACCTCCGCGGCATTGCTGAACTATATCCCCAACGAAAGTGCAACCAACCTTCCGATGGCCATCAGCAGCAACAACAAAGAGGATTTTACCGAAAGGGACATCCTTTATAAGGTGCTTTTTGACATGAAAAAGGACATGATGGAATTGAAAAAACTAGTTGCGGAGATCATACAGAGCGGGGGCAACACCTCACACATTATGGCTGATAACCCACACTACATCAACCAGTTGTATCAGGAGATCGACGAAACACGCGCAGAACCTACTTTCACTATTAAAAAACCTTCTCAAAGTGCACCTGTGGATTATAACTATACGCAGGAAGCAGAAGAAATTGAAGAGTCGCTGTCGCTCATCGACAAGGAGTCTGACCTGATCAAAAAGGCATTAAAGAAACACAAAGGCAAAAGGAAGTTTGCTGCACAGGAGCTGGGTATCTCTGAGCGCACCCTGTACCGAAAAATCAAAGAGCTCAACTTAAATTAGATTCATGAAAAAGTTAGCGATACTATTCATTGTTGTACTGTTCAACTCCTGCTCCATTGCATTTAACGGCGCATCCATTCCTGACGAGATGAAAACGGTGAATGTTCCCTTTTTTGAGAACAACGCACCTCTGGTAATTCCCGACATGGCGAATAAATTTACGGAAGAATTTAAAACAAGGATCAGAAACCAAACCAGGCTCAGCATTACCAACAACAATGCGGATGCAACCTTCTCCGGAAACATCACCGGTTACGACATCAGGCCTGTCGCCATTCAGGACAACAACCAGCCTACAGCCGGTGCCAACAGGATGACCATCAGGGTAAGTGTGAAATATACCAATAACCTGAACCCCAAGCTGAGCTTCGAAGAATCTTTCGAGCGCTTCAAGGATTTTAAGCTCAACGGTGCAAGCCTGCAGGCAGTGGAACCAGGTTACATCAGAGATGTGACGCTGCAGCTGACTGAGGATATTTTTAACCGTGCTTTTGCAAATTGGTAGAAATTGAAGTTTCAATGATTAACTTAGCAGCGTGGAGCAGGAAATAGACATTAAACAGCAACTGAAGGTATTGTTATCGGAACCTGAAAAGGTGGAGCCAGCACACCGGCCCATGCTGGAGTCGCTGGTATCATCGTACCCCTATTTTCAACCCCTGCACCTGCTGCTGGCCAAGGCCACCGGAACTTCCACGGATGAGGCCAATATAAACCTGGCTACCGCGGCCCTGTACACCAACGGACAGACGCTGCATCAGTATATCTTTGAGCCCCAAGGTTTGTCGCCCAAAGATTTTCAGGTAATCCTATCTCCCGCGTACGACCAGATGGGAAGTCAGCCGGAAACACTGGACGACTTTGTGCTTGATGAGGTCTCCACAGACCCGGAAGAAGTTCCCGCCACAGCTGAAGAAAAATCTGAAGAGTCCTTTTCTGCTGATGTTGAATCATCAATTGCCGCTGACCCAAATGAACAGGTTCATGCGATAGAACACGCTGAGCCTAGTAACCTGACTGGAAGAAAACAGGACCAGGAAGAAAAAGCGAAGGACGACCTTGTTTTGGAGAACATTGTTGCAACTGACTTTTTTGCTTTTCAGAAAAATGTAGAGCCCGCCGCCGAGCAGAACAACTCACAGAGTTCTTCACCTCTTTCTGAGCAATCAGAGACCTCAGCGGAGGAACCTGTGGTGATCAGCAAGTATGATGACGACAAACTTCCTTACACCTTCCTTTGGTGGCTGGCAAAAACCAGAAAGGAGCATCAGCAGATTTTCCAGCCATATGTCAGTACAAAGAATCAACCTGCCGCAACCCCTGGCAAGCCTAATGAGCTGCAGCAACAATATGTAGAACATATTTTCCATCTGCAGACTGCTTTTGAGAAAGAACTTGAAGAAGATTATACCGAGGATGATTCAAGGGTACCCTCCAAAGGTACAGAGATCATCGATAGCTTCCTGAAAAACGATCCTCAGATCAGCCCCCCCAATGCAGAGCAGATCAATAATGAGAATAAAGCAAAGAAGAGTGCGGAAGACCACAACGACCTGGTATCCGAGACACTCGCGAAAATATATATTGAGCAAATGCTTTATGACAAGGCCATAGAGACTTATGAAAAATTAAGTTTGAAGTTCCCGGAAAAAAGCCGTTACTTTGCCGACCTTATCCAATCTATAGAAAAGAAAATTTAACCATATAACCGATTATGCTTTTTTTAATTATTTTATTAATCATTGTTTGTATTGCCCTGGCGCTATTTGTATTGGTACAAAATCCTAAAGGCGGTGGTCTTGCTACCGGTGGGGCGGGCAGTAATATGTTTGGTGTTCAACGTACAGGTGATGTTCTTGAAAAAGGCACATGGGTATTATTAGCACTTATTGTAGTATTGACGCTGTCCATTACAACTGTAGCTAAGACAGGTGGTACCGCATCTTCAACAGACTCAAAAATTCAGGAACAGCTGGACAGAACTCCTGCTCCATCTCCACTTGGTGGAGGCGCTGGCGCTCCTGCAGCAACAACCCCTGCAACGACAGCACCAGCTGATACTGCTAAGAAATAGGCTGTCAGTAAAAGATCTTCAGGCCCGGTATGAGACAATCATACCGGGCTTTTTTATGTCTTCTGCCAGTCTGACACAAAAAATAGCGGCCGAGAATCCTTTAGCTGACAATGCGGTGTAAATTTGTCAAATGAAAGTTTATTGGCATAGAAACTGATACATTGACCATAGTCAAATAAAGACACTTACATTAATTTTAAAATTAAAAACAATAATAAGTTATGGCTTTAAACATTAAACCCATTGCAGGCTCACTAAATAGGGTGATTGTTGAACCTGCTGCGGCGGAAGAGAAAACAGCATCCGGAATTTACATCCCTGATACTGCAAAAGAAAAACCATCAAAAGGAACCGTGGTATCTGTTTCTGAAGAAGATTCTGAAGGAAAAAAACCAGCAGTTAAAGTTGGTGACGTGGTTCTTTACGGTAAATATGGTGGCACTGAGCTTCCTATTGATGGCAAAGACTATTTGATCATGCGTGAAAACGATATCTACGCAGTAGTTCTGTAATCCAATTCTTTAATTATCCTTAGTTTTTAACCTGGGTTAAACATCCAGCTTAATTATAATTATAAAAAAATGTCAAAACAAGTAAAATATAACGTTGAAGCTCGTGACGCCCTGAAAAAAGGGGTAGATATCCTTGCGAATGCTGTAAAAGTAACCTTAGGTCCAAAAGGACGTAATGTCATTATTGACAAGAAATTCGGTTCACCTTCCATTACTAAAGATGGTGTGACTGTAGCTAAAGAAATTGAACTGAAAGATCCAATTGAAAACATGGGTGCTCAGATGGTGAAAGAAGTGGCTTCAAAAACTGCTGACATCGCCGGCGACGGAACAACTACTGCAACCGTATTGGCTCAGGCAATTGTTACTGCAGGAATTAAAAACGTTGCTGCTGGTGCAAACCCAATGGATTTGAAACGTGGTATCGACAAAGCTGTTGCTGCTATTGTTAAAAACCTGAAAGAGCAATCTCAGACTGTTGGTGAAGACAACAACAAAATCAAACAGGTAGCTTCAATCTCTGCAAACAATGATGAAGTGATCGGTTCTCTGATCGCTGAGGCAATGGGTAAAGTAGGTAAAGATGGCGTCATCACTGTTGAAGAAGCAAAAGGTACTGAAACTGAAGTAAAAACAGTAGAAGGTATGCAGTTTGACCGTGGTTACCTTTCTCCTTACTTCGTAACCAACGCAGACAAAATGGAAGCAGAGCTGGAAAGCCCTTACATCCTGATCTACGACAAAAAAATCAGCAACATGAAAGAATTGTTGCCAGTATTGGAAAAACAAGTACAAACTGGTAAACCACTATTGATCATCGCTGAAGACCTTGATGGTGAAGCTTTGGCTACATTGGTAGTGAACAAAATCCGTGGCTCACTGAAAGTTGTTGCTGTCAAAGCTCCAGGATTTGGTGACCGTAGAAAAGCAATGCTTGAAGACATCGCTATCCTGACTGGTGGTACTGTTATTTCTGAAGAAAGAGGTTACAAATTAGAAAATGCTGACCTTTCTTACTTAGGTACTGCTGAAAAAGTAGTTGTTGATAAAGACAACACAACGGTAATCAACGGTGCTGGTTCTTCTGAAGACATCAAAGCCCGCGTTAACCAGATCAAAGCTCAGATCGAAACTACTACATCTGACTACGATAAAGAAAAGTTACAGGAACGTCTGGCTAAACTTGCTGGTGGTGTTGCTGTGCTTTATGTAGGTGCTGCTTCTGAAGTAGAAATGAAAGAGAAAAAAGACCGCGTTGATGATGCTTTACATGCTACACGTGCTGCTGTTGAAGAAGGTATCGTTGCCGGTGGTGGTGTTGCTTTCATCCGTGCCATTGAATCATTAGAAGGTACTAAAGGAGACAATGAAGACGAGACTACAGGTATCCAGATCGTTAAACGTGCCATCGAGGAGCCGCTTCGTCAAATCTGCCAAAACGCAGGCATCGAAGGTTCTATCGTTGTTCAAAAAGTAAAAGAAGGTACTGGTGACTTTGGTTACAATGCCCGTACTGATGTATATGAAAACTTAATCGCTGCTGGTGTAATCGACCCAACTAAAGTAAGTCGTGTAGCACTTGAAAATGCAGCCTCTATCGCAGCAATGTTGTTAACAACAGAATGTGTATTGGCTGATGATCCTGAAGATGCTCCTGCTGGTGCAGGTATGCCTCCAATGGGCGGCGGTGGCATGGGCGGCATGATGTAATCATCCCCCAAGGCTTCAAAGCTTAAAAATCCCGCTTCATTCACTTGAAGCGGGATTTTTTGTTTAACGCTGTTCTTTTCACAAAAGAAATCCCCTGACAAACCAAACGATTCTCAATCTCGTATACATCAATTCAATCTATTTCAATAATTGGGGGATTACGTTTAAATACATTCATCTTGTTCATATTCTTGAGCGAGAATCTGTTATGAGATTTTTTTGTAATAAATGCAGTTATTTATAGGCAGAAATTTATTTATATTTATTACGTAATACTTCCCTATGATAAAACGTTTACTACTATTAACTGTTCTTGCGTTTTCTCTACAATTATCTGCTGCATTTTCCCAGATTAATTTTGGGAGTGTAGAACCTGGACCCTATGCTCCAGGCTCCACCATAACCGCGTTATTCAACACGGGTTCATTATGTATTGAAAGAGCCAACACATTTGAGCTTTTTCTTTCTGACGCGACAGGAAACTTTGCAGCAGAAACACGCATAGGTACTTATAATAGTTTCTACTCCACTTTTGTTAACGGAAGAATTCCAGTGGCAACACCTCCCGGTACAGGCTACCGGGTCCGAATCAGGTCCACCAGCCTTGGAACCTACTCAGCTCCATCGTCTGCCTTTGAGATTCGTGCTGGAGTACCCGCTACTGCAGCGCTCGGTTCCGCCCCCGGACAGCAACTTAGTCAGGCACCCCTTACATTTGGAAATTGCGATACAGATCCAAATGTAACCAGCACTACCTTTAGGTTTACAAACGAATCAAGTACAGGAAATGTATCTGTAAGAATCATCAACGAGATGACACCAACGGCACCGGAAGGAGCCATGACATTTGCCTCCATCTCAGAAGCTAAAACCTTCGCGGCATCACTTGCACATTATACGATGGTGGTAAAAGCGACCATGCCCGATGGTTCTATAGCGACCCATTCTTACTTCCTCGTAAACAACCTGGCCGTAACTGCATTTACTACTACATCAGGAAATACGGTATGTTATCCTACCGGCACATTTGAATATAGTGTAACTGTTTATGACGCTACGGGGATTGGGAGAAATTTCCCAGGTAACACCTATAGAATAGACTGGGGAGATGGGAGGAGTGATGAATACACCATATGCGATATTGTCAATGACGCAAACAGGGTACGGCACTCTTATACAGAGTCTTCCTGTGGAAGATCCTATACATCCGGCAGTCAAACTTTCTACAATGCATTTGGTGTAAATGTCAATGTTCAAAGCCCATTCTGCGGAGCAATAGGCTCGCCGCTCTCTACACCTGCAAGAGTAGTCACAAGACCAGAAAACAGGTTCAGCTTCCCTCCTATTGCATGTCTGGGAGATGAAGTTACCTTCGTGAATCAATCTTTACCAGGACAACGGGCAAATACAAACTCCATTGGTTGCGCCGACAACGAACTTTTTTTTAACTGGTATGTTGATGGTGTGTTGGTAGCGGAAAACTTAACCCTGACCGAAAACTTTGTACATACTTTCACCACAAAGGGACCACATGAAATAAGATTAACCTCAACCGGGTCAGGTGCATGCCCGGCAGATGATTTGATTCGTGAGATCTGTGTGCAGGATCCACCCCAACCAGCATTCATACTTTCGGGAAATACACTATGTCTTTCATCTGCCACCATCAACGCAAATAGTAGCACTTCCGTCATTGACAATACCTGTCCAAATACACCGACCTATATCTGGAATGTAACGCCAAATACAGGAGTAAACATTGGCAATGCCAGCAGCCCAAGCCCTAGCTTCACCTTTGCACAAACCGGGGTATACAACATCACGTTAACCATTCAGACCGGCACCTGCGAGGTAACCACCGCACCGCAGGAAGTAGTAGTAAATGCTCCGCCACAAGCTACTCTGTCACCGGATATTGACCTTTGTGCGAGAGGTGATTACACCTTTGGCCCCAATGGAAGCGTCACCAATACCGTCATTACGGGCACATCAAAACCAGTTGCCGATACTTACACCTGGACAGTAACAGGCGCAGGGGGTTATTCCTTTGTTGGCCCTAGTTCAGCAAACTCCCAATATCCCACCATAAATTTTGAAGATTTTGGAACTTATGTGGTTACAATTACCCACAAAAATAATTGTGGAACGGTTGTCAGCACACAGGAGCTGACTTTCTCCCCGGCACCAGTCCCAAGCATCACAGCCAATCCAGCGGCAATCTGTTACAATGACAATATCAATCTGACGGGGGCAATCTCCAACGGTACAGCCAATACCACATTTGAATGGAGAGGAGCAGGAACTTTCACACCTGCAAATACCCTGACCACAGTTTATACGCCAACAGCGGCGGAGCGGACGTCAGGGATAGCAAACATCACTTTGTTTGTCAATACTGGAATCACAGGAAGCTGCGCTCAGGTACAGACTTCGGCGGCCATTACCATCTATCCACGCAACATCGGAACAAATCCACCTGCCTCCAGAATGCAGAGCATCTGTACTGGAACCAGGCTAACATTTCAGCCGACATCAAGCGTTACACCAAGCACCTACAGGTGGACAGCAGTAAATGCTGATGGAAACGCTTCCGGATTCAATGCAACAGGTAACGGAATTATTGATCAGACGATTACGAACAACAACCCGACACAAAATGCGGTCGTGGTGTATACCATCATACCTGTGGCCAATGGTTGTGACGGAGAACCCTTTACCTTTACGGTCACCGTTACACCAAACCCGATCCTGACCGCTACAGCAGCATCTCCCATCATCTGCAGCAATAGCGCCACCGGAATCACCTTATCCTCAAACCTACAGAACACCACATACCGCTGGACCAGTAGCGTCATAGGAACCGTAACAGGAAATTCCAGCCCTACCGGAACATCGTCCGGCACGACCATTCCAGACATACTCATCAACACAGGAACTGCCCAGGGCAGTGTAACTTATGTGATCACCCCTGTCTCAGAAAATGGTTGCCCGGGAGCCGCCAGAACCGTTACCATACAGGTCGATCCTCCGGTCACCATTGCAGATGCCGGACAGAGTGGAAATATTTGTGACGACAACAGTTATACCCTCAATGGAAATACGGCAATTGTAGGTACCGGAAGATGGACACAGGTTGCGCCATTTCCTAACGTGGTGACTTTTGCAGACGACACCTTTGAAAGAACAACAGTTACCGGCCTGACCCCAGGACAGACTTACACCTTCAGGTGGACCATAACCGGTACAGGTGCCTGTCCGGAAACCAGCAGCACGGTCACCATTACCGTTAATGAGCCAACCATCGCCGGCACATTGGATGGAGCAGCCACCGTTTGTCAGGGCATCAACAGTGGACAGCTCAACCTCAGCGGCAGCAGAGGCGCCATAATCCGTTGGGAGTCTTCAATAGATGGAGGTGTTACCTGGACAGAAATTCAAAATACCACCACCAGTTACAACTATACCAATCTTACACAGACTACCCAGTATAGGGTGATTGTGCAAAATGGCAATTGCGACCAAAAGATCTCTAATACCATTTTGGTGACGGTTACTCCTGCGGGCACAGTTGCTGATGCGGGGCCCTCACAAGTATTATGTGCTCCGACAGCCCTTGCACCAGTGTCGGCCACGTTAACGGGCAATGCACCTGCAGCAACAGAAACCGGACTCTGGACGGTTACCCCGGCCAATCCATCCCTGGTGATCGAGAACCCCGCCGGGCCTACAACAAGAGTGAACGGATTGATGCCGGGACAATCCTATAGCTTTACCTGGACCATTAGCGGTACATCTGCCTGTGGGCCAAATTCCTCCAATGTAACTGTCCAGATTCTCCTGCCGATTGAAAACAACACCATTACCAGCTCCAGTGCGATCGTATGCTCGGGCCGCCTGATAGATATCATCGGGAGCACCGTAACGGGTGGCACAGGTAACTACAGCTATACCTGGGAACGTAGTGTGGATAATGGTACCTCCTGGACACCGATACCTAACGAAACCAACAAAGACCTGCTGAATTATCAGGTTGTAGAAACGACCATCTTCAGGAGGAACGTCAGCAGTGCATCCTGCAGCCTGTTCAGCAATGAATATACCGTTACAGCACAGCCTCCGGTCGCTAACAATACCATTACAGCAGATCAGACCATTTGCAGCGGTCTGAGTCCAGCTGAACTGATCGGATCATTGCCAACAGGTGGCGACGGCCTATTCAGGTATCAATGGCAATCCAGCACTGATGGCAACAGCTGGGTCAACATCTCTGGTGCATTGAGCCAAAATTATCAACCGCCAATCCTGACCGCGCCCAGCCATTACAGAAGAATAGTAACGACGGCAGCCTGTGACGGCGTACTCCAAAATGTCAGCAATGCCGTAATCATTACGGTAAACCCCAATGCGGAGGCTGAATTTACTTATGCTTTCCAGACAGGATGTGCGCCATTCGCCCTGGACATTACCGCAACACCATATGCTGATCGCAATGCTACGTATACCTGGTATGCAAACAACAATGTGATCGGCACAGGCATTGATTTCCCAGGTTACACCATCACAGAAAGCAATACGACCGCAACCATCAGACTGGTGGTCACCAGCTCCCTGGGTTGCACTTCGGATGAGCAAAGCACCGTCTTCAGTACCAATCAGGCCGTCCCTGCATCATTTAGCCAAAGCACTTCGAGTGGCTGCGGGCCATTGGCTGTAAACTTTGTGAACACTTCCGTATTGACCGGGGGAGCAACATTTGTGTGGGACTTTGGCAACGGCCAAACCTCTACTCAGGCAAATCCACCAACAGTTACTTACCTAGCGGAACCGACAGGCAAGGACACCACATACGTAGTTACCCTCACCGCGACAACCAGCTGTGGTACTGATGTAAGGACATCGACTGTGCTCGTTAAAGCCCAACCGATCGCTGTATTTTCACCCAGCAGGACGGACGGCTGTTCTCCAATGACGGTAAGCTTCACCAATACATCTCCGGGATCAACAAACACCTACTATTACGATTTCGGCGATGGAAGCCCAGTCCTGGAAACCACAGACAAAGGCCCTGTGCAACATGTCTATACCACAACTACTGTCCAGCTCTTCAGAGCACGACTGACTGTAGTCAATGAATGCGGCACAGATTTCAGGGAATATAACATCCGGGTAGCTCCGCAAAACATCACGCCGGAGCTCGTCGTAGATGCTACCCAAAAAGAAGGATGTGCGCCTCTGCTGGTCAATTTCGACAACAACTCTACAGGAGCAACAAGGTTTACCTTCGACTTTGGTGACGGCGGCACCTTAAATACCGTTGCGCCAGGCAGGGTGCAACATACCTACACCCGCCCGGGAACCTACACAGTAACCATGACTGCCTACAACAGCTGCTCGGAAATTGCAACCACCGAGACCATCACGGTACTACCTCAGCCAGTTGCAGCCTTCGAAGCAGATGTTACGCTTGGATGCCCCGGACTCCCTGTGCAGTTCAGAAATACAACACAGGATGGATTCAGCTACTTCTGGGATTTCGGTGATGGCACCACTTCAGATGAGTTTGAACCACGTCACATCTACAGTGGCGATCAGGAATACTATACCGTCACGCTCACTGCCACCAATACACTAGGCTGTTCTATCTCCGTCATCAGAAACCAATATATCCATGTAGTACAGGCTCCTGTTGCACGATTTAATGTCGACCCTTCTGTGGTCATTGATATTCCCAACTACACCTTCCGTTTTATAGACGAAAGCACCGGATCACCTACCAACTGGGCTTGGGACTTTGGCGATGGCACAAACTCCTCTCTTCAAAGCCCTTCACATACCTACCCTGATACAGGCACCTACCGGGTGACGCTGCGAGTCATGAACCAACAGGGCTGTTTCACCACGACCTTCAAGGATGTCACCATTAAAGGTGTTCCGGGATACTTGTTCGTACCAAACTCCTTCATTCCAGGAAGCCCGATGCCGGAGCTCAGGGAGTTCAGAGCTAAAGGGTCTGGCATGGAAACTTATAAGCTCAGCATATTTAATAAATGGGGGGAGCTCCTTTGGGAAACCACAAAACTGGAGGAAGGAAGACCTGCTGAAGGATGGGATGGCACCTTTAAAGGATCGCCAATGCCGCAGGGCGTCTATTTCTGGAAGATGGAAGTGAAGATGATCAACGGCACAGAATGGAAAGGCATGACCTACGACAGCTCGCCACCAAGACGTACCGGACCAATACATTTAATCAGATAACGATGAGGAGAAGAGTGAACTATTTAGGAACGTTATTAACGATGATGATTTGCCTGTCGGCACATGCACAGGATCACATGTACTCTCAATTTTTTAACTCCCCTATGTACCTCAACCCATCCCTTACCGGGCAGTTTGAAGGCGACATCAGGCTGAACATGATCTATAGAAACCAATGGTCAGGCCTTAGCGGCGACTTATCCTATATCTCCGCTTCTGCAGACCTCAACATTTCCAAGTTTGCGGGCGGGGTCGGACTGATGTTTAACCGCAGCAGCGAGGGTACCGCCTATCTGGTCAAGAACAATGCTGCGGCTACCTATTCCTATAGTGTTGGCGGCGACGACTTCCTGATGTCTTTTGGTATCCAGGCGGGTTTTACCAACAGACAGATCGACTGGAGCAAGCTGGTGTTCTCCGACCAGATCGACATGCGCCTGGGATACCTTCCCGGCAGTGTGTCTGCGGCGCAGCCTCCTGATATTGACAACAAAATTTTCTTTGATGCTGCAGCAGGTACCAACATCGTCTATCATGACTTTATGATTGGTGCGGCTTTTCATCACATCAATCAGCCTGATGAATCCTTCAGCGGTACGCAGGCGAAGTTGCCAATGCGCGTTACTGTCAATGCCAGCTACCGCATACCTATTGGTGGATATGTCGGCTATGGTCAGGAAGATGATGGCCCTTACATCATTCCTTCGGTAGTCTATTACAAACAGGCCAGCTCCACCTCACTGAGTACAGGTGCGCAGTTCAAGTACCGGGGATTAAATGCCGGATTATGGTACCGCAGCAGTGGCTCAAGCGGAAATGACGCTGTTGTCGTCTCCCTGATGTTTGACATCTTTAAAGGAAGTAGAAACGGCGAAAAACTGCGTCTTGGAATTAGTCACGATGCCACCACCTCAGGCATCAACTATACCAACACCAGCGGAACCACAGAAGGCTCCATCGGCTATGAAAAATATTTTCCCAACAGCTCCAACTACAATAAATACAATGGGTTGCGCTGTTACGATTTCTATTAGGAAATCAGAATTACATCGCCTTTCTTTGTAGGTGATATTAGATTACATGGAAAACATCATCGACCACCATCACTTCATTACCCAGTCGGAAGTCAACAAGTTCCTTCTGGCGACCTTACTCTGTGGACTGATTGGTGCCGAACGGGAATTCAGAAATAAGCAAGCGGGGCTGAAAACCATGATCATGATCGGTCTGGGCTCCACGCTCTTCACCATCCTTTCCATCAAAATCGGTGAAACCAGTCACGATCGCATTGCCTCAAACATTGTTACCGGCATCGGCTTTCTGGGTGCGGGCGTGATTTTTAAGGAAGACAACAATGTCAAGGGCCTTACCACAGCCTGCGTCATCTGGATTGTTGCCGCCATCGGGATGGCCATCGGAGCTGGCTATTATGAACAGGCTACGGGTGTCACCATTGTCATTCTCATCACCCTCCTTACCTTTCCTTACCTGGAAGAGATGGTCGAGCGCCGTTACACCAAACGCGTATACCGCATTGTCAAAAAATACGAAAATGAAAGCCTGGAAAAATATGAGGAGTACATCAAGAACTCCAGGCTGAAGCTAAGCAGAGGTAAACAGGAACTTTCAGATGGCCTGATCACTGGCAGCTGGACAGCAATTGGCAGCCCTAAAAATCACAAAAAGTTTGTCGACCGCATGTTACAGGATGAAAAGATCATTGCGTTTGATTTTTAGCAATTCATGCGGCAGCTTGACTTGATCGGGAATGGTCCCGAATATATATCCACCAAGACCATAAAACCACATCAAAGGGGCAAATAAAAAATATATTTTACTGAATAAAAAGGCAGTAAGATGGAAATTCCTACAAAAAACTAAATTGACATCAAATTACTTTTTTTAAAACATCATCCCCATAGCAGACAGCGTAAAATGTCGATAAACAATATTAGCTTTGTAGCATTATGCAAAGGGAACAGATTTCGGTTTTTGATATTTTTAAAATTGGCGTAGGTCCGTCAAGTTCACATACTTTAGGTCCATGGCGCGCGGCACAACAGTTCATTGCTACCCTGAGAGAAAAGGACGCCCTGGCTGAAGTCGATCAGATCAAAATCCTCCTATACGGCTCCCTTGCTAAAACTGGTGTCGGTCACGGTACCGATATTGCCATTTTATTGGGTTTATATGGTGCCGATCCGGTGACCTTCGATGTCAATGCCATTGATGCCACCATTGAGGAGATCAAGACCTACGGGCAGCTTTCACTTAACGGCGAGCAGAACATCAGCTTCAACTACAGCGAAGACCTCGTGTTCCTTTTCCTGGAGAGCCTTCCCTTCCATCCCAATGCGGTAACTTTCCAGGCCTTCCTGAGTACAGGTAAAGCCATCTCAGAGACCTACTACTCTATTGGCGGTGGCTTTGTGGTTAAAGAAGGAGAGCAAGGCAGCGACAAGGAGCAGGTAGACCTGCCCTTCCCCGTGGAAAAAGCTTCAGAACTGCTGCACTGGTGCCTCAGCACCGGACTAAAAGTCTCCGAAGTGGTCATGGAAAATGAACTTGCCTGGCGCTCTGAAATTGAAACAAGAAAAGGCATCATGCAACATTTCTATGTGATGCGCGACTGCACTTACCGGGGATGTCATACCTCAGGTTTCCTTCCCGGTGGACTTAATGTAGGCAGAAGGGCCGCAGCTCTCAACAAAAGACTCATCGGTAACAACACCTATACCAACTATGAAAGCTGGATCGAAGCCATCAGGCATGGTGGCAATAGCTTCAATTATATCCTCGACTGGGTCAGCTGTTTCGCACTTGCCGTAAATGAAGAAAACGCATCCTTTGGTCGCGTAGTCACAGCGCCAACCAATGGCGCGGCAGGTGTCATCCCGGCTGTGCTTCAATATTACGTTGTTTTTTGTGATGGGTTCAGCGATGAAAAGATCACACAGTTTATTGCCTGCGCTTCCGAAATCGGCAGTATCTTTAAAAAAGGAGCCACTATATCTGCTGCAATGGGCGGTTGCCAGGCGGAGATCGGAGTTTCTTCGGCAATGGCCGCAGCCGCGCTCACAGAGTGTCTGGGCGGCTCACAGCGACAAGTGTTAATGGCTGCAGAAATTGCCATGGAACATCACCTTGGGCTTACCTGCGACCCTATTGGAGGCCTGGTGCAAATCCCATGCATAGAAAGAAATACCATGGGGGCCATCAAAGCCATTACCGCCAGTCAGCTTGCCCTGCAAAGCAACCCGGATAAGGCAAAAGTAAGCCTTGATGCCGTTGTGAACACCATGTGGGAAACAGCACTCGATATGAACTCTAAGTATAAAGAAACATCAGATGGTGGTTTGGCTACCAATATCCCCATCAGTCTTCCAGAGTGTTAAGCCGTATCGTAAATTAGACGGAAGAACTAAGTTAAAATGAAAAATTAAATGCGCTGCTGCGCTTTGATGGCGAGATAACGGTTCACCACACTCACAGTCAGTTTTTCGGGGGGAGTCAATACACTCAGGATACCATGTCGGGCGAGTTCTTTTACCATCAGTTTTTTCTCGTAAGCAAACTTGGCAGCAATCGTCTTGATGTAGATCCCCTCCACATCTATAGCTTCGTCAGTGCTCACCTTGGTCAGCTCTGTATTCTCAAAAAACACAATCAGCAGCAAGTGAAACTTCGCCAGCCTTTTTAAATAGGGAAGCTGCCGCTGTAACGCAGACATACTCTCAAAATTCGTGAAAAACACAATCAGGCTGCGCTGCTTCAATACACTCCGCACCTTACTGTATAGTGCCTCCATATTGGGCTCCAGGTAACGTGTTTTTTCGCGGTACAGTACCTCCATGATCCTTCCCAGCTGTGCAGGCCGACGGTCTGCAGGCACGACACTTCCCACGTCTTCAGATACGGTAATCAAACCGGCTTTATCCTCTTTCAGCAGGGCCACATTAGCTAAAACCAGGCTCGCATTGATCGCATAATCCAGCAGGCTCATCCCCTCAAAGGGCATCTTCATCGACCTTGATTTGTCAATCACACAATACACATGCTGCGCCTTCTCATCGGTAAACGAATTTACCATTAGCTCACCCCTTCTGGCTGTGGCCTGCCAGTTGATCGTACGGTAATCATCACCCTGAACATAGGTTTTCACCTGATCAAATTCCAGGCTATGCCCAATCCTCCTGATCTTCTTCACCCCAACTTCATTCAACCGGTTTGAAATGGCCATCAGTTCATACTTGCGCAGCTGAAGGAATGAAGGATACACGGGTACCATCTCCTCCTTCCCGAAATTAAAACGACGCGTAATCAGCCCTAATGGCGACTGCACATACAGCCTCGTCTGCCCAAAGGAATACTCACCACGCTTCGTGGGCCGCAAGATATACCTGATGGTCTTCCGTTCAGCGGCGTGTAGCACTGCCCGAAACCACAGGTCCCTTTTTTGAAACTGAAAAGGAATCTCATCAATCAACCCGATTCGGATCCCGAAGTGATAGAAGTTCTCCAGGTAAACGTTGATCTCGTTGTCATCACCATTGCTCAGCCGGTCCGGAAGCTCCCTCCTCAGGAATACAGTTTTCCTACTCGCATATAACAGCAACAGATCTATAAATAACAGCAGCACAAACACCCAAAAGCAGATATAAGGCAAATCGCCAAGCCATGGCAAAAAGAAAGAAAACAGAAAGAGACTGACACACACGCCAGCTCCTGCAAATAGTCTTTTGCCGGGAAAGAGGTCCTTATAGGTTTGGAATAGCTTTTTCAAAAGGCTGTATTTTATCTTGGTACTTCAATTTTCTGAATGATCTGTCCCACTACATCGGCCGCTGTCAGCCCTTCCATCTCCTTATCTGCCGTCAGCATAATGCGGTGTGCCAGCACCGGCGCCGCCACCTTTACCACATCATCAGGCGTGACGAAGTCGCGGCCCTGCATTGCTGCCACTGCCTTCGCACCGTTGATCATCGCCAGCGAAGCCCTTGGAGAAGCACCCAGGTAGAGTGACTTATGGTTCCTGGTTTCGTGCGTAATCCTGGCAATGTATTCAATCAGCTTTGGCTCCACATGCAGAGACTTGATGATGGCGCGGCACGCCTGCACCTGCTCAATGCTCAGCACCGCTTTGACCTCCTTCAGCCCGCTGTCCAGCTTATGCTGATGTTGATTGTTAAGAATGGCAATTTCTTGCTCCAGTGTCGGATAGCCCACCTCAATCTTAAACAGAAAACGGTCGAGCTGCGCTTCCGGCAACCTGTATGTTCCTTCCTGCTCAATTGGGTTTTGTGTAGCCAGCACCATGAACGGTTCGTCCATCACATAAGTATGCCCGTCAACGGTAATCTGACGTTCTTCCATCACTTCAAAAAGTGCCGATTGTGTTTTTGCAGGTGCGCGGTTGATCTCATCCACCAGGATGATGTTCCCAAATATTGGCCCCTTACGGTATTCAAATGAAGCCGAGCGTGGATCAAACACTGAGGTTCCCAACACATCCGAAGGCATCAGGTCAGGTGTAAACTGAACTCTTGAGAAAACCGCATCAATGCTCCTCGCTACCAGCTTTGCACTTAGCGTTTTTGCCACTCCAGGAACACCCTCCAGCAGGATGTGGCCATCTGCCAGCAATCCGGCAATGAGAAAGTCTATCGTCGACTCCTGACCAATGATGATACTGCCCAGGGTTGCTCTGATTTGTTCTACCGCTGTGTTTAACTGCGAAAGGTCTGTTCTCTGATTAAACATTTCCTCTTCCATAATTTATTGGGCTTGTTTATAAAATTTTTCTATTAACTGATTCAACAGGATCAGCGACTCATCGCTGACCTGGTATTCCTTATCTATATTCCTGATTACCGAAAACAATCCGTTTACCGTCTCCTGCGGCACACCTGATTTATGGATCAGCTCTTCCTGCATCGCAAGATCGGCTGTGGTCAGCTTAATCCTGTACCGGCTACGGAGGAAATCCATAAAATAACTGATTTTCTTCTGCGCAATGTCGCGGTTGTCGCGCCGCTGGTAATAAAGCTTCCCGATCAGCTTTACAAACTCAAGAGATGAATTCTGCAAAGGCTCCAATACAGGAATGATGCGCTGCCTGCGCTTCATCTCAAAAAACACAAAGGCAAGCAATGAAAAAAGCGACAGGTAATAGGCCCAGCGTAAAGCATCATGTTTAAAGATCACCCTCAGGACAGAGCTATTCTCGATGCTCCCTTTGGTACTGTATTCATCCCAGATCAGCACCTTTCCTTTCGGAAGATACGACAAAGCCTTTACGGCATAGTCGGCGCCCGGTTTTCCCAGCAAGCAATAATTGCTGAACACCTGCGGGTTTGGCATGACATACAGTGCCCCTTTACCATAGCTATATTTCAGGAAGTTGATCTCGCCAGCCGTGTTCCTACCAAGAACGGTCGCCCTCGAAGAATCGATCCTGCTGAAATAGGCATCACCAATACCTTTGTTAAAAAGGTATGACTTATCGTTCTTGAGTACCGGATTCTCGAAGTTAAGCCCTGTCTTTCCCTCATAAAAAGTACCGTATACATCCAGCCCCAGCGTATCCTTGAGCGTCTTACCTAAATCTGCCGCAGCAATGAATACAGAATTGCCCTGTTGCATAAACTTCGTCAGCTCCTGATAGTCCAGCTGATCCATCTTGACCGAACCTGTGATCAGCAAATAACCAGCATCTTTATAACCGGCCGACTTCAAAGTGTTGTAGACCGGTTTTCTGGATACATGGACAACAGTTTTAGGAAACAGTACATCCAGTTCCTCATGAAGCACATACAAGCCAAAAGGAATTTTATCTTCCTTGAGGTAACTGGACGTCCAGTCCACCGGTTTAGGCCTGTAATACTGTGCAATGAGGTAGATGACCAGGATAACGGCACTGCCGATGAAATACATTCTTATTCCCTTCATGCCAACCCCCTGTTAAATTTTTCAAATGCTGTACGAAGTTCCGCAAAGCTTTCCTTCTCTATAAAAAATTCCCCATACCAGACATACTCAAACTGGAGGGTTAACTGTCTAAACTGTACTTTACGCTCAGGATCAGTCAGCTCAGAGACATACGCGTGGTTTGTCTTTTCCGGTTGCCAGTCGATCAGGTTCCGGTCGCTCAGCTTTTTCAGAGATTGCAGGTAAAACAACCGCACTGCAAGACGATAATTACCAGCAACAACTGCTTTTTCAAGTTCCACGTTAAAATCAATCTCATGAATATTGTCTTCCAGCTCCATATAGGGCACATCAACCGCTTTAGACTTGCGGGAGAAAATTCTGAGGTTCAGACCAGCGAGCCTGGTGATCAGAAAACCAATCAGCAGCACCAGCAGACCAAGTGCGATATATTTGATGAATGTCCCCGTACTCGTGCTATCGTTGATTGCTTTATTAAACAGGTTAGAAATCAATCTCCAGAACCAGCTCCAAAAACGCTCCCACAAACCATCTACCTGCACTATCCCTTCGTCGTATTTGAAGTCGGGATTGTTACGATAGCTGCGCAGGTGTCCCGCATCCATCTTCCGTAGCTGCAGTGCCCCGCTGTCCGTCTTCAACCTCTCCGGCGTATCAATGGACACGACAACAGGCGGTGTGATCTTCGCGATTACAGGACTTCCATGCGATACGGCAATCAACAACAGAAAAGGAAACCATCTCCTCATCTTAATATTCTTCCGGTGCTTTAAATGCCTGTTTATCCTCTCCCAGCTGACCGATACGCTGCATCAGGCCATCGCTGTCCAGGCGCTCTACCAGACTAAAATAGGTCAGGGAAAAACCAATGACCGGCAGGATCATAAACACCTGACATAGGTACTGCAAAACTGTAGACCCTGCCAGGAGCCAGTTGAGTGTGGTTTTCTCAAATTGTAGAAATTGAGAAGTCATGGTAAAAATCAAAGCCGGGGCAGAGACAATCGACATACAGGCATACGTCATGACATATAAGATCAGGATGACCCCTGCCGTAGGAAACCACTGGTTCTTCAGCAACTTAAACGAACGGCTGAAGGAATAGCTGAAACCTCCATTTTCATAAACCATCACTGGCAGGAAAATGCACAACGCCGGGAACACATAGATTCCGGGGATGATACACATCATCAAGGCAACAAAAAAGAAAAGCCCCATCAGCAGACCACTGCCCAGGGCCCTGAAAAAATAATACTTAAAATAAGCCCATACCTCTTCGAGGCTTGGAATTACGTTCCCCTTTTCGATATATACGGCAACATAACTCAGAACGGAGACATATATGGCGACATAGTTGGCTGTGCTGAAAATAATGACCAGCAGGTAATTGAGATTGAATATCTGCGACAGCTGGGCAAAAGGAGATGTCCTTGGACTGCGGAGCGCATCTTGTGCGTTAATCGTATAGATGATGGTACTGATTGCACTGCCCACCAGGAAGAACCCGCATAAGGCGAAGAAAACCTTGATTAATGGCTTAAAATTCTGCTTTAAAAACAGAAAAGTATCGTTAATGATCTCACCAAATTCCCTGATCTTTTTAAATTCCAGTTTGTCCTGCATGTTGTAAATGTTGATTGCGTTTTGATAACCGGTAGGGATATACGATCACATACCAGATGATAAATAATAGAGAGCCCCCAAGGATGCTGATGCTCAGCCATAAGGGCATTTCCGTATGCCGGGTTACATAACCCTCAAACAGAGCGGCAACAATAATGATCGGTACGATGCCCAGGGCAATCTTTGTTCCGTCTTTGGCACTTCGCCTGAATGCCTGCATACGTGTGTAGGTTTTAGGGAACAATAGCCCATGCCCAAGCACCAGTCCGGCAGCGCAGGCAATGATGATCGCTGAGATTTCCAGCGTACCATGGATCCAGATCACCAGCACCGACTCGGCACCGAGCCCCTTACTAAAGAAATAGTATTCAAAGGAGCCGATCATGACTCCGTTTCTCAACATAAAAAATACAGGCCCGATGGCAAAAAACACACCGCTCACAAACATAAGCAAGGAGACGTAGGTATTGTTGGCCGCAATCATCAGAAACATGCTGAACGGCCCCTGCCGTTTGTAAACACCAAAAGGATCTCCCTTCGAGATGTTCTCATTGGTCATGTTCACATACCCGTCACCAAGGATCAGCCGCACAAAAGTATCGTCGTACTTCGCCGATAATACGCCTATTGAAGAGGAAATGATAAAAAAGATAAAGGCATATAACAGCTGTTTCCTGTATTGATAAAATAACTCCGGCAACTCATATTTCCAGAACCGCAGAAACCGGTTACCCTCTTCTTTTTTATTCTTGTAAATAGACTGATGCAGCCTGGAAGCCATCCCATTTAAATAGTCTGTAGTCTTGGATTTCGGATAAAAAGTATTCGCAAAGGCAAGGTCATTGGTAATTTCCACAAAACGTTCGGCAAGTTCATCAGGGCTATCGGTGTGCAGCTCCTCATAGCGCTTCCACTTTTCCGAATTATGTTTAACAAATAGCGCCTCTCTCATGATACCAACTTGGGAATACAATTTTCCCGTAAAATACAGACAAAAAACAATTTTACAAGAATAATTTGAACATCAATATTATATTTGAACTATATGGAAACTATAAAGGTCAAAACCTCCCAGCATGTCGATATTGATTACCCTGTAGCAGGGCTTGGAGAAAGAATCTCTGCAAGATTAATTGACCTGGGGATTTTTGTGGGCATCTACATCCTGTTCATCATTCTCGCAGCACTGTTTACGGGCGTTGCAACGGATACAGCCGTCCCATTTGTGATCGCTGCTGTGATATATGGCGCGGGTTTTGTTTTTTATAACCTGCTCACCGAGATGTTCATGGACGGACAAAGTATTGGAAAGCGCCTGCTGAAAATTAAAGTCATCAGCCTTGATGGTGCGCAGGCCAGCATGGGACAATACCTGATCCGCTGGCTATTCAGACTGGTAGATTTTTACCTGACGGGACAGGTAGGAGGACTGATCTGTGTTGCCCTCTCGGAAAACAAACAACGTATTGGCGACCTCGTTGCCGGCACCGTGGTTATCAAAACCACCCAGCGCACAACCTACGACCATATTGCCTTCCGGCCCATTGAGGAAGCAGGATATGTTCCGGTTTTCAACAATGTGGACCAGCTCAGTGACCGCGACATGGAACTGATCCATGAAGTCATAAGGACCTATTACAAAACTTTCAATACAGAATTAATATATGCCACGGCGGCAAGGATTAAAACCGTTCTGGGCATCAGTATCCCAGAAGGTATGAACGAGCTACATTTTCTGGAAACACTGGCCAAAGACTACAACCACATCACCGCGGCAGTAGAGTACTAATGCTTTAAAAATACCTTTTCAACTGATGGCGCAACATTTACGGCCCAGTCGAGGTACATCTTTGCCGAAGGATGGAGTCCATCTTCAGCCACCAGGCTGTTGTCGCTACCTGCAAGCCTTGACGCCGGCGTAATGTCTGTATAACTTACGTTCCGGTCTTTGCTGATGGCCTTGTTTACCGCATTAAACTCATCAATTTCTTTAGAGATCTGCGCAACATCCCGGCCGCTGTTCTTACCAAAAGGCGTTAATCCCCAGTCCGGGATAGACACCACAAAAACCTTTGAGGCATCGCCCCTGGCGAAGTCTATCGCTGTTTGCAGCAACGCTGTAAATTCCTTTTTATAGCTGTCAATAGACTCACCACGGTATTGGTTGTTCACCCCGATCAGCAGCGTGACCATGTCAAATTTCCTGTTAAGTTTTTCTGCGCGGATTGCATCCTGCAACTCCGAGGTTGTCCATCCGGTCACTGCAATGATCTTCGGACCAGCCACCTTCAGTCCTTTATTCTTCAGGATCCCCACCAGCTGATTTGGGAAGTTTCCAGCTGCAGGCACTGCCTCACCGATGGTGTAAGAATCACCAAGCGCAAGGTACGTCAGCTCGCCTGTTGAAGCTCCTGCATCAATATTCTCTGTATTCATCGCATTTAAGTTTCTTTCGCAGCCCAATATTACCAATATTGAAAGAATAAACAGGTAGATTTTCATGGAATAATTCAGTCGGACATTGTTGCCCGACGGTATTTATTTACGAAGAAGAAAGGTATTGAGTTTGCCGCTAAGAATGGGCAGCGGGATCATTAGAAATGATTAATAAAGGAAGCAAACATCTACCCGCGTTTAATGCTGATGGGGGCCTGCAATTTTAAACAGGTAGCTGATCAGCACCACAGCTCCACTGAAAAGAAACATTACCTTAACTAACCGGTCAGTCCTCCAGGAGGTAAAATATCTTGCCGGCAGGCAGATGATGAAGGTAAGCAGCAAAGGAATGGTAGGAGGATATAAATGCAGGCTTTGCTGCAGATCGCCTTTCAGCAGCGCCAGCAGGGAGCGCTGAAAGCCACAACCCGGACAATCATAGCCCGTAAGGTACTTAAAGGGGCAGGTAAGAAAAAAATTATCCGCCTGTTCTAATAAAGAAGACCAGGCGGATAAAAAGTATGACATCAACACGTTAACTTATACGTTTGGTGTGGTCGGAGGTTTGTTGAAAGGATCGTTTGCGCCAAACGGATTGTTGTTCAAACCGAAGGGACCACCATTTTGAGCTTCCGAAGCAGATGGGCCGAGGTAACGCGCATCACCGAATCCCAGCATCGGGACAAAAACGATAGGCAAAAGAATCATACCCACAGTGTACCCTTCTGTTTTACCAAAGCTTTTGCTCAGCAGATTGTAAAGCCAGATGGCGAACACAATGTTCACACACGGAATAAGTAAGAATAAAATCCAGATCATTGGTTTCCCAACAATCTCAAGAAGCACGATTAAATTGTAAATTGGAATGATGGCAGCCCAACCGGGTTTTCCTGCTTTTTCAAAAATTTTCCATAAGCCAGCGTAAATTACGACGACTAAGAGAAGAGAGAAGAATACTGCTCCCAAGCCAATTCCTGCAGCAGCGCCCGCCGCTGCTGATTCTGATGTGTAGTCCATAGATGTTTGTTTTTTTAGTTTCCCGTAAAGATAATATTAGTTATAAAAATTCAAAGCTTTCATTGCATTTTTATAAAACTCTGATAACAAACACCATTACTGAAGCAAACGAACAGAAAAACATCTAAAAGTTGGGATAACAGAAACCCGATTTCATCCAATCAACAAAGATTCTACTAAAAAGGCGGTGTTCAGTTCAGTTGAATTAATCGCAATTCTAATGAAGCGTCATGTGAAAAAGATCAGCAATATGACCTTTCAGACGACTTTTCACCTCTGCCATATCTAGCGCATATCCCAGCTCACGCTGCATCGAAGTCACGTCTTTATCATCTATCCCACAAGGAACAATATTATTGAAGTAATCGAGACTTGCATTGACATTGAAAGCGAAACCATGCATGGTTACCCATCTGCTACAGCGCACGCCCATCGCACAGATCTTCCGTGCTTTTTCATTATCCGCATCAATCCAGACCCCAGTAAAGCCGGGATACCGTCCTGCGGCGATCCCATAATCCGCAAGCGTCAGGATTACGGCTTCTTCCAGCGTACGCAGGTAAAGGTGGATGTCAGTAAAAAAATTGTCCAGGTCAAGGATGGGATAACCGACAATCTGGCCAGGACCATGATAGGTGATGTCGCCCCCACGGTTGATTTTATAATAGGTAGCCCCCTTGTCGGCCAAGCCCTGCTCATCCAGCAACAGATTTTCGGGATGTCCGCTCTTGCCGAGCGTATACACATGTGGATGCTCGCAAAAAACCAGGTAATTGGGGGTTTCCAATGTAGTATGGTTGGTTCTGTTAGCGGTTTTTATGGCCACTGTAGTATTGAACAGCCCCTCTTGCTTGTCCCAGGCCTCCTGATAATCGGTAAGTCCCCAGTCTATGAATTGAACATTCTTATTCATGGTATGAAAATTAGGCGACTACATAGCCGAGCATGTAACCATCATCCGTTTTAAAATAGCGCACATCCAGTTCGCGAGGCCCCTCCGGAAGGTCAACAACCGCCGTCAGGATGCCATCATCCTTCAGCTTAAAAGGTTTGATATGAATGTCCTGCTTAAACTCCAGTCCTTTCCTTCCATTCCACTTATAAATGGCTTCTTTAGCGCACCAGCAGACATACAGGCCGTTGATGTTGTCGCCAATCTGCTTTTGCGCCAGCTCCGCATCAGAAAGAAACTTATGTTTGATGCTCTTGATCTTGTGTTTGATCAGCTCAATGTCTACCCCAACCTTCTTCGCCTTACCAATCATCACGGCAGCATAATCGTAAGAATGACTGAAGGAAATGTGGTAATCAGAGTTTGGAAGATACGGTTTGCCATGCTCATCCATCTGACAGTCGATATATTCAGAAGTATTTAACATGGTCCTCAGCAGCACACGAGTGCTCAGCCAGTGCAGCAGACGTTTGCCATTGTTCAAGGAGGAGATGAAATCCAGTTCATGCTGCTTGAGCTGCAGACCGGCCATCAGCTGCGCTTCGGTCTCTTCGATTTTCCACACCGAAAGTGTGGTATCATCGTCAATGTTGATATTAAAAACTACGGGCATCTCTATTTTGGAATACTGTGCAAAAGTATCTTAAATTAATCATAATTTAGCCCAATACTTGATAAAATGATACTGTCTGACAAAAGAATCCTTGAAGAAATTGACAAGGGAACCATCATCATCGAGCCTTTTAAAGCAGAATGCCTGGGCACAAACTCTTACGATGTTCATTTAGGAAAATACCTTGCCACTTATAAAGACCGTATTCTGGACGCCAAAGCACACAATAAAATCGAGCACTTCGAGATCCCCAAAGAAGGATATGTCCTTCAGCCCGGAACACTCTACCTTGGCGTAACCCTCGAATACACCGAAACACACGCACATGTACCCTTCCTCGAAGGCAAATCCAGCACCGGCCGCCTCGGCATAGACATCCATGCCACCGCTGGCAAGGGTGATGTCGGGTTCTGCAACACCTGGACACTGGAAATTTCCTGCGCACAGCCGGTACGCATCTACGCCGGGATGCCGATAGGACAGTTGATCTATTTCGTTGTAGAAGGTGACATTGAGACCATGTATAACAGTAAGAACAACGCCAAATACAACAACAAAACTACCAAACCTGTCGAAAGCATGATGTGGAAGAATAAGTTCTGACCCTACCCCGCCGGGAACCTTAAATTATATAAAGCCTCAATATTTCGTATATTGAGGCTTTATACATTAATGCCCATCTCCATGAACCGTAAACTATTTCTGCCTTTGCTCCTGGTGTCTATTATAAGTATGGCTTTTGTCTCCATTGCTTACGATGACCCTTTCGACGATCTGCTGAAGAAAATGCAGGGTTACAACCAGAAATATGCACAGGAAAAAGTGCACCTGCACCTGGATAAACCTTACTATGCCGTTGGGGATAACATCTGGTTTAAGGCTTACATCATGAATGCAGCCACCATGACACCTTCGGATATCAGCAAAATCCTGTACGTGGAGCTCATCAATGAAAAAGATTCTGTAAAAAAACGGTTACGGCTGGCCTTCAACGGAGGCTTCGGATGGGGCGACTTCAAATTACCGGATACCCTGCGTGAGGGCAACTACAGGATCCGCGCCTACACCCAATGGATGAGAAATGCAGGCCCTGAGTTTTTCTACGACAAGACCATTAAGGTGGGCAACTCCTGGTCAAACAAGGTATTTACCAACGCAGAATATACCTATAGTAAAGACGGCGCCAAAGATAAAGTGTCCGCCAAGGTTGCTTTCATGGATGATAAAGGGGATGCCCTTGCCAACAGAGAAGTCAGCTATGAAGTGCAGCTCGGCTTTAAACCCGTTGCCAAAGGGAAAGCAACCACCAATGCACAGGGAGAGGTCAGCCTCGACTTTGTCAACAATATACCCGCAACCAGCAAGTCGGGCAAAATCGTGGCCGTCATCCAGATGCCTGATAAAGAAAAAGTGATCAAGGAGATCCCAATCAAGGCGACGTCCAACGATGTTGATGTCCAGTTTTTTCCGGAAAGCGGACACCTCGTGATGGGACTGCCAAATCGTGTCGGATTCAAAGCAGTCAGTCCCTCCGGACTTGGGGTTGCAGTTACAGGCACGATCCATGATCAGCAGGGTACAGAAATCAATACCTTTACCGCAGGCCCGCTTGGGATGGATAACTTCGTCCTCAACCCTCAACCGGGCAATGCATACACTGCGACGGTGAAATTCCCCGACGGATCATCCAAAAAGGTTGCCCTTCCAAAAATAGAAAACAGCGGTTACATCATGAATGTCAACAACATTGATACAGCCAAGATCTATGTTAAAGTGATGATGAGCGAGGACCTGGTAGGCCCCAAAAACCTGAAACTCGTTGCACAGCATGGAGGAACGGTATACCTTGCCTCCAATGCGACCTCCGACAAACAAGTCATCGTGATCCCTTTATTAAAGAGTGAGCTGCCCTCGGGCATCATACAGCTCACTCTTTTCTCTTCCGACAATCAGCCCATCGCAGAGCGACTGGTCTTTGTCAACCATGTAAATGATAAGATTGATGCTAAAATTGAAAGTGCCAAAAGCAGCTACGGAAAAAGAGAAAAGGTAACCCTCAACTTGTCGGCCGCTATTGCAGGCAAACCCGTACAAGGCACCTTCTCCGTCGCTGTCACCAATACTGCGGCCGTAAAACCCGACCTGGAAAATGAGAGCAACATCATGACCTCCATGTTGCTCAGCAGCGACCTGGTCGGCTACATCGAAAAACCCAATCATTACTTTCTCGACAACACCCCTAAGACCCTTGAAGATTTAGACAACCTCCTCCTCACACAGGGATGGCGCCGTTTCATCTGGAAAAACATCATCAGCAACGCCGCTCCCATCATCCGCTTCCAGCCGGAAAAATCCATCGCCATCAGCGGCACCATTACCACCTATGGTGGAAAACCCGTTCCTAATGGCAAGGTATCCCTCTTTTCCTCTTCAGGAGGTTTATTTGCGATAGATACACTCACCAATGCAGAAGGCCGGTTTAACTTCGACCAGCTCATCTTTGGCGAAGACACCAAATTTATTGTTCAGGCACGCAATGAGAAAGGAAAGAAAAGCGTTGATATTAAGCTGGACCAAGTCCCAGGACAAATTGTGACGACCAATAAAAACACCGGAGATATAGAGATCAATGTGAATGAAGCCCTGTCTGCCTACCTGACCAAAAGTGCAAACTTCTTCGACGAGATGGCAAAAAGAGGGCTCCTGGAACGTAGCCTCATGCTCGACGAGGTCAAGATTGTCGAGAAAAAGAACCCTGCTAAGAACTCCAGCAATATGAATGGCCCGGGTAATGCAGATGCGGTGATTACTGCCGACCAGCTCAACACCTGCATCAACCTTTCACAATGTCTGCAGGGACGTGTCGCCGGCCTCATCATCACCAATGGCCAGGCCTTCCTGACCAGAAATGGTGGTCGCATCCCGATGCAGATCTTTCTCGACGGCATGAACATCGGCTCTGAGGGACTGGACAACATCGTTCCCAATGACGTAGAGACCATCGAGGTGCTCAAGTCCATCAGCTACACCACCATCTATGGCTCCAATGGCGCCGGGGGCGTCCTTGTCATCACCACCAAACGCGGTGGCGGATATGCCAACATGGACCGCTTTGTTCCCGGCATCATCACCCACAACCCTCAGGGTTACTACCTCGCAAGGGAGTTTTATTCACCTGCTTATGATGAAAACCCAAATGCCGCAGCTGACCTCCGCAGCACCGTATACTGGAACCCAAACCTGGTAACGAGCACGGATGGAAAAATCCCTTTCAGCTTCTTCAATACCGATGAAGCGGGCAGCTACCGCGTTGTTGTGGAAGGGATAGACATGCAGGGGCACCTGGCACGGACCACTTATAATTACGAAGTAAAATAATAAACATAACCACCCCTATGAATACCATTAAAGTCACCATAAAGGACCGTGTTGCCCTGATCACCCTCAACCGGGGGCGCTCGAATGCATTGAACAGAGAGATGATTACCGAGCTCAACGACATGTTCCGCAACATCGCGTCCGACAACAACATCTCTGGCGTGATCGTGACCGGACAGGAGCAGTTTTTCTCCGCCGGACTTGACCTCATCGAATTATACAACTATACCGAAGAGGAAGCTGCCAGCTTCTGGCACCTTTTTCTCGAATTTGTCGCCACCATCACTGCTTTTAAAAAACCTTTCGTCGCGGCCATCAACGGCCATAGTCCGGCTGGAGGATGCGTGATTGCCCTTGCGGCCGACTACCGCATTATGGCGGAAGGGAAGTCCATCATCGGGCTGAATGAGGTACCCGTAGGCATCATCGTTCCCAACAGCATCTTTCAACTTTACGCGTTTTGGCTGGGCCAGGCAAAGGCGAGCAGGAGTTTGCTGGAAGGTCGTTTATACAGTCCGGAAGAAGCTCTCGCCGATGGGCTGGTCGATGAGGTGGTGAACCCTGCAGGGATCCTTACCGCTGCCGAGCGCCGGATCCGCAAATACATGGCTATGGAGCGCAACACCTGGGAGCAGAGTAAGCTCAACATCCGCAGGGAGCTGATTGCAGCTGCCAACGCCGATCATTCCGCAGAACTGGAACTGATGCTCCAGCAATGGTGGTCGCCCACCACCAGGAGCATCCTCAAAACGATCATTGATAACCTTCAAAAGAAATAATCATGTACAATCAACCCATGTTACGAGACGATGCCTTACAGGGCAAAACCATTGTCATTACTGGCGGAGGTACAGGACTTGGCAAAGCGATGGGCCTATATTTCCTTAAACTGGGCGCGAACCTTGTCATCACCAGTCGCAAGCTCGACGTCCTTCAAAAAACGGCAGCAGAGATGGAGCAGGAAACAGGAGGAAAAGTGCTTGCCCTTGCTTGTGATGTGCGCGACTACCAGCAGGTGGAACAAGTGCTCGCAGAAACATTGAAGGCCTTCGGAAAGGTAGACAGCCTGCTTAACAATGCTGCGGGCAATTTCATCTCCCCTACAGAACGTCTTTCTGCAAATGCATTTTCTACCATCATCGATATCGTGCTGAAGGGCTCTGTGAACTGTACGCTGGCTTTTGGCAAACACTGGATCAGTGAGAAACAGCCGGCAAGCGTGCTCAATATTGTCACCACTTATGCCTTTACCGGATCGGCTTATGTCGTTCCTTCGGCTTGTGCCAAGGGAGGCGTTCTAGCCATGACACGCTCGCTGGCTGTAGAATGGGGTAAATATGGCATCCGTACCAATGCGATCGCACCGGGTCCTTTTCCTACGAAAGGGGCATGGGAACGGCTGCTACCGGGCGAGCTTGCTGAAAAGTTTGATTTTAAAAACAGGGTGCCGCTAAAGCGTGTAGGTGAACATCAGGAGCTGGCCAACCTTGCCGCTTTCCTGATCAGCGACTTCGCAGGGTACATCAATGGTGAAGTCATCAGCATTGACGGAGGGGAATGGCTACAGGGTGCAGGTCAGTTTAATGGACTTGAAGCCATCCCTGATGAATTGTGGGACAGCTTTGAGCAGATGACCAGATCAGCGAAAGGGAGTTAATATCCGCTGTTACCAGCGGATCAGTGCACTGCCCCAGGCAAAGCCGGAACCGAATGCAGCCAGGCAGATCAGATCGCCCTCTTTGACCCTGCCTGATTCCCAGGCCTCACTAAGTGCAATGGGCACTGAGGCAGCCGTCGTATTTCCATATTTCTGAATGTTGTTGAATACCTTTTCATCGGGCAGCGACAGCAGTTGCTGTACATACTGACTAATGCGGAGGTTCGCCTGGTGCGGCACCAGCAGGTCGATGTCTTCTGCAGTCATGCCATTGGCTTCCAAAGCCTCGCGGATCACTTCAGGAAACTTGACCACGGCCTTTTTGAATACAGCTGGGCCATCCATGTAGGGCAATGTTGCCCCTTGTTCTATCTGTTCCTTGGTGATGAACAGGCCACCAAGCTCCTGATCAGGATAACCGGGTTTATCCTTCAGCCATTTGTTCGCATGAGCACCAGGATAATACATCGCCAACTCTTCTGCATCCGCACCATCACTGTGCAGGTGCGTACTCAGTATTCCCTGTCCTTCTTTGTCCGTGCGCTGCAGCACCACCGCCCCGGCACCATCGCCAAAGATGACAGACACATTGCGGCTCCGGGTTTCGAAGTCCATGGCAAAAGAATGTTTCTCGCTGCCCACTACAAGGATATTCTTGTACATTCCCGTTTTGACAAACTGGTCGGCAATAGAAAGGGCGTACACAAAACCTGAACATTGATTGCGGATATCCAGGGCACCGATTTCTCTCATTTGCATCTCGCGCTGCAGCAAGACACCGCAGCCAGGAAAGTAATAGTCAGGGCTCAGCGTCGCAAAAATGATGAAATCCACCTCCTGTGCGGTGATGCCGGCACGCTCCATAGCAACCTTTGCAGCTTCCACGCCCATGGTCGTCGTAGTCTCTTCCAGGCGGTCAGCAAAACGCCGCTCCCTGATGCCGGTACGCTCCTGGATCCAGGCATCACTGGTCTCCATAAAACGGGACAAATCATCATTTGTATACACATTTTTAGGAACGTAGTGCCCAACTCCTGCTATTTTCGAACGATACATTATATCTGGGTTTATGAATAATTTATGCAAAAATAACTTTAACTACAACATTATTTTGAAATTAGCTTATTTTTGTAAAATGTCCACAGAAACAAAAGAAGAAACATTTACATTAGAAGAAATCCTGACCTCGTTAAAGACGATTCACCGTTTGATCCTTTGGAACGATGATGTAAATACTTTTGACCATGTCATTCACTGCATGATGAAATACCTGGATTACTCCGAGAGTCAGGCAGAAAAAATTGCCTGGGAGGTGCACAACAAGGGTAAATGTGCCGTGCTGGAAGGTTCATTCACGGAGATGGAAGTCTACCGTAAGATCTTACAACAAGAAGGGCTAACCGTTTCTGTCGATTAACCCTCCCCTTTAATATTTAATGGCATTGATCAGGAATTAACACTGATCCTTACTTATCCTATTGATGTCGCAATCACATCGATACCGCTGCATTATTTTAGCTGGTTGATGACCGCCGCAAGTTCCTCCTGCGTAGACACGGACTTATCTTTTGCATACCAGCTGTGGAGTTTTTCAGAAACTACAGTCATCTCCGCATTTTCTTTTTTCCATTCTACCAATAGTGTTTGCAGCACCTGAGGACGTGGCCCCCATTTCAATAACAACTGTCCTTCTTCATCCAGGATCAGAAGTACCGGAATCGCACGACCGCCATTGGTCAGGTGCGCATCGATCAATGGTAGCTGCTGATCCCGCAGCACAAACCTGAGCGACAGGTGATCCGGGGCAGCATTCGCCATCTTATCAAACAAGGGTACAATCTGTGCCGCATCACCACACCAGCCTTCAGAAATGACCAACATACTGTACTTACCCTTCAGGGCTTTCAACGCATCCAGCAGCGAGGGCTGCAGTTGCACAGTTTTATCCACCCTGTTCATCCTTTGCACATTCATCTTCGAGTAATGAAGCATGAACTCACTATGGTCAGGTCCGGTGGTTTTTCCTTCCGACAAGAATTGGCTGATGAGATTACGGTAAGACGTGTAAGTCATACCTTCGCTAACAAAAATTTTACTGTATTCCATGGTTTATAAGCTGTAATAAAATAGTTACTCCTCTTATTTTAAACTTCACCGCCGTTTCTTTGTCCCTCTTATAATAAAACACACACAAAGCCAGAAATCATTGATGAAGAATATGCAATACAAAGTTCTATTTTTAGCGCTTGCCATTTGTACTACAACTGTAAAACTTAATGCCCAGGAAGCTACCGGACATGGGAAAATCGTCGCCAAAGTAATTGATGCGCAGACGAATGAGACTGTTCCCTTTGCTACCGCGGTAATCCTCAATAGAAAAACCAAAGCCGTCGTCAAAGGCGCACAAACAGATATCAACGGAAATTTGCTGATGACAGGCCTTCCCAACGGAGCATTTACCTTCAAAATCAGCTATGTAGGCTACCAGACCATGGTGAGGGATTCGGTGTCGCTTTCCGACATCATCAGGGAGATCAACCTGGGCACCATCAAAATGAAAACTGCCAAAGGTACCGTCCTGAATGAGGTGGCCATCACCGCCCAGAAAAGTACCATGACGATGGGTGTCGATAAAAAAGTATTCTCCGTAGACCAAAGTCTGGTCAGCGAAGGAGGTTCCGCATCCGACCTGCTCCAGAATGTTCCTTCAGTACAGGCCGACATTGACGGAAATGTGAGCCTTCGTGGCTCCAGCGGCGTTAGGGTGCTCATCGACGGTAAGCCTTCGCTGATCGCCGGAGGTAACGTAGCCCAAATCCTTCAATCTATCCCCGCCAGCAGCATCGAAAGTGTCGAGCTCATCACCAATCCTTCTGCAAAATATGATGCCGAAGGCCAATCGGGGATCATCAATATCGTCCTGAAAAAGAATAAAAAACTAGGCCTGAACGGAAACGTGGCACTTACAGCAGGTAACCGTGATAACTACAACGCCAATACCAGCCTCAGCTTTCAGAACAGCAAGGTAAACCTTTACGGAAATTACAGCTACCGTTATGGAAACCGCATCGGTGGCGGTTACAACAACATCACCTATCTGAATCCCAGTTTCGCAACAGCCTTCGCCGATCAGAATACAGATTCCAGGTCCAACGACAAGGGCCACAATGTAAAAGCGGGTATTGATTATACCTTAACGGACAAGGATGTCATCAGTTTTTCCGGTGGGTTCAACATCCGCGACAACGACAAAACGGATTTTATCAATATCAATCAGTTGGGGGCCGGCTATAACCCGTTAGAGCTCAGCAGAAGAACCAACACCAACCTGGGTTCCGGTGGCAGTTACGACCTCAACCTGGACTACAGCCATAAATTTGCCAACCCAAAACAGGAAATCACCTTCAACGGAAGTTTTTCTGATGGAACGAATGACAATTATCAAACCTACAATACAGATATTTTTAACCAGAATGGTATGGATGTTACCCTGCTGCCTACGCTGAGCAGGAACGATGGAAAGGGTACCAACAGGAACTATAACATCCAGGCAGACTATACCATGCCGATCGGTGATGCCGGAAAGTTTGAAGCCGGATACCGGAGCCAGATCAGGTACGCAGACAACAATATTTTTGCCGACAATTTCAATCACCTGACGGGCGACTACGAAGTAGATTTCTCACTCACCAATAACTTCGACAGCAAGGACCAGGTGCATGCTCTATATGCCAACTACCAGAACCAGATTAAAAACTTCGGTTATCAGGTAGGGTTAAGGGCTGAAGATGCTACCCTCGATACGCGTCTCGGTATGTACCAAAACTCCAGCAGCCTGAGCTATACGCCTGGAAAAGTAGACTACACACGTTTATACCCAAGTATCTATCTGACGCAAAAGCTGAAATCAGAACAGCAGGTGCAGCTGAGCTACAGCAGAAGGGTAAACCGCCCACGTCCATGGGACACCAATCCCTTTCTGGATGTTTCCGATCCACTCAACTACCGTCAGGGTAACCCGAATCTGAGACCTGAGGATGTGCACGCGTTCGAGTTGAGCTACAGTAAATTCTGGAAAAAGATCACCTTCATTTCGACTGCCTATGTTCGTCAGACAAACGACGTCATCCAAAGGGTAAGGACGGAGCCTGATGAGAACGGGATCACCACCAGCACACCTCGAAATCTAACCAAGGAACTGTCCAGCGGTCTGGAGCTCATCGGTCGCGTAGATGTTTCCAAAGCATGGAACTTTACAGCAAATGCCAACTTGTACCAGACAGACATCAACGGTGTTCCTGAATTTGGTATCGTCGACAACTCTGGTTTCACCTGGAATGCCAACCTGACCAATAATTTTGTTCTTCCTTACAACATTACCCTGCAGATCAAAGGCGATTACCGTGCAAAACAGGTGATGGCCCAGGGAACAAGAAATGCGATGTATGGCATTGATGCAGGTGCCAAATACGACTTCAAGGACAAAAAATCTTCATTGAGTTTCAACATCAGGGACATCTTCAACACCAAACGCTGGAGCATGACCACAGAGACAGAAAGCTCAATCGTAGATTTCAAACGTTACATGCAAGGTACAATGGGCAGCCTGACCTACTCTTACCGCTTCGGAAAGACAACCTTCAATGCCAAAAAAGCAAAAAAACCTGAGCAGCAGGAGATGCGCAGCAATGAAGAATCTTTTTAATGCTGAAATGAGAAATTAGTATATTGCGACCATGGAAGATAGGAACCCCTGGATCACAATAGAAAGTCATAAAGTATATGAGAACAATTGGATTGGGCTCACAGAACATCAGGTCATTAATCCCTCCGGAGGCAAAGGCATCTATGGTGAAGTTCATTTTAAGAACTATGCGATCGGTGTGTTGCCTCTGGATAAAGACCTGAACACATGGCTTGTCGGTCAGTACCGCTTTCCTCTCAAAGCATACAGCTGGGAAATTCCTGAAGGCGGAGGCCCGCTTGATGAAGAGCCCCTTGACAGCGCGATGCGCGAGTTAAAGGAAGAAACAGGGCTCATCGCTACGGAATGGATGGAAATCCAGCGCATCCACCTCTCCAACTCTGTCAGCAATGAGCTGGCCATCCTCTACATCGCCAGAAATCTAACCCAGGGAGAATCCAGCCCCGAGGAAACGGAAGATCTGCAAATCAAGAAGCTGCCTTTTCAGGAGGCTTATGAAATGGTTCTCAGCGGTGAGATCACCGACAGCATGAGCGTAGCGGCAATCCTCAAAACGCACATCCTTTTAAAAGAAGGTCATTTTTAATCTCCACATCACAATGAATAAGTTTCTAGGGTATCTGTTAACGCCCGTATTCTATTTTTTCTTTTTCCTGACCCTCATCATCTTCCAGCCGATACAATGGGTCTGCTACCGCTTTTTCGGATATCAGGCACATAAAGTGTCTGTGGACATCCTCAACTTTTTCCTGACCTACTGCCAGGTATTCCTGGGATCCAGTACCACCTTCCGGAACGAGCAGGACATTCCAGTGGACCAGCCAAAGATCTTTGTAGCCAACCACCAGAGCATGTATGACATTCCTGCACTGATCTGGTTCCTCAGAAAACACCATGTCAAGTTCATTTCCAAAATTGAGCTTACGAAAGGTATTCCCTCGATCTCCTTTAACCTGAAGTATGGTGGCGGTGCCAACATCAACCGCAAGGACAGCAAACAGGCGGTAGGTGAAATTATCAAGCTGGGACGCAGAATGAAAGAGAAAAACTGGTCGACATTGATCTTCGCTGAAGGTACCCGCTCAAAAGACGGACAACTGAAACCTTTCCAGGTGGGTGGCATTGCAACATTACTGAAAGTCGTTCCCAACGCATTGGTAGTGCCGGTGGCCATTGAGAACTCCTGGAAGATTGTCCGTTATGGTTCCTACCCGTTAAGTGCAGCCGAGAAACTGAAATGGACTGTGCTCCCTCCACTGGACATCACAGACAAAAAGCCAGAAGAGATTACCCTTGAACTTGAAAATGTGATTAAAAAAGCAATAGGACAGTAACCACATCCTTTTCTTCCTTCTTCTTTAATTAATACATAGTAAAGCTCCTCCAAGTGCCTGTTTTGATGGTATTGCATTTTGCGATACCATGTCTTCTACTTCCTTCTCAGTTAGCTGCATGATAAATTTCCCACGAAATCATTAACTATTTCCCTTTTCGCTTAAACCCGATTTCTGCTCTTGGCTGTTCTTCTTTTTCAATGAATTTACTCAGATAAGTGAACAATATCTCTATTTTCTGATCCTGCTTGAGGAGCTTTTTTTCTACCTGCTCCACCAGCAATAATACGTCTTTATGCAGCAGTACGAGTTCACGGATGCGGGTATAGATACGAATGATTTGAATATTGACATGAATAGCACGTTCACTACTCAATACACAAGATAACATCGTCACTCCCTGTTCTGTGAAACAAAAAGGCATATAGCGTAATCCTTGGCGGTCTTCTTTGGAGGTCACAAACTGTGACCTCCAATTCTCCAGTTCATCTTTAGTCATTTCAAACATAAAGTCCTCCGGAAAACGGGTTATGTTACGTCGTACTGCCTGTTTTAATACCTTCGTCTCCACACCATACAATTCAGCCAAATCCCTGTCCAGCATCACCTTATGGTTCCGGATCATATAAATCTTACTCATGACTACTTCGTCAGGTATAATAACTGCGTTCGTTTGACTCATACTACGAATGTATCTATATAGGTACTTATAGTGGTTATTTCTTAGGATGATATTTGTCAACGATTCCTTCAGATCGTCCTGATTACTGATGTGGTTTAATGATGTGATGGTATTTGAATTTAAAATATATCTATTTGCATATAATATGTCGATATATTCCCATATTAGATGTAAATGCATATACTATGAAAGGATTAGCTTCATTCGTAAAAGAGAGAAGAAAACTTACTGGATTAACTCAGCAAGAGTTTTCAGATAAAGTTGGCGTTGCCCTTACGGTAATCCGTAAAATCGAACAGGGTAAGGAGAATCTGAACCTGTCTAGCGTCAACCAGGTATTGTTAATGTTTGGAAGCATGCTTGCACCGGTCAGCAAGAAAGAAATTGAGTAAAACAATAATAGCCCGGCTTATCCGGGCTATTATTATCTCTAGGCCAATGGCTTATTAGATATTTTTATTGTCAATATGCTTGAAGAATTCATCCCTGTAAGTATCTCCGATTGGGATGACCTTACCGCAGATGCTGATCCTGCTGCGTTCGATGCTTTCGATCTTATCTAAAGCAATGATATAAGACTTATGCACCCTGATGAACTGACCATCGGGCAGTGTCTCATCCATCTTTTTCATATTCTGAAGCGTAATCACACGCTCTGTTTTTGTATAGATAGAAATATAATCCTTTAATCCTTCAATGTATAGGATGTCATCCAGCTGGATTTTCTGAATCTTATGCTCTGTCTTCACAAAGATGAAGTCTTGTATTGTATTTGCAGGTGCAGCAGATTGTGCTACCGGTGTCGCAGGAACTTGCGTTGCAACGGCCACTGGTTCGGCGGTCTTTTGCTGCTGATTATGTACCTTCTCTACTGCTTTATAGAAGCGGTCGAAGGCAATAGGTTTCAATAGGTAATCAGAAACATTAAGATCGTAGCTTTCCAGCGCATACTGTGAGTAGGCAGTAGTCAGGATATAACTCGCTTTGTTGTTGGCGATCTTCAAAAACTGGATACCTGTAAGTTCCGGCATCTGAATGTCCAGAAATACCAGGTCAATCCCTCCGGCCTGCACCATCTGCAATGCTTCAATGGCATTCTCCGTTCGTTTCACCAATTCGAGAAAAGGCACTTTGGAGACATAATCCTCTATAATATCCAGCGCTAAAGGCTCATCATCAACCGCAATACATTTTAACTTTGTCATATATCTAGCATTAATTCACTGGTGTAATGGGTAGCCGAATTTACGATATTTAATTTATATCTATCAGGATATAACAGCTGAAGACGTCGCTCAACGTTATGCAGGCCCACACCTCCCATTTCATCCTTATTAAAATTATTCTTTTTATTCGTAACACTGAAGTGCAGAATTTTCTGGTTGGCAATGATATTGATCTTGATCGGATTCTCAGGATCATTCGCAACACCATGTTTAAAAGCATTCTCCACAAATGAAATTAGGATCAGCGGTACAATATGCTGACCATCAATCTCGCCGTTCATGGTGAACTCCACCGCTGCGCCATCCTTAAAGCGGAGCTTCTGCAGCTCGATGAAACTCTGTACATATTCTACTTCTTTGCTGAGTGCCACCCAACTGTCATTGCTCTCATAAATCATATAACGCATGATCTCCGAAAGTTTCAATACTGCATCTGCAGTTTTATCGGATTTCTGATAAGCAAGAGAGTAAATATTGTTGAGTGAATTAAATAGAAAATGTGGGTTGAGCTGAGACTTCAGGAACTGCAACTCCATCTCCCGTTTTTCAGTTTCCAGATTGCGCTGTACCCGTTCATTTCCAAACCAGTCGATCGCAAACTTCAGCAGGGAGCTGACTACAACGAAAAACCCAGAGGTAAATATGGAAGCAAGTGCATAATGTGTAATCGGTTGGTAATTGATCCTGCCCTGCTCATCAATATATTTCAGGATGGTATCTGGGCTTAGGGTAGCAACAACGGTCTTCAACGTTGCCATAGCCATGATCAGCAGAACGATGGAGGCGATATATAACCCATATCGCTTCTGCTCCTTTACCAGCATTGGGATCAGCAAAGTGTAGTTGATATAGAAGATGGAGATGTTGATGACCCCCGCGACTCCATAAGTAATTCCCAGTGCACGTATTGGGAGCTTGTTTTCTGTGTACAATACCGCCATTACGACAATCAGTGCGATGATAAACCAGAATACCACGTGTACTATAAAAGGTCCTTTACTCTTCATGCATTTATGCGCCTAATTCAATACGTCTAAAATAGGGTTTTCAGGCTGCTGAGGCTATATCCTTTCGACGAACGGGCATTTTTTTTCTACGAACTGGTCAAAAATACCAATCAATTACAAAGCCATTCGAAAGTGGCGTTTATCTATGATATTGGAAGCTTGGTCTAAAAGATTTTAGCAGCGTTTTTTTTATGATTCTATTTGTTTCATCAAAACAAAACAATTATGAAAAAGTTATCAAACGTATCGCCATTTCTACTGCTCCTGGTTCCGGTTTTCGTCATGATGATGCTTAGCCTTGCAGCAAGCACTGTAAATACACCAAGTGATGAAGTTGCCTTAAAAGGGAATACAAAGACTACAGGTATTGCAAAAATCACCTCAATATTCTTTAAATAAAAAACACTGTTCCATGTCAACAGTGTTACGTGATGTGTAGCCGGGCATGGATTACTAAATATAAACAGTATTTTGCGACACTTCCAGCCTCATAGCTATCAGGCTTTAAAGATCGAAAAAAGCAATGCAGCCAATAAGATGGCTATAAAAATTACAAGAATACCTACTAGTCTGTTATAGACTGCTTCAATATCTATTAAATCAACATCCCTCCTTCGTGATTTACGCGGTTTTCCAAGGCGAAACAATCTTCTTACAAAACCACCTATCC
Organism: Pedobacter sp. BAL39; assembly: GCF_000170795.1. GTDB lineage: Bacteria > Bacteroidota > Bacteroidia > Sphingobacteriales > Sphingobacteriaceae > Pedobacter. The sequence continues at coordinate 231,829 of NZ_ABCM01000004.1, forward strand.
CGTCCAACAAATACTGGCCGAGTACAACTGCAAAAAACTCAAGTATTACTCCCATATTTTGCCGATCAATTATTTAATTGTCTTTACTATATATAGATCATTCTAAAGGCCCTTTAAGGATTCTCCATTACATTCCTTTTCAAGCGTTTCTTTAAATCGGCTTTCACTTATCGAATATGGTTTAAGTTTGTCATTCGAGTAGTCTATGTTAGCATCAAGAATAAAATATTCGGGCGAGTGGTCATCAGGTTTTCCATTACCATCTAATGGGTGCTGTACTATGTAGATATGATTTCCGCATTTCAGATAAGCGACGATATCCGCTCTAATGACGAAAAACATTTGGTTTTTCTCATTCAAATACATCAATGATAAATCATTGGTATCAAAAGTTGATAGAAAAAAATGATCATCTATTGTAACCTCACGCTCGCATCCAGACAACAATAGCAATGACAACAATAAACAAAAGTAGCGTTTCATATGACCTTTTATTTGAGACATCTAATTTAGTCCTGTCGATAAAATACAGTATCCAAATTTATATTTATTTATCACGCTGAACAACTGTCGCTCAAATTTCTCGAAACAATACGCGCGAGCACCACCTATTGCAACTACAAAGCAACAAACAGTTCCATTTTTTAAAGATTATGGTTACTTTAATCCCTCGATAGCAAATCGTTTTAGATCATGAAGAAACTCACCATCACCACACTGGCCCTGAGTCTATGCCTCACCGTATCTGCACAGGAGAAAATAGATGCATCTGCAGTGCAGAAGATCCGTAAAGAGGGGCTTGAAAATTCAAAAGTTATGGACATCGCCTTTGAAATCACCGATGTGGCAGGGCCAAGGCTCTCCAACTCCCCCGGACTTAAACGTGCGCAGGACTGGGCAGTATCGCAATTCACCAAATGGGGATTAAAAAATGTACATCTTGAAGCCTGGGGAGATTTCGGCAAAGGATGGCAGGTCGCTAAATACTATGCAGCCACCACACTTCCCTATTACCATCCCATCATTGCTTCACCCAAAGCATGGACGCCCGGAACAAAAGGGCCTATAAAATCAGAAGTCATCCTCATCAAGGCAGATACCGTAACCGACCTCGATAAATATAAAGGGAAACTGGCAGGGAAGATCGTCATGTTCGATCAGATGACCTTACAGCCTCTTGAAAACACCTATAAACCGGATGCTGTCAGACATACCGATTCGGTTCTGAATGCCATGGGCAATGCAGAAACAGGTGCACAGCGCCGACCAGGATCCCCGAATAACATGGCCGCACAGATGATGAAGATGAGAGAAGTGCGGGCAGCAATGGCCAGATTGCTACAGGAAGAGCAAACCGGCCTCATCCTCACTTATGCCAGGGGCAGCTATGGTACCCTGTTTACCAGCAATGGTGCTTCTTATGCACTGGATGCCGCTCCTGTCAATCCGGAACTGGAGGTCTCATCCGAAGATTATCTTCACATCCTCAGGCTCCTTCGCGCAGGAAAAAAAGTGGAAATAGAAGCAGACATCCGGACCTCCTTTTATGATCAGGACCCAAAAGGATATAACGTCATTGCCGAGATCCCAGGAACCGATAGAAAATTAAAAGAAGAAGTAGTTATGATCGGCGGTCATTATGATTCCTGGCATTCCGCAACGGGTGCGACCGACAATGCCGCCGGCTCCGCAGTCATGATGGAAGCAATGAGGATCCTCAAGGCCATCGACTTCAAGCCAAAAAGAACCATCAGAATTGCCCTATGGAGTTCAGAAGAACAAGGTCTCTTTGGCTCCAAAGGTTATGTTGCCAAACATTTCGGGGATGCAAAAACAATGTCTTTCACTAAGGAACAGGAAAAGCTCAGTGCCTATTACAACCTCGATAACGGAACGGGTGCCATCAGAGGGATCTATCTGCAGGGCAATGCCGCTGTAAGACCAATCTTTCAGGAATGGCTGAGCCCCTTCCACGATATCGGCGCAAAAACAGTCACCATCAATAACACCGGCGGTACTGATCACCTTGCTTTTGATGCTCTTGGTATCCCGGGCTTCCAGTTCATACAGGATCCTATGGACTACAATACACGTACACACCATAGCAATCAGGATACTTATGACCGCCTTGTGCCGGAAGACCTGCAGCGTGCAGCAACCATCGTTGCCTCATTTGTCTACCATACTTCCGAACGCAAGGACAAATTGCCAAGAAAGCCACTCAGCGATCCAAAATAAAATAATACCCAATAAAATTATTTTTCCCTGCTAAGAAACCTCCGGATACCGGGGGTTTCTGCGTTTAAGAACTGCTTAAGGACGATTTACATCCCGATAACCCACTGAAAAACAGGCAGACAAATCCACTTGCCGTAAAAAATAAATGTAATATATTTTGAAAACTAAAATATTAGTTTTACGTTTATACTAAGAACTTAGTTATAGGGGCCACTATACCTGAGTTCGTTGCGCAACAACATAGGAATTCCAAAAAATCAATAACAATAAGAAATGGAGATAAAAGACTTAACAAAAGCAGAAGAACAGATCATGCAGATCCTTTGGCAAATAGAAAAAGGGTTCGTGAAAGATGTGATGGATTTCCTGCCAGAGCCAAAACCAGCATACAACACCGTATCCACCATCATCAGGATTCTGGAGACAAAGGGTTTTATTGCTCATGAGGCTTTTGGAAAATCACACCAGTACTTTCCGCTGATCGGCAGAGAAGATTACAAACGCCATGCTACAGAAAAACTGCTCGGAAACTATTTCGGGAACTCTGTGGAAAGCATGTTTTCCTTCTTTGTGAAAGAAGAGAAGATTGACCTCAGCGACGTAGATGAGATCTTAAAAATGATTAACAAAATTAAAAACAGACCGAGATGAATTGGGCACATTACATTTTGCAGGTAAACATCTACCTGGTGATCTTTTATAGCTTTTATCAGCTGCTGTTAGCGAAGGAAACCTTCTTTACACTCAACAGGATTTACCTCCTGTCTGCTGGAGTTCTGTCTTTTGCCATTCCATTTCTAAGGTTTGAATGGTTCAACCAGCATGCTGCAGAGCCGCTGCTGGCAGGTGCCGGACAACTGAGCGATCTCATGACACAAGTGAGCATCCAGAATGAGCAGGCACAATTTGGCTGGGGAAACCTGGTCGTCATTGCCTACCTCTCTGGCATGGCTTTCTTCGTGCTGAAGTTCCTCTACCAACTGCTTGCCTTGCGCTTGTTGTTGAAGAAAGTTCCTGTTGGTAATGCCTTCAGCTTCTTCAACTACAAGAGGATAGACCAGCAGCTGCCCGAAGCCGAAATCATTGACCGACACGAGGACATTCATGTCCGTCAGCTTCACACGCTGGATGTCTTGTTCTTCGAAGTGGTGGGAATCCTGACCTGGTTCAACCCTGTCATTTACCTCTACAAAAAGACCATTAAAAACATCCATGAATACCTTGCTGATGAAGCTGCAGCTGAATTCCAGGGCAACAAGGAAGCCTATGCATTACTGTTGCTCAGCAATGCTTTTGGCATCGAGCCAAACAAACTGACCAACACATTTTTTAACAAATCTTTATTAAAAAGGAGGATATTTATGTTACACAAAGAAAGATCTGCAAAAGCCGCCATTCTGAAATATGGCATGCTTTTACCCCTGTTTGGCATTACGCTGACCCTATCTGCAGCCAGCATCCACAACAACAAAACGATTCTTGCCGTATCTGAGGAACTGCCATTGGACAATCCAATGATTTCAGTACAGTCTGCAATTGAAAATCCGCTTAGTAACGGGCAGTCAGATTGGAAGCCATTTTACAAGTATCTACAAAGAGAACTCAGGTATCCACAAGAAGCGCAAAAAAACAATACCCAAGGCACCACTCAGGTGAAATTTACAGTGAACAGCGGAACTGTAAAAGATGCAGGTATTGTAGATCAACTAGGTTATGGATGTGATGAAGAAGTGCTCAGGGCAGTAAAATCATACAATGGATACAAAGTCCTTCCAAATGGGGATTATGCTATTCAAGTGAACTATCAGCTTAGCGGCGGCGCTAAACCAGCGTCCAATGAGCAGCTTAGTAACGTTGAAGGTTATACGTTGCTGAATAAAGTCATCATTGTGGGTTTTGCCCCACCCATTGTCACCACAATAGAGACCAACACCAATGTTGACGTCAGCGATACTAAAATTTATGATTTTGCCGGAATCGAAACCGCACCTGGTTTTAAGGGTGGAATGAACGGCTTATACGACTTCCTGGGTAAAAACGTAAAATATCCAAAGGACGCCCAGGACAAAAATATCCAGGGCAAAGTATTTATATCTTTCGTCGTTGAAAAGGACGGCAGGATTGAGGATGTAAAGGTAGAGCGTGGAGTAGAACCGTCGCTGGATCAGGAAGCGATACGTGTGATGAAAGCATCACCAGCATGGATACCTGGAACGGCCGAAGGCAAAGCGGTGCGTGTAAAGTACAATCTTCCAATAAGCTTCACGCTAAGTGATGATTCCAAGGCCAAAAACACGACTGAGAAAAAGGACGGGATCGTAGTTACCAGCTCCGATCAACCGGCCATTACTTTCAGATCAGGAACATCAGGCACACAGCAACCAATGTATGTCATTGATGGAAAGACTGCAGAAAAAGCAGACATGGAAGCCCTAAAACCTGCAGATATAGAAAGCATCAATGTCCTGAAAGATGCAAGCGCCACTTCTATTTACGGTGCAGACGGTAGAAATGGCGTTATTCTCATCACCACGAAAGCGCACAAAGCATCTGGAAAGATAGAGGCGAAATCAGACAACGACAAAAAGAAAGTGGAATTCAAAGCCAAACCGGCGGGTCAGAAATAACCCAATACATACCCTTTCTAAACACAAAACCCCTGCTAAATATAGCCGGGGTTTTGTGCTTAATGTCCTTGTCTCGTTAGATAAATCTATTAAATATCTTCTTCAGATACAAATTTTGCACTCAAAAAGTCTCTGTTCATCCTTGCAATGTTTTCCAAAGAAATTCCTTTAGGGCATTCCGCTTCACAGGCCCCGGTATTGGTACAGTTTCCGAAACCTTCCGCGTCCATCTGCGCCACCATACTTTGTACCCTGCGGTAACGTTCTGGCTGTCCCTGAGGCAATTGTGCCAACTGTGAAATTTTCGCAGATACGAAAAGCATCGCCGAAGCATTTTTACAGGTCGCCACACAAGCACCACATCCGATACATGCTGCTGCCTCAAAAGCAGAATCCGCCTGTACCTTTGGAATCGGCAAGCTATTGGCATCCTGAGCATTCCCTGTATTTACTGAGATAAAGCCTCCTGCCGCAATAACACGGTCAAAGGCAGTCCTATCTACCGTTAAATCTTTAATTACCGGGAAAGCCTTTGCTCTCCATGGTTCCACAACGATGGTATCGCCATCCTTGAACGAACGCATGTGCAACTGGCAGGTCGTAATCCCTTCCTTCGGACCGTGCGGGCGACCGTTGATGAACATAGAACACGCACCGCAGATCCCTTCCCTGCAATCGTGGTCAAAAACAACCGGCTCATCACCTTTCGAGATCAGCTGCTCGTTCAGGACGTCAAACATTTCCAGGAAGGACATGTCAGGAGAGATCTCTGATAGTTTATAATCCACCAATTTACCATTGGTTTTGGTATTCTTCTGACGCCAGATCTTCAGCGTTAAATTCATATTTCCTGTACTCATGATATTGAGATTTTAGTACTTTCTATTTATAACTTCTTTGTGCTACCTTAATGTTTTCAAACTTCAGCTCTTCTTTGTGCAGTGCAAAAGTCACATCACCTGTGTACTCCCATGCTGCTACATAAGCGTAGTTCTCATCATCACGAAGCGCCTCACCCTCTTCTGTCTGATACTCCTCACGGAAGTGACCACCACAAGACTCATTTCTGTTCAGTGCATCCATACACATCAGCTCACCCAGCTCGATGAAATCGGCTACACGACCTGCTTTCTCCAGTTCAGGATTGAACTCGTCTGCTGCACCAGGAACACGGACATCAGACCAGAACTCTTTACGCAGCTGCTGAATCTCGGCAATACCTTCTTTCAGTCCCTGCTCATTCCTTGCCATACCACATTTCTCCCACATGATCTTTCCTAATTTCTTATGGAAATAATCCACAGACTTCGTTCCCTTGATGGCAAAGAACTTATCAATGATCGCCTGTGCGCTGGCTTCTGCTTCGATGAAAGCCGGGTGGTCAAGCGGAATTGGTTTTGTAGCCAGCTCCTTGCTCAGGTAAGCACCGATAGTATAAGGGATCACAAAATAACCATCAGCAAGCCCCTGCATCAGCGCAGAAGCACCCAGGCGGTTTGCACCATGGTCGGAGAAGTTCGCCTCACCCAAAGCGTACAAACCAGGAACAGTGGTCATCAGGTTATAATCTACCCAAAGACCGCCCATGGTATAGTGTACCGCAGGATAAATACGCATTGGCAACTCATAAGGGTCTTCACCAGTGATCTGTTTGTACATGTCAAACAGGTTACCATATTTTTCCTTGATCACCTCACGGCCTAAGCGCATGCAGGTTTCATAATCCGGATTGTGGATGTTGTGTTTATTTGCCTCAATACGGCCATAACGCTCGGTATTCGCCTTGAAATCCAGGTATACTGCCAGTTTCGAAGCACCAACACCATAACCTGCATCGCAACGCTCTTTTGCAGCGCGTGAGGCCACGTCACGTGGTACCAGGTTACCGAAAGCAGGATACCTGCGCTCCAGGTAATAATCTCTCTCATCCTCAGGGATGTCTGTCGCCTTACGGTTATCATCTTTTTTCTTAGGCACCCAGATCCTTCCGTCATTACGCAGCGACTCTGACATCAGCGTTAACTTCGACTGGTGGTCGCCCGATACCGGGATACAGGTAGGGTGAATTTGTGTGTAACATGGGTTACCGAAGAAAGCTCCTTTTTTGTGTGCTTTCCATGCTGCTGTCACGTTACTTCCCATTGCGTTTGTAGACAGGTAGAACACGTTTCCGTAACCACCACTGCCCAGCAATACGGCGTGACCAAAATGACGTTCCAGCTCACCGGTGATCAGGTTACGTGCAATAATTCCACGTGCTTTACCATCAATTACCACCACTTCCAGCATCTCATGACGGGTAAACATCTCTACCTTACCCATACCTATCTGGCGCTCTAAAGCACTGTAAGCACCCAATAGCAACTGCTGACCGGTCTGTCCGGCAGCGTAGAAAGTCCTTTGGACCTGTGTACCACCAAAAGAACGGTTGTCCAGCAGACCACCATATTCCCTTGCCAATGGCACACCTTGCGCCACACACTGATCGATGATGTTCGCGCTCACTTCTGCCAAACGGTGTACGTTCGCCTCACGTGCGCGGTAATCACCACCTTTTATCGTATCATAGAATAGACGGTAAACACTGTCGCCATCATTCTGATAGTTTTTTGCCGCATTGATACCACCCTGAGCTGCGATAGAGTGCGCACGGCGTGGTGAATCCTGAAAGCAAAAACATTTAACTTTATAGCCCATTTCGGCCAGTGTTGCTGCTGCCGAAGCACCCGCAAGTCCTGAGCCTACTACAATAATTTCGATGCTTCTTTTATTTGCCGGGTTTACTAATGGCATGGAAGACCTCAGCTTGGTCCATTTCTCCGTTAATTCGCCTTCCGGAATATGTGCATTAAATTCAGCCATTTTATATAAGCTTTATACGTTCAAAAATTATTTAATAAGACCTGTATAGATTGCAACAGGCATCGCTGCAAAAAGAATAGAGATGATGATTGAGAACCATACTCCAGCAGCTTTAATGATTGGGGTGTATTTCTTGTGGTTCCATCCCAAAGTCTGGAATGCCGAAGCAAAACCATGCAACAGGTGGTAGGCCAGTGAAATCATTGCCAGCACATAAATTGCCACAACCCAAGGCGTCTGGAACCTCACGATCATTACCGCATAAAGATCTTCATGTCCTGCAGTATCATGTGTAGGAATACCTGTAAAACGTGAAACTACCCAGAAATCAGATAAGTGTACCACAAGAAAGATCAGCAGGATGGTACCTAAAAGACCCATAGAACGGGAATACCATTTGCTATTCGCGGCACCGTTGGTGACCGCATATTTTACAGGACGTGCAGCCTGGTTTTGAAAAACCAGTCTTAGTCCCTGAATGATGTGGGCGAGCAATCCTGCCATCAGTACCACTTCCATCGCTCTGATGAGCCAGTTGGTAGCCATGAAATGTGCCCCCACATTAAAGGTTAATCCTCCGTCGTTCACGAAAATCAAAGAATTGATAAAACAGTGAACCAGCAGAAATGAAATAAGAAACAGGCCGGTGATACCCATTATTAATTTTTTCCCTATAGATGAGGAAAAAGCGTTTCCGAAACTAGCCATTCGATTGTATTTTTAGTTGTATTATGTGCAAAAGTATTTAATAAATGAATGATTTAGGTAATCGTTTCCATAAAAACGCCAGTTAAAAGCTATTTAGAAACAATCTAAATTTTACAGAGTCATGACACGCGCAAAAGCTTATTCTTATACGATTAAATAAAAAACGGGAAGCCTTTGTGGGCTTCCCGTTTGCGACCAAAAGATCTTATTGATTAAATTGAAATTATTTAGAAAGTGAAGGTGTAATTTCCATTCGGTCCAACACCAGAAATGGTAGTCATACCGTTTTTGGAAGTCGGCAATGCACTTTCCACGTCTTTAGCACTGTTCACCGGTTTACCATTCACAGAAGTGACCAGCAATCCTTTAGGGATATCCATCGAATCAAACACCTTTCCTGGTTCGATATCAGTAACTACGACACCATTTTTAGCACCAAATTTTGCTTTTACCGCAGCAGATGCAGGTGCAAACGTTGCGCCCAGTTTACCGACAGTAGCACCAGTAGCTTTACCACCAGTAGATGCTGTTTTAGTGCTCACACTACTTTCGCCTTTCAGAGTAACGTTCAGGTTTTTAAGTTTACCATCCCTCAACACGGTCAGGTTCACTTTATCACCAGGGCTCATGCGGCCGATTTTTTCCTGTAAATCCGGGGAGTCATAGATCTCTACACCCTCCACTTTTTTGATGATGTCACCTTTCTGGATACCCGCAGCAGCACCGCCACCGTTAGGAATTACATCACTCACATATAACCCACTGATGTCATTGATTTTCAATTCACCTGCATAGTCAGCATCCAGAGGACGGAAAGAAACGCCAATGTAACCGCGTTTCACCGCACCGTATTTTCTGAAATCTTCCAACACCTTTTTAGCCAGGTTCACAGGAATCGCGAATCCATAACCTTCATTGGTACCAGTCTGTGAAGCAATCGCAGCATTGATACCGATCAGCTCGCCGTTTGCATTTACCAGGGCACCACCACTGTTTCCAGGGTTGATGGCCGCATCGGTCTGGATGAATGATTCAATACTGTTGTTGGTACGCTCAGGCGCTTTACCTGTACGACGATACTCATCATATTCTTCTTCGGTCAGTTTACCCTGCTCTCTCGCAAGAATACCAATGCTTCTCGCTTTTGCACTTACAATACCAGCAGTTACGGTAGTCTGCAGGTCCAGCGGGAAGCCTACAGCCAATACCCACTCGCCGATCTGTACATTGTCAGAGTTACCCATTTTCACAATCGGAAGACCAGTTTCTTCAACTTTGATCAATGCAAGATCTGTATTCGGATCTTTACCGATTACTTTCGCAACCACCTTACGGCGATCAGAAAGGATGACCTCGATCTTATCCGCGTTGTCTACCACGTGATTGTTGGTCACGATGTAACCATCCGGTGTAAGGATCACACCAGATCCTGATGCTGCCCTTGGTGCACGCTGCATGCGGCCACCGCCACCACCGAAAAAGTCTTCGAACATATCCATTGGAGAACTGCCACGACCACGGCCTTCAGCGCTGCTGCTGCCGTAAGAAGTTTTGATGTGCACCACCGCCGGCGATACCGCTGCTGCTGCATCGACAAAATCTACTGCCCCTGTGGAAGAGATCTTTGATGGATTGCTTGCGAAAAGCACGTTCTGACGTTCGGTCAATGATAAGTTATCATTGTTGCGCTCCAATAGTTTATAAGCGCCAATTGCTGCCGCACCCCCTATAAATGCAGCTAACACTATTAATCCTATTTTTTTCATTTGTATTTATTTGTTTTTTAACCGGCCGTTGAGAGCCTGTAGTTTGTAATTTTACTTTTTTGGAACTATTCTTTTGCTTTATTATTCAAATTTAATACCATATGAACGATATTTGCATACTCATAAAGTCATTAATACTGTTAAAAAATGTTAAATGACCAGCAGAAAGAAGACATGAAGATTCACTTTTACAAATACCAGGGTGCCGGCAACGATTTTATTCTGATCGACAACCGGGACCTGTCCTTTAAATATACGGGCAATAATGCAGTATTACAACTTTGTAACAGACGTTTTGGTATCGGCGCGGATGGATTGATGCTGTTGCAGGATCATGCGGACTATGATTTTGAAATGCTGTATTTCAATGCTGACGGCAAACTGGGCAGCATGTGCGGCAACGGCGGGCGCTGCATTGTGGCCTTCGCGAAACACCTTGGAATAATTGACAGTGAAACTAATTTTCTGGCAGTAGATGGCCCTCATTATGCCAAAATTTCAGATGCAGGCAACTGGGTAGACCTGCAGATGATCGACATCGACCACATCGGCAATGATGGTGAGGCTTACGTCCTAAACACCGGCTCCCCTCATTATGTTGCCCAGGTCAATAACCTGGAGACACTTGATGTGTACCATGAAGGCCATAGCATCCGCAACAACGAGACCTACAAACAGGAAGGCATCAATGTCAACTTTGTCGAAGACCTCGGTGACCATCTGTTTGTTCGCACTTTTGAAAGAGGTGTGGAAGATGAGACCTATGCCTGTGGTACAGGCGTCACCGCTGTAGCCTTATCTATGGCACAGCACAAAGGCCAGAATGGCCACATTGAAACGCCTGTAAAAGTATTGGGCGGTGACCTGCGCATTGCATTCGATTACAATGGCAGCCAGTTCAGAAATGTTTTCCTTTGCGGCCCTGCAGAGCAGGTGTTCGAGGGCAACGTTAGTATATAACGGGCTCCTTACTCCCCTTCGGCGAGGTATGCCGCAACACCGATTTTGATCTCTCCAAAAGAGTAATCACGGCCAAGGTGCTCCCTGATCGGATTCATCTGCATGGTCTTCAGCTCGCGGATGGCCGTAAGGATCTTGTCCAGCTTCCTACTGCCGATGAGCTCTTTCGCAGAGACTTCGTGTTTAGCAACATAATGAGCAAGGTGGCCTTCAATGGTTCCGATCACCATCTTCCGTTCCTGAGCAATTTCATTGATGGTCTTTCCTTCCTTGTGCAGCGCCAGTGAAAGCTCTTTGGTATCGGCCTTCGGTTCCTTCTCCTTCTTGACAGTCGTTTTTCCTTTTGATGGTTTTGCTTTCTTCGCTGTAAAATCCAGCTTACCAGGCATCGCAAAAACCTTCTCCATCTGCGCTGCGCGGGCAGCCTGACTTTGCAGGGCCGTCACATCCTTTTTGGTGAATTCATTGCCCGCAAGGGTGGCACTGAGGAGGGCCGTAGCTTTACGGATTTTCTTAAACTGATCATAAAACAAGGCTTCCATCTCCAACAGCTCTGTCAGGAAGGCGGTCACCTGCTTGTCCTGCTTCACCAGCTCCATCCGCTCAAAAATACGCTTGGAGAAACCCACCAGTAAAGGATTAAAGTAGTTCTCGGCGGCATCTACCCTGTTCATGAGCGTAGCCATGCCCGTCTCCGTTTTATCCTGATATAGGCGCTGGATTTGAGCGAGAAACTTACTGGCATTCACCTTCACCTCCGTCAGGTCTTTCAGCAACTGCCCAGCCCATTTGACATGTTTCTGTTTCGCCGATTTATTGATGTCCTTGGTATAGGAGTGTACATGTTCATAAACATAGTTATCCAGCGGCGCAAGGTCAAAACACTGAAGCAGGTAGTTGCGCAAAAAGGCCTCCCGCTCGGTTTCGATCTGCGTTTCAAGGCTCAGCTGGTTTTCTTTGGTCTTGGAGAAAAAGGAAACATTCTGGTCCTGGCGGATGCCTGCACCGGAGATTTGTGAAGTCAACACCAGCCCATCCAGGGAGCGCAACCTGGACAGTGCCACATAAATCTGACCCGGTGCAAAGGCACTACCAATGTCAATGATGGCCTTATCAAAAGTCAGACCCTGGCTTTTATGGACCGTGATGGCCCAGGCCAGTTTCAGGGGATACTGCGTAAAGGTTCCTACCAGCTCCTCCTCAATCTCTCCGGTCACCTTATCTGTAGTATACTTGATGTTTTTCCAGGTATACTTTTCCAGCACGATCTTGTTGTCGCTTCCCTCAGGCTGCACCTCTATCCGGTCCGTTTGCAGCTCTGTGACCACGGCGATCTTTCCGTTAAAAAAGCGCTGCTCGCCTGTAGGGTCATTCTTGATGAACATCACCTGTGCCCCCACCTTCAGGTCGAGGATGTGTTCTGCCGGATAGGACGACTCACTAAAGTCATCTTCCACCTTCGCCACATACAGGTATGACGGTGCCTTCAGCTCTTCCAGGCTACGTTTATTGAGCGCATCGGCCTTGCTATTGTGCGTGGTGAGTGTGATGTATTTATCGTGTATTGATGGCTTAAAGTCGGCCTGATAATATTTTTCCAGGAGTGCCACATCCTGTGCGGTCACCTCGTTGTTCCGGAGGCTGTTCAGCAGGTTGATGAACACCTCATCACTCTGGCGGTAGATTTTCTCGAGCTCAATATAAATCGGCGGATGTTGCTGCAATGCCAGGGCATCGAAAAAATAGGCGCTGTTGTAAAACTGCCCCAGCAGGCTCCATTCGGAAGATTTCACCACCGGTGGCAACTGATGAAGGTCACCGATAAAGAGCACCTGCACCCCTCCGAAGCTTGCGCTGTTGTTACGGCGGATATAACGCAACACCATGTCGATGGCATCCAGCAAGTCTGCACGCAGCATACTCACCTCATCGATGATCAGCAGCTCCATGTCCGTCAGCACCTTTCTCTTGGCGGAGTTCATGTTCAGGTGCCTCACGATGGACTTTGGCGTATTGTACTGCTGACTGTAGTGATTACCCTCTGCTGCAGGGGCCTTCGGCAGATACGTGCCAAAAGGAAGCTGGAACAGGGAATGGATGGTGACACCGGCGGCGTTGATGGCTGCAATACCTGTTGGCGCTGCGATGACTGCTTTTTTATGCGTCAGCTCCATCAGGTTACGCAGAAAGGTGGTTTTACCCGTACCCGCTTTTCCAGTCAGGAATATATGTTTGGACGTATAATTTACAAATTTGGCAGCAAGCTCAGCGGGGTTCTTCTCAGACATATCTTGGCATCAGTTAAACATATCGCCTTTTTTTAACGGCAGCAGCAAAGATAACAAGAATGCCTAAATTAATGGCTGGCCGTAGGTTGCTTTAAATTGTATTCGATAACCAGCTGCCTGATGAAGTCAAACGTAAACTTGTCGACCTCTTCATAACGCTTCGCCACAGCCGCATTGTCCTGGATCAGATCGAAGAACGCATCCCTCCTCTTTTTTCTGCTTAGCGTAATCCAGCTATTCTTCTTCAGCTCGACCAGCGGACCATCACCTTTCCTGGCAAACCATGTAATGTTATTGTACGAAGTGGTTCCGAAGGCCATGGGCTGACCGGGTCCTCGGGAGAAAGTATTTGAATAAGTACCAGAGATATTCAACTCATAAATACTCAGCTTTCCTTTCTCTACAATCTTCAGGAACTGTTGCTTTTTGGCGTCCGGTAATACCAGCGGCACAAAATGTCCATCACTACTGGAATAGAAACCACGGAGATCGCCAGCCTTTATTTTCTCGGCCTTTCTGCTATCCAGTTTCAGAAATTTCAGCACATCCTTTTTATGACTTTTCACAATCCCCGGAACCGTATCTCCACTGGCAGTAATGAGATAATCGCCCTGGGCCATCAGGTGCGGGCTTTCCAGAAGCAACAAAAAAATACAAATAATCAGTAACGAAGGTCTCTTCAATCTGGCAATGAGCGTGTTCATATTTGAGCGCATAAAGTTGTCTTAAAGGACGCAAATTAGGAGAAATCGTCCAGACTGCCAATATTGATTAAAAATTAACTAAAATTTAACAAAGGCCGTTATCTATAGGCATTAAAAGAGATAAAAGCGCTTTAAATAAATTAACACCTTTTAACAATTTCCTTATATGATTACTAAACATTTAGTTTTATCTTAGACTAACCAAATTAATGCCACTCATGAAGATCATTTTATTCGTGCTAATCCTACTCTCCCTCAGCAGCTACACCTTTGGCCAGCATACAATTAAGGGAAAGGTTACCGATACCGCGGCCACCTATAAAATGTCCAATGCCACCGTTACCATCCTGCAGCAAAAAGATTCCAGTCTTGTCGGATTTACCAGGGCAGACACCAGCGGCAGCTTTCACATCAACCCTGTTCCCTCTGGGCAATTTATGCTGATGGTCAGTTATCCGGGGTACGCCGATTACATCGAGGAATTCCGTATTGACAGCGCCACTCAGCAGAAAGACTTCGGCCTGATCAATCTCATCCTGAAAGCCACGCTGTTGGAGGGTGTCGTCATACAGGGTAAGGCCGCAGCCATAAAGATCAACGGTGACACCACAGAGTATAATCCTGCCAGCTACAGCATACAACCAAATTCGAAGGTGGAAGACCTCCTGAAACAGCTGCCAGGCATTCAGGTAGACAAGGACGGAAAGATCACCGCCCAGGGGAAAACCGTCAGCAAGGTACTCGTTGACGGAGAAGAGTTTTTTGGCGATGACCCCACGCTGGTCACTAAAAACATCCGCGGAGATATGGTCTCCAAGGTGCAGCTGTATGACAAAACAAGCGATAGGGCAGCATTTACCGGCATTGATGATGGCGAGAAAGCAAAGACCATCAATATACAACTCAAAGAAGATAAGAAAAACGGATACTTCGGAAAAATCAGCGCCGGCCAGGGAACCGACAAGTTTTATCAACACCAGGGGATGTTCAATGCTTTCAAAGGAAAAAAGAAAATATCCGCATACCTGACCACTGGAAACACCGGGCAGACGGGGCTTGGCTGGAGCGACAGCGAGAAGTATAGCGGCTCGGGCATAGAAACCACTGATGATGGTGCGGTGATGATGGTATTCACCGGCGGCGATGATGAGCTGGGCGGCTTCGATGGGAGGTATGGCGGGCAGGGAATCCCAAGGTCTTACAGTGGCGGCCTGCACTATGAGCACAAGTGGAATAAGGATAAGGAATCCATCAACAGCAATTATAAAATCGGCAATATGGACATTGAGGGTGTCCAGAACTCCCTTTCACAGAACAACCTGCCAGACGGCATGATCAGCAGCAGCAGTGACCAGAACTTTCGCAAACACCTGTTTCAGCAGCGTGGAGATGCGAAGTACAGCATCTCCATAGATTCCGTAACTACCTTAAAGGTCAGCATCAATGGTTCATTGAAGCACAGCTCCACCGAAGACCAGTTTTTGTCGCAAAGCAACCGCGCCGACAATAGCCTGCTGAACAGTAGCAGCCGCAGCCTCAATAACAAAGGAAAAGGGCATAACATCAGTGCCGATGCTTTTTTCAGCAAGAAACTGCCGAAAAAAGGACGCACGTATACCATCCGGATCTCCGGACAAGTCAAAAATGACGACGCAACAGGATTTCTCCATGCCAAAAATGAGTTCTTCAATACCAGCGGAACTTTGGACAGCAGCCAGCTGACCGATCAGTACAAGGTAAATGACATTCAGGACAACAGGTTCAGCACTGAACTCAGCTATACCGAACCTTTAACAAAAGAGATCTCGCTAAGTGTCAGCTACGGCTTGAACCTCCTTCATGGGACATCCGACAGAAAGTCGTTCAATCAATCCGCAATGGGCCAGTATGACTTGCTGGACGAAACCTTCAGCAATAATTTCGATCTTCAACAGCTCAGCAACCGCGGAGGTCTTTCCTTCAACTACAAGAAAGACAAGTCAGTCATCAACATTGGAAACGACCTTAGCCAGGTGAGCTTCAGACAGAAAGACCTGTACAGGAACAGCAACTTCAACAGAAACTTTATCAACTGGAGTCCCAGGGCCGACTACAGGTACATGATCTCCAAACAGCAGAGTCTTCAGTTCCGGTATAGCGGTCGCACTTCCCAACCGGGAATAGACCAGATCCAACCTGTCAGGAACAACAACGATCCACTCAACATTACACTAGGCAATACAGAGCTGAAACCCTCATTTTCAAATAACTTCAGTCTGAGCTACAACTCCTTTAAGATCCTGAGCGAGCAGTACATCTGGATGCAGGGATCCTATAATTTCAACAGCAACGCGTTCAGCAGTAACGTCATCACTGACGCGACTGGTAAGACGACCTATCAAACGGTCAACCTGCAGGGACACACTCCGTCCAGTTATTACTTCAGCACTTCTATGGACAGGAAAGTAAAAGTAATAGGCAGCAATGTAGGCATGGAGCTCAACATCAATGGAAACACCAGTTACAATATGGTCAACAATGCGATGAACACTTCAAAATCTGCCAGTTACGGGGGGAATCTGAATTTCAGAAAATCAAAGGAAAACAGATATGATTTCTATATGCGCGGGGGGCCGAACTACAATACGAACAGTGCTTCGCTGCAGACAGCAACCAACAATAATGGCTGGGGAGCTTCCGGGGATGCCACCCTTAACATTTACCTGCCCGGCAAACTGGAGCTCAGCACTACAGCCAACTATGAGTTCAGGGGCAAAACACAGACCTTCGACGAGACTTTTGAGCGGCTACTCCTGAATGCATCCATCAGCAAGAAGTTCCTTAAAACAGAAAATCTGAAGCTCTCGTTCAGTGGGCAGGACCTGCTGAACCAGAACGTAGGTTTTGACAGGACTGCCAACAACAACATGATCAACCAGAACAGCTATACCACCATCAAACGTTTTTTCCTGCTGTCGCTAAGCTGGGACTTCAATAAAATGGGGATAGACACCACTAAGAAATAAAACCATGGGCAGCATAAGAAACACCATTATCATTCTCCTTTTTTGCAACATCAGTATATATGCACAGCAGGCAAGGTTCACTTCCTCAGGCATCATTGAGTTTGAGAAAAGCACCAATATGTACGCCATCATGAAAAAGCGCATCAATAAAGACAATGAGAATTATATGCAGCCTGTGTATGAACAATACCGAAAGGGCAATCCGCAGTTTATGCTGCTGAAAAGCACCCTTGTTTTTTCGGGTCAGCAGAGCTTGTTTACTCCCATTGCTCCTGAAGCCAATGCGGAAATGGGATTTTTTAATGGTAACCCCATGGCAGAACAGCACAACATCGTCTATACAGACCATGGCAGCGACAGCTTTACTGCACAGAAAAAAGTATATGAAGAGACATTTCTGGTCAGGGATAAACGAAGAAAGATCAATTGGAAGGTCACCACGGAGACACGCGAAATTGCCGGTTACCAATGCAGGCGCGCCAATGCAATCATCCTGGACTCTGTTTATGTTGTTGCTTTTTACACTGACCAGATCCCCTTGTCTGGAGGCCCGGAATCCTTCTCCGGGCTACCGGGAATGATCCTTGGCGTTGCTTTGCCGCATGAGAACATCACCTGGTTTGCAAAGTCGGTGAAAGACCAGCCAGTCAATACAGCCACGATAAAGGCACCCACAAAAGGGAAACCGATGGACCGGGCCACACTGACAAGCACCCTTCAGTCTATTATGAAAAGCTGGGGCGACTATACCAGTACGGCATTGAAGGCTTTCAGTCTTTAATTGACCAATAGTTTATATCCCTTACCATGGACGTTCAGGATTTCCACCTTCGGATCCTCACGCAGGTATTTACGCAGCTTGCTCAGAAAAACATCCATACTTCGTCCGTTGAAGTAGTTGTCGTCATGCCAGATGCTCAACAATGCTTCCTCACGTGTCAGGACAGCATTTTTCTTCAGGCACAGCAGCTGGAGCAGCTCCGCCTCCTTGGTAGACAGCTTCTGTTGCTGCCCCTGGTAGTGAATGAGCTGGGTCGTGTAGTCGAAGGTATAGTCGCCGATCTGGAATTGTGTCTGTGCTGGCACTGGCTCCGGAGTTTCCTTCACTGACATTCTTTTAAGGAGCGCATTGATGCGCAGCAGCAGTTCTTCGATACGGAAAGGCTTGGTAATGTAGTCGTCACCACCAAGATCATACGCCGAAGCCTTGTCTTCTATCATTGCCTTTGCCGTAGCAAAGATGATCGGCACCTGCTGGTTGAGCTTACGAATTTCCTTTCCCAGTGTGAACCCATCCTTCTTCGGCATCATCACATCCAGGATGCATAGGTCAAAGTCCTGTTTGGAAAAAGCTTTCAAACCTTCATCACCATCCATGCACAGCACCACATCGAACTTGCCTTTCAGCTGCAGGTAATCTTGCAGAAGCAGACCCAGGTTCGGGTCATCTTCCACCAATAGTATCGTTTTCATTGGCTTAATCAGTTATGTTTTAGTGGTAATATGATTTCAAATGTTGTTCCTTTATCTTTTTCGCTGTGCACCTTGACGGTGCCCCCCATCTGTTCGATGATGTCCTGCACATAGTTAAGTCCCAGTCCGAAGCCCTTCACATCGTGAAGGTTCCCTGTGGGCACCCGGTAGAACTGGTCAAAGATACGTTTCGTCTGCTCTTTGGTCATCCCAATGCCTTTATCAGACACCTCAATGATCATATTCTTGCTTGTATGTCTGGTGCTGAGCGTAATCCGCGGCGCATCGGCACTGTACTTATTGGCATTGTCGATCAGGTTGTAGATGACATTGGAGAGGTGCAGTTCATCGGCCATGATCACCGGCGGCTCAGACTCCAGGTTCATGGTAATGTCTGCATTTTTTTTCTGCAGCTGCAGGCTCATGCTGTCCACTACCACCACAATCAGGTCGTTGATGTTCACTTCCGAGGGCTCCAGTCGCAGCTCCTTCTTTTCCAGGCGTGCGATGCTGAGCACCCTTTCAATGTGGTTACCAAGGCGCACGTTTTCATCGTAGATGATGCCTGCCAGCCTGTTCACGCGACTTTGATCGGAGGTGATCTCCGGATCTTTAAGGGCTTCGCTGGCAATCATGATGGTCGCCACCGGGGTCTTAAACTCATGCGTCATGTTATTGATGAAGTCGTTCTTCATCTCTGATATTTTCTTTTGGCGGAGGATCGTATAAAGGGTGTAAGTGAAGATGAAGATCAGCACCAGCAGCAACCCTGCCGAAGAGGCCATCGTGGCAAACAGGTTACTTATGATCAGGGAGTTTTCATCCGGAAAGTTCACATACAACATTCCAGGGTCCCGGAAGACGTCATTGCTGAACAATGCCACTTTATGTACATTCTTTTTTAAGGGTTCCTCTTCCACATTGGAAACTTTCCTGAAGTACAGGGAGTCCTTGTTGGCGAGTTTCACCCAGAAGTCGTAATCCAGCTTGATGTTCCTGTTCAGCAGCTCCTCGCCAATGAGGGTATCCAGCACACTCCTGGAGATGCGCTGGTTAATGGGAATGTTCTCCTGCTGCATTTCTTTGGCCACATCCTGTAAGTAAAGCAGACTGCTGGGCTCGATGGTCATGGTATCAGCCAGCATATCCTTGTAGGACTTGTTAAATTTTGAATCCTCCAGCTCATCCTCGCTCCTGAACTTGGCAGCCATTTCAGGGCCAACCCTTGGCAGCGTAATCAATAATGGCTTGCGACTGAAAGGATTGAAGGCCAGATAGCGAATGCTATCGGGAAGGCGATCTGTAGACAGTTTGAACGTCACTGCCCTTACTGGAATAAAACTCTGGTTGATATTTGCAGAAATGATGTTTCCCGCAGCATCAATGCCGAGGTTAAGGTCGACCTGCAGGGGCGACTTTTTATTGTTGTCCATGCTGGAAAGGGCGACATATTCCTTTTCGGTAATGATCATCGGCCGCAAGTAGTTGTTCCTGATGACACTGTCCTGCATGTTCAGCTCGGCAATAATTTTTTTCTGCTGTTCCAGCTTACGCGCTTCTTCCTGTTCTTTATGCTTTTCCTTGAAGTCTACCAGCATCTGCGCCCTGCTGCGGAGCTCTTCTTCGCGCTCCGCCCTCAGCTGCTCGTCTTTTTTGTTCAGGTGGCGCGCAGCATACCGCTTCTGCACCTTGTTGACCACTGCATTTAGCGCCTGGCTGACATCCTGCTGGAAAACCTGTGTTTTAAGTTTATAAGCCTCCCTGATGTAATACAATTGCATTACAAAGACCCCCAGCAAAGCGATGGTCATTAAAATGGTGATTAACCAGAGACTCTTCTTTTTCATGTGATAACATTCAAAATTAACTAAGCATCGACAGAGTGGTACCTAATTTAACAAATTTTAACACACTGGGAATATTGATACGGCAATAGCTATATTTGTATGACTAACCTATCGGCCGGTTACATTCCTGCATCACCGGTAAACGGATGATTCTCACGCTCCCCTGTAGCAATAGGATTTTCCCTAAACTTAAACCGGACCAAGTCGCTACACGAGCCGTACCAAGCCTATATTAAGTCCACCTTAAGTCCACATCATCTCCACGTTGAGTCCACGTTTTTCTAGTAAAAGGTGGACTCAACATGCTTCCATTGTGTGTTCAATATGGATTCATTACGGCGCCGTACGAGTGTTGGTATTAACCAAGGGTTAATCTTATCTAAGGATTAAGCAGTAATATCCGAAAGTGTATAGGATTTCCAACGCTGCCGTTTAGCAATTAAAGGGCAAAAAAAATGCCGGAAGGTATTTCCGGCAAATTGGTCAAATTTGTTTATTTAAAAAAGATCTTTAGAAAGGAAGGTCATCTTCCTCTGCTGCAGTATTGTTCAAATCTGCCGGTGGTGCATAGGCTGGCGTTGAAGCAGCAGCACCTGCATTGGTAAGGGCATTGATACGCCATACCACCAGGCTATTGAAATATGATGTTTTGCCAGTTTTATCAGTCCATGGGCGACCGCGTAAGTTAAAGGAAACTTCCACATCATCACCGGTTTTCAAGCTATCGAACAAAGCAGTTTTATCTTGTAAAGCCTCAAACCTGATGTATTCAGGATAAGTAGGGTTTTCTGCATATTCTATAATCAGGTCACGTTTTTTAAAAGTCTCACTCACCTGCTGTAATGCACCAATTTCATGCACTTTTCCTTTTATTTCCATAACAAATACTCTTTTATTCTCGTAAGAAGCTCAAATCTCTATATTTTTATTGATAACTTCGCACAATATATTATGCAAGTTTTCCACACCAAAAGTAAGGTTATCCTAACCTGTAATAAACGTCTTTCTTCCTATTTACAGGAGGAGGTAAAAGCCCTTGGCTATAGCATTGTAAGAGACTTCCCGACAGGGGTAGAGCTCAACATCACGCTTACAGAGTGCATCAAGCTGAATTTAAACCTGCGTTGCGCCAGTCAGATCCTCTATTGCCTGAAGAGCTTTAAAGCCAATAATCCTGAGGAGTTATACCAGGAGCTGGTGCAAATGCCATGGGAAGAACTGATCGATTTCGCAGGATATTTTTCGGTCACCTCAAATGTGGATAACCCAACCATTACCACCCCACTTTTTGCGAACCTGAAAGTGAAGGATGCCATTGTCGACAGGATAAAAGATAAAAAAGGCATCCGTCCAAATTCCGGATCCGATGCCAATAAAGCGGTAGTCCACCTGTACTGGAAAGATAGTGAGGCTGACATCTTCCTGGATACTTCCGGCGAGACACTTGCAAAGCATGGCTATCGTAAGATCCCCGGCAAAGCGCCGATGCTTGAGGCACTGGCTTCCAGCGTCATCTTCAGCACGGGATGGGACCAGAAGTCGCCATTTGTAAACCCCATGTGCGGATCGGGAACGCTTGCCATTGAGGCAGCGCTCATCGCTACCAACAGAAGACCCGGCCTATACCGTATGAACTATGGTTTCATGCACATCCTGGGTTATGACGAGGAGGTCTTCTTCGCTGAGCGCAGAATATTAAAAGAGCAGGTAGTCAAAAACACAGACATCCAGATCATCGCCACCGATATTTCTGAGGATGCCGTGGATGTGAGCCGCAAGAACGCAAAAACAGCAGGTGTTGACGGGCTGATTTCTTTTGAGGTGTGCGACTTTGCCGATACGGTTGTCCCTGAAGGCGGTAGAGGAGTAGTCATCTTTAACCCTGAATATGGAGAGCGTCTTGGTGTTCATTCTAAGCTGGAGCTGACCTATAAAAGGATGGGTGATTTCATGAAACAGCACTGTAAGGGATACTCCGGATACATCTTTACCGGAAACCCAGACCTGGCCAAGAAGATCGGGCTCAAGGCAGCACGAAAAATTGAATTTTACAACGGAAAGCTGGATTGCAGGATGCTGGAGTATGAATTGTATGACGGCACGCGCAGGACCGACACACGAGAAGATATTTAATATATTTATTCATCATACAAATCCAGACCTTAATGCTTTTCGTTAATCTACATTATTAAACGGAAACAAATTTTTATATCATGAAAGAAGTCCTTAAATTGAATATCGAGGATGTGGCGGGTAACATCAAGAAGATTAGAAAGATAAAATCTTTGACACAGGAGTTTTTGGCTGCCAAACTCGACATTTCGCAGAATGCTTACAGCAAAATTGAACTAGGACACAGCAAGCTGACCGTAGAACGTATGTACCAGATTGCAGATATTCTGAATGTTGACGTGATACAGTTGCTCAGCCCGATACCAAATAATTTTAGCGATAAATTCTACGCCTCCGTATAATTATCAACAAATTACTTTTTATCCTGTGATTACAGATACATTTGCCCCAAAGCAATGATCTGATGAATTTAATTATTAACGATACCATACAGTTTGTTAAGGAAACTCTGGCCGGCGCTGAAGCTGGCCACGATTGGTTCCATATCGAGCGTGTGTTTCATAATGCAAAAGCAATTAATGAAACGGAGCAGGGAAACTGGCTGGTGGTCGCACTTGCCGCACTACTCCATGATATCGCTGATGCGAAGTTCCATAACGGGGATGAAGAAATTGGTCCTAAAACGGCAGCAGATTTCCTGACTATGAAAGGCGTCGATCCCGACGTCATTCAGCATGTCCGCGACATCATCAGTAACATGAGTTATAAGTCGAGCCTCGGTGAGGTAACCTTCCGATCTAAAGAGATGGAGATCGTGCAGGATGCAGACCGGTTGGATGCGATCGGTGCCATCGGCATTGCACGTGCATTCACTTATGGAGGTTACAAAAACAGGGCTTTATACGATCCGGCGATTCCGCCAAACCTGCAGATGAGCAAGGACGAATATAAGAACACAACTGCCCCCACCATCAACCATTTTTATGAAAAGCTGCTGAAGCTCAAAGACCTGATGAACACCGGAAAAGGCAAAGCCATCGCCGCACAGCGCCATGATTTTATGGAGGCTTACCTGGAGCAGTTTCTGCAGGAAGCTGAAGGAAAGCGTTAGCCAAAATTTACCGTTGTTTATTTCTTAAAGAGTTCCAATCTATTTGTAACTTGGCTTCATGAAGTTAAGTGTTTTAGTCCTCATCGCCGCCTGTGCCGTAGGGCTTTCCATCGGGCTGGTCAACTTTTATTTCCAGAAAGACTGGTATTTTATGCTCATGTCTTTCGGGGTTGCTTTTGTGACGAGCTTTATTGTATTTTACTACCTGCTGGAAAAATACATCTACTCCAAGATTGTACTGATCTATAAGTTGATCCATAACCTTAAACTGGGCAAAGACCTGAAGGACGCCCTTGGCGAATACGTCAGTTCCGATCCCATCAATGATGTGGAACATGAAGTAAAAGAATGGGCTGGAGCCAAGAAGCGCGAGATTGAGATACTGAGAAAACAGGAACAGTTCAGAAGAGAGTTTCTGTCCAATGTATCTCATGAGTTTAAAACACCTTTGTTTGCAGTACAGGGATATATAGAAACGCTGCAGGACTGTCTTCTTGATGATCCGGAGCAGGCAATGAAGTTTCTGAAGAAGGCGGAGACCAATGTGGAACGCCTGAGCTACCTCATCAACGATCTGGATTCCATTTCCAAGCTGGAGTCTGGTGAGATCCCGATCAACTACGAGAAGTTTGACTTTGTGGTGTTGGCAAAAGAAGTAATGGACGTGCTGGAAGACCGTGCAAAAACCAAACACATCACCATCTCCTTCAAAGATAAATACACACATCCTGCGTATGTAAGGGCCGACAGGGAGAAGATCCGTCAGGTGATGATCAACCTGATCCAGAACTCCCTGAAATATGGCAAAGACCATGGCTCTACTGCCATTAAGATCTTTGAGCTGCACGATCAGTACCTTGTAGAAGTGACAGATGATGGCATTGGTATCGACGAGAAACACCTGCCCCGATTATTTGAGCGTTTTTACCGTATTGATACCCATCGTTCCCGTCAGGAAGGCGGCACAGGACTGGGCCTTGCTATCGTAAAACACATCCTTGAAGCACACCAGCAGATCATTTCGGTGAGAAGCACACTTCAAATAGGCTCCACTTTTGCATTTACATTGGAAAAGATTGGTTAACAGCGGGTCAGCTTTTTAAAAATAACTTAACACTTAACATTAAATTAACATTACACTCATACTTTTGTATCATATTTTATAGAGCGGATGGTCTTTGCCTCAGGCGGTATTCATCCAAAAATTAAAGCAAAATATAAACATAAAGATGAATAGCATTTTTAATTTCTTTACTCCTAAGGACAAAAAGTTCCAACCTCTATTTGAGCAGGCCGGCAGCAATGCATTAAACATTTCTAAAGCCCTTCTGCTTGCCCTTACGGCAACGGATCTTGAAAAAAGAAAAGAATACATCAAAGAAGTAGAGCGCTTAGAGCATGTTGGTGATGACATTACCCACTCCATTTTCCTGGAACTTAGCAAAAACTTTATCACTCCTTTTGACCGTGAGGACATACACGCACTGGCAAGTGCTGTAGATGACATTGCAGATTACATCCATGCTTCAGCAAGTAATATCGAATTGTACAACATTGTGAACATCGGTGATGCCATGGTGAAACTGGCAGAGCTGCTGGTAGAGATGTGTACAGATTTGGAAAAAGCGATCAAAGAATTACGCAGCTTTAAAAATATCCGTGTCATTGCTGATGCCTGTGTAAGGATCAACAGCGGCGAGAATCAGGCTGACTATGTAACTAACCTGGCCATTGCCCGTTTGTTTGAATTTGAGACTAATGCTATTGAGCTGATCAAACAAAAAGAAGTCCTTCAAACGCTTGAAATGGCTACAGATAAATGTGAAGATGCAGCCAACGTGTTGGAATCTATCTTGGTAAAGAACGCTTAAACCTTTAAAAAATGGTAACTACCTTATTGGTTGTTGTAATTGTCCTTGCAATTGCCTTCGATTATATTAATGGCTTTCATGATGCAGCGAATTCAATTGCGACTATTGTATCTACCAAAGTATTGTCGCCTTTTCAGGCCGTATTATGGGCCGCTCTCTTTAACTTCGCTGCATATTTCTATTTTACAGATCATAAAGTAGCCAACACCATCGCGAAGACGGTGGTAGAAAACTTCATTACGCTTGAAGTGATTCTTGCCGGTCTAATTGCTGCGATCACCTGGAACTTATTCACCTGGTGGTTCGGTATTCCTTCCAGCTCTTCACATACGCTGATTGGCGGTTTTGCGGGTGCTGGTATGGCGAAGGCAGCGACGCTGGGCGCAGGCATCATGTCGGCGATCAACCTTGCTCCTATCCTGAAAGTCGTAGCCTTCATTGTGCTGGCTCCGGTGATCGGTATGATCATTTCCGTGATCATTTCCATCATTATCCTGCACATTTCCAAAAATGCACGTCCATCCGTAGCTGAGAAATGGTTTAAAAGACTACAGTTGCTTTCTTCCGCAGCCTTGAGCTTTACCCACGGTGGTAATGATGCGCAAAAGGTTATGGGGATCATCTATGTAGCCATGGTGGCTTCAAACGTGCTTAAAACGGGTGATGCAATGCCAGAGTGGGTTCCAATCTCCTGTTATGCAGCTATCGGCCTGGGTACCATGAGTGGTGGCTGGAAGATTGTAAAAACTATGGGATCTAAGATTACTAAAGTAAATGCCTTCGAGGGTGTAGCTGCAGAGACTGCAGGTGCGGTAACCTTAGGTATCACTGAACACTTCGGTATACCTGTATCAACAACACATACCATTACGGGATCTATCGTCGGTGTGGGACTGCTGAAAAGGGTTTCTGCTGTACGCTGGGGTGTGACAGTGAGCTTGCTGTGGGCATGGGTACTTACGATCCCTGTATCGGCTACATTGGCTGGTATTGTTTATGGGGTTATTCACCTGTTCTTTTAATTGAAGATATAGCAGACCCCGGTCTGAAATTACATAGTTACATGATTTGAAGGTGCTGGAGTCTGAAAAGATGATTCCAGCACCTTTTTGCATTAATGGGTAGAGTCGGCAAAAATCTGGCGCTTGCAACACATCAATAAGTCAGGTCGACAATCTAGAACGGTACTGCAACCTCAATGGGACCATTCCTGTTTGGTAAAAAGAGCTAAAGGGGCTCAGTTTCTGGTAGTACCAGCTGCGGAGCGCGCTGTTGTTAATGGAAAATTCAATATCAGACGCTTTTTTCTTTTCTCCCTTGCAGGAACATGGTTTCAGATGGAAAAATTGTCGAGATTCTCGGGGAGAACCATAACATTGACGATCACCTTGATCCTTTATTGGAAACTCTAAACGGGGATAAGACCATTTAATTTTCTGCTTGCGTTTTCTTAGGTATATTAAGAATCTCGATAGTTCTCAATGGAAGAAATATCAAGTCCGTTGGGCTACCGTTTTTAGCATGTAATTTGTGGATAACATTGAATACATATCCAAATGGCAATTTGCTATCAATTTGATTGTTGTATTTTTTCGGCGAATAAAGTGATTGGGCAGCATTGAGCGCCGCATTCATGTCAATTAATGGTTGGTCGATATGATTTTTATAAAATACAAGAATTGGTATGATAATACTAAACTTCTTATTACCCGTACGCATGAAACTACAATCAGATGTTAGCAGTCCTTTATATTTAGGGAACATCTGATAAGCAAGACTGTCATTAGCCGTTACTTTAACCACGGTATTCTTTCGGTTATCTGTACGAACTATATCAATCTTAAAATTAAATGCATAGATCTGAATACTGTCCTTGAAAATATAATCCAGTTTTAGACAGTTTTTCACATGAGCATTGAATTTTTTTTCATCAATGCTCCCTTTGTCCTGCGAGTATGACGAAGAAGTAATCATTGCCAAGAAAGCCATAACTATGGCGGTTCTAAATATAAATATCTTCATAATAATAGTATTACTATTCATGGGCACTTCGTACCTGTAAACCCTGGCACGGTAGTATCTCTCTCCTGTTGATTGATTATTTTTTTAGCTGGCGTCAGAAGAAGGATCCCGCTTTCTGCAAGAGCTAGCGCTTTATCCGGATTAGGGACACTAAAAAAGGAACTTCGAATGGAGATCAGAAAAAGACCCGATTACAACGCTTTGAAAAATAAATATCAGAAATCATGAATAAGACCGCACGAATTGTAACCGCCGTAATTCTGATTGTTGTAATGCTGGTCATTAACTTGCACAATGCCTTTAGCTTCTATCATATTGATCAGATCTCTTTAACACAATTCTTTATATGGCAGTCTGAGTAAGCTCTTTAAAAAGAAATGTACACCGTCATCCTGCTGCCCTGAACTTTCGGCTGACTCCATTTAGGGCCATTCCGCAACAGGCGCTTAGCTTCTGTGTCATGCTCCGCATCCACACTTTTCTGAACCTGAACATCGGAAGGCTGTCCCTTTGCATCAACAACAAAAGTCAATCCTACCTGAGCGTCTGAGCTTTTTTGCTCTTTTAATCCATTGTTTGCTTTGAGGTAACTTTCCCATTTGGCCCAGCCCCCTACAGGATTGGAGATCATTTCCTTTGCACGGCTACGGACAGTTACACCAGCAACACGGCCATTTAAAGCCCCGACAACAGTCGTATCCTTTGCCTTGCTATTGGACTTAACCACGACCACTTCACTGAGACTCTGCGCATCTCCTTTCATCCTGATTTCCATGGTTTCACCAAGTACAACCGGAGCTTCCTGATTTTTATATCCGATAGCAGTAGCGACTATTTTTGATGAAGCAAGCAGCTCCGGAGCAGCAAGGTGAAATTCTCCTTTTTGATTGGTCGTCACCCCTTGGTTTGTACCAGCCAGGTTGACCATAACCCCCTGCATTGGCTCTCCGGTCTCTTCGTCGAGCACCTTGCCATTTAAATTGGCCTTTAGAGGTATTGAACTTTCACTATCGGCAATGCGTGTGGCCGCAGCGGTAATCGCCTGTTTTTTCAATGCACTGTATCCTCTGATTTCCGCTTCATTCAGCTGTGGACTTACGGAATCCGCCACAGTAACAGGAGCATTCCTTTGCATATTGGCTGCATAAGCGTTTTCGCGCATGTCCATAACGGCCTCATCGACCACAGCCTCGGCCGATGGGCTTTTAATCACATCAGACTTTGGCAATACTTTAGCCAGCATTGGATCGGAGGGCAATGCGTCGAGCGTATCTTGTTCTAACTTTGGCGCGATGTTCACATCGACCTGTTTAGCTTGTCCGGCAAGCTGCTGTTTGCGGTTGGCCGTATCTTTCATCCAGAAGATGATGCTCACCGCAATAAACAACACTGCCGCCGTGGCAGCAATACTCAGTCGCTGCCAGGTAATCACCCTTCCCTTCTTCGCCACCTGCTCTTCAGCTACGCGCTCCTGCAGCTGTTTCTGCAGCAGGGACAGGTTGCTTAACGCACGTTTAGGAGCAGCACTGAGGCCTGCCAGTGCTTCCGCCACAAAAGGGTCTTCCAGCGCTTCGCGCTCTACCCTGTTCATGGTTTTGGCGTCCAGCTTCCCATCGAGGTAATCCTCTAATACATTGATATCTAACCAGTCGTTATTCACTGCTATTCCTTTCTATACAAATTTTCAGGTTCCGCTTCCCATTCTGGATATAGCTCTTCACTTTCAGCATGTCATAACCCGTAATGTCTGCCACTTCCTTATAACACTTCTCCTGCAAATAGAACAGGTCCACACTAATGCGCTGCTCCTCAGGAAGTGTTTCCATACACTTCTCCATCACTGTCAGTTTCTTTTCCTTTGTATCATCCATATCAAGATGCACAAAATCTGTGTTTTCCACAAAAGTATCTTCGATGGAGATGGTGGTATTTTTAGCGTCCTTGCGGAGTGCCATCAGGCAGTGGTTCCTCGTAAGCACATGCAGCCAGCTTTTGAAATTCTGCACCTCATGCACACGGAGTTTTTTGATCAGCTCTTCGAAGATCTGCATGACCGCATCCTTGCTTTGCTCTTCATCCTTCAGGTAGTTGAGGCATACCCCGAATACCAGGTGCATGTATTTGTTGTACAACAGGCCCAGCACTTCCAGATCACCGCTGCTTTTATACTGCGCAATCAAAGAAGCATCATCACTTTCGGCTATACGGGCGTTGTTCTTTATAAACTTCAATGTGGTTCAATCGTATAATTCGCTCAAGTATAAAAATATTTTCTGAATATTATATGGAAATTCTCCAAAGCTGACATCATTCCTGAAAACCAGAAATTATGAAAAAGCTATTGTTATCCCTTTTTATAGCCCTGATTGCTTTCGGCTTTACAGCAGACACGGCACGTACCATCACCGGAACGGTGACCGATAAAAATACAGGAGCAGTCCTCCCAGGTGTAGCTGTCCGCGCAAAAGGGACAAAAACAGGGGTAACAACGGACGGCAAAGGACGATACAGCATCCGCGTCCAGGCCCAGGTATCTGTACTTACCTTTTCCTCTATTGGTTTTGAAACACTGAACCTGCCCATCGGCAAGAAAACAGTGGTCAATGCCGCTATGGAACAATCACAGCAAGCATTAAATGAAGTGGCAGTCGTAGGTCACGCTGCACAGAAGCGGATGGAAACCACCGGCTCTGTAATGGTAATGGCACCATCACGTGGCTCTTTCGTCCACAAAAACATCGTCTATCGTCCACAGGAAACTGAAAGTTATGCCGGCATTAATGAGAATAGATTTCATGATCCCCTGAAAGATCCGCTATCTACATTTTCTATAGATGTAGACGCAGCCTCCTATTCCAACGTGCGCCGCATGATCAACAATGGAGGGCTGCCTGAGAAAGATGCGGTGAGGATTGAGGAAATGATCAACTATTTTGACTACGACTATCCGCAGCCTGCGGGAGATGATCCGGTGAACATCATCACGGAAATTGCTGCAGCCCCCTGGAACAAAAAACACAAACTGGTACAGATCGGCTTGCAGGGAAAAACCATCAGTACCGCAAAACTTCCGTCGTCCAACCTTGTCTTCCTGATTGACGTCTCCGGATCAATGAACGACAGCAACAAACTGCCCCTGCTCGTCTCCTCCTTCAAGCTGCTCACCGATCAGCTGAGAAAGACCGACCGCGTAGCGATCGTGGTATATGCAGGCAATTCAGGTCTGGTATTGCCCTCTACCAGCGGGGATCAGAAGACGACCATCAAGGATGCACTAAACAAGTTGTCTGCAGGTGGTTCTACTGCTGGTGGTGCAGGCATCAGACTGGCTTATGAGGTGGCCGCCAAAAATTACATCAAAGGTGGAAACAACAGAGTGATCCTTGCCACAGACGGCGATTTTAATGTCGGCGCCTCCAGCGATGAGGACATGGAAAAGCTGATCGAGGAAAAACGCAAAAGCGGCGTGTTCCTCACGGTGCTCGGCTTCGGCATGGGCAACCTGAAGGACAGCAAGATGGAAGTGCTGGCCGACAAGGGCAATGGCAATTATGCCTATATCGACAACATCAACGAGGCGCGGAAGGTCTTGGTGAATGAATTTGGTGGCACCCTGTTTACCATTGCTAAGGATGTCAAGTTACAGGTAGAATTCAATCCTGCAAAAGTACAGGCCTACCGCCTGATCGGGTATGAAAACAGACTATTGGAAGATAAGGACTTCAACGATGACTTGAAAGATGCTGGAGAGCTCGGCTCCGGACATACCGTTACTGCACTCTACGAGGTCATTCCTGTAGGTGTCCAAAGTACCTTTTCTGCCAGCGTAGATCCCTTGAAGTACCAGCAAAATAAAGTCTCCGCAGGTAGCAATGGCAGTCCGGAATTGCTGACCGTGAAGATGAGGTACAAGGATCCCGATGGAAAAAAGAGTAAATTATTGCAGGAAGCGGTGATGGACTCCCCGGTTTCCCTTTCAGGCAGCAGCAGCAACTTCAGGTTCGCCGCCGCCGTGGCTGAATTTGGCATGCTCCTGTGCCAGTCTGACTTTAAGCAGGATGCCTCTTTTGCTCAGGTAATTAACCTTGCCACCAATGCCATGGACAAAGATAAAGAAGGATATCGTTCAGAATTCTTAAAATTAGTCAGGTCGACGAAGCTATTGGCGAAAGATTTGCTTAGTATTGAGGATTCAAAAGATTTCAATGAAAAAGATTAGCATTTATTTTATCGCCCTATGTGTGGTCAGCCTGAGCAGCTGTGATGTTCAAAGTCAGTCGAAGTTGGGAAACATCCTTAAACAGATTCCTGCGGGGGGTAATCCAACTACCACAGAAATTGGCTTAGGCATCAAGCAGGCACTGGAGCTGGGCACCTCACATGGCGCAGACCTGCTGTCAGCAAAAGATGGCTTCCTGGGCAATGCAGCCGTGAAGATCCTTTTTCCACCAGAAGCACAGAAGGTGGAGAAAACCTTGCGCAGTGTGGGTCTGAACTCATTGGCAGACAATGTAGTGACCAGCCTGAACAGGGCGGCAGAAGATGCCGCGAAAGAGGCAAAGCCGATTTTCCTGGCGGCCATCAAACAGATGACCATTGCTGATGCCACCAACATCCTCCTGGGAAATAAAGATGCGGCCACACAATATTTTAAAAGGGTAACCACATCGCAGCTGATGCAAAAATTCAGTCCGGTGATTACTAACAGTTTGAGTAAAGTGGGCGCGACAAAATACTGGGGTGATGCCGCAGCGCAATACAACAAGATCCCACTGGTAAAACCGGTATCCACAGACTTGTCAGCTTATGTTGCGGAAAAAGCCATCGACGGGATGTTTTACCAGGTCGCACAGGAGGAACTGAAGATCCGCGACAACATCGGAGCGCGCTCTACCACCCTGTTGCAAAAGGTGTTCGGCTACGCGGACAAAAACAAATAATCAGTATATAAGTTCGTTAGCACTTCATAACTAATAAAATAAAGGTTACTTTTATAGAGTAATAACAAATCACAAGAAGTATATTGGATTTTCAAGAATTTAACTTTAACCCTGAACTGTTTGAGGGTTTATTAGCAATGGGCTTTCGTAATGCTACGCCCATCCAGCAGGAGGCCATCCCCCTGATCTTAAGCAAGAAAGACTTAATCGCCTGTGCCCAGACGGGAACAGGAAAAACCGGCGCCTACCTTTTACCGATCATGAATATGATCACAGGAACGGAAATACGTCATAACAATACATTGATCCTTGCCCCTACCAGGGAACTGGCACAGCAGATAGACCTGCAGGTGGAAGCGTTATCTTATTTTACCAACATCAGTTCCTTAACGGTATATGGCGGCGGCGACGGCATTGCTTATGAGCAGCAAAAGCGCTCCATGCGCGATGGCGTAGACATCATCATCGCCACACCAGGCCGTTTGATCTCTCACCTTTCCTCAGGGGCCCTGAAGCTGGATCAGCTGCAGCACCTGGTATTGGATGAGGCCGACAGAATGCTGGACATGGGCTTTTATGATGACATCATGCGCATTGTCAGCTTCCTGCCGAAGGAAAGACAGACGGTGTTGTTCTCGGCAACCATGCCGCCAAAGATCAGAAAGCTGGCCAGCACCTTGCTCAGCAACCCTGAACAAATCAGCATCGCCATCTCTAAACCTGCCGCAGGAATCAATCAGCAAGCCTACATCGTACATGATTCGCAGAAGGTGAAACTGCTGACGGAGCTCATGAAAAATGTGGACTTCCCAAGCATCCTCATCTTTGCCTCTACCAAGGAAAAAGTGAAAAACCTGGGCAAGGTATTCCGTGGCCTGGGCTTTAAAGCAGAAGCTTTCCATTCGGACCTGGGGCAAAAAGAGCGTGAGGCCATCTTACTGGAGTTCAAAAATAAACGTGTGCCGGTATTGATCGGGACAGATGTACTCTCCAGGGGTATTGATGTAGAAGGCATTAGCCTGGTGATCAACTATGATGTTCCTCATGACCCTGAAGATTACATCCACAGGATCGGCCGTACGGCGAGGGCTGCCACGACAGGAACGGCCATCACCCTGGTGAACGATAAGGACAAACGTAAGTTTGCCAACATCGAGAAGCTGATTGAACGCCAGATCGACAGGATGCCTCTTCCGGAGCATTTGGGTCAGGCACCAGACCAGTCCTCGATCAAAGAAGAAACCTCCGCAGATCGTAAGCCCCGCAAGCCGCAGCAACGCAAGTTCTGGAAGAAAAAAAGTAAACCTGCGGGCTCCGCATAAGCGTTGTTCTGCCAGAGATAAGATATTACAACAAGGATTTTCTGTTCTAATATCTTATCTTTACTTATATGCAGAATCTTCCCCCTTTAGCAGAACGCATGCGCCCTCAAAGCCTGGATGAATATGTAGGTCAGCAACATATTGTAGGTCCTGATGCCGTACTACGCAAGGCCCTGCAAAGCAAACAGCTGCCTTCCATGATCTTCTGGGGACCTCCTGGTGTCGGAAAAACTACCCTCGCCTATATCATATCACAAACACTAGACCGTCCTTTTTTTAACCTTAGCGCCATCAACTCTGGTGTGAAAGACATCAGGGACGTTATTGACCGTGCCGCTCTGTTGAAAGACAGCCTGATGGGTCTTCCTATTCTTTTTATTGATGAGATCCACCGCTTCAGCAAATCTCAGCAGGACAGCCTCCTGGGTGCCGTAGAACGAGGCCTGGTGACGCTCATCGGTGCCACCACAGAAAATCCTTCTTTTGAAGTGATCTCCGCTTTGCTCTCACGCTGTCAGGTCTACATCCTCAAAGCATTGGATGAAGGAGAGTTATCGGGTCTGCTGCAAACTGCTATTAAAAAAGATGTGGTGCTGAAGACCAAGAAGATCACCATTAAGGAGCATGAGGCCCTGATCAGGCTGTCCGGCGGTGATGGCAGGAAGCTCCTCAACGTGCTGGAGATTGCGATCAATGGCATTGGCGGCGACAAGATTGTGCTGACCAACAAAAATGTGCTGGAGCATGCACAGCAGAACCTGGCTTTATACGATAAAGCCGGGGAGCAACATTACGACATCATTTCCGCTTTTATAAAATCCATCCGCGGCAGCGATCCCAATGCCGCTGTCTATTGGCTCGCCAGGATGATCGAAGGAGGTGAAGATCCCCTGTTTATCGCCCGCAGGCTGCTGATCCTCGCATCGGAAGACATCGGCAACGCTAACCCGAATGCCTTGCTGCTTGCCAATAACTGCTTTCAGGCGGTCAACGTAATCGGTTATCCGGAGTCGAGGATCATCCTTTCGCAGGCGGTCACCTACATGGCCTCCTCGCCAAAAAGCAATGCCAGTTATGAAGCCATAAATAAAGCGCAGGCACTGGTGAAACAAACGGGCAATTTGCCAGTCCCATTACTTATCAGAAACGCCCCGACGAAGCTCATGAAGAACATCGGTTATGGAAAAGATTATCAGTATTCGCATGGGTACGAAGGGAACTTCTCCCCACAGGAGTATTTTCCTGATGTCCTGAGCGGCACAAAACTATATGACCCCGGAAAGAACCCGGCGGAGGAAAAACTGAGGGAGAAACTAAAACAAAACTGGAAAGATAAATATAACTATTAACTATGCTGACAACCTTTTTGGACCACCAGTGGAAGGCCTTCTGGCGATCAAAGAATAAAACGGGAAGTATTGCCGCACAGATCTTCATGGGCATCTTTATTCTATATTTTCTTGCGGTCGCCTTTTTTATCGGGATCGGCCTGGAGCCATTGATCGGCAAGTTTTTACCAAAGAAAGATGTTTATGAAGTCTTCAATGGTTTTATCCTGTATTATTTTGCGCTGGACTTCATCATGAGGATGCAGCTTCAGGAATTGCCTACCCTATCGATCGTCCCTTACCTTCACCTCAATATCAAGCGGCGCAAGCTGGTAAATTTCCTGAACATCCGGTCGCTGTTCAGTGCATTCAACATCCTTCCTTTATTCCTGTTCCTGCCTTTTTGCTGTACTGCCATTGCAGATGTCTACGGACCTTTCGCAGCCCTGATGTATGTGGTATCAATCCTTTCTCTTGCCATTTTCAACAATTACCTGGCATTGTACCTCAAGCGCCTCAGTATCTCCAACCTGAAGGTCATTCCGATATTGCTGGCGCTGATCTCGCTGCTGGGTATAATGGAATATCTGCAGGTTTTCTCCATTGCCGCAGGCTCCAATGTGCTGTTTGAGCATGTTGCAGCACAGCCGCTGTTGGCGCTGGTTTTTCCTTTAGCAGCCATCGCCGCCTACATTAACAATTCCAGATACCTGCGACAGAACCTTTATACCGAGGAGCTCAGTAAAGCGGAAGCAAAAAAAACAAGTACAGACTATCCATTTCTGGATCGTTTCGGGGAGATTGGTACCCTGGTGGCACTGGAACTGAAGCTGATCCTGCGGCACAAACGTACCCGTTCATCTATGATGATGGGTCTGATCTTTGTCTTCTATGGCTTCCTCTTTTATAAAAAGCCCTTTCTTGACCAGGATAACCTGGGAATGATGCTCTTCGCAGCGATCTTCATGACAGGCAGCTCGATCAGCATTTATGGCCAGTTCATGTTTGGCTGGCAGTCTGCTCACTTTGACGGGCTCCTGGTGAACAAGGTTGACTTCCGCAAATTTATTAAAGCGAAGTTCCTGCTGTTTACCTTACTGTCGACCGTAGTGACGGTAATCGTGAGCCTTTATGGGCTGATCAGCTGGAAGATTCTTGTGATCCAGTTTGCGGCCTACCTCTATAATCTCGGACTTGGGACGGTGATTGTGCTTTACTTTGCCACACGCAATGCCCGGTCGATTGACCTGACGAAAACGGCGACCTTTAATTTTCAGGGTGTTGGTGCCAGTCAGTGGGTATTGGGCCTCCCTTATTTTTTACTGCCTTACCTGATCTTCGGTCCTTTTGCATTCCTCGGCCATCCCTACATCGGGTTGATCGTACTGGGCGCACTGGGGATCATCTCCTTGCTGATGCGGGAGTTCTGGATCAGTTTCCTTTATAAAGAGTTGAACAAAAGAAGATATATTATTGCCGAAGGCTTTAGAGAAAAATCATGATGTTAGAAATCTCAAACTTAAAAAAGACTTATGCAGACAGGACAGTAGTCAATATTGAAGCGCTGCAAATCCATACAGGGGAAACCGTTGGTCTCGTAGGCAACAATGGAGCCGGCAAAACGACACTTTTCCGTATGCTGCTCGACCTGATCCGCCCTACAGAAGGACAGGTATTGTCGAAAGGCACCGATGTGGCCGGAAATGACCACTGGAAGGACTATACCGCCTCTTACCTTGATGAGGGCTTTCTTATCGATTACCTTACTGCTGAGGAGTATTTTGTATTTATCGGCAGCCTTCATCAGATGAGTGTAGCCGATGTACAGGAATACCTGAAGCAATATACCGAGTTCTTCAATGGCGAAATCCTGGGCCGCGGCAAGTACATCCGTGATTTCTCGAAGGGCAACCAGAACAAGGTGGGCATTGCGGCCGGCCTGATGCAGCAGCCGGAGCTGCTGATCCTGGATGAGCCTTTTGCAAACCTGGATCCGACAACGCAGATCCGGCTAAAGGGAATGGTGAAAAACCTGAAGCAGGAACGGAACATGACGACACTCATCTCCAGTCACGATCTGAACCACGTGACAGACGTATGTGACAGGATTATTTTGCTGGAGAAAGGACTGATAATCAAAGATCTTCAGACCAATGAGAACACGTTGCAAGAACTGGAAGCCTACTTTTCGGAGTAAAAAAAGCCTTGTATACTATTATAGTCAGTATTTTTGTCAGTTTTGGTGATGACCCCGATGCGGCGGATGACAATTCCCCATCAATGGATTGAAATGACACAATAATTTTACAAAACGTTAAGATTGGCATTGCGTTTGATTAATGGTCACAGTAAAACAAAATATACGATTATGATTACTTCGAGATTTAAAATAGCAACATTTAGCATCGCATTAGCCATTGGAAGCATGGCCTTTCAGGGATGCGATAGTTTAACAAAAACACAAAAAGGCGCTGGAATTGGAGCTGCTACAGGTGGTGTGATTGGCGCTATTATAGGCAAAAAAGCGGGTAACACTGCTGTTGGAGCTATCATTGGTGCTGCTGTAGGTGGTACTGCCGGTGGTTTCATCGGAAAAAGAATGGACAAACAAGCTGCAGAGATCCAGAATGCGATCCCGAATGCTGAAGTGATCCGTGAGGGTGAGGGTATCATTGTTAAATTTGATAGCGGAATCCTGTTCGGTTTTGATAAAGCGGACCTTACTGCTCAGGCAAAAACAAATGTTAAATCACTTGCAGGTTCGTTGAACCAATATCCGGGAACAGATATCAAAGTAATTGGCCATACTGATAACAAAGGTACTGAGACTTACAACATGGGTCTTTCAGAAAGAAGAGCTGCAGCTGTTAAAGCATATGCAGTTTCACAAGGTGTACCTTCTTCACGTCTGATCACTGTTGGAAAAGGTTTCTCTGAGCCAATTGATGACAACTCTACTGAAGCTGGAAGAGCTGCAAACCGCAGGGTTGAAGTTGTAATTGTTGCTAA
Organism: Pedobacter sp. BAL39; assembly: GCF_000170795.1. Taxonomy (GTDB): domain Bacteria; phylum Bacteroidota; class Bacteroidia; order Sphingobacteriales; family Sphingobacteriaceae; genus Pedobacter. The sequence continues at coordinate 269,983 of NZ_ABCM01000004.1, forward strand.
CGATCAGCTGAAAAAAGAAGCACAGCAACAAGGAAAATAACAAAGACACATACATCTACCTATATAAAACGAAAACCCGTCGTACCATGTACTTCGGGTTTTTTAATGCATCAATATTTGGGTTTTGGCGAAGAATAGAAATCTATATCTCGCCAAAACCCTGTTACTCTCCGGTTTCGTAGATATCAGCGAAGTAAGTCAGGACAAGCGACTTCAGCAGCAGTTCCTGTTCCATCATGGCAAATGAAGGGACGGGTTTGATGAGTTTCCAGTGCGGCCATCCGTCTTGGTCGAGGCCTTCCAGTTCGTAGAAACCCATTTCACTGAGGAGGCGGCAGGTAGCGATGTGCATCAGCTCTTCTTTTTGTCTTTTGCTGTATTTGCCAGGTCCCTTTCCCAGTTCCTGCACACCGATCAGGAAGAGCATGACTTTTAAATCAGGCAGATCAGAATCAAATTCCGTAGCTATTTTCTGTTGCAAAACTTTCCATTTCGCATGTATTTCCGCAGGTTTCATAGCCGCAAAGATACGAAAATAGGCCCGATGTGCTTTATGACAATTTATTAAAGCGTTATTGACCTTGAATTGCTATTTTAGCCATATTACCTAAAACGATGCCCATGAGTAGAGAAATTATAACAGGTCTGCTGGCCTACGGAATGTCAGGAAAAGTATTTCATGCCCCATTTGTTGCTGCACATGCAGGCTTTAAACTGCATGCAGTAGTAGAGCGCAACCATAAAAATGCAGCATCAGACTACCCCGCTGTCCTGAGCTATGATAGCGTAGAAGCCTTACTTGCTGACGCAGCTATAGAGCTGGTCGTGATTAACACGCCCAATTATACGCATTACGATTACGCAAAGCTGGCACTTACCGCCGGAAAACATATCCTTGTTGAAAAGCCTTTCACGGCAACTTCTGCGGAAGCCTTACAATTGTTTGCCCTGGCAAAATCTGTTGGAAAGCAGATTTTCTTTTACCAAAACCGCCGTTGGGACAGCGACTACAGGGCCGTTTGTGAGGTGCTCGATAGCGGGAAGCTCGGCAAATTAAGCGAAGTGCATTTCCGCTACGACCGGTACCGTTCTACCATTGGTCCGAAGTCTTTCAAAGAGACGCCAATGGCTGCGAGCGGATTGATGTATGACCTGGGGCCACACCTTCTGGATCAGGCCATCAGTTATTTTGGCGAACCACTGTCCTTTCACAAGATATTGGGCAAAAACCGCATAGGCACACAGGTGGATGACTACTTCTCCATTCACCTTCAATATGCTGATAGCCTGAATGTATTTGTCCACGCGAATATGATGGTGGTAGATCCCTTGCCTGCTTTTGTAATCAATGGCACCAATGGCTCCCTGCAGAAAGTCAGGGCCGATTCACAGGAAGAACAACTGCTGAAAGGGATGAAGCCAGGCGACGAAGGATATGGCATTGAGCCAGAAGGATCAGCAGGAAAGTTAACGCTGATTGATGTTGAGGGTCATAAGACCACATGGGAAGTCCCATCGTTGGAAGGTAACTATCTGCCTTTATTCGAAGCGGTATACCAAAGTCTGGTCAATGATGCAGCATTCCCGGTTACGGAAGCACAGGTACTTGCACAACTGGCCATCTTAGAAGCCTGATGATGGAGTCTTTTTTTATCCTGATTCCGATTTTTCTGTTGGTGCTCTATTTCATCTTCAGAAAAGACAACAGCCACAATTATGTTAACCTCAGTGAGTTTGACAGAAAGTTGCTGTTTGACCATGTACATTACTACCAGGAACTAACTGATGAGGGCAAGCTACGCTTTGAACAGAAGGTAGTTGCCTTCCTCAGCGACGTTAGGCTGGAGGGAGTAGGTACAGAAATTACCGTGCTGGATAAATTGCTGGTCGCCTCGAGTGCGATCATTCCAGTATTTGGCTTCCCGGACTGGAAGTACCGCAACCTGAGTACCGTGGTGCTGTACCCGGACACTTTCAATAAAGACTTTCAGTTTGAGGGTGGAGATCGGAGTATCCTTGGCATGGTGGGCACAGGTTTCATGAATGGGCAGATGGTATTGTCGCGCGCTGCACTGCAGCAGGGTTTTTCCAACAAGGCCGACAAAGAAAATACCGCAATACATGAGTTTGTACACCTTTTGGATAAGTCGGACGGCGCCACAGATGGCGTTCCTGAAAACCTGATGAAACATGAGTATACACTTCCCTGGCTGCAGATGATCCATGCCGAGATGCAGCGGATTGAAAAGGGAAAGTCGGACATTAACCCCTATGCCATCACGAATGAGGCTGAATTTTTTGCCGTGGTATCAGAATACTTTTTTGAAAAGCCGGAACAGTTTAAGGAGAAACATCCTCAGCTTTATTCCGGCTTATCATCAATATTTATGCAGGATCCTGCAGAGAAGAATTTATAGCGCGCCTAGAAGGGCGACTGTAAATTCTGTAGTAACCTCGACATGCGGGATATGACCACAGCCTTCAAATTCTATGATTTTAGCACCGGGGATCTTGGCCGCAGTTTGTTTACCAAGAAAACGGTATTTTCCATATAGGGCCTGCTGATCCGGACTGAGCAGGCCTTTACCCACAATGGTTTTATCTTCTTTGCCAATAAAGAGTACGGTAGGTACACGGATGTTGACAAATTCATGGACCACGGGCTGCTCATAAATCATGCTGAAGGTCATGGCTGCGACCTTTGCCCATCTCGGAAAATCAGCACTGTTGGTAACGCCACCCGCAATTTTTACCAGATCATCATATTCAGGCTTCCAAACGGTGAAGTAGGAGCTTTTATAGTAGTTTTTCGTGCTCTCTGCCGTTGCTTTCAGCTCCGTTTTGTATTGTTCTTCCGTAGTGACGTAGGGTACAAAATTGCGGTAATCTTCAAGGCCGATCGGGTTTTCGAGCAGCAGCTTTTCTGTAGTTTGCGGATACATCAAGGCGAAGCGCATCGCAAGCATTCCGCCCATGGAATGTCCAAGAACATTGGCTTTAGCAATCCCCAATGTATCGAGCAGGGCCTTGTTCCAACGCGCCATCTGGTGGAAGCTGTAATGGATAAACGCCTTGGAAGATTTACCGAACCCTATCTGATCGGGAACAATCACCCTGAATCCGCGACTGGTCAGCGCCTTAATAACTTCTGTCCAATAGTAACCACCAAAATTCTTACCATGGAAAAGGATCACTGTCCTTCCGTTATTCATCTGAGTTGGCCGTACATCCATATAGGCCATTCTCAGGTCCTGTCCTTCAGTATGGACCGGAAAATATTTAACAGGATAAGCATATTTAACATTTTCCAGGTTGATGGATACCGTATCCGGGATTTGTGCCCAGGCAGCAGTAAACACAAAGAATAAAAGCAGGGAAATGGAAAGTTTTTTATAGAACATAAGTGATTTTTAGGAAAAAACAATGTTGTGGATTGAATGTTCTAAACATAAGCATAATTTCCATTCCGGGGGAATTCTAAACCGAAAGGTTACAATCTGACCGTCTCATTTCCTATCTTTAAAACCAGTAGATCTTCAGACCAACCGACCAGATGACCAAGAAATTAATCGCAGCGCTGCTCCTGCTACATGTCTTGCTTTGCTTCAGTCCGGGCATTGCAAACAGGACGTTCGCAGCGGAAAAGGAACCTTCATTAGAAAAATTGACTGCTGCCATAGCGTATTGCAAATCAAATGGGCTGAACACCTCATTCTGCATCTTCGTGGACATGAGCATACATTCCGGAAAAAACAGGCTTTTCGTTTACGATATGAAGCAGCGGAAGGTCATTGCCTCGGGTCTATGTGCCCACGGTATAGGAGGCGGGAGCACAGCCATGAAGCCCGTTTACAGCAATGCCGTTGGCAGTAACTGCAGCTCACTGGGTAAATATAAACTTGGTAAAAGGGCCTACAGCAATTGGGGTATCCATGTTCACTATAAGATGCACGGTCTGGAGCGCAGCAACAGCAATGCTTTCCGTAGGATCATTGTTCTCCACTCCTACAGCCCTGTTTCGGCAAAAGAGATCTATCCCTCCACACTTTTCAACGTCAGCGCAGGCTGCCCAGTGGTGGCAGATGATACCATGCGAAAAATAGACACCCTCATCCGCAGCGGCGAGAAAAACATATTGCTCTGGATCTATGAATAGTTATCATTAATTTTACTATTGTTAAAAAATCCTTTAATTTACATTGGGGAATGAAAACACATGGGGGATGAAAGATGACCGATTACGGTGACTTTACAGATGCAGAGCTGGTCGGCTTACTGAAGTCTGGTAACAGGACTGCTTTTGCAGAAATCTACCAGCGCTACAAGTACGTACTGCATCACCATGCATGGAACAAAACCTTAAATGAGGAAGATGCGAAGGACACGATACAGGAAGTTTTCACCACGTTATGGACGAAGCGCGAGCATATAGAAGTGGGTAGCAACCTCTCCGGATATCTGTACACCTGTGTGCGCAACCACATCCTGAACATGATGGCCAGGAAGCAGGTAAAGACAAAATATATCGATTCCATAAAACAGTTTTCTACGCTTCAGGACAGTGTGGTGACCGACCACCGGGTTCGTGAAAATCAGCTTAGGTCGGCCATAGAGAAAGAGATTTCTGAGCTGCCGCCACGGATGCGTGAAGTTTTCGAGCTGAGTCGCAAGCAGAACTTAAGTCATAGGCAAATTGCCGAGTTGATGGGTACCACAGAGCAGACGGTAAAAAAACAAATGACTTATGCGTTGAAGACCCTGCGCAAGAAGCTGGGGCTCCCACTTTTCCTCATGATGTTACTTTTCTATTAAAAAATTTTAAATTCTTCTACCTCCACCATGGCGCATGGCTGTCTTATCTCTTCAGGTCATGATCCTGACGTTTGCGTCCTGCTGCGCAAATCAGTTAAGAACCACAAAAGGAAAGAATTTTGGACACTAACATTGTAAGAATAGAAAAGCTGTCCCACCGCTACAGCAAAGACTGGGCGATCAGGGACATCAGTTTTGAGATTGGCCCCCGGGGGATCCTAGGGCTGCTGGGCTCCAACGGTGCCGGGAAATCGACGACCATGAACATCCTCTGCGGGGTGCTCAACCAGACCGAAGGGAATGTGTTTATCGACGGTATCAGTCTTCGTGAGGAGCCGGAAAAGGCTAAGCGAATGCTCGGTTTCCTTCCACAGAATGCACCGTTACACCTCGACCTGACCGTAGATGAGTACCTGACCTACTGCGCCAATATCCGTGACATCGCCCCCAGGGAAATAAAGTACGCTGTTGCGGCCGTCAAGGAACGTTGTGGCATTGCCCATTTCAGCAGGCGGCTGCTGAGCAACCTCTCCGGCGGATACAAACAGCGGGTAGGCATTGCGCAGGCGATCATCCACCAGCCAAAGCTGGTGGTGCTTGATGAGCCTACAAACGGGCTGGATCCCAACCAGATCCTTGAGGTGCGGAAGCTGATCAGGGAGATTGCCGAGGAGCGCTCCATTATCTTTTCCACGCATATCCTCTCGGAGGTGCAGGCGACCTGTAAGGACATCAGGATGATTGAGGGCGGCAGAATTGTGTTTGCGGACACGATGGAGGCTTTCAACAACTACATCCTACCGAACTCAATGCTGGTATATATGGACAGGCCTCCGGCAATTGACATGCTGGCCGCCCTTCCTGGAATTACCAATGCGGAGTTGCTCAATGACGGCGGTTTCAGGCTGCACTTCGGGGCATCTGCCACCATATCAAAAGAAATCATCGAGGCCAGCATCATGTTCAAATGGGAGCTGACCGAAATCATGCTGGAGAAAAGTTCGCTGGACGAAATCTTTGCCCAGCTCTCCAACCACAAAAGCCCGCAACGACCATTATGAGAAAGACCTTAAAAATAGCAAAGCTGGAACTCAGCATTTTATTTTACTCACCAGTAGCATGGCTGGTATTGATCATTTTCATCATACAAAGTGGCACCCGTTTTTTCGGAATGTTTGGCGGCTATCAGGAAGCAATGGCCATGGGTAATCCGGTGAACGACCTTACCTTTGCGATGTTTCCCGGCACCAATGGACTGTTCGATCAGACGCTGCAGAACATCTACCTATATATCCCCCTGCTCACTATGGGCCTTATGAGCCGGGAGATCAGCAGTGGCTCCATCAAACTGCTGCTGTCCTCACCAGTAAAAATCCGCTCCATCATCTTCGGTAAATACCTGGCCATCATGACCTATGGCTTCCTGCTGATGGTTGTGCTGGGTTCCTATTCCCTTGCCGGGCTGGCCATCATTAAAGACGCTGACACCGGACTCATCCTCTCTGGACTTACGGGGTTGTTCCTGCTCACCTGCACCTATGCAGCTATCGGCTTGTTTATGTCCAGCCTGAGCTCCTACCAGGTGGTAGCTGCCATCAGCACGCTGGCTGTATTTGCAATGCTACAATATATTGGCGGTGTGGGACAGGACATCGACTTTATACGTGACCTCACCTATTACCTATCGCTCTCCGGCCGGGCCGATGACATGCTGAAGGGACTGCTGAACAGCAAGGATATCCTGTATTTTGTTCTTATCATTGGTTTGTTTCTGTGCCTGAGCATCCTTCGGTTGCGCGCCAGCAGAACTGCCAAACATTGGAGCTTTCAGCTTGGTGTTTATACGATGGCCATCTGTACCGTATTGTTAGGCGTATACGTCAGTTCACGGCCGCAGTTCATCTGTTACCTGGATGCGACACAACACAAAACCCGTACACTGACCCCAAACAGTCAGGCCATTGCAAAACAGATCAAAGGGCCATTGCGTATGACGACCTATGTGAACCTGCTGGATCAGCATGTATATACCGGATTACCTGCATCGAGGAATTTAGACCTTTCCAGGTTTGATGGTTTCAGGAGGTTTATTCCAGGACTGGAACTGAATTACGTATATTATTATGACATCACCGACCTGAAGGAAAATAACAATATGATTTACCAGGGAGACCTTACCGGGCTCACCATTCCGCAGATTGCAGAAAAGGTAGCAGAGAACATGGGGTTAGACCTGGGCGACTTTATGCCGCCTGCGGAGATACGGAAACGCATCAACCTTAAACCCGAGGACAACAGCCTGGTAAGGGTGCTGGAATATCAGGGGCGGACGAGCATGCTGAGGTTATACAATGAGATGGACCCTTCGCCGTCGGAAGCGGAGATCAGCGCCGCAATCAAGCGACTGTTGGTTAATCCGACGAGAGTAGTGTTCATCAACGGGCACCATGAGCGTAGCATTGTCAAGACCGGCGATCGCAACTATCAGTTGATGACGACAATGAAAAAAGCGAGAAAAGCGTTGGTCAACCAGGGTTTCGACGTGTCGGAGGTAGACCTGAGCAAGGAAGCACTACCATCGCCACCCTTTGTGCTGGTCCTGGCCGACCCCGCAACTGCACTTGGCGCTGCTGAACAGCAGCAGATCAAAACATACCTGGACAAGGGCGGTGACATGCTGATAACCGGGGAACCCGGCAGGCAGGACATCCTGAACCCGATCCTTCGTTCAATAGGCATCCAGCTACAAACGGGAATGCTGGTCATGCCCACCAAGGACAATGCGCCGGATCTGATTATGGCAACCGCAGGTCCCGGCGGGGGTGCTGTAGCGATGCCCGGTGCGGCGGCGATGAGTTATGACCCTGCTTATGGTTTTCAAGCCGACACCTTGCTGATCAGCCCAGCAGCCGGCTGGAATACAAACAGTGCGGTAGACCTGACAACAACAGAGCTGTCCTACCTGCCTGCTGCAGGCGACCGAAAGGGAGCATTCCCTACGGCCATGGCGCTCAGCAGAACAGTCAACGGTAAAGCACAACGGATTTTCATAGCCGGCGATGCGGACTTTATGGACAATGCAGAGCTTAAGCATGCCCGGGGAATGAACCTCTCCTTTACAATGAGCCTTTTCAAGTGGTTCAGCAAGGGCGAATTCCCGATCGATACGAGCAGGCCCGCGCCTTCTGATGACGACATCCTTCTGAACAAACGACAGATATCAAGCCTGAAGCTTATTTTTATAGGTTTGCTGCCTGGATTGATCGCTTTATTGGGGGCAAGCACACTGATTCTGAGAAAAAGAAATTAAATTTAAAATAAATCTACCTCCTTAGATGCCACATCTTGTCTTAACCTCATTGAAGCAGATCCTTACCCGATAAAAAATGGAAAAATCCAGCATGACAGAAGTAGAAATCAATAGCTTACTGGAAAAATACAAACAAGGCGATGCCGATGCGGAAGAAATCGCCTTTCTGGAAAGCTGGTACATCTTTTACCAGGAGCCCGGCAGTAATGTGCTGGGCATGATTCCAAGAAAGGAGGCTGTGGATGAGGTATGGACAAAAATTGAAAACGAGCAATTTCCGCAGCCTCTCAGGATATGGCGCAGGATTGCAGTAGCAGCAGCGCTGTTCATAGCGCTCTTCACCGGCCTTTACCTCATTGGCAGGGATCAGCAGCCGCAGCTGGAGTCTGCACGTATTGAAAACACAAAAGAAGACATCGCTCCCGGAACGGAGGGGGCCACGCTGACCTTAAGCGATGGAAGGAAGATCAGCCTGTCGGCAGCCGCCAACGGTGATGTTGCCAGGCAGTCGGGCGTAACGATTACCAAGAGTGCAGGTGGCCAGTTGACCTATGAACTCCTTCCTACTACACCGGGGACAGCGTTGCAATACAATACACTGAGTACCACGAAAGGTGAACAATACCAGATCAAGCTGCAGGACGGCACCAGGATATGGCTCAATTCGGCTACAAGCATCAGGTTCCCTACCAGCTTCGCCGGATTGCGGAAGCGGGAGCTAAGCCTGACCGGGGAAGCTTATTTTGAGGTGGCGAAAGACCACAGCAGACCATTTACAGTCAGCGTAGCAGGTCAGCAGGTGAAGGTGTTGGGCACGCACTTCAACATCAGCAGTTATCCTGATGAGGCACTAAGCAAAACAACACTGCTGGAAGGCTCCGTAGCTATCGGCGGCAAGGTACTGCAGCCCGGAGAGCAGGCCGTGGTAAAGGGAAATTCCATCAGCATCAATGTAGCCAATATTGAAGAAACAATGGGCTGGAGAGATGGGTATATCATCTTTGAAAATGAGCCTATTGAAGCTGTGATGCGCAAGATTGCGCGCTGGTACAATGTGGAAGTAGTTTTCGAAGGTCCTATGCCTGAGGATGACTTCGGCGGACGCGTGCCACGCCTGTCGAACGTATCACAGGTACTGAAGAAGCTTGAGCTGACCAATAAGGTACACTTTAAAGTCGAAGGAAGGAGGATCACAGTGATTAAATAGCTACTCACCGTTGTCCATAAAAAAAGCCAGAAGTGCTTGTAACACTACTGGCCCGGCCTGGATGACATCAATAAAATTTCTGATCATATCAACGTTAAACCCGCGAAAAGGGCTTTGAGCTCCTCGAAAAAATTCAGGCCCCATCGCGCAAACAGACCTAAACAAATGTATAAAAATTATACCATTAACATAGGTGTGCCCGGGCGGCTCATCTATCAACTTTTGCTAATTATGCGACTGACCACCGTCATTTTATTGGTAAGCATCATGCAGGTAAGCGCCACTGGCTTTGCCCAGAAGATTACGCTTGCCGAAAAAAATGCGAGCTTAAAACAGCTGTTCACAAAAATCCAGGCCCAGAGCAAGTATGATTTTGTGTATACTGCACAGTTGCTCAGGGACGCAAAACCCATCGACATCAATGTTAAGGCTACAGAGCTGAAGCTGGTGCTCGACAAGATCTTCGAGAACCAACCTTTAACCTACACCATTGATGACCACATCATCGTAATTAAGGCGAGGGAGCGGACATTGCTCGACCGTCTGGCGGAGTATATCAATGCCATTACCATTTCCGGCCATGTCTACAATCAGGACGGAACAGCTTTACCGGGAGCATCAGTCCGGATTGATGGCACCAAGCTACGGACTACCACCGATGCTTCAGGCAGGTTCAGCATCTCCAATGCTCCCAACAAAGGGCGCCTGATCATTACCTACGTAGGTTATAAACCAGATACGATCGCCATCAATGACCAGCAGGATTTCGACATCCGCCTGACCTTGCAGGCGAATACGATCAACGAAGTGAATATCGTATCTACAGGTTATCAGGATTTGCCTAAAGAACGTGCAACAGGATCTTTCGAAGTCATTACCAAGGAACAGTTGCAACACAGCACCGATCCAAACCTATTGAGACGGCTGGAAGGCATCACCACCAGTATGGACTTCAGGAATGACCTGCGGGTGCGCAACTCAAGTCTACCAAATGCAAAGGAATCACCACTTACCAATTTAACCATCAGGGGTAAAAACACATTGAACTATAATACACAGAACACCAGTGGCCAGGTGCTGGTAGTCATCGATGGTATCGCCAGTCCTTACTCCATCGACAAGGTAAACCCCAATGATGTGGAGAGCATTACCATCCTGAAGGATGCCGCAGCTGCCTCAATATGGGGATCACGGGCGGCAAATGGCGTCATCGTGGTAAAGACAAAGAAGGGACGCTACAATAAGCCTACACAAGTTTCCTTCAACAGCAATGTGAGCATAACTGAAAAAGTTGATCTGTTTTATAACAAGACGATGAGCATTTCAGATTTTGTAGATGCACAGGTCTTACAATTCAATACGGCCAACATGCCACTGCCGGCCCACAGCATCTCCGCTTTATACGGACAGGAACCGGTTTCGCCAGTTGCGGAGATCATGAATTCCTGGAAATTTGAAAACACACTTACAGAAGCGCAGGCAATGGCACAGCTGGATGCACTCCGGGGCAATGACATCAGAAATGATTATGATAAATATTTCCTGCGAAACTCGGTGAACCAAAGTTATTCATTGGCAGTAGACGGTGGCTCTGAGCTAGTTAACTACAGGTTATCAGGAGGTTATGACCGCACCATCAACAATACGAAACAGTCTGGTGCTGACCGGCTGGCATTGAGTTACAATCTTTCTGCACGTCCGGTAAAAAACCTCGAGTTGCAGGGCAACATCACCTTTAACATTCAGAAGACCAATGATCAGGCTGCCGAGAATGCCATCACCGGAGTGACCAACAACACCTTTTACCCTTACACCATGCTCGCTGATGGCGCCGGCAATCCGCTGGAACTTACAAAAATTTACCGCCCGGGATTGCTAAACCTCCTGGAATCGGAATATGGCAGTAGGCTGCTCAGTTTCCGCTACAGGCCTTTGGAAGACATCAATGAAGGCTACAATAGGATCAAATCGCAAAATGTAAACATCAATTTTGGCGCGACTTACAGGATTATCCCCGGAGTCTCTGCACAGCTTTCCTACAATTATAACAGTGGCAGGAATGACGATAACACGCTGTACAGGCAAAATTCCTTTTACATGCGTAACCTGGTCAATTACTTCACCACTTCCCCGTACTCTTCTGACCCCATGACTTATGAGGATGTACCTGATTTCGTACGAGGTATTCCACTGGGGGGACAATACCAGACCAACCTGAGCAAGTCGACCAACCAGACACTGAGGGGTCAGTTGAACTTCGATAAGACCATTGCCGACAAACATCAGATTTCGGCCATCGCCGGAGCGGATATTGCGGAAAACAAGAGCATCACCAATGCCAACATCTACTATGGCTATGACGAGCATACCCTGAAAAGCGACAACGACATTAACTTCAGTGGACTCATTCCTATTCTTTTTGCGGAAGATTTTAACGGTTACAATGGTGAGCTTGTTCCCAGGGTGAACAATCCTTTTCTGGACAACAGGATCAGGACTTTCAGCTGGTTTTCAAATGCTGCATACACCTACGATGGGCGTTATACGTTGTCGGCCAGCATCAGGAAAGACATCTCCAGTGAATTTGGTCAGGGAACCAATCAGAAGGGCACGCCCTACTTCTCTTTTGGGGGAAGCTGGAACATCAACAACGAGTCCTTCTATCATTTTGACCTGGTACCAATGTTAAAGTTCAGGGCGACCTTCGGGTACAATGGCAACGTGAACCCACTGGTTGTATCCCGGCCATTGATCACCTATATTGACTATGGCAATTATGAAGTTCCCTATGCAGCGACACAGCCTAGTGGATCGGTATCCAACAGCTTATTGCGCCCGGAAAAAACAGGCATCTGGAACCTGGGTATAGATTTCGGATTCAAAGGCAACCGCCTCTCGGGAAGTATTGAGTATTACAACAAAAAAACAAGTGACCTGCTTGCCGGTGGTGCATTGGATCCAAGTACCGGGTTTACTAACGCCACCTACAACACCGGCGACCTTACCGGGTATGGGATGGACATCACACTCAATTCTGTAAACATTGAAGCAGAAAAGTTCCGATGGACCAGCAATTTCCTTTTCAGCTACAACAGAGTGAAGGTAACGAAGTTGTATGCTGCCAATACCAATACCGCGGGAGGTGTGGTAAGCAACAGCACAGGATCTTACAATGAGGGTTTTGATTTATCGAGGTTGTTCGGTTACAAATGGGCCGGGCTGGATCCACTTACAGGAGACCCACGAGGTTATGTAGACGGCACAATTGTATCGGTTTCCAATGACGGAACAGGAAATACGAACTATCGCAACATCCAGAATGCGGCTGTATCTGAGGCACACTATTTCGGCTCGGCGGTACCGGTGTTTTTCGGATCGCTGAGAAATACTTTCAGTTACAAATCATTTTCAGTATCGGCAAACCTTCAGTATAAACTAGGTTACTTTACACGCAGACCTTTGTCGCAGGTGGTTAACTACTCATCATTGTATACCTCCAGAGGGGCACTGCAGGGTGCAGAATTTGCAAACAGGTGGCAGCAGCCTGGCGACGAGACAAAGACCAATGTCCCATCAGCAGTAGTTTCATCCGGCAGTCAGAACAGGGACAATTTCTATTACTACTCGGACACTAACGTGATTAAGGGCGATCATATCCGTTTGCAGGAGATCAACCTTTCTTACGGCCTTGAAACCAAAAAGAACTGGTTCATCAAAAACCCGAGGATTTACGCCAATGTGAACAACCTGGGCATCCTTTGGAGAGCTAACAAGCTGGGGATCGATCCTGAGGTATTTGACTACCCTACGCCAAGATCATACAGCTTCGGTTTATCTGCTAACTTTTAATCACCATTACCATGAAAATATTTCAACAAACCGGCTTAATCCTAACCATTTGTGTGTTGCTTACCTCCTGCCAGAAGTTTGTGGACATCAAAAAGACCAGCACGGAATCTACGATTGAAACCGCCAATGACTGTCAGTTGATTATGGACAATTACGAGTTGTTCAACTCCGACTACCCTTTCGATGGGGAGGGCTCTGCCGATGACTACTATATCAATGACCTGACTTACAGCGATACCTATACCAGCATCGAAGATCAGAGTGTGTATACCTGGGACATGCAGGCCATCCGCCTGAATTCTTTCCAGTGGGTAAGGCCATATAACAAAATATACCACACCAACCTGGTGCTGGAAACCCTGGCAAAGCTGCAGGGCAGGGAAACACAGGCTGCCCTCAATAACCTCAGGGGATCTGCATTGTTCCTTAGGGCTTATGCGCTGTTTCAGGTTGCACAGTTGTATGCTAAGCCCTACGGACCGACAGCGTCACAGGACATGGGGGTACCCATCCATCTGGTTTCGGACATCAATGACACACCTGGCAGAGGCACTGTACAGGAGACTTACGACCGCATTGCAGCAGACCTCATCGAAGCCGCAGCAATGCTGAATGAAACTTCTTCAATGGCAACCAGACCGAATAAAGCGGCGGCCTTTGCCATGCTGGCCAGGGTATACCTTTCCATGGAGGATTACACCAATGCCATGTCGGCCGCAAACTCAGCACTGCAGCTACGTGCTGCATTATTGGATTATAACAGTCCGGCGGTGAATAAGGATCCATCTTCAAATACACCCTTTGCACGTTACAATCCTGAGGTCATCTTTCATTCTATCCTTGCCAGCAGCACTTTCCTGAGTCCTGGTAATCCATTCAGCAATGCTGCAAAGATTGACTTGGACCTCGTGAACAGCTATGCCGACAATGACCTTAGGAAAACCGTCTTTTTCAAGCCCAACCTGGATGTGAATGAAGGAACCTGGCGCTTTACCGGCAACTATGAGCCAACAACCAGCTCAACTCTTTTTAACGGACTGTCTGTCGATGAGCTGTACCTCGTGAGGGCCGAGTGTTATGCGCGCTCCAACCGGGCAGACCTGGCGATGGCAGACCTGAATATGCTGCTCCGCAACAGGTGGGTCACCGGAAGTTATACCAATATGACGGCAATAAGTGCCGACGATGCACTGGCAAAAGTTTTAACGGAGCGCAGGAAAGAACTGGTGATGCGCGGACAGCGGTGGACGGATTTGAGAAGGCTGAATAAGGACGAGCGCTTCAGGAAAAACCTGAGCAGAACTGTTACCGCCGGTGGTGCATCAACGACATTTACATTGCCTGCAAATGACATCAGGTATACGCTGCTGATTCCACAGGAAGTAATTACCAATTCCCGCTTATCCCAAAATCCACGATAGACAGCGACAACAGAATAGCACAAGGCCTCCGGAAGCATCATCGGCTGTTTTTCGGAGGCCTTGTTATGTGGTAAATAGTTAGCCTTTCAGGATTTTCATTTTCTCTGCATCAAATTCTTCCTGTGTAAGCACACCTACATCGAGCAAGTCCTTTAAATCCAGAAGGGCTTTTTTCTTCGTTGCCATGTCATCAGCAGCACCCGCTTTCGTCTCCATTACTGCCTGAGCTGTTTCAGGCTGACTTTTTGCGGTGTCCTTAGGTCCGAAATCGAGGAGCAGCTGTGTAATTTCGTTGAAGCCCTTGATGTTCGAATAGTCGATGGCCTTTTGTTCCTTTACGTTGACCACCGCGGTATCGGCTCTCTGCTCCAGCAGATACCTGACGATGTCCTTTTTGCCATTTGCTGCTGCATAGTGTAAAGGCGTGTTGCCGCTTTCATCCTGAATGTTGACTAAGGCACCTTTCTCTACCAGTAGTTTTACAAGACTGAGGTGGCCATTTTTTACAGCCACGTGAAGCAGGCTTTCGCCCCCGGGTTCATACCCTGGCCCGAGGTTATAACCGCTATCGGCTGACAGATTATTGGCGGTTTGCACCCAATCCAGGTAAGAGCTCATGTCGTCATCGCCCTGGCTGAGCGGTTTGCTATAGTTGACTTCGATACCCTGCTCCAGGAACAGGGCCACAATCTCTTTCTGGTTGTGATTGCAGGCGTACCAGATGGGAGACAGGCCACTGTTGGACGAGACCTTCAGGTCTGCATGATGTTCCACCAACAGCTTGATGACCATGTTGTTGTTTTGATAACAGGCGAACAACAGAGGTGTCTCGCCGGCGTGGTTGGCATGATTGACATCCGCTCCATTCTGCAATAGGGTTTCAATGACAGGCATGCTTTTAGCCCCCACTGCATTGATTAAGGGGGTATTCCCTGCTTTGTCGGTAACATTGACATTGGCGCCATGGTTGATCAGTTCCAGGACTACCTCTTTATTACGGAAGCATGATGCCACCAACAATGGTGTCTCTGCCTGATTATTTTCCAAGTCTGCCTCCATGCCATTGTCAAGCAGCTGCTTCAGGATTTCCAGTTGTGAGGTCCTGGCAGTAAGGTGTAACAGACTGTTACCCTGCAGGTCATTGATGCTTGTCGAGGCACCTTGCTCCAACAGGTAAACGGCGGTTTGTTTCTGCTTTTGAAGGCATGCAAAAAAAAGCGGTGTTTCCCCGTGGTGGTCTTCGTAATCCAGCACGGCACCAGCCTCAATTAAGGCCTTGACAATATCCAGATAGCCGCGGTGGGCGGCATAATGAAGCGCTGTTCTGCCCTTTTCATCGGTATAGGCAACATCTACTTCCTGGTTTTTAAGTAGTATTTCAGCAATTTTTCTTTTGCCCGATTCACAGGCAATTATAAATGACATGGACATAGGAATCAGGATTTATGAGCCAGCAGCAATGCTACGGTTTTTGTTTTCAGGTTATCTGTGGAAGCCAGGTCCATCGGACTCTGGTCTTTGTTATTGGTCACATTGGGATTGGCACCACGCTCAAGAAGGTATTTTACTTTTCTATAGGTGTCTTTAGCCATGTCCTGATCATAGTTGACGTTGTAGGCGCAGACTTTATGAAGCAGCGTATCCCCATGATCATCAGCGTGGTTGACATCCACCCTATCCAGATCGATGATGGTTTTGAAGACCTCGAAAGATTTTTCGGCACTGACGTCCAGGGGAGTTTTTTCGTTGCCGTAAAAGATGGCAGGCTGCAATAGATCTGCACCATCTTCAATAAGGCTTTTAAGCAGGCGGATGTCGTTTTCAGACGCTCTGTTGCTCATCCGCTTTAAATATTCAAAAAGGATGGTTACACCATCCCTGGTCTGGATGTCAGAATCGGGCTGCTGGTGGTTGCGCATCTCTTCGTAAAGTTGCGGGTCCAGCAGTGCTACCACAGCATAATAGAAAGGTGTTTCTCCGGTTTGGTCAGGAAGATTGGCATCAGCACCATGTTCCATGAGCAGGGAAACCAGTGCTTTTTTATTTCGTGACAGGGCGGTCATTAATGGTGTTTTCCTGACGATGTCCTGTGCATTTACATCTGCCCCCTCGGAGAGTAGCAGTTCCGCAAGTTCCATGGAGGTTTCCGGTTTAACCCTTGTGTTCTGCGCAACCTGATGCAGGTAACCCTGCTCCGCACTGTTTACCTGGCCCAGGTCAAATCCTGCAGCTATCAGAGCCTTAAAGAAAAACAGGTCTGCACCTTCGTCAAGCGCCCAGGAGAACAGTGTTTGTCCTTTAACTTCGTCATTAATATTGTCCAGTTCTGAAAAAAAGCGTTCCAGGAAACCCAGGAAATCTTCATCTACAGGTCTGTATCTAAGAATTTTCTCAAACAACGAAGCTCTGAAAGTATCATATTCGTAGATGTCTTTTTCAATGATGTTATGCTGGAGCAACAGCAACAGCGTATCAAAGGCTTTTTCTCTAAGCAATTGATCGAGTAGCTGTGACCACTCATATTCTGATACTTCGAGTTTGATGGCACCTGAGTTCTCCAATAAGTTTGCAGTTTCCGGGAAATTACTGCTTTTTAAGGCGGCTAATAACGCTTGACTATGTGGCATAAAATAAATACTAAATTTATTTTCCATATATTCAAAAATCGCACCATTTCCTGATGAACAGGGGCGACACGCATACATTTGTCTAAGCCTTTGTGGTTTCCATTTGATAACGCTCCAGAAGAGAACTGAAAACATCGGTGGTGGCCTGGGCGATTGTTTTTAAGGACACTATTTGAGGATCAGGATCGGATGCTTCGCATTGAGTGTGATGGCTTCCGTTGTACTTTTATGGGTCAGGTTACGGAAGAAACTATATTTGCCGGGGAGGGCGACAATCAGTTGCAGGTCCTGCTCATCTGCAAACGAAAGAATTCCATTCACCACATCCTCATCGTCACTGTAGCTTACTTTATATTCCATTCCTGAAAGAAAATCTTCCAGGGCACTGAGGTGTTCAGCTTCATGTTCAAGATGTGAATGCCGCGGGTCAATGTTCAGTATGGTGAGTTGCGGGTTCCACCATCTGAGGGGACTGCCGGAGCTGCTGACAGGATTGAGGCGGGAGGTCATGGCGAAGTCGCAGGGGATCAATGCCCGGCTGATCTTCTGGTAGCTGACATCAGAAGGAATGATCAGCACCGGAACAGGGCTGGTCTTAGCGATGGCAATGACCTGCTCGCCGATGTAGCTTTCTTCATGTCCGTTGGCACTGTCGCTGCCGTATAAAATGAGGTCTGGTTTTTGCCGTTCAATCACGTCATGGACAGCCCGCAGCAGAGGACGTTCACTCAGTACAGTTTCTATCTGAAGATCAGGGTTACAATTGCTTAGCAACTCATTGGCAAGTACTTTTAGCTGCTGATTGATCTCCGTCCTTTCCTCCAGCATATCTTCATTACTCAGCTGCACAAAATCTGCAGAAGGCAGCAGCTGTTCGTAGATGGATTTGTAAAAGGTCTTCAGGAGAATTACCCTACTTACATGGAGCGCTTTGAGGAGGTTGCTGGCATACTTTAGTGCGTTTGCAGATGTCTCTGAAAAATCTAGAGGGATCAATATTGTTTTCATGTATCTATTATATTGCTAAGTTCAACTATCAATTATTTAACTATTCCTTCCGAACAAAACTACCGTAGGCTATCTATCATCTTCTCCAGGGTGAGCACTGCTCTTTTGAGGTCAACGGCATCAAGGTCTGCGGTTGCGATGGAATATACTTCTTCAAGCCAAGGCTGAAGGGTGTTCTTCAGCTCGCGACCTTCATTGGTCAGCAGGATCAGTCTATTGCGCCTGTCCTTTTCGTCTTCCGTTCTCAATACCAGTTCTCTTTTGACCAGGTTGTCGATAAGGTACGTCATGCTTGACTTATCTTTAAGGATATGATCTGCAATTTCCTGCTGGTTGATGCCGTCTTCTTTCCATAGTAAGGACATCACTTCCAGCATCTCAAAGGTGATGTCAATCTTTGCCTCTTTGATTTTCTCCTGGATGTATTGACGCATAAAAGTTCTCAATTCGGCCATCGAACGGCCAAGCGATATTGCCAGCTCCATTTTATTTTTCTCCATAAAGTTTCATTTATGTAAATGATCAAGTTCGTCAGGCTTACCTGGAGCGGAGATGGATTTTCCGGTTCCCGAATATTGATGACTACAATAATTTTAATGAGTAATATAAAGTTAACGGGATAATAGTTTAGATTCAAACCATTATACTGTATTTATTTAAATATGATTTTTCTTTGATGAAGCAGTTTGTGATGTAATGTCGATATGGAGATAAACAAATAAAGCATTCCGATATAGGCCTATCTATACAAAAAGAGGCCGATCATAATTATGATACGGCCTCAGGAAGGATAATTAAGACAAACAATACCCCAACTACCTTTTCATTGGAATAGCTGACTGAGTACACTCAAGTCCTACAAGAAAGGTACGCTGACACCAAACGTCACATTGCGTCCGGCATTGTAAATTCCCTCGGGCTTATAGCGGCTAAGGTGATTGAAATATTTCTTGTCCAGCAAGTTCTGTCCGGTAATCCAGATGTTGAATTTTCCTTTGGCAGTGCGGATGGCAGTACCTATTCCGGCGTCTAAAAGTGTATAACCACTGGTTAGCGTTTCAAAATCATCAAATCTTGACTGTTTGAAAACATTGTTTAATCCAACTTTGATATAACTGTCGGTCATCCCTTTAATGCTAGGCTCAAAGCGCAGTTCGTTATTCAGACTAGCTGCCGGAATGAAAGGCAGTGCCTGATCATTATCGCGATTGGTACCTTTAACATAAGCAAAGGAGTTTTCAAAATGTAAGGATTTGATCAGGTGTATATCCACAGATGCTTCCCCGCCAATCAGGTCTGCATCGGTCTGCACAAAACGATACACCGGCAATGTCTCTGCTGTCCCATCTTCATTGATCAGATCCGTTGTTTCATTATTGAAATTTCCCGGATAGATGTAATTGTAGATGCGGTTGGCGTACGCATTAAGACCCAGCGTTACATTCTTACCTGTATATTCAAGTCCGAGGTCAAACTGAAGACTGGTTTCCTGTTTAAGGTTACTATTGCCGATTTCATACCGAAAAGTCCCCTCATGGCGTCCATTTGCTGCGAGTTCTGCGATATTTGGTGCACGGAATCCGGAACCTGCATTTCCTTTAAACACCAAATCTTTAGCGACTTCAAATGAGAAACCTAAAGATCCTGAGACATTGGAGAAGCTATTGTCAAATGCGGCAAACACTTGCTCTCCATCAGCAGTAAGCTCATCGCCATTAATCTTTTTATAATCATAACGAGCACCGACATTGATTGCCCCTTTTTCAAAGTTGCGTTTTAGATAGAAGAACGCGCCAATGTTATTGCTGCTGTAATCAGGAATCAGAAACTCGTCGCCTTTATTGACGTTATCCTGATACATACCCTGTACGCCAATTGCAGGTTCCCATTTACCTGCATTGGGGAAGTAATATTTTACATCGTAGGTGTAAGAGTTCAGATTGAGGTTCAGTCCTGGTTCCTGAAGTCTTTCTTCAAATTCCTTTCTCATGTTACGCTGAAAAGCAAAAGTTGTTTTCAGCTGACCACTGCCAAGGATGAAGTTACTGTTCAGCGCAGCGCGGTAGTGGTTGATGTCCTGATAAGGCAGTCCCAGCCGACGTTCACGGGCTACAGATTTGGTAATGACATTGCCATCTTCGTCGAGGTAATTTCCGTCGCCATCAGGGCCAGCTTCTACCAGGCCGATATTGGTATGAAAACGGGAGAAGGTCAGGTGAGAGTATCCCCAGCTCTTGTTGAGTCCAACCATTCCATTGAGATTGAACTCATCAAAACCGGAGTTTGGTACGACTGCATCTTTATATCCGAAGCCGTAAGCATTTTTATAGGAGGCACGACCACGATAAACAAAGCCGTTATCGTTTCCCTGAAGCATCAGTGATGAAGCAGTCAGTCCATTGTTAGTGCTGTAAGCACTGGTAAAACTACCATTAAATACCCCGGGTGCCGGAACGACATCGTCGATAATGTTGATGACACCACCCAGAGCATCGGAGCCATATAACAAACTGGCTGGTCCTTTGAGGATTTCCACCCTCGCCGCGGCGAACTGATCTACTTCAATACCATGCTCATCTCCCCATTGCTGGGCTTCTTCGCGGGCACCATCAACCATAGTTAACACACGGTTGTAGCCCAATCCCCGGATGGTGGGCTTGGAGATTGCTCCTCCTGTACTTACCTGTGATATTCCTGGAATCCTGGCTACCGCATCAATGAGATTTGTACCAGCCGCCTGAGTCAGCTTATCTTTGCCAACGGTAACCACAGATAGACTGTTGGTCTTATTGTTGGAGCTGAATGGTGATCCGGTAATGACGACCTCTGCACTTTCCACTACAGAAGATTCGAGCAATACCTCAAGGTTTGTTCCTTTTGCAAGGTCTACAACCTGAGAAAAGGTTTTATAGCCTACATAGCGTACCTCGAGCAGGAATCTGCCTTTTGAAGGTATATTTTTGAGGTTGAACTCGCCGGCAGCATTGGTTGTTGTAACCGCCTTCAGGTCGGTAATGTAAATGGTCGCACCCGAAAGCGGGGCATTGGTGGCAGCGTCTTTTACCTGTCCACGCAGTTCCGAAAATCCGGAAGCGAAGCTGCTGATTGTATATAATAATGCGGTGATGAATAAAGTTATCTTTTTCATTTATATATCATTTTCCCGAACGGCATTTTTAGCATTCGGGATGGCCGGAGCCGTTTTCAGGATGTGTGAATTGTAATAGAGATATGGGCTAAAAAATGCCAATAAAAAATCAACAAACGCATAGCGTTCATTCCATTGTTATCAAACTTAAAAAGCCTAAACAGAGGGTGGCCCCCGAAGAGCGGTGCCAATGAGGGCAACGTAACTTCCCGCACATACACTGAAGGTTTTCAACAATGGTTTTGAGAGGAAATAAGTTTCAAAATGATTTTGTGTTGCCGTATAGTTCTTCTCAAAATGGGCCGCACAGACCAGGCAGTTATCAGAATGACTATGAATGTGAACGGTATGAGCACAGATCTTACCTGTTGCTGCGCATATTGGTTCTTCCTCATGATGATGGAAAGCAGAAAATGGAGTTAAGGCAATAGCGAAGACCATCAGCAATATTGCCGACAGAAAACGATTGATATGTGACCTCCTCCTTTTCAAACTAAAGCCCAAAACTAGTCAATTTTAGACATAAATCTCAATATACATCCAGCTGAGGAAGCTAGGAATTACACCTTTTCTACACAATGTGGCATTTGCACGGCAGGGAAAGCAATTCAGGTTCTACCGATACGTCAAAAGCCTAATGGAAAATTACACAGTAATGATCAAATAATCAGCTATATTGGAAAATTGTTAAACTAAGCAGGTTCGTAAAACGTTATTAAATAAAAAAAGAATGGCAACGTCTCAGCAAATAAAAACCGCATACATCGACTTCGTACTCAGCAATGACGAGCAACCTAAGTCTGTCTATAGCTTTGTAAAAAAACTTAAAATCTCTGAAGCAGATTTCTACGAGTTTTACGCTTCGTTTGACAGTATAGAGCGACTCATATGGGTAGAGTTGACCATAGAAACCATCAGCACCATCCAGCAACAGGAAGTCTGGCAACAGTATTCATCACGCGAACGCGTATTAAACTTTTTTTACAGTTATGTAGAAGTGTTGAAACGCCAGCGGAGTTTCATCCTATATAGTCTTAAAAAACACCAAAACAAACTGGGTATGCCGGCGATATTATCTGGTGTAAAGCCCATCTTCGAAAACTTCGCCGAAGAATTGATAAATGAAGGGCTGGAAAGTGGGGAACTAGCCGAACGCAGGTTTTTGAGCAAGCGTTATAAAGATGCCTTGTGGTTGCAGTTTGGCTTCATCCTGAATTTCTGGGTTGGTGATGAGAGTATCGGTTTTGAAAAAACAGATGAAGCAATTGAGAAGGGGATCAATGTCACCTTCGACCTCTTCCAACATTCTCCAATAGACAACCTGCTGGAGTACGGAAAATTCCTTTCCAGAAATGGAAAGTTTAAGGAAAAGATGGGACTATAAATAATCCATGAAAGAACAGAAAAGTATCCCGGTGACCAGAACTGAAAGGTCTGCGAAATTTGTAAAAACAGGCATTCAGATTGGGGGAAATTACATCAAACACTATTCAAAAAAGCTATTTAATCCGCAATTGAGCCGAGATGAGCTGAATGAAGACAATGCCACTGACATTTACAAGTCACTCAGTGAGCTGAAGGGTAGTGCATTAAAAATAGCACAGATGCTGAGCATGGACAAGAATATCCTGCCAAAATCATATGTCGACAAATTCACGCAATCTCAATACAATGCCCCTCCGCTCTCCGGACCACTAATTGTAAGAACTTTCAGCAAGATCTTTGGTAAAACGCCGGATCAGATTTACGATCATTTTAATTTACATTCGACGAATGCGGCTTCCATCGGGCAGGTACACCAGGCCACCCTTGACGGAAAAACTTTGGCGGTTAAAATTCAGTACCCTGGGGTGGGCGACAGCATTTCATCAGATTTGAAGCTGGTAAAACCTTTTGCATTCAGGTTGCTCGGAATGAGCGAGAAGGAACTTAATATCTACATCAAAGAAGTGGAAGAGCGCCTGCTGGAAGAAACAGATTATGAGCTGGAAGTAAAAAGGTCAGTCGAGTTTTCCGAAGCTTGCAAACACCTGAACAACATCACCTTTCCGAAATATTATCCGGAGCTTTCGGGTAAACGCATCATCACCATGGATTGGATCCAGGGTCTTCACCTCAAGGAATTTTTAAAAACAAATCCTTCACAGGAGCTGCGAAATAAGATTGGACAGGCATTATGGGATTTTTATAATTTCCAGCAACATCAGCTCCGGGCGGTCCATGCTGATCCACATCCGGGAAATTTCATGATCACGACTGATGAAAAACTTGGGGTAATTGATTTTGGCTGTATTAAAGAATTGCCAGACGACTTTTATGTGCCCTTCTTTTCGTTGATTTCTACAGATGTTATCAACGACAAAGCAAAAACCATTGAAGCCTTCCGCCAGCTGGAAATGATTCATCCCGAAGATACCGACATACAAATAGAATTCTATTATAAAGCTTACCTGGAGATGATTACCTTATTTGCAAAACCCTATACCAGTAAATCTTTCGACTTCAGTGAACCGGAATTTTTCAAACAGCTGTATAACTACGGCGACAAGATTGCGAAGATGCCTGAGTTTAAGCAGGCCAGAGGTGTAAAACATTTTATCTATGTGAACCGCACCAACTTCGGACTGTATACGATTCTTCATGAACTAAAGGCAATGGTAGATACAGAAACTTATCTACCTCACTTTTAGTCTTTTTTGATAGAGATTAGAGGGCTGATAGCCACGTTGGGATGGTATAAAAAAGGTGCAATCGCCACAATTACACCTTTCGTACTAACCTAAAAACTAATAATAAGACGCAACAAGATTCAAAAGGTTTCATCTGACCAAAAAAAAATTTCACAAAAGTCACCATATCAGTATTTTGCAGCGACCAAGATCGTCAACAATGGCCCACAAGGGTATTTAAAGGCCATTAAAAAAAATTGTTTACAATAATCAAATAATATGTAAACAAATCAATCTTCTTAAATATATTTGTACTCTTAAAAATACCCCGATTTGGCAAACAGCTCAAAAATTTATAAAAACATACTTGTTATTGAGGATAATCATGCCATTCTGGATGTGATCACATTAATTCTTCAAAGCGAGGCTTACAAAGTATCTGGCCTGAATAAAAGCGAGAACATGATGCTTCACATTGCTGATTTCAAACCTGATCTTGTGATTCTTGACATCATGCTTCCAGATGCTGATGGCCGGGAGCTGTTAAAGCAGCTAAGGTCTGAGGCCAGCACCGCGCACATTCCTGTGCTGATGATTTCTGCAAGGTACACGGAGCAAAATGTCCAGCATGGAGAGATCAGGCCAAACGGCTTTCTCGCCAAACCTTTTGATATCGACGACCTGCTGGACAGGATTGAAGGAATTCTGGCAGGAAAATCTTATTAACCTTTCTGATTATATTCCTTAGCTTTAGGGGAAAGACAACACTATGAATCCCAATGAAGCGCTGTTACATGCTTTTTATACCTGCTTTAAAAATGCCGATTTTATTGGTATGCAGTCTTGTTACCATGATGAGGCGGTCTTTAATGATTCCATTTTCAGCAACCTGACTGCAGATGAAGTTAAAGCGATGTGGGCAATGCTGGTTAGCGGCGCCAAAGACATGCAGGTCAACTTCAGCGATATACGTGCAGACGATCATTCAGGAAGCGCGCATTGGGAAGCAGTTTATACATTCTCCTCCACAGGAAACAAAGTAATCAATAAAATTGACGGTAGCTTTATTTTTAAGGATGGAAAGATCCTGCGACATAACGATCACTTTGACTTCTACACATGGGCGACACAGGCTTTTGGCCTGACAGGTATACTGATTGGCTGGACCTCTTTTTTCAAACATAAAGTAAAGGGACAGGCACAACAAAGGTTAAAAAAATACATGAGCCATTAGTAGGAACTTTTTTTAGCCATTACGAAAGGGCCGCTTTCCTTTTTTCCCGGAGAGGACTAACGTCCAACCCGGGTAATGATTTCTGCAATCGCCAGTTTTTCCTGTTGACCAGTCCGCATATCTTTTAAAGTCAGTAGTCCCTCCTGCATTTCTTCACTTCCAATCAGGACAACATATGGTATATTTTTAGCATCAGCGTAGCTCATTTGCTTCTTGAGTTTCGCAGCCGCTGGGTACAACTCTGCAGCGATACCTGCAGCACGTAGCTGTTGTAACAAAGGCAATGCGTAGCGTTCAGCAGCATCGTCAAAATTACTGATGAGCACGCGGGTACCTGCCACGGCAGATTCAGGGAAGAGATTCAACTCCATCAATACATCGTAAATGCGGTCAGCACCAAAGGAAATCCCTACTCCTGTAAGCCCTTTTAGCCCAAACATACCAGTAAGGTCATCGTATCGGCCGCCACCTCCGATGCTACCCATGGTAGCCTCATTGGTTTTTACTTCAAAGATGCAGCCAGTATAGTAATTCAGTCCCCTGGCAAGGGTAATGTCCAGCTCCACGTTTGGCTGGTGCATTGTATCGGGATGTTGTAGCGCTGCCAGGTAGCCAAATACCGTTTCAATTTCAGCGATCCCCTTCATTCCAGCCTCAGAGGAACCAAGGACCTTGCGCAGGCTATCAAGCTTCGCTTCATTGGTGCCCTGCAACAAAATCACAGGTGTTAGTTTCTCCAGATCGCCTTCCGTAAAACCGCGCTCCAAAAGTTCTTTACTGACACCATCAAGACCAATTTTGTCCAATTTATCGATGGCAACAGTCATATCAATGATCAACTCAGGCTTACCAATGATCTCAGCAATTCCAGTCAGGATTTTACGGTTATTGAGCTTTATGGTAAAGTCTTTTAACCCAAGGTCGCTCAATGCTTCCTGATAGATCAGAATAAATTCCGCTTCATTCAGCAAGCTATCCGAACCTACAACGTCCGCGTCGCATTGATAAAACTCTCTGTAACGGCCTTTCTGTGGTCGGTCTGCTCTCCATACCGGTTGCACCTGGAAACGCTTAAAAGGAAGCGTTATATCATTCTGGTGCATCACCACATAACGTGCAAATGGAACAGTAAGGTCATAGCGCAAAGCCTTCTCGCTAATTGATGAGGTGAGCGCATTGGAATTGCCCGCTGCGAGCAGCTCCGGATTAGCTTTAGACAGGTAATCGCCGCTATTGAGGATTTTAAAGATGAGCTTATCACCCTCGTCCCCATACTTCCCGGTCAAAGTACTCAGGTTCTCCATAGTTGGCGTTTGAATCTCGGCGTAACCAAATTTCAGGAATACCGTTTTTATGGCATCAAAGATATAGTTGCGTTTGACCATTTCCTGTGGGGAGAAATCCCGGGTTCCTTTAACTAAAGAAGGTTTAATATTCGACATGGCGCAAAAGTACAAAAAGTAACAGGCATAAAAAAAGCTGCCGAAGCAGCTTTTTAGATTTTAAATGTATTTGTGTTAAACCAATAAACGAACTGGTTCTTCTAACAGCGATTTAAAAGTTTGAAGGAATGCAGAACCTGTTGCTCCGTCTACCACTCGGTGATCGCAGCTCAAGGTTACTTTCATTACATTTCCTGGTACCACAGCACCATTTTTAACTACAGGTACCTGAGATATCCCTCCAATTGCAAGGATACATGCATCAGGCGGGTTGATGATTGCAGTAAACTCATCGATACCAAACATACCTAAATTAGAAATGGTAAATGTCGAGCCTTCCCAATCTGCAGGCTGTAGTTTTTTTGCTTTGGCACGTTGTGCAAAGTCTTTTACTTCAGCAGAAATGTGCGACAATGATTTGCCATCTGCGAAACGTACTACAGGCACAAGCAGTCCGTCTTCAACGGCAACAGCCACACCAATATTTACGTGCTCATTGTAACGGATTTTATCACCTAACCATGAAGAGTTTACAGCAGGGTGTTGTTTCAGGGCGATGGCGACAGCTTTCAGTACCATATCATTGAATGAGATCTTTACAGGAG
Organism: Pedobacter sp. BAL39; assembly: GCF_000170795.1. GTDB lineage: Bacteria > Bacteroidota > Bacteroidia > Sphingobacteriales > Sphingobacteriaceae > Pedobacter. The sequence goes on from NZ_ABCM01000004.1 coordinate 297,315, forward strand.
CAAATTCATTGATTTTAGTACGTGCAGCAATGGCACCATCCATATCAATAGACATGGTCAGGTAGAAGTGAGGAGCAGTAAACAAGCTCTCTGATAAACGCTTGGCAATTACCTTACGCATCTGAGTAACTGGTTTCTCCGTAAATTTCTCTTCACCAATATATTGAGGAATAGCCGGCGCAGATTTTTCTGCAGGAGCAGCTGCAGCTTCAGTTGGTTTCGCAGCTGGTTTGAAGTTTTCAATATCTTTTTTAATGATACGTCCCCCATCAGCACTACCCGCTACTTCAGCAAGGTCAATTCCCTTATCTTTTGCAATTCTTTTAGCTAATGGAGATGCTTTTACGCGATCCGATCCAGTCGCCACTTTTGGTACTTCTTCTGCCTTTGCAGCTTCCGTTTTTTCGGCTACAGGTGCATCAGATTTTTTATCTGCAGCAGGTTTTGCCGGAGCATCACCCTGAGCAAGGATACCACTGATGTCAGTGCCTTCAGGGCCTACGATCGCAATGATTCCATTTACTTTTGCCGCAGCACCTTTTTCAACACCAATATGGAGTAAGGTACCTTCAGCATAACCCATTACTTCCATAGTCGCTTTGTCAGTTTCTACATCAGCAAGGATGTCATCATTTTTGACCTGATCACCTACTTTTTTGTGCCATTCAGCGATCACACCTTCGGTCATGGTATCGCTCAGCAGTGGCATTCTCACTACAGTAACGCCCATTTTCTCCAGATCAGCATCAGTTACAGCAGCTGCTGACGACTCTGCTTTGGGAGCTTCTTCAGTTTTTGCCTCAGCAGGTTTGTCTGCTGTCTTATCTTCTTTAGCAGGAGCAGCGCCACCTTCTGCATCGATTGCAGCCTGGAAATCTTCTCCTTCTTTACCTACGACAGCGATGATGGCATCAACAGGAACAGCTTTACCTTCTTCTACACCAATGTACAATACGGTACCGTCCCAGTAAGACTCCAGATCCATGGTCGCCTTATCGGTTTCCACTTCAGCCATTACATCGCCACTTTTGATTTTATCGCCAACTTTTTTATGCCACTTAGCCATCACACCTTCGGTCATGGTGTCGCTCATTTTGGGCATTTTAACTACTTCAGCCATTCTATATTATATAAATGAAATGCGTTCTAAAATTAATCTTGTACGTAAGGATAGTCTTGTTGAACATATACATCAGTATACAGTTCGGAAGCTTCCGGCCATGGAGACTCCTCAGCAAATTTAACAGAGTCATCAACGATCTGTTTTACCTTCGCTTCGATTTCTTCGATCCAGGCCTGGTCAGCATATTTCTCTGTCAGAATGGTTTCTCTTACCTGCTCAATCGGATCTTTTGTTTTGTAAGATTCCAACTCGTCTTTAGTACGGTATTTTGCAGGATCGGACATGGAGTGTCCGCGGTAGCGATACGTTCTCATTTCCAGGAATGTTGGTCCTTCACCATTTCTGGCGCGTTGAGCAGCTTCATCCATTGCATTGTGAACCGCTACAGGATCCATGCCATCTACCGGAGCACAAGGCATATCGAATCCAAGACCAATTTTGTAAATATCAGTCATGTTAGTGGTACGTTCTACAGAAGTACCCATGGCATAACCATTGTTCTCGCAAACAAATATCACTGGCAACTTCCATAACATCGCCATATTGAAGGCTTCATTTAAAGCACCCTGACGAACAGCTCCGTCCCCCATATAACAAACATTTACATTTTTTGTGCCTTTATATTTCTCGGCAAATGCAATGCCGGCACCCAGAGGGATCTGACCACCAACGATACCATGACCGCCGTAGAAGTTATGTTCTTTACTGAACATGTGCATAGATCCACCTTTTCCTTTTGAACATCCGGTAGCTTTTCCGTACATCTCAGCCATGATGCTGTTCGCACTCACTCCTTTTGCCAGGGCATGAGCATGATCGCGATAAGCGGTAATCATAGAATCTTCAGGCTGCAGGGCAGAGATTGCGCCGGCAACTACAGCTTCCTGGCCTATGTATAAATGACAAAAACCACGGATCTTTTGTTGTCCGTATAGCTGACCTGTTTTCTCTTCGAATTTGCGCATCAGCAGCATCGACTCAAACCACTTTAGATAGGTATCCTTATTTATTTCTACTGCACTCATTTTTGGGTATTGATTTTTTATTTACGAGAGCAAATCTAGTTTATTATTGTAACAAATCGAAGAAATAGATGTAAAATGAACACTAAGGTTACAATGAAATGTGGATAACTTTTAGATTTTAACAATTTACATTTGGATAACATTTGTAAAATACATAGTTTTGGCCTCCAGACAATAAGCCCTAGTGGTGTACGTTTAAGTGTAAGTGCCTAATACCCAAACTTAACAGTATAACATGATAAAAAAGTTTTTGTTATTTTCCATAATTGCTTTGTGCAGCGTAACGGCGGTGAATGCACAGTCAAAAACTAAAGAAACCAATAAACTAGAAGATCCGGACAATTTGGCCTCTCAATATTTTTCCCAGGTAATGGGTGTGGCGATGGATGCGACTTCAAATGTTAAACTCTACAAATTCATTTATGAATGGATAGGCACTCCTTATCGTTTCGGTGGAAACACCAAGAGAGGGATCGACTGTTCGGCATTTACAAAAGCCATTTACGATAAAGTTTTCAACACTACCATCCTAAGAAACTCAAGGGATATCTTCAGCATGGTTGACCCCCTGCCTAAAGATGAACTGAAAGAAGGTGATCTGGTGTTTTTCAAAATCAAAAGCCGCAGCATTACCCACATCGGGATCTACCTTGGCGACAACCGATTTGCACATGCTTCATCAAGCCGCGGTGTAGTCATCAGCAACCTTAACGAACCTTATTATTCAAGATATTTTTACAAAGGCGGAAGAATCCTTGATCCGGTCAAGAACGATCTGATTGAAGAATAAAGAAACAAGCCTGAATGCAATACGAGTCCTCCTAACATCTGGGAGGACTTTTTTTATGACAAAAACAATCTTACATGAAATTATTAAATACATTGCTGTTGTCCCTTGCGGCGGGCTTACTACTGTTAAGCTGTGCTGGAAACACCAACATTGCAGCCCAGGAGCCCGTTGCATTAAAAGACACCATTCCTGATTCCTTAAAAAAAGACACGATTAGCATTGCTGCTGTTGGTGACATCATGCTTGGCTCTGCATACCCCTCAAAAACCAACCTGCCACCTGATGACGCGGTGAATAGTTTTAAAGAGGTGTCGGATTTCCTGAAAGGCGATGTGGTGTTTGGGAACCTGGAGGGCTGCCTGCTGAACGGTGGCAAGTCGTCCAAATGCAAAGATCCAAACAGCAACAGCTGCTTTGCTTTCAGGATGCCCGAGCGTTATGCAGGCATTCTAAAAGAGGCGGGGTTTAATTTATTCAGCGTCGCGAACAATCATGTTGGTGATTTCGGCCTGAAGGGCCGTCAAAGGACCACTGCAATTCTGGATTCCTTACAGATCTATTATGCAGGATTACAATCACATCCTTTCCAGATTTTTGAAAAAGATAGCATCAGGTATGCTTTCTGCGCTTTTGCGCCCAATGAAAACACGGTATCCATCAACAAAACTGATAGTGCCACAGCACTCGTTGCCAGACTAAAATCGCAGGTAGATATTGTCATTGTTTCTTTTCACGGTGGTGGAGAGGGGGCTAAGTTTGAGCATGTACCGCGCCGGAATGAGATTTTCTATGGCGAAAACCGGGGAAATGTTTATGCTTTTGCTCATGCGGTCATTGACGCAGGAGCCGATGTGGTACTTGGACATGGCCCACATGTTACCCGGGCAGTGGAAGTTTATAAAAACAAGTTCATTGCCTACAGTATGGGAAATTTCTGCACTTATGGGATGTTCAGTTTGAAAGGCTCAAATGGCTTTGCGCCGCTTCTGCAACTGAAGCTGAACAAGAAAGGAGACTTCCTGTATGCGGACGTCACTTCTGTAAAACAGGACAAGTTAAACAGGCTTACACTGGATGATGATCATACTGCATTTCAAAAGATACGTACACTAACAAATGCCGACTTCCCGGGACACCAGCTCCACTTTAGGGGAACAGGACGGATTGAATTAAAAGATTAGGCATAAAAAAACGGGCTGCAATTCTGCAGCCCGTTTTTTTATAGTATCATGGATTTAAAATTTGTTAGACTGTGGTGCTGCTTTAACCAGTTCCGCTTTATTTGATTTCTGGATCAGGTCACCTACCACCTGGAGACTTTCGTCAAGTATGAAGTCAAAACTTTCTTCTTTTGTCACCTTATCACCTTTTTTCAACTTCGCAAGACCTCTTGAAGACCTCAGCTCATTCACACGCGCAAGGGATTTAGCCTCAGCTGCATCGCGCTCTTCTTTCAGCTTAGCCTCATTTAGTGTTACAGAAACCTCACCTTCACGTTTCTTCATGTCTGATATATCTTCCTGCAGCATTTTGTAGTCAAGAGATTTAGCCATACGCTCTTTGTGTAACCTTACCAGATCCGTTTTTATAGGATTAAGATTGGCTACAGCCGTAAAGTTAGACTTTTGGATCTCATCCCATGGCAATGCAGAAGGCTCTGTATCCTCACCGATTTTATCCATAGGATACAGTGAAGGAAATTCGATATCCGGCATTACTCCTTTATGTTGAGTACTGCTACCGGTTACCCTGTAAAACTTTGCCATAGTGAGGTTAATCTGTCCCAGTTGCGGGGTAGTTTCCTTTGTTGTTCCGGCAATACTGTTTTTCTTGTCTACAAGGGCTGCAATGCGCTGAAGGATTGAGGGATTCACTACGCGATTCATGTCGATAGATGACTGTACGGTACCTTTGCCATAAGTTTGAGTACCCATGATGATACCCCTGCCATAATCCTGTATTGCACCTGCAAAGATTTCTGAAGCAGAAGCGCTCAAACGGTCAACCATCACACCGAAAGGACCGCTCCAGGCCACTCCTGCATTTTGATCTTCGTTTACTTCGACGTCATTTTTGATGTCTCTTACCTGTACTACTGGACCTCTGTCAATAAACAAACCAGTGAGATCAATGGCTTCCACCAAAGAACCGCCACCATTTGCGCGAAGATCCATTACAATAGCGTCGACCTTATCCTTATTTTTCAGGGTGTCGATCAGTAACCTGACATCCCTTGTAGTACTCTTATAATTTGGATCACCCGCATTTGCTGCTTTAAAATCTGCGTAGAATGCAGGGACCGTAATGACCCCTATTCTGTAAGGCTGTCCGTTGGACTGGATCGTTTTAACTGTCTTCTTAGCCGATTGCTCTTCCATCACGATCTTCTCTCTTGTCAGCTCAATGATAACAGGCTTAGAAGACATCTCTTTACCTACAGGGACAATTTTCAATCTTACTTTTGTGCCCTTAGGTCCTTTGATTTTTGAAACGGAATTCTCAATTCTCCAGCCAATGATATCTTCAAACTCACCATTACCCTGGGCTACAGCAACAATTCTATCGCCCGCACTCAGCAATTTGCTTTTAAATGCAGGGCCACCGGGAATGACCTCAGCAATTTTAAGCACCTCGTTTTCAAGTTGCAGCCTGGCACCAATTCCTTCGAATGAGCGGGCCATGTCCTCATTAAACTGCTGTGCATTTGTAGGGTTAAAATAGTTGGTATGCGGATCAATGGTTTCCGTAAAAGCATCCATCACAATTTGAAAAACATCCTGATTGTTGATTTTAGAAATTTGTGTCTTGAGGCTCTGGTATCTTTTGCCGAGTGTTTCAACATTTTTGTCGGCAACAGTTCCGGCAATTTTCAGGTTCACCAGTTCATACTTTACACGTTGTTTCCAGATGCCGTTCAGGTCTCCTGTGGAGTTTGCCCAAGGCATTTTCTCACGATCATAAACGTAAGTTTCATTTTTTGTGAAGTCATATTTACCGTTGATTTGCGTAGTTGCATAAGCAATCCATTCATTATAACGCTTCAGATAAACGTTGAAGATATAAAAAGGAGCACTCAGGTCCCCATTTCTGAAATCATCATCCAACGAATTTCTATATTGCTCAAACTCCTTAATGTCGGACGCCGTAAAATAATTCCTGGAAGGATCCAGTGTTTTCACATATTTATCCAGTATCAGAGATGATATGGAGTCATTTAATTTAATCTTTTTATAGTTATAGTTTTCAATCAAGCCCACGACCTCTCTGCAAACCAGTGATTGCTTCTCATCAGGAACAATATTGATCACACCAGGAACCTGAGGCTGAGGTTTTGGTGAAGCCTGACAGGCTAAAACAGCTGCGGTAAAGGTTACCAGTAATATTCTTTTTAACATCTCTTTGAATAATTTAAAATCCATTTCTTAATCCACAACTAATATGATACCAATATCACGAATAAACAGAAAAGAGACAGTATTATTACCGTCTCTTTTCTGTAAACTTACCAAAAGTAGTTAAAAAAATTATACAAAAAACTATCACTAAGCCGATAATTTTGAGGGCAAAAAGATTAGGTCTTATTTGCTATTTTCGAGGGGATTAGGGCCCTGGCATCTCTTATTCTCATTTTGAAACTGGAGTTGTTCGACGACCTGGCCAGCAGTTCAGCACGGTTGAGGTCCCGGAGTGCCATTACATATTCTTTTTTCTTTATCTTAACATTCGCAATTCCCAGCACAGATTCGATATACTCAGTGTTGTTGTTTACCTGTTTTGCCAGGATTCCCTGCTGGGTATAAAACCAAAGGGATTGAGTCAGTTTATTGGAAGCTAGGTAGATTTTCCCAAGCTGACTATAGGAATCCATCTGTCCTGCCTTACTGCCTAAGCGCGAGTAAGTTTTCAGCGCCACATTGAGTACTACCTGTTCTGCCTCTCCATAATGCGAAAGCTGATAATGAACATTGCTCAACCGCATCAGTGCCTCTGCATAACGGGAAAACAGCTTGGAGCTATTGTATTCAAATGCAGCCTTACCATAAAGTGTAATTGCATCGTTGAGGTCACCACGACGCTCGTTTTTTTCTGCCTCAGCAAAATAGAGATTACCGTCAGCAATTTCCAGACTGGAAGAAGCAATCGTTACCGCTCCAGAAGGTTCCTGAGGCTCCTGAGGAATAAAACTGCTGCTCTGTGGCAAGACCTTGGTTGTCATCAACAGACATAGGACCACCAAACAAATTTTGTTCATTTTATAAATATATAACAAATTTAGCTAAACACCTGTAAATTAACATCAAAAGATGCCCATACCATATATGGATGGGAGTCTGTATGATAACACTCCCCTTCGGCTGTGATGCCGATGACTCCAGCAAAACCATCAATTGCGGCGAACTCCTGAAAAGACTTGTCGCAGGCAGCCTTCAATGTAAGACCATCAGTTACCCTGGTAACAATCTTTGCAGCGAGGGCTGCGCTTACGATATCTTCGCCAACACCTGTACAGGATACAGCCGCATGTTCATTTGCAAAGTTACCGGCAGCTGTTGCGGAATCACTCACACGGCATGGGATTTCAAACCCTTTCCCACCCGTAGAGGTCGCCGCAGCCAGGTTTCCTGCCGAATCCAGCGCAACACAGCCAATTGTACCCATACCTGAGTTTTGCTGCTTCTTATGAAGGTATTCTGCCCTGCGTTGTGGTGTAATGGGATCATAAAAATCAAACCCCTTGCTGCGGGCAAAGGCCAATGCCCCTTCCCCACTTAGCACGCGATCATCATATCCCATCAATTGTTCCGCAACCCGAATCGGATTTTTAACATCTTCTATATTGATCACACCACTGAACCGCTGTGTTTTTCCATCCATCAGAGAAGCGCTCAAACGCACTTTACCATCGCTCTGGATTTGCGAACCCAATCCTGCATTGAACAAGTCGTTATCTTCCAATAACCCGGCGACATATACGACCGTTTCTACTGCAGTATGTTCCTGAAGATAGGTGTATCCTTTGGAAACAATCTCAGACAACGCATCCTGTTTTGCTTTTTTTGTTTCCTGATTGGTAGCAGACTCACTAAAAAAGCCACCGTGAATGATAATTTTCATTTTTTAGCCTATTGAAATGGATTTCGGATGATGAATGGTCAGTTTGTGGGTGGCAAGGTCATAGACATCTCCATCAGACATCGTATGTACCGTCATGTTACTGATGGAAACCGGTTGACCCATCTCAACATCAGTAAGGTTGGTATCTGCCATGTTACGCCCATCTACAAGGATCACCATGCCGGAGCCAATGGCCTCCATGGTGTTGCCTCCGGAGATATATAGTCCGGTATCTTCGCCCAATCCGATCCCCAGGATTCCGGGGTTACTTGCTGTTGCATAGAGCAACCGGCCGATCCTGCCACGCTGTACAAAATGTGTATCTACTATAACCCCGTCTATAAACCCAAGTCCGCCGGTGATCTTTACTTCTCCTTTTAACAAAGCATCCTTGCTACTTCCTTGATAAATCATGTTCTTAGAGCTCGCAGCCGCACCAGCTGAAGTCCCGGCAATAACAATAGGCTCATGCGCATACTTCTCCAGCAGAATTTGGTGAATGGCTGTACCTCCAAAAATGGAAGATAACCTCAGCTGATCACCACCGGTAAAGATAATGACATCGGCGGCTTTTACGCGCTCACTGTTTTCGAGCGCATTCGCCTGTTCACGACTACAAATGTTCAGCACACCAACATCATGTACATCGAGTTGTGCAAAAGCTTTAACATATTCTTCTCCGACCTTTTCAGGAATCAGAGAAGCTGTGGTAATGATCTCAAAACGTGATGCCGTGTTTTTTGAAGATTCTGTAGTAATTCTTTTTAAAATCCCACGCTCGAAAAAATTCATGTTCTGAGGAAGTCCAAACGTTGTCTCCGTGAAACTACCCGTATTTATCGCACCACCTATAATTATTAGTTTACCTTTTGGAGTCATTTTAACAATTTACATTACCAATAATTCCAAATATATATTCCTTAGAATAAAATCTGCGATTTTTTTATTAATAATGAGTTTCACCACCATTTTTTTATTACTGAATGGCGCATTATTTGTTCAGCAAATACCACTTAACAATCCTTTGGAGTGATCATGTAATTTCAGAAAAATATGTATACATTAATATCTCCATTTTGACCTTATAAAACAGCCCAACAAGACTTCCATAATATGGTCACTATCAACAAAAAACAACTAATTTCAGCATGAAAATTTTAGGCATACAGGTGCTCCGTGGACCAAACATCTGGTCTGTTAACAGAAAAAAACTGATCCAGATGCGTCTGGATCTTGAAGAGATGGAGCAAAAGCCAACGAACGTCATCGACGGTTTTGCTGGCCGAATAGAAAAATTAATTCCAAGCCTGTTTAGCCACAGGTGTTCTAAAGGAGTGCCAGGTGGCTTTCTGGCACGGGTGGAGGAGGGTACCTGGATGGGTCACGTAATTGAACACATCGCCCTGGAAATCCAGACGCTCGCTGGCATGGATACCGGATTTGGCCGCACAAGGCAGACCAAAACCGAGGGAATTTACAATGTGGTGTTTAGTTATCTTGAGGAGAAAGCCGGTCTTTTTGCGGCAGAATCTGCAGTAAGAATTGCGGAAGCTCTCATCAACGGAGAGGAATACCCACTGGAAGAGGATATCCAGCGCATGCGGGAGCTTAGGGAGATGGAGCGGCTAGGCCCAAGCACAGGCTCAATTGTCGACGAGGCCATCTCCAGGGACATTCCATGGATCAGACTAAACAAAAGTTCGCTGGTACAGCTTGGTTATGGGAAAAATCAGGTTCGCTTCAGGGCCACGATGACAGAACGGACAAACTCCATTGCGGTGGACATCGCCGGGAATAAAGATGAAACAAAAAGATTGCTCCAAGATGCTGCAATTCCTGTGGCCAAAGGGTTAACCATTGCTGACATCAGTGAGCTTCAGGATGCTATATCGAAAGTGGGCTATCCACTGGTATTCAAACCTCTGGACGGCAATCATGGTAAAGGAGCGAGCATCAACGTGAAAACAGATGACGCAGCGAAAGCTGCATTTGAATATGCACAAAAATATTCCCGCAAGGTCATCATCGAGAAATTCATCAGTGGCTACGACTTCCGGGTGTTGGTGATTGACCATAAAATGGTGGCCGCAGCACTTCGTGTGCCTGCTCATGTTACCGGAAATGGACAACAAAGTATACAGGAGCTGATTGATAAAGAAAACAGTGACCCAAGAAGAGGTTACGGTCATGAGAATGTACTGACGGAAATCATCGTCGACAGAGATACGCTTGACCTGCTTTCTAAAAAAGACTACACACTTGACACCGTACCACCACAGGGGGAGATCGTTTACCTTAAATCTACGGCAAATCTGAGCACCGGAGGAACCTCTATTGATGTGACCGACCTGGTCCATCCCCAAAATATTTTCATGAGTGAGCGGATTTCCAGAATTATAGGACTTGATGTGTGTGGTATTGACATCATGGCAGAAAACCTTACACAACCACTTCCGGAAAATGGAGGAGTGATACTTGAAGTCAATGCTGCACCAGGATTCCGGATGCACCTTGCACCAAGTGAAGGCCTTCCAAGAAATGTTGCGGCCCCTGTAATAGACATGTTATATCCGCCGGGGAAATCAGCCAGAATCCCCATCATCGCCGTAACAGGAACAAATGGAAAAACCACTACGACCCGACTCATCTCCCATATTGTAAAGAGCAACGGCACCAGAGTGGGCTTTACTACTTCTGATGGGATCTATGTGCAAAACACCTTACTTATGAAGGGAGATACCACGGGGCCGGTCAGCGCAGAGTTTATCCTCAGAGATCCAACGGTAGAGTTCGCAGTATTGGAAACCGCAAGGGGCGGAATCCTCAGAGCCGGCCTGGGCTTTAATAAGTGCGACATTGGCGTGGTTACAAACATTCAGGAAGACCACCTTGGGATTTCCGACATTCATACCCTGAGTGACCTCGCACGCGTGAAAGCAGTAGTGATCCGTGCGGTGAAGAGAAGCGGCTGGGCAGTACTGAATGCAGACAATCAACACTGCGTGAGGATTGCTGCCGATGCAGATTGCAACGTTTCCTATTTCAGCATGGACGAAAGCAATCCAGTGATTGTGGAACATTGCAAAAAAGGAGGCATTGCCGCTGTATATGAAAATGGTTACATCACCATTAAAAAGGGCGATTGGAAAATCAGGGTCGAGAAAGTGACACACATTCCGCTTACTTTTGGTGGAAGCGTAGATTTTATGATCCAGAATGTCCTTGCCGCTACACTGGCAACGTTCCTGTGGGGTTATAAGATCGAGGACATCAGGATGTCACTGGAAACTTTCATTCCTTCGGCCGCACAGACTCCAGGGAGGATGAACACGTTCAGGTTCAAAGAGTTTAAAATTCTGGTCGACTTCGCACACAATCCTGCAGGATTTAAGGGCATCAAAACCTACCTTAAATCGATAGACGCCACGGAACATATTGGTGTCATCTCGGCAACTGGAGACCGGAGGGATTCCGACATTCTTGAAACTGCCAGAACGGCTGCAGAAATGTTCGATAAGATCATCATCTGCCAGGAAAAATACCTCCGTGGTCGTAAACAACAGGAACTTATCGACCTTCTGCTTCAGGGTATCCGCGAGGTGAAACCGGAGATGGATGTAATCATCAATAATAACGGCGAAGAAGCACTGAAGTACATCATTGCAACGGCACGTCCAGGTTCGTTCATCACCATACTGAGCAACACAATCGATGACGCCATCGTTAAGGTATCTGATTATCTTGATAAAGAGTTTGGTGTCTGATTTGACAAATCCTTTTTAAAAACAACTCCCCTTTCAAAGCCCCTAACCTATGGGACTGAAAGGGGAGTTTTGATATCGCCATATCTGCAGCCTATAATTCGGATTTCGCTTTGATCTCTTCTATCAATTGTCTGCAGCGTTCTTCAATCTGCATAAACACAGGTTCAAAAAGCTGATCGTCAAAATAAGGATCTGTCACTTCCAGTTCATCAGGCAAAAACAACATCACCTTTCTACGGTATTCCGGATGGTCACTTATACGAAGTACATCGCGCAGGTTATTTCTATCCATTACCAGGATGTGGTCAAAGGACTCAAACATTTCCTGGTTAAATTGCTGTGCTCTTTGTTTCGAAATATCATAACCAAAGTCCCTGGCTACGGCAATGCTCCGTTTGTCTGCAGGCTGGCTGACATGCCAGTTTCCAGTGCCGGCAGATGCAACCTGCCAGTCGAGGCCTGCTTCAGCAACCAGTTGTCTCATCACCCCTTCCGCAAGCGGAGAACGGCAGATATTGCCCAGACAAACCATCAAAATCTTCATCAATGCCTATTTATAAATTTCGTTCAACACATTTGCAAGGCAGATGCCTCCTTTCAGCAATTGCTCATTCAGCAACTTTAAAAAGTTAAAATTATATTGATAACTCAGTTTATCATCGCCCTTAGTTTTTGCATAGATTTGATTACAAGCCTCGTAGGAGCCATAAACATAGTCTCTTAATGACAGTCCATTCCAAGAGGCCAGCTGTGCCGTTGATGGATAATCAATCGCCTTTGCATATTCGGTATAGCTGAGCTGCTGGTATTCGATCAGGCCCTCATCCCACACCCTATGAAGGTTCGACTTTTCACCAAACCAGGTAACAGCAACCTTATTCCCTCCCAGATCATCTTTTCTTGCAGTATGCATGGGCTGGTTGAGGTCACCGATCAGGTGTACCAGCATCCGCATGGCAAATACTTTTTGTTCCGCGGAACTGTTATTGTCTTTAAGGATGGCGACCATCTCCGGAACCTTATTGTAAACGTTGGGTTCCTGCACTTTGTCCAACACATTAAAAACACCCTGCTTATCCAGTCCCGCCGGCAGGTTTACGAAATGCCAATTGTACAAGTAGTTATAAGATGTATCCGATTTGATAAAATCACCCCAATTACTAGCCATGGCCAGCGTCTCATTGCCCAATACTCCCTTTACCCCTTTAAGGGCCTTCTTACTCAAATGAGCTTCCGCGATCTGACCAACAATGCGGTGCCCGAGCATACCCCAGGCATTTGCATGTAATGGCAGACAGGTCATACACCCTACAATTAAGAGGGCTTTTGTCATTTTTTTTATGAATCTTAATTTCATCAATTAATCTTAAATTTTAAAGTTCCTTTGGCTCACAAACGACTTTCTGCTTTAATACCAGGTTGCATTCCCGCTGATCGCTGGTATTTTCCAGGAATAAAGAATCCGGCTTGAAGGCCCGGATGTGAAAACTCTTGATGTAGCGACCGATATTATAACAGCCAGTCAGTTTCTGCTTATAGCTGGCATGAGTATAGGTACCCTCAAGGATCAGGCTGTCGTTGCGTACCTCGTATACACCTTTGGCATACTCCTTCCAAAGTCCGTTGTTAAAACAGGAATCAGCATAGTAGTTTACCTTCGAGTGCGTGGTTAAATCTACGTAGAAAGAGTCACAGGTAAACTTAAATTTATGCTGTGTGTAGTTGAGCAACTTTCCCGAATTGGCTACACTATCCTGATTCCATACTCCCTGTATAAAGGCCTCCCCTTCTCCCTGAACGTTCGGCAACCTGGTACAGGAAACCGCCATTGCTGTAAAGAACAGCAGGTAACACATCAATCGTTGTATCAAGGGCATTTACTGACTATTTTAAACTACCTACCATATCTTCCGGACGCACCCACTGATCAAATTGTTCAGCAGTTAGTAAACCCAGTTCTACTGCTGCAGCCTTTAGTGTTTTATTTTCTTTATGCGCTTTCTTCGCAATCCTTGCTGCATTTTCATAGCCCACATGAGGGTTAAGTGCGGTAACCAGCATCAAGGAATTTTCAAGGTGCCTCTTAACCTCAGGGAGATTTGGAAGGATTCCTTCTGCACATTTCTCACTGAAAGAAACACAGGCATCTCCAATCAACCTACCCGACTGCAATACATTAGCGGCAATGACCGGCTTGAACACATTGAGTTCAAAATGACCATTACTCCCACCAATACCTACCGTAACATCGTTACCCATCACCTGCGCACAAACCATCGTAAGCGCCTCCGGTTGGGTAGGATTAACTTTACCAGGCATGATAGATGAACCGGGTTCATTGTCAGGAATAATAATCTCACCGATTCCGCAACGCGGACCAGAGCTGAGCATCCTCACATCATTGGCAACTTTCATCAGAGCTACGGCAGTACGTTTATACGCAGCAGAAAGTTCTACCATGGCATCATGGGCAGCAAGCGCCTCAAACTTATTCGGTGCAGTGACAAAAGGAAGACCGGTCAACTCAGCAATCTTTGCCGCCACCAGGACATCATAACCTTTCGGCGTATTTAATCCTGTACCGACAGCGGTGCCGCCAAGAGCAAGCTCACTGATCATAACCAATGCATTTTTGATGGCCCGGATGCTGTTGTCGATCTGCTGAACATATCCTGAAAATTCCTGACCAAGTGTTAGCGGTGTCGCATCCATAAAGTGTGTACGACCGGTCTTAACAATATGGGAAAACTCTACCGCTTTCGCATGCAGCGTATTACGTAATTGCATAAGACCCGGAATGGTGATTTCTACAGCCTGTTTATAAGCCGCAATGTGCATGGCTGTAGGGTAAGTGTCATTGGAAGATTGCGATTTATTTACATCGTCATTGGGGTGTAATACTTTGTTTGCGTCAGTAAGCTCACCACCATTAAGTACATGTGCCCTGTAAGCAATGACTTCATTTGCATTCATGTTGCTCTGTGTACCGGAACCTGTTTGCCAGATCACCAGGGGAAACTGGTCGTCCAGTGCTCCTTCTGTTACCTCATCACATACTTTGGCAATCAAATCAGCTTTTTCCTGACTAAGCACCCCCAGTTCTGCATTGGCCAGGGCAGCGGCCTTTTTTAAATAACCAAATGCATGAATGATTTCTTTTGGCATGCTCGCCTCAGGACCTATCTTAAAATTATTACGTGAACGTTCAGTCTGCGCACCCCAGTATTTGTCTGCGGGCACCTGTACTTCGCCCATAGTATCGTGTTCGATTCTAAAATTCATATTTGCTCATGTTGTTTTACCTCGCAAATTTAGAGTTTTTATACTTTTAAAGGTGGCTTTATTGTCAGATGTTTAATACAAGTATAAAAAAACCATCATTTACAAAAAACTTATAGAACTGGCCTTGAGCATATTATTTCATGAGCACCTAAAAAGCTGTTTCTCAAATGAAAAAAACGGCAATGTTTAAAACTCTTTTACGTTTAGAACCTTAATTATCCTTATTTTTCGGGCTTTTAAAAAGTACAACACACCTCATGACTTATCGTAATATTTTAGCCATCGCTGTGATGGCCGCTTTTTTATTTACCGCCTGCTCTAATTCCAATAAATCGAAAACGCCGGCGGTGCCCAGCAAAGAGCGCACAAAAGATGACGACAAAGCGGACAGCCTTTTACTGGTCTATAATCCGGCACAGGGCGATAAGTTTATAGCTGACTTTGTCCAAAACCTACATAAAAAATATGGCTTCAATGGCAATATGCTGGTGGCTAAAGACAATAAGATCATTTATGAAAAAGCCATTGGCTGGGCGGATTACCTCCATCGCGACAGCTTGAAAATCAACTCAGAGTTTGAGTTGGCTTCCATCACCAAGACCTTTACCGGCACTGCAATCATGCAGCTCGTGGAAGAAGGAAAATTAAACCTGACAGACGACGTCAAGAAGTTCTACCCCAACTTCCCTTATGAAGGGATCAATGTGAAGCTGCTGCTTACACACCGCAGCGGAATGATGAACTATGTATACTTTACTGATGGCATCTGGAAGGACAAGAAAAAGCCAATGAGCAATGTGGACGTCATGAACCTTATTGCCGAACATAAACCCAACCGTTACGCCAAGCCTGACACACGGTTCCACTACAACAACTCTAACTACATGGTCCTTGCGGCCATCATCGAAAAAGTAACAGGAAAACCGTATGCGGACTACATGATGGAACACATTTTCAAACCTGCAGGGATGAAAAATACGCATGTTTACTCCACCACAGTATATCCGAAAATACCTGTTGATGTGGTTGGCCACGACCGCACCTGGCGCTACTCTGTAGTACAAAATTTCCTGGATGGCCCAGTTGGCGATAAAGGAATTTACAGTACGGTGCACGACCTTGTTCTGTACGACAAAGCACTGAAAAACGGAAGATTATTAAAAAAAGAAAGCCTGGATTCCGCTTATGCAGGACACAATAAACCTGTGAACGGCCACTTTAACTACGGCTATGGCTGGAGGATGTTTGACGGCGAGAATGGCAGAAAAGTGGTATACCATACTGGATGGTGGCATGGCTTCAGGCACATCTATGTCCGTGATACACAGAAAAACATCGTGGTCATCTTTCTGGGAAATCTAACCAACGGCAGTCTGATGCACCTGGATGAACTTTATAAATACCTGAAAATGCCGATCATCAGAAAAGGTGCTTATTCAGGATCAGGATCACTTCCAGGTTCAGACGAAGATTAAAATCTCTAAGAGATTTTATCGAAAGCGATCCCTCTGCTTCGTTTAGCAAGGTATGTTTTCAACAGGCTGTATGCGGGGTCTTCCAGTTGTGGATCTTTATTCAGAATATCCATCACAGTACTTCTGGCCTCCTGCAAAATCAACTGATCGGTAGCAAGGTCTGCCAGTTTAAGCTCTAATACACCACTTTGCTGTGTCCCGGTGATGTCCCCTGGTCCGCGCAACTGGAGGTCGATTTCTGAAATCTCAAAGCCGTTATTGGTTTTCACCATGGTATCCAGACGGAGTCGCCCATCTGCACTGAGTTTATTGCCCGACATGAGGATGCAATAGGACTGTTCAGCCCCGCGCCCCACCCGGCCACGAAGCTGGTGTAACTGCGACAGTCCAAAACGCTCGGCATTCTCAATGACCATAATGGATGCATTCGGCACATTTACGCCTACTTCGATAACAGTTGTGGCCACCATGATCTGGCTCTTGCCATCTATAAACTGCTGCATCTCAAATTGCTTATCGGCATTACTCATCTTTCCATGCACAATGCTGATCTGATATTCGGGCCTCGGAAACTGATCGCTAATCTGTTCGATGCCAGCTTCCAGATGAAGAAGGTCAAGCTTCTCACTCTCCTTAATTAGTGGATACACAATGTATACCTGCCGCCCCTTAGCGATTTCCGCTTTCATGAACCCAAACATCCGGAGCCGTTGCCCTTCAAAAAAATGACGCGTTTCGATGGGTTTTCTGCCAACAGGTAGTTCGTCGATTACCGACACATCGAGGTCGCCATAGAGTGTCATGGCCAATGTACGTGGAATGGGTGTTGCTGTCATGACAAGGATGTGTGGAGGAACGGTATTTTTACGCCATAACTTCGCACGCTGTTCCACACCAAAACGATGCTGCTCATCAATGACCACCATGCCCAGGTTTTTGAAAACAACTTTATCTTCTATGAGTGCATGGGTACCCACGAGGATATCAATTTCACCATTCTGAAGTTCTGCATGAAGTTTTGTCCTCTGTTTTTTAGTTGTACTACCTGTCAGCACTGCAACCTTTGACAACTTTCCGTCCAGCAATGAGGTAATTGACTCATGATGTTGTCGTGCCAGGATTTCAGTTGGTGCCATCATGCAAGCCTGAAAGCCATTGTCATTAGCCAGCAACATACTCATGAGGGCGACCACAGTCTTCCCGCTGCCAACATCTCCCTGAACCAACCGGTTCATCTGAATGCCGCGCTGAGTATCCATACGGATTTCCTTAATCACGCGCTTCTGCGCTCCTGTCATTTCAAAGGGCAAAATATCCTTATAAAAGGTATTTACCCTCGATCCGACAGCCTCAAACCGATGTCCTTTAAACTTCAATTCCCTCAGTTTTTTGTTATGCAACAGTTGCAGCTGGATAAAAAACAGCTCCTCGAATTTAAGTCTGCGTTCTGCTGCTTTTAGCGCCTCCACATCCTTTGGGAAGTGAATATTCAACAGTGCCTGTTTACGGGATACCATCTGATATTTCTGCAGTACAGGCATAGGTAATGTTTCCCTAATTTCGGATAAGTGCTGTTCTATAATCAGCGTTTGTAACTTCTGAATGCCCTTACTATCGAGAAAGAACTTCTTAAGCTTCTCGGTAGAATTATAAACCGGCTGGAGCCGAAGATTGCCCGTCATGGTTGTTGGCCTTGGATAGGGCTCCAACTCCGGGTGCGAAATGCTGAAACTCCCATTGAAGAGGGTAGGCTTGCCAAAGACAATGTAGACCTTGCCACGCATGACATTTTCGTCCACCCACTTCAGACTCTGAAACCAGACCAGCTCTATAGATCCGGTCTCATCCGTAAGACGTGCCACAATCCGCCTTTTATGCTTCTCCCCAATCTGCTCCTTTCCGGTAATCCGACCCAGGATCTGAACATAAGGCAAGTCGGGGTTTAGCTCTTTCACTTTATAAAACCGCGTACGGTCAATGTATCGGAAAGGAAAAAAATTAAGCAACTGCTCATAGGTATAAATGCCAAGTTCTTTTTGAAGAAGCTCAGCACGCTTGGGACCAACGCCCTTAAGAAATTCTATAGTCGTATCTAATGATGCCGCAAACAAAACTTTAACTGATTTTTCTCTTAAATGTAAGGATATCTTTTAGCATGCCCCAATTAAATACGATAACGGAAACTGCCAAAAATGCATACGCAATCATTTTGCCAGAGTCCAGATGCTCACCAAAATAGAGAATAGCGACAGCAAACGCAATAATTGGATTAATATAAATGATGATACCAAGACTTGATGAAGGAATGCCTATAAGCGCATATAGGCTCAGAAACAGTGGGACGATGGTAAATACAACGGCCACAATAATAATATTACCCCAGAACCAAGGCTCGATAGGCACAGCATTGTGTTTGGAAAGATAAAATGGCAATATAAGAATAGCTGCAAGCACGATCTGAAAAGCAAGTAGGTTTAGCTTATCCAAGTGTTGCATTTTGCGCTGCATGATGAGATATAGTGCATACAAAGTGGCAATAACGACGGACCAGAGGACTTCAATCAGGGAGCCCGTTCCGAGCAATATGACACTTAACAACGCAATTCCCAGAGAGATCAGCTTTAACCTAGAAAGCTGCTCATTCAGTAGGATAAAACCACCAAAGGCAGTGATTAACGGGCATACCATATAAGCGAATGCACCGGACTGGAGGCTGACATGATTAACCGCATAAATGTAGGTATACCAATTCCCAGTAAGCAACAACGTGGAAACGAGTATCTGAAGTCCAATCCTGATGCGTTCAGAAGCTGTTGAACTTGCAAGAAAATCCACATCACACCTAAGTTCTTTTCTTCTGAACAAAAGAATTGCCAGCCAGATGCAAACCAATGAGACGAAAATCCTGTAGTACAAAATTTCCTGGGACGGGTATGCTTTTAAATTACGAAGGGGGATAGAAAACATCCCCCAAATGGCAAATGATAAGAAACCTGCAAGGAAATACCTCACATTTGATTTAGCCACTTTTATCCTCTGTAAGCAGTCATAGAAATTTCCACATTCACTCCTTTAGGCAATCCTTTTACTGCTACCGTCTCACGTGCAGGGAAATTGTTCTCAAAGTAGGAGGCATATGCTTCATTTACCTCAGCAAAAAGGCTCATATCTGTCAAAAATATAGTGGTCTTAACGACATGGGCAAAAGTGCAGGACGCCTCCATAAGAACGGCCTTAATGTTTCTCATCACCTGATGCGTTTCTGCTGCAATAGAGCTTTCCGTTACTTCACCGGTTTCAGGATTAATGGCCACCTGACCCGACAAAAAAAGAAAGCCATTTGCCATTACAGCTTGACTGTATGGGCCGATTGGAGCTGGTGCATTGTTGGTATTGAAAATCTGCTTCATAATGTTATAGTAATTTGTTTGTGATCTGTGACGAGCTTTTAAAAAACGGGTACTATTTAAGTAAAAACCAATCCACTAGTTTCCAAAGGATGCCAGCCACAAACATAATGATCGCCAGAGCATTGATCAGATGCATGATTTTAATATTGATATTTACCGGTCTTTGAGAATCCTTTTTTCTAAATAAATACATACCTGACAAATGTAGGTATAAAAAAAAGAGGGCTTCAAATCTGAAGCCCTCTTTTTAATATTTACTTAGAAATAATTAGTTTCTAGCAGATTCTACACGACGGTTTTGGATACGACCTTCTTCAGTATCGTTTGAAGCAATTGGGTTAGCTTCACCATGACCTTTAGTTACAACTGCACTAGAGTTAACACCAGAGTTAACTAAGTAAGTTTTTACTGAATTTGCTCTGTCTTTAGATAATTTCACATTGTATGCAGCAGTACCTTCGCTTGAAGCGTAACCATGTAAAGTTACTTTACCACCGTTTTCACGCAATACTGAAGATAATTTATCTAAAGTAGGGTAAGACTCAGTTTTTAATACTGAACTGTTGAACTCAAACTGAACAGTTTCGAATCCTGTCAGGTTACTGTTATCAGCTACAGCAGTTTCCATTTTAGGTAGAGGACATCCTGAACCGTCAACAGCAGTACCAGCTGGAGTACCTGGGCATTTATCGAATTGATCAGCAACACCGTCTCCATCAGTATCTTTTTTCAAATCTTCAACAGATTTTTCAACATTAGATACACGAGTTTTCAGTGCTTCAACTTCTTGACGTAATGAAGGATCTTTCAATTCGTCATACATTAAAGCAAGTGGGTTAACCCAGTCTAAAGCAGGTTTAGATTTAGATCCCAGAGAGAATTCTAAACCAGCAGAACCATAAGAGAATTTATCTTTAGTTGTTGCTTTAGCATAAACTCCATCAAAGTTATCTCCATCGATGAAGTGCATTGTATAAGCAAGGTTGAATGACACACGGTCAGACACTTTGAACTTGATACCAGCACCTACAGGGATGTAAGCTTCTTTGATGTAATCTTTGTCGCCATCTTCTCCGTAGTTACCTTTTTGATCAACACCGTTTACTGAAGGGTTATAAGCAACCAAACCGTAACCAGCAGTAACGAAGAAATTCACTGAGTTCTCACGACGTAAAAAATCCACAGTTGCAACGTTAACAACACCTCTTAAGTCAGCAGCATATTGAACATCGGTAGAGAATTCTCTAACACCATTCACAGCACCACCTACGGCGTCTTTGTTTGATCCAGAAACTTTACCGCGGATGATGTTACCTTCCAGGGCGAAAGCATGACCTAATTGTTTTCTCAAAGAGATACCATAACCTAAGTTAGCATCGAAGTTTGTGAAGTCATTTGATCCACCGATAGCCAGGAATGGAGATAAAACACCACCGTTAACACCGATTGACCAAGTTCTGTACTGTCCTCTTCCACCAAATACCTTGGCTGAAGAAGAAGAAGTCGCTGTAGAATCCTGAGCACTAGCGAGAGTTGTTGCTCCCATTAATGCTACGAAAGAGACTGCAAGACCCTTTTTTAAAGTAGAATAATTCATAATTTTCTTTTTTAAGGTTAAACAAATTTTATTTGCATAATTTTTTTGTTGAGCAAAATTAAACAAATTTTTAAATTCTCAAAACGGTTCTGCAAACTCCGTTCCAAACTTTACAAACATCTAAAAATAGCTCAAAATAGCGATTATGCAATGTAAATTCCCTATCGGCACAATATACAATTAAAACGATAATTTTGTTTTAACAACATATGGTTACGCAGAAAAACTAACTGAAATACAGCCATATAGCATTTGACCAAAGAAAAAACATTAATTAAGCTGACTATCAGACCTCAAAATGTCAGTTCCAATTGACAACCGCTATGCCTTTGTTTGCCTTTTTGTCGTGTTGAGCCCTAAAACAACGGAGGTGTAGATCTTCATTGTCCTATTCGCTTGGGCAATAAAGTCCTTTTTTTAAGACATCCCCGGATACAACGTTAACGGGTGTGTGATTTAGAAGGGGATGATTCTATAACGGTCGTCTCAGCAATATCGCGGTTCCTCGTTGGCAAGATATAGAGCCACTTTAAAAAAGCGGGAGCTAACATAAATGGTCGGGAATAGCACTATCTTTGCGCTACACTATAAAAAAATCATCACCCAATGAAAGTTGCCGGGTTTACATTTATAAGAAATGCAATTCTCAATGATTATCCAATTATTGAAGCTATTAATTCCATTCTTCCTATATGCGATGAGTTTATTGTGGCAGTTGGCAATTCTGACGATGAAACCCTGCAGTTAATTAAAAACATATGCTCTCCAAAAATTAAGATTATCCAAACAATATGGGATGATAACCTGAGAGAAGGGGGCCGGACTTTTGCTATAGAAACGGATAAGGCTTATAATGCCATATCTGACGATGTAGATTGGGCATTTTACATTCAGGGAGACGAATGTATTCATGAAAAATATTTGCCTTTGATATGTAGCGAAATGGAACGTTCTCTCGTTGATAGTGATATTGAAGGTCTACTTTTGAAGTACAGGCATTTTTATGGTTCATACGACTATACTGCTGAATCGAGGCGATGGTATCGAAGAGAGATCCGCATAGTGAGGCGACTTCCAGGGATACAATCATACAAAGATGCACAAGGGTTCAGAATTAATGACAGAAAGCTGAATGTGAAATTAATAGACGCATGGGTTTACCATTATGGATGGGTAAAGGCCCCTAAAGGAATCAGCATGAAGATGAACAACTTTAATAAGTTCTATCATGATGAAGAATGGGTAAATCAACATTTTCCTGTTCAGGAATCGTTTGATTACGGGAACGCAGATCGGATTGTACATTTTAAAGATACGCCGCCTGCAGTAATGAAAAATAGAATCCTTAACATGAACTGGAAATTTGAATTTGATCCGACAAAACAGGAGATTAATAGAAATGTCAAACGTAAAATACTTCAATGGATAGAAGAAAAAACTGGTTTACGCCTGTTTGAATATAAAAACTACAAGATTGTAAAATAAAATCCAGGACCTTAGGCCCTGTCATTTACCCGATGCACAAAACACCGACCATCTCTTTAATTATATCAACGTATAACTGGCCTGAAGCACTGGAATTGGCCCTGTTAAGTGTTAAGGCACAGTCCATCATGCCTACGGAGCTTATTATCGCCGACGATGGGTCAGACTCCAGAACAAAACATATGGTCGATAAATATCGTGCTAAAATTAGCATCCCGATAAAACATGTGTGGCATGAAGATGAGGGATTTCGACTTGCAAAAATACGTAACATGGCAATATCGCGGGCATCCGGAGAATATATCGTACAGGTCGACGGAGATATCATCATGCATACTCATTTCATTGAGGATCACATGAACTTCGCTCTTCCCGGCTCCTTCGTCAGGGCTAGCAGAGTTTACATTAACAAAGAGACCTCAAAAAAAATGATTCAGCATCGGTTGCATCGTGCAAGTGCTTTTAGCCCGGGGATATCAAATTTTTTCAGTGCGCTCCGCGTACCTTTTCTATGGAGGTATTTTGAAAACACCTATAAATCCAAGGGTAACGAACGTTACGAAATCCATGGCTGCAACATGGCATACTGGAGAAAAGATGCCATTAAAGTAAATGGATACAATGAGCTATTCAATGGCTGGGGCCCTGAAGACAAAGAATTTGTAGCCAGACTGCTGAATATCGGCCTTCAAAAGCGCTTCATTAAATTAGGCGCAATTGCTTTTCACCTATATCATAAGGAAAGTTCAAAAAAATTCCTTAAAACAAATGTAAATGCCTTTCGTAAATCTATAGAACAAAAACTAATCTATTGCGAACTTGGTATTAATCAATATATTTAATTTATGCCGATAAGTAAAGTCAGCCTTCTGGTATCAACCTACAACTGGCCAGAAGCGTTAGCGCTCGTTTTAAAGAGTGTCCTGAATCAGAGCACTCTACCTGCTGAAATCCTGATCGCGGATGACGGTTCAAATGATGACACCAAAAAGGTAATTAATGACTTCCGATCATCTACAGAAATTCCAGTCAGGCATTTCTGGCATGAAGATAATGGCTTCCGGAAGACAATCATTATGAACGAAGCACTCGAACACGCAGAAAGCGATTATATCATTCAGATAGATGGCGATATTATTCTGCATCGGGACTTCATAACAGATCACATCAGCGAAATGCTTCCAGGCTTTTATATTAAAGGAAGCAGGTCAATGCTCTCACCAAATAGAACTGCGGAGATATTGAGGACAAAAAGAATCGAGATTCATCCACTGAGCAAAGGCGTAGGAAGCAAAATCAACGCTACAAGGATCACTTTATTTTCTAAAATATTTCGGGGAGACCGGTTAAGGTCTGACAATCTGAGAGGTTGCAATTTCTCTTTCTGGAAGAAGGATTTAATTGCAGTAAATGGATACAATAATGATTTGCAGGGTTGGGGACATGAAGACATTGAACTTGCAGCACGTTTAACTAATTTAGGGATCAAGCAGCGACAACTAAAACTCAAAGCTATCTGTTTCCATCTTTATCACCGCATAAATTCCAGGAGCAACGAAGACTTGAACTACAGTAAATATTTAAAAGTGATATCAGATGGAACGATTTCCTGTGAAAATGGAATCAAAAGACATTAATAATTACCAGCCCAAAGAGAATCAGAATCATCTTTATAATTTTCCACTTATTTAATCTAAACCAGCCGGGGTTTCTTCTGGAAAACCCCATATCAATCCGTTCGGCGAAACCGGAGATTCTAAAAGTACCCAAGCTTTCCAACAAATAACCAAATTCATAGGAGTTTTTAAGCCATAAAACGTCCCAAGCGATCGCAAGAGACCATCTTCTGGTACTAAAAAATACCTTAAGCAGGCTGGTGATGAATTCCGAGAAAATCACAATCAAGCAGATCAGCAGTAAGGTTGAAACATCACAAAAAGCCACTGCCACAGGTGCTGTTATTATCAATAAAAGCAGTGTCTCCGCGGTATTCGTAAAATCGTGAAAGGTGTATGGTTTTATAACAGGTAAACTGGCAATCTGGGCGGCTCCACCACCATATCGAAAAATTCTCTTGCTTTGTAAGGCCCCATGGTCCCACCATGGATGCTCCACTACTGCATCAGGCACCCCTATATAATGATCGTTAAATCTCTGTACATTTCGCAAAAGGAATTCAATATCTTCCCCCCCTTTTTTTAAACGCTTATCGAATAACTTTGGATCCATTTTACAGCGATTAAGCATCACGTTGGCAGTGGGTACCCACATCAACTCCTGATGATGCCTAGCTGCGGAAAAATGCCCAGTCATTCCCTGAATGACCATTGCCTTGGTAGCAATATTTAATGGTTCCGGAAAGTCGGTAACTCCTGCAAAACCAATAGCATCCGGACGTCCTCCAATAGCGGTAGCATAAGCCATTAACAGGCCATCATCAGGAACAATGTCATCATCCAACAACAGTAACCACTTGCTATTCCCCAATCTGATTCCTTTGTTTCTGGTTTCGGCAAACCCAAGATTGGTTTCATTGATGACCAGATGAATTGAGCCATCTGAAGCCAATGTCGCAATTGAATCAGGGACAGTCAGCAATGGGTTGTCGGCAATAAGATAAAAATTTATCTTGATTTCTAACGGCTGAGTAAGATTTATGATCCTCAGAAGTATCTGCTCGTCCAGACGGAAGGAAGGAATCACCACATCTATTGCATTGGCTATATACATACGCGGCAAATATACATAGTTTAAATCACCCGGCCATTTCCTATCTTTGAACATGAAACACGCTGTAGAAGAAGGAAACGACAATATTTTGCTCTCCATAATCATAGCGACATACAACGCTGAAAGATACATCAGAGAGGGACTTCTTGCTGTTTCCAATAACATACAAGCCGCTTATGAAATCATCATTGTGGATGGCAATAGTCAGGACAATACGGTTAAAATTATAAATCAGCTTCATTTAGACCATTGCCATCTGACTTCTGAACCTGATAAGGGGATTTATGATGCAATGAATAAGGGTATCATGTCGGCAAAGGGCAAATGGATCCTATTTCTCGGTGCAGACGACAGGCTTCTGCCATCTTTCAATGAAATTTTGCCAGAACTTCAGGACCAACATTCAATTTATTATGGAAATTGCCGGAATGGCGAGCATCAGCTGGGGGGGGCATTCTCTCAAGCCAGACTAGCGAAGATGAACCTTTGTCACCAGGCGATCCTTTACCCGCGGCAGGTATTTGAAAAATACAAGTTCAATCTTAAATACCCAGTATTTGCAGACTACCTTCTAAACATGCAATGCTGGGGGGATAAAGCAATCCATAAAATTTATGTACCGGTTGACATCGCTTACTACGACATGGAAGGTTATTCTTCAACTGCTAGAGACCCAGACTTTATCCGCGACAAACCATTCTTTGTGAAAAAACATCTTGGTCTGTTCATCTACATAAAGTATCGGTTCAGGAAGTTTAAAGAATCCAGAAAGCCTGGAAGCAAGTTCTTCTAATCCGTACAAGATAAATATATGTACATTTGTCTTTTTAATTATTACTTATAGAATGAAAATCTATTTCAGATTACTCTCTTTTGCAAAACCAATAGAAAAGTTCGCTATTCCTTATGTGATCGCTACCGTACTATCTGTCATATTCAGTGTGCTCAACCTCACACTTCTTGCACCACTATTTGAAACTTTGATTGCCGACGAACCGGAGAAACAAGTTTCGATGGCCGACAATGCGGCTTCAGCATTCAATATAACAGCCCAGTTCAAGAACTTTGTACTGGCCTCGATATCCAGTAACGGTCAGCAGACAACATTAACCTATATTTGTATCGTGATCGTTTGCTCTGTATTACTGTCTAACATATTCAGGTATTTTTCGCAACGCATCATGGAGGATTTGAGAGTACACACTTTACTGAATCTCCGTAAAAAGGTTTTTGACAACGTCATGAATATGCACGTTGGATTCTTCAATAACGAACGTAAAGGAGACATTATCTCTAAAGTTTCTTCAGATGTTCAGGTGGTACAATATACAGTTACCAATACGCTTCAGGTAGTGTTTAAGGAGCCACTAACATTAATTTTTTACATCATTGTGTTGTTGGGCATTTCTGTGAAACTTACGCTATTCTCACTAATGGTCATTCCCGTGTCAGCATTTATCATTAGCAAAATCGTAAAAAGAATCAAACAACAAGCCAAGGAATCTCATGAGTCATTTGCAAAAATGATTGGATTTCTTGATGAAGCACTTGGCGGCATAAAGATTATCAAAGCATTCAATGCTTCAGAACGCACTAAAGAAAGATTTCATCGCGAGAATGTCTTTTACTCTAACCTGAATAGAAAAATGGTTAGAAGACAGCAACTGGGCTCACCAGTATCCGAATTCCTGAGCATTCTTATGGTGTCATTTATTGTCTGGTATGGAGGTAGTCTCATACTTAGTAAACAACCAGGCGCACTTTCGACAAGCCAGTTTATCGCCTACATTGCCATATTCTCACAGGTGATGAGGCCCGCTAAAGCCCTTACCGATGCTTTTAGTGGCATTCATTCCGGCATTGCAGCTGGAGAACGGGTATTGGACCTCATTGACACTGAACCTGAGATCATAAATGAACCTCATGCACAGCCTCTTGTGGGTTTTCAAAAATCTCTGACCTTTGAAAATGTATCATTCAGCTACGGAGAACGCGCAGTCTTAAAGAACATTTCTTTAACCATACAAAAAGGAGAAACTGTTGCACTCGTAGGCCCGTCCGGTGGAGGAAAAAGTACATTGATGGACCTTATTCCTCGTTTTCATGATCCAAAGTCAGGTACGATTAAGATTGATGGTTTTAATTACAAAGATTTAACGCTGGAAAGTATACGCGCACAGATGGGCATTGTCAATCAGGAATCCATTTTATTCAACGATAGCATTTTTAACAACATAGCCTTTGCCAATCCAATGGCTTCCGCAGATGAGGTCATTGCTGCAGCCAAGATCGCCAATGCACATGCTTTCATAGAGCAAACTCAGGATGGATACCATACTTTTGTCGGAGACCGCGGAAACAGGCTCTCTGGAGGACAAAAACAAAGAATTTGTATTGCAAGAGCGGTACTTGCCAACCCTCCGATCATGCTCTTGGACGAGGCAACCTCTGCTCTTGACACAGAGTCTGAGAAACTCGTACAGGAAGCATTAAACAACCTTATGAAAAATCGCACCTCCATTATCATTGCTCATCGTTTGAGTACGATACAACATGCGGATAAAATTATTGTAATTGATAATGGAGAAGTGATTGAATCCGGAAGTCATCATGAACTGATTCAAACTGACGGTCTTTACAGAAGACTTATCGACATGCAGGCATTCAATAAATAAACTGGAAGCCTTGTAAGATCATCAACTAAGCCTTTGAGTTGAAAAAATTCTTAAGCTTGTTGACTCGTTTGTTGATTTTTTTTGCAGCTTTTTCAGCGAAAAGTAGATACAAATGATAAAAGTAAGGCCCCGTCCCCAAATGGTTCCTGATCAATTTACTTCTGTTTTTAAAAAACAATCTATCCCAGTCATGTCCCGAAATACCGGTATGGTTAAATATGCACAGCAGAATTGGATGATATTCGAATTTGATCTTGTTCTCTTTCCACAACGTGAGCAGTAATACATTATCAGCAGCTATGTTGTAGGAAATATCGTATCTGTGGGTTTCAAAAACTATTTTCGGGTATAATAAGGCCTGATGAGGAATATTTTCTCTAACAAGCTTAAAACGATCGACAGGCCCATCATAACGCTCCACTCCCCTATAAACTACGCAGCCATAATACGCCGTATGCACATCTAATAAATTATCCATCATTTGAGAGAATCCATCAAGTAACAAATCATCTACTCCTAAAAAGAAAATCCAGTCTCCTGAACAGTAAGGAATCGCCTTATTCATTGCATCATAAATTCCCCGATCAGGTTCACTGATCCAAAACGCCACCCTGTCACTATTGGACTTTAAAATTTCAACCGTTGCATCCGAACTATTACCATCCATGATAATATGTTCAATATTTGGATAAGACTGGGCACATACCGTATCGATACAGGATTGCATATCCTTTTCCCCATTACGAACAACTGTAACAACTGAGACCAAAGGCTTTCCCATGACTTTTTTTGCATCAATATTATTCGTAATAAACCCTCCTTTAGTCATATTCAAACGATTTCATGAAAGACCGAAGATACCAACTTTCGCCAAAGAAGTAATATGTGTGCTAATTTTTATAATTTTAGCGCATGATAAATATACTTTCAGATCATCAGATATTTGACATGCAGAGGTTTGGTGGTATCTCAAGATATTTTGCAAATATCTATCATCACCTGAAAACTGATAAAAATTATAGTAACGAACTAAGCATCCTTAAAACCAGCAATTACTACCTTGAAGAAGATACTTTTTCAGCAAATCCCATTGTTCAGTTGTTCCTGAAAAAGCAGAGAAAGCAGGCGAAATTTAATAGAAAATACTCCCTCAAAAAAGTGAGCGGTAACAGATTCGACCTTTTTCATCCTACTTATTATGATCCTTATTTTTTAGGGGCCTTAAAAAAGCCTTTTGTATTAACTGTTCATGACATGATTCATGAAATTTATCCGATATATTTTGCTTCTTTCGATCAGTTCGCCCGATACAAACGTGAAACCATCCAAAGGGCAGATCACATCATTGCAATTTCAGAGACGACGAAACAGGACCTGCAACACTTTTTTCCTATTCCCGACGAAAAGATTACCGTTGTTTATCATGGTGTGGATATCAAAAAAAAACAGGACCAGCCCTTACTTGAAAATATAGATTTTCCTTATATTTTATATATTGGAGACAGAAGTGGATATAAAAACTTTTATACAATGGCAACGGCATTTAAAGAGATTAGCAACTCCTATAAGGATGTTCAGCTCGTCTGTACAGGAAGTCCTTTCAACTCCGTAGAAACTGAGTTTTTGATCAGAAGTGGGATCTCTGAAAAGGTCGTACACATCAGCGCAACAGATACAGACCTCCAAAGCCTATACCAACATGCTGTTTTTTATATCAACCCCTCGCTTCTGGAAGGATTTGGCTTTCCAATCCTTGAGGCCTACGAAAATGAATGTATGGTGCTCCTGAGTGACACCAGTTGCTTTCATGAAATCGCTGGGGAGGCCGCAATGTATTTCGACCCTAATTCCGTTCAGGATATATCCTCATGCATGTCAAAAGCTATTGACGACCTGTCTGTCAAAAAAAAACTGATTGGCAAGGGAAAAGATCAGCTGTTAAAATTTCCACTACAGAAGTCTATGCAGGAAACCATAAACGTCTATTCCAAAATCCTTAATCGTTAGCCTGTTAACTGACAGCTCAGCAGTTATTTATCTGACTTTAATATTGATCCGCTAACATCACACAAAGCAAAACACTTATGACCGATTACCACTCCAAATCACCAGTACTCTTTATTATTTTCAATAGAAAGGATACCTCATTAAAGGTTTTAGAGCAGATTAGACGAGCGCGGGTTCCACGTCTATACATCATAGCGGATGGTCCTAGGGGCGACCGTCCAAAAGAGAAACAGCTTTGTGCAGAGACAAAGGAGGCTGTCATGCAGATGATAGATTGGGACTGTCAGGTTAAAACGCTTTTCCACGATAAAAACCGTGGACCCAAAGAGGCAATTTCATCAGCAATCGATTGGTTTTTTGATCAAGAGGAAGAGGGAATCATCCTTGAACACGACTGCCTCCCGGCCAATAGTTTCTTTAAGTTCTGCGATACGCTATTAGAGAAGTATAGAGACGATCAAAGAATCTGGTTAATATCAGGATGTAACTTCCAGAATGGGAAAAAATGGGGCGATGCATCCTACTATTTTTCAAATCTGACCAGCGGATGGGGATGGGCGACCTGGCGAAGATCCTGGAATACCTACGACAAAACACTCAGTAAATACGAGACACATGAGGTGAGGCCCCAACTGGAGAAGTTATTCAGTCACCCAATGATTGTGGATACCTGGGAGGAAATTTTTGAACAAACTAAAGCCGGAAAAATCGACACTTGGGATTATCAGGTAACGTTTGAACATATGTTTAGTCATTCTATGAATATCATGCCCAACAGTAATCTCGTCAGTAATATCGGCTTTGGGGAACTGGCAGAGAATACCACTGACGCCAATAGTATGTTTGCCAACGTACCTTTGCAAGAAATAACAGAAATCACCCACCCAAAATACTTTTTACCCGAGGACGGGGCAGATACCTATCTATTAATGGAAGAGTTCGGCATTGTCAATAGGATGCGGGCATTAAAAAAACACAACTCCTTGAGAAGACGATTTAAAAGATGGATAAAACATCCTTTTCAGAAATCAAATTAATGCCTACCACTTTAATACCAGCTCACTCAAAAAAAGGGTGTCACGCAATACAGCATGACACCCTTTCTTATTAATTACTTATATTAAAGTTTTCTCTTAACCTCTACTTGTTCGTAGGCTTCTACGATATCGCCTACCTCAATGTTATTGAAATTCTGAATGTTCAACCCGCATTCATAACCTCTTGACACCTCTTTCACATCATCTTTATAGCGTTTCAAAGAGGCCAGCTCACCAGTATAGACTACCACACCATCTCTAACGATACGGATTTTACTGTTACGGGTAATCGTACCGTCCAGTACCATACATCCGGCAATAGTACCCACTTTCGTAATCTTGAAAGTTTCCCTGATTTCCACGTTTGCAGTAATCTTCTCTTCAAACTCCGGCGCAAGCATACCTTCCATCGCAGCCTTGATCTCGTTGATTGCGTCGTATATGATTGAATACAGACGTATGTCAATCTGCTCAGCCTCGGCCAGCTTACGAGCACCTGAAGAAGGACGAACCTGGAATCCGATGATGATCGCATCAGATGCAGATGCCAGTAATACATCAGATTCTGAAATCTGACCTACCGCCTTGCTAATAATATTGATTTGTATCTCTTCAGTAGACAGTTTCAGTAACGAGTCAGATAATGCCTCGATCGATCCATCCACATCCCCTTTAACAATCAGATTCAGCTCTTTAAAGTTACCGATTGCCAAACGACGACCAATCTCATCAAGCGTAATGTGTTTCTGCGTACGCAGTCCCTGCTCACGCATCAACTGAAGACGTTTATTGGCGATTTCCCTGGCCTCAACTTCACTTTCCAGTGCATTGAATCGATCACCGGCAGTAGGAGCACCCTGCATACCCAGTACCTGTACCGGTACAGATGGGCCAGCCTTATCTACCTTCTGTCCGCGCTCATTGAACAATGCTTTTACACGTCCGCTATAGCTACCGGCAAGGATAGGATCCCCAACCTTCAATGTACCTGCCTGAACAAGCACAGTAGTTACAATACCGCGTCCTTTATCTAATGTTGCTTCAATTACGCTACCTGTAGCCCTCTTTTCAGGGTTGGCTTTAAGTTCAAGCAATTCTGCTTCTAATAAAACTTTCTCCAATAATAAATCTACATTCAGACCGCTTTTACCTGAAATCTCCTGCGATTGGAAACTTCCACCCCAATCCTCAACAAGGATATTCATGATGGATAATTGCTCTCGGATTTTATCAGAATTTGCACCTGGTTTATCAATTTTTGTGAAGGCAAATACCAATGGTACACCTGCAGCCTGCGCGTGGTTGATCGCCTCTTTTGTTTGAGGCATCACAGCATCGTCTGCGGCAACCACAATGATCGCAATATCGGCCACCTTCGCACCACGTGCACGCATCGCCGTAAAGGCCTCGTGACCTGGTGTATCCAGGAAGGTTACTTTTTTACCTGTAGAAGTCGTTACCATATAAGCACCAATGTGCTGAGTAATTCCTCCCGCCTCACCGGCAACCACATTCGCTTTACGGATATAATCCAGCAAAGAGGTCTTACCATGATCGACGTGACCCATGATCGTTACAACAGGCGCTCTAGGTACCAGGTCTTCTTCGTTATCTTCTTCCTCAATCAGAATATCGCTTTCATCATCAGGTTTAACAAACTGGATCTCGTAACCAAATTCATCTGCAACAATTGTAAGGGTTTCCGCATCTAAACGCTGGTTGATCGAAACGAACATTCCAAGGCTCATGCAGGTTCCGATAATTTTAGTTACTGGTTCATCCATCATCGTTGCCAGCTCATTTGCAGTTACGAATTCGGTCACCTTCAATACCTTCGACTGCAACTCCTGCTCCATTGCTGCTTCATCCGCAGACATCGCCACATCATCACGTTTCTGACGACGCAATTTAGCGCGCTGAGCAAACTTACCAGACTTACCAGCACCACTTAAACGTGCAAGTGTTGCTTTGATCTGATCTTGTATTTCTTTCTCCGTAGGCTCTTCTTTAGGCCCTCCCGCACCAGGTCCACCTGGTTTGTTGTTCCTGAAGTTAGGCCTGTTGGCAGTATTGTTGGTATTGTTCCTGAAATCAGGTCTGTTGGTAAATGTTGGAGCAGTCCGTGGAGCAGTGCCTTGCTGGCCTGTACCCGATGGGTTCTGCTGGTTGCCAGATGGCGCATGTCCTCCCTGACCAGGATGCTGGCCCGGAGTTTTCTTGCGTTTACGCTTACGCTTTGCATCGTTACTGTCGCCCGATGAGGCTACCGGTGATGACTTGCGGTCCGGAGTAGTCGGCAATACAATTTTACCAATAATGTTAGGTCCCGAGAGCTTGACGGAACGTGCTTTAATAACCTCCACCTCGTCAGGTTTATCTGCTTTAGGAGGTTCGACAGGCTTTGGAGCTTCTGCCGCTTTTGGGTTTTCTTCTGCCTTGGGCGTTTCTTTCACTTCAGGTGCTTTAGTAATGGGTTGTTCAACCGGCTGTGGCGTCTCCTCAGCTTTAGGTTGTTCAACAGGCTTAATTACTTCTTTTGGCGCTTCAACGGGTTTCTCAACCGGCTTCTCTTCCTGACGTTCAGCCTGCACAGGTGCAGCCGCGGGAGTTTCCGCTTGAGGAGTCTCCACTTTCGGAGCTTCCGGCGCTTCTTCTTTTTTAACAGGGCGTGTTTTTGAGTTGAGCTCATCAAGATTGATCTTTCCGATGATCTTCACACCAGGCAATGCGCCTTCTTCTGCTTTTTCCTCAACTGCCGGAGCCGGTTTTGCAACTTGCTCTTCTTTCGGTTTCTCCGCAGGTGGGGTATAGGAATGAAGGTTTTTTACCAAAATGCCTTCATTCTCAAAATCTACATTCTTTTTAGGTGCTTCAGCAACTTTATCAGTCACTTCCGGCTCATCACGACGAATTTTACCAATAACAATCTGATTGGCTTCTTCTTTTACGATTTTATCGCCCTGAAACTCCTTCAACAGTGCATTATACATGTCACGTGAGAGCTTGGTAGTGGGTTTATTCTCAACAGAAAAGCCTTTCTTTTCTAAAAACTCAACGGCCGTAGCTATCCCTACGTTAAGTTCCTTAACTGCTTTAAATAAAATTATTGGTTTGTCGTCTGACATTGATATCCTATTTTTTCTTTAATTCTTATACAAAAGTAACGTTTATTCTTGTTTATTTCATGTGTATGTCATTTGTTTTTAATTTCCGCACACGCTTCCAATCCCAAGATAAACATTATTCAAATTCTGATTTTAAAATGCTCATCACTTCTTTGATGGTTTCCTCCTCAAGGTCGGTACGTTTTACCAACTCATCAATAGATAGTGCCAGCACACTTTTTGCCGTATCACATCCGATGGCTTTCAGCTCATCGATGATCCAGCTATCGATCTCATCTGAGAACTCTTCGATATCCACATCTTCATCTTCTTCTCCAGCCTCACGATAAACATCAATTTCATAACCAGTCAGCTTTCCTGCCAGTTTAATGTTATGACCTCCACGACCAATCGCCAGGGAAACCTGATCAGGCTTCAGATAAACTGATGCATGCTTCGTCTCATCATCTAATTTGATGGAAGTGATCTTAGCAGGACTTAACGCACGTGTGATGTACAATGAAATGTTGTTCGTGAAGTTGATCACGTCAATATTTTCATTTTTAAGCTCTCTGACAATGCCATGTATCCTGGATCCTTTCATACCCACACAGGCACCAACAGGATCAATCCTGTCATCATAGGACTCTACCGCAACCTTAGCACGCTCGCCCGGTTCACGTACAATTTTCTTGATGGTGATCAGACCGTCGAAAATCTCCGGAACCTCAATCTCGAACAGACGCTGCAGGAAGTCTGGAGCAATCCTGGAGATGATGATCTTTGGAGTCGCATTTACCATATCCACCTTTAAAATCACCGCACGAACCGTGTCACCCTTTTTGAAGTAATCAGCAGGAATCTGTTCTGTTTTAGGCATCATCAGTTCGTTGCCTTCATCATCCAACACCAGTGTTTCTTTTTTCCAGACCTGATAAACCTCACCGGTAACGATTTCACCTACCCTGTCTTTATATTTTTTGAAGATTTCGTCTTTCTCCAATTCGAGCACTTTAGAAACAAGCGTCTGACGTGCAGCAAGAATTGCGCGACGGCCAAAGCTCTCCAAGGTGATCTGCTCAATGTAATCGTCTCCAACCTCCATATCAGCATCCAGCAGTTTTACTTCAGCCAGCTCGATCTCCAGATCATCATCCTCAGAAAAACCATCCTCCATCACCTTTCTGGTACGCCAGATCTCCAAATCCCCATTGTCCGGGTTAACAATTACGTCACAATTCTCATCAGTACCGTACTTTTTACGTAACATACTGCGGAATACCTCTTCCAGCACACTGATCACTGTAGGACGGTCGATGTTCTTGAAGTCCTTAAACTCCTGAAATGAATCGATTAAATTAATATTGCTCATTTTTATTTAAATGAAATTAAAACCTTTGTTTCTGTTATACTATTAAAGTCAACACTGGTCTCTACCAGCTGTGCTTTCTTTCCTTTTTCCTTCACTTTTGCTTCAATTATGATGCCCTTGTCATCTACTGAAAGCAGCTTACCTTCCTTTACTTCACCGCCGCTAAGCTTCACGCTCACCTCTCTGCCAATGTTTTTATCATATTGTCTTTTCAGCTTCAGCGGCTCTCCAACCCCTGGAGAGGAGACCTCAAGGTTGTAGGCCTTTTCAATCGTATTTTCCTCTTCAAGATGAAAACCTACATGCCGGCTGATTGCTGCACAATCCTGAATGCTGATACCTTCGTCGCCATCAACGTGAATAATCAGTTTATTGTTGGGCAGCATCTTCACCTCAACTAAAAACAATTCCGGCCTGTCCGAAATTTTTTCCTCAATTAACTCTGTTACTCTTTTTTCTACCTGCATATCCAATTTCCTAACAAAAGAAAAGAGGGGACTTCTGCCCCCTCTTACCCTCTATTACAGTGCAAAGATAGGAAATAATTATTTCAAATCAAAAACACAGATGATGTTCAGCATTTTGACTCTGTTTAAATGGCTGGATTTTTTTGGTAATCAGCCCATAGCTCATCAATAGTTTTTCCTGTCAGTGCTTTCCAGATGTCAGCAGTGTAAGTATGGTCCCTCAGGCTTTTATCCACTGCTCTGATCGCACCTTTTTTTACCTTCTGATCGATATAGGCGAAAAACCTTGCGGTAATGCGATAGCTGTTATCATAATGATGGCTGGGTTTCAACTCTGGCAGGCTCCAACCAGCACCCGAGTTGTCTACTCCAAACTGGTAACGTGCATAGTCCGCGATACCTTCAGTCACCCACCAGGGACCGACACTACTACCATAATCCTGCACAATATGCATCACCTCATGAGTAACGACATCAATGTCCTCGGGATGAGTTTTCATCCAGACGGAACTAAAACTCACCTTTCCAGCAGCTGTAGCTGCTACGCCTTTATATGCAGTATCTACAGAAAACACGACCTCTTTTAAGGTTTTCGGATTGTACTCCTTTGCCAGCTTCGGATATACGACAAAAAAGGTTTCAATCAGCCTGGTCTTCAATTTAGGGTCCAGCTCAGCATAATTGTTTAAAAAAGTAAGTGTATATCCATTGCGTTTGACCGTTTCCTGGGATTTCGCCTGGGTAAATGGAAGAATAGCTAACAAGGCAGCTACATTGATTAACAGTATTTTTTTCATTCTTGTAAAATTTTGATTTAGGTTTCTTGTGTTCATCAAAACAGGTTAATAAAACGTTTTAATAAGCCAATAATAACCATTAATCTTCAAAGTAGAAATGACATCAGGTAATTTATATGTTGCAGATGTACAGCTACCTGACAAGTCGCTGCTGCCGTGGCCGGACACCAGGATTCAGTCCGCCTTTTAAAACCTTCTCTAAATCACCGAATCGCACATTCAAATAGGTAATAACCAGATATGCAGTACCTTTGACAAAAGAATGTTCAGGAATAAAAACAATGTTGCTATCTGTCAACATCACGCGCCCAGGTAATGGAATCTCCTGATATGCGGTATCCGTATCTTCAGGAGCCTCAACAACAGTCACCAGACTTTTCAACAGACTATCCCTGTTGTTTTCATTTTTCAACTTCAACAAACCTGCGGGATCAATATGATTCAGCTCCAACGCAGTGCTGTCAGCGGAGAACACAATGGAAAGTGGCTTATTCTTTGTATCAGAACAACCAAATAACAAAAACAGAATACTACCAAGAATAGAATACAATTTTACCATCCCACTAAACTAAACATTATGAAACTGATTATTGAGATTTTATTGATGGGCCTTGCCGTCCTGATCGGTGCTTACCTGGTACCGGGCGTTGTTGTCAATGGCTATGGAACCGCCATTGTTGCAGCCATTCTCATCGCCCTTGCAAACGCCACTATAGGTACTATTCTCCGGATCTTCACTTTCCCGATCAATTTCCTGACACTGGGAATCGTCTCTTTTATCATTACCGTACTGATGATCATGCTGGTCGACAACGTAATGAGTGGCTTCAATACCACGGGTTTCTGGGCTTCCGCCATTCTAGCTGTAGTAGTAGCGTTAATCAAAAGCATTTTCAGCTTATTCCTAAGTTCGGACAAAGACTGAGGCAGCTAAATATAAAAGGCGGGACTGCCCGCCTTAATGTTATTTAATCAACTCTCTGGAGATGACCAGCTTTTGAATTTCAGAAGTTCCTTCATAAATTTGCGTAATCTTAGCGTCGCGCATCAGTCGTTCCACGTGATACTCCTTCACAAAACCGTATCCTCCATGAACCTGAACAGCCTCCGTAGTCACCTCCATTGCCACTTTGGAAGCGTATAACTTCGCCATTGATCCCGCCAGCGTATAAGGTTTACCCTGATCCTTTAGCCAGGCAGCCTTGTACACCAACATCCTTGCGGCTTCAATCTGTGTTGCCATATCCGCCAGCTTGAATGCCACTGCCTGGTGCTCTGCGATCGGCTTACCAAAAGACTTCCGCTGCCTCGCATAATCAAGCGCCAGCTCATAAGCCCCCGCAGCAATACCCAAAGCCTGAGCAGCAATCCCAATCCGTCCACCCTCAAGCGTCTTCATGGCAAACTTGAATCCAAAGCCTTCCTCACCAATCCTGTTCTCTTTTGGGACTTTCACATCATTAAACATTAGGGAGTGGGTATCAGAACCGCGGATACCCATCTTATTTTCTTTAGGTCCAATCGTAAACCCCTCCATTCCTTTTTCTACGATAAAAGCATTGATGCCTTTATGTTTTAACGAACGGTCAGTTTGTGCAATCACGAGGTAGGTAGAAGCAGTGCTGCCGTTAGTAATCCAGTTTTTCGTTCCGTTTAAAAGGTAGTGATCCCCTTTGTCTTCAGCAGTGGTCTGTTGGGAAGTGGCATCCGAACCAGCCTCAGGCTCAGACAAACAGAAAGCGCCAATCTTTTCACCTGCCGCAAGAGGCTTCAGGTACTTCTCCTTTTGAAATTCTGTACCGAAAGACTCCAGACCATAACATACCAGGGAATTGTTTACCGAAACCACTACAGATGCAGAAGCATCCACCTTGGATAACTCCTCCATCACCAGTACGTACGAAAGGACATCAAGGCCACTGCCGTTATATTTTTCAGCAACCATCATTCCCAGAAAACCCAGTTCCCCAAGTTTTTTCACCTGTTCTGCGGGAAATTTCTGATGTTCATCCCGCTCAATCACTCCGGGCTTAAGTTCATTTTGCGCAAAGTCGCGGGCAGCCGCCTGGATCATCAATTGTTCTTCACTTAATTGAAATAGCATAATTTGTCAGATAAAATATACGTATTGTCAAATTTAATGTATCTGAACCGAAATACTATGGCTGCATAGTATTATTTTATAACTGTACCTCTTATTTCAACAGATGATTATTGTCGTCAGGGAATACCAGAATAGGATGGTATTTTTTTGCCTCCTCTATAGGAAGGGAGCCATAAGACATAATGATAAGAATATCTCCCACCTGTACCTTACGTGCAGTAGCACCGTTCAGGCAAACTGTACCCGTACCGCGCTCTCCTTTGATCACATAAGTCTCAAAGCGTTCACCATTATTATTGTTTACGATCTGAACCTTTTCATTGGCGATGATCTGGGCTGCATCCATCAGATCTTCATCGATTGTAATACTGCCAACATAATTCAATTCCGCCTGTGTTACTCTAACACGGTGTATCTTCGATTTTAATACCTCGATAATCATACTGCAAAGTTAACTAAATTTGTGGTTACCATGGTCCTCCTGATTGTCAATTGAGTAGCATGTTATCAATTAACCTCGTTTGGCCAACTTTAGCTGCAACCAGCGCGACCAGTCCAGGATGATCCTTATCCGTCTCCGGAAGCAAGGTCCTTCCGTCAGCAATGGTGAAATAATCCAGCTCTACGCCAGCCGTATTTGAAATCATGGCCCTGGCCTCCTGCAATAAAGCAGGAATTTCCTCCTCTGAAAAATGATCCCTTACATAAGTCAATGCGCGGCTCAGCACCAACGCATTCCTGCGGTCTTCTGCAGTAAGGTGTATGTTTCTTGAGCTCATGGCCAGACCATCGTCCTCCCTGATGATCGGGCAGGAAACCAGCTGCACGGAAAGACCAAAGTAAGCCACCATATTTTCGATCATCAGGATCTGCTGGAAATCCTTCTGCCCAAAGAAAGCAAGATCAGGCAATACCGCATCAAAAAGCTTTTTCACAATTTGGGTCACTCCTTGGTAATGCCCCCTCCTGAACTCACCTTCCAGCAGAAACTCCGCAGGTCCCAGATCGATATGCCAGGACTCAGCCTCTGGATACATCTCCTGTACAGAAGGCATGAAGACCACATCACAGCCTGCGTCTTTCAACATCCTCATGTCGTGTTCCAGCGGACGGGGATATTTCTCCAGATCCTTGGGGTCAGTAAATTGTGTGGGGTTGACGAAGATACTGCAAACCACTACATCCGCGTATTGTTGTGCAATACTGATCAGTGATACGTGGCCCTTGTGTAAAGCGCCCATTGTCGGAACTAAGGCAATTTTCTGTTGACCCACTTTCATGGGCTCAAGCAACGTCCTTAACGCTGCAATAGTATTTATAACTTTCAAACTAGTCGATAAAGTTTCAGCGGGCAAAGTTGGTTATTTATACATTCCAAACAAAACATCTTGCGTATATAATTGATAAATAGTATTATTTTGCTTATCTTTGCCCCCTGATAATCTTTTCTTTAACATAAATTTTTATTTACAGAATATGGAGATGGCAAAAACGAAGCTACTGATTGTTACACACGAGATGTCGCCTTTCCTTGAACTCACAAAAATTTCCGAAATCACCCGTCAACTGCCTCAGGCGATGCAAGATAAGGGATTTGAGATCCGTATCTTAATGCCTCGGTTCGGAAACATTAATGAAAGAAGGAACAGATTGCATGAGGTGATACGCCTGTCTGGTATGAACATCATCATCGACGACAATGACAATCCCTTAATTATTAAAGTTGCTTCTATCCCGGCTGCCCGTATGCAGGTATACTTCCTGGATAATGAAGACTATTTTCAACGTAAATATGTATTCAGAGACAAAGAGGATAAGTTCTATGCGGACAATGACGAAAGGACCATATTCTTCTGTAAAGGTGCCCTGGAAACTGTAAAGAAATTAGGATGGGCACCCGACATCGTTCACTGTCACGGATGGATGACCTCACTGGTTCCGGCCTATATCAAAACATCTTATAAAAATGACCCTACATTTAAGAACTCCAAAGTAGTGTACTCTATCTATGAGAACTGCTTTGAAGGCAACCTGAATGCAGACCTTCATAAAAAAGCAATCATGAACGCCATGACTGCTGATGATACCAAAATGTTTGAGAATGCAGACTGCAACACGATGCATATCGGTGCCGTAACTTACTCTGATGCAGTTGTGTTAGCTGATGAAAACATCCACGAAGATGTGTTAAAATTTGTTAAAGATTCTAATAAACCAACTTTAGCCTTTAATTTAACCGACGATTT
Organism: Pedobacter sp. BAL39; assembly: GCF_000170795.1. Lineage (GTDB taxonomy): Bacteria > Bacteroidota > Bacteroidia > Sphingobacteriales > Sphingobacteriaceae > Pedobacter. The sequence continues at coordinate 338,920 of NZ_ABCM01000004.1, forward strand.
CGAAAACTTCTATTCTTTATATGAAGAAATCTCGGACGAAGAATTAGCTACAATAGCATAACCTCAGGTATTATTAATTTAAATATGAAATTTACTAAACAAGACTTATTAACCATGTTGATAGGTCTTTTTCTTTTCTCTTCTTGTAAAGATGCCAATACAATCGGTCTGGATACCGATGATGACGCCTTGATCGGCTCTACACTATATGACCAGGCTGAGGTTACTTCGCGCACCGAAATCGATGCTCCTGTGACCACTGTTTCCCTGACAAGACATCCACTTGGAGAATTAAACGATCCTGTTTTAGGCAATACCAAGGCCAGCATTGCCATGACGGTAAATACCCCGGGGATGACTAGCTTCGGAACTAACGTTGAAATCGACTCTGCCGTACTTGTGCTTCCTTATTCCAGCCAGTTTTATGGAGATTCGACACAGGTTTATTCACTGAACGTGAGGCCGCTCACAGTAGATATGACCACAAAAAAGTCTTTCCTGAGCAATATCCAATGGCCGGTTGATGGAAATACCTTACTCGGCTCTTACAATGGCAGGGTCAGACCTACCACACGATTAACCATAGACAGCATTATTACCGGTAAGGCTGACACACTCCGGACAGTCGCTCCGCAAATCCGGATACAACTTACAAAAGCGTTTATCAAACAAAGGATCGCAGACCTGGACAGTGCAAAACTCACCAATAATGTGCGTTTTGCTGATAGTTTTAAAGGGCTCCATATCAGCGCCAACGTAGCTGGTTCAAGCAGAGGTGGTATGATGTTTTTTAACTTTACCGGCTCGGCTGCCAATCTTGAAATCTATTACAAAAAAGATGGCACAACATCAGGCACCCGTGATACGGTATCTTCTATCTTCCCTATCAATACCACTTCTGGTCCTGTAGCGGCAACGGTAAGCCATGATTACAGCAATGCCCCTGCTGTTCAGGAACAACTGGATAATCCTACCCAGCAGTACGCGGTCACCTACCTGCAAAGTATGTCAGGCTTAAGGAACAGGATCGCCTTCCCTGATCTGGCAAAACTCAAAGAGAAACTTGGTGTTAATAAATTGGGGATCAATAAAGCGGAACTCGTCATCGACCTGACTGCAGATGCAGACACCTACTTTCTTCCTGCACAGCGATTGAGCTTATATCGGTATGATATTGCCGGACAGCGCAAAAATGTACCTGATAATGATAATTTTGTCTCCGGAGTAACCAATGGCGATCCTGGAGCTTTGGGTTCGGAAGTCTTGTTCGGCGGTTATTTTGACTCAGTGAACAGAAGGTATATCTTCAATATCTCCTCTTATGTAAAATACCTGATCAACGGAACAACGCAGGATTACGGAACATACCTTTCTGTAACACCTTCAACAGAATTCAACCTGTTCCCTTTTTCAACCACAGCATACAGATCCATCCTTTTACAGCCTAAAAACAATGCAGCGGCGGGCGAAAAAAGAATGAAGTTAAACATCTACTATACCAAAGTAAATTAATTAAAATACAAGTGCTTTTATATCCCCCGAGATTCATTAATTTCGGGGGATTTATTTTTTAAACCCAATATATAAATATGTGTGGAATTGTTGGTTACATCGGTCATAGAGAAGCCTGGCCGATCGTCATAAAAGGATTAAAGAGACTGGAATACCGTGGTTACGATAGCGCCGGAATTGCTTTAATCAACGAAACCGGATTGAACATTTACAAAAAAGCCGGTAAAGTAGTAGAGCTGGAAAACTTTGCTGAAGGCAAGGACCTTTCAGGAACTGCAGGCATTGGCCATACCAGATGGGCCACACACGGTGCTCCTTCAGACAGGAACTCTCACCCTCACACCTCAAACAATGGCAAACTTAGCATCATCCACAATGGGATCATAGAAAACTATGCCATCCTCAAGGAAGAACTGATGAATAGAGGACATGTATTCTCCAGCGATACCGATACCGAGGTGCTTGTACACCTGATTGAAGAGATTTATAAAAATGACAATACCGACCTGCTTGAGGCCGTACGCCTCGCGCTGAATGAAGTCAGCGGTGCTTACGCCATCGTGGTGATGGACGAAGATCACCCTGATCAGCTGATCGCTGCCAGAAAAGGAAGCCCACTGGTCATTGGTGTTGGCACAGGTGAATATTTTATTGCTTCTGATGCTACTCCGATCGTAGAATATACCAAAAATGTAATTTATCTGAATGACAACGAAATTGCTTTCTTAAAGCGGGATGAGTTGCTGATCAAACGTCTCGACAACGTCATCCAGACACCTTATATACAGGAACTGGAACTTAAACTGGAAATGCTCGAGAAAGGTGGTTATGACCACTTCATGCTGAAGGAAATCTTTGAACAGTCAAGATCTATCCGGGATTGCCTGCGTGGCAGGATTTATCCTAATGAAGGAACTGTACAGCTTGGTGGGATCAAAGAATATGCTGACAAGCTAAAAAACATCGACAGGATCATCATAGTTGCCTGTGGTACGTCATGGCATGCCGGCTTGGTCGGAGAATACCTGATCGAAGAATATGCGCGCATTCCTGTTGAAGTGGAATACGCGTCGGAGTTCCGGTACAGAAATCCAATTATTACGGAAAAAGATGTCGTTATCGCCATCTCCCAATCCGGTGAAACTGCCGACACCATGGCCGCGATTGAAATGGCCAAGGAAAAAGGAGCAACCATCTTTGGCGTTTGTAATGTGGTTGGGGCTTCTATCCCACGATTGACACATGCGGGTGTTTATACACATGCTGGACCGGAGATCGGTGTAGCCTCCACAAAAGCTTTCACAGCTCAGGTAACTGTGCTTACACTAATGGCATTCTACATGGCCCAGCAGAAAGGAACAGTTACACATTCTAAACTGAATGAATTGCTGACAGAACTGGATTGCATACCTGAAAAAATCCAGAAGGCTTTGGAATCCAATGAGCTGATCAAAGAAATCTCGGAAAAGTTCAAAGATTCCAGAAACTGCCTGTTCCTGGGAAGAGGAAGCGGCTTCCCTGTCGCATTGGAAGGTGCCCTGAAGCTGAAGGAGATATCCTATATCCACGCGGAAGGTTACCCGGCTGCAGAGATGAAACATGGTCCGATCGCATTAATTGATGAAGAAATGCCTGTGGTAGTTATTGCCACCAAAAACTCTTCTTACGAGAAGGTCATCAGCAATATCCAGGAAGTCAAAGCCCGCAAAGGGATTGTGCTTGCCATCGTTACCGAAGGTGATACAGAAGTCAAAAAAATGGCCGATTACTGCATAGAAATCCCGGATGCAAGTGAAGCATTCCTGCCGTTACTGGCGACAATACCTTTACAATTGTTGTCGTACCACATCGCCGTCATGCGCGGATGCAATGTAGACCAACCGAGAAACCTCGCGAAGTCGGTTACCGTAGAATAACGAAAATCACCATTCCTTATAAAGGCTGGACATTTCAGAATGTTCAGCCTTTTTGATGAAAAGCCTCTGGATAAGAAAAATGCAGCGCACAAAAAAAATCCTCGTTATCTGGCGATAACGAGGATAATCATCCCTATTGTTGTTATATCATAAATGAATAACGATATCATTAAGGCAACTATCCCGCCGGCTTAAAAAAAGCAGAAAACAAAATATTAAACAACTAACTATCAACACATTACAAATAATAATAAAAATAAAGCGCGCTCGTCGAACGGGGATTAATATTCCTCATTGGGGAAAAGCAACAACATCACACCCCATACATCAACCGAATAAGATGGAGAATACATCTTCAATCTTGCTCACTGCAGTCAGTTCAATTTTAAAACGTTCCGTCTGCAGTCCCTTAAGATTATAATTTGAGATGAAAATCCGTTCAAAACCCAATTTCTCCGCTTCTGAGATCCGCTGTTCAATACGGTTCACCGCCCTGATTTCACCAGACAATCCCACTTCAGCGGCAAAACAGATTTTGGAGGAAATTGAAATGTCCTCATGAGAAGAAATCAATGCCACGAGGATCGCCAGGTCAATAGCCGGGTCCTCCACTTTGATACCTCCCGCAATATTCAGAAAAACGTCTCTTGTACTCAGACGAAAGCCACATCGCTTTTCCAGCACCGCCAGCAACATATTCATGCGTTTGGTATCAAAGCCATTTGCGGAGCGCTGAGGCGTCCCGTAAGCGGCGGTGCTCACCAGCGCCTGAGTTTCGATCAACATTGGCCTGGCACCTTCTAAAGTAGCTGAAATCGCAATTCCACTGAGCTCTTCATCACGCTGTGACAACAGAATCTCCGAGGGGTTGGAAACCTGCCTTAAACCACTGCCATGCATTGCATAAATGCCCAGCTCCGCGGCTGCACCAAACCTGTTTTTAATAGATCTCAGGATGCGGTATACATGATGACGATCTCCTTCAAATTGTAAAACTGTGTCCACCATATGCTCCAGGATTTTCGGCCCTGCGATCGTACCATCCTTAGTGATATGCCCGATAAGGAACACAGGGGTATCCGTCTCTTTCGCGAATTTCAGCAGTTCAGCCGTACATTCCCTCACCTGAGAAACACTTCCCGGAGTCGATTCGATATGAGCAGAATGGAGTGTCTGAATAGAATCTACGATCAGTATTTCCGGTTCCAGCAGTTCTACCTGTTTGAAAATATTCTGCGTCGATGTTTCCGTTAAGATATAACAACTTGCTTTAGGCTGATCTGTAATCCGTTCTGCTCGCATCTTGATCTGTTGTTCACTCTCCTCACCGGAGATGTACAGCACCTTTTTCCCGACAATATTCAGGGCCAGCTGCAGCATTAGTGTAGACTTCCCGATTCCGGGTTCACCACCAATCAGCGTTACCGATCCCGGAACAAGTCCCCCACCCAACACTCTGTCCAGCTCGAGGTCACCCGTAGGCACACGCTCTTCCGTGATGGATACGATATCTTCTACCTTACTGGGGGTACTTACCCTTGAATTACCGGCACCGGTCTTCCAGGCAGGTACTTTGGCGTTTCCTTTTTCAATGACCTCTTCGACGAAGGTATTCCAGGAGTTACAGGACGGACACTTGCCCAGCCATTTTGCGGATTCATACCCGCAACTCTGACAAAAATATGCTGATTTGCTTTTAGCCAATGGATTAAAATTTAATGACCGACGAATTTAACGCTAATTACCCTAAAATAAAACAGGTCCGATCCCTTCGGGAATCAGACCTGTTTTTGGAAATTTACCACTATTATAATTTGATCTCTTCGTCTTTCGCAGAAATAAAATGGAATTCTGTAAGATGATACGATGGAACTGCCCTAATTTTGATGCGCTGCCCAAATTTAAAGAACCACTTCCATTGCAGTGATATAAACCCTTTTTTGATGAATGCTTCAATATAAGGGTGTACACAAAGTGTAATATTTTTTTCATTTTGCTCCTGCAAAATATAGGTAAGGTTGTTCTCAATGTCATCCATCAAAACAATGCTCGCCTTAATTTCACCTGTACCATCACAGGTTGGGCATTTCTCGCTGGTAACGATGTTCATTTCCGGGCGCACGCGCTGACGGGTAATCTGAACAAGACCAAACTTACTCGGAGGAAGAATGGTGTGCTTCGCACGATCCAGTAACATCAGCTCCTTCAGATAATCAAATAACATCTTCCGATTTACAGGTTTATGCATATCGATAAAATCGATCACCACAATACCTCCCATATCACGGAGACGCAGTTGCCTGGCAATTTCCTTTGCTGCTTCTTTATTCACCTGGAGTGCATTCTCCTCCTGGTTCTCTTTACTGGCAGTCCTGTTTCCGCTATTCACGTCGATGACGTGCAATGCTTCTGTATGTTCTACCACCAGATAGGCTCCCCCAGCCAGATTTACAGTTTTACCAAAAGCATTTTTGATCTGCTTCTCTATACTGAAATGTTCAAAGATGGGTTCTTTATGTTTATAGAGCTTCACGATTTTCTCCATTTCCGGAGAGATCTCATGCACATAAGAGCGGATATCTTCAAACAGGCCACTGTCATTCACATAAACATTTGCGAAATCAGTGCTTAAAATATCACGGATCAGGGTGGATGTACGATCCATTTCTCCCCATACACGTTTAGAGGGTTCTGCATCGGGCAGCTTCTTGATGAAGTTCTCCCACTTTGTCACAGAATCCAAAAGGTCTTTTTGGAGTTCATGTACTCCCTTGCCTTCAGAAACCGTTCTAATGATGACTCCAAAGTTTTTAGGCTTAATACTTTCGATAATCTTTTTTAAACGATTACGTTCTGTATTGCTCTTAATTTTTTTGGAGATCGAAATGACATTAGAGAAAGGGACCAGTACGATGTAACGCCCGGCTATGGATAAGTCGGAGCTTAATCTGGGTCCTTTTGTTGAAATGGGTTCTTTAGCAATCTGAACAGGAAGAACAAGATTCTTGCTGACCACCTCAGATATTTTGCCTGCTTTGTTAATATCTCCCTCTAGCTTGAAATTATCTAATAAAGTTCCGTTAACAGAGCCATTACGCTTGATTTTAGTAAGCTTTATCAAAGATTGTACCTGTGGACCAAGGTCGAAGTAATGCAAAAAAGCATCCTTTTCGTAACCTACATCAACGAACGCAGCATTTAGGCCCGGCATTATTTTCTTTATGCGGCCTAAATAAATATCACCTACGGCGTAGTTGTTATTGATGTGTTCCTTATGAAGTTCTACAAGTTGTTTATCTTCAACTAAAGCTATGGTCACCCCCGAAGGAGTTGAATCTATAATTAGTTCCTTTACCAAAAGCTACAGTTTAAAAGGCTTTAGGCCTTATTAACACATGGACAATAAAAAACATTGCTAACAACAAATTAAGGCTATGATTTCATCCTAGCCTTAATTTATCATGCAAAACAAGAAGAAACTATTTTTTCTTATGTCTGTTTTTTCTTAAACGTTTTTTACGTTTGTGCGTAGCCATTTTATGTCTCTTTCTTTTTTTACCGCTTGGCATAATCTTAGGTTTTAAATATTTTTATAAATCTGTTTATTATTTTTTATTCTTTAACGCAGACACTTTGTCGTCAACAAACTTTGACAACGTCGCATTTGCAGCTAATTTTTTACTCTTTTCGTAAGCTTCGATGGCCTCAGCATCCTTTCCCAAATTCTCATAGGCCGTGGCCAGATAAAAATAAGCGTCAGGGGAAGGCTTGATTTTAATGATGTCCTGAAACCTGACGATCGCTTTATCAAACTGACCTGACTTCATGGCAAATGTTCCCAAGCTCATATTTGCTTTAATGTTCTTAGGGTCTTTCTTCACTACGCCAAGCAGCATACCGATACCCGCCATTGGCGCACCCATCCCATTTACCATGGTGATGCCCAAACCTGTTTTTGCATCGTTACTGTTTGAATCTATTGCCACTGCATTTGTATAAGCCAGATTGGCCTTCTGCAATAATGCAGGCAGCAATACACTGTCGCGGCTGTTGTCAAACGCCTTCATAAAACTATCCCCGGCGTTCAACCAGTTCGTCAGTGTCGGCTCCTTGCCGGCAACGATCTCCAGATATAACGCACTCGGAACTGCCTGCGCAACATCATCCCACTTCTTCGCCAGCACCTTCGCCTCTGCAACCTTACGGTCTTCAGCAGCACTCTTATAAGCACCCTCCAATGTGGTAATTTCAGCTGCAAGCCCCGGATTGAGTGTATTCTTGGCCACCAATGAAACCTGTTCCAGGTTAATCTGCTCTGTTGCCGGTTGGGCGGGCGCCATTTGCCCGGTCGCAGGAGCAGCACCCCTGTCTTGTTTTGGTTTCACCAAACCCTTAATATCCCTCGTAAACAAAAATCCTATCAGTAGCACAATGGCCCCTATTAGAATAAATTGTCTGGATCGGATACTGTTTATCATGAGAATGATTAAGCTTCTACGCTAACTTTTTTTGAATTATTTTTTACTTTGTCAACAAACACTTTTGCTGGTTTAAAGCTCGGTACGAAATGCTCCGGGATAATGATTGCAGTGTTTTTAGAAATATTTCTAGCAGTCTTCTGTGCTCTTTTCTTAACAACAAAACTGCCGAAGCCCCTAACATATACATTCTCTCCACCAATCATGCTGTTTTTGATGACCTTGAAAAATGCCTCAACGGTTTCTTGTACATCTACCTTTTCAATTCCTGTTTTCGTTGATATTTCTGAAATAATATCTGCCTTAGTCATATTCTCTGTTATTAATTTATAGTGTGTTATTACTTTATAAGTGTTTTGGGGTTGCAAAAGTATTGCTTTTTAATGAGATAGGAAAATAAAAGATGATTTATTTGTCTCCTGATCCATCACCGAATTGCAAGTTTTATTAAAAACACGTTAAGCCTGAGTTTAGGAATCATTAGAAATCAACCTCCATGGGCATCATTCAGCAAAAAACATTTCTTGATAAGTATACAAATAATTGCACGTATTTTTGTAGTTATGAGTTTTCAGAATGAAATCGTGAAATGGTATGAGCTGAACAAACGATCATTACCCTGGCGGAATACCCGTGACCCCTATGTAATCTGGCTGTCGGAAATCATTCTGCAGCAAACAAGGGTGGAACAGGGCCTGCCTTATTTCAATCGCTTCCTTTCACAATACCCCGGTATCACCGACTTTGCCAATGCGGAGGAAACTCAGATCCTCAAATTATGGCAGGGCCTCGGTTATTATTCAAGAGGCCGGAACATGCTGTATACTGCAAGACAGATCCGCGACAACCATAATGGGGTATTCCCTAATACTTATGATACTCTCGTTGGCCTGAAGGGCATTGGCGAATACACCGCGGCAGCCATCTCCTCTTTCTCTTCCGATGAATCCAAGGCAGTCCTGGATGGCAATGTCTTCCGCGTGCTCTCCCGCTACTTCGGCGTAGACAGCCCCATCAACAGTACCGAAGGCAAAAAAATTTTCAGTGCACTTGCACAGTCGCTCATCGCCGGCCAAACGCCATCAATATACAATCAGGCGATCATGGAGTTCGGCGCCCTGCAGTGCAAACCCAAATCACCTGACTGTCCCAGCTGCCCGGTGCATGCAGGCTGCGAAGCAAAAACAAAAGGCACTGTTGCCTTGTTGCCTGTAAAACTAAAAAAGCTAAAAAAACGCATCCGCTATTTTAATTATTTTGTATGCGAACAGGAAGGTCAGCTATTGGTGCGGAAAAGAGGTCCGGGAGATGTATGGCAGGAATTGTATGATTTCCCCCTGATTGAAACGGAAAATCATTTTACAGAAGTTCCGGAGCAGTTCTCCCACGCAGTGCAGGAATACTTTGGAAAAGAGGTAGTTATCAAACCACTTGCTGCGCACAAACATTTACTCACCCACCAAACTATATTTGTTCAATTTTTTGGTTTAGACAATTATATCATTAACTTTAAAGTAAAAGCAGATATAAAACGGGTTTCTTTAAGTGAATTTGATGGATTACCACAACCAAAGGTGATCGCAAATTTTATCGAATCCTATACAACTAAACAGTAAAAAACCAATTTTCATGTCAGGTATTAACAAAGTTATTTTAGTCGGTCATTTAGGCAAAGATCCTGAAGTCAGACATCTAGATGGAGGCGTCACTGTAGCCAGCTTTCCATTGGCGACATCAGAAACCTATAACAAGGATGGGAAACGTATAGAGCAAACAGAATGGCATAATATTGTTTTATGGAGGGGCCTGGCTGAAGTCGCTTCAAAATATCTGCAAAAAGGCAAACTGGTATATATAGAAGGTAAGCTGCGCACCAGGTCTTTCGAAGACAGAGAGAAAATCAAAAAATATGTAACTGAAGTCGTTGCAGAAAACTTCACCATACTTGGCCGTAAAAGCGATTTTGAACATACACCCGCCAGCACAGAAAATACCACACCCAAAAGTGAAGCTGAATACCTCGACCCAAGTGGCGTCGATGGTGACCTCCCCTTCTAACGATAAATCAACCGGCATTCTACATCAGCCCTATGCGTAAAAACACAGGGCTTTTTTATTTCCGGATATTTATATATTTACCATTTCAATTAACACTTAAACCACTCACATGATTATCTTCGGTATCATCATCGTCGTTCTGCTGATTATAGGCCTTAGCCTGTACAACTCACTCATCGCCAAAAAGAATCAGGTAGACAATGCCTTCTCCGCCATCGATGCCATGCTAAAAAAACGCTATGACCTCCTTCCCAACCTTGTGGAAACGGTAAAGCAGTACATGCAACATGAGGCAGGCTTACTTTCTAAAATTGTTGAGCTGCGCAGCAAGGCTTCCAACCCGGACATCAGCAGCGAAGAGCGGCTTCAGATAGACGCACAGATGAGCACAGCCCTCAAATCGGTCATGGTTACGGTAGAAAACTACCCGGACCTCAAAGCCAGCCAGAATTTCATCCAGCTGCAAAGTACCTGGACAGAAAGTGAAGAACAAATTGCAGCTGCGAGAAGAACATATAATGCCTCTGTAACGGATTACAACAATGGCATTATGATGTTCCCTGGAAGCATCATTGCAGGAATGATGAACTACAAACCAATGGCTGTACTTTCCATTCCGGAAGAAGAACGCAAAAACATCAGCGCTAAAGATCTTTTTAACCGTTAATGGAAGATCATATAGTTAAGCCCCCGGCCAGCGCATCTGTGATGCTCAATGGGCTTGAGGAACAAAGAAAAACACTCTCTGCCCTAAAGGTCCGCAGCTATATTTTCCTCGGTGCAGGAATTTTAATGATTGGCGGCGGTATTTTTCTGGGTGGCCCAATTACGGTCCTGCTGATCTGCGGCGCCATTCCGCTGATCACAGGTATCGTTATGGTGGCCAGAAACAGCTCCAGGGAAACGGAATATCAGCATCAGTTCAAGCAGACCTTCATTGCAAACGCATTGAAGGAAATCGATCCGAGCCTGCAGATTGATGCCTCAGATGGCCTCTCTGAGTCTGACTTTGTGGCCTCCAGGTTATTCTCACACCGGCCCGACCGCTACCATAGCGAAGATCAGATTTATGGTACCGCCGGCAAAACCAGGTTCAGCTTCTCTGAGGTTCACGCAGAATATAAAACCGTTACCCGGACAAAAAACGGCACTCAGGAACATTGGCATACCATCCTGAAGGGTATTGTTTTTTGTGCCGACTTCAACAAAAATTTCCGTGGCAGCACCATAGTCAGCCCCAGGGATCTTGGCGACGTCATCAGCTCCTGGATCTCCTCAGCAATACCCGTTTTTTCCAGGGATGAGCTCGTCAAACTCGAGAACCCGACATTTACCAAAACTTTCAGCACTTACTCCAATGATCAGGTAGAAGCCAGATACATCCTCACACCAACACTCATGGAGCGCATCTGTGAACTCAACAACCGCTGCAGTCAGACCATCAGCCTTTCTTTTACGGCTGACCATATATTTATCGCCTTTCCGCTCAATAAAAATTATTTTGAAGCCCCCGTATTTAAAACATTGCTTGATCCTGACTTATTACAGGAAGATCTTGCACTCATCCGTTTTATGTATGGCATCATCCATGAGCTGGACCTGAATACCCGGATCTGGGGAAAGAATTAAATTAAAAAAGGCTGTTTTCAGATGAAAACAGCCTTGCTTTTATTATTTCGACAAGTACATCGACTTATCTTTATATAACTTTCTGAAGTAAGGATCTTCCAGGTCTTTGATAAACCTGATCGCCTCACCTGTAGACTTCATCTCAGGCCCCAGCTCCTTAGCCACCTCAGGGAATTTATCAAATGAGAATACCGGTTCCTTAATCGCAAAACCTTTCAGCTTACGCTCAATGGTAAAATCTTTCAGCTTGGCGGCACCCAGCATCACCTTTGCGGCGATATTGATGTAAGGAACATCGTAAGCCTTTGCAATGAAAGGAACAGTCCTGGAAGCTCTAGGATTCGCTTCAATCACATACACCTTTTCATCTTTAACCGCAAACTGGATATTCAGTAATCCGATGACGTTGAGGGCCTTTGCAATTTTCTTAGAATAGACCTCCATGTCGTTCATCACCTTTTCAGACAAACTGAACGGCGGCAACACGGCACTTGAATCTCCGGAGTGAATCCCCGCAGGCTCAATATGTTCCATCAATCCAACAATATGCACATCTTCGCCATCACTGATGGAATCAGACTCTGTCTCTTCAGCACGGTCCAGGAAGTGGTCAATCAGTACGCGGTTACCAGGAAGATCGCCCAGCAGTTTCACTACCGCTTTTTCCAGGTCCTCATCATTGATCACAATGCTCATTCCCTGTCCACCCAACACATAACTTGGTCTTACCAGTACCGGATAGCCAACCTCATTCGCCACAACAATTGCTTCTTCTGCATTTTCAGCTACCCCATATCTAGGATAAGGAATTTCAAGCTCTTTCAGCAAGTCAGAGAAACGCCCCCTGTCTTCAGCAACATCCATGTCATTGTAAGAAGTACCGATGATCTTGATGCCATTCTCATGTAACTTTTCAGCCATTTTTAACGCGGTCTGACCTCCAAGCTGTACAATCACACCCTCCGGTTTCTCCAGATCGATGATTTCTCTTACATGCTCCCAGAATACAGGCTCAAAGTAAAGCTTGTCGGCCATATTGAAATCCGTAGAAACCGTCTCCGGGTTACAATTGATCATGATCGCCTCAAAACCACTTTCTTTCGCAGCTAGTAATCCATGTACACAAGAATAATCAAATTCAATTCCCTGACCAATACGGTTCGGCCCGGAACCCAATACAATTACTTTCTTTCTGTCTGATGGTACAGACTCGCTTTCCTCTTCAAAACTAGAGTAGTAATAAGGTGTCTGTGCCGCAAACTCTGCCGCGCAGGTATCCACCATCTTATAAACACGTTTGATACCCAGCGACCTTCTGCGTTCGTAGACCTCATCTTCCGTTACATTTCCCAGCAGATACGCAATCTGAATATCAGAGAAGCCCTTTTGTTTCAATGTAAAGAAGAATTCCTTAGGAATATTATTCAATGAGTACCTTTTCAGTTCAGTCTCCAGTTGTACCAGTTCATGAATCTGCGAAAGGAACCATTTATCAATTTTAGTGACTTTGCGGATGGACTCCAATGGAACACCCATGCTCATGGCGTCTTTGATCAGGAACAGACGGTTCCAGCTCGCATGCTCCAGTCCGTGCATGATCTCTTCAATGCTGCGGTTATGTTTACCATCCGCTCCAAGTCCCGCTCTACCGATTTCCAGACTCTGACAAGCCTTTTGCAAAGCCTCAATGAAACTACGCCCAATCGCCATCACCTCACCTACAGACTTCATCTGTAATCCAAGCTCCATATTGGCTCCTTTGAACTTATCAAAGTTCCAGCGTGGCACTTTCACAATCACATAGTCCAGTGTAGGCTCAAAATAAGCCGAGGTAGTCTTAGTGATCTGATTTTCGATTTCATCCAGGTTGTAACCAATGGCCAGCTTCGCCGCAATTTTAGCGATCGGGTAACCCGTAGCCTTACTTGCCAGTGCCGAAGAACGTGATACCCTTGGGTTGATCTCGATGGCGATGATGTCATCATTTTCAGGATTTACAGAAAACTGTACATTACATCCGCCGGCAAAGTTACCAATCGCACGCATCATCTTAATCGCCTGGTTACGCATATCCTGGTAACAACGGTCAGAAAGCGTCATCGCCGGTGCCACCGTGATGGAGTCACCAGTATGGATACCCATAGGGTCAAAGTTCTCAATAGAACAAATGATGATTACATTGTCATTACTGTCCCTCAGCAACTCCAGCTCATATTCTTTCCATCCGAACACTGCCTTTTCAACCAGCACCTCATGTGTTGGCGAAGCTTCAAGCCCGCGCTGTAAAGCATGGTCAAAATCTTCTTTTTTATGTACGAAACCACCGCCGGATCCACCGAGCGTATACGAAGGACGGATCACCAATGGATAACCAATCTGCTGGGCAGCTTCTTTACCTTCCAGGAAAGAGTTGGCAATCTTCGAAGGAGCAACACCCACACCGATGTCAATCATCAACTGGCGGAAAGCTTCCCTGTTTTCTGTTTTCTCAATCGCATCCACGTCTACACCGATCACACGGACACCGTGTTTCTCCCAGACACCGCGTTCTTCAGCTTCCTTACAAAGGTTTAATGCCGTTTGTCCACCCATAGTAGGCAGTACCGCATCAATCTTACGTTCTGTGAGGATTTGCTCAATCGAATCTACGGTCAGTGGCCACAGGTAAACATGGTCCCCAATTACCTTGTCGGTCATGATGGTTGCAGGGTTAGAGTTGATGATTGATACTTCAATCCCCTCTTCCTTCAGAGATAGGGCCGCTTGCGATCCTGAATAATCAAATTCACAAGCTTGACCAATGATGATAGGTCCCGATCCAATAATTAATACTGAGCGTATGGAGGTGTCTTTAGGCATAAGGCTTTAAAAAGTCTAAAGTTTTATATAAGTGTAATTCGTAAAAAATTGCGTTATTAAAGACCCGAGTAGTCTGGAGATTTTCTGCGCTCGTAAGTATGGAATATCCCGACTCTTCTGTCGGGATGCAAAGATACGCTTTTGCACATTACATTATGTGCTATTTTTTAAAAAACTACTTAAATAAAGAAGCGACGATTTTCATGCGATTTACTGCAGCAACCGGATCACGCCAACATCCGTCGTTGCACTGTCCACCACAGCGACATTTGAAAGGGTCACATCCTTGTAAGGCACTACAGCCTTTACCATTACACTATAGGTCCCGGCCTTCACATTGCTGAATACAAAGGTCCCTCCGTTGACCATTGTGGTCAGCGTATCTTTACCAGAAACCGCCAGCACCTGTACAGCTGCTTCCGCAGGATTCACCTTTCCCTGGATGCCTCCGGTCCTGGCCTTTGTAAAGGCCAGCAAACCCACCGATAAAAGGACAATACCCAATATATTTAACCCCAGATTTTTCATTGGTATAGAATTTAATATCAAAAATGCTCAGCCACATAAATGCAATAACGATGCCGTAATCTAAAAAATAAAGCGCCGTCATCGGTACAGACTTTTTTTAATGAGATCC
Organism: Pedobacter sp. BAL39; assembly: GCF_000170795.1. Lineage (GTDB taxonomy): Bacteria > Bacteroidota > Bacteroidia > Sphingobacteriales > Sphingobacteriaceae > Pedobacter. The sequence continues at coordinate 354,009 of NZ_ABCM01000004.1, forward strand.
ACTCGTTACTTTTGGCGCATGGTCATCCTTCAATCCACCTTTTCCCAGTTTCTGATCAGCCAGTTTGAGCATACCACCTGGGCAGAATGGCTCGGTGTTATTACCGGATTCATCTGTATCTATCTTGCTGCCCGGGAAAAGGTAATGAGCTGGCCCATCTCCATCATCAGTGTTGTTGCCTATGCCTGGGTATTTTTCCAGGCCAGAATGTACGGAGATATGTCCCTGCAGTTCTATTTTCTCTTTACCGCCGTATACGGTTGGTACTACTGGAAAAAGAAAGACGGAAACAAAGAAGAACCCATCGCCAGCATTACAAAAAAACAATGGCTGATGGTCATTGTCTCCATCCCAGTACTCACCGTGTTACTCGGCTTTTTCCTGAAGACCTTTACAGATACAGACGTCCCCTTTGCCGATGGCTTCTGCACAGCGATGAGTTTTGTCGCACAGGTGCTCCTCACCAGGAAAATCCTCCAGAACTGGATCATCTGGATCATTGTCGACCTTTGTTACGTACCTCTATATATTTACAAACACCTGAACCTGAGTGCAATTTTCTACGCATTTTTAGTGATCATTGCCTTGAAGGGCTACCTGGACTGGAGGAGAACCTATCGTGAACAAACCCATTAAGATCGCCATTGTCGGACCGGAGAGTACCGGAAAGTCAACCATCACACAGCAGCTGGCAAAACACTACCGCACGCTGTGGGTGCCTGAATATGCACGTTACTACTGTGCCGCGCTCACCGCGCCCTGCGACCTGCAGGACGAGGTCAATATGTTCCATGGGCAGCTCGCCCTGGAAGAGTCCATTCTGGCCATTGCCGAACAACCCTTCATCTTTACCGACACCACTTTCCTCACGGTGAAAATATGGAGTGATGAGGTTTTTGGTGAAACGCCGCAGGTAGTGCTTGACGCCCTGCCACAACACCCATATGACCTCTATCTGCTGATGGACATCGACCTTCCATGGCAGGAAGACCCCCTCCGCGATTTCCCCAACAAACGGGAGCACTTTATGGAAGTATGGCATACCGAACTAAAAGCACTCCAGGCAAAATACGTTCTTGTCGGCGGACAGGAGCATAGATTATCCAACGCCATCAGGGAGGTTGACCGCTTCCTCGCCCCTCTTCTGAAAACAATTTAATACAGAACAAAATTTTTCAATACCTTTGCCCCATCAAAAAGGGGTGCCTTGTTTTGTAAGAAACACAAAAACAGGCTGAGAGCATACCCATTGAGATCAACGGCCACAACGGCGGATCTCATGCACCTGATCCGGATAATGCCGGCGTAGGGATTGGAGTTATGGAGTTTAACTGGGCTGTAAGTACCCCTTACTTGCAGTGGTTTAACTAAAAAAGAAACATTGAAAAAATTACTGATCATCACAGTCGCTGTACTGTTGTTCCCCGCATTTACATGGGCCCAGTTCAGCATCTCAGGAACAATTACCGAAAAATCAAATCAGGCACTTCCGGGAGCTTCCGTCAGGATTAAAAACAAAACTGCAGGAGCCACGACCGACGCACAGGGAAAATACAGCATCAGCAACCTTCCTGCCGGCAACTACACCCTGTCCATCAGCTTTATAGGATACAGGACCATCGAGAAAAACGTCAGCATCAATGCCGATCAAACACTCAACGTCATCCTCACACCGGCTACACTCATCGCCGAAGAGGTGATTGTCAGGGCCACACGCGCCACTGAAAAATCAGCTACCACTTATAAAAACATCAGCAAGGCCGACATTGAAGCGAACAACTTCGGACAAGACCTGCCTTTCATCCTCAACAACACGCCAGGAGTGGTCGTGACCTCTGATGCAGGAGCAGGAGTAGGTTATACCGGCATCAGGATCAGGGGCAGCGACGCCAGCAGGGTCAACGTAACGGTCAATGGCATTCCTTACAACGATAGTGAAAGCCAGGGTACCTTTTGGGTAAACATGCCCGATTTTGCCTCGTCGACAGACAACATCCAGATCCAGCGCGGTGTAGGAACCTCTACGAACGGGGCGGGTGCATTTGGTGGAAGTCTGAACATCCAGACCGCCAGTGCTGCAGATCAGCCATACGGGGAGCTGAACAATACCTATGGCTCATTTAATACCCTTAAAAATACAGTGAAGCTAGGTACAGGTATGATTGATAACAAATGGAGCTTCGACGGCCGCCTTTCGAGGATCAAGTCCGACGGCTTCATCGACCGCGCTGCATCAGACCTAAAGTCTTACTTCCTTTCCGGTGCCTACTATGGCAAGAAAGACCTGCTCCGCGTCAATGTATTCGCAGGAACAGAAAAAACTTACCAGGCATGGAACGGGATTCCGGAATCCAGGCTCAATGGAGACCTCGCAGGCATGGAAGCCTTCATCGGCAGAAATTTCTACGATGACCGCGCCGATCAGGATGCGGCAAATCTGCTCAACTCCGGCAGCAGAACCTACAATTCCTTTACCTATAAAGACCAGACCGACAACTATTGGCAAAATCACTATCAGGCTATATACGCCAGACAGTTTAATGAGAAATTCTCCTTTAATGGTGCCCTGCACTATACTGACGGCAAAGGATACTTCGAAGAGTTCAAGAACGACGCTTCCTTCAGCAAATATGGACTGCCAGACGTAGAATTAAACGGAACGACCATCGACCAGACCGACCTCGTCAGACGCCGCTGGCTGAACAATGACTTTTACGGACTGACTTATGCATTCAACTACCAGGCGCAATCGAACCTCAGCTTTACATTGGGAGGTGCCTACAATCAATACAGGGGTAAACATTATGGCCAGGTCATCTGGGCAGAATATGCTTCCACCGGAACGGCCGACCGACACTATTACGACGGTAAAGGCAATAAGGACGACTTCAACATCTTCGGAAAGGTCAATTATGCTCCCCTGGAGAACCTGAACCTCTTTGCCGACCTCCAGTACAGGTCTGTCAGTTACGCCATTACGGGTACTGACAAAAACCTGAGCAGCCTGGACTTCGATAATCAGTATGATTTTTTCAACCCAAAGATCGGCGCTACCTATACGCTTAACGAACAAAGCAATATCTACGGTTCCTTCAGCGTGGCCAATAAGGAACCTAACAGGGACGACTTCACCAACCTGAAAGCTGGACTGGCCGTACCCAAGGCCGAGCACCTGAACAATGTGGAAGCTGGGTACCGCTTCAAAAACAACCGCCTTGATGCCGGCCTCAATGTATATGGTATGTTCTACAAAGACCAGCTGATCTTCACCGGAGAGATCAACGAATACTCCGATGCCTACCGCCAGAATGTAGACAAGAGCTACCGCATCGGTGTGGAGCTGGACGCTGCATACGTCATCAACAGCAAGTTCGGCATCAATGCCAATGCTGCCCTGAGCAGGAACAAGATCAAAAATTACATCGACTACATCACTGAATACGATGCAGATTTCAATGAAATTGGGGTAGTTCCAACTACTTATGCGAACCCGGACATCTCCTTTTCTCCCGCTGCTGTCCTTTTCGGAGAACTGGTCTACAAACCGCTGAAGGGATTTGCAGCAGCCATCCAGAGCAAATATGTCAGCAAACAATATATGGACAATACGCAGAATGCTGCCAGGATGCTGGATGCCTACTGGATACAAAATGCCAGACTCGGTTATGATTTCCAGATGAAAGGCCTTAAAAATGTGAACATCGGGCTCCTGGTCAATAACCTGCTCAACGAAAAGTACGAAAGTAACGGTTATACCTACAGCTCATTGTCGCAAGGCGTGACCACCACTGAAAATTTTTATTTTGCGCAGGCAGGAACTAATTTTCTACTTTCGCTGAATCTGAAATTCTAATCCATTATGAAAAAGTTCATCGAAAGACTCCATTTTATTACACACGACATCCCTCAGCTCAGTCACATTGACCAGGCACGCATCGCCTGTGAGGCAGGTGCGAAATGGGTACAATACCGCTGTTTAACGAAAAATGACGAAGAACTACTCAAAGACATTCATGTAATTGCCGAAATCTGCGACGACTGGGGTGCAACCCTGATCGTCACAGACCATATCCATCTGAACGGCAAAGCCGACATTCAGGGATTCCACATCGAAGATATGGATGCTGATTTCGTCAGGATCCGCGAGCAGTTGGGCGAGGCCATTACCATCGGTGGTTCCTCAAATACGGTCGAAGGATTGCAGCGGCTCGCTACTGAGGGAGTGGATTATGCCGGGTTCGGCCCCTTCTCCCATACCGATACCAAGCCCAATTCCATGCCTCACCTTGGTATTGATGGCTACCGCAAGGCCATTGTCAGTCTTAACGACCTGAACATCGGACTTCCTGTGTTGGCCGTAGGCGGTGTTACGGCAGCCGATATAGCAGAATTGCTCGACACTGGAATCTTTGGCATCGCCGCATCTTCAGCCATCAACCAGGCCCCGGACATGCGCGAAGCCTACCTGTCATTTTATGACAAAATCATGTAACACATTTTAACACAGATGTATGCCTCCGGGCATACATTTGCGTTAAAAAATTCTCCTTTGGAAAACCAGAGCATCATCACCAAACCTGATCCTTACGCCGCACTCCGTTACAAAGAGTTCCGCTCCTATCTGGGCATGCGTTTCTTCTTCACTTTTGCTTATCAGATGCAGGCCGTCATCATCGGCTTTCACATCTATCACCTGACCAAGGATCCGCTTGCCCTCGGCCTCGTCGGACTTTGTGAAGCCATTCCAGCCATCAGCATTGCCTTATATGGTGGATACGTAGCCGATAAATCAGAAAAAAGGGGCCTGCTCATCAACATCTTCAGCGGCGTCTTCCTATGCTCCCTAATCATGCTGATCGTCACCACGAAACAAATGCATGCCTACGTGCCTGTAAGTTTTATTGTGCCCATCATGTATACGATGGTTTTCGGCATCGGCATCGCCAGGGGATTCTTCGGACCGGCAACCTTTTCCCTGATGGCGCAGATCATCCCGAAACACCTTTACCCGAATTCCAGCACCTGGAACAGCTCCAGCTGGCAGGCAGCATCTATCGCCGGACCCGCCATTGGCGGCCTCATTTATGGCTTTTTTGGAATCACCGTTACCTATGCGGTCATCCTGCTGTTCATCAGCATCGCTCTTGTCTGCATTTTCCTTCTGAAAAAACACCCGGCTACCTTTATTCCTAAGGAAAACATCATTGATGCCCTTACTGTAGGTGTAAAGTTTGTCTTCAAAAATAAAATGATGCTTGGCGCAATGAGCCTGGACTTGTTCTCGGTGTTTTTCGGCGGTGCGGTAGCGCTGCTCCCTGTGTTTGCCAACGACATCCTCAAGGTGGGTTCCGAGGGACTGGGATTCATGCGTGCCGCAGCCTCCAGCGGAGCGGTCATCACCATGCTCGCCATGACACGCTTCTCTCCCATGAACAAGCCATGGCGTAACCTCCTGATTGCGGTCACAGGTTTTGGTACCAGCATTATCTGTTACGGACTGTCCAAAAGCTTTTACCTCACCTTGGTATTTCTCTTCATGGAAGGCGCATTTGATAGTGTCAGCGTCATCATTCGCTCCACGATTATGCAGCTGCTGACGCCGGACGAAATGCGCGGCAGGGTATCTGCCGTCAACAGCATGTTCGTTGGCTCCTCCAATGAAATCGGCGCTTTTGAATCAGGGCTCACCGCAAAGCTGATGCGTACCGTACCCGCCGTTGTTTTCGGTGGCGGAATGACCATACTCGTGGCAGGAATAACCTATTTCAAGACCAAAAGTATGACCAGACTCAGCCTGCAGGAGATCAATGACATGAAGACCTAATCTTCCTTCCGCTCTCCAACCTGCTGTCTCCACATCGCATAGTAGAGCCCGTTTTCTTTCAGCAGTTCTTCATGTTTGCCCTGCTCAATGATGCGACCTTTCTCCAATACGTAAATGCGGTCCGCGTGGCGGATCGTAGAAAGCCTGTGTGCAATTAAAATGGTAATGTGACTGGTCTGTATCGAAATGTCCCTGATCGTCGCTGTAATCTCTTCTTCTGTCAGTGAATCGAGTGAAGAAGTAGCCTCATCAAAGACCAGGATGTCCGGTCGACGCAATAAAGCCCTTGCAATTGACAACCGTTGTTTCTCACCTCCGGATACCTTTACGCCGCCTTCACCGATCACCGTATCCAGTCCCTGCTCAGCCCTGGCCAGCAAGGTATGACAGGCTGCCTGACGCATCACACGCAAACATTCCTCATCCGTGGCATCCGGGCGCACAAACTGAAGGTTTTCCCTGATCGTACCTGCAAACAATTGTGTATCCTGAGTTACAAATCCAATTTTCTCCCTTAGCAGGTCCAGGTCAATGTCCTTACTGGATGAACTGTTATAATAAACATCGCCTTCTACCGGCTGATAAAGACCAACCAAGAGTTTTACAAGTGTGGTCTTTCCGGAACCCGATGGCCCTACAAAAGCAATGGTCTCACCGTTGTTAGTGCTGAAATTGATTGCATTCAGCGCATTGCTCTTACCGGTCAGGTGTTTAAAATTAACATCCTTAAATTCCAATGTAGTAATTTTCTCCAGCTTCACTGGGTTAAGCGGCTTCTGGTCCACCGGCATATTGAGGATACGCTTGAAATTACCCAGGGAAACCTCAGCCTCACGCCAAGAAAGGATCACATTGCCCAGCTCCTGCAGCGGACCGAAGAGAAAGAAGGAATAAAAAAGGAAAGAAAAATATTGTCCTGCAGAGATCGTGTTCTCGAAGATAAGAATCAGCAAAACCACCACCATTGTACTGCGTACAAAGTTAACGGTTGTGCCCTGCACGAAGCTCATGCTACGCACATACTTCACCTTCCTCAACTCCAGTCCGAGAATCTTATAGGTAGTTTTGTTCAGCCGTTCTATTTCCTGGTTTGCAAGGCCCAGACTCTTCACCAGCTCAATGTTACGCAGCGACTCCGTTGTCGATCCCGCAAGGGAAGTGGTTTCTGCAACGATGGTCTTCTGGATCGTTTTGATTTTCCTGCTGAGAAACCAGCTCAGGAAACTGATGATTGGAATTGCAGAAAAATAAATCAACGTCACCTTATAACTAACCGTCACAGAATAAACGATGACAAATACCATCCCGATCAGGCTGACAAACAGAATGCTGATAAAAGAAGTAATGAATTTCTCCGAATCCAGTCTTACTTTCTGAAGGATTCCCAATGTCTCGCCGCTCCGCTGATCTTCGAACACCTGATATGGCAGCTCCAGGGAATGTTTCAGACCATCTGCATACATCTTCGCTCCTACTTTCTGCACAATAATGCTGGTAAAATAATCCTGAAAATTCTTCGCAATCCTGGATACCATGGCCGCCCCGACACTGAGCCCTACCAGTCCGAGCACCCCCCAAATAAACTGGCTTTTGTTCAGCACATCCTTTTTATTGATGAACTCATCAAGAATCCTTCCTGTAATATAAGGATCCAATAATGAAAATCCGATGTTGATTGCCGCCAGCAGCAAGGCCAGGGCAACCACCCATTTATGTCGTTGTAAATACTGTAATAATAGTCCCATTTGAATAAATCTGCCCAAAAATAAAGAAAGGGAATGACGCCTGATGCTCATTCCCTTTAAATTACAAGTAAATTATAATACGGTTATACCGTCATGATGTCTTTTTCTTTTGCTTCCGCATGTTTATCCACCTTGATGATATAGGCATCAGTGATCTTCTGTACTTCAGCCTCACCAGTCTTAATCTCATCATCAGAAACACTTTCGCCTTTCAGCTTTTTGATTTTCTCGTTTGCATCTTTACGGATGTTGCGCACCGTGATCTTTCCACGTTCCGCTTCTTCTTTCACCTTCTTCACCAGGTCACGTCGACGCTCCTCGGTAAGTGGCGGAACCACTAAGCGGATCACCACACCATCATTTTGTGGATTGATACCGATATTCGCTTCCATAATTGCACGCTCGATCGGTACCAGCATATTTTTTTCCCATGGCTGAACAAGCAATGTGCGCGCATCAGGAGTATTGATACTGGCTACCTGCGACAGGCCTGTGGAGCTTCCATAATAATCTACAAAGATGCCATCCAACATTCCGGCAGAAGCTTTTCCTGCACGGATTTTTGTCAATTCAGATTCACAATGGTCAATCGCCTTGTCCATGCTGGCCTGAGCATCCTGTAATTGTTTCTTTATGAGGTCATTCATTTTGTGTATAATTTAACCAAAAATATAAAATTTATTAGAATCAGTTTTTAACCAGGGTACCAATTTCTTCACCCTTCGCAATTTTCATGAAGTTCCCCGTTTTGTTCATGTCAAACACGATGATTGGCAGTTCATTTTCCTCGCAAAGTGTGAACGCAGTCATGTCCATTACATTCAGCCCCTTTGCATATACTTCTTTGAAAGAGATCTCGCTGTATTTCGTTGCAGTCGGATCCTTCTCCGGATCGGCAGTATAAATGCCGTCTACACGTGTACCTTTCAACACCACATCTGCCTTAATCTCGATGGCACGCAGGGCAGCCGCAGAGTCGGTCGTAAAATAAGGATTTCCAGTACCTGCACCAAAAATCACTACACGGCCTTTCTCCAGGTGACGTACTGCTCTTCTGCGGATGAAAGGCTCACAGATCTGCTCCATCTTAATGGCAGTCAGCAAACGTGTTTTTAAACCTACTTTTTCCAATGCATCCTGCAAAGCCATACTGTTGATCACTGTTGCCAGCATCCCCATGTAATCTGCCTGTGCACGGTCCATGCCTGATTTTTCTGCGCTTAAACCTCTAAAAATGTTACCTCCTCCAATCACAATTGCAATCTCCAGACCTTCGTCATGTACCGCTTTTATGTCTTCAGCGTACTGTCTTACACGCTCATTATCAATACCATATTGCTTCTCGCCCATCAGCGATTCACCACTTAATTTCAGCAGGATCCGTTTATACTTCATGACTTCAAAAATAACTATTTGTTTTAATTTATAGGACTCAAATGTTCAACTCCGCTGACAAAAACTTTGTTTAACCCCAGACTGGGTGATAAGCACAACAGATCAGCGTGGTTACCAACACTTAATGTGCCAAATTCTGCAGAAGGCCCCATTACTTTCGCCGGATTTGCCGTAGCCATACGCAGGGCGGTCTCCAGGGGAATATCACAGTGGTTGATACAATTGCCGAGGGCTTGCAGCATGGTGATGTTGGAACCTGAAAGTGTCCCCTCAGGAGTCACAAACCTGTCGCCCCTCAATTCATGCTGATAAGGACCAATGTTACAGGGCGTTACCGCATCCGTAATCAGGAACAAGCGGTCACCCATAACTTTTGAAGTCATCCTGATCACTTCAAAATCCACGTGTACACCATCTGCAATAATACTTGCCATCGCTGTCGGGTGACTGAATACTGCTACCGGGAGGTTTGGTGCACGGTGATGAATGGAAGGCATCGCGTTGAATAAATGCGTTGTCGTACTGAAGCCCTTGTCAAAAGCAGCCGTAGCCTGTTCAAAATCACAGTCACTGTGTCCTAAGGACAAGATGATTCCTTTTTGCTTCAGAAAAAGGATCACTTCCTCATCCTGCAGCTCATCAGCAATGGTCATCATCTTTATCGTTCCTTCCGCATAATCGAGCAGTCCCTTTACTTCCTCCAGTGTAGCCTTGCACATCAGTGCTTCGGGGTGTGCACCTCTCCGCTTAGGGTTGAGGTATGGGCCTTCGAGGTGCAGGCCCATAAATCCGCTTTGCCGCGCACCATAAGCCTTCGCAGCATCGATGGCCTGGTAAACAATCTCCCAGGTATTGGTCGCTACTGTAGCCAGGAAACCGGTAGTCCCCTTGCTGCGCAGGTCAGCCTCCATTTGCTTTAGGGTCTCTGCGGTAGGATAAGCAGAGAAAAGATCTCCGCCGCTGCCATAAATCTGCAAGTCAACGAACCCAGGCGTAATGAGATCACCCTGCACGTCGATGACCTGACAGCCATCGGGCAGAGGCCCTTCAGCAATCCGGCTGATCCGGCCGTCTTCGATTAGGATGTATTGATTGGTAACGAGCTGACCGGAGTAGAAAAACTGACCGTTGGTAATGGCAATCATAATAGGAGATCTATGGGATGAAATTTTCCAAATATAACAAAAGAGGTCCCGCGGAAAACCACAGGACCTCTTTTTAAAGTATTTTATCAGGAATTAAGCGCCCAATTGAATACGTTTGAATGCAGTAACAGTTAAACCGTTAGCTGTATCATTTAAGAATTTACGAACGTCTTTAGAAGAATCTTTAACGAACTCCTGGTTCAACAAAGTGCTGTCTTTGTAGAATTTATTCAATTTACCAGCAGCAATTTTTTCTACCATTTCTTCAGGTTTACCTTCTGCACGGATTTGCTCTTTAGCGATTTCTGTTTCACGCTCGATAGTAGTTGCGTCAACATCACCTTTATCCAAAGCAACAGGGTTCATCGCAGCAATCTGCATTGCGATGTCTTTACCAGCTTCTTCAACACCAGCAACATCCTGGTTTAAAGCAACCAGTACACCTAAACGGTAATTACCGTGGATGTAAGGAACAACTTTCTCACCTGCAACAGTTTCGAATTTAGAGATACCGATTTTCTCGCCGATTTTACCAGTGTTTTCGATGATGATGTCAGAAACTTTCTGACCATCGATTTCCAAAGCAAGAAGTGCTTCCAGAGAAGCTGGGTTCTGCTCAATAGCAAGGTCAGTGAATTTGTTAGCCAAAGCAACGAAATCAGCGTTTTTAGCTACGAAGTCAGTTTCGCAGTTCAACTCAACCACAACACCACGTTTACCGTCTGCTGTTGCTTTCGCGATTACCACACCTTCGTTAGAGTCACGGTCCTGACGTGAAGCTGCTACTTTAGCACCTTTTTTACGTAGATAATCAACCGCTGCTTCGAAATCACCGTTAGTTTCGATTAATGCTTTTTTGCAATCCATCATACCGGCACCGGTTTGTTGGCGTAATTTGTTTACGTCTGCTGCAGAAATTTGTACTGTAGACATTCTGTTTCTTTTTAAGTTTTTATTAAAAGATTATGGGTTGTGCAGTGTTTGTTGCAAGCAAAACCTCCAACGTACAACGCACAACCCATATTAAATTATTTAGGCTTCTTCGCTAGTACCTTCTTCTTCAGAGGCATCAGCGCTTACTTTTTTCCTTCTTGCACCAGGAGCAGCAGCTTCAGGAGCATCAGCAGCAGCTTTAGCAGCTACAGCTTCTTTTTCAGTTTCTTCGTCTTTCTCACGTTTACGCTCATCTAAACCTTCTTCGATCGCTTTGATGATGACATCAGTGATCAGGGAGATAGATTTAGTAGCATCATCATTCGCAGGGATCGGGAAATCGATGTTCGAAGGATCAGAGTTAGTATCAACCATTGCAAATGTTGGAATGTTCAATTTCAACGCTTCGCTAACAGCGATGTGCTCTTTTTTAACGTCAATTAAAAAGATAGCAGCTGGCAAACGGTTAAGATCCGCAATACCACCTAATAAGCTTTCCAATTTGATACGCTCACGTTGGATCATCAAACGCTCTTTCTTTGAAAGAATTGAATAAGTACCGTCTTTAGTCATTTTATCGATGTTAGACATCTTTTTGATTGACTTGCGAACAGTAGCAAAGTTAGTCAACATACCACCTAACCAACGCTCAGTTACGAAAGGCATGTTTACTTTTTTTGCTTGATCAGCAACGATTTCTTTAGCTTGTTTCTTAGTCGCTACAAATAAGATCTTACGACCTGATTTTACAATCTGTTTGATTGCTGAAGCAGCTTCTTCAGTTTTAGTTAAAGTTTTATTTAAATCTATAATGTGGATACCATTGCGCTCCATGAAAATGTAAGGCGCCATTTTTGGGTTCCATTTACGGGTAAGGTGACCGAAGTGTACACCTGCATCCAATAAGTCTTGATATGTAGTTCTTGCCATTGTGTTTGTCTCCTTAGATTAACGTTTACTGAATTGGAATTTCTTACGTGCTTTCTTACGTCCTGGTTTCTTACGTTCAACCATACGCATATCACGGGTCATTAACCCTTTAGCGCGCAATGCTGGTTTTTTCTCAGCATCCAATTCCACAATAGCTTTAGCGATAGCTAAACGAACTGCTTCCGCCTGACCTTTGATACCACCACCAGCAACATTTACATTCACATCATACTGACCTACCAATTCTGAAACTTCGAATGATTGGTTAACGATGTATTGTAAAGGCAATGTTGGAAAATATACTTTATGGTCTTTACCGTTTACGGTAATGGTGCCGTTGCCTTCTTTTAAATAGATACGTGCAACAGCAGTTTTTCTTCTTCCTGAAGTGTTAGTAACTGACATTTCTTTCTTCCTTTAATTAAAGTGTAATGGTTTTTGGTGATTGTGCTGCATGTGGATGCTCTGCTCCTGCATAAACAAAAAGGTTGGTGTATAATTTAGCACCAAGTTTTGTTTTAGGTAACATACCACGTACCGCTTTCTCGATAACACGCTTAGGATGTTTCGCCATTAACTCTTTAGGAGAAATGAAACGCTGACCACCTGGATAACCAGTGTAAGAAATATAACGTTTATCGCTAAACTTATTTCCGGTCAACTTAACCTTGTCTGCATTGATAACGATCACATTATCACCGCAGTCTACGTGTGGGGTGTACTCAGGCTTGTTTTTACCACGGATGATCATTGCGATCTTCGATGACAAGCGCCCCAAAATCTCGCCTTGTGCATCAACAACAACCCACTGTTTGTTAACAGTTTTTGCATTGGCAGAGACAGTTTTGTAACTTAACGTATTCACTTGCTTGTATTTAATTTGTTAAACAATTATTTATTCACCCTTAAATTTAGGGACTGCAAAGATAGACAGAAATATTTAAATGCCAAACAGTTGAGCAAATAATATTTAATATCATAAAAGTGATGCCACCTTCACCGTAAACTGATTTCAGGAATAAAGCAGGCGTATGACGCGCTAACCAGGCCCTATACACGGGCTATATGAGGGCTAAGGTTGACAAGGGGTTAACAAGGAGTTGACAAGGGGTTGGCAAGGTTAAAAGGCCATTTTACCTTACCAACCCCTCTTCAACCCGTCTCCAGAACCCCGCCGGACCTAGCCCTCATATAGCCCGTGTATAGGACTCATTTAAAATAAATCCAACGCCAGATCAATGCCGCCAGTTCAAAAAAATTAAAATGAAATGGACCACAATACTCAGAATGAATACCGATGTCAGTAAAATATAAAACCAGCTGTTACCAAAATAGTCGTAGGTAATCGATGACTTTACGATATGCACCAGCCCAATGCTTAGAAAACCAACAAAACACAAATTAACGATGCATAGCAGATAATGTATCCAGTTAAAAGGCAACTCCTCCTGAAGACTTCTCAGGACAAGGCCATTCAGCAATGCCACAGATAGGATCCAGGCCACTACATACACGCTCCCGTTGGTCAGGAACATAACATAGTAGGCAACGGCCATTCCCAGGTTCAGATAAGAAAGTTTCTTTAACATACTTTCGTAATGATAAGAAAAACCCCGCAACTTCTGCGCCTAAACAAACCATTCGGCACCTTCTTTGTTATCTTTACTTCACAACAACAATACAAAAACGAAGCAGCGCTTCATCACCTTAAAACGTTATAACATTATGAAAAAGGAAACGAAAATCATCGCCGGAGTATTGGCAGGAGCAGCACTTGGCGCGGCCGTAGCATTGATATTATCATCAGACAAATCAGGTGATGTGAAAGACAAAGTATCAGACTGGTTCTGCGACCTGCTGGACAGCACAAAAGATAAACTTGCTGGTCTTACTGATCAGGTAAAAGATACAGTATCAAAAGTAAAAGCATAAGCCACTGAATGAAAGTCACATTTCATGGAGCGGCACGTGCCGTTACAGGTAGCAAACACCTGATTACACTAAAAAACAATACCCAAATATTATTAGACTGTGGGCTGTTCCAGGGAATGGGCGACGTTACTGAGCAACTAAACGAATCTTTCGGCTTCGATCCTTCACAATTAACTTACGTGATTTTGTCGCATGCGCACATTGATCACTGCGGTTTGTTGCCAAGGCTCGTTGCCGAAGGGTTTAGTGGTCCCATATATTGCACTCCCCCCACCATGGACCTCGCCAGGATCCTCCTGATGGACTCTGCAAAGATCCAGACCCAGGATGCAGAATATGCCAACAAGAAACTTCGAAACGGTGAGACACCGGAGCTTCCTCTGTACAGTGAAGAGCATGTGGTTCAGACACTCAGCCAATTTAAGATTGTTGCTTACAACGAAGAATTTACCATTGATCCGTCTGTTAGCCTGTACCTCAGCGATGCAGGTCATATCGTAGGAAGCGCTGCAGTACACCTGAACATCAAAGAAGATGGCAAAACCACCAGAATTACTTTCAGCGGCGATGTAGGCCGATATGGAGACCTCCTTCTGAAAAGCCCTCAACGTTTTACACAGGCCGATTACATCATCATGGAATCTACATATGGCGATTCCCTGCATAAAGACCTTGAACCCATCGAAGAAGCACTGCGGGAAATCATCCATCAGACTTGTATCCTCAGAAAAGGAAAAGTCATCATTCCCGCATTTAGCGTCGGCAGAACGCAGGAACTTCTCTTTGCCCTTAATGCTATGGAATTGAGAAATATACTTCCCGATGTTCAGTATTATGTAGACAGCCCCCTCGCCCTGCAGGCTACAGAAGTTCTACGTGATCACCCTGAGGTTTACAACAATGGTGTAAAGGAGATCATGAAAAAGGACGACGACATCTTCGGATTCAAGGGACTGAAATTTATTGAGAGTGTTGCAGAATCAAAAGCGCTGAATAGCGATCCCCGACCCTGTGTCATCATCTCTTCTTCAGGAATGGCCGAAGGGGGACGTGTCAAACACCACATCCGCAACAACATCGGCAACGCCAAAAACACCATTCTGATGGTGGGTTATGCGGAACCAAAGACCCTTGCTGGAAAACTTCTGGCCGGCGACAAAAAAGTATGGCTCTTTGGGGAAGATTACGACGTCACCGCGAAGATCAGCTCCCTGAAGTCGATGAGCGCACATGGCGACTATGAAGACCTGCTCCAGTTTATCTCTGGTCAGGATCCGGAGAGAGTTAAAAGGATCTTCCTCGTACATGGAGAATATGACGTGCAGCAACGCTTCGCCCAGCGCCTTCGCGACAAAGGTTTTGACCATATCGCCATCCCCGAATATCACCAGGAATTTGAGCTTTAAGCTTTAAAGGTTTTTTTATCTTTGCTCCATGGACGTTTTCGGCGAAGCGCTAAAAGATCAATATACCAAACCACCCGCAGAAACCCTGTGGGTGCACAACTCCTATGATGAACCGGAAGAGATGCCGGTAGACATCTACTTCAGAAATGAAAAAGAAATGCCCGACCTGGAACTGCGGGCACTGGACCTCTGCAAAGGGAAAATCCTCGATGTGGGTGCCGGCGTGGGCAGCCACGCGCTGATCCTCCAGCACCGCGGACATGATGTCACCGCCATGGACATCTCCGCACCGGCAGTCACCATCATGAAACAAAGGGGACTTAAAAAAGCCATCGAAGGAAACATCCTTACTTACAAAGGACAATCTTACGACACCCTGCTCTTTATGATGAACGGCATCGGACTTACCGGATCTATCCCAGGCCTCAAATCCTTTCTGCAACATGTGAAATCACTGCTCAATCCCGGAGGGCAGCTCATCTTCGACAGCTCTGATCTTTCCTACCTTTATCAGGAAGTACCTTTTCCGCTAAATGGATATTATGGAGAAGTCAGCTTCCGTTATGAATACAAAAGCGTGAAAGGCAACTGGTTCAAATGGGTCTATGTAGATCAGCGTACATTGAAGGAAATCGCTTCTGCCGCGGGCTGGTACACAGAAGTGGTGTTTGAAGATGACCAGGATCAGTATCTGGCTCGGTTGACATTAACAGCGAAATAAATTTACCCCTCGACAAACATAAACGGTCATGCCCTGGAGACATGACCGTTTATGTTTGTTGAACTTTTTCTTCGCGGATGTTAAGCCTTTTCTTCCCAGATGGCTGCAATGTTCAGGATGGTCTCTACCGCCTTCTCCATGTCCTGCACAGAAGCCCATTCCTGCTTTCCATGAAAAGCATGCTCCCCGGCAAAGATGTTCGGACAAGGCAGTCCCATGAACGACAGACGTGAACCATCGGTACCGCCTCTGATGCTTTGCTGCTTCGGCACAATGCCGGCGCGCCTGATCGCCTCCACACCGTACTCAATCACCTGAGGATACTGATCCAGTACCTGCTTCATATTTCTATACTGCTCGGTAATTTTGAGCTCGTAGGTTGAGTTTGGAAAATCCTCGATGATGTTCTGTACTGTAGCATCCAGCAGCTCTCCATTGGCTTTCAGCTGCTCATCATCAAAGGCACGCAAAATAAATCTCCCCTGAGCCTGCTCCACACTACCGCTGATGGACACTGGATGGATAAACCCTTCCTTGTCTTCGGTAGATTCAGGAGAAAGGCAATCTGCCGGTAAGGCGCTGATCACATCCGAAAGGATCTTAATCGCACTTTCCATCTTTCCCTTTGCAAAGCCTGGATGTGTGCTTACCCCGTTGATGGTCAGCACTGCGCCATCGGCTGAGAAAGTCTCATCTTCGATAGAACCCAGCGTCTCTCCATCCACAGTATACCCGAAATCGGCACCCAGCTTTTTCAAATCGGCCTTGTCCACACCTCTTCCGATTTCCTCATCTGGAGTAAACAGAATCCGGATGGTTCCATGTTTGAACTCCGGGTTGGCCATCAAAAATACCGCAGCTTCCATAATTTCAGTAACACCTGATTTATTATCTGCGCCCAGCAAGGTCATACCACTCGCGGTGATGATGTCATTACCGATCTGGTCCTTCAGGTCAGGATGCTCTGACATGCGCAGCACAATAGAATGGTCATCAGGTAATACCAGGTCCTGACCCTGATAGTTTTTGTGGATGATGGGTTTTACATTTGTCCCGCTGCAATCCGGTGAAGTGTCCATATGTGAGCAGAAACAGATGACCGGAACCTGCTTGTCCGAGTTGGAAGGGATGGTGGCATAAACATATCCCCACTCATCCAGATGGGCATCGGCAATACCGATTTCCAGAAGCTCTGCAACCAGCACCCTGCCCAGGTCTTTTTGTTTTTCTGTGGATGGAACTGTAGGCGAAGCAGGGTCCGACTGAGTATCGATCTGCACGTATTTTGCAAATCTGTTTTCGAGGGAATTGTTTTTATTTTGATACTTTAGCATAGTCTTAAAAAAACAAAGCTAAATATTTTGAAAACAATTATCACCGCATGTCTCGCACTTCTACTTTGTACAACGGCTACTGCGCAGAGTAATTTCTACAAAATGAGCTTTGGAGGTGGTTTCGGCATTACAACTTCTTATGCCGATGTCGAGAAACACAGCAAGGCCTTTGCGGGGAACCTGGTGTTCGACTACTATTTTACACCTTTCATAAGCCTGGGCCTGGAAGGTCAGATGGGGGAAGTTGCCGGTGGAGATATAGATACGGATCCTTATCACCGGCAGTTTATCAACCAGTTCAAAGCCTTCGCATTTACAGGCAAGGTAGCCCTCGGCGCGCTGACCGACTACGAACACAACAACTTCCTTGACAACATTAAAGGCCTATACCTTGGCAGTGGTGTCGGCCTGATCCAGAATAAAATGACAGGAATCGTACGACGAGACCCGCTGACGGATGCATATTACCCTGGCAGCGATGAGTCCAAAGACCTGCGCATCCCCATCAACCTGGGGATAGATTTTTTCTTTCCCAATAAATATGGGCAAACACGCCTCTTGCTGAACGTCAATTATCAAGGTAATATCATACTTGGTGAAGGGCTGGATGGCTACGATGACTCCTCCCGGAGGTTTCGCAGCGGAAGTCCGGACATCTACACCTTCCTTTCCATCGGGCTTCGCTACCAGTTCGGTCAGATTGGATTGTCTAAAAAGTCCTTCTTTTAATCCTGCCGTATGACTGAAAGCCGATACATCACACCCTTTTTACTGATCTTTTTTCTCGCCTTTAATATGGAATCTTCAGCACAGCAGACACCTTTTGAACGTCAGCCCCACACGACTGCCACCTATCATGAGGTCATCGCACATTACCAGCAGCTGGCAGCAGCTTATCCGCAGGCCAGACTATTGAGCTATGGCAGTACAGACTTCGGCAAACCACTGCACCTGCTGGTGCTGGCCCGGGACAAGGAGTTTGATCCGCTAAAAATCAGAAACAGCCATAAAACCGTATTGCTGATAAATAATGGCATCCACCCCGGAGAGCCTGAAGGAATTGACGCCAGCATGATGCTCGCCAGGGACCTTCTGAAGAAAAATGCAATCCCCGACAATGTCGTGATCTGTATCATCCCCGTATATAACATCGATGGCATCTTCAACAGAACAGGAACCTCACGTGCCAATCAGAATGGCCCTGATGCCTACGGATTTCGTGGCAACAGCAAAAATTATGACCTCAACCGGGACTTCATCAAGACGGACTCCAGAAACTCCCAGACCTTCCAGCAGATCTTCAACATCTGGCAGCCCGAAGTATTTGTGGATACACACACCAGTAATGGTGCCGACTACCAGTATACCATGACCCTCATCCCCACACATAAGGATAAACTACAAAAGACATTGTCGGCATACCTCACCAGGAAAATGATTCCTTCGCTATATGCCGACATGAAAAAAGTGGGTTATGAGATGATCCCCTATGTTAATTCCATTGAGGAAAGCCCCGATGCCGGCATCACAGGATTTCTTGAGTCTCCACGTTATTCCACAGGATATGCAGCCCTCCACAACACCATCGGTTTTATGCCGGAAACGCACATGCTAAAAGCATATGACAAGCGTGTAGACGCCACCTACAAGCTGCTGGAGACCTACGTTGACCTGGTTTCAAGGGATGCTGCGATCATCAGAAAGAATAAAATCCAGGCAGACCTTGAAGTGGCCGCACAGCAAGAGTTTGACATCGAATGGAAACTCAACAAGGAACAGGCAGAGCCACTGGAGTTTAAGGGTTATGCCGCAAAGGAAAAAACCAGTGAGGTAAGTGGCTTCAAACGCCTCTATTATGACAGAGCAGCTCCCTATACTAAAAACATCAACTACTGGAACAACTTTGTGCCTTCAGTAACCATCAGCAAACCCATTGCTTATATCATTCCTAAAGCCTGGGAGAGAATTGTTGAGCTGCTGAAGCTAAACAAGGTGAAGGTACAGCAACTGGCAAAAGATACACAGCTACCCGTAGAAATGTATTACATCGGCGACTTTAAAACTTCTTCAAGTCCCTATGAAGGGCATTACCTCCATTCTGCAGTACAGCTCCAGTCCAAACAACAAAACATCACCTTTTACGAAGGTGATTATATCGTATATGTAGACCAGACTGTTAACCGCTACATCATCGAAACCCTGGAGCCGCAGGCGACAGATTCCTTTTTCAACTGGAACTTTTTCGACTCCATCCTGAGCATGAAGGAACATTTCTCCGCCTACGTTTTTGAAGACACTGCGGCTGAACTGCTCAGGAAAGACCCTGCTTTACGCGAAAAGCTGGAGCAGAAAAAAGCCGGCAACGCTGATTTTGCAAAAGATGGTTCTGCACAGCTCGACTTTGTCTATAAGAACTCCGAATACTATGAATCTACACACCTGCGTTATCCTATAGCCCGGTTAATCAATAACACCCCTTTAAGCATTAAATAAATGGAATTCCTCATCAACACGCCCGTCGCGTCACTCATTTTTGTATTCACCATCGTCACCAGTCTATATGCCTTTAACGACAATAGCCTGTTTGGAAAGTTCATGCTCCACCCCTATAGTGTATCCAGGAAACATAAAGTTTATACGCTGATCACCAGCGGACTGATTCATGCCGACTGGATGCACCTGATATTTAACATGATGAGTTTTTACTTTTTTGCCTTCAGGCTGGAAAGCCTGATGGGCTCCTGGCAGTTTGGTTTACTTTATTTTGTCAGCCTCATCTTAAGCGACATCCCTTCTGTCATCAAGCATAAAGACGATATGTGGTACAACAGCCTTGGGGCATCAGGTGCCATCAGTGCGGTGATCTTCAGCTTCATCTTATTCGACCCGATGTCAAAAATGATCATCTTCCCTCTGCCAATTCCCATCTGGGCATGGTTGTTCGGTATCCTCTATCTGGCTTATTGCTGGCAGATGTCGCGCAATGCAAAAGACCACATCAACCATGACGCCCACTTATTTGGTGCACTGTCAGGCTTGATCATTACCGTATTGCTGGTGCCGGGAATCATTCCAAACTTTATTGCCCGCCTGACCGCTTAACCAATCGGGGTAGCTTAGATCCTAATGCATGAAGTCAATGTCTTAGCTGGTCGCAGGCAGCGATGCCGGCTCAAAATAGCTGATCGGATTGGTAGGATCTTTAATGATCTCAAATAACGTATGTCCCCATGGTTTCCAGAAATCCTGTAATACCTGGGCATACGTTTTATGCTGCCAATGGTCAAACAAAGGTTTGTTCAATGTTCCCCGCAGAGGCATGGCGTCAATAAAGATAGAACCCTCTACGGGCATGATGGCATATTCAGGCAACCTGTTGAATAGGTACGCAGAGTAATAAAACCTTGCACACAGCTCCTCAAACTGTGGTGCTGACAAAGGCTGTCCCTTGATCTGACCCAGCAGTTCCTCATGGAACCTTCTATTGGTGCCATTGTCCTGCAGACAGGCAATGATCCCGAAATCCTTAAGTTTCATGGAGAAGGTGATGGTATTGATCTCATCCCTGAAGCTGAAAGGGGTATCATGATCTTCCAAAGGCACAACCACAATTGACCAGGGACTGAAATCTTCATATACCACATTCAGGTAGATGCTCTGGATCATCGTATGCAAATTTCCGAACTTATGCATCAGTCCCTGCGACATGTTTACTCCGTCGGCACTGATCTGTTGCAACCTTACCGCCGCATTCATCTCAATATACAACAGGCTGTACATAAATTTACCAATCCATTTGAAAAGGGTCTCCTCCTCCAGTTGCGAGACACCCGCATACCCCTGCTCAAAAGCTGTGGCAATCTGCTCCTCCAAAGGCTGCAGGAAATGCTCCAGCACCTCAGTGTTGCAGGGTACCCTCAGCGTATTGTAAGCACGCACACTCTCATCCAACAGTTTAATCTGCTCTGCCCCACTGAAGTTGGCCATCTCCAGCAGCCACTCCGGCAGGACACTGATGTCCACAACGGGAGTACTGAAGGTATCACCACTCAGGAAACAGTTTTTATACTTGAAATCGAAGTTTTTAAAAGGTTGATATATTGTGCTATTCATACAAGGCACAATATTAAGTATATTATTTTTACATTCGCTTTGACGCTCATTTTTTAACTTTTATATTACCATTTCCAAGCACCCATACCCATGAAGGCAGCCTATTGCGCGTATCAGCTCCAGCTCAGACACCCCTTTACCATCAGTGGATTTTCACGTACCAGCACACCTTTGTTGCTGCTGAAGCTGAGCTACGAGGGGATCGATGGATACGGAGAAGCCTCTATGGTGCCCTACCTCGGCGAAAGCCATGCTACGGCAATGGAATTCCTGAAAAAGGTGGACTGGAACAGGTTCTCCTATCCTTTTATTTTTGAAGAGGTGATCAGTTATCTGGATGCAATCGACACTGGAAATGCAGCGGTAAAGGCGGCGATAGACATTGCCTTGAATGACCTCAGCGGGAAGATTGCAAATAAACCATGTTATGAGCTTTATGGTGCCGAACCGGCAAAAATGCCGGTAAGCTCCTATACTATCGGTATCGATACGCAGGAGGTGATGCGTGAGAAAGCCCTGGCTGCAAAAGACTTTAAAGTGCTCAAGGTAAAACTGGGGACGGCCAATGACAAGGACATCATCAGGACCATCAGGAGCGTCAGCAATGTACCGCTTTATGTAGATGCCAACCAGGGCTGGACAGACCGGAAGATGGCTGTCGACCTGGTGTACTGGCTGCATGACCAGGGGGTAGTGCTCATCGAGCAGCCCATGGATAAACATAATCTGGAAGGTAATGCCTGGCTCACACAACGCAGCCCTATTCCTATCCTTGCAGATGAAGCTGTGCAACGGCTAGCCGATATTGAGCGCCTGAAAGGGGCCTATCATGGCATCAACATCAAACTTATGAAAAGTACGGGAATGTATGAAGGGCACCAGATGATTGAAAAGGCACGGTCCCTGGGGATGAAGGTCCTCATTGGCTGCATGAGCGAAAGCTCCTGTGCGACACTTGCAAGTGCAGCCCTTGCGCCGCTGTGCAACTGGGCAGATCTGGATGGTCCATTTCTCAGCAGCAACAATCCTTTTGATTCCCCGCAATTCCTTGCGGGGAAATATCAGTTGAAAGACCTGCCCGGAATAGGGCTCGAGGGTATTCCTCAGGATCTGTTTACCGCGCTTTAACAGTAATGCGTTTAACTGTCCTGTTTCTTCTTTAGTGTTTTGCGCAGGTCTTTCACCAACTGCATCTTCACATAAAAGAAAAATGCGGCCGTAAGTACAAACAGCAGCACCACCAGGTATTGTTTGTTCTCATATCCCCAGAAGATCCCGAATACGGAGAGGATCAGACCCAGGTTATAGAACACATTTAATGCGATTTTCTTTCCCATACTAGTAAACAGGCATATTAGGATCAAAAGCTTCCTGCCATGCCAGAATTCCGCCTTTAAGGTTGTACAGATTGGTATAACCCAGGGCCGACTCCAGCTGCATAATTGCTGCCGCACTTCTCTTGCCACTTCTGCATTGTACAATTACAGGGATATCCTGAGAAATTCTATCTGCCTCAATCAAAACGCCGCCCAAAGGGATGTTCTCTCCATTCAGATTAGAAGTCTCATATTCGAAAGTCTCCCGAACATCAATCAGTTGAAATTCTTCCTTATTGTCCATCTTTTCTTTCAGTTCCTGGACAGTGATTTCCTTTATCATATTATTAAGCTTTTTTCAAAGATAAGCAAAGCCTAAATTATTTCAATCATATCGCTGTAACAACTTAATTCCCCGCGCGTTTAAATAGTATTCTTTACTAACTTTGGCATTTATTTCATCATGAACTCCATATCCCGCTTCTTCTGGTTTTGCTCAGGAGCACACCTCTCCACGCTGGAGAAACATCCTACCGAACACAATAAATATATCGGCATTGGCGCCACCATTTTCTTTACCGGATTGTTCGCCGCCCTCTCTGGAGGTTATGCTATGTACTTCGTTTTTAAAGGTGACGTCTCCGCGGTTTTCTTCGCCTTGTTCTTCGGACTGATCTGGGGACTGGCCATCTTCAACATGGACCGGTACATCGTTTCCAGTATCAACAAAAGCAGCAGCACAAATAAACAGATCCTGCAGGCTACGCCCAGGATTTTGCTGGCCATCATGATCGGTATGGTCATCTCCAGGCCGCTGGAGCTGAAGATCTTCGACAAGGAGATCAAAGAACGCCTGAAGGTAAGCTACCTGAACAACCAACGCTCCAAAATCGACACCCTCAATGCCGCCTTTGGCAATAAATACAAGATTGAACTCGACAAGCTGAATGCCGCCAAAGCAGAACGCGACTCCCTTGCCAGCACCATCAAGCTGGACCGCCAGAAACTGAACTTCGAAATCTTCGGCAACAAGACCACGGAGACCTCTGGGGTGATGGGTTATGGCCCCTATGCGAAAAGAAAAGAGGCTGAACTGAAACAAAGAGAACAAAACCTGGACACGCTGACAGCAGATATCAGGGCGATGGAGAAGTTTGTTGACGGCCGCAAGCAGTTTGACGGACTGATGAGCGAGAAGCTCTATACCGGAAAACAACTCGACAGCCTCACCAGCATCGCCGGTTTTGCCGACAGGAACTGGGCGCTGGGGCAGCTGAGCTTCAACACAGATGGTACCCGTGATACCAATACAGCCATCGCTGTCACATTTATCGGACTCCTTTTCATCTTCTTCGAATGCCTTCCGGTATTTGTAAAACTCATGAGCGGAATCGGCCCTTACGACCGCTCTGTCGAGAATCTGGAAACCAGCCAGGTCCACGAATCCAATAAAGAAAAAGACTATGAGATCGAAGTAGTAGACGGTGTTCACGAAACCCGGGTGTCGACAGAAATCGACCGCCGAAAACGAAAACTACAGCAGCAAATATACCAGGATTAAAAATCTGTTCATGGATGGATGCCGCTCCTCAAACAGACAAATAACAACAACCTAAACCATAAAAAGAATGAAAAAAGCCATTTACACTTTACTTGCCCTGTTCATTGCACAGCAAAGCTGGGCACAGGATATTGATAAGATCATTACCAAAGATTATGTGGACCGCCTCATCAAAACACTGAGCAGTGATGACATGCAGGGCCGGGCTACCTTCTCTCCGGGCATAGACAAAGCGGCAACATTCATTGAAAAGGAATTTAAAAGTATTGGCCTCCAGCCACTGGAAGGAAAAACATACCGACAGACCTTCTATAAATATCAGATAAAACCGCAAAGTGCCGTCCTTTCTCTTGATGGAAAGGACATTGCAGCTACCGACATCTTTGTATTCGGCAATACCTCCGCTAAGCTTTCTTTCAACCAGGAAAAAGGAAAAATCGTACAGATGGATGCCAGCAAGCCCTTCATGCAGCAGTTCCGTGCCCTCACTAAAGATGCACAGCAACAGATTGTACTTGTTGACCCCGCTTTTGCATCCGACTTCAAGCGCATCCAGGCTTATGTGGCTGGCGGCAGCGTCATTGATGAAAAGGAAATCAGCACAGAAAGCGCGGCGACCGTATTTGTGCTGACCGCGCAAACCGGACTGAAAAACTTCCAGGTGGAGCTGAACAATAACGTCGAAAAAATGCCGCTGTTTAACGTAGCAGGAATGATTCCCGGTAAATCGAAAGCAAAAGAGCTGGTGATCTTCTCCGGTCATTATGACCATCTGGGCATCATGAAAGCCGATGGACAAGACAGCATCGCCAATGGTGCCGACGATGACGCCTCCGGAACTACTGCCATGATTGCCCTGGCCAAATATTATAAAAAGCTAAACAACAACGAACGTACCCTAATCTTTGTGGCTTTCACAGCTGAGGAAATTGGTGGCTTTGGCGCCAGACACTTCTCCGAAAAGCTAAACCCCGATGATGTAGTGGCGATGTTCAATATCGAGATGATCGGCAAGGACAGTAAATTCGGGAAAAATACTGCCTTCATCACCGGCTTCGACAAGTCAGACTTCGGCACGATCCTTCAGAAAAACCTCGCCGGCACAGCGTTTACTTTTCATCCGGACCCCTACCCGCAGCAAAATCTCTTTTACAGGAGTGACAACGCTACCCTGGCGGCACTGGGTGTGCCCGCGCATACCATCAGCACAGACCAGATCGACAGCGACAAGTTTTACCATACCGTTAAAGATGAATACGTAACGCTCGATACTGACAACATCCTGTCGACCATTAAAGGTATTGCAAAGAGTGCCATCAGCATCATCAAAGGTACAGATACACCAACGAGGATCCCTAAGCTGAACAACGATTAATTCATCCAACCCATTCATTAAAAACTGATTAATTAACCTACCTCAAATCCAAACCAATGACATTAAAATCATCTAAACGTCCCTTGCTTGCTGCAGCAATTGCCCTCTCCATGGGTATGAGCTTCTCCGCAAAGGCACAGCAGGGCGAAACGCTCCTGCTCCGGAATCCTTCGGTAAGCGCACAAAACCTAACCTTTGTGTATGGTGGTGACATCTGGATTGCTGGCCGTGATGGCAGCAACCCTCGTCGCCTTACCGTTAACCCTGCTGTAGAGCAGAACCCTATATTCTCTCCCGATGGCACACAGATTGCCTTTACGGGGAATTATGATGGCAATACAGACATCTATGTGATTCCAGTGAGCGGCGGGTCGCCAAAACGCATTACTTATCACCCCAGTGCCGACGTACTCCGTGGCTGGATCGGCAACGATCAGCTGTACTTTACCTCTGTGAGAGATTATAACTTTGCGCTGAGCCCGAGGATGCACCGCATCAAGCTCGATGGCACTGCTGAGGAAGCACTGCCGATGCCAGAGGCCGCCCAGGGAAGCCCTTCCGCAGATGGCCGCTACTGGGCATACATTAAAAATGGAGATCCTTCAGAACGCGCCAACGTTGCCTTTAAACGTTACCGTGGTGGCGGCATGCCCCAAATCTGGATCTTCGACACCCAAACAAAAAATATAGAGATCATTCCCGGCCCTGGCTCCAATAACGTAAAACCGCAATGGCTGGGCAATACGATCTACTTCCTGTCTGACCGTGACCTGACGATGAACATCTACGGTTATGAGGTAGGCAGCAAAAAGACGACACAGCTGACCAGCTACAAAGATTACGATGTGAAGTCGCTGAACGCGGCTAATGGTACCGTTGCCTTTGAGCAGGCCGGTCGCATCCACCTGATGGATGCAACATCGCACCAGGTAAAAGACCTCAGCATCAGCATCCAGGCAGACGTACCGTACAAACGTCCACATTATGTAGACATGAGTGCCGATATCCGCAATTCAGAGATCTCACCCAAGGGTGTACGCGCCCTGTTTGAGAGCCGCGGAGAGATCTTTTCTGTACCAAAAGAAAAAGGAGACGCACGCAACATCTCCAATTCACCGGGCAGCTACGAAAAATTTCCTGCATGGTCGCCAGACGGAAAATACATCTCTTACCTGTCTGACAAAAATGGCAGCTACCAACTTGTGCTGGCCAACCAGGCCACAAAAGCGGCTCCTGAATACATTAGCCTGGGCAGTACGCCTTTCTACTTCCAGCCGGTATGGTCGCCGGACAGCAAAAAGCTGTTTTACGCCGATGCCCACCTCAATCTGTTCTACATCGACATCAATGCACGTAAACCGGTTCTGGTCAAAGCTGACACAGAAAGTCCCAACCCGGGAAGGACCTACAATCCCTTCAATCCTTCCTGGTCGCCGGATTCAAAATGGATTTCTTATGTGGCCACGCTGCCAAGTGGGGTGAATGCGGCATTCCTTTACAACCTGGACAGCCAGACGCATACCCAGATTACCGACGGCATGAGTGACGTTAATGCACCTACCTTCAGCAGGGACGGTAAGTACCTGTTCTTCCTCGCCAGCACCGATGTTGGCCTCACCAACAGCGGCCTGCACATGTCGGCATACCAGCGCAACGTCAACTACAATGCCTATGCTCTGATCCTTTCAAAGAAAACACCATCTCTGTATAAAACAGAAAGTGATGAGGAAAGCGTAACTCCGGAAGAGAAAGCTGCAGAGAAGAAGAAAGAAGATACTAAAAAAGAAAAAGCAAAGAAAGCAAAAGATAACCCTACCGCACCGACGACCAAATCGATTGAGGTAGACCTGGCTGACCTTGGCAACCGCATCATCTCCCTGCCGATCCCCGCCGGTTCTATTTATGGCCTTAGTGGGAATGTGGACGACCAGCTCCTCTACCTCCGTGGTGATGAACTGGGCGCACTAGACCTGAAGAAGATGGAGACCAGCACACTGTTGTCCGGTGTAAGTTCACTCAGCATCAGTGCGGATGGCAAGAGCATGCTGTATGGACTCAGAGGCAGCTATTACATCGTTGACGCCGCTAAAAAGCCCGCATCACCAGAAAGCGGCAAGCTGAAGCTGGATGGCATTAAAGTTTATGTAGACCCGGCAGCAGAATGGCAGCAGATGTTCAACGAGGTATGGAAGATGGAAAAAGATTATTTCTATGCCGAGAACATGCACGGTGCCGACTGGCCTGCCATGAAGATAAAATATGAGAAGTTTCTGCCTTATGTGAACCACCGCTCAGACCTCGCTTACGTGTTCAATGAGATGATGGGCGAGATGGTAGTGGGGCACAACTACATCTACCCTGGTGATGAGCCTATGGCTCCTGCCATTGGCGTAGGTATGCTCGGGGCCGATTATACCGTAGAAAACGGCTTTTATAAGATTAAAAAGATGTACAGTCGCCTGGACTGGAACCCTTCCTTTAAAGCACCATTAATGGAGCCCGGCCTCAACATCAATGAAGGTGATTACATCGTCGCCATTGAAGGGGTGCCACTTACTTCAGAGACCTCCATTTACAGCCTTTTCAATTTCAAAGCAGGCAAGCAGGTAGCCATTAAGGTGAATAGTAAACCATCTCTTACGGGTGCCAGAGAAGTCGTAGTGGTACCCATCTCCTTTTCTTCAGAGATGGAACTCCGGAAAATGGACTGGGTGGAGCGAAACCGCAAACGTGTAGACCAGCTGAGTAACGGCCAGATTGCTTATGTGTACATGCCAAATACAGGGCCGGATGGTTATACTTATTTCAACAGGTATTATTTCTCACAGATGGATAAAAAAGCACTGCTGATGGACGAGCGTAACAATGGCGGCGGTTGGGTTGCAGATTACGTGATCGACTTGTTGAGCCGCGATCTGGTGAGCTACTGGGCAATTCGTGATGGCAAGAGCTTTACCACTCCTGGTAATGGCATCTTCGGTCCGAAGGCGATGGTGATCAATGAAAACGCAGGCTCCGGGGGAGATATGATGCCTTACATGTTCAAGAATAAGGGACTAGGCAAACTCGTTGGCAGAACTACGATGGGCATCCTGGTTGGCATCAGCGGTTATCCAAGTCTGCTGGATGGCGGCAGCATCACCTCACCAAACTTCGGCATCTATGACACGAAGGGAAACTGGATCATTGAAAACGAGGGCGTAGCTCCCGATATCTTCGTAGAACAGACACCTAAAGACCTGCTGGAAGGCAGAGACCCACAGCTGGAACGCACCATCAGCCTGCTTCAGGAAGAAATGAAAACGTATAAATATCCGGATGTAAAAAAACCTAAAGACCCGATTCGGGGCCACTAAGGGGCTTTTCCATCACATAATCATTCATAAAGAAACCGTTGCCGATATCAAGGTCGACGGTTTCTTTTATTTTAAAGCCCGCGCTAAGGTAAAAGTCCTTCGCCTTGTTATGTCGGTTTACATTCAGCTCAAGGCTGCTGCCTCCTGCCGTCTTGACTTTATCAAGTACCTCGTTAATGAGGAGCTTGCCAACCCCCTTGCCGTGCACCTCGGGAAGCACATAAAGCTTGTGCAGTTTATAGATTTTTCGTTCAGTATCCTCGACAGAATAGGCTGCAAAACCAACACTTTTGCTGCCCAGCTCCGCAATCAGGAAGACATAACCACCAAGCAATTGCTCCAGTAAAACCCCTTTGTTATACATCTGTTCCAGCATATAATCTACCTGCTCCTGACCGATAATCGGCACATAAGTAGGTGCCCAGGTGATGCGTGCAATTTCCTGGATGGCGTCGATATCACTTTCTTTTGCTTTTCTTAAAAGTATCATAATAATTCACTGATGATGAGGTGTGGGGTGGTAAAATTAAACTGTACAAATCCATCATTGATGACTACAAAGTCTTCATCTTCATTTGCACGCAGGTTGCTGGTCTCAAAGTAAGAAAGCACCTGGATCTTGAAAATGCTGCCTGCAGGTTTCCAAACGCTGAAGCCAGGTTTCACGGCATACGCTTTTTCAATAGCAGTGAACACCACGATGTCGATTTCGGATAGGTAGGGTGTAAGGTCCAGGAGGTTATTCTTCTTGTCGATGACATTCACCGCAGGATATTTTTCCATAATGAGATAGTCCATCACCGCAGCGAGATCATCACTCACCCCGTGTACGGGCCTGGTATTTTCCTGAAGGAGCATCCCTGCCGGGGGGTTGATTACCAGGTCGACCTTCAGGCCAAGGCTGATGGCTTTTTCATACTCCTGTGCATTTACAATTAATGTCGGGCTCCATTCCAGCAACTGCCCAAGATATTCTTCGTTAAAGTTACCCAGATAATGGATATACAGTGCTGGTTCCTGTTTTTCGCGAACGATATGATGTGATGACATAAGGCAAATATATCCTATTTTTTTTCTTATTTTCGTTAAGCTACCTCAGGATCGGTGACAGGAGGAAAGCAGCTCAATCTATGGACGATCGTCAGCAAGGTATTGTTAAAAACTGGAAACTGCTTGCCGAAGGCGAGAAGCAGGGACTATACGCATGTTTCTCCATTTTTTATGATGACCTGTACCGTTTTGGCCTTTCCCTCTACAGGGATCCGGAGCTGATCAGGGATAGTATACAAAACCTGTTCATTGAGTTGTGGAGCATCCGCCATAAGCTGTCGGACGTGAATAATATCCAGCAGTACGTGTTTACGATCTATAAACGCATCATTTACAAGACGCATCAGAAGGGGATCATACACAAAGGCGAACATCATCTGCCATTAGAAGCAGCCGGCGATCAGCACATCATCGTAGGTTCCTATGAATCGATTTTAATTGCCAGTCAGGAGGACGAGCAGCTTAAAAAGCGGCTGCAGCACGCAATGGAAAGCCTGAGCCCCAGGCAGAAGGAGATTGTGAAGATGCGTTATTTTGAGTGCCTGTCATTCAAAGAAATCGCTGAAAAAACGTTGCTTACGGAGAGAACAGTGTACAATACCTTGCACAATGCAGTGAATGTATTGCGCGATGTCTTGCTGTCCTTTTTTATTTTTATCGTATAAAGCAGGCTTACGCATCAGAAGATCCCCACTTTGCTTGTCAGGAAGGCGGTATACTGCTAAGGCTGCGCAGAACGGTACAGATAATGAAAGTCGCCCTCACGCCTCTCGTTATTCCAGTCATCTTGTGCTATCTCAGCAAATTAAGCCCTCATATTTTCAGTCGCACCCTTAATTTCCCCAGCAGACCGGTGAGGGTAATGATCAACAGTGCATATAATAATGATTTGCCGAGCCCTACAGCACCAGTGCGCCAAAAAACCGGCAACTGCGGCAAGCTGAATAAGCCGATCAGCGCATAATGCAGGTAAGGCAGCAGGTAACATGTCAGTGTGCTTGTTCCTGCGGGTTTGATCAGGTCATACCATTTGCGTTTTCCAAGCGTTTCGGTCAGGTATACCATCAGCATAAAAGCAAGTACTGTAACGCCTGCACAGATACTTGTCCAGGAAGGTGTAGCCCTGATTTTCGAGATGCCCCAGAATGGATTCGTCAGCCAGCCAAACAGGAGCAGAACCGCAGCAAAGGCAACAGTACTCAGCCAGAAGGCAGGACTTGAAGATCCATATTTTTTGTATACCAAAGCGATCACAATGCCTGCAATCGGCAGCGCCGCCATGGCACCATTTTCTGAAAACCAGACATACTCGCGGAGCTCATACAGCCCCTCCAGCCAACCCAGGTGATTTGCTGAGCTGAAGGAAAGGAAAAACACAAGCGCCAGAAGTTGCACGAGGAGGTTTCCTTTGGAGAAAAGAAAGATACAACTGGACACAAAATAGCCCCATCCAATCAGACCGAGGATCCCCCACCATTGTACCCTCATCGCGAGGATGCCTGAAGCATCGGCGCTTTTATATAGCGTTGCCAGGGTCAGCAGCAGCAGGACCCCAATCATTTTGAGACTACGGCTGACGGCTGGTTTATAGCTGGAGTAATCCAGCCAGATCAGAAAGAAACTAATCGTCACCAGGATCTGCCACAATCCTTTGCTGAGCACCGCTCCATCTCCATAAGTTTCCATGTTGACATGAAAAAAACCCATGACCAACAAGGCAATCGTCCGGTAAACGATATGGAGGAAGATGGCACGATTGCCATCTCCCTTCCTGCGCCGGCTATCAATGGCATAAGGTACCGACAAACCTACAATGACAAGAAAAGCGGGAAAAACGACATCTGCAAGCCCCATATAGTTGGCATCGCCCGGAGCATGTTCCAACCATCCGGGGATGTCAATAAGCGACCAGAGGTCGTTTACAAAAATCATCAGCAGCATCACCAGCGCGCGCAGGGCGTCGATGGACACCAGGCGCTGCTGAACATTTTTATTGGCGGTCATCAATCTTTAGTTTAGCGTGCTGTAAACTGCCGCCATTAACGAGTTCGTACCAATCACATCGTAGTCTCCGGCATAGAGATATGCCCCCTTAAAACCATTGGCCTTGAGGTACTCCGTCTTCTGATCTACCAATGGGATGCCGTTGAAATAGATTCCCTCTGCACTATTGATCATCTCTTTACCAAAAGCAGTCGCATCAATGCCAAGAATATCTTTATAAGTTACATAATCATAAGAACCCCAGCTCGCATTATTACCAGCCTCATTGATGGCATTATAACGCAGACCGAATGCAGGAATTCCTACAACCAGCTTACTCTTTGGCAACTTAGCCGCCCAGATGTTTGCTCCGGCAGTCATGAAGGCCAGGCTTGAAGGCTGTCCACGCGGTGCATCCGGCCCCACATGAACACCATCTTCAAAAGCATGCACATTCACCCAGTCGGCAGCGGAGAGGTCTCCATAATTCCAATGCAAGTAATTGGTGGTCACGGTTACCGTAAATGTCTTTCCTGGTAACGCCGCTTTCAGGAGTGCCAGAAAAGGCGTAATCGCCTGCATATGACTTGCGGAGACCGCTTCGCTGTCATTCCCGATATCTGTCATCAGTACGTCGACACCGTCGAGCCTGTGTGCGGTAACGTATTCAATAATGGAGGCTGATAATGCCGCCCGCAGTGTAGGGTTGATCAGGACGCTGCCAAAATCGGCGCTACCATAAGTTGACCAGCCATCGACGCCGGAAAGGGTACCGGTAACACCGAGCAACACCGGAACGCCGTTGTTGTGTGCCCGCGCAACCATTACATCCAGGTTCTGGTTGAGGTTACCTCTCGAGAAATCAACTGCTCCGGAAGGCGTCACACGGGCACCCGTATAGGCGATGTGTGTGACCTTCGAGAAATCGACACTTGCCACTGTAGCATTTTCTGTAAGGTACGCAAGTGCAACATTGGTAAAAGCCTTCGGTGTATAAGTATCAGGGCTGACGAGTACTGTAGAGATCCTGGTAGAAGTTTGTCCATTGTAAGTCGCTTCGACCTTGATGACGTATTCTCCGCCAGCTGTAGGCGTAAACGTAAAGGCTGTATCCGTAGAGACCACTTCATCATTCACCTTCCAGCTGATCTTACTTTTCTCAATCGGCTTTGGCGAGAAGGTAAGGCCGTTGTAGATTGCCGACTGTCCCTGAAAGATCATTCTATTGGGAGTGGTAAACACGCCACCATTGTCTATGATCCGCGGATGGAAGTTGTCGTCCACATCAGCTTTCGGTTCTTTCTTGCAGGAGGCCATGACCACCAGGAGCAAGAGGGAGCAAAAGGTATATTTTAGGTATTTCATTTGAATTCGTTTAAGAGTAAGTCTTATAAAATTTCTTTGTGGATGGTGTTGAGCAGAGAGTATTCCCCTGCCGCATCCCCCAACAGCTGCCAGATCATCACCCCACCTGCCTTTCGTTTCATGGCAAAGGCGACTTTCTTCCTGATGGTTGGAATGCCGTTATAGTAGAAAGTTCCCTTGCCTGGCAGCACCCAGAGGTCTTCTTTTTCCGCCCCGGGATAGGTCTGCACCAAAGCACCATAGCTCATGTCCTGGGCAATGTCCGGTCCGAAGCCATAACCATAAAAAGGAAGTCCAAGGATCAATTTTTCCGCAGGAAGTTTGCGTGTGACCTGCCAGTGGTCAAAATCAAGGACGGCATCTTCATAAGCCGAATGCGGCCCTGGCTGGTCTTTCCTCCATGGTCCGGTATGGTCATAGGCCATAATATTGATCAGGTCAAAAAGCGCCAGTGCTTTGTCGGAGTACGCCGCGGAGTTCCATGTGGCCACAGCAGCCGTCATGAGCTTATTTTCTTTCTTCAGCGCCGCGGATAGCTCCACGACGAAAGCCTCATAATCTTCATTCACAAAGTCCCCTTCGAGGTCTACATCAATGCCATCCAGGTTATAACTTCTGGTCAGGTTGAGCAGTCCATCTACGAGTGACTTTCTCTTATCAGCTTTCATCATTTCCTTGAGGTACGCCGGCGGATCCCCTCCAGCAAAAGCAGCAAGGATTTTAACATGGTTATCGTGTGCCTTTTTTGTCAGCTCTGCCAATCCTGTCACCGCGCCAAAAGTTCCTGACGCGTCCGGATTGAGGAAGGCAATATTGAGGTGGCTGATCTTGCTGAAATCTACGCCTGCAGACTGCGCCAGCAGATCGCCGGAAGCAAACATATAACCCACTACGTTGACCGCCCTTTTAGGCGTTTGCCCTTCTTCAGGTGCTGAGGCCTTCACATTACTTTTGCCACATCCGGACAACAGCAGTACCAGGCACAGCACACGGCTTAATATTTTTATCTTTTTCATGTCTTTGCCTTTTTATTCTTTGTCCCACCATACACGTTTGTTCCAGCTGTCGACCCCACCAAGAGCAGGCAGCACCTTATCGAAGTTGACTTTGTTCTGCTCTTCCTCAGTAAATGGATATTCAAACCTTCTTGGAATGGTCAGGCTTTCTCCTGTTTCGGAGAATCCTACCGCCGGCAACAATGCCGGCCATCCCGACCTCCTCCAGTTGGCGTAAGCCTCAGGACCATTCAGGAACAATGTGATCCATAGTTGTTTATTGATGACCTCCAGCTCTCTTCCAGGCAATAGTCCGTTGCCGGCAATGAAAGTATTGATTTCCGATAGTGGTACTGTTGGCCCACCGGGAAAAAGACTGAGCTGCTGTAAAGCTGCAGTCACTCCTTTCTCGTAATGTGAAGCCGCCGTCCCCCCAAAGGTGGCACCAAAGCGAACGGTTGCTTCAGCAAGCAGCAGCTCCACTTCGGAGTAGGTGAGGTGGAGAAAAGGCGCATTAAAGCGGAGCAGAAAATTGGCTGGCTGTGCTTTGAGGTCGTTGCTGGTGGTGGTATATGTAGCCCCGCTCGGAAGTGTCAGATCTACAGGATTTGACCATTCGTCCCAGATGTAGCTGCCCACATTCAGGCCGGTATACCCTTGCATGGCCACGAGGGGAACCGTCAGATCAAGTCTGTTCTGTGGATTGCCGGCACCCGTGCCATCAGCATAGTATTTCACCATGTATTGGAGCCTTGGATCATTGGTAGTCCGCAGCTGGTTCAGAAAAGGAGTAGTAAAACGCCCCGGCACCGCACCACCGTTGAAAAACGAGGCAGAAACGGCATTACCACGGATATTGCCCTTTCCATCATCATACGGATTTTGGATGTCCTCATGCTCCAGTTTGCAGAGTTGGTTATTGGCCGTGAAAACACCTTCATTATAGGCAATCTGCGCTTCTGCCTGTGCCTTTGCGGGATCTCTTTTTACCAGTCGCATAGCCAGTCGCAGGTGCAGAGAACTTGCAAAGCGCTTCCAGTCGTCAATAACACCGTTATAGAAAACGTCACCATTCACGGCATCCTTAGCAGCATCGAGCTGTGCCCTTGCGGCACTCAGCTCTGTGAAAAAGCTGTTGTAAATGGCTTCCTGTGTATCAAAGGCGGGTTTCACGCCCATGCCTGCCTGGCTGTAAGGGATGTCGCCATACAGGTCGGTCATCCTTGCAAAGGTATAGACCTTCATGATGCGGCATACCGCATTGATGTTCGCTTTTTCAGGCACATCTGTGGTTCTTTTTACAGCATCAATGATGTTGACCAGGTCGTTTGCGTAAGAGTCTTCCCACAGCACCCCCATCACATTAGGATTATTGAAGTAGATCCCTCCCCAGCGGTTGCTGTAGGAGCCACCAATATGCTGTACCAAAGGCATGGTCATCATAAAAGAGGTACGTTCATTCACATTTAGGTCTCCGGAAAAGCGGAGCTGCACGAGCGTCAGCTGTACAGACGGATCGAGATTGGATGACCTTGAAGGGTCAATATTGGTATCTCCGAACTTCTTACAGGAGCTGCCAACGGCCGCTACGAGAAGAAATAAAAGAGTGGACTTTACGATCTTTCTCATCACATTATTTTTTTTAAAAGTTCTGAAGGTTGTGATTATCGGTTCCATTAGAATCTGAAGTTTAAGTTGAAACCAAAACTACGTCTGCCAGGCAGAGAGCCATATTCTACACCCTGACCATTTCCATTGTTATAGTTGGAGTCCGGGTCAACATTGGGTACATTTTTCCAGATGATGAATGGATTACGACTAACAACAGCCACCTGAACATCTTTCACACCCCATTTGCTGGTCAGCGATGTCGGAATGCGGTAACTCAGGGTGATTTCTCTCATTTTCACGTAAGAAGCATCATAGATGTACGGTTGTGCGACAGAATTGGACACATCAAGGATAGCACCCCAATATACCGAAGGGTCAACCGCTGTTGTATTCTGCGTATACACAGGACTCCCGTCAGGATTTGTCCCGGTCTGGACCACACCTTTTGGCACCAATCCGCGAACTCTGCCGGCAGCGGTCCATTGCTGGATGGTCTGCCCTGCGGCAAGACGTTCTTCCTCCGACTGGATCCATTCAGCACGTCCTTCAAGTGTCGTCTTCAGACTTCCCGTTCCTGCAGCAAAATAATTGGTGAGCGACAGCAGGTCGGCTCCATACTTCACATCAAAGATGGTACCCAGGCTGAAGTTTTTGTACCTGAAGGTACTGCTCAGACCTCCGGTCCAGTCGAAGATCCCCTTCCCGACAATCTGTCTGGTGGGACTCAGGACCGGCTGTAGGTCTATAGGGCTCAGGATAATATTCCCTTGAGGATCACGCTGGTAGTCGAAAGCGAGAATCGATCCATACGTTTGTCCCGGCTGGGCCACTACAGACACACCCATCCAGCGGGCATCAGAAAGCGTGAGGAACGGTGTTCCCTCCGCCAGCGATTCTACCTTATTGACGTTTCTGGCGAAGCTGATGTTGAGGTCCCAGCTGAAATCCTTAGAGACTACCGGTTTGGTCAGGATGGCCACCTCAATCCCTTCATTGGTAATCACACCAGCATTGAGGATCTGGTTTTTATATCCGGAGGAAATTGCTGTTGGCACAATGTTCAGCTGATCCTTGGATTTCGAGTTGTAATAGGTCACATCCAGACCGATGCGTTCCTTAAAGAACTTCAGCTCTGTACCAAACTCATAAGAGCGGGTGGTCGTCGGCTTCAGGTCTGTGCTTGGTTGAGTCAGGGTAGATAACCCGCCAAAGGAAAGCCCCTTGAAGGGTAAAGGCGAAGTTGCATAATAACTGTTGATCAGGTAAGGGTCGGTATCAGAAGCCACCTGTGCAATGGACGCCCTGAACTTACCAAAGGAAAGGATCTTCTGATCCATCTTAAAGGCATCCGTAAACACAAAACTACCACTTAAAGATGGGTATAACTTACTGTTGTTACCCGGCAGCAACGTAGAGAAAACATCCTGACGCAATGTCGCATCAACATATAAGTATCCCTTATACCCTGCTGCAAGTATCCCATAAACGGAGTTAAAGCTTTTTGCATAAGGTGTTGCCTGGACAGACTGAGAGGTATAACTGGTTGGTGTGATCGCATCGAGTACCGTCTGGTTGGTAAACTGCATCAGGTAACCGTCTGATTTGATGCGTGTGATACTACTTCCTATCCTGGCGGATAGGTTTAGCGAGGGGGTAACCTGCTTTTCGGCCGTCAGGAGTGCATCTGCCTCCAGCGTATTGTAAGTCCTTCTGATTTGATCAAGTGTACCGGTCAGGGCTCCTGGCGTGGTGCGTGGACTAAACTTATCGAATTCAAGCTGGGTACGGTCGTTCGACAGACGCCCCTGCAGGTTCAGCCAATCCAGGATTTTATAGTTGGCCTGTAAGGAGGATAATAGACGATTTTTTGTCGTCTCGTTTTTCATTTCATTGATCACCCAATAAGGATTCAGCCGATATTGGTTGCCATTGTTCCAATCGAGATATGTACCATCCGCATTTTTATACTCTGTGGCAAAACGCTTCTGATCTACAGTATTGGCCAGCGAAAGGAAGCTATTCCCGATATTGGCGGGATCATCTGCCAGTGATGGCCTGTTGTCTACA
The DNA here is from genome assembly GCF_000170795.1 of Pedobacter sp. BAL39. Lineage (GTDB taxonomy): Bacteria > Bacteroidota > Bacteroidia > Sphingobacteriales > Sphingobacteriaceae > Pedobacter. The sequence goes on from NZ_ABCM01000004.1 coordinate 392,166, forward strand.
TTTTCGTGCATATAAAATGCCCGTGCCTCCAGAGTTATGCGGGGCCCGAACTTGGAGCTGCCATTGAAGGTGAAGGAGTTTCTGTTCATGCCGCTTGCAGGAATGATGTCCTTATTGTTCAGGTTGGATGCCGAAAACCGGAAAGATGAATTTTCTGTGGAGTTGGTAAAAGATAGGGTATTCGTGAAGGTGTTACCTGTTCTGAAAAAACCATCAATGTTGTTCGGCACAAAAGCATAAGGCACCCGCTTACCTGTTCCCGTGATGACGGTCAGGTCCGGATCGATACGCGCACCAAAGCTTTGGTTCAGCGTGTTGTAATCCTGAATGGCCTGCGTATTCAGCAGCTGTTTGGTACCCTGCCCATACAAAGACTGGTAACCGTCGTAACTGGTCAGCTGGCTTTCAATGGAGGAAGTGCTGTTGAACTCTATACCGAGGTCTTTATTGCCTGTTCCTTTTTTTGTAGTGATGAGGATGACCCCATTGGCAGCCCTGGCACCATACAATGCGGAGGCAGAAGCGCCTTTCAGCACACTGATCTTTTCTACATCATCGGGGTTGATGGCCGAGATGGCATCACCAAAATCCATCCCCGAAGCATATTGACCTGAGCCCGTACCACCGTAATTGGAGTTATCAATAGGCACGCCGTCTACCACATATAATGGTTGGTTATTACCCGTTACGCTGGTACTTCCGCGGATGATGACCCTGGAAGATCCTGCAGGTCCCCCTGCTGTACCCGTGATGATCAACCCCGGAACCTTTCCGGCCAATGAATTGATCACATTGATCTCACGGGCTTTTTTAAGGTCTTTACCATCTACCTCAGACACCGAATAACCCAGTGATTTTTGCTCCCTTTTAATACCCAGGGCAGTCACCACTGCTTCCTTCAGCTCCTGAACTTCTTCTTTCAGCACGACGGATACCGTACTCTGCTGTTCATTGGCCACAATGGAGCTCTGCTGAAAGCCCAGCATCCTGAAACGAATGAGGTCTCCCTTTTCCGCCTTAATGGAGAATACACCCTGGCTGTTGGTGCTCACGGTAACACTCGTTGTCGCGTTGGTTACCGTCACCCCGGGGATGGCTGCATTGTTGACATCCGTCACCTTACCCGAGAGCGTAAAAGCCAGTCTTCCTGCCGGTTTAACCTCCGGAGTATAAGACTGGATCATAATCGTTTGACCATTGATCTGGTATTTGATGTGGATCTTTTTGGAGATGGCATCCAGCACCTCATGGATTTTCAGCTTTTCTACCTTCAGGTCAATCCGCATGCCCACGTTTAGGTCTAAAGGGTTATAAGAGAAATGCACTTTTGCTTCTTTCTCGATCTCCTTGAAGGCATTCAGGATGGTGGTGTTTTTCCAGTTGAAAGAATACACTCTGTCGCGCTCCTTGGATTGTGCATATACCGATGCGGTCAGGATCAGCATCAGGCACAAGGAGGCTCTGAATATCAATCCGTAGAAGAAATAATACGCAGGTAAGTTTCTTTTCATATTTGTTTGGTTTAGGTGGTTGGTTTTGTATTCGGTTAGCTTGTTCTGTTGGTGTTTTTCTGTCTTTTCTGTAGTACTAATAAGGTTTTAAAGGTTTATGAATAAGTGCATATGGGGCCGGTGGCGCTGAATGCCGCGGTATGCTATTGGTCAAAGCGGAGCACCACCTGATCCTGGTCTATGGTATAGGTAAAATGGTTGGAAAACCCAATGGCCGTTAATACTTCCGTGAGGCTCTCATTTTCAAAGTCGCCGGTAAAGGCAATCGGTTTTTTTGGCTGATTGATACTACTGATTTCCACCCCATAAGTCTGCTTCAGCACAGCTTTGATCGTGGCGAGGGATGCCACGGCGAAGCTGATCTTACGTTTTGTCCAGTTGTCGATTTCTGAAACATCAAAGGTAGAACGTGCATACTGGTCCTGATTTCCGGACACTTGCACCATCTCTCCCGGTAGCAGCTGCAGGGCCTCGGCAACTTCAGATCCGCTTACACGGCCAATGCTGACCTTGCCCGTGCCGAGCATCACGGATACCTGACCGTTATTACCGTAATTATTAACCTTGAAAGCAGTCCCCAGGGCGGTGGTGGTTGTCTTTCCTGACACTACGATAAAAGGTTTTTCTTTGTTTTTTGCGACCTGAAAGTAAGCTTCACCGTTCAACCAAAGTACCCTGTTTTGCTGATTGTAGTGTTCATCAACCTCTAACGTACTGAGCGCATTCATGACAACGGACGTTCCATCAGCAAGGGTCACTGTACGGCGCTCATCTACTCCCGTTTTATAAATTCCATTATTGTTCTTGATGTTAGCTAAAGGAATAGGTGATGTTGAGCCATTGTTGCGCTGGAGGATGGCATAGGTACCGATGCAAAGGAGTACTGCCGCTGCCGAAGAGAACCAGGCAACTCTCAGCTTGCTGAACATACGGCGAGGAGCTGCTACTGTTTCCACAGCGCGAGGATATTGATGGTTATTATCTTCCTGCTGCTCGATGACAGCCTGTAGTTTCTGTAGCTCCCGGACTTTCATCTGGGGGTCTACACCTAGAGAGAGCAGGACAAACAGTTGCTCAGCCTGCCCCATATTGGTAGCCAGTTCAGGATGTTGTGTCTTCAACTCATTCCAGAACTGAACATCACCGGCCGGTGCGCCCTTACAGTAGTTGATGAAGGTGTCATCGGTCAGAAAATCTTCAATGGTATAGGATAAATATTTCATTCAGGATGTTGTGTATTGATTTATACCAACAAGTGCAGGAAACATCTCCCTTTTACCAAGGGTTTATGAAATATTTTTTACGGGGTATGAAAAACCTCTTCCATGTCGCTCCAGATCTTACCTTTAGCAGCTGCATCAGGCAGCGGCTGCTGACAAGGATCTGTTTCCCTCCACCAGCGTTGGGTAGTAGTATCTGCAGCCATTTTCTTCATATCACCGTCCAGGTCGGTCCCTGTATATTCAAAGTAGCTGAACAAATAGGGCTGTCCATTGATTTCTTTCAGGTAGATGGAATAATTCCGGATGTGGCATTCCTTTATTTTGTCGAGCACCGCCGGCCAGGCATGGGCATGCAGCTCCTTGTAATAAGCCATCCTATCAGGTTTCAGTCCCGTTACTGAAGCAAAACGTTTCACCGAAGGATCGGTGGGGGTTTTGTCGGCACAGGCCAGCATCATCGCAGTTATAAAAAGAAGGAATAGTTTATTTTTCATTAGTATATCTTTTGTTTTTATTGATCAGCCCATCATGATTCAGTCACCTGAACTTTTTTGAGAACAATGATGTTCCCTATCCATACGAAATTAACGGATATGAGACCGCTAAAAATAGCTTATTCCATGATAATGATGGATTATTCTGTTATTTTTAGCTAATTTTAACTCAATGAAGCGCATTGGAAAGAAGAGCTGTTTATGAATACAGAAACACACAAGCGAAGAGATGGTTTCGAGGGTCAGAAGCTGATCAGCCTCCCCAATTCCTTTTACAGGGTACAGTTGAACGATCCGATGACCAGCCAGTGTTTCATCACACAGATCGGATACTTCCCGAAAGCCTCCTATCATTACCGTGAGCGCGTACTTGGGTGTATCGACAACATCCTGATCTATTGCGTCAGCGGCCGGGGCTGGTACATCATTGAGCAGAAAAAGTACGAAGTTGGCCCGGGCCAGTTTATACACATTCCCGCAAATGACCTCCATATCATTTATGGAGCCGATATTGAAGAACCATGGACGATTTACTGGGTGCACTTCAGCGGCGGCAATATGAAGAAATACAACAACTCCATAGGCATTACGGCATATGATGGTCCGAAGCCCGTAGCTTTTAATGAGAAGATCATTAAGACCTGGACGGAAATATATCAAAGCCTGGAGATGGGCTACAGCCTCAACAACCTGCGGAATGCAAATTTATGCCTTTATTATTTCCAGGCTTTATTTTATTATCCTGAGAACCACCTGGAGAATGATGTAGAGCGCATGCAGGATGTAGTCACGGAGACGATTGTGTTTATGAGGAGCAAGTTTTCGGAGAAACTTACAGTAGAAGTCCTGGCGCAACGTTACCAGCTGTCGACCTCCCATTTTTCAAGCATCTTTAAAAAGTCTACCGGCATGTCGCCGATAGACTATTTTATTCAGTTGAAGGTTCAAAAAGCATGTCAGCTGCTCTACAACCCGGTGGTTAAGATTAAAGATGTGGCGAAGGCCGTTGGCTATGAAGATGCCTTTTACTTTTCGCGGATCTTTAAAAAACTGATGGACATCTCTCCTGAGCAATACCGTGCCCAGTGGCAGCGGGATGGCAATGGTTAGCGTCTTTCGTTAAAAACCCCGATTTCAGCAATTGCGGGTGGGTTTTTAAAGGTATTGAATTTGATCCTCACCTGTTGTGCCCAGATCCTGTCAAAGCGGTGTACCTTAATTCTCGATGCATTTTTGCCTTCCTGCAGAGAATGCCATTTGTTGTTGGCGAAATACTCCAGGGTATAGTCGGATACATTGGCTTTATTTTCGGTAATGACCACCATGTTGATGGCCGTTTCATTACCAAGGTCCACAGCGATCCATGGATTTTTCACCGATGGATGCGACAACCATTCTGTGCGGAAGCTATCATCAAAAGCAAAATCCATCAATGACATGTCATTGCTCCAACTGGAGGTGGCCGCAGCCTTCTTGGCCAGGTTGGAAGAAATGATCGGCCCGTCATTGGCCGGCAGTTTTGGCGAGCCGGAAGGCCCCTTATATAGTTTACCTATTTCTTTCAGGGCGGCAACGGCGTTATCGTCAATCAGCCCATCACGATTCGGGGCCACATTGAGAATGAAATTGCAATAAGCCTTGCTCATCGGCAAGATGTTTTCATTTACGAGTTGCTCAGGAGATTTCACAGGGGTGGAAGGAAATGATGTTTTCCAGAACCAGTTCTGGTTGATTGGAAGACAGGAGAGTGCAGGTAGCTTATTGGTTTCCTTACCGATGTGCTGACCTGCGCCTTGTTCGTAAGATTTGATATCCGTATAGAACAATGCTTCAGAAGGATATTTGGCAGCGTTGAGGTCCATCACCAGGCAGTTCGGCTGTATGGATTTGATGAGGTTATAAACCTCCTCAAAAGGAACATCATCATAAGAGATTCTGGACCATGGTGCATCCCATCCGTCGATGATGAGTGCGGAGATCTCACCATAGTTGGTCAGCAGCTCCGTCAGCTGGTCTTTTACCATCTGGATGTGGCTTGGTGTGATCTGCCCTACGCGTAGCTTGTGGTGGGTATCCAGGATAGAATAATACAACATCACCTTTAAGCCTTCTTTGCGGAAGGAGTTTACATATTCCCTGACCACGTCTTTTTTCAGGGGACTGTTCATTACATTGTAAGGCGTAGTTTTAGTGTCCCAGATGGCAAAGCCACTGTGATGTTTGGTGGTTAGGCAACCGTAGGTCATGTTGGCCGACTTCGCCGCCCTGGCCCATTGGTCGGTGTTCAATTTCTTAGGGTTAAAGATAGCGGGCAACGCATCCGGATCCGCCCAATCGTCATCCATATAGGTAGGAATGTTGTAATGGATAAACATGCCGAAGCCCAGGTCTACAAACTCCTGCTGGAGCTGTGGAAGAGGGGCCTGGGTAGTTTTTGCTGTCTGGGCAAAAGCCGCACCTGAATTCATCAGGCTGCCCGAGCACAAGGCCAGGGCAGTCATGAATAAATAGCTTAGTTTTTTTGTTGTCATTGATTTTGTTGTTAACGTTTTATTGTGTGTTAAAAGTTTACATGGTTTAATGCAGCAACTATTTGCGCCAGAAGGTAACCTCGCTGATATTGCTGTCTGAATTGCTTCCGCTGGCAACCTTCGTGATGCGCAACCTAATATACCTGATGTTGGCCGGAGTTTCATCGAGCAGCACCTTATATGGCTGGATGCCATCTCCAGATCTTACCACACGTTTCAGTAAAGTCCAGTTCTTACCAGCTCCAGTATAAGGTAATACCAAAGGTGCGCCA
>NZ_ABCM01000003.1 GCF_000170795.1 Pedobacter sp. BAL39
AACCGCTCAGTTATACCCTATATGAGAAGACCGTTGTGATCAAAAGGAAACCTCCCTTAATCAATAAGGACTTCGCCGATGTTGTAGTAACAGGAGTCATTAGGGATGATCAAGGCGGAACGCTCCCCCAAATTACCATCAGGATCAAGGGGACTGCATTAGGTACCAATAGCGATTCCAACGGTAAGTTTACGATAAAGTTACCGGATGGCAGCCAAACCCTCGTTTTCTCGGCCATAGGCTATGAGACTTTGGAGGTTGCAGTTAATAACCGAACTCAGATAGATGTCACTTTGAAAGAAAAGGTATCTACAATGAATGACGTGGTCGTCGTGGGGTATGGCTCCCAGAAAAAGGCCGATGTGACGGGCTCAATTGCCTCGGTAAATGAGGAGGCTTTGAAGAGCGTGCCTGTTGCCAACCTGGTTAGTGCACTTCAAAGTCAGGCACCAGGCCTGGATATTCAAAAAAGCGGCGGCAATAGCCATCCAGGATCGACACCATCTATCTCAGTTCGCGGGCAACGTTCATTAGGGGCAACCAATGATGTCCTGTACGTTGTGGACGGGATTCCTTTTAACGGAACTTATATCAACGACCTGAACCAGGATGATGTAGTGTCTGTTCAGATATTGAAGGATGCATCAGCGACTGCAATTTATGGCTCAAGGGGGGCGAATGGTGTGATACTCATTTCTACCAGACGCGGCAAAACCGGTGCGCCTGTTATAACTTATAGCAACTACGCCGGCGTGATGAAGCCCCTGGGGTATTACGATGTGATGGAACCTGATGCCTATCAGGTTTATAAAAAATGGGGGAGCTATCATGCGAACAACCCGAATGTAATTAACGCGCCCAATCCTTATAATGGCATAGATGATCCAAGGTTCTACACCGATGGCATCACTTTTTTGCCAGCGGAGCTTGCCGGCTTACAGAACGGAACTAATACCAACTGGCAAAAACAGATCTTTAAAAATGGCTTCCGGACTAATCATCAGTTGGGTTTGTCGGGCGGTAGCGAGCAAACAAAGTATGCGATTTCGGCAGGTTATTTTGGTGAAACCGGCGTTTTTCCAGGACTTTCTTTTCAGCGCTTCAGTTTCAAGGTGAGTGTCGATCAGCAATTGGGAAAAATTTTTAAAGTGGGGATCAGCTCAATCAATTCAGTGAGCAGGACCAATGGGGAGGGGATAAACCCGGTAGCTCAAGCTTTGCAATCCAGCCCCCTGACCGTTCCCTATGATGCGGCAGGTAATTTGATCCCATTTCCAGGTGGTGGCTCCCTGATTTATAATCCGCTTGCCAATCTTGTTCCTGGCGCCGTAGTTCAGAACAGAACCCGTTACAACACTTTCACAACCGTTTATGGTGAGGCACAATTCAGCCCTCATCTTAAATATAGATTCAATGGTGGGGTGGAACTGACTCCTGAGACTTACGGGGACTTCTTTGGCAGTACCACCTTTCAAAATTTAAGCGGCCCCTCCACAGCCAGAAACAGCAATTATGATTATCGGAATTTTACCCTGGAAAACCTTCTTGTTTACGAAAATACATTTGCCCGGAACCATCATTTTACAGGAACGGGGCTTTTCAGTTATCAGCAGGATAATAAGTACAGTACGACATTGACCTATAATAATATCCTGGCTGATGATGTACAATATTACAACCCGGAACTGGGTTCTAATTTTAAGGGAACAGGCGGATATTCCAAATTCTCCATTGTTTCTTTTATGGGCCGCATCAACTATGACTTTAAGAGTAAGTACCTGCTCACGCTGACGATGCGATCTGACGGCTCATCCACGCTGGCTCCAGGAAATAAATATCATTTATTCCCTTCGGCAGCAGTTGGCTGGAATATCACCGAAGAAGGTTTTATGAAAAGTATCAATGCGGTGTCCAGCTTGAAACTGCGTGTTGGTTATGGTACAGTAGGTAATGCAGCGGTTAGTCCTTATCAGACGCTGGGCGGCCTTGGTATCATTAATTACAACTACGGAACAACTAATGTAACAGGCACCTATCCCAATAATGTACCCAATCCTAAGCTCGGTTGGGAGTACACGGCATCATTGAATATCGGTATGGATTTCGGTTTGTTCAAGGAGCGGATAACTGGTACAGTGGATGTTTATCAGCAAAAAACCAGCGATTTAATACTTCCTCAAAATCTTCCGATCACCACCGGCTATACCTCGCAATTCCTGGCCAACGTAGGCAAGACGGAAAATAGAGGTTTAGAAATAACCATCAATTCGGTCAATATCAAAGCCGGGTCGAGGAAAGATTTTGCCTGGACGACCAATTTCAATATGACTTTTAACCGCAACAAGATTACGGCATTGCAAAATGGTGTGACCGAAGATGTCGGCAATAACAGATTTGTCGGATCCCCGATAAGTTCGCTCTATAATTACCAGCGGGTAGGCATCTGGCAGAATACACCAATAGATTCCGCCGAAGCTAAGCGTCTTAATCTGACCCTTACCGGAGCTGCCTCTGTAATTGGTACCATCAGGGTAGCGGACTTAAACGGAGACGGTGTCATCAATTCCAAGGACCGCACCATTTTGGGGACCCGGCAACCTGATTTTTTTGGCGGTTTCACCAATCGGTTCAGTTACCGGGGTGTTGATCTGGCTGTTGTCGGATCTTACCGCGTTGGAGGAACGCAAATCGCCACCTGGCTACAGCCCGGAAGCAATGTCAACGCGCTTAACGGGAAGGCCAACAACTTAAATGTCGATTACTGGACGCCAACGAACCGCGCAAATAAATATCCGAAACCTAATTTTAATGTCGGATCACCTGCTTATGGGGATTTACTGGGTTATTATAATGCGTCCTATCTTAAAATCAGGACGATCAGCCTGGGATATACGTTCCCCGCTCTAATTGCATCGAAGATCAAGCTGAAAAATTTACGGGTGCATGCCTCATTGAACGATGCGATCATCTTGTTTTCTCCACTGCACAAGCAGTTTAGTGGAGCTGATCCTGAATCGGCCGGTACGCTTGGAGTTGATACGCCCCCGGTTAAATCTCTATTGTTTGGTTTGAATGTTTCATTTTAATTGATTCGTACACATGAGCACATTTTTATATCGCATTTTAGCGATCACGTCCGTAGCTTTCATCACTTCAGGTTGCAATAAGCAACTGATTGAAGATCCAAAATCTTCACTTACGCCAGAATATTTTAAAACCGCACAAGGCTTCCAGTCTGGGCTTGATGCTGCGTATGCTGGAAACCGTAATTTATGGGGATCGGAAAACCTGATGACCATGACCGTGCCCGGAACAGATGAATTTAAATCCGGAGGGGGCGGGAACTCCAACTTTAACGTTTATTCCAGCAGTTATGATGCCAGCAGTGGATTTTTATCTGGTGTCTGGAATCCATGCTATACTTTCATCAATACCTGCAATGGCATCATTGACAATGGTGCAACGGTAACTGGACTTGATGCCAACACCGTTAAACAGAAAGTAGCTGAAGCCAAATTTCTCCGTGCTAACTACTACTTTTTGCTGGTTCGGTTTTTCGGTCCTGTAACCCTGAACAAAAATTTCATCAGCGAACCCAGCACCAGTGCAGACAGAGCGCCAATTGCGGACATCTATAGTTTTATTGTGCAAGATCTGAAGGAGGCAATTGCTTCCCTTCCGTCAAGCCCGACCCTGAACGGGGTATTGCCAGGTAAGGCAACCGCTGCTGCGGCATCGCATCTGTTGGCAAAAGTTTATTTGACTAGAGCCTATTCATCTGCTAAACAACCAGACGATTTTCAGAACGCTTACAACACGGCAAGAGGGTTAATCGATAACTTAGCGACTTTAAACCTTGGTTTGTTGCCAGATTTCGGTTCTGTTTTTGCAGAAGGCAACGAGGCCAGCCGGGAGGTCCTCTGGAGCGTTCAGCATACCTCGAACCTGACTTATAATGGTATCAGCAATGAATTAAATTTTCATTACGTTATGGGTTATGAAAATTTTCCGGGCCTGGTTCGCTCTATGGCTTACGGTCGTCCATATGGCCGCGTTCAATTGACCAGCTGGCTTTCAAATGTTTGCTTTGCGGATAAAACAAATGACACGAGATACTATAAAACCTTTCAGTCGGTATGGCTGTCTAACTCGGCTGATAAAATCCCGAAGGTTAATGGAGTTCCTAAATACGCCTTGGGTGATACGGCTATTTATATGCCTGGGTTTGATGTGACCAACGCCAAGGTTAGTGCAAGTCGTTACTTACTGGTTCCTCCGCGTAATTACACCTTACAATTATATCCAACAATGACCAAATATCAGGATACAAAACGGGCTGGAATTAACGATCCTTCGGTTAGACCGATTATCGTGTATCGTTTGGCAGAAACCTATCTGCTGGCTGCTGAAGCGGCAATCAATCTGGGGGACAATACGAATGCCGCAAAATATATCAATGTGGTAAGGGCGCGCGCGGCTTACCCAACAGGTAATACTGTAGCAATGAATGTTACACCTGCACAGATTACGCTGGACTACATCCTGGATGAGCGGGCTCGTGAGTTGTGCGGAGAGCAAACTCGCTGGTTGGATCTGGTAAGCGCGAATAAGCTTGTCGAGCGCGTCAAGCTTTATAACCCAGATGCCGCACCAAACATTCAGGACAAGCATGTTTTGAGACCTATACCGCAAAGTCAGATAGACAGAATCATTACAGGCGATAAATATCCGCAAAATACAGGATTTTAATTTTTGACTAGCCATGCATGGAACAGTGCATGGCTAAGTTAATGCCATTCAACAAATATTTATCATCGGTATCAGCTATCCGGTTTTATCAGCCGTTATGACTGTTACCATAATCATTACCCCAATCATATATGTTATGGAGAAACGAAGAGATTTTATTAAAAAAATAGCTGTCGCATCGGCTGGAGTTTTGGCCACTAACAGCCTTTTTGGCATGAGTGCGAAAAGCTATCGCAATATTATTGGCGCTAACGAACGCATCCAGGTAGCCATTATAGGTTTAAATGGCCGCGGCACTAGCATGGCAGCTACTTTTGCGCGGCAAAAGAATGCAGAGATACTTACACTTTGCGATGTGGATACGAGGGTTTTTGCCAAAGCGCTAAAAGCTGTAGCCGATAATCATCAAATTAATGTCCCCAAAACCGAGGGTGACTGTCGCAAGGTGATGCAGGATAAAAATATTGACGCCATCTACATCGCTACCCCCGACCATTGGCACACACCGCTTACCATTATGGGCTGCCAGTCAGGAAAGCATGTCTACGTAGAGAAGCCATTAAGTCATAACCCGCACGAGGGAGAATTGGCAATTGCTGCGGCAAGAAAACATAACCGGGTGGTGCAAATGGGTGCGCAGCGCCGTTCGGCCCCGATACTGACCGAGGGCATACAACAATTACACGCAGGAATTATTGGCCGGGTGTATTATGCAAAAACCTGGTACACCAACGATCGTAAGCCTACTTTCCTGAAACCTGGTATTGCGCCCACCGCTTTAAATTACGCTCTATGGCAGGGCCCCGCGCCAAGACTTGCTTACCAGGATGGTTTGATCCATTACAACTGGCACTGGTTTTGGCATTGGGGAACAGGTGAGGCGCTGAACAATGGTACGCACGAGGTGGACATCGCCCGTTGGGGATTAGGTGTTGATTATCCCGTAAAAGTAACTTCCTCAGGCGGGCGCTATGCGTATAAGGACGATTGGGAAACGCCTGATACGCAGGTGGTGACGCTGGAATATCCGGATAAGAAAATGATTATGTGGGAAAGCAGCAGTGCCAATGGGCGAAAAATCGAGGGTGATGAGCGCGGGATTATTTTCTATGGCGAGAATGGAAGCCTAAGCACCGGCACTGATGCCTATAAAGTCTTTGACCTGAAAGGCAAACTCATAAAAGACGTGGGCCCGAAAACCAAAGAAGAAGCCGTACAGGGGCGTAATACGGCTAGCGTGAGCCTGAGTTTGGATAGCATGCACGTAGCGGACTTCCTGGATGCGATACGCAATAACCGCAAACCAAATTGCGATGTGGAGACCGGGCATAAAAGCATTATCGGTATGCAGCTGAGCAATATAGCCTGGCGTGTAGGACGGGAACTCCATCTCGACCCGAAGAACGGCCATATTCTCAATGATCCCCAGGCACAAAAGCTATGGCAACGTAGCTATGAGCCGGGATGGGAACCTAAAGTTTAGTTAACATTCTGTTAAAATAAGTATTTCAAAACATGATCCATCATTTAAAAAAGGCCTTGCTAAGCTTGGTTTTACTCACTACTGTGGTTAGCAGTACCGCTGTAGCCCAAAAAAAACTATTTCCGGAAGCTCCCGGTATTGTATCTTATACCTATCGAAACCAGTTTGCCGAAGATGTGCCCGGCACCCTGGATAGGATAAAAGATAACGGAATAACCGATATCGAATTTTCGAGCTTGTTTAAACAAACAGCTGAAGACTTGCGCAAAATGTGCGATGCAAGGGGGCTCAAATGTTCATCATACGGGGGAAGTTACGAAGACCTGATAAATAAGACAGATGAATTAGGAAAAGCGGCCTTAGCGTTGGGAGCAGCCTACGTTAGGGTGGCTAATATTCCCCACAAAGGTCCTTTTACCTTAGAACATGCCAAACAGGCGGTTGCCGATTTTAATAAGTATGGTAAGCTGCTGAAAGACAAATATGGCCTGACTTTCATTTATCACAATCACGGTTTCGAGTACCAGCCTTACCAGGATGGCACTTTGTACGATTACATACTGAAAAACACCGATCCTAAATATGTCAGTATGGAACTGGATATCCTCTGGGCATTTTTGCCTGGACAGGATCCAGCTCAATTATTGGCCAGATATGGTAATCGCTATAAAGCATTGCACATGAAAGATTTAAAGAAAGGTGTGGCACGTGGCAGCCTTTCGGGTAGCACTCCAAAGGATAACGATGTGATTTTAGGCACCGGCCAAATTGATATTCCCGCGGTGATCAAAGCCGCGCGCAAAGCTGGCGTGAAACATTATTACATCGAAGATGAAAGCAGTTCGTGCCTCACGCAAGTGCCTGAAAGTATCAAATATCTCAATAGCTTAAAAAAGTAAAAATAACAATAGAACTTCATGCTAATAAAACTTTATAAACCATTGATGTTAGCCATTGCGCTAACATCATTAACGAATCTTGTTATGGCTCAGGCCGTCACTTCTGTGGAAACCAGAAAGGCTAATACAGACTATGGACCTGCTTTTAAAGGGCAGACCCGTATAAGCAGTGTAAAAAGCAGGACTGCATATAAAGATGAGGTGATCAATGACAAGCTGAAGGGCCCCTGGGGTATTTGCGTATTACCTGATGGACGTCTGCTGATCAGCAGTAAGCCTGGCAGTATGCAAATATTGACAACGCAAGGCACTATTGTGAAAACGATCACAGGTTTTCCAAAAGTACATTTCCAGGGCCAGGGTGGTTTGCTGGATGTGAACATCGACCCCAATTTTAAAACTAACCGTATGGTTTATTGGACCTACGCCCAGCCGGGTGAAAACGGTGCTGCATTGGCTGTTGCCAAAGGTAAGTTGTCTGCCGATGAGACCAGGCTAGAGCATGTAAGCGTAATATTTGAAGCCGTTCCCCGCCATAAAGGTGGCGGGCAGTACGGCTCAAGGCTTGTATTTGATCAAAAAGGTAATATACTGGTGAGTTCGGGCGATCGCAGTGCGGATAACATTCGTCAAAAGGCACAGGATCTGAGCGCTACAACCGGCAAAATCATCCGGATTACTAAAACGGGCAGGCCAGCGGCCGGTAATCCATTTATAGGAAAGGCAAATGCTAAGCCCGAGATATATGCCTTAGGCTTTCGTAACCCGGACGGTTTGGCGATCAATCCTGCTACAGGAGATTTGTGGGAGGCTGAGTTTGGTCCGCGTGGCGGCGATGAGCTCAATCTGATCAAAGCCGGTGGAAACTATGGTTGGCCTGTGGTCACTTATGGCATTGAGTATAGTGGGGAGAAAGTTTACGAAGGCATTCAGCAGAAAGAGGGTACTTTACAACCTGTTTATTATTGGGATCCCAGCATTTCGCCGGGTTGTATGATTTTTTACACGGGCAACATCCCTGAGTGGAAAAACAATATTTTACTTGGTGGCCTGGGTGGTGTTCATATTGCGCGTTTGGTCATCAGGAACAATAGAGTTGTTGGTGAGGAGCGCTTGCTGGAGAGCAGGCAGGAACGCTGGCGATGTATGGCTATTGGTAAAGACGGTAATCTTTACGCAGGTACCGATAGCGGCAAGCTGTATAAAATTAGCAAAAAGTAATGTAGAGAACCTACAATAGACGGATCACATTAAGTGCAAATTACCAATCTACAGACATGAAAAATAAATCTTTTTACCGGCTCTTGCTATTTTTTTTTATTGTTATTAATGCTGATGCCTTTGCTCAGAATCGAAATGTATTACCTGGTTGGGCTTTTGGCGGATTTGCCAGGCCAAAGGGAATGAATCCTGTCATTTCGCCTGATTCATCCGCAATATTTGTAGACCCGATGACCGGTTTGAAAACACGTTGGGCAGCCAATGATACTTTTAATCCTGCCGCGGCTGTCAGGCACAATCAAATTGTGGTCCTTTACCGCTCTGAAGATAAAAGTGGAGTGAAAATTAGTACGCGTACCTCCCGTCTGGGTTACGCAAGCAGTAAAGATGGTTTTCATTTTACCCGGAAAGCCAAGCCTATATTGTATCCTGGTAACGATGATCAAAAAGAATACGAGTGGCCTGGTGGCTGCGAAGATCCTCGTGTGGCTGTAACAGAGGATGGAACCTACGTCATGTTATATACACAATGGAACCGTAAGTTACCCAGATTGGGGGCTGCTACTTCTAAAGATCTGATGCGTTGGACTAAACATGGTCCGATTTTTCAAGATGCCTACGCCGGTAAATTTCTGAATATGCCCACAAAGTCTGCTTCTATATTGACCGCCGTAAAAAACGACCAGCAAGTCATCACTAAAATAAATGGAAAATACTATATGTATTGGGGTGAGCGGCATGTATACGCAGCAACATCAACTAACCTGATTGACTGGACACCTATGGTTGATTCAAAAGGAGACTTGTTGATACTTGCATCTCCCCGAAAAGGCTTTTTTGATAGCGATATGACGGAGTGCGGCCCACCCAGCATTTTGACGGATAAAGGCATTATTCTGTTTTATAATGGAAGGAACCATGCAGATGAGCGAGGTGACAGGCGTTTCAATGGTGGTGCCTATTGCGCCGGTCAAATGTTATTTGATAAGACAGATCCCACTAAACTATTGGACCGGCTCGAGGTACCTTTTCTTAAGCCAATGGAAGCGTTCGAGAAAAGCGGACAGTACACAAACGGCACGGTATTCATTGAGGGGATGGTTTGGTTCGAACACAAATGGTTTCTGTATTATGGTTGTGCAGATTCAAAAGTTGCCGTAGCGATATTTGATCCAGCAAGGCCCGCAGATCCCGACCCGATCGTGTCAACTGAGCAAGGCATCAAATAGACAAGCTTGTCAGCGATGCCGAAAAAATGAAAACCGAAGCTGTATTGAATTTAATTGCAAAAATGATCACAGATATGATTCTGAGGGAGCTTGATGAAGGCAAGGATCCGTTAAATGAGGAATATGGGTATTTCGGCGTGATGGTGCCAGTGATTTCGGTCAAACCGTGCCACTTAAAAGATCATACAATGATATAAAAAAGCTGGGATTATTCCTTTTTCAATATTCCTTTTCTGAGGGATTCACCTTTCAGATCAATCCTGTGTGAGGAGTTTACAATCCGATCCAATATTGCATCTGCAATAGTTCCTTCACCACCGATAATTTCGTACCATGCCGAGACTGGTATTTGTGAGGATATGATAGTTGATTTTTTACCATGCCGGTCGTCTATAATATCCATCAGTGTTTCCCGGTCCTGGTTATCGAAAGCCTGCAGTCCAAAGTCATCCAGTATGAGCAGATCCATTTTAGTTAGTTTTTCCAGTTCCTTGAGGTAGGTTCCATCAACTTTGCTCAATTTCAGCTTTTTGATCAGCCTGGCGGTTACTGTATAGAGTGTTTTTACTCCAGTAAGACATGCCTGATGTCCAAGGGCCTGTGAGAGATAGCTTTTGCCTGTGCCGGAGGCGCCACATATAATGATGTTCTCCTTTCTCATTGTAAAGTCCAGTGTGCCAAGTCGTGCAAACATGTTCTTGTCCAGATTTCTTTCACTGGCATAGTTTATATCGGCAAGACTGGCGTTCTGCCTAAAGTTTGCCAGTTTCAGCAACCGATCAATTTTGTTGTTCTCGCGGTCTTCCCACTGATGGTCGGTCAGTAGTGCCAGGTATTCATCGCATGTGATGCCTTCAAACCTGTTTTCCTTTACATACTGTTGGTGTAATTGAGCCATCGCCCCAAGGCGCATGTTACGTAGTTTTTCAACTGTCTGATTATTCATTGTTGTGATTTTTGATTGTCTTTATTGGTAAGCGGAAGCACCGCGTATGTTGTTATGAAAAGGTATATGTGGTTTTATGGTATCGGGTTGCTCATCAATAGCGGGCAGTCTGTCCATATTATTTTTCAGGATGTTCTTTATGCGCAGGTAAGAGCAGCTATCTGTTGCCAGAGCCCTTTTGCAGGCATTATTGAGCCGCTCAGAGCCATAGGAACGGTTCAAATGAATAATGCCCAAAGAGCGCTTATAGCTTATTTCCGGGTAATCCTGCGAGGCCAGTACTTTTTCTATGCATGCCAAAACATATTCACCATGTGGCAACGCTTTTTTCCTGAAGAACTCAGGGCTCCAATCCGAGTAGAACTTATGTGTGCTGCTCAAGTGATCTGTGTTAGTGATGTAGCTACCTTTATTCAGGTTACGCTGATGCAGGGCAATCCTCTCATGATTATAATAGATCTCAATACGACTCTTGGTGTAGTGGATCATGGTCTCCTTTCCAATATATCGGTAGGGAACACTGTAATAACATTTGTCAGGAGAAAAGTATGCGTAACCCATCTTCTGCACCTTGGCCCTTTTATAGTCTTTCATTTCATAGGTACTGGGTGGTAGCTCTTTTAGATACTGACGTTCAATACTTTGGAAGAGTTCAATACGGCTGGATTCTTTTCGTTTGAACAAAAGCGTGTTGTAACACTCCAATAAGACAGCAATTTCCCTGTTAAGATCTTCCAGAGAAAAGAAGGTCATTTCCCGTAGAGCATAATAAATACGCTGGTAGACCAAATGCACCGCATTCTCAACCAGCGCCTTGTCCTGGGGAGCGTAACTACGGGTGGGGTTGATAACACAATTATAATGGCGGGCAAAGTCTTTAAAGCTACGGTTGATATCGGCCTCGTATTTACTCGATCTGTTAACTGCGGACTTAAGGTTATCCGATACAATCGCTTTAGGCGATCCGCCATAGAAACGTAAGGCATCAGCACAACATGATAGCATGTCTTCGCGTTTTTGGCTCATACATGCCTGAACATAAGTGTACTGGCTGCAGGGAAGTATGGCTACAAATACTTCCACGGGAACAATCTCCCCGGTCTGCTTATCGATGATCTGCAGCTTTTTACCGGCAAAGTCTATGAACATTTCTTCGCCAGCCAAGTGCTGAAGTTTCATTGACCCTTTTTCTTTAGGATACTTGCGGCGAAAATGCTCAAGGAACTGCGTATAACTGTAAGGTTCTGCCGCCAGCTCAACATATTGCTGATAATGATACAGGAAGGTAAAACCGGGATGGTTCCGGGCCTTGTTGACCCCCTCAAAATAAAGCATGAGCTCATTGTGGCGAATGGTGTCCAGGGTGGTATGTGATGAGAACAGTTCGGATAAGGCAACCGTATCAAACCCCAGAAGCTCCTGACATGAATAGTCGCTACCAGCAAATAGTTGCATATAGGTGTTGACAGTGTTACGGGAAATACCGAGAACAGAACCTATTTTACGGTTACTGTAACCCTCCAGATGTAATGTGAGTATTTGTTTTAAGTCCATCGGATCAAGTTTGTTGGCCATATCGCTGTATTTAATAGCGATAAGGTAATTCTTTCTTGATCTTTTAAAGTGGCACAGTTTGAACCGTAAAAACCGATAAATGGATGAAAATTTAAACCACCAAAGTGGCATCATTTAAACCGTAATCGCTGGCACTAACAGACCGAAATAGCTGGCACCATTCGAACCGTAATATCCAGAATATTGATTTGATAATCAACTGGTCGTGGTTTTGGTGGAAATGATGATCATATGTGAGAGGGAATTCGAACTATTATTTGCTTGATTATCAGTGTTTTAAAAAAAAGGCGAATGATAAAAGAACCCCTATCTCAAAGATTTAACTTAATTGTTAATCAGCGGTATAGGGTTTTTTGTTGTGGAGCCGAGGAGGGCTTAAACGAACCCTTTTTACGGCTTTTGATGTTGGTAAAGGCGGTTAATGAGGAAAATGTTTTGGTGAAAGCGGTTGAAGATGAAATTGAAATTTGATCAATTTTGAGAGGAAAGGGGGCTCTTGCTGAACACGTACTTTGGCAAATTAACAGGCGTTAAATTTTTCATTAAATAAAATAATAGCCATAAATTTAGTATCCATTATTTTTATTAATATTCTTGCATAATCCATCTATATCAGGGAATAGATATTCAAAGTTGACACCTAAGTAATTCAAATTCTCTAAGATTTTGGGTTTTTCATCACTTGGGATTTCAAAATGATATATACTTAAAAAATGAAGCATATCACTTTCCAAACCAACAAAATTACCTGAGATTGTACCATTCGGATTTATAGATGGTCGATAGTGATGAACAGAAAACCACCCGTGCTGAGCAATTACCCTAGGATTATTAGAATTAGGACGAAAAATTTTTGTAGAGGTTAAACTGAGAGGATCCAAATCTAATTGCGGATTAAAAATGGAATCCTGATAAGTCCTATAAAAATAAAAATGCCCATTCGCATTGTTGTCATTTCCTATACAGGCGAACCATGTTGCTACCAATGCATTAGTTGACCAGTCTAATAATCTTGTAGCCATTCCATGGTGTTGTGCAATGGCTAACAAGTCGATGTCTTTTATTGCATCTTGTTCTAAGAAACGGCCACCACGAATCCTTAATTCTCCTAACATATTTCTTTCTAGATCAGTCGTGTCAACTGTTGGATCTAATCTCGCTATTGCAGGCAAAAGAGGTTTAAAACATGATTGACCACGGAAGAGGTTTATAGTACCTGGATCAGGCTTTCCAAGTGAAATTATTTTACTAATAAAACTCTCCCACCCATTCCACCCAACTTCTTTCATTTTCGATCAATCGTGCTAAAACAAGATTTACGAGGCTATCGCAAATGCTTTTATATTTCCAAATTCCTCCGATTTATCAATTAGCTCATTTTCTATGTCATAATCGTCTTGCAAGCCTAGCCAGAACCTTGCGGAATTGCCAAAGAAGATACTTAAACGTAGAGCAGTATCCGCCGTTACTCTTCTATTTCCTTTAATAATTTCTGAAATACGAGTTTGAGGGATATTGGTTTCCTTCGCTAGACGATAAGCAGTAATATTTAAAGGGATCAAAAATTCTTCATTTAGAATTTCACCCGGATGAATGTTAGGTAGCTTTTCCATAATACATTTATTAATGATAATCAATAATTTCTACTTCGCTCGCATTTCCGTCCGACCATTTGAAAATTATACGCCACTGGTCGTTTATGCGGATACTATAGTAATCCTTTAAATCACCTTTTTTCTTCTCCAATTTATTAGATGGTGGAATGGTTAAATCTTGAATATTCTGTGAGTTACTAATCATACGTAGCTTTCTCCTGCCTATAGTTTGTATTTCTATAGGTAGCTTTGATACCCTAATACCATTCCATATTTTCTCTGTGTCTTTAGATCCGAAAGAAAGTATCATATTAACTTCATGCGTTACTAACGTTAAAGGTAAGCATTAGTATGTACATTGTCAATACCCCCATTCTATTTTTACAATTCTTTTTAGGACTTGCCGTTTTCTACACATGACACTGATTCTAATGTATATGTATAAAATTACATATCAATAAAAAGACCTCTGAGATGATCTCAGAGGTCTTAGTGGAGCCGAAGGGGTTCGAACCCTTGTCCAGTTGTGTGGCAAATTATGCCTTCTACATGCTTGTTTTCCATTTTATTGTCGGGAGCAGACGGGCCGGAAACCTACCTTGTCTTTTTCCTTAGGTACTTTATCTCACAACTGTACCGTACCTTACAATTGCCAGCGTTGTTATTTCGATGCCCCTGGTTCTAACCTAACATCGCAGCAGTCAGAGGGACAAAAGCTATGCTAATTCTAAATTAGGCAGCTAAGGCGTAGTTATTTTCGCCAATTATAGTTTGAATGTTCTCTTTTAAGTGCTCTCCATACAACGCACTGCATGCTAACATACGTACCTCCACCCTGTCAAATCCAAAACGGCCCCAGTACATAGCTGATGGCGTGCAGGTTAACTAATCCATGACTACCATCAGGTTACAAATATACGAATTTTATGCTAAAGTCCTGCCGGGATATTGCTGAAGCGCAAATTCCAGGCAGTCCATGGCATTATTAATGTCGTCAGTATTCAACACATAAGCCATCCTTACCTCGTTGCTGCCAGAGCCTGCCGAAGAGTAGAATCCTGTCGCAGGAGCCATCATCACGGTCTGTCCCTCATGCTCAAAACTTTCAAGGATCCATTGACAGAAAGCATCTGCATTATCAATCGGGAACTTTGCCACCACATAGAAAGCACCACCCGGATTAGGACAAAAAACACCTTCAATTGCATTCAGTCTTTTAACGATCGTGTCCCTACGGAGGGTATATTCTTTATTTACCGCTTCAAAATAGCTGTCGGGAGTATCTACAGCTGCAGCACCTGCAATTTGTTCAACCATACCCGGACTTAACCTGGCCTGGGCAAACTTCAATCCGGATTTGATCACTTCCTTGTTTTTGGTGATCAGGCAGCCCAGACGTGCGCCACAAGCACTGTATCTCTTGGAAACGGTATCCATCACTACCACATGGTCATCGATACCATCCAGGTGCATAGGAGAGATGAACTCCTTGCCATCATAGCAGAACTCGCGATATGCCTCATCCGAAAACAGGAACAAATCGTATTTCAGGCAAAGTGCTTTCAATGCTTCCAGTTCTTCCCTTGAATACAGATAACCAGTAGGATTATTCGGGTTGCAAATGATGATTGCTTTAGTCTTTTCAGTAATCAGCTTTTCAAACTCTGCAATTGGTGGAAGCGCAAAGCCAGTCTCTATATAAGATAAGATAGGTTTTACAACTACATTACTCATGCAGGCAAAACCGTTATAATTGGCATAAAAAGGCTCCGGGATAATGATCTCATCACCTTCATTAACGCAGGTCTGCATGGCGATGGTAATGGCTTCAGAACCACCCACAGTTACGAGAATGTCTTCCGGAGTGATGCCATATCCCAGTTTATTATAATAGGAGGCCAGTTTGGTCCTGTATGCTAATGTTCCTTCAGATGGCGTGTATGCCCATACATCGAAATCAATGTTTTTTATCGCGTCGAGCATCACTTCAGGAGTAGCAATATCAGGTTGACCGATGTTGAGGTGATATACCTTTTTGCCGTCCTTCTTTGCCTGATCAGCAAAGGGCGTTAGTTTTCTTATAGGTGAAGCGGGCATTTGAACCCCTTTTTCTGAGATTTTTGGCATGGCGCAAAAATAAAAAACCTCGTCAATTAACGAGGTCTTTATTAAAAATATCTGTTTAAATTTTTACTTCGAAGCTGCAGCTACAGTTTCACCTTTAATATACAATACCTTTGTAGTGGTTTTTGCATTTGAAGTGATGGTAATGCTTTTGCTGAATGGCAATGCAGCACCTGTAGGATTGTAGGTTACCTTGATCACACCAGAATCACCTTTTTTAACGGGTGTTTGTGTATAAGTAGGAACAGTACATCCGCAGGTAGTCTCTACCTTAGTGATGATTAAAGGCTGATCGCCTATGTTAGTAAACGAAAATTCCACTGTGGCCGGTTTTCCTGTAGGAATCTTACCAAAGTCGTGGCTTTCTTTCGCAAATTTAAATTCAGCGGGTTTTGACTGAGCGTTAGCAGCAACAGTTACTCCTAAAAACAATGTAAATAACAACAGTAGCTTTTTCATGATTATGGTGTTTTAAGCAAATTTAATGTTCTTGACTGTTAATTCAAAAACTATTCCAACATATAAATTACCTTTCAGCCATAAGTCATACTTTAACTTTTATGTATCTTTGACGCCTAACTAATTTTATGCTTATGATGCCGGATGCAAAACCTACTACGAATCCCATTGATGCTTCAGAATTAAGTTTTGAGGATTTCAAGACCATTGTCATTAACGATTATAAGATTGCTTATGAAAGTAGACAGGCCAGTTTATTGGGGCGTAAAGAGGTTTTGACGGGCAAGGCCAAGTTTGGTATTTTTGGCGACGGCAAAGAAGTGCCGCAGATTGCCATGGCTAAAGCATTTAAAAATGGCGACTGGCGTGCGGGGTACTACCGGGATCAGACGTTTGCGTTTGCTACGGGCATCTGCACGATGAAGGAGTTTTTTGCACAGCTTTATGCCAATCCGAGTATTGAAGCTGATCCTTCTTCCGGAGGCAGACAGATGAACTGTCACTTTGCCACACGTACCATTAATGACGACGGCAGTTGGAAAGACCTGACGCAGATTAAAAATTGTTCTTCTGATATTTCTACTACTGGCGGACAGATGGCCCGCCTGGTCGGACTTGCCTATGCTTCCAAACTTTATAAGCAAAACCCGGAGCTGAACTACCTGAAAAACTTCTCTGTAAATGGGAGCGAAGTGGCATTTGGTACGATAGGCAATGCCTCTACCTCCGAAGGTGTTTTCTTTGAAGCCATCAATGCAGCGGGGGTACTGCAGATCCCTATGGCCATTTCCATCTGGGATGATGCTTATGGCATCTCTGTACCTGCAAAATATCAAACGACTAAAGAAGATATCTCTGAGGTACTGAAAGGTTTCCAGAGAGACGAAAAGGGAGAAGGACTTGAAATTTATAAAGTAAGAGGCTGGGATTACCCTGGCTTATGTGAAACCTACCAGAGCGCCGTAGATACCTGCAGGGAACATCACATACCGGTCATGATCCACGTAACAGAGGTTACTCAACCTCAGGGGCATTCCACTTCAGGTTCCCATGAGCGTTATAAAGATAAGTCAAGACTGGACTGGGAGAAAGAATATGACTGTATCGTACAAATGCGCAAATGGATGCTGGAGTCGGCCATTATCGCTGAGGAAGAACTCAGCGCACTGGAAGATGAAGCCAAAGCTTATGTACGCGGGGTACAAAGAGAAGCATGGAACGAGTTTCTTGCTTCTATCAAGGAAGAGAAAGATCAGGTGGCCGCATTGGTCAATGCCATTGCTAAAAGAAACCCTGACCTGGCAAAACTTGCTGCTCAGTTGATGAACACGCCTGATGCCATGCGTAAAGAGGTGATGTCGACGGCCAGAAAAGCCCTGCGTCTAAGTTTACATCAGCCTTCAGAAGAACGAAATGCGCTGATCAACTGGTATCAGGCACAGGCTGAACTTAATCAGGAACGATACAACTCCAAATTACATACTGATGGAAATGAAAGCCCGTCGCTTGTTGGTGTCCTTCATCCTGAATTCCACGCAGGCAGCAAAATGGTGGATGGCCGTGAGTTGCTAAATGCCTGTTTTGATGCCAACTTTGCAAGGGACCCCAGACTGGTAGCCTTCGGTGAAGATCTAGGCGCTATTGGCGACGTAAACCAGGGTTTTGCAGGCTTGCAGGCGAAATATGGTGAACTGAGAATCAGTGATACCGGCATCCGTGAGATGACCATCGTCGGACAGGGAATAGGTCTTGCCCTGCGTGGCCTGAGGCCGATTGCCGAGATCCAATACCTGGATTACCTGTTGTACGGCCTTAATGTCTTAAGTGATGATCTTGCTAGCCTCTCTTACCGCACAAAAGCAGGACAGAAAGCTCCGGTAATCATGAGGACCCGCGGACACCGTTTGGAAGGGGTCTGGCACTCGGGATCACCTATGTCGATGATCCTCGGATCATTGAGAGGATTACATGTTTGTGTGCCCCGGAATATGACCCAGGCTGCCGGGATGTACAATACGCTGTTCCGATCGGATGAACCAGCGTTGGTGATTGAATGCCTGAATGGATATCGCCTGAAAGAAAAGCTTCCCGAAAACGTAGGTGAGTTTACGGTTCCTCTTGGTAAAGCAGAAATTGTACGTGAAGGTGCTGACATCACTGTCGTTTCTTACGGATCTACGCTGAGAATTGTTGAGGAAGCCGCGGAAGAACTTGCGAAAATGGGAATCTCCGTAGAGATTGTTGATCCGCAGACCCTATTGCCTTTTGATACTGGTCACCTGTGTGCTCAATCGCTTTCAAAAACGAATAAGTTACTGGTTGTAGATGAAGATGTTCCGGGCGGCGGTGCTGCCTATATCCTGCAGAAAGTGCTGGAAGAGCAAAATGGCTATTATAGTCTTGACGGACAGCCCCGTACGTTAACAGCTAAGGCACACCGTCCGCCTTACGGTTCTGATGGTGATTACTTCAGCAAGCCTTCGGTCGATGATGTGATTGAAATAGTTTATGAAATGATGCACGAGCATAATGCTGCTAAATATCCGGCGATTTTCTAACTACACTGAAATTTCTGATCCCTGCAAAAAAAAAGCCTGTATGTGATGAAGACATGTAAAATCTCTCCTTCGAAAGATTATGAGTCCGATATACATACAGGCTTTTTTGCCGTGTAAGCAGCATATCTAATCCAGTTTGCTAGTTTTGTTTCTTAGCAAATGATCAGCAAGTACCAAGGCCGCCATAGCTTCAACGATTACAACGGCGCGTGGAACGACACAGGGATCGTGACGTCCTTTACCCTTGATTTCCGCAGCCTCGCCAGCCGCGTTGATGGTCTGCTGATTGTGCATAATCGTCGCCACAGGTTTGAAGGCTACTGTAAAGTTGATCTCCATACCGTTGCTGATACCTCCCTGAATGCCTCCGGAGAAGTTAGTGAGTGTTTTAGGTGTGTTACTTCCGGCGATGAAAACGTCGTTATGCTCAGAACCTCTCATTTCACTGCCGGAAAAACCAGATCCATATTCAAATCCGTGTACCGCGTTGATGCTGAGCATGGCTTTCCCAAGATCCGCATGGAGTTTGTCGAATACAGGCTCACCAAGTCCCACGGGGCAATTTCTGATGATGCAGCTGACTTTGCCACCGATGGTATCGCCGTCCTTGCGGATGGCATCGATACAGTCAACCATCTGTTTGGCTGTTGCCGGATCTGCACAGCGAACAATGTTCTCTTCTCTTGTTGTCAATAGTTCTTCAACAGGCAGCTGCTCAAGATTGGGTGCATTGATTTTCCCTACTGCGGATACATGAGCAAAGATCTCGATGCCATAATGTTTCAGCAAAAGCTTTGCAATAGCACCAGCGGCAACCCTCGCTGCTGTCTCCCTGGCCGACGAACGTCCACCACCCCGATGGTCGCGAATACCATACTTAGCATCGTAGGTATAATCTGCATGCGATGGGCGATAAACGTCGGTATTGTGACTGTAATCCTTGCTGCGCTGATCTTCATTGGGAATCAGCATCGCAATAGGAGTACCTGTACTTTTTCCATCGAAAGTCCCAGAAAGGATCTGTACTGTATCACTTTCCTTTCGTTGGGTGGTGATCTTTGACTGGCCCGGTCTGCGTTTGTCTAACTCCGACTGGATGAATTCCAGATCTATGGGTAGCTGCGCCGGGCAGCCATCCAGGATTACGCCAATAGCCGTACCATGTGACTCGCCGAAAGTGCTGATGCGAAATAATTGTCCGAATGTATTACCTGCCATTTTTGGTTCGTTAATTTTCTAATTGATAATTACTATCTATGATAATTCTCTATTGACAACACTAGTATTATTTGTACCTACTTTTATATGAGATACCATACTGGATGTCTGATGTAGGATTAAGCCGTTATTACCGTAAACCCGGCAGTTTGCAAATCTTTCCAGAAGTCCGGGTACGACTTTTCTACCACATCCATTTCTTCAAGAACCACTTCATTGATCAGGAGGCTAAGT
Source organism: Pedobacter sp. BAL39 (assembly GCF_000170795.1). Classification (GTDB taxonomy): domain Bacteria; phylum Bacteroidota; class Bacteroidia; order Sphingobacteriales; family Sphingobacteriaceae; genus Pedobacter. The sequence goes on from NZ_ABCM01000003.1 coordinate 20,291, forward strand.
GGTGCAAAGGCCATTGCCATCCTGTGGTCTTCATAGGTTGCAAAGGTTACTCGTTCCGGGAAATGTAATCCGTCGCAGTTCAGCGTGTACACCAGATGATCTTCCGTCAGTGTCACACCGATCTTGGCCAGTTCATTCTGCAATGCTTTAATGCGGTCAGTCTCTTTGATTTTCAATGTTTCCAGTCCGGTAAACGCCAGATTCTTTTTCATGGCTGCCGCACATACGATAACGGTCTGCGCCAAATCAGGACAGTCTTTAAGATCCAGTACCTCATCAGTGAAAGCAGCAGGGATTTTGCTCAGGGCGATACCATTAGCCGTATTGCTAGTGTGTAGACCAAAAGCGGTCATAATCTCCCGGATGCGACTGTCTCCTTGCAGGCTTTTTTCTTTTAGATAAGGCAGTTCAATGGCTGATTCAGATGCAAGCGCGGCGATGCTGTACCAGTAAGAAGCGGCGCTCCAGTCGGGCTCTACTGTCAGTGTTGTGGCCTTAAAAGATTGTGGTTTGATGCTGATCTGTTGTGCCGACCACTCATGGCTGATGCCGGCTTCGGTAAGCATATCTAAGGTCATTTTGACATAAGGGACGGATGTCAGTTCCCCTTCAATTTCCAGGGTTAATCCCTCAGGCAATCTGGGTGCAACCATCAATAGTGCAGAAATATACTGGCTGCTGATGTCTCCTTTAATTTTTACCGTGTCTGCACTTTGATTTAGCGGCCCGTTGATGTGTAGCGGCGGATACCCCTCTTCGCCAAGGTAGCTGATGTTGGCTCCAATGGTTTTCAAAGCTTCAGAAAGGATGCCGATTGGTCTTTGCTTCATTCTTTCCGTACCTGTCAGTCTAAAATCACCCGGCAGGGCAGAGAGGAAGGCCGTCAGGAAGCGCATGGCTGTCCCCGCAGGGCCCACATCAACCGTTTGCTGATGTGGGTTGTGGGTAGAAACCTGTTTCAAAATGCGGGCGAGCGTAACCGTATCGGCGGCAATAGACATATTGGCCACTGCCACTGCGCCCTTGCTCAGGGCACTGATGATCAGCGCCCTGTTGCACTCGCTTTTTGAACCTGTGAGGGTGATTTCTGTATGGATGTGTTTGTTCCCCGCAAAAGAAACAATTGCGTTTTTACTCATTTACTACGACTTAACTTCAGTGTGTGTTTCAGCAGCAATTCCTTTTTCTGCTTTACCTTCATTCATGATTTCTGTCTGCTTGCGGATAGATTCTCCGTGTACTAGCTCCAGGAATTTTTCTGTGAAGTTTAGATCCAGTTTTAGTGCTTTGGCGAAAGAAATACCTTTGTTCAGAATGGCATCCCAACGATTTACCTGAAGAATGGTCACCTGATTGTCGCGTTTGAACTCACCGATTTTACCAACTATAGCCATGCGCTCCCCAAGTTTCTGAAGTAACTGGTCGTCAATTTTATCGATTTGTTTGCGCAGGTCAGCCAGCTGATCTACAAATGCTTCGTTTTTAGATTCCGGCTCGCGAACAGTCAGACGGTCAACAAGATCGCTCAATGCAGATGGTGTGACTTGTTGTTTTGCATCGGTCCAGGCTACTGATGGGTCCACATGAGACTCGATCATCAAACCTTGCATGTCTAAGTCTAATGCTTTCTGAGAGATGTAAGGGATGAGCTCGCGGTTACCGCAGATGTGACTTGGATCGTTGATGATCGGTAACTCAGGGCATAATGTTTTCAATTGAATGGCAAGTTCCCACATTGGTTCATTACGGAAAGAGCTTTTCTCAAAAGAAGAGAATCCACGGTGGATTGCACCTAGTTTTGTAATACCAGCACCATTGATGCGCTCTAATGCACCGATCCACAACTGAAGGTCAGGGTTTACCGGGTTTTTTACAAGAACGGGAATATCTACACCCTTAAGTGCATCAGCTATTTCCTGAACAGTGAAAGGGTTCACTGTAGAACGGGCACCGATCCAAAGGATATCTACACCGGCAGCAAGCGCTTCTTCAACGTGTTTTGCATTGGCAACTTCCACCGCAGTAGGTAAGCCGGTTTCTGCTTTTGCTTTTTTTAACCATTCCAGACCGATGCTGCCGATTCCTTCAAATTCTCCAGGACGGGTACGTGGTTTCCATATACCTGCTCTTAAGACAGATACTTTTCCAGTTGCAGCCAATAAATGTGCTGTAGTTAACAGCTGCTCTTCAGTTTCAGCACTGCAAGGGCCAGATATGATCAAAGGATCGTTGTTGATGTTCAACCAGGTGTTTAATGGTTGGATGTTCAATTGTAGTTTCATCTTTTTTTGGGGTTTATTTTTAAGTGTTTTTTATTTAAAGGGTTAGTTTTTGAAATGAGCCTGAGGATTAAACCTTGTCATTTTTCAGATATTCACCCATAATGTTAAAGTTAACGGTGTATTTAAGCGCCTGGCGGACTGCTTTATCGTACGCTTCTGTGTTTGTCCATTCCAGATCCACGTAGAAATAATACTCATTGCGTTTGCCCAGTACTGGCATACTTTGGATTTTAGTAAGGTTCACATGCTGGTCGGCAAAGATGTTGAGTACTTTGGATAAAGCACCCACATGGTTACTCACCTGGAAGCAGATCGAAGCTTTGTTGATCTCTTTTAGTTCTTCAGTTTTGTCTTTTTTAAGCACAAGGAAGCGGGTAAAGTTTTTCTTGTTGGACTCTATTCTCCTTTCGATGATATTCAATCCATAAAGTTCTGCTGCGAGGGTGTTTGCAATAGCAACGGTATCAGTCAGCTGCTCATCTTTAATACGTTTGGCGCAGGCTGCGGTATCACTGCTTTCCACTACCTGTATGTGCGGAAATTCATCCAGGAAATCTACACATTGGCGTAGGGCGATAGGGTGGGAAGTGGCATACTTCACGTCTTCAAATTTCACTCCCGGTAATGCCATCAGGTGCAGCTGGATGGCCAGGTAAACTTCACCTACCACGGCGAAGTTATAATCACGGATCAATGTGTAGTTAGGGAGCAGGCTCCCGGCGATAGAATTCTCAATGGCCATGATCACAAAGTCAGACTCGTTGTTCTCCAGGCTGTCGCAGGTCTGCTTGAAGGATTTGCATTCGATGGTTTCGATGTCTCTTCCAAAGAACTTGAATGCAGCTTCTTCATGGAACGATGCTTTGATGCCTTGAATTGCTACTCTTGTCTGATTCGTTTTCATTTAATTTTTTCTTTTTCTTTTAAAATTGAGGAGGGTATAATGGGGCTCCTTGTTTGGTTTCGGCTTGGTTAAAACAAAAAAAGTCCCGGCTGTGTGCCGGGACTTTTCATATACATTTATATCTTATGATTTTTGTTGCATATCAGTCCCGGCTCTTACTAAAGTAGTAAAAGTAGCTAAACCAATATGTAGTGATATTTCTCATTCGATCTGTTATTTCTTTTTTGTTTTTCCAAATGTAGCAACAAAATTTAATTTGTCAATAGCTAATTATAAAAAATTATTTTTTGCTGTTAAAATTGGATCGGCTGAAACTCAAAACATTAGCCTTCTTCAGCATTTAACTGCATATCTTTCAATATCACATACCTTGTTCTCACTGCTGTTAAAATGCCTGACTTAGTATCGATCCTACCATATACTTTGGTCTGCAGCAGAAACGCCTGTTAGTCGCGCTAACCAGCAACGGCAGATACCTGTGTATTATAGTATCTTAAACTTTCCAGGATATCCTTCTCTGTCACGATGCAGTTGTAGTCGCAGCTGCCAATTTTACTCAGCAAAGAGAAAAGGATTTGCCCGTGTTCATTCTTTTTGTCGCTTTGCATAAAAGCAAGAAGCTCTTCGAAGCTATCTTCCTTAATATGGTATGCAGGATACAGTCCGGAAATATAGGTAGCAATGTCCTGCAACTCTTCCTTACTCAGGGAGTTGTTGGTGACAGATAGATAGGCTTCGCAGACCATGCCAATGCCAATAGCTTCACCATGGGTAAGTGGCTGCTGGTCATTCATCAGTGAATAACTTTCCACGGCATGACCTATGGTATGTCCGTAGTTCAGGATTTTTCTCAAACCTTTCTCCTGAGGATCTTCCGTGACAACATCATTCTTAATGACTACTGAACGATATACTTCTTCAGGAGCAGTTTGCTCATAGTTCGACTGTTTCAGGCGTTGGTAGTAGTCGGCGTCCACAATCAAACCGTGTTTGATCATTTCGGCAAATCCTGAAAGCAGCTCCCTGGAAGGAAGCGTCTGCAGAAACGCCGATTCAATAAATACCGCCTGGGGCAAGGTAAAGGTCCCCACCATATTCTTTACACTGTCGATGTCAATGCCTGTTTTGCCGCCCACAGAAGCATCTACCTGTGATAGCAATGTGGTTGGAATGTTAATGAAGTCAATGCCACGTTTGTATGTCGAGGCAATAAAGCCGCCCATGTCGGTAATGACACCGCCGCCCAGGTTTATCATAAGACATTTGCGGTCTGCTTCAAAATCCAGTAAGGTTTTCCAGATGCCGATGCAAAAGTCTATGTTTTTATTTTCTTCTCCGGGTTCTGTTTCAATCAGATCAAAGTTACTGTAGTCGTCCATCATCGACTGGAACACTGGAAGGCAGAGTTCAGAAGTATTCCTATCGGTAAAGACGAATACTTTGCTGTATTTTCCTGCTTCAATCAGTTGCGCAAGTGCGGCTAACTGTGTTTCAAAGTGGATCTGATGTCCGTCGCTTTCTAATACATTCATTTATATAACAGTTATTTTCTGGCCCATAAAATCAATTACATCACCCACACGTACCTTCAGGCGTTTGCGGTAATCTACCTTTCCATTGTATTTTACAAGACCGTCTTCAACAACCGTCTGTGCTTCACCACCACTTTGTACGAGGGCAGTCGCTTTTAGCAACTGGATCAGGGGAATAAATTCGCCTTCTAGTTTGAATTCTATCATTATGTGGCAAATTTACAATTATTTACAAAGTGTTTTACCACCGGATGCTGTGGAATTTATACTTTTGCACACAATTTGTTTAATACCTTAACATAAATGGAAACATCCCCCAAAAAACCGCTCAATTTTGACAACACGGAAATCGCTTTTAGAAACCAGTCAGATGCAGACCTTAACGCCGGATACTGGCTTTTTAAGGTTATCAGTAGCAATTTTTTAACGCGTGTGGGCCCACCAATTACCAACTTTTTTCTAAACATCGGACTGCCCATCAAAGGCATCATCAAGGCGACTATCTTTAAACACTTTTGCGGGGGGGAAACGATTGCAGAGTGTGAAAAGAGAATTCAACAGCTGGCTGCAGGAAGGGTAGGTACTATACTGGACTATTCTGTGGAAGGAGAAGAAAAAGAAACTGTATTTGACTTCACCTGCGAAGAGATCATCAGGACCATTGAAAGGGCTGATGGAGATCCGCGTATCCCGATCACGGTATTTAAGGTCACCGGTATTGCCCGTTTTGCTTTATTGGAGAAGCTGGATGCGCAACAAACCCTGAACGATGCAGAACAGGCGGAGTTTGATCGTGTTAAAGTACGCTGTGAGAAGATCTGTCGTAATGCATTCGAACGAAAGGTACCCATAATGATTGATGCGGAAGATTCCTGGATTCAGGATACGATCGATCAGCTGGCAATGGATATGATGCGTAAGTTCAATAAGAATGGCATTATTGTGTACAATACGTACCAGATGTACCGACATGATAAACTCGCTTCTATTAAGGCAGACCACGAGATTGCAAAGGCTGAAGGTTTTATCCTGGGGGTAAAAATGGTTAGGGGCGCTTATATGGAGAAGGAAAGAGAAAGGGCTGCAGCGATGGGATACCCCTCACCGATACAACCAGATAAAGCAGCTTCTGATAAAGACTATGATGAATCATTGAGATATAGCATGGTCAATATCAATGAGATTGCTATTGTTTGCGGTACACATAATGAGACCAGTTGCAGGCTACTTACCGAGTTGATTGATCAGTATAATGTTGAGTATAACCATCCGCATGTTTACTTTGCCCAGCTGCTGGGTATGAGTGATAACCTTAGCTTCAACCTTTCTGATGCCGGTTATAATGTGACAAAATATGTCCCTTACGGCCCTATAAAGGCAGTTATGCCTTACCTGTTCCGGAGGGCGCAAGAAAATACTTCCATCGCAGGACAAACCAGCAGAGAGCTTGGATTGATTATCAAGGAAAAGAAAAGAAGAAACGCGTAGTAGCTCGGAATATATCTGCAAAAAAACCGGTAGGCGCTTCGGACTCATGATCTTTTAAAAAAGATTTTACATGTCCTTACCGAACACCGGTTTTTTTAGAATTATCCAGTAGCGATGTGACTGATCGAGGGAGGATTCTTAGGTTATTTGAAAACGATCTCCATTATGATTGGTGTATTAATGCGTTTGTGCTTGCATTGCCTGTGCAGCATCAATACCCAGTCCGCTGGCTATTGCCATTCCCAGTCCGATATCAGTTCTGAACCAGTGGCACAACTGGAGGTTGATGATCTGATCTTTTTTAGGGCCGCTTATGCCACTCATCGCACCAACGATGTTATTTACCAGATTGTTCCGGTCTGCATCGCTCATCACCTTGCGGTAGAGTTCTCCAGGTTGCGTATAGTGATCATTGTCGCCTTCCCCATGATTCCTGTCGTACCAATCCGCAGTACTACTTAAGCCAAGTTCCTGTGCCGGTTCTTTATAACTTTCGTCGGGAAAGACATCCCCAAAGCTGTTTGGAAAATAATTCGGACCATCATTGCCGTTATCGTCGAACCTCATGGCGCCATCGCGGTGGTAGTTATTGGTCATGAAAGGGCAGGCATTGACGGGCAATTGCTGATAGTTGACGCCCAGGCGGTGACGTGCAGCATCGGGATAAGATAAAATCCTGCCCTGCAACATCCTATCGGGCGAAAAGCCGATGCCATCTACTTGGTTGGTTGGCGCAAATGCAGACTGCTCCACGTGGGCAAAGTAGTTTCTTGGGATTTCGTTCAATTCAATCTCGCCAGCATCGATTAATGGGAATTCTGTATGTGGCCATACCTTGGTTAGATCAAATGGATTCCAGCGGAATGTATTTGCTTCCTCCTCTGTCATCACCTGAATTTTAACTGACCATTTCGGGAACTCCCTATTGTCTATGGCTTCTACCAGATCTCTTTGAGCATGATCCATGTCCTGTGTGCGCATAGCATCAGCCTCAGGTCCGGTAAAGTTCTGGATGCCCTGCTGCGTTTTGAAATGGAACTTTACCCATACTCTTTCGTTGTTGGCGTTGATCATGGAGAAAGTGTGGCTGCCAAATCCGTCCATATGACGGTAGGAGTAGGGTGTTCCACGGTCACTCATCAGAATCATCACCTGATGGAGGCTCTCCGGATTCAGTGACCAGAAATCCCACATCATGGTTGGGCTTTTTAAGTTGGTTCTTGGATCGCGCTTTTGAGTATGGATGAAGTCGCTGAACTTTTTCGGATCTTTAATAAAGAACACTGGCGTGTTGTTGCCAACGATGTCCCAGTTGCCATCTTCCGTGTATAGCCTAAGCGCAAATCCGCGAGGGTCTCTCTCTGAATCTGCACTTCCTTTTTCCCCGCCAACGGTAGAGAATCGCAGAAAAATCCGGCATTCTTTACCGATCTCGCTGAATATTTTTGCTTTCGTGTATTTTGTGATGTCGTGGGTCACTTTGAAAGTGCCATAAGCGCCAGTACCTTTAGCATGAACCACACGTTCTGGAATGCGCTCACGGTTAAAATGGGCCATTTTCTCATGCAGCACAAAGTCCTGTAACAGCAATGGTCCCCTAGAGCCTACTGATTGTGTATTCTCATGTTCTGCATATGGCCTTCCTGAAGCCGTGGTTAATTTGCGCTTGTTTATCCCGTTATTTTCCATGTCATTTGATTTATTGTGCAGCAAACTTAGGAACAATAAGAGCAGGTTAGAAACATCAAATATCTATATTGATATAGGGAAACTCTATGGTGTTTTTCGATGTGGCGTGTGAGGACGGTGCTGAATTAACCGACAGGTAAGCAGTCTAGCGTTAATTAATCGAAACAGGCTTATTTTTTGTGTAATGACTTTCGCATGTCGTCCTATATTGTTCGGGTATCTGGTCACCAAATCTATCCAGATATACCGGAGCCATCTTGAAAGGCTGCGATATGGTAGCCATTTTAATCAGTTTCTGTTTTTTCAGATCGAAATAGTTCCAGTTACCGATATAACGACCAGTCAACAAATTGACACTGGATTCCCCACTACCATCCAGTTGTGCATTCCCATCATTGTATCTGGTCATTCCGATCAATTGCATCTTTGCCTCAATGGGATTAAACCGGAAATGACAACTATAGCCATCGCGCATTTGATCATTGTGGAACTCAAAACCATTTTTAGTCGCATCAATCGATGATGATGAACTCAAGTTTTTGATTTCCAAACTATGTAACTTCTTATAATCCTGTCGGGACAACCTGACCAGCAACTTAGCATGTTTGCGGTCGAGTGAGACCGTATCGTTCAGAGCATCGCCATCGAGGTCTTTAACTAAAATATCATGGCTAAAGGCCATTTTAAAAGATAGCATCAGGCAAATCAATATTGTTAACTTCGTTAAATTCATTTTAGTACAAACGCTTAATAATTTTTGAAATCATTTACCTGGAGATTCAATGTCCTTCTGTAACCTCGCGGAGGCATTTGCAGATACCTGAACTTTGTATCTTTATTGTTTCTGCCCCGCATTGATGTATTACAAATAAGAATATCCTTATTAAAAGACTCTTTAACTAGTGTGCTACAATTTTAAAGCCGAAAAATCGATCCCAAAATTGTAGCGGCTAATTAAAATTTCCAAACAAAAAAGCCGTTCTTCTTAGCGAAAAACGGCTTCCGTTGTTTGTGGGCCCAGCTGGGCTCGAACCAGCGACCAAAAGATTATGAGTCTTCTACTCTAACCAACTGAGCTATAGGCCCTGAAAATCTTGTTGATTTTGCGAGTGCAATGTTACATATTTACAACGAATTTTAAAAACAGTTTCATGCAAAAAATTAAAAACATCATCTTCGACTACGGCAACGTGATCTTCGAAATCAACTTTAGTATAGCTCAAAATGCTCTTTTACAACTTGGTATAGCCAATATCGAAGAGTTTTTTGCACACAAAAGCCACCATGATCTTTTTAATAATTTTGAAACCGCCAGCATTAGTCCTGCCGAATTCCGTGCCGGCATCCGTGAAGCCGCGAAAAATAATACCCTCACCGATGAAGAAATAGATAAAGCCTGGAATAGTCTGCTTATCGGTGTGCCGCCAAAAATCCACGATGTATTGCTGCGCGTAAGAGAAAAATACCGGACTTTCCTGTTGAGCAACAACAATGAAATCCATTACAATTACATCGTTGATTATCTGCAAAGGGAATACGATATGCCAGACAACTCCAGCCTTTTTGAAAAGACCTACTATTCTCAACAGATGTTTCTTCGTAAACCTCATGTAGAAATTTTTGAACAGGTATTAAGAGAAAATCAGCTGGATCCCCAGGAGACTTTATTCATTGACGACAGTCCACAGCACCTTGTTGGCGCGAAACAAGCAGGTATGCATACTCTGCTGATGACTGCTCATCCGAGAGACCTGCAACAATTCCTGATAAATCATGATATTTTATAAGGTCACAATGTTTTACAAAATACCTTAGATTTGCATTTTCAAAAAGCAATGTCATGGCCGATCCAAGATTTAAATCAGTAAAAGAGTTCTATCCTTTCTATCTCAGCGAACATCAAAATACCACCAACAGGCTATTACATTTTATAGGAACAGGACTCGTGGTGTTGTCTGTATTCACCGGAATCCTGTTCCATGAATGGCGTTTCATCATTGCGACCCCCGTTCTCGCTTATGGCTTTGCCTGGATTGGCCACCATTTCTTTGAGCAAAACAAGTCTTCTGTTTTTAAATTCCCTATCTTCAACATTGTCAGTGATTTCATGCTGTTCTGGGATCTCTTGTCAGGCAACCGCCCATTCCGGGACACATAGCTTTCAGCTATAAACCTTTTTTACCTTCAAGCCAATAGCCATGTAAATATGTCTTTTGCGCTCCTTTGCCTTTAGCCACTTTCCGGAATGACTGAGCAGACTTTGCGTTACCAGTTAAAACGAAGTTGGCCTTTTGGAAATCTGCGGTTTGAAACAGAGGAAGTTCAGCTATCCATTCTTCATTTCTAAATGATCCATTCTTTGAAAATGTCGTATAATTTTCCAGGCCCAGTAATTCTGGTGCATTTTTATTTTGATCGTCCAATTCAAAATAAAAATGAAAGTCCTGGTTGTTTTGCTTCAACACAGGAAGAAATGAACAGGCCAGTGCTAATGAAGTTTCATCTCCAAATACGATAAATCGATTTGCAGAACGATCATAATAATTGCGCTCTGTTCTGGGTTTATTCATTTTAATTTTGTCACCAGGTTTCAATTCCTGCATGAACTGACTGCCTGATCCTGCGCCGTGTACATGGACAATAAATTCCAGGAAGCCATTTTCTCTGTCCGCTTTAGCCACAGTGTAGCGCCTGGCTTCGGTATCGCTTACCCGAAAGTCAATGTAACAACCTACTGGAAAACTAAGGTCTTTGAAGTCACCATTTAAATGGATCTTCTTCACTGTTTGCGATATAAATTCCACATTGGTAATTACCACATAGGGTAATTTGGATATGAACAGGTCTACTGCATCGAATAACCATTTAGGGGCGCTTGGCATAATCTTTAAATTTGATGCCAAAGGACGTAATAGCTAATTTCAAAGGAAAGGACGTAAAGATGTGGATATTGGACTAACCGCGGTTTTTTTCTCTGAAGGTCAGAGCCGTCACTCCGTTTGCTTTTTTAAATAACCTTGAAAAGTAAGCATAATCATCATAACCCAATTCAAAAGCAATCTCTTTGATCGATTTGTTGGAGTGGTAGAGCAAACGTTTGGCTTCCAGGATAACGCGCAGCTGGATATGTTGAGATACTGACAATCCAGTTGCGTTTTTTACGCATTCATTTAAATAGGCAATGGAAATATTTAATTCGTCTGCGTAATCTGCGGGACGTTTTTTAGTCAGGAAATGAACTCCCAGCGCTACTTTAAAGGCCCTTGTAATGAGTTCGAACCGGGAAAATTTATCTGCAGGTGCTGAGATGTCCAGGTATTCGGAAACGATCAATCCAATTAATGTATTGCAGCCGTCTTTCAATACGGAATCATAGAGTCTGTCTTTTTTTCTTTCAAACAGGCTGATGCATAATAGCATTGCCTCTCGCAGACGGGCAAAGTTAGGTTCATCTAACTGGATCGCTTTTGCAGGATTAATTTGTTCCAGGATGGCTAGGTATACGGGGTTTATAGCCTCAGTTCCTATTGCCAGAATGTACCCGACTACATCTTCTCCAACTTTAAATAGCCGGTGCACCTGACTTGGATGAATATACAATAGCGAGCAGGGATCTCCTTGATAGGCTTCAAAATCAATTTCCATTTCAATTTTACCTCGCTCATGTAATGCAAAAAAATGAGCATCATGCCGATGCGCATGTTCTGTTTCGGCTTCAAGATATTGTGCGATATCGGGTGGAATCTGTCCAACGACAATGCCATTTTCAAACGCATCAGCGATTTGCTTGACTGGAATTGAGTTTGCCTTCTTCATGATTAGGAGTTTTTGCCAGTTTGTAAAGTTAGCATTTATTCAGGTCTATCGTGGAATCCTGAGACCTGCGTGTCCAGTCGTTTGCTAAGCACAATGAATAGGTTCGTAATTGTTTACGAAAACTTGTCAATTGAAAAATGGATAGCCGGAATTTTGTGCCGAGATTTGCTGCCTTAAAAAAGCTTCCCTAATGATTCCGAATACGACAAGTACAACGAGTTCCTCTGCACCGGCTTATGGCTGGACAATTTTAGTGACCAGTCTTGCCTTTGTTGTGGCTCAGCTTGATGTCTCTATCGTTAATATCGCTCTGCCTCAAATTGCTGATTCATACCATGCGAACATCAGCATTCTACAGTGGATTATTGATGCCTACACGCTTGCTTTTGCTGTGTTGATGTTATCTGCGGGAAGTCTAAGTGATCTGTTTGGAGCCAAACGTCTCTTTCAGATTGGGATGCTGATTTTCGGTATTTCATCTGTAGCTTGTGGTCTGGCGATGAGTTCATCCTTCTTGATTGCTGCAAGGGCATGCCAGGGCGTTGGAGCCGCGACAATGATTCCCAGTTCCCTGGCGATTCTTAACCACACATTTGCTGATAGACCTATTAAAAGAGCTAAAGCAATTGGTTTATGGACTGCAGCTGGTAGTGCCGCTATTGCAGCGGGACCTATTGTTGGAGGGGTACTTATTAAGCTAAGCGACTGGAGATTCATTTTTTTTATCAACGCCCCTATCTGTCTTGCGGGTATCTTGCTGACTTTTCGTCTTAAAGAACAGCCAAAGCCAACAGTTGTCAAAAAGTTTGACCTGGCTGGCCAAATCACCTGGATGCTGTCGGTGACATTACTTGTTGCAGCAGTAATCGAAGGAGCACAGTTGGGCTTTGCCCATCCGTTGATTTATGGGAGCATACTGCTCGGTGGGGTTTTCTTTGCCGTTTTTATGATGGTCGAAAGCAAGGTCAAAACTCCAATGTTGCCGTTGAGTCTTTTCAATTCCATTTCTTTCAATGTGTTGCTATTGTTAGGAGCTGTACTCAATGGGTTTTATTATGGTACAGTTTTTATTTTAAGTCTTTATTTGCAGGACATTTTAAAATATCCGCCGCTCACAGCTGGTCTTGCTTTTATCCCATTAACAGCCGGGTTTGTGATTTCCAATTTGGCAAGCGGAAACATCATCAACCGGTATGGCATCCGCACACCGATCTTGATTGGTTTGACGCTGTTTGCCCTTGGTTTTTCAGGTCTGTTGGTTGCTGGGATGCACACTTCATTCTTGCAGCTGTCGGCGCCGTTTCTGCTGATTTCTTTGGGGATGGGACTAGCGGTTCCGGCTATGACCACCGGAATTCTTTCCAGCGTCGACAAAATGCTTTCAGGTACTGGTTCAGCTACTTTGAATACAGTAAGACAGGTTGCCGGCGCTGTTGGAGTGGCTATTTTCGGTACGCTTGCTGCAAATGGTGGCGAGGCGGTTTTGCAAACTATAAAAATAAGCGTCATTGCCGCGATTTTGTGTACAATACTTATTATTTTGCTCAGTCGGAAATACATTGAAAAAACTCCTGGAAATCAGGACTAACGTTTTTTCAAAATGAGACAATACAATTTATATTTTCTTGACCTTAGACCAATTGCATCCCTGTTACCCGTGCATCAATTCATTGATCGTCCTAATGAACTTCAATAGGTTTGTCATTCGGCAAGTCGTAATCGTAAAGTATATTTTGGTTATCGTCAAGGTATAACCATTGAACTATATTCTGGTGATTTTCTAAGTTTGTTGTGGAGATCCCGATCATGGTGTACTCTTTGTCGTCTTTAGTCTGTTTTTCAATGGAATAACTAAGTTGATCCTTGTTTTTTACATGTTGTTGAAGAAGTTCGTTGTCACTGTTTGCGATGTAGTATTCTACGACTTTGTATAACTTGTTGAGGTAGTCTTCAGAGTAGTTTTCTTCTTGTGCCCAAGTGTACTTCAATTCTTTCTGGTATTCTTTCCTGAAGTTTGAGGTTTTTCCGTCTTTGACTTTTGTTATGTCGATGATTTTATCAGCTTTTTGATCACTGCCGTCACCTGGGATTTGTATGGTAGTTTCCTTCCAGGTGACATCGATAAGATCACCGCGCACTAACGTACGATCATCATTTTCATTAATAAAGGAATATATTTTGCTGTTTTTATTTGCATTCAGAATAAAATAGTCCCCGTCGTCGTTATAATCGACGAATTCCATGATGGCCTGTTGTGCAGGCAGGATGTTGGAACTTGTCTCGTTTTTGGTTTCTGTTATTTGTGACCTTATGTTTTTGCCTGGAGCCTGAGCCTGAGCCGGTTGCGTTGGCGTTATATTTTGGGGTTGTTTGTCCCCTTCGTTGCTTTTTTCTGCTGTTGAGTTGCACGAGAAAAATAGAGTTGTTATGAGGAGAGTCAAGATATACTTGATGGGAGGCATTTCTATTCTATATTTACTATTGAGCTGTGAGTTATGCTGATTTAGGTCAATCATACGTTTTTAGTTTTATTTTAAACATCGTATTGTTCAGATTACACTTAATGCAACAGCTAATTTTCCTAAAATGTTTCCTTTAAATAGACAATAATTAGTGTAAACCATTTTCGTAATGAGGCGGTTACCGAATTTGTTATAGACTGATCTCACTCTTAATTATACCATATTGGTAGTGATTTCAAGTTTATATCCTTTGCCACGTATCACGACAATTCTGATATTCGGATCAGGTTCCAGTTTTTTTCTAAGTTTTGATATAAACATATCCAGACTGCGTCCCACAATAACACCTTGATCTTCCCATATTTCTTTCTGCAGCCGGCCTCTCTCTATCGTCTCGCCAGGAAACAATGCCAAAATCCCTAGTATACGGGTTTCCGTTCCTGTTAAGTCTATTGTTTTTCCGTTTATGATAAGCTTACGGTTCTGTGCATCAAACCGCACCCGGCCCAAAGTTAACATGTCAGTATATGGAACATCAGGCAAGGTGATTCGTGACTTACCCGATCTCAAAAATATAAAACCAATAAATGCTAGAAAAGGGAGGCCACCGAGAAGATAACCTTTCGTTATTACATTTTTACCTATCGGTTTGAATTTAATGTTAACCCTATAACAGGCTCTGGGCTGTGTTCTTCCTATGCATGCTACAATGTCGTCTTTTTTATTTTTCGATATAGCATATCCATAGGCGACACTGGAGTTACCGCAATTCAGAATGTTAACAACATAATCACCTGCCAGCGGGTCTTTGGCCAGCAAACGCCGGGTAGTGTTCACCAGAGCGTCCGGCAGAAAAGTGAGTTCATGCTCAAACCTGATCTGGTATTCATTTTCCGCAATCTTTTTTATCGGAAGCACCCTTGATGTACTGTCGCCAGACTGTAAGAGTAGTTCATGTCCAATCCTGCGGAGTAACATCTCCTTCCTAGAGATGTCAAAATTTTCATTATCCTCCATACTAAAAGTTAAACAGATCACAGAGATAAACAAAAGTATCATTGATCCGAACAGGTATTTTTGGTTCCCGTAGATGCTATTCTGGCTAAAATGCATGTTGTCAAGTTTTTATTTACAAAGTTTACATTTTTATTTACAATCCTCATGGTGCTGACGGAAACATATAAAAGTAGTTTCGCTGAATCAATTTCGATAGGATATGAAAAATAAAACCGAATTTTTTTCCGGCCTGCTGATCATAATGGCGGTAGTAATTTATTTTCCCGTACAGGCTCAGCGGAAAAACAGGCCACAGGATGTTTATGAAGTCAAAGGCATAACAGCTGTTCAGGGACCCCATAGCATTGTTCGTACAATTAAGCAAGATAGAAAGGGTAACATTTGGATTGCTTCCTGGCAGGGCATTTTTAAATATGATGGAAAATCTTTTACCAACATTACCAGTAAGGTGAGTTCTGCCCGCTTTTTTTCTGTGTTAGAAGATAGAAAAGGAAACTTTTGGTTTGCCTCTGTTGGCTCAGGCGTTTACTATTACAATGGAAGGTCATTTCGAAATTTTACAACGAAGGATGGGCTTGCCAATGATCGGGTTACTAATATTTATGAAGATAAAACCGGTAATATCTGGTTTGGCACTGAAGGCGGAGCAAGCCTGTACGATGGGAAGTTCTTTCGAAATTTTAAAATTAAAGAGCGCTCCTCCGGTACCCAGGCGGATTCTGTCCATATTTCAGCTTACCAGAAACCGCTTTCCGAACAACATTGGATGCATAATGATGTCAATGCTATCATTGAAGACAAAACCGGAAAGCTTTGGTTTGGCACAAGGGGGTATGCCTATGTTTACGATGGAAAGACATTTACAACCATCATCAATAACGACGGAAAGCCTTTTACGAATGTTCGTTCGATAATCAAAGATAAAAAAGGTAATATCTGGCTGGGAGGCCATAATGGCCTTTGGCGCTATGACGGCAGTACTTTTACCAATTTTACCCGGCAGTTTGTTGGTTATGTCTACGAGGATAAAAAGGGCAATATCTGGACCAGCTCCGAAAACGCTAATGAATCGCGCAAGGCGCTGTCGGTTACTGCCGATGGCGCAGGTTGGGTACTTTCCCGTTATGATGAAAAGTCTTTATTCAGCATAAAACCAACTGTGACTGAAGTAACAAATAAACCAATGATCTTCGGAATTTTAGAAGATGACAAGGGAGATGTTTTGTTTGGAACTTTTGATGGGGTGTATCGCTATGACGGAAGTGCCATTCAATTTTAATGGTGAAGAGGCATGGAAATGATTCACCTTCAATAGCTATAAAAATATATATCGTAATTTTGATCCAAATGATATTTTTTGGTGTGACAATTCAGCAGCGAAACCTGTTGTGTGAATGCCGAGATAATTCGAAGAGTAAATTTTGATGAAATGAAAAGGATAACTGTGTTTTGTGGTTCTAGTTTTGGAACTGAAAAGGAATATGAACAACAAGCATATTTGTTGGGCAAAACTTTAGCTGAAAGGAGCATCGGCGTAGTATATGGTGGTGCGAATGTGGGATTAATGGGGGCTATTGCAAATGGAGCAATTGAAAATAATGGAGCCGTAATTGGGGTGTTGCCTCATTTTTTGCAAAACAAAGAAATCGCACATGAAGGATTAACAGAATTGATCCTGGTTGAAACGATGCATGAGCGTAAAACTAAAATGAACGATCTGACTGATGGTGTGATTACCTTGCCCGGTGGTTTTGGAACGCTCGAGGAGTTTTTCGAAATGCTTACCTGGGCACAACTTGGTCTGCACAAAAAGCCAATCGGAATTTTAAACATCAACGGGTTTTATGATGAGTTGCTGGCGCTAGTAGAGACTATGGTAAGAAAGGGCTTTCTGAAAGACGTGAACCAGAACATGCTGTTGACCAGCAATGAGATTGAAGATTTACTGAATAAAATGGAATCTTATGAAGCGCCAGCCGTTAGTAAGTGGATATCAAAAGAAGAAGTGTAGCTGTGCTTACCATCGTTATCAAGTGAAGACTTATCGATAAATTCTTTTAAAAATGTAAAAAGCGGCAAATGCCGCTTTTTACAAAATGTGGAATAAGAATATCCCAGATTATTTTAATGCGTAGTTAAGGTATCCTCCGTCCGCCACAATCTCTGTTCCTGTAATAAAACTTGCATCATCAGAAGCCAAGAATAATACCGTCTTTGCAATTTCATTAGGATCACCAAGGCGTTGCAGCGCTGTAGCACCAGCCAGGAAATCTTTCGCTTCCGCAGGTACTGCAGTTTCTAACCCAGGAGTTAAAACCGGACCAGGGCTCACGATGTTTACACGGATTTTTCTTCCCGCGAGTTCATTTGCAGCAATTTGGGCAATTTTATTCAATGCGCCCTTGGTGGCGGAATATACGCTTGCACCAGAATTTGCCGCCGTAGCAACGGTTGAAGAGGTGACTACTACTGCTGCTCCGTCTGCCAAATAGGGGAGTAATTTTTGTAAAGTAAAGAAATGGCCCTTGACATTCGTGTTGAATTGAGCGTCAAAATTTGCTTCAGTCACTTCTGCTATGGGTTCAAATGTCGCTATTCCCGCATTCAGGAAAAGAACATCGAGCTTTTTTCCGCTTTCTGCAACCGCTTTCTCCAGGATCGAAATGTCTTCGAGTTTTGACGTGTCGGATACTACAGTAAACAAATTCGGGTTGTTTATGGCTGCAGTTGCTTTTTCCAGATTACTGGCGTTTCTGCCTGTGATATAAACGTTTGCTCCTGCATTAATAAATGCCTTTGCTGTTGCAAGGCCTATTCCGGTAGTTCCACCTGTAATAACAACGTTTTTATTTTTAAAGTCCATGATGATATTTATAAATGTTTATGCTGCAAAGTTAGCATAGGTAAATTTATTTAAGTTACTTTGTAACGAAAAGTAACAGTAACTTTCGGGTAACAAAGTAACTTATGACTGAAAATGAATGCCAAGTAGGGCACAAGCAAGAGATCATGGCCGTTCACGATGCGATGGACGTACTGAATGGAAAATGGAAAGTCTCCATCATTTCTTCCATTTGTTATTATAATAAAAGAAGATTTTCTGACATTCTGAATGATGTACATGGAATATCAAATAAAATGTTGAGCAAAGAATTAAAGGAGCTGGAGACCAATAAGTTGATCAATCGTACTGTCCTGGATACTCAGCCTATATCCGTTCAATACCAGTTAACAGAATACGGCCTGACATTAAAGACCATTATCAACAACCTGGCTGAGTGGGGTAAGGCGCACCGTAAAGTAATTATCGGTAAATAAAATTTATCATAAAATGAAGATAAAAAATTACCTGCTACAAATTGCTATTTTAAGTATGATCACCTCTTGTGTAAATTCCAATTATCGTTATTCTGATCTTGAGAGTACAGAATTTTTGAATCAAATCACCAAACATGCAAAAGCAAGCATTACGGATATTACCGAGGTCAAAAAGCAACCAACGGACCTGTTTGGAATTATAACCCGGTATCCTTTGCCTAAAAATAAACTGGAGGAATATCATAAAAATCATGGCACAATAGTCAATACAGATGATGATATTTCGGATTTTGCAACCTACACACTTAAAAGTTATGAACTCATTAACGAGCACAATGAAAAGCTGAATTTTGTTGATGACGGGCGTGCAATCTATTTAGAGGAGTACGGTTTATGGGAATATGACAAGATCCTATACCAGAATTTGGGAATTTCTTTCAAGCTAAACGGTAAGTTTAGCACGCTGAGAGGTTATATCAATATGGAATTTGAAATGCCGCATGGAGAAAAAAAAGAAATAAGAATTCCTGTAAACATTTCCATCAATGATCGGATTTCCGAATAGGCAATCCAGCTAATTCATTGAAAATACTATTTTGCGAATTGATGTACTAAACCGGTAATCTGGATTCATATTTGTTAAGAATTTCCCGCTGGCATAAGTTTGCTGGCTTGATTGCTGTTGAATCGGCTTCAGCGAAAATACTGAATAAATTAATACTCGAATATGTTCAAATACCTGGTTATACTGCTTCCCATTGTCCTGTGTATGATCCAGTGTGGTGCACGTCATCCCATTCAGCCCAAAGCGATTGGGATTGGCCTGTTGACCGTGAATACCAATTTCGAAATTCCGTTGTATAAGCAGGAAATGGATGGTGTCCCCTTTGATGTGCTGAGGTTTAAAACGAACAAATCGGGCGTGATGAAGTTTGTTTGTGATATCAAATTGAAACCATACAGGATGACAGGGGGTGACAGTTTTGCTGAGGGAGAGCGGAATATCAATATGGGGCTGATCCGTTTTGCTCCTGAACTTAAATTCCGGGTGATCGACACTACGGTGACCTCATTTAAGGTCGTGACCAATGAGGAAACCTGGGAAGTCCTTCTGATTAAACGGGATGCCACTGCTGCTTATTACTCCACTGAAAGAGCACTCTCTGATAACAGTTGCAGCAATTGCCCAGGGTCTAAGTACAATCCGAGATGGTACATCTACGAGACGTGGGAGCGTTATCTAAAAAGAGTTGAATTTATCACCAGGGAAAATGTTGTCGTTTACGATCAGCCTAATGGAAAAGTAGTCTTCGAGAATAAAGAAAATGTGTTTCTGCCATTCCGGGTGATAGAATCGAAAGGAGAATGGATACGGCTGGCCAAGGGTTTTGGGAGGGAGTCTGAATTTGACAGCCTGATTAACGCCGAGGGCTGGATAAAATGGAGAGAGGGGCCAGTATTGTCCATTGACATCACTGAACACACCTATGAGTAATTGGCCGTTTTTTTCCTACATACAGCATATTTAACATGATTTTTCTTTTAATAATACTCTTTCTTCTGTTTGTCGTCAGTATGACGGTGTTAAGTTTAAAAAAAATTAGAAAAGATATGCCATCATCGCAGCTGGCGCTGATCACAGTTTATGTTCTTTCGCTGGGTATATTTTGTGTTGGCTTAATGACGCATAAGGCGGATTATTTCACGGCAATTGATCCGATAGACGGAATGTGTTATACCCCATTCGGTGGAAAACACGTCCTGAGTATGGTTTTTTATTTTTTTGCTTTTCACATAGCTTTGATATTGTTGTGGCGTAAGGGTAATCATCTGCCTCCCTTAACTATCGTACTTGCACTGGGTTTTATTATGACTGGGATTATACTTAATTTCCTGATCCTTATGCAAATTTCAGCTCATGATACAACCAGCATTGAAGGTAGTGGTGGATCGGATCATGTGCTCCTCTTGGTGTTTACGCCTGCTTTAGGCATTTTTATAGCGGTATCGCTCATCGTACAAGTGATAAAAAATGGCATACTTGTGGCTGGTGAACGTGTCTATACCAATAAATTTTTAAATAGGATCAATCATTTCCTGTTCCGACAGCAAAATCTCCCGCTCTGGGCATTGCTCCTGATGGTTCCTGTTCTGATGATCACTACCATCTTGCTTTTGATACTGGGACAGGACACAGACAGTCTAGCCAAAGTTTTTACCGATACCACAACCTGGAGGTTTTCACGACAAATGCATCCGCCGGTTCTAGACCACAAAGGACACTATCTATGTACAGTAGCAGTTTCGGGAAGTCCACAGATTGTCAAACCGCTCAGGCTGGGTGTCCGTGCCGGGAGGACGATTGTCGTAAACCGGCAACTGCTGATCGCAAATGCATTTGAAGAAATGATTCAGGATTTTTCACCTGGACTGCACCGGATCATCAGGCAGAATTATGATAGATATGGCTACAATTTATCCAGAAAGATTAATAACGAGCGTTTGTCAAACCTAACTTATCTGCTGATGAAACCCCTGGAGTGGGCTTTTCTGATCTGTTTGTACCTTTTTACTGAAAAACCTGAACATCGCATCAGCAAGCAGTATGCAATGGTCACTTCTTGACATAAACGATTAAAGTTATTTCTGAAGTTTCAAGTATACCTTAAAAACTGACCCCTTACCAACCTTACTTTCTACGGTGATCTTTCCATCAGAACTGTTGACCATCTCTCTGACCAGGTAAAGGCCAACACCCGTCCCGTCGGCAGATTTTGTTAGACGCCTGTATTTAGTGAATATGCTACTGTAGTCTTTCTCTGCGATTCCAGAGCCATTATCAGCAATGGTAATGACCATAAAGCCCTCCTGTTCAACTGTACTAATCGAAACTTCGGGTCTGCGTTCCGGAGATCTGTATTTAATCGCATTACTGACCAGATTATAAATCACGCTGCGCAACTTGCGCCTCACGAAGACGATCTCTGAAACGCCGATATCAATTTTTATGATTGCCTTGGATTCTTCGATCTGAGGTGCCAGAGTCAGCCTGGTATCTTCTATAATATTCTCGAAATCCAGCAGCTCCTCTTCCGCCTGGTATCTGTGAGTTTTCCAGCGGGAATCAGTCAGGTCATTAATAATGTGCTGCATATTGATCAGGCTATTTTCAACTTTTTCCAGCAAAACGGGAAACCTTTCCATTCCCTTTTCAGGAATTCCTTTCAGCATTTCAATCGTCAGTCCCAGGCTGG
Organism: Pedobacter sp. BAL39; assembly: GCF_000170795.1. Taxonomy (GTDB): domain Bacteria; phylum Bacteroidota; class Bacteroidia; order Sphingobacteriales; family Sphingobacteriaceae; genus Pedobacter. The sequence goes on from NZ_ABCM01000003.1 coordinate 42,053, forward strand.
TGAGTGGTGTCTTGATATCATGGGCAATGGTGTCCAGTAAGACCTCGTGTTCTGCGATCAGTTTTTCCTGTTCCCGAAGGTCATTGATGCGGCTGGTGATCTCGACAAATGTTATGATGACACCATTCGTTTTATTTTCTTCTTTTACCAGGTAAGGGATTACGTTCATCTGGTACCAGCGCATGTCGGTAGTTTGGATCTCCTTGTCCAGAATGTCACCGGATTCCATTACATTCTGAATGTTCTCCAAAATAGAAGGGAACCGGAAGTTTTCTTTAATATCGGCAATAGGCCTTCCTACATCTGACGAAACTAGTCTAAACTGTTTCATCGCCGGAGGGGTAAACTTTCTGAGGATGAGGTGAGCGTCTACAAATAACTGTGGTATAATGGTATTCCGGAAATAGTTTTCCAGCTCGTCATTCAGTTTGAGCAACGTACTGATCTGGTCGTTTTTCTTTTGCATAATTGGGTCAGTATGACTGGATGTAGCCGGAATGCCCCCAACAATCTATGAAAAAATATCCGGTTTCTCAGGGATTAAATTAGATAACTGATAGGTGTGCTGTTTTTAATATAGATACCGATGTTTTTTATTTAACAAAACAACCAAAGTCGCCGTTAATAGGCCGCACGTACCTATGCCTCATAATCAGATGATGGCACATCAAAATGAATTCAGTCTCCTGGTTCTGTGCGTGCAACGTTGTTCTATTCCTCTTTAATGAAGTGGTATAGGAAAACAACATTACCTGTATATGCAGGTTTAGGTTGATCTTTAATGATTAAGGTGGCTTCAATCACGACCTTTGTTACACCCCTTAAATCTGTAATGGAAATAAGTTTGGCTTTCAGCTGCACCTCACTGTCCACAAATACTGGCTGTCCAAATTTGAAACTTTCTATTCCATAGTTGATTTCCATCTTAATGTTTCGTACATCTGCTATTTGTTTCCATAAATACGGGATCAGCGACAGCGTCAGATAGCCGTGTGCAATGGTAGAATGGAAAGGCCCCTCTGTTTTTGCTTTTTGAGGATCAGTATGTATCCATTGGTGATCCAAAGTTGCATCTGCAAACTTGTTGATCTGATGCTGATCAATGAGATGCCACTGGGATAAGCCAATTTCCTGGCCTAAGTAGGTTTTGTATTCTTCGAAGTTGTTGATGATGACCATATTTCTGACTTATTGAAGCCATGCCTTTATCAAAGATCAGGCCTGATTGCATGAATGTGGCATATCAAGGATGAATTGTACTGAAATGAACCATTATCGGTGATTGGCGCTCGTCCTTTGGTGGCGCATAAGGTATTTACATTGTAAGTGGTTTGTTAATATGCACTATATGGGATACAGAAAACTCAAGTCTTGCCCCTAACATCTGCTAACGCTATCAAAGGGTTCAAAATTAAGCCCTGTTTGGATGAAAAAGTTGATGTAGATTCAAAATCATTCAACTGCAGGCTTAAACATGACAAAATATGGGGTGGTGGTGAAGTTTGAATTTTATAGTTTTGTAGTATGAAGACAACTGCAGCGTGCAGCGTCTCCTCTTTTGATGCTGCTGAATTGAAACTAAAGGGTTTCAAAATTCATGAGATGACCGGCTCCTCGTATCCTGCGCTGGTATATGGTAGGAGGGATTGTTATAAAATAGTCCTGGCTACATCCGACATGCACATCTGTTATGGGGATCAGGCTTTTGACATTCACGGTACCTTTTTGTTTTTCGGTAACCCTCGTATCCCTTATTCCTGTGAACACCGTAGGGCCGAACAGCAAGGGTATGCATGCCTGTTTACTGAGGATTTCATCGCAGGCAGGGAACGCACAGATAACCTGTTGAATTCCCCGATCTTCCGTTTTGATGGTCGTCCCGTTATTCCTTTAAGTGAAGAGCAGGCTGCTTTTATCAGCGGTTTATACCAGCGGATGCTGATGGTATATAATGGCGACTATGATAGAAAAGATGAAATGCTCAGGAGTTGTATTGACCTCATTATTCATGAGGCTTTACGAGTTCAGCCACAAAATGGCATAAAACAGAAAAATGCGGCTGCAAGAATCACCTACCTGTTTATGGAGCTGCTGGAAAACCAGTTCCCCATTGAGCAGGCTGCAGATACATTACAGCTGAGGAGCGCACAGGACTTTGCCGGGAGGCTCGCTGTTCATGTCAATTACCTGAACCGTTCAGTGAAGGAGGTCACTGGAAAGCCAATATCCCAACATATTGCTGAACGTATTGCAGCGGAAGCCAAAGCCCTGCTACAACACACCAACTGGAGTGTGGCCGATATTGCCTACGGACTCGGATTCGAATATCCCAGCTACTTTAATAATTATTTCAGAAGAGTTACCGGCACTACGCCCAGTTCCTTCAGGAAAAAAGAAGAAAAAGTATGAATGTCATAGTTTTTGGTTTGATTCTCTTTATCTCCTTGCCCCATTCCTATAGACCTTTGTATTGATCAATAATTGATGATCCAGGCGGTGATGCCGCTCAATCAATATATTAATACAATACAACATGATGAAAAGAGAGAAACTAGATGAATTAAAAACAGCTGCTACCACATCCGTCGTCTCCGTCGGTCCGGTTGTGCTTGCTGCAGTCGAACGTGGCGAAGATCTGCAGGTCCGCATATCGGCTCCTGCAACGGGAACTGCATTGCCAATAATCCTTTTTGCCCATGGATATGGCTCTTCACTGAATGGGTATGCACCGCTTGTTAGTTTTTGGGCATCCCGCGGTTTTGTAGTCATCCAGCCCACCTTTTTAGATTCAAGGACACTGGCGCTTCCACCTGAAGATCCGCGAACACCATCCATCTGGAAGATCCGTGTAGACGACATAAGGCTTATTTTGGATCAACTTGATTTCCTCGAAACAACACTTCCTGGCCTGAAAGGACGTATGGATAAAAGTCGCATTGCTGCTGTTGGACATTCGTTTGGCTCACAAACAACGGGCATGTTATTAGGAGCCAGGGTAATCGGCGCCGATGGTAAGCCGGGCAAGGACCTGTCGGACTCAAGAATCAAGGCAGGCATACTACTTACACCTGGAGGAAAGGGGGGAGATGACCTTAGCCCCTTTGCCGCGGAACACTTTCCTTTTATGAACCCGAGTTATGCGGAGATGATTACGCCAAGTCTGGTCGTTGCCGGCGACAAGGATGATAGTCCACTTACACTGCGGGGCTGGGATTGGTTTACAGATGCTTACAGGCTGAGCCCCGCTGCCAATGCATTGGTGACTTTGTTTGGTGGAGAACATCTGCTGGGTGGCATCTCCGGATATCTGGTGACGGAAACTACGGATGAAAACCCAGAACGTGTTGCTGCGGTGCAGCGACTAACCTGGGCCTACCTGCGTACGGCGCTCTATCCTGGCGATCCTGCCTGGACGGAAGCATGTAACTGGCTGCTGGAAAGCCAGAATAATATCGGTACTGTTGAGCGGAGATAAAGCCCTTTGAATAGGAGATGGCGGTTTAGTATTTATTTAAAACTAAACTGCTATTTTCGTTGTAATCCCAGTTCCAATTTATATTATTGTAACCTTATAACGAGATACCTTATGGCTTCAGGCTTTTTTGCGATTTTAGATGATATAGCTGCTTTAATGGATGACGTCGCGGTTACCGCGAAAATAGCCACAAGAAAAACTGCCGGAATTCTCGGTGATGACCTGGCCGTGAATGCAGAGAAAGCCACTGGCTTTCTCGCATCAAGGGAGCTTCCTGTGCTCTGGGCCATCACCAAAGGTTCGCTGTTAAATAAACTGATCATCGTCCCAATCGCTTTGCTGCTTAACGCCTTTCTACCTGTAGCTATTAAAATTATCCTTATTCTTGGTGGATTTTACCTGGCATACGAAGGTGTGGAGAAAATCATCGAATATTTATTTCATCGCTCAAAGAAAGGGCATGAGGTGGTCGCCGAGGTTAAACAGGATGGTGCCGAGGCTGAAAAAGCAAAAGTGAAATCAGCCGTGATGACCGACTTCATCTTATCCGTGGAAATCGTCATCATCGCATTGGGAACTGTGCTCGAAGAGTCTCTATCGATCCAGATTCTGACAGTTTCTGTTGTGGCTTTACTCGCTACAATTGGTGTTTATGGCATTGTTGCCCTAATAGTCAGAATGGATGATATCGGTTATAAATTAATTAAAAGTTCCAATGATAAAGGATTCTTTGGCGGATTGGGACAGTTATTAGTGAAATCGCTGCCCCTGATCATCCGGTTTTTGGGCGTTGTGGGAACAATTGCCCTGATCCTCGTTTCTGGAGGGATCTTCGTTCACAATATTGAATTCTTCCACCACTTACTTCCTGCATTGTCTTCAATTGTCAAGGAGTTTGCTATTGGTTTGGCTGCCGGACTCGTGGCCGTAGCTTTTGCAGCAGGGGGGGGGAAGTTGGCTGGCCTGATAAAACGTTAAGAATATTGGTAGTAGAGAACTACTCTGCCCTGAAAGTATTGTTTACCAGCTTGCGCGGTCTTTTGTTCTTAAAAGTGTCCTGTTTAATGTTGTTTTGCTGATCGTTGTCCGCAAAATGATTGATTCTTGTTGGTCTGGAACGCTCTGGTCTGTTTTCCTCTGCGAGTTTTACGGATATCTTTCTGCCTCTTAACACCAGTCCGTTCAATGCGCGGATCGCCCGGTCTGCGCCTGCCTGATCTACCATCTCCACAAAGCCAAATCCTTTATGTTTCTTTGTGAACTTATCGGTCACTAAATCAAGACTGTTGATCATACCATGAAAGCTGAACAGTTCAATCAGCTCTGACTCCTGGATATCCAGCGGATATCCGACTACGAATAACTTAATCATATTTTATTTGAAAGTGCAAATTTAGGATTTATTTCAGTCCCATTCTGTGCAAATTATGTTGAGGGCCAATTTTATGTTTTTGTAAAGCTTATTGGGATTTTTTAGGATAATAATTCTAAAGATCATAGCGACGTAAAATGTCAAAAAATGGAGGTCAAAAATGAGGATACGTTATGGATTAACAAGCTTATGTTTAACTTTAGCCCATATGAAAACCTTACTGACCGCATGTCTCCTGCTTTTAATCAATCTGCCACTGTTTGCACAAAAAAGAATTAAAGATGAATCACAGGCCGTCATCACTTATAAAATCCGAAGTAATGGCAAAGATGTTGGCGGAGAGCAAAAGTTATATATCCAGGGAGATCAGGTCCGCATCGTTTCAAGGGGCGGGCAGGCGGAGTCGCAGTTTTTGCGATTGAAAGAACAGTCGACTTACCAGGTACTCGATAGTAAGGGACGTCTCTATACTTTTAAAAAACCATTTTCAGCATACATAAAGGCCGACTTGCTGCCGGGCATAGATACCATTTGCGGCATCCCTTGTAAAAAGGCAAAACTCATCCTTCGTTCCAATACTATTGAGATCTGGTACAACGACGACCTGAAGATCAAAGGAACACCTACGATGTCGGTTGCACCGGGGCTTGGACTGATCCTTAAGATTATCCGCAATGGCAATTATGAAACTATTGCCACCAATATTGACTATCGCAAAATCAAACCTGATGAACTGAGGTGGCCGGTACAGTGGGGAACTGTGCTCGATGAACCTGCCTATCAACGTCAGATCATTGAAAGCAGATACCAGACCATACAGATTTTCAACGATGAGCAGATTTCTTTCGGAAGAGAGAATGACAACCCGGAAGGTGAACAATCCGATGTAACCTATCACTTCTCCGGGGGCACGGTAATCCTTAAAAAAGTCAGGCTTCCTGAAACGACATCCGGACAAAAGCTCTTCGCAGAACTTGTGCAACACTCTAATGGAGACGCGTACGACCGTACGGGATCAGTATTTATGATTCCATTAGATAAAAAGACATCGTTCCTTCAGGCTTTGCAGAAGGATATCAGCGTTCTCCCTGTCTACGAAGCGAAAAATGGCAAGAAATATCAGGGCGTAATTGCCACAGATCAATACCTGCCGCCCCTGGAGCTCATGCGGTTTTTCACTTCTTTCGGGGTAGGGCATTTTAATGAACAGGCAAAAATCAAAGGGTATAACTGGGCAGATTCTGTAGTGTATAAACAGGATATCAGTACTTTGTTGCCGAGCCTGCAGGGGGAAGCCTGGATCGGTGTATTTATTGGTAATTATGACAAAGGAGGGCACAAAGCCAGTCTGTATTTCAAATATTATCCCGGTGATGGGGATGAGGCTCAGCAGCCCGACAAAACATGGATGCTGCCTGTTTTCAATACTACCAACCTGATGGAAATGTCGGGCCAGGAATATGGGACGATGTTTGAAAAAGACTCCCTCACGGTCACTGTTAATATTCCCGCAGGTGTAAAAAATCTTCGCCTGCGTTACCTGACCACGGGCCATGGTGGCTGGGGTGGAGGTGATGAATTCGTACCCAAACAGAACGAGATATTCGTCGACGGCAAACGGGTATATCACTTCATTCCATGGAGGGAAGACTGCGCAACTTACCGTATGCTGAACCCTGCCTCAGGTAATTTTGGCAACGGCTTGTCCTCTTCAGACCTGAGCCGTTCGAACTGGTGCCCCGGCACCATTACTCTGCCTGTAGAAATTCCCCTTCCTGACTTAACCGCAGGTGAACACACCATAAAAGTGGCCATCCCGTTAGGTAAAACTGAAGGGACGAGCTTCAGCGCATGGAATGTCTCGGGTGTCCTGATCGGCGATGAGCAGCCTTAACACCTGTCGCCGAACCGGCTTGTCAGAATAGGTGGGGCTGATCTGATTATCGTGGATCACTCCAATCTGTGTCCAATGTCCCATTCGCCTCAAAACTCTGATAGTTTATGGTAATCTTATTTGTCCCGTTACTGGAAATGGTGGTAAATGGCAGGCGTATTCCGGCAATTGTCCGGTTGTTGCTATAAGCATTGATCTGCTTATTCTTACCAATCACGTAGCTATCACCAACGATGTTGTAATCTTTGTCAATCACATAGATAAATGTGTTTCCATCCACCTGAAAACCTACGGAATAACCTTTTTTGTTGGCCATCACCTTGCCTTGGGCGAAAGCTTTATTATATTTCTGCTGAAGGCCAAGTACACCTACATAATCATTGTATTGAGCTTCCCTGATGCGCGCAGCCGTAGCAGGAGTTTTTTTGCCATTTACCCATTGCCATCCGCTAGTTGCAGAAATCTGTTCTACAACGACAAGTTTACCTTTCTGATACATCTCGTTCCTGAATCTGTTCCCGGCGAGATCATTGTAGGAAACCAGTTTTATACCGTTAAATTCTGCGGTGACTTTGTAGGTCCTGATGCCGTCAATAGCCTCAGCCCCGTATTTGTTCCTTAAGGAACTAAGGAGTTCGACAGCAGTAGGAAGTTTGCCACTCAGCGCTCCTGGTGAATTCGAATTTGGTGCGCTTGTATTTTGCGTACTCCCCGTGCGGCTGCTGGTGCTATTTTTCGATTCGGTTTTATTTCCTTTGTCATCTTCCATAAAATAGAAGCTGCCGTCCACTACTGCCATGGGTTTATTCTTACTGTCACCAGCACTTGCAAAAAAGCTATGTGTCGTTGTATTGCCATTGTCGTATTTGAGGGTTAACGCACCGTCTGTCAGTGTATATTTCCCACGCCCATCACTTTTGGAACTTGTACCTCCGCCAATATTATCCCCCGCAACTACCGTGGCTGACTGCCGTTCTGTAGTGAAATTTCCTGCACCATCAAAATTGAGCTCTCTGTTACTGCTGGATCCGATGTAGGTTGTACCCGTAGCAATGCCACCAGCACCGCTTACAAATTTGAACTTATAGGATCCTTTCGGAACGCGGTTATCCAGTTCCATCTTAAACATCACAAAGGTCCCGGCGTCAAGGTTGCCATGCGAGGTCATGTCGAATTCATCTTTATCACCATTTTTATACAAGAGCTGGATCTTTTTGCCACTGATCACGTACTTGCCACGTACCGCAGTTTTCCAGTCTTTTTTTTCCAGCTCATCTGTAAAGGTTTTGTCCTTTCGGAACAAAATGACCACATCGGTACGGTTCATGCCTCCCCCAAGTGGGTTCAGGCTAAGCTTTACACCGGCATAAACACCGGGAAATGTGTTGGACGACTGACATGCGCTGGATAGCGCGACACTGACGAATAAAAGCGTCTGCAAAATGAAATAGTTCCACTGCTTCATAAAAATGATTTAAGGTTACCTTTGATAGCTAACAAAAAAGATGCCTGTGCTTCAGCGTGAAAATTATCGCTTTTGTAATAGATGCACGGTATTGTTAATGAAATATCCCGCAGACTGGTGGTATATTTGCTAAATTGTGCCATCGGAAACAATTGTCGAAGTCAAACATTGTCAAATGAATAATTATAAACAGCAAGCTGCAACGGAAGCATTCAAACTCATTTCTAAAGGACAGGTCATCGGACTGGGAGCCGGAAGCACTATTGCTTATCTTGTGAAGACCATAGCTGCAGATCATGCCCTCGCCAGCACATTGACATTCAGCTCACCTTCTTATGATACGGTTATTATGTTGAATGATCACAGACTTAATGTTAAGCCTTCCGACTTTCTACAAGGGGTAGACTTGTATTTCGACGGGTGTGACCAGCTGGATTGGCAGCTTAATGCGTTGAAAAGCGGTGGAGGAATACATACCTATGAAAAGATTCTTGCGGTAATGGCGGATGAGTTTGTCCTGCTCGGAGATTACGGGAAATTGGTGGAACACCTGGATGTCACCTATCCACTAGTCATCGAAGTTCTGCCGCAAGCCCTGAATGTAGTGTCGGCGATACTTCGTAAACAATTTAAAGGCATCTCGCTGATAATAAGGACCGGAGATCAACGTGTGGGGCCAGTAAGGACCGACGGAGGCTGTTACCTGATCGATGCCTCCTTTGTAACTTTACCTGGATTGGAACTGCTGGATCAAATCAAAATGATCCCCGGCGTAGTGGATCACTCCTTGTTTTTTAAGCTGGCGGATAAAGCCATCCTTGCAGGGCCTGAAGGAATAAGAACAATTACCCAAAAATGAAAATCTTAATGCCATCAGCGGTTCTGGCTTTTCCATCACTAAACATCATTTCTATCCGATGATCAAGCAACCCTATGTGATACCCATTCATTATTCCTGCAATTATACTACAACCAGGGAGGGGGAGCAGTTTAGTAAAGACCATGCGTTGGGCTATATTTTGTCGGGCACCATGACTATGGAAACTGATGGGCAAACGCAATATTTCAAAGCCGGTGAGCTGTTTTTTTGCAGGAGGAATACGCTGATTAAGTTCACCAAAGACCCGCCTGAGCACGGTGAGTTTCGCTCGGTCAGCATCCTTTTTCAGCAGGAACCGCTCCGCGACTTCGGCCTGGAATATGGATATGACCAGTGTAACCCTGTTGGAGGCTTTTCTTGTATCAGGTTGCCGGACGCAAGCGTCCTGAAAGACTACATGCGCTCACTGATTGCTTATGAAAACATGCTGAAACAAGAAGATAGCCGGGCCATTCTAACTGTTAAAATCAGGGAGGCCCTTTTAATGTTGTTAAAAGAACAGCCGTTGCTACGAGATGTGCTATTTGATTTTTCGGAACCCGGAAAGATCGACCTGATGAACTTCATGAATAAAAACTATCACTTCAATGTGGAGATGAAACGCTTTGCTTATCTGAGTGGAAGGAGCCTGTCGACCTTCAAGCGCGACTTCGCGAGAATCTTTAAGATGAGCCCCAGTCGCTGGCTGTTGCAACGTCGTTTAAAAGAAGCTCACTATATGATCACCGTGAAAAAAATGGCCGTTAAAGAGATTTACCTCCAGCTGGGCTTCGAAGATTTGTCGCATTTTTCTTATGCCTTTAAAAAGGCCTACGGTGTAGCACCCTCAATGATTCAATAGGATTCGTGCTTTATCAAAATACGGTTCAATCTTCAAATAAGATTGCCATTATGCACCATATTGGTACACTGATACGCTAAAAAGTTTTATTAGTTAAGATTTTTACTAAAAAACCCTATATTGAGATTTGAATTATTATTACCATCTGCCTGGCGACAATGAGCAAATTTCTAGACCTGTATGATTCCGATGAAGGGTTAGACTGTGCAGCGCAATTAACAGCCTGCCGCCAGCGTATTGCCAGCATCCTCGAAAGTTATACGGATGCTTTTTTTGAAGTGGATGGTTCCTGGATGGTTACCTACTGGAACAGGGAGGCTGAGCAGCTTCTTTCCATGCCCCGGGAGGAAATTCTGGGTAAAAATCTTTGGGAAGTATACAAAGAAGCCGTTCCGCTGAAATTTTTTTCCGAATACCACAGAGCGCTCGAAGAAGGCATTACTGTGCGTTTCGAAGAGTATTTTGATTACAATAAGCTGTGGTTTGATGTTGTCGCATTTCCTTCCGGTACTGGTCTGTCTGTCTGTTTCAAAGACATCACTGTGAGAAAAAAAGCAAGTCAGTTGCTGGAAGACGAAAGAGAAAAATATCTGGACCTATTTAATCTGAGTCCTTTGCCGCAATGGGTTTATGACCTGGAAACGCTGGCTTTCCTCCAGGTGAATGATGCTGCGGTTCACCATTATGGCTATTCAAGACAAGAATTCCTACAGATGACCATCAAGGATATCCGGCCTGCTGCGGAGGTAGTGATGCTCGATGACATCATTGCCAATGTGAGGATTGGTCTTTACAATCAGAGTGTCGTAAAACATCAAAAGAAAAATGGTGAGCTGATTCTTGTATCTGTCGAGGGCAATTCCGTTTCTTTTGAAGGAATGAATGCGAGACTGGTTCTTGCAATAGATCAGACTGAGCGAATTACCACTCAGCAGGCGCTCGAGGCTAGCATCAGTCGCTACAATGTCGTATCAAAGGCCACAAGTGATGCGATATGGGATCAGGATCTTAAAACAGGGTACACCATCTGGAATAGAGGGATTTCGGGGATATTTGGACACAAACAAGTGGGGCATGATTATTCCTGGTGGGAAGAACATGTGCACCCAGATGACATTGACCAGGTACGCAACCAGTTCCGAAAACTCCGCGAAGAAAAAAGTACAAGGCAGGTTGTGGAGTACCGTTTTCGCTGTGCTGATGGTACCTATAAAAATGTACTAGACCGCTCTTCGATCATCTTCGATGCCGATGGTGTAGCCATACGTACCATAGGTTCTATGCAGGATATTACGGAAAGGGTGAACTACATCCATAAGATAGAAGCACAGAACAAACGGCTGACGGAAATCTCGCGTATGCAGTCGCATGACGTAAGGGCTCCGCTGGCCAGTATACTTGGTCTTGTTTCATTGCTGGATGAAAAGGAAACCGATATGGAGGAAGTCAGGCAGCTGTTTAAATTGATTCGCGAGTCAGCACAAGACCTCGATGAAGTCATCAAAGGAATTGTACGTCGCAGTAGCTAGCCCTTTAAATCACAATTGTTTTAAAATCTTAAGTGATGATACCTTCATGGCCATGAGGTTGGCTAATTGTATATTACTAGGTTTTGCCTGTAGATTCATCAGGTACCACTTAGTTTCAATAATGGGAATGTCATCAAAAAATAAGTTCAACCAATTGTGGTTTTATTTTGTTATATTATCGGATACTAAATTTTATAACATTTAAATTTTTACAATTTGGCATTAAAAAAAGCAGGATTTTTCAGAGGGCCACGTATGCCCTTCAAAAAAAAGGAACCCGAACACAAGATCAATGAAAGGATTACCGCATCAGAAGTACGTCTGACTGGCGAGAACGTCGAAACCGGGATTTATCCATTGGCAAAGGCCCTGGAGCTGGCGGAAGAACAAGCACTCGATCTGGTAGAGATCTCACCCAATGCGGTCCCTCCCGTTTGTCGCATCATCGACTACAGTAAGTTTCTCTATGAACAGAAGAAGAAACAAAAAGAGATCAAGGCAAAAGCTAAACAAACCATCATCAAAGACATCCGCTTCGGGCCTAACACCGACGACCATGATTTTCAGTTTAAGCTGAAACATGCGACAGCCTTTCTTCAGGCTGGAGAGAAGGTGAGGGCTTATGTGCACTTCAAAGGACGCGCAATAGTTTACAAGGAGCGTGGTGAAATCCTGCTGCTGAAGTTTGCTCAGGCACTGGAGGAGTTTGGTAAGGTCGAGCTATTCCCAAAACTGGAAGGCAAACGTATGTTTCTGACCCTCGGGCCGAAAGCCGCGAAGAAATAATTATTTATCGTCACATAAAAGCTTGTCAGGATAGGTCAGTGTCTACATTGATCTTTTCTTTGGCAAGCTCCTTATCATCCTGATCCGCTTCGGGTGCATCATTTTTATGTTCTGAAGCAGGATCATACTGAAGATCCACACACATTGGAAAATGGTCAGATCCACAGGCATCCATTCTTTTGATGCTGCTGAGGGTAAACTCCGTGGAGCAGAAAATGTGATCTAAAGGAAATCTCAGAAAGAAATATTTAGCATTGAAGCTGTTGAAGAAACCTCTTCCACGCCTTGGATCGAGCAAACCGCTGATCTTGGTAAACAACTCCGTAGTATAACTCCAGGCTACATCGTTCAGGTCGCCGGCTACAATTACCGGAAGTTTGCAGGACCTGGCTTTCTCAGCCACCATCAGTATCTCCTTATCCCGTTCTGTGGATCTCGGGTTTTCCTGAGGCACCGGAGGTTGAGGATGCAGGCAATACAATTTTACCAGTTGTCCTGATTTAAGTTTTACTGCCGTCTCTATAGAGGGGATGTCTTCTTCTACGAGGTAATGTATAGCCCCCTCATCAAGTGGAAGCCTGGAATACAGCAACATGCCGTAAGTGTTTTCCAATGGTGCCTTCAGCTGATGGGGATAATCCTTGCTGATGCAATCCATTTGATCCTGCCACCACTTATTGGTCTCTACCATAAGTATGACATCAGGATCGCATTTTTGAATCAGCTTATGGTAGTCGCCCGACTGCCTGTTTTCCTGGTATACATTGGCAATCAGCATCCTAAGGTTGTTGTCGCCTGCAGGTTTTCTGCTTTGAACGATCTGTTTTTTTCCCAGTATGGTAAAGGGATAAATCTGGTAAATAAGGTAGCAGCTATTGATGAACAGCAGGGCTGTGAGCACCTGTCCGTTGAGTTCTGTAGGAAAAAAGAAACAAAGAATGAGCATCAGCAGCCCAATGTTCAGCGTCAGCTTCTGCAGCCTTGGGTATTCAAAAACCCTGAAAATCCAGAAGTCATGTCTGATCAACGGGATCAGGGTGGAAACAATCAGGAAAGAGCTGAGGTAGACGAGTGGTAAGGGTAGTGACAAAATTTGTAAAGTTAAAGATGTGGCTGCTGGATAATGACAGTGCCGTAAATATGGTGAAAAATAAATAAATTGTGCTTTTATTCCCGGACAACAATTACTTAGGATGGAAAATTACAGTGTGGTACTTATTATATTGGCAATCACAATTGGAATGCTGGCTTTTGCCGGTAAGCTAAAGGTATCCTATCCCATGTTGTTGATTGTTGCAGGAATTGCGATTGGCTTTATCCCGGCCTTGCCACACGTCAGTTTAAATCCAGAGGTCGTGATGTTGATCTTCCTGCCGCCCTTGCTTTATGATGCGGCGTTCAACATCTCTTTTGATCAGTTTAAAACACACATCAGCACCATAAGTACACTTTCATTAGGACTGGTGTTTCTTACGACCTGTGGCATTGCGGTGATCGGTTATTACTTTATCCCCGGGATCAGCTGGTCGTTGGCCTTTGTGCTAGGCGCTATTTTGTCGGCCACCGACGCTGTAGCCGCGCTAGGTGTCACTAAAGGGCTTGGCTTATCAAAAAGTACGGTGACGATCCTGGAAGGAGAAAGTCTGGTGAACGACGCGTCGGCATTGGTTGCTTACCGTGTGGCGGTAGCTGCTGTGACCGGAGTATCCTTTGTGTTCTGGAAGGTGAGCCTGATGTTCGTGGTGGTGCTCGCCGGTGGTTTTCTGGTAGGACTGGTGCTGAGCATGATCTTGAGGATGATGCTGAAGTGGGTAAGGACTGACCGTCTGGTGGTCATGAGCCTGCTGCTGCTGATGCCATTTGTAGCCCTCATTGGATTACAGTTTCCATATGTGCTCCGCGAATTGCCGGAAGGTCAGATTTTACCAAACATCGGATATGCACTGCTGATTACGATAGTTGTACTGGCGTTGCGGATGATACAGGTGTTTTTACAGCGAAGACGCTTGCAAAAAGGCTATTCGGCTGGTGTGCGTGGAGTGAAACAGGAAGCTCTCCTTGACGTGAGAAATAGCTTTATCATCAGCTGGTCAGGGATGCGCGGCATTGTTTCTCTGGCAATTGCCATCGGATTGCCGGAAACACTTGAAAATGGGCAGCCATTTCCAATGCGGGAAACCATCATCTTTATCACCGTTGCAGTGGTGTTGTTCACCCTTTTAGGTCAGGGCCTTTCACTGCCCTGGATCGTAAGGAAGTCCAGCTCCGGACATTAAAGTTGCTGAACTTTGAAGCTGTTATTTTCTTCCATACAACAGGAGAGGGCTGAACGCATACTGTTTTTTTTGTTGGGTTAATGTTTCGCAGCTACTTCTGTAGGGGTTAGTCCGAACTCCTTCTTGAAAGCATAGGAAAAATGAGAAAGGTCTTCAAACCCGACCTCCAGATAAATATGACTTGGTTTTTCATTGTTTTTGCTGATTTGAAAATACGCCTCTGCCAGTCTTTTTCTTTTGAGCCAGCTGCCGGGATTGGTTCCGAAAGTTTTCTGAAAGTCTCTTTTAAATGACGATAAACTTCTTCCACTAAGAAAAGCAAAGCGCTCCAGGCTGATGTTAAATCTGAAGTTACGGTTCATGAACGCTTCCAGGTTTATTTTTTCGGGAATGCCGAAATTGAAGAAAATATCGGCCAGCTGAGGATTGTTCTTCAACAGAATCAGCAATAGTTCCTCACGCTTCAGGTCTGCAAATGTCTGATCGATCTGCTGACCACCCTGATAATAAGGAGCTAATGACTGGATGAAATTTTTGATCAGCAAATCTTCCTCTATAAATAAAAAGGAATGGTCATTTTCAGATTTTTCTACTGAAGTAGGATGTTTGTACAGAAAGTTCTTCAGGAAGATCTCGTCGAGTGTAATAATTATTTTTTCAAATGCATCATGCTGATCTCTATATTTTGTGTAACGAACCAAGTGGTTTTTGCGTGCAATGCAGTAGTCGCCGGGATTCATGGCATAACTCCTGTTTCCATCGAAGGCTTTCATCGACCCATTTAGCAGATAAAGAAAGAAATGCTCCGGAATAAATTGTTCCGGAGATATTTCAGGGCCTAAATGACAGGATTGTATATTGTTGAATTTCACCTCGCTGTTTTTTACTTTGATAAAGTTAATCATTTCATCAGACTGTCTGCACTTGCGAGCAGTGCTTCTTCTTTGCTTTTGGGTAGCCAACCCAATATGTTTTTTGCCTTATCGTTGGACATTTGTTTGTAAAATGCTGCCGGAGTGGGCTGCATCTCTGCGATATGTGCTGCCCAATGCGGTCTTTCATTCCTGAACAAGCTGGCCACATCATAAAAGCTCATTACGCCGTCTGAGCTGGCAATGAACCGCTCTCCTGCAGCATCGGGATGATCCATTGCAATGATATGAAGTGCGGCGACATCTCTAACATCGACTACCCCCATGGTAAAGTCCGGGCTTTCTTTTGTCGTGCCGTTCAAAATTCCTGAAACAGCGATGTCGAGTGATGCAGAGCTGATGCCCCCGATAACAGGTCCAAAGATTCCTACCGGATTGATAACAGTCAGTTCCATTGGGCCAGTCTGGTTGGATATAAAATCCCAGGCTGCTTTTTCCGCCACCGTTTTTGATTTGATATAAGCCGGAAGGTCAGCGTTGACATCCGTCCAGTCAGCCTCAGTAAACTTCCGGTCTCTAACATCTATGCCATAACCAACGGCGGCGAATGATGAGGTGAGTACTACACGTTTCACCCCTGCTGTTCCTGCTGCTGCCAAAACACGTAAGGCACCATCCCGGGCAGGGATGATCAGTTCATTTTCATCCGCCGGATCCTGAGCAGGGAATGGGGAAGCGATGTGCAGTACATGAGTTACGCCTTTCATGGCTGCGTCCCAGTTCACATTACTGGTTAGATCTGCCTCGAAGAAAGCGAGTTTTTCAAGCTCCCGGTCGATCCCTGCTTCTTTCAGGGCATCGATTATCACATTCCTCTTGTCCAGTGACCGGAGTGTCGTATGGACCTGATATCCGGCTGTTAATAATTTGAGTATGGTATGGATGCCTACGAATCCGGTACCGCCTGTCACTAAAACTGTATTTTTCATTTTGTTAAATTTGGTACCCCAAAGTTAGCTGCTATTATCATTTCATACTTTGCTGTGAAGTCCAGTTTTATTGTGTTGTGCGGGTCATTATGTGTTACAGTGCATCTAAAAAATTCAGGTATTGCGGTACGCTTTTTTCAATCCAATCAGATGAGGAGTTGTATTCAAGTCCGTAAAAGGCGAAAAATGGCCTGTAGTCAGCTTTGACATATTCGAAGCTCAGCTCGAAGGGGCGGGTGAGTTCTTCCAGTGTGTATTTGTAAATCCCTGAAGGCTGATATTCATCTTCATCAACACCTACTGACATGGCCAGTGCGATCTTTTTTTCCGCAACCTTATAGCCACTTTTACTACCATAGGCCCAGCCATGCACCAAAACATCATCCAGCCATTTCTTCAATAAGAAAGGGCAATTGAACCAGTAATATGGAAATTGAAATACGATTTTGTCATATTGCTCCATCAGTTTTTGTTCGGCCGGCACGTCAATTTTTTCATCCGGATAAGTTTCATGTAATTGGTGAACGGCATACTTGTCAGGAAATTTATTCAGTTCTTCGATCCATCGTTTGTTCACAACAGAATTTTTGATATCGGGATGGGTAACGATGATTAATGTTTTCATTGTATCAGTTTTAGATGATCTGATGCAAAAATAACTCCATAGCCTGATTTTTGTATGCTGACAACCAATTGTAATGTACTATCAAAAATGTAAGTAATGTCTAAAGTCAAAGAAACGTGAACCAACTTCGCTAACAAACAATGCCTGACGGATGAATGTTCGGAGCTGCGTGCAGCCAACATCATCGGTGGCCAGTGCACGCTGGTCATTTGCGACTGCCTGCTAGATGAAAAACTTAGATTTGGTGGAAAACAAGGTAGTCACTTGGACTGTGTATGCAGAAATGCCGCCAGGAGTGGAATATGAGCTGACTGCAATGGGATAAGAGACATAAAAACCTGATCGGAAGATTTTTTCTGGAAAATATTAATGAGTCAGGATGAGGAATTCTGGCGGAGCCCCTCTGTTCGTCAGAAGGGCTGTAACAACAAGCATCAGAGACCTAGATGGCCTCTACGCCTTCAAAGACATCACCAAATCTGGCGAAGGTTTGATGAGCGCTATTCAGTGCCTGTTCAACTTCTTTTTCATTTTCTATTCTATTCAGCACTGCTGTAAATGCAGCCCATTTCTGACCAGAGGCTTCACCATATCCGCTGAAGAACGAAAAACCTTTGGTAAGACCACCTTTCTGCAGCATTTGTACAATATAGGGGCCACCCATGATGGAGCCTTCCAATACGTACAGTGCACCCAAAGCCTGTGCGAGGTTGTGGATTTCCGGAGCAGCGGCAGCAGGCAGATCATCAACAGTACCACCCAAGTCTTCAATGTCCGATTTGATGAAGGAGGCATTTCTGCGCTCAGCAAGATCAGGCAGTATGTCGGTGGTGAGGAAAGGCGCAACCGCTTGTTCTACTGCGTTAAAATAGGCATAAAAATGTTTCAGCAGGTCTGCATAGTCAGCTTCACTGCGTACATTTTTTATACGTAAAACTACTTTTTTCTCTACTTCCTGGTGAGGCGTCCTGGTTGCTTCTTTGATTTTTGTACTTAGCATATTCTGGTATCTTGATGTATTTATAACGTCTTGCAGGTTGTTATGTTATCTTTTGCCAAAGGTAAGTAGTTGGCAGGCCAGAACGCCATAAAAGATTAATAAATTAGTTTGTAGGCAGCCTGGGGCAACTTCATACTTATTTGTTGCCTTTCGCTTTTTTTCCAAATTGTCTCGGATAATAAGAGATGGTGGTCATGAAATATTGTCGCAGTACATTTTGAGTGCCGAGGGTAAAACTGTTAAAATCGCCATAGTTGATCACGCTACTGTTCTGACGCAATAAATCCAGTGCTGAAAATTTGATCTCTGCGTTGTTTCCTTTGAGAAAACGGTACTCGGCGCTGGCGTTCCAGATGGTGAAGTTGATGTTTTCAGCGCCCGATGAAGAGCTGTTGTTGAAGGTGATGTTGCTGTTCAGTTTGAGTTTTTTCGTCAGCAGGTAACTGGTATTCAGGCTAGTTCCCAGATTTTTGCCGCTGTACTTTGTGTTGAAAGCCTCCTGCTTGGATTGATAGGTCTCAAATGACTGGATCGCCTGGGCTGCGAGCTTTCCTTTACTTGTAAAATGTATACTTGCGTTGGTGTTGGTATTCAGGTTACTGGAGTAAGTGAATTGGTTGTTGGTAAAACCCGGATTTCTGTTGGTATTAACCTGGGTGCTCAGGTTCAATTGAAGCTCTCCCGATTTCAACTTGTAGGCCTTATTGATATCCCCGCTGAGGTTAAGGTATTTGTGGCCATTGGCATTCACAAGATAAACTGTCCGTCGGTTCTGATCGTCAATGTTGATGCTGTCCACGATATTGTCATTTATCAACCCTGCGGAGATCCTTAAGCTGTAGTTGAGTGCATTTTTTTCTCCCTGGTCATAATGGCTCATACTGAAGGATAGTTCTTTTTGCAGGGCTTCTCTAAGATTCAGATTGCCTCGCTGTAGATTGTACAGGTTAGTGCTATCTGTGAGTGGTGCCAGCTGTTGTATGGTCGGAATTCTTAGTGTGGTCTGATAACTTAAGTCAAAGCTTTTCGAGTATTCACCATATTGATAGTTACTATACCTGATGCTGCCATCAGGTGCAAAGTTCTGATAATTTCGTTTGAGATTTTGAAAAGCCCGGTCAGATTTGTTGTCCTGAATAACGAAAAGCGCTTTGGGATGAAAGGACAGCGTGAACGATTTATGATAACGGTTGGATAGGCTTTTATAAAATGGTTTTTCGATACTGAGTCCTGGTGTCTCTTCGATCGTATTGGTCTGCAACTGGTTACTCAGATAAGTGTTGCGGCGGTAGTTATTGGATAAGGTATCCAGATCCTCTACACGATTGTCGTTTTTATCTGACTTGATGACCAGGTTGTTGGTCATCGTAGCATTGAATCCTGCCAACCTCTTGTTGCCGAAGATGATGGATCTCAGGTCAGGAAGACTCATATTGATCTGTTGTCTGAGGCCTTCGTCGGTTGCATGATAGCTACGGTTAAATTTCCTGTTGGCTGTAGGGTCGGTGAAGGATAGAAACTCCGTCATATTTAAATTTTGCCGCTCATTGTCGTAGGAGGAAAGATCATAACTCGCATTAAAACTTCTGAAGCGCATGCTGCTGGTGATGACATTGGGGGAATATCGGTAATCTGCCCTCAGTTTAAAACTCCTGTTATTGAAGTTGCTGGTGTTCATCGTATTGTTGGTACTTGTCAGTTCGTTTTGCAGATTTCCTGCATTGCGGAAGGTCTGGTCTGTACTTTCACCATCATTGATGTTTACAGATTGGGAAAGGTCGAGGTAGTTACCCTTTTTGGCAAGTTTGTAATATGAATCAAATCCATGGGTAGTACTGGAAGATGAGTTGATTGTTTTGGCGCGCTCAAAGACCTTTTCTGTGCCACCTATGGTGGTGGTCGTCTGAGTTTCTGATTCGTAATCGCTTTTTTTACCACGCAACACGTAATTGGCCTTGAGTTCGCTTTTCTCCTCGTAAGTGGGATTTTCAAAGAAGTTGTAGGTCATGCTGGCCCCTCCGGCACTTGGTCTGTTAATTCCCGTCTGCCGGAAGTCAGGCTGGTATTCAACATTACTGCTTACACCCCGAAAGGTGCTGTTTCTCATCATGTCGTTCAGGTTATTTGGTGTTTTATTGACGTTATTCATTGCAGCTACCAGGGCGAGTTGCATCTTCGGACTAAACATGTTGATGCTGGCGTCTGTTTCAAATCGTTCCCTTGTACCGTACCCGGCACCCAACTTACCAAAGTAGCCAACGTCTTTGCCTTTTTTGAGCTTCAGGTTCATTTCCAGGGTGGAGTCCTGTGGGTTGCTTTTATCCCTGGCGGTATTATACACCTGCACCTTCTGCAGCGCATTTTTTGATATATTTTGCAGTGCGATTTTAGCATCATCTCCAAAGAAAGATTTACCATTGACTTTCAGGCTTTTCACCTCGCTGCCATTGACGGTGATCTGTCCGTCGCCCCATAAGGTGATGTTGGGGATTGCCCGGAGCATATCCTCTACAGTCGCATTGCTGTCCAGCTTAAAGGCTGCGGCATTGAATTCCAGCGTATCACCATTCACACTTACCGGGGGTACGGAGATGACGACATCATCCAGTTGAATATCCTTTCGGTTGATCACGATGGTTTTAAGATCGACAACATCCTGTGCCTTGCTGATGCTGAATTGTTTGCGGGCGGTAGCATAGCCAACATGATTGACATCCAGTCGGAGTGGAAGATTTATGGGGAGGTTTTTGAAGATGAATTCACCATAATTATTGGTGACCTGGTAACTGATCAAGGTGCTGTCTGCCGCTTTGTAGACGGATACGGTAGCCGATTTTAGCACGTAATTCTGCGCCGTATCTCTTACAATACCTTTAGCTGTTCCGGAATTTGCAGGGTTGTTTTGCTGGGCGCAGAGCATAAGAGAGAACACACTTAACAAAAATGTGATCGTCAGCGAGGTTAATCTGGGCATGGAGCGTTAGTTTTTCTTTGGTTTCAGTTGAATGATAACAGGGTTGCTTTTCTTGTCCTGGGTTTTAAAATAGGCGCTGAGCAGGGGATCGTAAACCCTGTTTTTGCCTTCGTTCTGTTCCTTGAACTTAAACATGAGCAGGGAAGAGTAGCTGGTGTAAAAAAAGGTGCCGTCAAAATGGAGAAACCCATTGTTGGCAAAATCATAGTGTACGCCTGCATCCGTGATGGGCAGAAATTGCGATAGGGAATCCGGCTCTATGTCGGAAATAGAGGTCAACATGTTGTTTTTAAGGTTGTAGATGAACGCTTTTCTTTCATCCTGGCCCCAGGTCCAGCTGTTGGTCTTGAAGTAGAGGTTGTCGCCTAGCTGATAGGGATTTCCGATGGCAAAAATAGCCTTCGGGTTGGCTTGAAAATATGCCTGTCGTTTGCCCCTATAAACCGGATTGCTCCGGAAATCTGCAGGAAGGGAATTGTTTGCCGGAAAGATCATTCGGTAGGCAAGAGACAGCTTTTTGGAGGTTAGTCTATAAATGTTGTATTCATAGGCGGTGAGGAAGAAAAATTCGTCGGGCACGCCGTAGTTGATCAGGCTCTCTCCGCCGGTAAAAAACTGGTCATTCTTGTACCGGTCTACGGAATAGGGGAAATAGCTTTCTATTTTTTTCTTTTCTTTAACAAGGCTGATTTCAT
The DNA here is from genome assembly GCF_000170795.1 of Pedobacter sp. BAL39. Classification (GTDB taxonomy): domain Bacteria; phylum Bacteroidota; class Bacteroidia; order Sphingobacteriales; family Sphingobacteriaceae; genus Pedobacter. Next base: position 63,726 of record NZ_ABCM01000003.1, read on the forward strand.
AATAGGTGCTGTCCTTTTCTTTTTTGTCAAGATAACCACGGTCTGCTACGGTACCGTCGCTGAACTTGTAGGGACTGTCATACACTTTTTTCTTGTCTATCATTACCTTACTAATCCGTTTGCCATCCAGGTCAAAATTAAAATAGTACTTGCCGGACTGAAGCCTGATGATGGATTGGTTATCTTCAGTTTTGATTTCAAATCCATAAAAATCCTGATTGTCTTTATTGTCAGGATCTTTCTCAATCTTGCTGGCGCCAATCTTGGCTTTATATTTTCCCTCCCGGGTAAAGATCAGGATTGCTTTAGTGTCATAGTCGAAGATCACATAGCTGTCATCGGTCATACGCAGCTGGCTGATGGAACCAAACAAACTTTCTTTTGTGGTTTCCAGGGGGATAAATTTGATCTCTTCAAATAGTTGTGAGGCCGCAGCACCCCTGGCGGAGGAGGGGTCAATACGCAGGGTTCTCATTTCAGAGCTATCAACTTTGCTGGCCTGGGCCATCGTTTGAGCACAGAAAAGTAAGCAGATGATGAAACTGCTAAGAGCGATTTTTAGCATACAGATGTTTGGTTTGGTTCGCTAATATATCAATTAATTGAATAACAGGCTAAAACAATTTTTCTGTCTCACAAGCGACCTTAATATGTGCTTTCCAATTCCTGCGTTTCATTAATTTTCATTTCAATCCGTTACAGATAAAAGCATTATATAAATGAATGAATATTTATTTATATTTGTAGTCTTATGCGGGTACGAGATATAGATAAGGTACAATTGGTGAAAGAAAAAGCGATTGAGCTGATCGTTAGAGATGGACTGGAAGGCTTTAGTATGAACAAGCTGGCTAAGGCATGTCAGATTTCTGTAGGCACATTGTACATTTATTATAAGGACCGGGACGACCTGATCGTAAACGTGACGATTGAGGAGATGCGGGCGATGGAGGAGGTGATTGTGAAAGACTTCGATCCGGAAATGTCCTTTGAAGCTGGGTTGCGTACACAATGGAAAAACCGCTTTCGTTACGTCATGGAAAAGCCCCATATGAATCTTTTTTTTGATCAGCTGCGTAGCTCCAGCTACCAACAGGAGGTTCTCTCAGAAAGAATGACGGAGTTTAAAGCCAGCATGAGCCGGTTTATGCAGAATGCAGTTGCCAGGGGAGAGATTGAACCCCTGTCTTTTGAGATATACTGGTCTCTTGCCTTTGCACCCCTCTACAACCTGCTGAGAATGGACCGTGAAGGCAAGAAACTGGATGGTACCTCATTTAAAATCACCGATGAGGTATTGTGGAAAACATTCGACCTGGTGATCAAAGCCCTTAAAAGATAATTATTATTCAGATCTGACGATGGAACAACAACAACCGGCAGCTTTTACAAGCTACCAAAAGTTTATCATTTTTATGCTCGCCCTGACACAGTTCACGGTGATACTTGATTTTATGGTGATGTCACCACTTGGCGACATGCTGATGAAGTCTTTGGACTTAAAACCTGCCAACTTTGGGATTGCGGTTTCAGCCTATGCGTTCAGTGCAGGGCTATCAGGTTTGCTTACTGCGGGCTTTGCTGATAAATTTGACCGCAAGAAGCTGCTATTGTTCTTTTACATTGGCTTCATCATCGGTACCATATTTTGCGGACTGGCGCAATCTTATGTCGCGCTCGTCGCCGCGCGGATCATCACCGGTTTGTTCGGCGGGGTCATAGGTTCTATTTCTCTGGCCATTATGGCTGATCTTTTCGCATTACAGCAACGGGGTAGGGTAATGGGTTTTATACAGATTGGCTTTGGAGCAAGCCAGGTACTTGGCGTACCGATCAGCCTCTATCTGGCAAATGCCTGGGGATGGGAAGCGCCCTTCTGGCTGGTGGCGGTAGTTAGCATTGCCATTGCGATATTGATTGCCTTTCAAATGAAACCCGTGGTCGCACATTTATCTGCACAGACGGATCGATCGGCTGGAAAACACCTGCTGCACATCATTGCTAAGGGCAATTATAGAGTTGGTTTTGCGCTCACGGCCTTACTTTCCATCGGGGGTTTTATGATGATGCCCTTCGGCAGTGCCTTTGCGGTAGCCAACCTCGGCATCAGTAGCGAACAACTCCCAATTTTGTTTATGGCCTCCGGAATCTGTTCCCTGGTCATTATGCCACTCGTAGGCAGGCTCAGTGATAAAATTGACAAGTTTAAGATCTTTGCAGTTGCATCGATTTGGATGATGGTCATGTGTGTCGTATACACAAATTTGGGCCCCACAGCCTTGCCGGTAGTGATCTTTTGCAACATCCTGATGATGATGGGGATATTGAGCCGTACCATACCCGCTTCGGCTCTGACAAGCGCGATACCGGACCTGTCCGACAGGGGTGCTTTTATGAGCATCAACTCCTCACTACAACAAATTGCAGGGGGTATCGCCGCCGCGGTGTCTGGATTGATTGTTACGCAGCCGTCAAAGGGAGCTCCGCTGCAGCATTATAATGTGGTAGGATATGTTATTGTTGTCATTTCGATCATCAGTATCCTGTTGATGTTACGGGTAAGCAATATGACTAAAAAGAAGATCGCAGCAAGCAACAAGACACTGCCTGATGAACCAGTAGTTCTGGAAGCCATTTGATCAGTAAATCGTTAGCACCAGAGCCTGTTTAAGCCTCATTTAAGCGCATTGCGCGTTTACTTCAAACTGAAACGGGCAAAGTAAATTCCCCTGCCGGTGATTTTTGCTTACTTTTACGGAAAAAAAATATGCCTTTTAGTTCCCTGGGTCTAACACCTGCCTTGTTAATCGCATTGGCAGATCAGCAGTTCAATGAGCCTACTGCTATTCAGCAAACGGTAATACCAGCCATTTTAGCTAAAAAAGATGTGCTAGGCATTGCTAAAACCGGTTCTGGAAAAACTGCTGGTTATGTCCTGCCGGTCTTAACGAACCTGCAGCAATCTTTAGGACCAAAAAACCGGCATGCGAATGTATTGGTACTGGTGCCTACGCGTGAACTTGCAGAACAGGTAAAAGAGGTGTTTAAGACTTTTAGCACATCGTTGCCTGAAGCGGTGAAGACCCTCGCAGTATATGGCGGCGTTTCTATCAATACACAAATGATGGCCCTGCAGGGTGTAAATGTACTGGTTGGTACTCCTGGTAGGTTACTGGAGCTTGTGGCCGCAAATTCCGTAAACTTATCCAGCGTGGAGACGCTGATATTGGATGAAGCAGATAAAATGCTGAACCTGGGATTTAAAGAGGAGGTGAACAAGATCATTGCCTTGTTGCCTGCCAAACGCCAGAATGTTTTATTTTCCGCTACGCTGAGCAAGGATATTGAGCACATCCATCAGCTCCTTTTGCATGATCCGGTAGTGGTTAAAATTGAAGAAGGGGAGGATTCGCTGGAGCTCATTACCCAAACTGCCTATATCGTGTCTGAGGACAAAAAAGGTCCTTTTTTACGTTCGTTGATTAAGAAACACCGCATGAAACAGGTGTTGGTATTTGCGTCATCCATTCATCAGGTGGAAGCCATTGTCAATAAACTCCAGAAAAATAAGATTGATGCCAAAGCTTTCCACAGCAAAAAAAGTCAGGGGAACAGGACAGATAGCCTGGCACATTTTAAATTTGGCAGAATTAAAGTGCTCGTTGCGACGGATCTGATGGCCAGGGGAATTGATATTGATGGACTTCCTTATGTGATCAATTACGAATTGCCACGGTCACCCAAAGACTATGTACACCGCATTGGACGTACAGGCCGTGCCGGAAATACCGGAGAAGCCATTTCACTGGTGAGTCATAATGAGTTGCATCATTTTGAAGTGATCCAGAAAAAAATGGGTAAGCAGGTACCCTTGATCGATTCTGAATCACTGACTTAGTACATTTCGAACTTTTGGTTCTGGCAATTTATATCTTACATGACCAGAGTGATACCGCTGTTTTCAACGTTGATTATTGTTGGTACTTAAATTGCGGGCGGTTTACAGCAGCTTTCAGATCAAATGATGCTCGAATCTAAATTATGGTATTACTTAATGTGACCACTCATGGCTGGGCAGTTCTGGCGATGGTGGTGTTGGCAGTTTTGATGGCTGTAAAAATCTTGAAGAGGACTAGTGGAAGGGCCGCTGCGGTTGGCATTAGTTATGTTTCCATTATCGTTTTCGTCCTATTGATTTGCGCTACCACCCTTGGTAACATGCTTGCTGGTTTCATCTATAATGTGACGACTTTGCCCAAGTATGAAGCCAGGGTCGTTGATGTGAACGGACGATGGGACCGCGACAGTAAGGGTAGACGGGCCATGATCTATACGCCAATTGTTTCTTTTAGAAATGCTAATGGTGCTGAGGTCAGGTTAAAGACTGATATGGCATCCGGAGCGAGACCCGATATAGGAGAAATAATTAAAGTTGGCTATACCCCGGGAATGGAAGTAGCCGAAGAAATTTCTTTATCAAAGTACATGCTGATTGGAGGGGCGGGTGTCATGTTGCTGCTCATTGGGTATTTTCTGTTTGGAGGAATATACTATGCCGTAGGAAAAAATATGAGCGGATATTTTTTGTTTGGCAAAAATCTGGTCATGGGATTCATTATGCCTCTAGGCATGTTGTTGTTGTTAGGTGGAATGGGGTATGCGCTATTTCTTTACTTTAGCGGCCAAAAGCCAGACATGCCCATGTGGGCAGTTGTCGTTTGCGGCTTTTTCAGTGTGATATTGTTCTTCTCGTTTATAGGATATGTCAGATCTTACCTATTTACGAGATGGGAGTCTGTCAATTTAAATCAGTAAGTAATTGGGAAATAGTTGATGTCCGGTAGTTTTTTGTGCCAATGACAAGGCAGGTCGTTATATTTGGTCGATGAAAAAGGGAGATTGGCTTCCTCTTTCATCAATAAACCGTCGAAAACAAATATTTACACCTAATGTCTAAACTCAAACACATTTGTGCAATCGCCATTTTTCTGGTTGCACATCAATTTACGTCCTTTGCGCAACAGCTGGGGGACGCCGGGAAACTTGAAAAAGTGATCTCCAAGGCCATTGACCGCGCCTACCTATCGAGTGTCCACATCTCACCCTATGATACCGTCAGGAAAGGCGTTACCAACTCCGTATTCAGTGGAGTAGTCGTTTCCGCAGAAGGGCATATTCTCACCGTTGCCCATACCGCGAAACCCAATGAGATTTATCAGGTTACCTTTCCTGATGGTGCGCAGCATCTGGCTGTCGGACTGGGGCGCATGGCAATCAAGTCTGCGGAGGGTAATCTGGATATGGCCATGTTGAAAATTCAGAAACCTGGAAAATGGCATTTTGCAGAGATCGGCTCAAATGCAAATATGAAGCCTGGACAAGCCTGTATCAGCATCTCTTATCCAGGTACCTTTAATAAGAAAACTCCGAATATCCGTTTTGGTAAACTGTCGGACATCAATTTTGATGGCGGTTTTTTTATTTCCACGTGTAAAATGGAGCCCGGGGACTCTGGCGGTCCATTGTTTGACGCTGAGGGTAAGCTGATCGGTATCCATAGTTGGATCGAGCCTGCTGAAGCGAGGAACTTTGAAGTCCCTGTTGAGTTGTATGTCAGGTACTGGTCTGCTTTGAACGACTCCACCAACTATCAGGAACTCCCGGAAGCAGATATGGCGCGACCTAAACCAACTCGTGCAAAGGCCATTATTGTGCCTGACTGGAAAGATATCACAGGTCTTGCAAAGATAGGCGGACCAGCAGTACTTCTTACCGGACGGGAATCCACGAGGGAGGAAGCAGATACAGCTGTAAGTATCGAGAAAGCGCCCTTTATCCGTGGTACGGTCATCAAATATGTATCTGATGCAAGGAATTTTACCGGTATCATCAGCAAAAATTCTGAGATTTCAGCGGCTCCGGCGATGATCGTAGATGGACGAAAGATTGCTTTAAAAATCTTGAAAAGAGACATTGCTAATGATCTCGTTTTACTCGGGACGGATGTGAAGTTAGCACATGCATTGCTGTTGACTGATGAAATCAGACCGATTGAACTGGACTACAAAAATCTTGGAAATATACTGGTGTCGCCTTTGGATACCACCCTTCGATATGGCGTGTTGAGTCATGCGTACACTGATATGCCACTGCGCTTTAGCAGTGGTTTCTTTGGTGCTAACGCCACCTTTATTAACCAGCGGATCACCATTACTGATATCGCGAAGGGGAGTGCCGCTCAGCAGTCGCTGAAGTTGAAAGACCAGGTAATGGCCATCAATGGAATTCCGGTAAGTCAGCCCGCAGATTATGGACGTGAACTCATGAAGTACATGGCCGGTGATTCGATCAGTCTGGATGTGATCAGGGATGCGTCGCCGCTACACGTCAATATGTTCCTCCCGGAACGTCCGCCGATGCACCATGCGGCAACACAGTTTGCTGGCGGCCGAAGTACGCGGTCCGATGGTTTCAGAAAAGTGTTTGTGCAGGATGCTACGATAAAATCTGAAGAATGTGGTGGGCCTGTATTCGACCGCACTGGCCGTTTTATGGGTATTAATATCGCCAGGCACAGCAGAACCTCAACGATTGTCATGCCGACAGAGGTTATTGTCGATTTTGTGAAAAATAGCCTTCAGAAGCCAGAAGGTGCTTAATTTAGCGTTGATGGTGATCTGTGACAAAAAGCTGTAAAGATTTAGCGATGCCTGCTGCGAATAATAACGGCAGTCGCACACTTAAGAAATGACTGATGACACATAATGATGACCTGGACGACCCCTTGATAAAGGAGGTATCTTCAGGTCATCATTTTTAATTAGAACCTATGAAAATATCCGTTTTACTCATCCTAATTTGTGCTGCGCTTTTTGTGCAGCCTGCATTTTCTCAGGAAACCACCTTTACTCATCTTGTTAACCTTGCTGAAGGTGACCTGAATAAGGATGGTTTGAAAGATGTGGCTATTGTGACACAAGATACCACTGATCTGAAATGGCCTTATCGCTTACAGATTTTCTTTGGCAGGGCAGACGGCAAGAGGGATCTGATGCTCACGTCTATGACGGCCGTTGAACCGCAATACCCGGATGGGAAAGGTAATGGCTACATTGATGCAAATTTTGATCAGCTGGAAATCCGGAACAATGTCCTCAGCATCAAAGTTCAGCTGACCAGGGGAATGTTTGTCCACAAGTTCAGGTATCAGAATGGGCGCTTTGAACTGATTGGTTTTACACATGGTGCGTCGGATGGGGTGGGTACAATGTCGGATATAGACTTCAACCTTTCAACAGGTGATTATGTAAGTAGAGAGGAGCGTTATGATACCGGTGAAGTGATCAGTCATAAAAAAGGGAAGAAACTCATCAGACCTTTACCAGGACTGGAGTATTTCAAGCCTTTCAGTACAGATTGGTATTAAAAGAAGATATGACAGCATCTGAAAACCAAAACTGACAACTGACTGTTGGTATTTAAGAAACTATCTACAGAACAAGGGCTGAAAACCTTGTTTTCGGAAAATAGCGCAATAAAAACCAATGTTTATGAATATAATAATCGGAGCATCAGGGCAGGTGGGCGGCGCAGTGGCCGCAGGGCTGCTGAAAAAAGGTAAGCCAGTTAAAGCTGTTGTGCGTGATGAGCGAAAGGTCAGTGAGTTGAAAGGTCAGGGTGCTGAAGTTGCGGTAGCTGATGCCTTTGATAAAGAAGCCTTAATCAAGGCATTTGCAAAAGGGGATACCCTCTTTGCCATTACCCCTGAGACCGGACAGAGTGACGATGTGCTGGGTGATACCAGGAAGATGCTGGACAACTACCGTGAGGCAGTGAAGGCAGCAGGGATTAAAAAAATAATGGCTTTGTCGTCCATAGGAGCGCAGTATGATCAGGGGACGGGCAACCTGCTGATGTCACACATGCTGGAAGCAGCTTTCTCTAACCTTGATGTCAAGATGACCTGTATCCGTCCTGCCTATTACTTCAGCAACTGGCTATTTCATCTGGATACAGTCAGGGAAAAAGGGATCTTACCCAGCTTCCTGCCTCCGGATATGAAAATTCCAATGGTGTCGCCGATGGATGTGGCCAAGAAGGTCGTTGAAATTATGACCTCTCCAAATCTGGCTTCGGACAGGTATGAGATTCACGGAAGAATGACCTATAGTCCGGAGGATATTGCAAGGGCCTATGCAAAGGCACTCAACCGGGAGGTTACTGTTCAGGAGATTCCGCGTGACGAATGGGAGAATACCCTGAAGGAAGCCGGCTTTACCACGGACGCAATCCGCAATTTTATAGAAATGACAGATGCAGTGATAGACGGACGGAAGCTATCGGAAACCGGGGAAGTTATCGTGTTTCCCGGAAAATCAAGGTTAAACGAATACATCGCCGAGGCAATTGCTGCAAGGCCGTAGGCACTTTTATCGTTTAGCATTTCATCTTTTCAGCAACAATGGGATTTTCGGCAATCCGCCGGTCAGCCCATTTTCTCAATTCGTCAATAAGTGGAACGGGTTGAATGTTGCCTGACTAAGTTCTACATCACTGCGATTTAACACGCCTTCCTTCAGATTCAGCGCCACCAGACCTTGCCCGCGCAGCTTTGATCGCGGTGCTCCCAAAGCGGTAAGTGCAGTTTAAGCGGAACACCCTGGTTTCCCAGGTTTCATTGACCAGGTATTGCTGAGAAGGAATGGCACTGGTAATCCTGCTTTTCTGGAGTTTGAATACATCATTAGCGGCCAGCTTTAGGTCCAGCTTTTTATCAAGGAAGCTCTTTTTGAGACCCAGGTCAATGCCATACTGATGGTCGATGATCAGTGTACCATAGATTTGTTTCGACTGGTAATACCCGGAGAGCTCTACGCTTGCCGTTTCATTTAAAGTGATGCTCTGATTAGTGTTTAAGTTAAAGGCCAGTCGCCCGCTTCGATATGGTACACCCAGTATGTCTTCACTGCTGAATCTGTTATAATAGGCAGTAAGGTTGTTGCTACTGATCCACCATTTGGTCAGCTGGACCGGGTAACTTACATTCAGGTTATAGTAGTCCTGCGTGGATAGGTTCTGTTTGGAGATGAAAATGGTTTTCTTTGCCGTGTCAGTAAGCAGGATATCGGACATGACATCCGTGGTATGACTGTAGCCTGCGCTAATGTTGAGCGACTTCTTGTAGGAATAGGAGAGTTCAAATGCATTGGTATATTGAGGTTTCAGAAAAGGGTTCCCGTACCTGTAGCTATAGAGGTCTACGAATGACATGAAGGGGTTGAGCGATTCGTAGTCAGGGCGGTCTATCCGGCGACTGTAGGATAGGCCCATGTCGTGGTTATTGCTGATCTCCTGGTTGATGAAAATGCTGGGGAAGAGGTTGAGAAAATGTCTGTTGACAATTCTGTTTTCTGTGATCGAATTGCCCCTGGAGTTGGTCTGTTCCATCCTCAAGCCCAGCTGTACGGTGGTGGATTTCAGTTTCCTGTTCAGGTTCACATATGCAGAATTGATGTTCTCATCATAGAGAAAATGATTACTACGGCCGGGATCATTGATCCACTGGTCGCCAGTGAAATTTTCGAAGACGAAGTTGTTGTCAGTCTTAACGAAACTGGATTTTAAACCGAGCTCCAGTTTCATGTCTCTCCGCAGTGGGTAGCTGTAGTCCGTTTTAGCCGCCCAGATCCTGGTTTCTTTAGGTGTGGTGCTGCGAAAAAGATAGTCCGGTTTCAGAGTTTGCCCATTGGCATCGATGTAATGGTTATTAAAGCCGCTATTTTCGTTGTCCCTATATTGGGAGTGGTCGAGGTCAAAACTTATTTCCTGACCTAGTGTATCCAGTAAGCCCTTGTAATTTAGGTTAATTGCAATGCTACTGTATTTACTTCGGTATGGGTTTGTGGCAACAATGGAAGAGTCTGTTTTCAAAGGCTGACTGCCAATGAGGGTAAGTGCGTCACCCTCGTTTCGGCCATTATTGGTATAGCCATTTACAATCAGGCCCAGTGTATGCTGATCATTGAAGAAGTAGTCCATCCCCCCTTTGTAATTGATATTTTTTCTTTCCCTGGTGGTATAGTTCCGTTGATCAAAATAGGTTTTGTTGTTGATCGTATTGTTTACCCTGACGATATCGGTAGTACCAAACCGCTTGTCACGGCCATAATTGAGATCACCAAAGAGGTTAAATTTCTTCTCTCTGTGATTGAGCGTTAACCCGCTGTTCGCTTTATAAAAACGACCATAGCCGGCACCAGCAGAAATGGACCCATTGGTGCCATAGCTGCGGTTTTTCTTCAACCTGATGTTGATGATGCCCGAATTTCCGGCAGCGTCATATTTTGCCGATGGGTTAGTGATCAGTTCAATCGATTGTAGTGCATTTCCTTCAGTAGAACGCAGAAGGTTAGCCAGCTGGTCTGCGGAAAGGTAAGTAGGTTTACCATCGATCATCACATTTACCCCTTGTTTACCGCGAAGGCTGATGTTACCATCTTTGTCTACCGATACACCTGGCGATTTTTGCAGGATTTCAAGAGCGCTGTTTCCTGTGGCGATGGCACTGTTCTCGACATTGATTACCGTTTTATCAATCTGTCTTTCAATCAGCGGCTTTTTGTTGACAATTTCCACGCCTTTTAGTTGTTTGGCATCCTGCAGCAATTGCGATGATTCCAGCTGGTGGTGTGTTTTGTTTTTATCGATGAGGTAGGGTCCTTTGATTGCTTTTTTATAACCAATAGCGTAGAAGGCAATCAGGTAATGTCCTTCCGGAATGTTGTTGAACACGTAACTGCCATTGTCGGCAGTTAATGTACCTTTAACCACCGTCGAGTCTTTTGCATTGAGCAGGCTGACAGTTGTATATGGAAAGGGTGAGTTTGTTTCATCAAGCACAACGCCTGAAATCTCTCCGGAGCCAGGTGCGGCGGTTTGTCCCTGTGCTTTTAACGACATTAATCCAGGCAGCAGGATACACCATACGACTCTTTTTAGGTTATCGATCATGTCCATATGACGTCGGTGACTGGATTGACGTTTCATGAGGAAGTTGATTACTATACCAATTGTAAAAAGACGACGACCAAACCGGCTTAATCTTCGACGAAATGCTTTTACTCCGGAGGATGGAATTCCTTTTCACTTTTGGCAATGACGATGGTTGCTACTCCGTTACCAATGATATTGGTAAGTGCACGTGCCTCACTCATAAACTTATCTACACCAAGAAGGAAGGCCAGTCCCTCCACAGGGATTTTGTGAATGGCAGTCAACGTGGAAGCCAATACGATAAATCCACTGCCGGTAACGCCTGCGGCGCCTTTGGAGGTGACCATCAGGATGCCGATGATGGTCAGCATTTCGAATATGCTCAAATGTACGTTGTACAGCTGTGCCAGAAAGATCACCGCCATGGATAGGTAAATAGAGGTGCCATCAAGGTTAAATGAATATCCTGTGGGTACCACCAGGCCTACTACCGGTTTGCTGCAGCCCATCTTCTCCAGTTTGTTCATGATGGAAGGGAGGGCTGATTCTGAGGAGGAGGTGCCCAGTACCAATAACAATTCTTCTTTTATGTATTTGATGAATTTCCAGATGCTCATCTGGTAATATTTCATGATGGCGCCAAGCACAAGGAATATAAAAATGCCCATGGTCAGGTATACGGTGCCCATCAGTTTGATCAGCGGCACCAGCGTATGCAGCCCAAACTTTCCAATCGTGTAAGCCATTCCGCCAAAGGCCCCAAGCGGGGCGAGGTACATCACATATTTCAGCCCGGTAAATACCCATACAGAAACTCTGCCTAGTCCGGTTACTACGGTTACCCTATGTCTGGAATAATTGAGGATGATCCCGATGATGATGGCAGCAACAAGCACCTGGAGCGTAAGGTTACTCATAAAAAACTCTCCCCAGTTGAATCCACTGGGAGGCGCGGAAGTATATTTGCTCGCATTTTCAATTTGGAGCTTCGATTTATCGATGTGTCCTGGCGTGAAGACGACTGCCGTAATTATGCCAATAGCGAGTGATAAGGTAGACACAACTTCAAAGTAGAGCAGGGCTTTTATGCCAATGCGGCCCACCTTTTTCAAGTTGCCCATTCCGCTGATGCCCAAAACGATGGTCAGGAAAATGATGGGAGCAATGAAAAGTTTGATGATGTCGATGAATGTTTTGCCGATGATTTCCATCTTTACGGCGTTGGACGGGGCATAAACACCAAGCAGCACACCTGAGATGATGGCAATGAACACCCAGAAGGTGAGGTTCTTCAATACTGTTGAGGTCAGGCTGGCTTTCAATACCCGGTCCTGCCGATTGAGATCAGTGTTGGTCGACATTTGGTTAGATTAAGGTCGTATTGATGGATATGCAGATACATAGATAGCATTTTCCAATGGTAAGCCCAAATGCTATGTATCTACTGTTCCTGCCTGGTTTTTGATTTCCAGTAGTTGAACTTAGCGTAGAAATTGTCAAAGTCAAAGGGTTTGGTGAGGTAATCATCCATCCCTGCGTTGAGACAATCCACTTTGTCCTGTTCGTAAGCACCAGCTGTCATGGCAATGATGACAGGCCTTTCTGCTCCATATCGGCTGATGATTTCCCTGGTTGCCTGTAGTCCATCCATTTCCGGCATGTGTACATCCATGAATACCATATCATAATGCTGGCGTTGGAGGGAAGAGATGACCTCGATTCCATTAGATACAATATCGCAGCTGTAACCAATATTTTTGAAGGCATTGGCAACGATCTTTTGATTGATAAAGTTGTCCTCAGCGACCAGAATACTAACGGGGAGATTGTCGACAACGGCGGTGGCTGCAGGACGTTCCTCAACCTGTTTTTTCTCCCGGGCCTTCACCTTGTTAAGCTTCTCCAGTAGCATATTATGGAAGTAAGCCTGTTTAATAGGTTTATCAAGGATCGATACGAACAGCTTTTTATCTTCTTTACGGTCCTCCGGAAAATTACCGGCAGAGCTGAATAACACCATAGGAAGTTTGTCGCCGTATTTGTCACGAATCTCCTGGGCGACGTCTATCCCGTTCATCTCCGGCATCAGCATGTCAATTACGGCGATATCATAATCTCGTTTTTCGAGTGCTTCGATGCCTTTTCTGCCGCTGTCGAATGCATCAGCATACATGCCCCAGATTTCGCAATGGCCTTTCAGGATGCGAAGGTTGGTATGGTTGTCATCGATAATGAGGACACTTTTCCCTACAAGGTCTTTTTGCAGTGCAACGGATTTATAAGCCTTGACCTGGTGATGAGCAGCAATTTCTATGGTAAATTTGAACGTCGTCCCTACATTCACCTCACTTTCCACCCAGATGCGTCCATTCATCTTCTGGATTAACCTGGCACTGATGACCAGGCCAAGGCCGGTACCACCATATTTACGTGTAGTGGAAGAATCTACCTGTGAGAATGAATTGAACAATTTATGCATTTTGTCTTGCGGGATGCCAATACCACTGTCCTGTACCGAAAACTCCAGTTCATAGGTGGATCCTTTTTTCTCAAGCAGTTTGATGCTGGTGAGGATCTCACCTTCATCTGTAAATTTAATGGCATTTCCAACAAGGTTGACGATGATCTGACGCAGCCGGGTCATGTCACCAATTACTTCATAGGGTACATCAGGATCGATGATGTAAAGGAGATCAAGGTCTTTTTCCTGGGCTTTAAAAGACAGTAGGTCGTAGGTTTCTTCTACGATCTTACTCAGCACAAAAGGATGTTCTTCCAGCTCCAGCTTGCCCGATTCAATTTTCGAGAAATCCAGGATTTCATTGATGATCTCCAGCAGTGCATCAGCACTGATCCGGATGGATTCCACGAAATCAAACTGGTCTTCATCCAGTCTTGTATTTCTCAGTAGGCTGGTCATTCCGATCACACCATTCATAGGTGTTCTGATCTCGTGGCTCATATTAGCGAGGAATTCCGACTTGGCTTTGTTTTGTTCATCAGCAATCCTGCTTTTTTCTTCGAGTTGTACGTTCAGCTCCTTAAGGTGTTCATCATATAGATACTGTTGGGTGATGTCGTCGAAGGTCCACAACATCCCGCTGATGTGTTCAGAGATGGTGGGGGTACAGCATACGTTGAGCACGTAGGTTTCCGGGGTAGAAAAGATCCATTGCCAGTTTTTGACGCGTTTGTCGGCAGACGTGAAAATTTCCATTCCTCTTCTGAAGATCTCCTCTTTATTATCGGCACGGGAGCGGAGTTGCTGCATGGCGGCCGACAGTTCTGCGGGCGGGACATTGCCACCGGAGATGCCCAATATTGCCGCTGCGGGTTCGTTGATCCAACTATTCTTACCGCTGTCGTCAATGAAGACGATACCCTGTTCGACCGTTTGTAGTATGGCATTGAAGCGCACCTTCAGCTCTTCCAGCGCATAATAGTGCTGGCCGAGGTGAATGGTTTCCCTGATCTTATCCAGGCCGTGCAGCACAAATTTCTGAAAGGATTCGGAGAAGGTAAATGACATGTGCCATCCGATCAATATGTAACCTTGAATGTCCAGTTCCTGGATGGGCAGCACCAGGAGGGATGTTGTTCCGGGGATCAGCTTCAACAGCCTTTTATCGGTTAGCGTTTCAGGTGCTGACGCATAATATTGGGGGATGGTACTTCCTGAGAAAGGCAGGAGGAGCTGAGGGTCAATATATTGCTGATTTTCCTCCAGGTCATCTACGGCAAAGATGCTGGCAGTAAGTTCGTCTTCATATTTTAAGAACACCACACGAGTTGCTCCGCTAAGTTCCTTCAGGCCAGACATCGCATTTTGTACGATCCTGAACCAATCCTGATAGCTATTGCCAAGGCTTAACCTGGAGATGAAGTCCAGCGCCCGTTCTGCCCAATTGATGTTTGCCGCTTGTTCCACAGTTAAATAAAAGATTTAATGGACGAAATAACTTCCTGGGGTGCACTGATGTGTGGAAAGTGCCCTGTTGCATTTACCTGGATCAGCTTGCTGCCTTCGATGTGCTGCTGGAGGTAAAGTGCGACTTCCTGAGGCACAGCAATGTCGTCATTCGCCTGGACAAGTAGCGTTGGCTTTTGTAACTTATGCAATTCTTCACGTAAGTCCGACTCAAAGATGACCTTTGCAACAGCCAATGCAATATCCGGACGGATTTCGCGGAGTGTTCGGGCAAAAGATTCACCAAGTTCCGGGTGTTCCGGGTTACCCATAGCTGCAGAGGAGAAGCCACTCACCCATGCATAGTAATTGTTGGTCATGGCTTCATACATGTTGTCTAGCGCCGGTTGCGTAAACCCGCCGGTATAGCCCGCCTGTTCGTCATTCAGGTAACGCGGGGAGGCCCCGACGAAAACGAGTTTTTTAAAATGCTGCGGTTCCCGAAGGGCAGCCAGCAGGGTAATCATAGAACTAACCGAGTGTGCAATTACAGTGACGTCTTCTAGCTCCAGTGCTGCTATAATCGCGAGCAGGTCATCTGCATAACTATGTATGGTATTGTATTTTTTAGGGCTGTAGGCATTAGGATCACACTTACCGCCACCAACATTATCATAAAGTACCAATCGGTAATCATCTTGGAAAGCTTGTTTTACTTCGTCCCAAGCGGTTTGATCTGTACCAAAACCATGCGCAAATATCAGTGTTTCATTGCTTTCAAGATTTCCTTCGATACTTACATTGTTTTTTCTAAGAGTTGCTGTCGTCATCAGTACCTTGGTTTGTGGTCATACATTACTGATGGTAAATATAGCAGTTATCGTTTTAAATGAAAATAATTTAAAACCCTTGGGAATAAATTTGATATTTTCGGGAATTTGTAAAATAATGATTAATTTCTGGGCAGGGAAATCGTAATACTGAAACCAGAGTAAGTCCTCTTGATGGTAGTGATGGATGCTCGAAATTAGCTGCGTTTGGGCTAGTAAAAAGATATCAATATCGGATGACAAATTTGATGGGTTAGCATAATTTAATGTTGATTTAAAGACGATTTTGCAGGAAGAAAATGAGAAAAATCGACACAGAATATTAATTTGTTTTTTATGAGTTTTGAGTGCTCTGAATGAAACTAATTGTCCGTTTTTTGAATTTATAAATCCATAAATTAATGATGCTCTTGCCCAAACATTTGAAGCAGTTTTTTCAACCCATCAGTTGAATGCATGAATTCGGTATTGTCGAGGGTTTCCTTCCCAATTTCTGCAAATCTGTCAAACATCTGTTGCTCATAATGTGATATTGCAGATTTCAAATCGGAGAAATTTTCATTGGTCAGGCTGTCGCTCAGTTGTAAAGCATCAAGCATCGCCATGTTTACACCCTCTCCCGCATAAGGGGGCATGAGGTGTGCCGCATCACCAATCAAAGTAATGTTGGCACTTGCCTCCCATGTTTGATCCAGGGGCATACAATATTGTGGTCTCGGATTGAATGTGGTATCCTCAATCTCAAATAGTTCAAGCCAGATGTTACCCCAGGTAGGATATGCTTTTTTAAACCAATTTAAAACCTGGCTATTGTCGCTGAAATCGATACCACTGTTTACTACCCAATCTTCTTCATCTCTCCATCCTGCGTAAAAATCCAGGCTGCCATCTCCTTTGGCGCTCACGGACAGTGTTTGGGCATCGCCAAGTGCCATGACCTTTCCACCTTTTAATAAATCATGTATTTTCGGCGTATGTATTTCTGAATCTTTGATGTTGGCTTCTAATATAGTAACACCGGAATAAAAAGGTTTGATGGGGGTGATGAGCGGTCTGATCTTTGACTTTGCCCCATCAGCTCCGATGACGAGATCCGCAAAAGCTGTATTTCCGTTTTGGAAGACGATCTTCCAGCGCTCTCCATCGGCCTCAAGGCTGACGATATGGCTGTCCCAGATCACAGTGCCTGGTGTTAAAGAATCCAATAGTAGATCCCTCAATGGCCCGCGATCAATCTCCGGGCGAAAATGCTCATCGCCAAAACTACTTTTTTCTTGTTGTGCATGGTCGTCGAGAAATATTTTTCCATTCTTGTCAACTATACGAAGGCGGTCGGCATCAGGCCTGTAGCTAGCCTTAAAGGCATCCATAAGACCTGCTTGTTCGAGAGCCAAAAGTCCAGATTCGTAGTGGAGGTCAAGTGTAGCACCCTGCACCCTCACATCTCTGTTGACATCCCGCTCATATACTTTTACTGTAGCCCCTTGGTGTTGAAGCAAACGTGCCAATGTCAATCCTCCTGGACCGCCACCAACAATCGCTATTTCCTTATCTTTTATCAACATAGTTTCAATTCTGATTACCTGTCAAAACTAATGCTACTTTTAAAGGTAAAATAGCTGTAATCAGTATTAAAATAGTCGCAAAACAAAATCTGCAATTTCTGCGGTACTTTAGCACTTCAGTTATTTCCACAGATGTCACCTCGGTTTGGGTACTTATCTAATAATTTTGTTCGGTAGCTATGGGACGGCTTTGTCCGCTAAAAAGCGTGAGATACTCCAGGACCTTACTGGGCTCGTACTAATTTTGTTTGGGGTCTAATCGGCACTAAATACGCGTTGATGACCCATTTCGAGGTGATTTTATTAGCTTTAGCCTATCAAATCGCGAACCAATGGCTACGCAATGGTTACGCAACCCTTTTCCAACAGCGAACAAGGTGCGAACGAGCACCGAACAAGGACCCTATGTATTAATAGGGTTGGGTCTTGTCACAATCGGGTGCCTTGAAAAAATTCTGTACGCATCAGGCGATGATGCGTAAGTCATTATGATGCAAGTGTACCTGTTTTCCTAATCAATGAGTTAATTAAAGGTGTATCTTTCCCTACGGGATTCCGTATTGGACATCAGACAAATAATTTGCCGGATGTACATCGACAGGATTGAACAAGTGAATTTTACTTTCTTGGTCTTCTTGGTCTTAAGCCGGGAGCTGCGCTTGGTGGCCCAACTTTTTTATACACCGGTGCTTTCGGTGGGGTCTCTGCAGCCACACGTACCGTAAGTTCATTACCCTTAAATGTAGCGCCATTCAATGCAGCAACCGCTTTATCGGCTTCTTCCTGATTGGCCATTTCCAAAAAGGCATAGCCCTTGGATTTACGCGTAACTTTATCCCTCACAATTTTAATTGTCACCACCTGACCATGCAGACTGATGAACATAACAAGATCCATTTCTGATGTCTCAGAAGATAAGCCCCCTACAAAAATTTTTACCATTTAGACGAAGATGTTTCCAAAAATATAAATTATCCAAGCATTTTTCAGGCCATTGTCGCGGTTTTTATTCGACTACCGAAGAAAAAGTTGCTGAAACTGCCAAATTACACTCCAAAAGGCATAAAATTGTTGATGAAATGACGGAGGTCTGAGGATGTCAAAATTACAGTGTGCTGGAAGGTATGTCAGCAGGTTGTTTTTTAGTATTCCAAAAAGAACAGGATAGTTCAGGACAGATCTATGCGGGAATAACATTAGATTGCTGCTATGAAAATCCAGTTTTATCTATTGATGATCTCAGCCTGTTTTGCCGGATTCAGTGGCAAGGGCCAGACTGTGAACACCGGGCAGCTAAATGCCCTGGAGCATAACTTTACGGACATTCCGGATACTGTACAGACTTCTGTTTATTGGTATTGGATCTCCGGCAACATCTCCAAAGAAGGGGTTGTAAAAGATTTAGAATCCATGAAAAAGGTGGGCATCAACCGAGCTTTTATCGGGAATATAGGTCTTGATGATGTCGCTTACGGGCCCGTAAAACTCTTCTCCGATGCCTGGTGGGACATTCTTCACACCGCGTTGAAAGCTGCTACACGGCTGAACATTGAAATCGGGATCTTTAATGGACCCGGTTGGAGCCAGTCGGGAGGTCCCTGGGTAAAACCACAGCAATCCATGCGTTACCTCAGTTCTGTGGAGCGGATGGTGAAAGGCCCATCACTGTTCAAGGGGCGCCTGGATCAGCCACATCCCGATTTTCAGGATGTAAAAGTCCTGGCTTACCCCGTTGCTGCTGATTTTAATCAAGACATAGCCGCTTTAAAGCCAAAGCTCAACGCCCGGCCAGCAGTTGCCGGTTTGGAGCTCCTGATGGACGGTAATATAGAAACAGTGGTGAGGTTACCCAGAAGCAATAACCTTAGCATTGAAGTTAATGCTCCATCGGCATACACCGTACGTAGTCTTACACTGATGCCGGTTCGCCAAACGGTGCATCTGGAGGGGGAGGTGCAGGCCATCCTGAATGGCAGTTACCAGACCATCAAACGTTTTTCCATTGACCGCAGCAACAGGGAGCTGAACGTAGGCTTCAGTCCATTCAGTCCCGCAGTGGTGGCCTTGCCGGCAACTACCGCGAAAGATTTCCGGATCGTCTTTTCAAATGTTTCTGCCGATTGTGAGCTGGCAGAGCTGAGCCTTTCTGCAACTCCAAAAGTGGAGGCCTTTGCAGAGAAAACACTCGCTAAAATGTGGCCTACGCCACATCCATTCTGGCAGGCTTACCAATGGCAGACTCAGCCTGATGATGCCAGAGGACAGGTAATTGACCCCTCAAAAGTAATTGATATCTCCAAATACCTGTCGCCGGACGGCATCCTGAACTGGGAAGTCCCGGCGGGAAACTGGATCATTGAGCGTACTGGTATGGCGCCAACACAGGTGAAAAATGCACCTGCGGAACCTATAGGAACAGGGCTGGAAGTCGATAAAATGAGCAGCAAACATGTCGAGGCACACTTCGAAGCCTTCCTTGGAGAGATCTTAAAACGCATCCCCCCAGAAGACCGCAAGACCTGGAAGGTAAATGTCCAGGATAGTTACGAAACCGGGGGACAGAACTGGACGGATGAGATGGAGCGCGATTTCCTGCAGGCCTACCACTATGATCCCATGCCATACATGCCGGTGCTGCAGGGTAAGGTTGTGGGAAGCAGGGAGATGTCTGACCGCTTTTTATGGGACCTGAGACGCCTCATTGCGGATAATGTATCCTACAAATACGTGGGGGCCTTCCGCGACATCAGTCATAAAAACGGACTGACCACCTGGCTTGAAAATTATGGCCATTGGGGTTTTCCGGGTGAGTTTCTGCAGTATGGCGGACAATCGGACGAGGTCGGCGGGGAGTTCTGGAGTGAGGGCGACCTGGGAGACATCGAAAACAAAGCAGCTTCATCGGCTGCACATATCTATGGGAAAAATAAGGTTTCCGCAGAATCTTTTACCGCTGCAGGCAATCCTTTCTACCGCTATCCGGCATTGTTCAAAAAACGCGGCGACCGCTTTTTTACGGAGGGCATCAACAATACGCTGATGCATGTATACATCAGTCAGCCTGCAGATCAGGTACCCGGCCTGGACGCCTGGTTCGGTGTGGAATTCAACCGGCACAACACCTGGTTTTACGACATGGATGTCTTCCTTAAATACATCAAAAGGTGTAACATGATGCTTCAGCAAGGACGTTACGAGGCAGATGTTGCTTATTTTATTGGCGAAGATGCCCCTAAAATGACTGGTGTTACAGATCCGGCGCTACCGCAGGGATATTCTTATGATTACATCAATGCGGAAGTGCTCAAAAACAGGATTAAGGTAGAAAATGGAAAGCTGACATTGCCCAATGGTTTGAATTACAGCATCCTGGTATTGCCGAAGATAGAAACGATGAGGCCGGAATTATTGCGAAAGATCAAAGACTTTGTTGCGCAGGGAGCGGTGGTTCTTGGCCCTGCACCAAAACGGTCCCCAAGCCTGGAGGGATTCCCTTCTGCAGATCAGGAGGTAGCCAAACTGGCGAATGAATTATGGGGGAATATTGATGGTAAAAATATTAAAGTAAACCGTTTCGGTAAGGGGTTGGTGATGGATGGAATGGGCATGCAGGAAGCGCTGGACCTGATTAAGGTGGCTCCTGATCTGAAAATCACACAAAGCGACTCTGTTTTGTTTATCCACAGAAAGTTGCCGGAAGCCTCAGTATATTTTATTTCCAACCAAAAAGCTCAGGAGGTCAGCATATCCGCAACATTCCGCATCAGGGGTAAACAGCCTGAATTATGGGATCCTGCTACTGGCAGCACCCGTGAGCTACCTGCATTCAGTCAGACGGACTCCAGTACGTCTGTACCTTTGAGGCTTGCGCCTCTGGAGAGCTGTTTCATTGTGTTCAGGAAGGATGCTGAGGTGGGGACAGTAAGGCAGACAGCTGCGCGTCGACCGGAGCTGGTAAATTATTTGGAACCTTTGCAAAAACTGACCATTGGCCAGCCCTGGTCTGTTGTCTTTGATTCGAAGATGGGCGGTCCTGCGGCACCAGTGATCTTCGATCAACTGACCGACTGGTCGGCACATGCAGACGAGCGCATCCGCTATTATTCGGGTACAGCGGTATACCACAATGTGATTGAATTAAAAAAACTTAAAAAAGGACAAGCGGTATTCCTTGACCTGGGCATGGCGCGGGCAATTGCAAAAGTGACCGTAAATGGGATTGAACTGGGAGGCCTATGGACGGCGCCATACAAAGTTGACATCAGCAAGGCCGTTAAAAAGGGTAAAAATAAGATCGAGATTAAAGTGGTCAATACCTGGGTGAACCGCCTGATCGGAGAGAGCCGTCTGCCGGCAGCGGAGCGTAAAATTTCTGCTGCACATGCCAATTACAATCCGCAGAGCAGGCTGTCGTCATCAGGTTTGTTAGGCCCTGTTTATGTAGAAGTCTATTGATGGTCATGGATAAAATGACCATTTTTACCAGACAAAATATTAACGAGTACCCTATAATACTTATCAGATGATCCAAAGAACCTTGTTTGTTGCCCTGTTTTCGCTGCTGCTCAATTTTAGTTATGCGCAGCAGCCGGTTTATACCACGAAAGAAGATGTATTGTATTACCCTGAAGCAGTTTATAAAGCGAATAGCTATATCGCTGAAAGATGTAAACTGGATGTATACTATCCGAAGAATAAGACGAACAGTCCCGCAATTGTGTGGTTTCATGGCGGCGGACTGACGGGAGGGAATAAGGAAATCCCTAAGGCACTGACCGAACAGGGGTTCATTGTCATTGGTGTGGGCTACCGGTTGGCTCCAAAGGCGGTGGTGAACGACATCATTGAAGATGCGGCAGCAGCCGTGGCATGGACCTTTCAGCATGTTCAGGAATATGGAGGCAGTAAAAACCTGGTGTTTTTATCCGGACATTCTGCAGGGGCTTACCTGGACCTGATGGTGACGCTGGACAAAAAAAGACTGGCAAAGTACGATCTTGACCCCAATCAGGTTGCAGGCGTCATTTCTCTGAGTGCACAGACCATTACCCACTTTACACGCAGACAGGAATTAAAGCTGAAAGATACACACCCTCTGGTGGATGAATATGCGCCTTTGTATTTTGTGAGGGCCGATGCGCCACCATTGCTGCTGATCACTGGCGACAGGGAGCTCGAAATGCTCGGACGTTATGAGGAGAATGCATACCTCGCCAGGATGATGAAACTGAACGGACATAAAAAAACGGTGCTGTATGAGCTGGATGGTTATGGTCATAACATGACAGAACCCGCTTTCCCTTTACTCATCAAGGAAGTTAAAACCTTAACGAAAGAAATCATTGGAAAATAAACTTTAATGAATGGCATCGAAGGCCATATCATGATATTGAAAATCCCGGAGATACAGGTTGTATTCCGGGATTTTATTTTATAGACTAACATTCGACTTTAATCGTCGGCGCAAATAAGCTTAAGGCTGTTTTTAGACTCGTAAAATTTGTATCTTGCTGATCGAACCTTTATTGTCTGAAATCATCTAACCAGAATGCACAAGAACAAACTACCCACGATCAAGGAAATAGCAAAGAAACTGAACATCTCGACCTCAACAGTATCGAGGGCTTTGCATGACCATAAAAGTATTGGGGCAGTAACCACCATGAGGGTGCATCAGGCAGCAAAGGAGCTTGGTTATGAGGTGAATAAGTCAGCATTGTTCTTTAAACAGCAAAAGACCTATACTATTGGTGTCATCATCCCCAACCTGGCGGAGCCTTTTTTCTCATCGGCACTTTGTGGCGTAGAGGATTTTGCGGAGCCTTTCAACTACACCGTGATCATCGGGCAGTCGCTGGACACCCTGGACCGCGAGAAGCGCATCCTTGAAAATATGAAAGACCACCGTGTGGATGGCATCCTCGTTTCCCTTAGCAAGGATACCAACACTTACGATCATTTTGAGAGTCTTAAAAAGTATAACATTCCGGTGGTATTTTTTGACCGTGTGCCTGACAAAAAGGACATCCACTTTGTCGCCGGAAATCTCCATTCGGGAATGCTGCAGGCCATCACCAAGCTGGTCAACATGGGGCATAAGAAAATCGGCCTCATCAATGGTCCTGCAAAGCTAGCTGCCACGCTGCAGCGGTTGGAGCTTTACCTGAAGTGCCTCCGGTCGAACGACCTGGAAGTGAACTATGACCTGATCGTATCGACAACGCTGAGCAAGACCGATAATGTTACTGCCATGCAGAAGTTAATGGCTCTGGAGCAACCTCCTACAGCGGTCATCGTATTCAATGATTACGTGTTGCTGGATTGTATCGCAACGGTAAAGGCGGCTAACCTTGTCGTCAATAAGGACATCAGCTTTATCAGCTTCGCTAATTTGCCCATATGGGAATACATGGATACGATGCCACTCGGATCTATTGAACAGTTTGCATACCAGCAGGCTTCGAAGGCTACAGAGTTTTTGTTTCAGCTGATAGAAGGCGGTAACCAGCCTCAGCCAGCCGAGGTTAAATTCCTGCAGTGCATCATTGATTCTGAAATGGTCAGCTATTCTTAAACCTTCTCGCTTTGTTTGTTACTTACTTACTTACCTCTTCTTTTGTGGGACTAAGTGTCTTATATACAGATAATTTTAGGGTGTTTTCCATGACGGTGGCAGGGACCTGCGTTTCATATTCTTTTTTTTATGCAATTTGAGCAAACGTTTGCGTAAGCAACACAAACGTTTGCATAGCTTTAATTTGGTAATATGCCTTGTATACTGTTCTTTTTATAGTTTTTTTACTACAACTTTAGAATAACAATCAACTAACCGAATTTCTAACCTTTCCTAAACAACCTTTATGAAAAAAGTTGTACTCCTCTGTTGTTGCCTTTTATTTAGCTTGGCAGGGATCGCACAAACGGCAACTGTAACTGGTACAGTCATTTCCGATGCCGACAAAAGCCCCCTGATTGGTGCGATCATCGCTGTAAAAGGAAGCACCGTTACAGCCGTTACCAACAATAACGGGCAGTTTACAATAACCATTCCTGCTCAGAAAGCCACTTTGGTGATTCGTTCAATTGGTTTTGTGACCAAAGAGATTGCTGTTGTGGCAAATCAGAAGCTAAATATTGTACTGTCAGACGACGTTAGTCAGCTGAATGACGTAATCGTTGTCGGTTACAGCAGCAAAAAACAAAGCGAACTGACCAGCGCTGTTGCTGTGGTATCCTCAGAAAAACTTAAAGATGTTACCGCCAATAATATAGGCACCATGCTTCAGGGTAAGGTGGCCGGTTTGCAGGTGGTCAATAGCTCCGGTGCGCCGGGCTCTGCGCCGGAGATCAGGCTGCGTGGCGTATCCTCTGTTAATGCCAGTCAGAGTCCTCTCGTAGTGGTTGATGGCGTGATCGGTGGTAATTATGATCCCAACGATGTGGAGAGCATCACTGTATTAAAAGATGCAGGTGCTACCGCCTTATACGGCTCACAGGCGAATGCAGGCGTGCTGATTGTGACCACTAAAAGCGCTCGCTCCGGAGATACCCGTTTTGAATTTAAAGCAACCTCAGGATTCAGGACAGCAGATTTCGGTAAGCTGGATGTGATGAACAGTGCCGAACTATACGACTATCAGAAAGAATTTTATCGCGATTATATCGTGGGGGCAACAGACAATTCCTACAAGATTGACCTGATCAAGTTTTATGGCGAGCGACCTTTGTCGCTGCTCGATCAGGACTACGACTGGTCAAAGGAGTCATTCAAAGCTGCACCAGTAAACAACTTCTACCTATCGGCAAGTGGAAAAACAGAAAAGAATAGCTATTACGCAGGTGTTTCTTATTACAATGAGAAAGGAACATTTATGAATACCGGATTTCAGCGTGTGAACCTCCGGGCCAATTCCACCTATACCTTTTCGAAAAAACTGAGCGTGACCAACAACATCAACCTCAGTGCGTCTACTGGGAAGAGCTACGATTACATGGATGTGTACTATTCCTTCCTTAACATGCCATGGGACAATCCCTACGATGCCAGTGGGGCGGCGGTATATGTAGATGGAAATTCCACCTTCAAGTGGTGGTCAAGGGATAAGATCAATCCCATCCACACCGTGCAGAATTCCGATCACCCTTATAAAGGATTTGACCTGAACTACGACTTTGCCCTGAATTACAACATAACCAACTGGCTGACCTTCACCAGTACCAACAGGTTGTCGGCAGGATTCAATAAAGGTACCAATTACTTCTCTCCATTGGTGGCGGGAAATTATCATGCTACGGGTTACATTGATGAGCTGAATACGCTGAACTACGGCGGTATTTCCAACAACCTGCTGAAGTTTAACTTCCAGCTGGGCGACCATTCCATCAGTGGATTGGCGGGTGTTGCTTTTGAAGGCGGTCAGACCGAATATTCCGGGGCATCAGGTAAAGGTTTGCCTGAAGGACTGAGGGTGCTGAATGTGGTTTCCAACAATCAACTGGTAAATGGACTGACCGATAAACGCTATCTACAGTCTGCGCTATCACAGGTCAACTATAATTACAAAAGCCGCTACTTCCTCTCCGGATCTTTCCGTGTAGATGGATCATCAGCCTTTCCTAAAGAGAACAGGAATGCTGTGTTTCCTTCCGTTTCCGGCGCATGGCTCGCCAGCAATGAGGATTTTATGAAAGACAACAATATTGTGGATAACCTGAAGCTCAGGTTAAGTTATGGGATCACCGGCACGCAGGACATTGGTTCCTCACGTTACCTGGGGCTTTATTCTTTAACCACTCAATATAACTCGGTGACAGGGGCGGTGCCTTATCAGCTGGCAAGTCCTAATCTGACCTGGGAAAGCAAACACCAGATCAATGCGGGTATCGATATTGGCTTGTTCAAAAGGGTAAGCCTGACAATTGACGCCTATCGTAACAATACTAAAGATCTGTTGCTTCAGGTGTCGCAGCCATTATCTGTAGGTTTCGAAACGAAATGGGAAAATGCAGGTAATGTAATCAACAAAGGGATTGAGCTGGGCATCAACTCCACCAACATCAAGACGAAAGACTTTGAGTGGAATACTGACTTTACCATCAACTTTAACAGCAACAAACTATATGGTTTGACTGCAGATATCGTGAAAACAGGATCCTGGAGCATCTCCCAGATTTACCGCAATGGTGGAGATCTATACGAGTTTTACATGCCGAAATGGCTTGGCGTAGACGCGCAGACCGGTGCTCCGATGTGGGAAAAGCTGATTTATAACGAAGCGGGTGTAGCGGTAGCGAAAGAGAAGACTTTCAACTATTCAGAGGCAACCATACAGGAGTCCGGCTCCGCATTACCTAAATATCAGGGTGGTTTCAACAATAGCTTTACCTATAAAAGCTTCAACCTGAGGGTAAGCACCTATTTCAACTATGGCAATAAGGTGTTCAGCAACAACCTGCGTTTCATGATGAACGACGGACATGAGCCTTATTACAACCAGATCAAATTGCCTGATGACGCGAAAGTATGGTCGGGTCCTGGTGATACCGGAGCTACAGAACCAAGTCCGCAAAATTCAGCAAACTCGACAGAGACTTCTACACGTTACCTGAAAGACGGCAGTTACTTTACCATCAGGAACATTGCGTTCAGCTACGGTCTTCCACAATCCATCGTACAGAAACTGAATTTCAAGGCGATTACTGTGGGGATCACTGCTGACAATGTCGCTACCTTCTCTAACTTCCTTGGGCAGGATCCGCAAACCACCATTACTGGTGGTAGTTTTGCCACACCTGGGGTGTCGGACTTTAAATATCCCAATAACAGGCAATATTTGTTTACCGTTAATTTTAGCTTCTAAGCATATGAAAAAGTATTTTTCCGCCATTTTGGTCTGTTTGCTCATCGGCGGCAACAGTTGTAAAAACCTGGATGTGATGCCTAGTGATGCCATCAGTACTGAAACACTGATTACCACCAGCGATGGTCTTACCAACGCACTAAATGGGGCATATGCCTTATTTAAAGACCACATTTCCTTTAATGGAGTTGTGGACAATAACAACATGTACCTGCGTCAGTTTTATCACCTGTCGGACTTTGCGAGTGATGACATCGTTTGCGGGCAGGTGACTACCGATCCGCTGTTCTACAGTTTTAGCCTGGACCATTCTCCATCACAGGGCAACACGAGGTATTTCTGGTACCTGTCCTATAAAATCATTACCGGCGTAAATACGGTGATTGATGCCGTGGAGAAATCGGGTACTCAGGATCCTGTGAAGCAGCAGCTGCTCGGAGAGTGTTATTTTCTGCGTGCATTCTGCCATTTCAACCTCGTGCGTTTATTTGGTAAACCTTATAGCATTGATCCTGCATCGCCGGGCATCATCCTGCGTACCAACCTGACCGATCCTTCACAGAAAAAAAGATCCACTGTTGCAGAAGTTTATGCTTCCGTGATTGCTGATGCTGAAAAAGCTGCCGGGTTGATGACGCAGCCGAGAGGAGTACAGTATGCTTCTAAAGAAGCAGCCTGGGCATTGTTGTCGCGGGTCAACCTGTATAAGGAAGACAACCAGAAGGCGATTGATTATGCCAATATGGTGATCAACTCAGGAAGGTTCAGTCTGACGACCTCAGCGACCTATCCCGCGCTATTTGCCAATGCGCAAACCAGTCCGGAGACGATCTTCTGTATTGCTTTTACTGCTGTAGACGATTACGGTAAGTTTGGTTCCATTGCCTCCATGATTTATTCCGACGGTAACTCCGGGTGGGGCGAAGAGTATGCTTCATCCTCATTGCGTAATGTCATGTCCAAACACCCTGAAGACGTGCGCTGGTCTTACATTGTACCGCTAAAAGATGGTAGTGGCACTGTGCAGAAGAAAAATGGGATAGAGGTCTACTATATCAGTAAATTTTCATTTCAGGGTGGATTGCCGAACCTGAGTTCACCAATTATGTTCCGTTTATCGGAAATGTACCTGAACAAAGCTGAGGCAGAAGCCAAGATGAGCAATAACAGCGCCGCACTTGACGACGTGGATATGATCCGTAAAAATCGCGGTCTGACCGGTTCACTCTACAACAGGACGCTGCCATCCGGATACACGGCACTGGATGTCGTGCTGGAAGAAAAACGCATAGAGATGGCTTTCGAGGGGCACCGTACTTATGATGTTTACCGCAACAAGCGTTCCCTGAATAAGGCCTATTGGGGTTATCACCTGGCAGGATTGAAGGAAACGGATATCGACCTGAGCAAAACTCCTACCGGTTATGCCAACCTTTCTGTGAGTTATACCAGTCCGAGGATCATCTATTTCTTGCCGATTGACGAAACACTGAGTAATCCACAGGCGACTCAGAATCAATAGAGAATTATCAACTGAATGATCATTAAAGAATGAAATTGATATGAAGACTTTAACAAACAGATTTTACCTGACGCTGCTGCTAATGACCGCAGTCATCGCTGGTTCCTGTAAAAAGGACGATACCCCCAAGCTGACCGATCTACTGTATGAGCTGACTGTAGACGGCAACCAGGTGGCTTTTAAAACGGTGACCACAGGGATCTCTGCGTACCGCTGGGACTTTGGCGACGGCGCCTCCTCTACAGAAGCAAATCCAACACATGAATATGCGGGCAAAGGTAAATATGTAGCTACGCTATATGCCACGATGAACGGAGGAGAGGCTGAGGCCTCCACGGTCATCCGTATTGCAAAAACATCACCTGTGAAAATAGACGACAATACCTTGGCAGATTGGGACAGGGTAACGACGAATGTCCTTACTGCGGGGCCTGCAGGAGGTATCTTCCGCTCGGCAAAGTTCGACTACGATGGTAATTACATCTATGTATACGCAGAGATGCAGTCGGCCAGAGCCAACGCAGATATTTTTGATTTTTATATAGACTCTGACAACAGTGCGGGCACCGGACTGCTAAGTGCTTATGCCGATGGAGGTTTTGACATCCTGCTGGAAGGTCAGCTGCTGACCTCGGGAGTAGACATCTTCTACCATAACGGCGCTCAAAATAGTTTCAGCTTTGCCCAACAATCTATCTCAGAGGCTTACCAGGTGGGCACGGTAACTGAAGCCGGCGGCATCCTTAAGTTCGAGATGCGTATTGCACGCGGTAAGCTAAAGGGACTCACAGGAACAGGGATGCGCATTGGCATCATGGCCACTAAGAGCGACTGGTCGGTTACCTTAGGTAGTATCCCAGATGCCGGGGCTTCTGCCTTTCTGCTGGACATGAGTGAATAAATGAACTTCTATTGATCGATAAAGAAATCCATATGTCTCAAAGTACTGTTAGTCAAGCTGCCGCCGGAAGGGTCATGTCCCTGGATGTGATGCGTGGATTGATCATGATCCTGCTCTGCGCCGAAAGCTGCCTGTTGTATGTATCCCTGCAGCATCTGAATCCGGCATGGCCGGCATCGGGACTGGTAGAACAATTTTTCCACCATCCATGGCATGGACTGCGTTTCTGGGACCTCGTCCAACCCGCATTTATGTTTATGGCAGGTGCGGCGATGTACATTTCCTATAGCCGTAAGTTAGAAAAGGGCAGCAGCTGGTCGCAGAACTGGAACCACATCCTGATCAGGAGCCTCAAGTTGTTCCTTTGTGGCGTGGGCCTCCACTGTGTATATGCTGGCAAACCAGTTTGGGAGCTTTGGAATGTGCTGACACAACTTGCGTTTACCTCTATTCTGGCTTACCTCATCATTCAAAAGTCACAGGTATGGCAGCTCAGCTTTTCCATTGCACTGCTGCTGCTGACGGAGCTGATGTACCGCCTGATCCTGATGCCTGGCTTTGACCAGCCGTTTGTGCGGGGACATAATTTTGGTAGCTATGCAGATATGTTGCTGATGGGGAAAATCAACAGCGATGGCTGGGTTGCCATCAACGCCATTCCCACTGCAGCACATACGATATGGGGCGTGTTGGCCGGCAAGCTTTTAGTTTCCGGCAACACGGTTGCCTACAAGATCAAAACCTTGCTGCTATGCGGCCTGCTCGCTTTGCTGGTTGGATTCGGTTTGGACATCATGGGAATTACACCCATCATCAAACGCATCAGCACCAGTAGCTTTGCGCTCGCATCAGGAGGATGGGTATTGCTGATGCTGGCCCTGATCTATTGGCTTGTAGATGTAAAGAAGTACGTAAAATACATCTGGATATTTTCGGTCATGGGCATGAATGCCATATTCATTTACCTACTTTTTGAAACCCTTGGCATGCAGTGGCTGAACAATGCCGTTGGTATTTTCAGTGGAGGGCTGCTCCATACCTGGTTCGGTCTGCCCTTAAATATTGCTGCGGTAATCAGCGCCCTGAGCACCCTGCTGGTGGAATGGGGACTCTGCTACTGGCTGTACAAAAAACAGATTTTCTTTAAGCTTTAATCAAATATTAAACTCAAAAGCATTACATCATGAACATCAATTTGATTTCCGGTTGTTTCTTTCTCTCCGTAGTCGCTACGGCACTTTTCAGCTCTTGTAAAGATGATCATGACGACCTGGTCCAGGTGGAGAAGGTCAATGTTACTTACACTGAAAGCACAGAAGACTTTCCTAATCCCGAGCGTGGCTTTTATCGCTACTCCGAAACCACTGCAAGCGATTATTCCGTGCTGGATGCGCCCACTTTACAAAGTTACAGGACCTTGCAGGACATTTCTTCTGCAACCTATAAGGTATACAGCACGCTGGTGTTCAGGTATTATATCCTGGACAATGTGAAAACTACAGCCATTTCCAATACTTTTTTGGAAAATATCAAAAAGGATATGCTCGCCGCAAGAACAGCTGGCGTAAAACTCATTCCCCGTTTTGTGTATACGGCTACGGCAACGCCAGGCAACTGTCCGGAGGGGTTCATTTGCCCAACCTATGGTGATGCTTCGAAAGCTATTGTATTGAGCCACATCGCGCAACTCAAACCGGTGCTTACAGAAAACGCGGATGTGATTGCCTGCGTGCAGCTCGGCTTCATTGGCACCTGGGGGGAAAATTATTACAGCGACTTTTTTGGCGATGCCTCCTTAAACGGCGGACAAAACAGCACGCTGACGGATCAGAACTGGCGCGACAGGGTGGAAGTGTTGAAGGCATTGCTGGCAGCTATGCCTGCCGACAGGATGGTGCAGGTGCGTTATCCGCAGTTCAAGCAGAGGTTTTTGTATGGCGTTAATTCGCCGCTTTCCTCTTCACCCTTGGCAGAAACTGCTGCCTTTGGTCTGTCTGACGACGCCCGCATCGGATTTCATAATGATTGTTTCCTGGCGAGTGCCAACGACTTCGGTACCTATGAGGATTATGGCAATAGTACTACACCAAGGACTTCCGATGGGCAGGTGCTGAACACGCTGAGAGATTACATGAAGGCTGACAGCAGGTATGTGGTTGTAGGGGGAGAAACCTGCTCTGATGACTACAGCCTGAACGATTGTGAGCCCGCAGGAAAGGCACAGGAAGAACTTGCCGCCATGCACTTCAGCTACCTGAATGCACATTACAATACGGCGGTAAACAACGACTGGCAGTCGGGCGGTTGTATGGACAATATCAAGAAAAACCTCGGCTATCGTTTTGTATTGCAGTCGGCCGTCATTCCGGATCAAGTGGTGAAGGGAACAACGATGAATATAGTCTTAAATGTTAAAAATGCAGGATATGCTTCTCCATATAATAAAAGGACAGCGAAGCTCATCCTGCGTAATACAGCCAGTGGAGCAGTAACCGCCTTCAACCTGGCTACAGATGTCAGAAAATGGTATTCTGGAAGCTTCAAAGTGGAAGAAAGCATAAAGATCCCGTCAGATTTTGCGAGCGGCGACTATGAGGTGCTGCTGCATCTTCCGGATGAATATGCGAGCATCGCTGCACGGCCGGAGTACAGCATCCGCTTTGCTAATAACGATGTGTGGGAAGCCACTACCGGCTACAACAAACTGAATCACACACTCAAAATGCACTAATTATTAACTACTAACCTATCTATTTTGCAAAGTGTAAAGAATATAGCAGAGGTGATTTCACAGTTCAGATGTGACGCAGCCATCGATTCTCTGGAAGCATACGGCTCAGGGCACATCAACGATACTTACTTTATTAAGAACATCTCAGAGAGGGGATCCGATTACCTGCTGCAACGCATCAACCACCAGATTTTTAAGGATGTGGCACAGCTGACGGAAAATATGATCATGGTAACCTGTCACCTGAAACAGAAGCTCATGGATAGTGGGGATGGCGATCCTGAAAAAGAAGTCATGACCCTCATCCCTGCAGAAAGTGGAAAGTATTACTATAAGGACAGTCAGGGCGACTATTGGCGGATGTGTTACTTCCTCAAAAATACCAGGAGCTACGACCTTGTGGAGACAGAAAAGCAGGCTTTTGAGGGCGGCAAAGCTTTTGGCAGGTTTCAGGCGATGTTGTCAGATATGACTCCGGGAGTTATACATGAGGTCATTCCTGATTTTCATAACATCGAAAAACGATTGGAACAGCTGAATGAGGCCATCAGAGAAGACCGCTTGGGCAGACTGACAACGGTAGAGGCCGAGCTTGAAACCGTGAGGAAATATGCTGCTTCAATGCGGTACTTCCAGGAGCCTGCGCAGCAGCAGATCCTGCCAAGGCGGGTCATTCATAACGATACCAAATTCAATAATGTCTTGCTGAATGAGCATGATGAGGCGCAATGTGTGATAGATCTGGATACCGTGATGGATGGTTATGTGGCTTTCGACTTTGGCGATGCGATCCGGACCATCATCAATACCGCTGAAGAGGATGAAGCCGATTTGTCGAAGATACAGCTGAACCTGCCGTTGTTTAACGCCTACACTCAGGGATATTTCAAAACAGCAGCTTCTTTTATCACGGATGCAGAGGTACAGTCGCTGATTAAGGGAGTCCTGTTGCTGCCCTACATGCAGGCAGTCAGGTTTCTTACAGATCACATCAATGGGGACCAGTATTTTAAGGTCAGGTTTGGCGGGCATAACCTGCAGCGTACCCGTGCTCAGCTTCAGCTGCTTAAATTGCTGGATGCCAACTCAGATCTCCTGCAGACGGTTATTGCCAGAGAAATGGCGTATCAAAGGCAGCATAATGTTTAAGTATAATAGTTAAATACTCCGTTACTGGAAAACAGCGACGGATAAATGACGGTGCAAAAGGGAAAAATCAATACATTAAACCATTAAATAAAAAATATAAAATTATGGATCGCAGACATTTTGTTAGAAACGCCGCAGTGGGGATAGCTGGGTTAACAATATTGCCTTCAGGACTATTATTCGGAAAGAACGCAGATAAAATCAGGTTGGGTTACATTGGCGTAGGGCTACGCGGACGGAACCATATTGGTGAAGGCCTGTTACGGTCGGACGTGGAAATTGTGGCAATATGCGACATACAGGAAAGCTCGCTTGCCTATTGCAGGAAACAGTTTGTGAAAGCGGGCAAGAAACTTCCCAAAGAGTATACCGGCGGTCTTGATGCCTATAAAAAGCTGCTGGATAGAAAAGATATCGATGGAGTTATCATTTCTACCCCATGGCAGTTTCATAAAGAGCAGTCGATCTATGCGATGCGTGCCGGTAAGTATGTAGGATGTGAAGTCATTGCAGGGATCACTGTGGAAGACCATTGGGATATCCTGAAGGTATATGAAGAAACAAAAGTTCCTTACATGACGCTGGAAAATGTATGCTACAGAAGGGATGTCATGGCGGTATTAAATATGGTGAGGCAAAATGTATTTGGCGAGCTGATCCACCTGGAAGGAGGATATCAGCATGACCTTCGTGGGGTACTATTTAATGATGGTAAGAATTTCGATGGCAAAGGTGCGGAGTTTGGTCCAAATACCGTTGGTGAGGCACAATGGAGAACTCAGTTTAATGCCGACAGAAATGGTGATATCTACCCGACGCATGGTATTGGCCCTGTGATGAACTATATTGACATCAACCGTGGCAATCAATTTACCAACCTGGTATCTTTTGCCTCCAAGTCGAGGGGCCTGAACAGCTATATTGAAAAAGTATCACCTGGAAATAAAAACGGGAAGATCAATTTCAAAAACGGCGACGTGGTCACCACCATGCTCAACTGTGCGAATGGAGAAACGGTAACTTTAACACACGATACGCACCTGCCACGCCCTTATTCTATAGGTTTTCGTGTTCAGGGAACAGAGGGGCTGTGGATGGATGTTGCAGATTCCATTTATGTAGAAGGCAAGTCGAAATCTTATGATGAATGGGACAGCGCGAAAATATGGACTGAGAAATATGACCACCCGCTCTGGAAAAAGTATCAGAATGAGGCCGACGGGGCTGGACATGGCGGTATGGACTGGTTTGTATTCAATGCCTTTGTGCAATCGGTCAAACAGCGCAAGCAAACACCTATTGACGTTTATGACTCGCTGACCATGAGTGTGATCACCCCGCTTTCTGAAAAATCTATTGAAGAAGGAAATATGCCTCAGCAGTTTCCTGATTTTACCAATGGTGCCTGGAAAGACCGCAAGAATACTTTTGCAATTGATGACAGTGGATTTTAATCCACTGTCATTTTAAAGCTATCTTATGGCCGCTGCTGTCCCATCGTCCGGTTTAACGGGGATTTGAACAGCTGCAGCAATTCTGCCGACTCGTACGACACCAGCTCTCCCGCATCTACTTCCAACAATTCCGCGATCTGGAAAAGCCGGTCGATGGAGATTTTACTATATCCCAGCTCCAGTTTACTGTATGCATTTTGGGAAATATTCAATTTCATTGCGATGTACTCCTGGGTATAGTTTCTGAACTCCCTAATTTTTCTAATGTTATCTGCTACGATCTTTGGCCTTCTCTCAGGATTCTGCTTCATAAAATCAAAATTTGTTCTTGAAAGCGTCATCTATAAAAACGAAAAAAGCAGATTGCTGGATTTTACAGCTAATCTGATTTAGCGAAATTTCGTCAATAAGGGCCTTTGTACTCATTTATGAAGCTGTTGAAGTAAATGCAGGCACCGGCGCGCGCAACAACAGCCTTAACTTTTTTTTGTTTGTTTTTTCGCACAACATCAGCGCATAATGTATTCATTTGGGTTGTTCGAAACGAAGAACCGATGCGGACTTTGCTGCGTTAATAGATGTAACAAACCTGATGCGGCCCGCTGCTCAGCTTGGGAAGGGTAAGCTGAAAACCTTTAACAGAGTAGGCGACATTAAATATTTGTACTATGAAATTCCAAGAGTTAAATCAAAACGAAATGACAGAAATCAATGGTGGTGGATTATTTGGTAACAGTGATTCATCAAATTCAGGAGGATTGTTAGGAAACATAGGAATCGGTAATCTATTATCTTTTTCTACGACTTCGCAAGACGGGGATGAGTCTACTTCATCTTCCTTCTCGCTAGGAAATGGCATCAGCCTTGACCTGGGCGGAGTGTTTAACAGCTTGTCGAGCTAAGAAACAAATTTTAATTGTAACATAAAAAGGGAGCACCATTACAGTGCTCCCTTTTTTGGAACTAAACTTCCGTTCTTTCCATTACGTATATCATCGAAATCATCCCCCATGGAACATCAGCACTACATCTTCCCCCAGGAAATTATTGAAAATACTGCGGAATACCATTTCCAGCACCACCGGTCACCCACAAAAATCATCTACCAATGCCTGCTCATCTTTCTGGCCCTGGTGTTACTGACGATCTTTTTTGTAAAGGTGGATGTGAACGTGAAAAGCACCGGCCTGTTCAGACCTGTGCAGGAGCGTACAGACATCAAGCCCCTGATCAGCGGTCGCGTGGATTCCGTTTTTATCAAAGAAAATACCCATGTCGAGGCAGGACAAGTGCTGCTGACCATCAAAAGAGAATCCCTGGAAGGAAGGAATGACCTGCTGGAACTACAGCAGTCTGATGTAGATGCGCAATTGTCAGATCTTGAACAGCTGTTACATGCCTATAAGATCAATGACTGGTCGAAGAAATTAAAGCTGGAATCAGGGCTGTACGGTCAGCAATACAGCCTCTTTATGCAGCGCATTGTGGAGGCACGTTCCCGCCTCGGACTGGCCAGAAAAAACCACGACCGCTTTTATTACCTGTATCAGCGTAAGGCCATTTCGGCCGTAGAATATGATGAGGTAAAGCTGAAGCTCGACAACATCAAAAATGAACTTGGTCTGATTGCCGAAACACAGGGGAGCAGGTGGCAGACGGAGCTCAATGCGCTGAAGATCCAGCAGCGTCAGCTGGGAGCGCAAAATGAACAATACGATGAAGAAAGAGATTTTTATACCCTGCGTGCGCCCGTTACGGGGTCGGTGCAACAGCTCAAAGGTCTGCAGCCTGGCAGTCTGGTGAGTGCCAATGAACTGCTGGCAGAGATTTCGCCAGACTCGGGTTTGATTGCAGAAACCTACGTGCTGCCCAAAGATATTGGATTATTGAAAACAGGAACGAAGGCGAAGTTTCAGATTGATGCCTACAACTATAACCAGTGGGGAATGGTAAAGGGAAAAGTAATCTCCATCTCCAGCGACATATTTATGGATAAGGGCAATCAGCCTTACTTTAAGGTCAGGTGCCTGCTGGACAAACACCAGCTGTCTTTGAAAAATGGTTATGTTGGCAAAATCAAAAAGGGGATGACGCTGCAGGCGCGCTTTTTTGTGACCCGAAGAACCTTATTTCAGCTGTTGTACGACAAGGCTGACGACTGGCTGAATCCGAATGTTACACCGGCAGAGGAAAAGCAAACGGCGGCAATATGAGTAAGGTAGCCAGGAACTTTGCTGACCTCATTAAAGGAATGGCGTCAGGCTTCAGGGCTGGGGTGGTCAGCAAAAGAAAAAATAAACTCATCAGTGTCAAGCAACACGATGTGACCGATTGTGGTGCCGCATGCATTGCTTCTATCGCTGGCTGGTATGACCTTGACCTGCCTATTGCCCGGATTCGCCAGTATGCTTCAACGGATAAAAAGGGCACCAATGTACTCGGTCTGATAGAGGCAGCTGTAAAGATCGGCTTCACTGCCAAAGGCGTGAAAGGCAACTTTGAACATTTGCCGGAAGTACCACTGCCGGTCATTGCACATGTGGTGGAAAACAACTTGGCGCATTACATCGTCATTTATAAGATCAGTAAAACGACCATTCAGGTGATGGACCCCGCCTATGGGGAACTGCAGGAAATCAGTCATGATGTTTTTCAGAAAAAATGGACAGGAGTGCTGGTCATGCTCTTGCCCGGCGACGACTTTTCGGGCGGTAATGAGCGCATCAGTATTGAACAGCGTTTTATCTATCTGCTGATGCCACACCGGAGTGTACTGTTGCAGGTGCTGGCCGGAGCGGTATTCTATACCATCCTGGGGCTTTCCAGCTCCATCTTCCTGCAAAAAATTGTCGATAATGTTCTTCCGGAGGGCAATACCAATCTGCTGAACCTAATGGGGATCGTCATGATTGCCATCATCTTTGTGCAGGTTTTTATCAACCATGCGAAGACCATGCTGACCATAAAAACCGGGCAGCAGATTGACGCCAGGCTAATCCTCGGTTACTACAAACACCTGCTGAAGCTGCCTCAGCAATTTTTTGATACGATGCGGGTGGGAGAGATCATCTCCCGTATGAATGATGCGGTT
This sequence comes from Pedobacter sp. BAL39, assembly GCF_000170795.1. GTDB lineage: Bacteria > Bacteroidota > Bacteroidia > Sphingobacteriales > Sphingobacteriaceae > Pedobacter. The sequence continues at coordinate 101,728 of NZ_ABCM01000003.1, forward strand.
AAAATCAGGGCCTTTATCAATGAAGTGCTGGTAGGTTTTCTTGTGAATGTCTTTATTCTCATTTTTTCCTTCGCCCTGATGTTTACCTATTACTGGAAACTCGCACTGATCATGCTGATTGTAGTGCCCCTATATGCGCTCATCTACTATTTTTCCAACAAGGTGAATAAACAGACTCAGCGGAAAGTGATGGAAAAAACCGCGGAACTTGAAAACCAGCTGGTGGAGTCTGTGACTGCCGTAAGCACCATCAAGAGGTTCGGACTGGAAGATTTTGCCAACCTGAAGACGGAAACCAGGTTTATTGGCCTGTTGAAAACCATTTATACCTCCGGCGTCAACTCTTTATGGATCGGCAACCTCAGTTCAACGGTATCCAGTTTGTTTTCAGTAATCCTGCTATGGACGGGGGCGAGCTTTGTCCTCAATAACCTCATTACACCAGGTGAGCTGCTCTCTTTTTATGCGATTATCGGTTATTTTACGGGGCCTGTCATCAGCCTGATCGGGATGAATAAAATCCTTCAGGATGCACGGATTGCGGCCGACAGGTTGTTTGAGATTATGGACCTGGAGCGGGAGGCCACAGGCAGTAAAACGGATCTGTCTGAGGACATGATCGGCGACATCAGCATTCAGAACATCCACTTTAGGTACGGGAGCCGTGTCAACGTTTTTGAAAATTTCAGCCTGTCGATTCCAAAGGGAAAGATTACAGCCATCGTCGGGGAGAGTGGCTCCGGTAAAACGACTTTGTTGTCCTTGCTGCAAAATATATATTCCCTGCAATCAGGGAGCATCCTCATTGGGGAGTATGACATCAAGTACCTGACCTCCTACAGCTTGAGGAGAGTCGTCGGAGTAGTCCCACAGGATGTTCATCTCTTTGCGGGAAATGTGATTGATAACATCGCTATCGGGGATATGGAACCTGATATGAAAAGGATCATCCGCATCTGTAAAGATATTGCCATTATGGATTTTATTGAGAAGCTGCCACATGGGTTCAACACCTACCTTGGTGAAAATGGCGCCAGCCTGTCCGGCGGACAGCGGCAGCGTCTGGCGATCGCGAGGGCCTTATACCGGGAGCCGGAAATCCTGATCCTGGATGAGGCCACTTCTTCTCTCGACTCTGCATCTGAGGCTTACGTACACCATACTGTAGACTTGCTGCGAAAAAAGGGTAAAACCATCATCCTCATTGCCCACCGTCTGAGTACGGTGGTCAATGCGGATAAAATTGCGGTACTGAAGCAGGGTCGCCTGATGGAGGAGGGCAGTCATGCGCAGCTGCTGGAACAGGAAGGTTTGTACGCCGAAATGTGGGGCCGCCAATACCATGCATAGTAAACGGTTAGAACAGTTAGAATTCCAGCCGGTAGTTTAATGTAGGGACCATGCCGATCCATTTCGCCGGTTCAATGATCCTCTTACTTGGGTTGTAGTGCATGCCAAGTGTGTTCTCCTTGTTCAGTAGGTTTTGAATGTCCAGGATCAACAGGTGATTGACACGTTTGCTGTTGATGCGGTAGCTGCCGGAGAAATCTATGCGGAAGTATGGATCGGCGGTAAGGGTGTTGATTTTAGACTGGTCAATCACTTCTTCGTCGAGGCGGAAGGTTTCTTCTATCTGCAGAGGGCTATATTTCCTGCCACCGGCATAGATGATTTTTGAGTTCAGTCCGAAGAGGTTACGTCCGTCCTTTCCGGCTTTCCATTCTTTGCCGACAACAAGGTTCGCCACGTATTGTGTGTTGAAGGTGGTATTGAACTCCTTTTCACTCAAGGCCTTGAATTTGGAATCGAACAGCGAGGTCGTCAACATGTAATAATAACCATTTGTCAGCGATTTCTCCAAGGACAATTCCAGCCCGTAGTTTTTTCCGCTGCCTTTATTGACCAGCGACCTGTACGAACTGGACAAAATCGCATAGTTGTCCGAGACATCCAGCAGGGAGAAGTTGATGGATGGATCGGCAGAGACAGGTACATCATAGAGGTACTGATAATAAACTTCTGTTTTGAATTTCAGGTTTCCGCCGAGCAGTTTTTCATAACCCAATACCGCCTGTGCCGATTTGGTTGGTTTCAGCTTTTCAGAAGGCGGTACTCCGACAGCCGGTGCCTTTTCATTCTTTGCAAAATAATAGGATAGTGGTTCTATTCTATTGTAAATCCCGGTAGCGAAGGAAAGTGTCTGGCTGTGTTCCAGCTGCCAGTTCAGTCCGATGCGGGGTTCTACACTCCAGGTTTTGCTAAGCACAAAATAGCTGGCATGAATGCCCGTATTTAAGGTCATGCTGTTGTTCAGGCTGGCCTTGTGTTGAAGGAAAGTATCAAAGCTGCTGGTCTGTCCATCCTGATCCAGGAGTTGCCGGGTAGATTTTCGCTCGGTATCATATCCCAACGCATAGAGGTTGTAGCTGAGCAGACTGGCATTTACACCGGCACGTATGGTATTGGTATTGTTTAGCTTGTAATTTATGATACCGGCATAACGGATGGCAGTATTCGTGTACTGGGTATGCTCACGAAGTGCAGGGAGGTATTCGTTGGACAGGGTGTCGATCATACTGGCACTGCGGTTGACGGAGTACGAAAGGATGTTGCTGAAGTACGTGTTGTCGTTGGCAATGTAGAGGTGTTTCAGTCCGGCGCTGCCAGCGTCGAACTTAAAGTTGACATCCTGGCCGTCGATCCTTTCCTCCCATTTTGTATAATCGCGCTCTGCATCATCATTCAGGGCGCCGAGTCCGCCGATTCCAAACAGGGAGAATGTACCTGCTTTTTTTGTGGGCACAACGATGTTAAAGGACAAGTCCTGGTACTTGGGGACACCCTGGTCAGCCACACTAAGGCCTGCTTTTTCCAGCAGACTGAGGGAGGAATAGCGGTAGCTGACGAGATAAGATGCATCGCTGCCCTTTTTAAAAGGACCTTCCATAGCCAGTCCTGCGCCAAGCACGCCGATGGTCAGCGCATACTCCCTTTTGTCTGTATTTCCCTTTCTGAACTTCAGGTCAAAGGCACCTGCCGAAGCATTGCTGTATTCTGCAGGCAGGGCACCGGTATAAAAATCGGAGGTGCTGAGCACGGTGGTGTTGAGCATGCTGATGGCACCACCCGATGCCCCTTCGTTCCCAAAGTGATTGGGATTGATGATTTCTATGCCCTCCAAACGCCATTGCAGGCTCTTTGGAGAGTTTCCACGGACAATAATCTGGTTGTCATCGCCTCCGGCAACTACTCCTGCAAAACTCTGGGCCATCCTTGCGGGATCAAAAAAGCCGCCCGCATATCTATTGGTTTCTTCGGGGGAGAAGGAGCGTGCACTGGTCAGCGCCATCTGATTTAGTGGTTTCTTGTTACTGCTGGCACTCACCACTACCTCACTGAGGCGGTTGTTCTGAGGTTCCATTTCCATGTTGATGACAGCTTCCTTTCCGCTGCTGACCAGAAGCTCCGAGATGATGAGTTGCTGATAGCCGGTCAGGCTCGCCTGGATGGTCTGTCGCCCCAGCGGAACTTTGAAAAGCTGAAACTCACCTTTATCATTGCTGCTCACGGATTTTACATTAGCTGCAGAACTGATCCGTACCGTCACGCTGCCCAGCGGCAGTCCGCTGATCCTATCGGTTACTGTTCCTTTAACGATTTGTGTGAGCTGCTGGTCGTGTAGAGGAGTCTTTTCCTGCGCAAACATCAGCTGGCCGCAAAACAGCAGGGCCATAAAAAGTAGGGGGCGTAATTTCATAGAATGATTCGTTTTCATCTTATGACACCCAATTTTACTTTTACCCCTACGTCATGTGCGTATAAATCAAAACATAACGAGAATAAAAATGTAAAATTTGGCCAATGGAAGCAATTTTAATAATTGTTGAAAATAATCCTATTCCTTTCGCGTTTATTTTCACTAGATTTATAGAGTTATTCTGTTTATGTTATTTATCGTTTTTTTTAACGGAATAATCTATATATTTGATATACATGGATTTATCTTTAGCAATCTCAAACGTCGAAATTGTACAATTAATTAAACAGAAAAAGCCGGAAGGCTTCAGATTGTTGTATGATAAGTATGCCAGATCGTTGTATGGGATCATTTTTCGCATGGTCAATGACAGCGTCGCAACGGAAAAAATCCTCTCCGAGACTTTTGTCCTGGCAACAAAGGGAATTGAGGGTTATCGTCCGGAGCGTTGTACACTATTTATATGGATGTTGCAGATCTCCAGATCATTATCTCAGGCACATATGGCTCAGTCCAGGGTGGAAAAAAGCCAGGGGCATACCAGTATTTTTGACCTGGTATTCAACAGGGGATTTTCTGTTCAGGCGGTATCAGATTTATTGTTAAAGCAGAAAAGCGATTGTGCTTTGCTGTTCAGGAAGGAACTTAAGAACTTAAACCCGGAGTTGTTGTGAATTTAAAGGATTTTATAGATAGTGGCATTTTAGAATTATATGTCCTGGAACTGCTGCCACAGCAAGACAGGGATATGGTAGACCTGTTATTGGTGGAGTTTCCGGACCTGAAAGCAGAAGTACACAAGGTTGAAATGCAGCAGGAGCGAAAAGCGATGGAGCAGGAGAAGGCTTGCCGTACTTCTTTCGAAGAGATGCAGAAAATTATGCTCAATTCGGCGAAAGAGCAGAAAATGCATATCGATGATCTTCCCCTGATCAACAAACATTCCGATTACAAAAAATGGCATCGGCTGGTCCATGAGACGGCTCCAGAGGCACTCATTTCCGATAATTATCAACGTGTATTGCGGAGCGAGAACGGGGTTACACAGGTATTGGTGGTTTCCGCTTTTGATATCCCTGATGAGTTGCATGACGACTCTTATGAAAGCTTTCTGATCCTTAAGGGCGAATGTCGCTGCACCGTTGGTGATGACGTTTTTGGATTGACCGCTGGTGGCTTCACCGAGATTCCATTGAACGAAAACCATAAAGTGGAGGTGATCAACGCTCCGGTAATGGCCATTGTACAGTATGTGGCCGCATGATCACCAGAAGTTCATCACAAACAATACCTTTGACATAAATAAGTCACAATGAAAAATGCAGTGGTAATCGGGGCGACAGGTTTAGTAGGTAGCGAATTGGTAGCTCTTTTGTTATCGGATGAACGCTTTGAAACGGTAACTGTTTTTACCAGGCGCAGCTTAAAGCTGCAGCACCCGAAACTCCTGGAACACCTGATTGATTTTGACCAGTATGACAGCTGGCAGCATCAGGTAAAAGGTGATGTGCTCTTCTCTGCTTTAGGGACAACGTTGAAACAGGCTGGCAGTAAAGCTGCGCAATATCACATCGATTATACCTATCAGTATCATTTTGCCAAAGCTGCGGCTGAAAGTAAAGTTTCGGTATATGTACTGGTGTCTGCCGCGGCGGCGAGTCCGGATTCAAAAATGTTCTATTCAAAGATGAAAGGGGAGTTAGAGCGTGATGTAAAACAGCTGCCTTTCTCCAGTATTTATTTTCTGCAGCCAAGTCTGCTGGTTGGTAAGCGTGACCATTCGCGTTTGGGAGAAAAGTTCGGAGAGCGAGTGCTGGCTGTATTTAATGCGCTGGGCTTGTTCAGGAAATACCGGGCCATTTCTGGAAAAACCGTTGCTCAGGCCATGATCAATGCTGCGCTTACGGCCAATCCGGGTGTGCACGTATATGCCTTAGATGATGTATTTACACTTGCCGGATCGAAGGGCTAACACCATCGCTGTTTTTTTATGTAAATTTGCGGCTCAGATATTGATTTGATTGTTGTAGGGAACTCAAATCACAGATACACGCCAGTTGAATGCAGATTAAATCACAAACCGTACGTTTATTTTTCAGAAATGCCATCAATTTATTTCGAAGTGAGTATTTTTCTGATGCGTTAAGGACAACCTTAAGCATTATTCTTCCATTTGGCATATTTTACAGCTTTGTGGATGCCCATACCGCCATTGCTGTCGGTGTAGGAGCGCTATTGATCAGCCTTACAGATTCACCGGGAACACTAAAAGATAAAATGGTCATGTCCGTGAGCAGTCTTATCGTTTTTTTCCTCATTTCACTTATTACAGCTTTGCTGCTCAAAAGCATCTTTTATACTGCATTGCTGATTCTCCTGTTGTGTATGGTGTTTTCGCTGTTTATGGCACTTGGAAAAAGATATGGGCTGCTGGGCACCATGGCACTGATCCTGATGACTTTCGTGCAGGGGCTGCGTCCTGAGCATCCACTGTCGTTCAGTGGGTATATTGTGCTGGGTGGCATTTGGTATTACATGGTAAGCCTCGTACAGGCGCGCCTTTGGCGCATCAGCTCAGTAAGACATGCTTTAGGAGAATGTATTTTGTCAACAGCAACTTTTCTACGTGCGAAAGCCAGCTTCTACCGTCAGGATAGTAGCATGGAAGACAATTATATGCGCATCATTAAACTGCACAACAAGGTCAGTGAAAAGCAGGAACAGGTGCGTGACCTGCTGTTGAGGGACAGAAAACTGATGAAGGAAGACCATTCCCAGGGACAACGTTACCTGCTGGCCACTAGTCAGGTGATCGACTTATACGAGCTGATCAGTGCGATACAATACGATTATGAAGCCCTGCAGAAAGTCCTTTGCGATACCGGACTGCTGGAGGCGGTGGAGCGCTGTATTGAAAGTCTCGCCAACGACCTGCAGTCATTGGGGATGTCACTTCGTGCGCAGGCAAGGGTCAGATTTACCGATACTGCGGAGCAGGAAATCAAAATCATCCAAGAGAAAATTAACGGACTTAATGCTCATGGAGAAATGGCCTACGTTTCTATTCTGCTAAAGTTACAGTCGAACATCGATGACATCTATCTTGGACTGAAACAAGTTACAGCGACGCTAACGAGTAAAGCGGAAGCCATAGATTTCTCTAAGGAGATTCCTGCCTATCAGCTTTTTGCTGATGATGACACCCTGAGCTTCAGGATACTTACCAAACACCTGAACTTTAGCTCACCGGTATTCAGGTTCGCCCTGCGATTGTCGCTGGCCTGCCTGGTAGCCTTTAGTCTGACCCTGCTTCCGGTAGGTTTTTACAGTTACTGGATTCTGTTAACCGTTATAGTGGTCATTAAGCCGAGCTTTGGCCTCACCAAAAAACGCAACTTGCAGCGTTTAAAAGGAACATTGGGTGGTGTGCTTTTGGGCGTTATTGTTCTGGCATTGATCAGCAATACTCTGGTGCTGCTCATTCTCTCTGCACTATTTCTTTTTGGCTATTTTGCCTTTTTGCGGTTAAACTATGCGCTGAGTATCCTCTACCTGACACCGATGGTCATCATCTGCCTCAATCTTTATGACCACAATGATTCGATTGTCATACAACGTACTTTTGATACCCTTGTAGGCTGTGCTATTGCTTTCGGTGCATCCTATCTGTTTCCTTCCTGGGAAATTAAAAAACATACTACTTATATCAAAGATGTGATTTATGCGAATCTCAGTTACCTGAAAAAGCTCCACGAGCAGGCGCTGGGGATTCCCTCAGACATGACCTCATTTAAACTTGCGCGTAAAGAGGTGTATACCAAACTTGCTGCACTGTCGTCTGGAGTGCAGAACATGTTGCTGGAACCCAAAAAGGCACGTGGCGAAGTACAGCATCTTTATGAATTCCAGATCCTCAGTCACCAGTTGTCCTCTACTATTGCCTCGTTTTTTCCCTTCCAAAATTCCGAGGGGCATCTGGAGCGCATCAAAGACAAAATTGCAACCGCCATGCAAACGCTCGAATTTAGCATTGAGATCCTGGAGAATGCTGCTTTGATGCCTATGGTTACAGATGATGAGGCAATGCAGGAGCTGCCTGATATGGATCAACCCGGGCACTTGGAGCAGCACAAAGTTCAGCAGATTTTACGCATCACAGCTGCAGTAAAAGAACAAACGTACTACCTTCGAAATGATCAGCTGGTATAAGGTTTGATTTTACCTTTTTCAAAGTTTAGGAACAAAGAATATGGGTAGCCCTCATCAAGGTAAAATTTAAACGGGCACCTTTGATGTTGTCTTCCATAGTTGTTGCTTTTCATCATGATGTTCCGGCAGTTCATTTTCCATAAAAACAGTTTGAAGGCGGCTTCCGGTTCTTTACAATCCCGCGAATAATCGATATACAGGATCAGATGGCAATTGGCAGGAGCCATTTATGAGAATGTCACAGGAGATGTCGATGGGGCCAGCTATATTTGCGGGATGTTAAAAAGATGGATGCTGATTAATTTTCTCGTGCTGTTGTTGAGTGCTCTTCAGATTAACTGGGCGGTACATGAAGGCCTTTCTGGTTCGGATATGGGGCTTTCTCCGTGGCTCCATACGGAAATGTTATGTCTGTATCCTTTAATCGTAACGAACATGCTGTTGTTGATTTTCAAGAAGCGCAAAAGTGGTTATCTCACACAGGCCACCATCCTCAGCACAACGGTGTGCATCTACTGGTTGTTGGTCAACTACTTGAATTTTAGTGTTTATGTCACTAGTTGGAGCACTTTCTCTGTGTCGGAAACCTGGATGCATGTGGGACTTAGGTCTTTGCTCCCTGTTGTCAGTTGCGGGCTGCTGCTTTTTGTTTCAGTTTGCTTTTCCCTACGTCGATCGTTCAATTTTATTGCCACGCTCCCCTAACCGACCAACTGATGTTTACAACATTGAGACTATCGGTTGCGATGCCAATTTGTTGTGCTAGTCTTCAATTTTAGAATGATGTTTGGTATCCTTCATTGTGGTGTAAAGTATCAATGAGATCAGGATACAAAGACTGACGTACCAGTAAAAGTAATTTTCATGGCCAATTCCCTTAAACCATAAGGCCAGGTATTCTGCCGTGCCGCCGAATATGGCAACGGTAAGTGCATAAGGAAGGCCAACGCCCAGCGCCCGGATGTGCGCAGGGAACAGCTCAGCTTTCACTACTGCGTTGATGCTGGTATAACCGCTCACGATGATCAATGCTGCAATCATCAGCAGGAAAATAAATATTTTGCTCCCTGCCATTGGCAATGCCGTTAAGATGGGATAGGTACATAACGTACCCAGGACACCGAATCCAATGAGCAGGGGCTTTCTGCCAATGTGATCAGACAACAAGCCAAACAGTGGCTGCATGATGGCGAATACCAGCAAAGAAGAAAAGGATAACATAGTTGATGTTTCCTTGCTCAGGTGTACGGTATTGACCAGGAACTTCTGCATGTAGGTACTGAAAGTGTAAAAGGCGATTGTTCCTCCTAATGTCAACCCCACTACTGTAAAAACTTCTTTCGGATAGGCCATGAGTGCACGTATACCTGTTTTCTTTTCTTCTTTGGATTGATTGGTTTTGAAGGCTGCGGTTTCGTCAATATGTCTGCGTAGGTAAAGCGCAATGAAGGAGAGGACGGCACCGACAAAAAAGGGGATACGCCATCCCCAGTTGTGCAGCTGTTCGGAGGTCAACAGCCAGTTCTGTAGAATCAGTTGGATGCCCAATGCGAGTAACTGGCCCCCAATTAAAGTTACATATTGAAAACTGGAGTAAAAACCACGGTGTTTTCTGGTAGCCATTTCACTGAGATAGGTGGCGGAAGTCCCATATTCCCCTCCAGTGCTGAGCCCCTGAACCAGACGCGCAAATAGCAGAAGTAATGGAGCGGCAATGCCGATTTGCCTGTACCCGGGCGTGCAGCCAATAATGAGCGAGCCTATGGCCATGATGAGTACGGATAATGCCATTGACCGTTTACGCCCGTATTTATCGGCAATGCTGCCAAACAGCCAGCCCCCGATGGGCCGCATCAGGAAGCCTACGGCGAAGATCCCTGCAGTATCCAGCAGTTGCGCCGTGGGGTTGCTGTCGGGAAAAAACACGGGTGAAAAATAAAGTGCAAAAGCCGAATAGCTATACCAGTCGTACCATTCTACCAGGTTGCCGATAGAGCCTCCAAAGATAGACTTTAGACGATATTCAACATTTTTTACTTCTGTATGTGAATTTGCATTCACTGGTTTATTTTCCATTGCCGTTACATTAATTTGGATATGTCTATCTTAATCTGGGTACATTTGTGATCTGTGTTCCTTACCGAAATTGACATTTATCTGTCAGATTACCAAACACTGGTTGATCTTGAGGAGGAAATAAAACAGATCTGCATATGCTACGTTATGATAATGGAGACATTGTTAATCTCCTGAGGACAGGCATGTTGATGCCCAAAATAAATTGATATGAAAATAATACTTTCAAAAAAAGCAGGTATTGATTAAGTTTGAATTTCAACCACAAGACAATCTGATGAAACTATCTAAGACAATTATCACAACGACATTAATACTGGGAGGATTTACTTTGACTCAGGCACAGGAAAATGCAAAACATGAAGATACCGAGTTTTATACTCCGGTACCAAATGTAGTGACCCCAGCTAAAATTGCAGGAGCTGCACCTTCGGATGCAATCATTTTATTTGACGGCAAAAACCTTGACCAATGGGTAATGACAGATGACCGCAACACACCAGCAAAATGGAAGGTGGGCAAAGGTGTATTTACTGTTGACAAGAGTACTGGTAACATTGAAACCAAGCAGTCTTTTAATAACTACCAGTTGCACCTGGAATGGAAAATTCCTGCAAACATCACCGGCGAAGGGCAGGCGAGAGGTAACAGTGGACTCTTTCTCGCTTCAATAGGTAAAGGTGACCTAGGCTATGAGCTACAGTTGCTGGACGGCTATAACAACAAAACCTATACAAATGGAATGGTGGGCAGTGTATACAAGCAAACCACACCAATGGTCAACGCGTCGAAAAAACCAGGCGAATGGCAGACTTATGACATCATCTGGACTGCGCCAGTATTCAATACTGATGGAACAGTAAAGTCGCCTGCAAAGGTAACCGTCCTTTACAACGGTGTTATTGTGCAGAATAATTTTGAGCTGAAAGGCCCAACCCAATATGTGGGGCAGCCGTCTTACCAGAAGGCACATGGACCATCACCAATTAAACTGCAGTCGCACGGCGACAAGAGCGAGCCGATCAGCTTCCGCAACATCTGGATCAGAGAAATTTAATCCTTAAAACCGGAACTGCCGGTAGCTTCAAAATTCATAAATGCCCGTAAGTATTTCACGATACTTACGGGCATTTTTTTACTTGTCGTCCTTGGGAAAGAGCAGGACAGTACATGATGCCGTTTTAAAAGTTAATGCAGATATTAGTCCTCATCCGAATATACCGCATATGAACAGCCGTTATTACAAACCATTGGCTTTAGCAATGTTGCTGGTGCCAGCACTCTCCGCTTTCGCTCAGAAAATCAGTGTCAGCGATCTTAAAGTGGAACACCAGCGCAATCCCCTATCCGTAGAAACACCTGCACCTAGGCTCAGCTGGAAAATTAGTTCAGGTACGAAAAATACCTTGCAGACCGGCTACGAAATCAGGGTGGCAACGGCAGAAAATGACCTCAAGTCTGGCAAAACATTGGTCTGGAAAGCACAGGTGAAATCGGCACAGTCGGTACTTGTTCCATATGCCGGATCGGCATTGCAGTCCAAGAAGCGTTATTTCTGGCAGGTGAGGGTAACAGATAATCATGGTAAAACCTCCCCATGGAGTAGTGTCCAGTTTTGGCAGACAGGCCTGAAGCCTTCCGACTGGACCGCGCAGTGGATTGCTGTTGCAGGTAAGGATACGGCTGCCCAAAGTCCTTTGTTCAGAAAGGAATTTACAGTTGCTAAGAAAGTGAGTTCTGCCATCATGTACGTCACCGCAAAAGGTTTATATGAAGCCCATATCAACGGACAACGCATAAGCGATGACTATCTTGCTCCGGGCTGGACAAGTTATAGAAAACATCTTCAGTATCAGGTGTATGATGTTACTGCTTCACTGAAAAGCGGCACAAATGCTGTCGGTGTCACGCTTGGCAATGGCTGGTATAAGGGAAGGATTGGATTTGGCGGACAGCGCAATTTCTACGGAGATACGCGGGCGCTGCTGATGCAGGTGGAAATCACCTACACCGATGGAACAAAGGCTGTTGTCAACTCTGATGACAGCTGGAAAACTGCTTATGGCCCCATCATGGCTTCCGATATTTATGATGGAGAGACCTATGATGCGCGAATGGAAAAGTCCGGCTGGTCAACGGAAGGTTATACCGAAGACAACTCCTGGACTGCGGTGCGCACTGTGGAAAAGGGTACTGAACAGCTGGTGGGCATGAGCGGTCCGACAGTTAGAAAGCACGAGCAATTCAAAGCGCTGAAAATATTTAAAACCCCAAAAGGAGAAACCGTTGTTGACTTCGGCCAGAACCTGGTGGGATGGGTAATGCTGAAAGCTAAAGGAGCCGCGGGAACCCGCATCACGCTGAGCCATGCCGAGGTGCTGGATAAAGAAGGTAACTTCTATACCGTCAATCTGCGGTCGGCGAAAGCTCAGGATACCTACATCCTCAAAGGGGATACTGAGCAGGTATTTGAACCTCATTTTACTTTCCAGGGATTCAGGTATGTCAAAGTGGACGGTTTTCCCGGAGAACTTAAACCTGAAAACCTAACGGCTGTGGCGCTTTATTCTGCCATGGAAGAAACGGGAAAATTTACTACCTCCAATCCGCTGTTGAACCAGTTGCAACACAACATTCAGTGGGGACAAAAAGGAAACTTCGTAGACGTGCCTACTGATTGTCCGCAACGGGATGAACGTCTGGGCTGGACGGGAGATGCACAGGCATTTGCCAATACAGCTGCTTACAATATGGATGTTGCGGGTTTCTTTACCAAATGGTTAAAAGATGTAAAGGCAGACCAGACCTCCAGTGGTTTGATCCCGCATGTAGTTCCCAATGTCCTTAACGATAGGGAGGGTGCAGCTACAGGCTGGGCGGATGTATCGACTATCGTTCCATGGGATATGTATGTGGCTTATGGCGATCAACGGCTGCTGGAAGTGCAATATGAGTCAATGAAAAACTGGGTCGGCTACATGACCAATGCGGCTAAAAACCACCTTTGGAATACGGGTTTTCATTTTGGTGACTGGCTTTTCTATCGCCCTGATGATGACAATGATGGAAGGGCTGCGGTGACTGACAAATACCTGATTGCACAGACTTTTTATGCCCACTCTACTCAACTCATGATCAATACGGCAACAATTCTGGGCAAGACTGAAGATGTTGCGCGGTATACGTCACTACTGAAAGAGATCAAAGCTGCTTTCGTGAAGGAATATATGACCGCAAACGGGCGACTGGTTTCAAGCACTCAAACGGCTTATGTGCTGGCACTCCACTTCGATATGCTACCTGAAGAACTGCGTTCATCAGCTGCGGAAAGACTGGTGAGCAACATCCGCGACTATGGCAATCACCTGACCACAGGATTCCTGGGCACACCTTACCTGTGTCACGTGCTGACCCGTTTTGGTCACAATGATGTGGCCTACGACTTGTTGATGCAGGAAAGTTACCCTTCCTGGCTGTACCCCGTGAAAATGGGGGCAACCACCATTTGGGAACGATGGGATGGGATTAAACCCAATGGCACTTTCCAGACCCCGGACATGAACTCTTATAACCACTATGCGTATGGGGCCATTGGCGACTGGATGTACAGGAACATGGCAGGGATCAGCTCCGATGCAGCTTCACCAGGATATAAAAAGATCAACATCTCCCCAAAACCGGGAGGGAAGGTAACCAGCGTTTCAGGACAATTGGATACTCCTTATGGGATTGTGAGCTCCTCATGGAAAATAGAAAATGGTACTTTTAAACTTGATGTGCAGATTCCCGCAAATACGACGGCAACAGTGACGCTGCCTGGAAAAATCTCCGGCAATGGAAAAGACAGCGCAAATGCTGAAATTGGTTCAGGAGTTTATCATTTTGAATGTAAAATAGATCAATCCAAAGGCTCCTAGTATAGGGAGTCTATGGGTTGAATCAGCCCAATATAAATGGCTAACTATAGAGGATAGCAAGGCATACTCAACGTTCGATGCTGGAAATGCCGATGGAGTTTGCCTTGCCCTTTAACTGGATTTGCCCTAAGGAGTGGGTCTTGAAATGCCTGTCGGCACCACTCTGCTCCAGAAAATGGTCGGAGGTAAGGAACTTTTTCTGGTACTCATTACATTTGCTTTGGATCCTGGCGGCTACATTGATGGTGTCTCCGTGATAGGCAATATCTACCTTAACTTTGCCAATCTCTACGGCGGTCACCGGCCCCATATGTAGCCCTGCCTTGAAGTTAGGGACCTGCCCATAAGTGGAAAGGTAGTAATCCTCCCGTTCCCTGAACCTTTCTTCGCAGGCAAAGAAAAAATTGACGCAGGCAAGGTCTTTAATGCCTTCACCGACCTGCCAGCTGAGTACGATTTCATCACCAACATATTGGTAGATTTCTGCGCTGTAATTATTCAGCAGCTGGTTGATGTCAAGGAAGCTATCCCTGATGAAACCACTATAATGCAAATGACCAAGTGCTTCGGCAATGCTGGTCGATGACCGTAAATCCATAAACAGGAAAATCCGTTCTTCCGTTCTGGGGCTTCTGTATTTGCCCAGCAGGATGGGTAGCAAAACTCCTGGCCCAAACTTTTTATTGACCTCCAGGATGAAGCTCAAGACGATGGTCATAAAAAAATAGAAGATCGTAAACTGGTAAAAAAGATAACTCCAGTTTTCTTCAGTAAAACTCTGATAGTCGCGTGGAAATAATGGCGCGATGAATGTCGCGGCAAGCACATAATGTACCAGGGCAAACAACATGATCAGCAGGATCAGTGAAATGACGGTTTTTATCACGATGATCCTTCCCAGTGACACCTTTCTAAAAAAGTATTTTTCGAGGCTGTAATCCAGTAAACCTTGTGTCGTGCCGTAAAATAGTGCCATGAAAAGACATATGAGCCCCACAACGCTTAGTTTCATTTCCTCAGTAGCGATGCCATGCTGCAGGTTTACAGAAATGGTCTGTAGATAGATGATCGATGCCAGCAAGATGTTTACCCCGGTCCAGAAAACAACCTGTGCGAGGATCTGCGAAAATAGGGGATGTCTGGCATTGAACTGCCTTGCTCTGGATGTATAACTTAAGCGCCTGGTCATGATGGGTTAAAGATAGTTTTTAAACAACTAACCAGAAAACCCAAAATATCCGTTTCAGCAGCGTATTTGTCCGTTTCAGTCTTCGGTCAAAGCGGTACCGGAACTTTTTTGGTCAATAAATATTAAAAACCAATGTGGAAATCTCACATTGGTTTTTAATATCTTCAAGTTCAATTCAGTCTTATGCCGATTCCAATTCTTTTTTTACCGCAAGAGTTTTAGGAAACAAAATGTTGTTTTCCAGGTGCACATGTCTGTGCAGATCATTTTCAAATTCCTCCAGTTTCTTAAAGAGGATTGTATAGGAATTGCATGCTTCCTGTGGTAAGGCAAAGTTATTGGTGATTTCACGTATGCTACGCAGGATATCCCCCGCTTGTTCATGCTCAGATTCCATCATCTGGATGGGGTTCGAAACATCTCCGAAAACAGTTGGAGGGATCTGTGTCCCATTGATCTGAGCAGCATGGAGTTCCTTGATAAAAGGAAAGAGCATTCGCTCTTCCTTCATCAGATGTGAAATCAGTTCATTGGCGACAATCCCGAACAGCTCTGCAACTTTGACCAGTTCGGGGTGTTCAGCACCGTGTACCCGTGCCACCTTTTCCGCCAGCTCAGTCATGAAAGGAATATTTTCTTTCACATATTCGTGATGTGTATTGACGATATATTCCGCAAGAAATGCAATGTTCCATTTGGAATGTTCATTTTCAGTCGTGCTATCCTGTGCATTCAGCTGGTTTAACGCATTTATGACCGTATCAGGATTGATGCCTTTTTTTTCGCAGACTTCTGCAACAGTTTTCTTTCCCCCACAGCAGAAATCAATACCAAAACTTTTGAATACCTGTGCTTTTCTGAAGTCAGATGTTACAATTTCGCCAATGGTTTCTTCCTTTTTTAATATTCCTATCGTTTCCATAATGTTCTATTTTTGATTATGGAACAAAGTTAGCCGCTCCTCCAGGAGTAGTTTATGACCTCAATCATATCAATTGTCTGGCAGAAAGCGCCTTCAGGAATTGTCAATAAGGAGTTTCTCTGAAATCGTGATACTGGATGTTTAGCTGAGTTCAATTTCAAACAAGCTAAATGCACCTTCCTTATAATGCTCGGGCAGGTCCGCTGTCCATTCAATATGATTGATGCCCTTGTAGGTAAAACCACAGCGCTCATAATGGGCATTGATCCTGTCGTTGCCGCTCATGGTATCCAGTCTGATGAAGTTGATGTTCAATGATTTTGCATAATCCTTCGCCCAGGCCACAATTTTCTCTACATACGAATTTCCACGGTATTTTGGGTTCGTAGCAATTCTGTGGAGATAGATAGCAGGCTGTTCATCCAGCCCCTTCCAGATTACAGGATCACTGAAGGTGATGAGAAAAGTGCAGGCCATGTCATTTGCTTCTTCAATAATGAAATGTCTGCCTTCTTCAATCTCTGTTAACACCCTATGCTTTTCAAAACCTCGCCATCCTTTGTTGGTCATGGTCATCTGATAGCTGATGGCCTCATCATAACGTTTAAAAATCTCGTCTATATCAACTGCAGTGCTCTTTCTAATCAACATATTTCTCTATTTCAATCTCTAGTGGTCGTATTCGTCTATTTTGCTCAAATATAGCTTATTTAAGTTCCCAGGTACACATAAGTGACGACTTCTCAGTTAAACATACTCGCTTAAAAAAGCAACAGATTGTCATCCATTCCTAACATTATTTTATTTAGGAACGATTGTTCCGTAAATCACTTTACATTAGCGGAACGATTATTCCAGAATAAAAAATAGTCGTCATTAACATGAAAAATTTAGAAAATAAAGTGGCTGTAGTTACAGGAGCTTCAAAAGGAATAGGTGCAGGTATTGCTAAAAGTCTTGCAGCAGCAGGAGCTTCGGTAGTTGTAAATTACGCGTCTTCAAAAGCAGGTGCGGACGAAGTGGTAGCAGAAATTGTAAACAATGGTGGTAAGGCACTGGCCCTTCAGGGTAGCGTTACCAGTCTGGACGACCTAAACCGTCTGTTTGAAGAAACTAAACAGTCATTGGGAGCGGTTGACATCCTGGTGAATAACGCAGGGGTATATAAGTTTGGGGCAATTGAAGAAATCACTGCGGATGATTTTCATAACCAGTTCAATACGAATGTCCTCGGATTATTGCTGAGCACGCAGGTGGCATTAAAAAATTTCAATGACAATGGTGGTAGCATCATCAACATCGGGTCTGTAGTCAGTAGCATTGCGCCGGTTGGCAGTTCAATTTATACCGCTACAAAAGGAGCTGTTGATTCGATTACCCACGTGCTTTCTAAAGAACTCGCACCTAAGAATATCCGTGTAAATTCCATTAATCCTGGGATGATAGAGACTGAAGGAACACATACTGCCGGTATTATTGGTAGTGATTTCCAGGTGGAAGCTGTACGCACAACACCACTCGGAAGGATTGGACAGCCTAAGGATATCGCTTCTATTGCGGTTTTCCTGGCATCCGAAGATTCAGCATGGCTTACTGGTGAAACCTTACTGGCTGGCGGCGGAGTGAGATAAGCGCTTGGGATTCTTAAAATAAAGTAATAAATTGAATAGCTTTGCCAGATACAGGCAAAGCTATTCGCAGTTATGGCAAGGACAAAAGATTTTGATGAAAACGAAGTGCTGAAGAAGGCTGTTGAGCTTTTCTGGCTGAAGGGATACAATGGGACTTCTATGCAGGACCTCGTGGAAGGATTGGGGATCAGCAGATCCAGTCTGTATGATACCTATGGTGATAAACACGCGCTTTTTGTAAAGGCACTGGAAAATTATCGCTGCTCGGCATCAGCTAAAGTAAATGAGATCATGGGTAGTAGCACCTCTTCTAAAGTTGCAATTCGCAACATGCTGGAGTTTATCATTGCTCAATTGCTGCATGACCAAAATAATAAAGGGTGTTTTCTGATCAATTCGGAAGTGGAGGTGGCGGCGCACGACCAGACCGTGAGTTCAATGATCTGTGAAAGTGACCAGCAGATAGAAGAAGCTTTTTTCGAAGTCATCAAAAGGGGACAGGAAAGTGGTGAGATTGCCAGCAAACAGGATCCCCGGGCAATGGCGCGCTTCACATTTAATACTGTAAAAGGAATCCGGGTGACTGGAAAAACAAGTAATGACCGGGCAATTTTTGACGACATCATCAGGATGTCTATGTCTGTCTTCGACTGATGGGACGGACACTGGTCATGGGCGATATCCACGGTGCCCATCGGGCGATGGAGCAATGTCTCAACCGTTCAGGCTTTGATCAGGAACGTGATCTGCTGATACAGCTTGGTGACGTCGTGGATGGTTTTCCCGAGTCTTTTGAATGTGTCGAACAGCTGCTGAACATTAAAAACCGCATTTGCATTAAAGGTAATCACGACGACTGGTTTAATGATTTCCTCCGGACGGGTAATCATCCTTCCGGGTGGAGCCATGGCGGCAAAGGCACTATGATCTCCTATCTGGAGCATGCTGGAAAACAGGGTAGGTATATTGACACTGAAAGTGTTCTGACTGCAACGCTTTTGCCAGCAGATGTCCCTAAAACTCATCAGCTTTTTTTTGGTAGTCAGCAGTTATATTATATTGATCGTCATCAACGGTGCTTCGTACATGCCGGGTTTGACCGCAAGCTACCTTTTCTGGATCAGGATCCTGCAAATTATTATTGGGACCGGAGTTTATGGCAGGAGGCACTCGAGCGTTCTGAAGCTCCTTTGCATACTGGTCTCTTTGAAATGGTGACTACCTTTCATGAGATCTATATCGGCCATACGCCCACAACAAAAAATGGAACTGATCAGCCTTTATCTGCATTTAACATCAGGAACCTGGATACGGGTGCAGGACATGCAGGGCGCTTGACAATAATGGACATAGATACCAGGGAAGTCTGGCAATCTGATCCCTTACCAACATTGTACACACAGAATTTCAGGGTTTAGTAAATCCCCTGTTCCTCAATTCCGTGGTGTTTGTAATATAGGATATTTGTAAAATGAAGTATTTGTAAAATGAAAATAAGCATCGCCCAGATTAATCCTATTGCAGGACGGATTTCTGCAAACATTGAAAAGCACATCAGCTTTGTTACCCTTGCCGCCGCGTCTGGAGCGGGCTCAGTTTTTTTTCCTGAACTCTCTCTGACCGGTTATGAACCCCGGCTGGCGAAAGAGCTGGCCACCCATCCCTATGACATCAGGTTTGACGAATTTCAGAAACTCAGCAATGCAAAGAAAATAACGATTGGTGTAGGGATGCCGTTGCAGGTTCAAAGAGGGATCCGCATCAGTATGATCGTATTTCAACCCCATACAGGCAGGACGGTTTATTCAAAACAGCAGCTTCATTTAGATGAGAAGCCCTACTTTAAAAAAGGTACGGAGCAGGTGGTTCTCAATATCAATGGGTTAAAAGTCGTGCCGGCAATATGTTACGAAAGTCTGCAGCCTTCGCATTCTCGAAAAGCTCATAAGCTTGGCGCTGATGTTTACCTGAGCAGTGTAGCAAAATCAGAAGCTGGAGTAAATTTAGGAATGGAGCACTACCCGGCAATAGCAAAGAAATATGCGATGCCGGTGCTGATGGCCAATAGCCTGGGCGATTGCGACGACTTCCGGAGCGTGGGAAAAAGCAGCATTTGGACAAGGAGTGGCGACCTCGTCAGCCAGATGGATGACAGGAATGAGGGCCTGCTGATTTTTGATACAGAAACTGAGGAAGTGATGAAGAAATAAATGTCTTTTTGAGCTTTAAATACCTCAGTATTCTGTCATGTTTAACTCAATATGTTTGTCCTAAAACATAAATTCATGTAATTTTGCCGCATGATCATATATAAAAGCAATGAAGAAGTCGAGCTGATGCAGATCAGCGCCCTATTGGTGAGTGCTACCCTGGCAGAGCTTGCGAAAGTTTTGAAGCCTGGAATGAAAACAATAGAAATTGACAGAATTGCAAATGAGTACATTCTTGATCATGGGGCAGTACCGTCATTTCACAATTATAATGGCTTTCCGAATCACATTATTACGTCGATTAATGACGTGGTGGTCCACGGCCTTCCTGGCGAACAGGAGTTGAGGGACGGAGATATCATTTCGGTCGATGTAGGTACCATAAAAAATGGCTTCCACGGCGATCACGCCTATACCTTTATT
The DNA here is from genome assembly GCF_000170795.1 of Pedobacter sp. BAL39. Lineage (GTDB taxonomy): Bacteria > Bacteroidota > Bacteroidia > Sphingobacteriales > Sphingobacteriaceae > Pedobacter. Next base: position 122,062 of record NZ_ABCM01000003.1, read on the forward strand.
ATCGGAGAGGTATCAAAAGAGATTCTTCATCTGGTGAAAACCACAAAGGACTCTTTGTTTGAAGGTATTAAACAGGCGGTTGTGGGGAAAAGGCTGGGCGACATCGGTTATGCCATCCAGTTTCATAATGAGCAGCAAGGATTTGGTGTAGTCCGCGATTTCGTAGGCCACGGTCTTGGGAAAGACATGCATGAAGATCCGCAGGTGCCAAACTATGGACATCGGGGAAAAGGCATGCTCTTAAAAGAAAACCTGGTGATGGCCATCGAGCCGATGATCAACCTTGGTAAAAAGGACGTGTACTTCGATCGTGACGGTTGGGCAGTAAGAACAGTGGATGGATTACCATCTGTTCATTTTGAACATGACGTCTGTGTTAAAAAAGGAGAAGCCCTGGTACTCTCTGATTACGCACCTATTGAAATTGCAGAAAAAGCAAACATCAACCTGAATACTTCCTATTATTAAATGGAAATGTTCTTTTATCCGTTGTAGTAAGAGATTAACAAAAGGAAGGTGTAAACCTTCCTTTTGTTAGTTAAAGGTTTGCCGGAACTCCAGTGGGGAAATATTCATTTTCTTTTTGAATAGTTTGTTGAACGATTGAGGATACTCAAAACCCAATTGATAAGCAATCTCTGCAACGGTCAGGTTGGTTCCTGAGAGATATTCTTTCGCCTTCTGCATCAGTTTTTCCTGAATGTGCTGCTGGGCACTCTTTCCAGTCAATGAGCGCAGTAGATCACTTAGATAATGCGTCGACAGGTTCAGTTGACTGGCCAGCAGTTCAACAGATGGAGGTCCTTTTTTGAGGTTGTCGCCCTGTTCAAAATAATCATTTAAGAGGATTTCCATTTTGCTGAGCAGGTCGTGATTGGCGGCTTTTCTTGTAATGAACTGACGTTCGTAAAACCTGTTGCTGTAATTCAGTAATAAATCAATTTGAGAAAGAATGATGTCCTGGGTATGCCGGTCAATGTGCTGGTATTCTCTATCAATCTTCAGAAAAATCTCAGCAATGTTTTCCTCTTCTTTTTCCGAAAGGTGCAACGCTTCGTTTACCGTATAAGAAAAGAACCCATAACTTTTGATCTTTGTAGCAAGCGGATGTTTGTAGAGGAAGTCTGGGTGGATAAATAAGGCATATCCGGAGGCAGGGCTGAGGATGTCCATCTGATCTGGATCAAGCGACATCACTTGTTTAGGGGCGATGAAGGTCATTACCCCCTTGTCGTAGTCGTAGTACTGCTGACCATATTTGGTTTTTCCTGCAATATTACGTTTGAGCGAGATACAATAAAAGTTTACACAAAAATGTGCCCAGATGGAACTGTCTGTAAAACGCATATCCGAGATGCGAATGACACTTACCAGTGGATGCAATGGTTCTGGTAAGGATATCAAACGGTGTTTTTCGGATATGGAATTGATGATTTTCATATTGGATTCTTTTCAGAAATTTACGACAGGGCTGTTGCGTTTCCCTAAGTTACCTTTTTATTTGTTGATCTGTTGATAAGGATTACCCTAAGATCTGCGTTCTGATTTCTTTTCTGAAATCCTCGTTCCCTATTTCCAGGCGTCGCGCATACATGGCATTGGCATCTGCACCTGCGACATAACGAATCTGGTCTTTTCCATCTGTTGCAGCTTCATAAACGATCTCTGCAATTTGTTCGGCGCTCGCTGCTGCTGCCATCATCCCGTCTATGGCGGAGAACAACCTGGTCTCTATATCCAGATAATCGGAATGCGAGCTCCGGTCGAGCGACCGCCCGATAAAATCGGTCGCAATGCCTCCTGGAGCAATTGTTTTGATGCCGATGTCATGCAAACCAAGTTCAAAAGACATGCCTTCCGACCAGCCCTCGATGGCAAACTTAGTGGCGTGATAAATGGAATGTAGCGGAAATCCAAAAAGCCCTCCTATGGAAGTAGTACTGATAAATAAACCGTTTTTCTTTGCCCTGAAATGAGGAATGAAGGCTTGCGTAACCCGTATTACGCCAAGCAAGTTTGTGTTGATCTGCTTTGAGATCTGCTCATCGCTAAGCGCCTCAAGCGCGCCCATGAGGCCATATCCGGCATTGTTGAAAACAACATCCACGGATTGTAAATCACTTGCCTTCGCGACAATAGATTTAATCTGTTCCGAGTCGGTCACATCAAGGGGCAGGAGGGTCACATTTTCGAGTAGGTTGAGTGCTGTCTCTTTTTCCGGATTTCGCATTGTGGCGATCACATTCCAGCCTTTGGACTGAAATAATCTGGCGGTTGCCTTTCCTAAACCTGCTGATGCTCCGGTAATGAAAATTGTCTTTTGCATAGGATACTGTTGTTTAAATTGTACCCTACAAAGATCTGGTCTGCGCGCGAGTGGTATGTTTCCAGATCGGACTTTGTTGTATCCATACTGCCGATCACCAGCGCAATTGATTCTGGTTGTGAAATTAGGCTGCCATCAAAGCTGAATTTTCTAGGGATGCCCTTAAAATTATGGGCAATTGGATCAATAAACGGTAAAGCCTGTCAGGCTCATACCTGGGATAAGGGCAGACTAAAGCTGAACGTTGATCCTTTGTCGACCTCGCTCTCTGCCCATATCTTTCCATGATGCCGGTCAATGATTTCCGAACACAGGTATAGTCCGATCCCAAACCCGGAAACGGATGATGTCTGATTGCCCTCCACACGATAATAACGGTCAAAAATCTTCGACAGGTCATCCGGCTTGATGCCCATACCCTGATCTTTTACATGGACATTTGCCTTATTCAGGTCCGAAATACATGCCACGTTGATGGTGCTGCCTGGAGGAGAGTATTTAACGGCATTGCTGATCAGATTATGAATTACCTGGCCAATCTTATCGCGATCGGCGTTGACTAACGTTGTTTCTACCGGTTCGAATACAACGGTATGGCTTGTTATGGTGGCCAGCGACTCTTCCTCAGCCTCCTTAATGAGCAGGGCAAGGTCAAATTCTTTCAAGTCGATGTGGATCTTACCAGACTCCAGCCTGGAGACATTCAAAAAGCCATTGATCATATTCGTCATCTTCGCAACCTGCGCATTTGCTTTCTCCAATGCACCAATCACAAAACCATCATCCTGCTGTCTAAGTTTCATCAATAATACCTGAATATAACCTTTCATGGAAGTCAGAGGCGTTTTCAACTCGTGGCTTACCATCCCTATGAAGTCGTTTTTACGGATCTCATCCTGTTTCTTTTCCGTGATCTCGTGAAGTACACCCGTAAAGTAGTCGTTACCGTCTCTATGCTGCATCTCCCCAATAGCACGCACCCAGCGGGTTTTGCCGTCATGATGACCAATGATGGGACATTCAATATCTAACCGGCTTCTTCTGGCAAAGGCAGATTTCACCATATCGAATACTTCCTGCCGGTAATCCGGGTGAATCTGGTTGAGGGCAGCCTCAGATGAAACTTCTTCCTTAGGTAGAAAACCAAAAAATTCTTTCAGTCTGGCTGAGGTAACAAACAGCTGGTCTGACGAGCCGATATAAAAAGTACCCAATCTGCCGGCATCAATGGCCATGCGGAGGCTTTCTTCTGCCCCTTCAATTTTGTGATGTGCGGTTTGTAGTTGCTGATTTACCATAGCCAGTTCTTCAATGGTCGCTGCCAGCTCTTCATTCGATGCAGCCTGTTCTTCATTCGTGGCAGCCAACTCCTCATTCATCGCCTGTAGTTGTTCTGAACTTTGCGCCAATGATTCTTCCCACTGTTTTCGCTCAGTCACATCACGGGTGGTCCCGGCAACAGCTTCTACCTGACCATATTCATCCAATACTGGTATGAGGATATAGTCATAGACACGTTTCCCCAGAATGGCGTGGGGAAATGAAACCTCCCCGCGGATGGGTTGTTTGGTGAGCTTAATCTCGTCAATCTCCCGTTCATGCATCTCCGCATGCCAGGGCTCATACCCGTTTTCCAGAAGGTTCCTGCCTATAGCAGTCTCCCATGTTTTGCCCCACATGGTGAGCAGCGCACTGTTGGCATACGTAAAGCGATAGTCAAGGTCAAATACGTAGATCAGATCGGGCGTGCTGCCTGTGATCGTTTCATATACTCTTTTTTGGTGTTCTGATTGTTCCTTAGCATCTCTCAGTTCCTGTTCTGCCCGCTTACGCTCCGTTATGTCGGCAGCAGTACCAAACCATTCTGTGATAGCTCCATGCTCATTAAAGATGGGAATGGCACGCGACAAGGTCCATCCCCAGCTTGCATCGGCGCGAAAGACTCTATGCTCCACCTGAAAGACCTTCTTCAAGGAAATGGCTTCATCAATCGCTGCCTGTACGCGTCCACGTTCCTGTTCGGGAATATATTTGGACATCCAGTCCGTTATTGGCTTGTCAGTGTCCGATAAAATTCCACGGCCATCCAGCTCCCGCATCTCGCTCCAGTCGGCACTCATGCTGTAAATTACATCAGAAGACGCCGCGACCAAAGCCCTTAAACGGGCTTCACTGGAAGTGATTGCATTTTCATCTATTTTGGCATTATCGGACGGTCGGATCATAAATTTCAGCTGCTGGGTTCTTCGAAAAAACGGGAAAAGATACTCAATTGTTTTTAGGCGGAATAATGTTTTTTAACGAATTGTATGTCAATCTAAACTACTCCTACGTCATTATTATTATCCTTCTTTCGTTTAAATGATTGAAGCACTTATGAGTTGAAACATTCATGATGATAACAATCTGTAGGTTAAGTTTATCCGTATATTGATCCGGGGCTTCATTGATGTAGATGGGTGATGAGAAGATGTTATATACTTTAAGTGAGCAGGAGCAAAATCAGTTCCTGGATGAATTTCTTAACACGGAATTTAATCTTGAAAAAGAACTGAGTGAGATGGTAGAGCTGACGGCCAGAATGTGCGGTGCCTCGGCAGCAATTATGAGGGTAATCCGCCCAGGTACAGGAACGGTCTTATTTCAGTATGCGTTCAATCTCACAGGGGAGGTTCCGAGATACCCTTTCTGTGACCATGTGATCAATCAGCGAGATACCATCATCATTACTGATGCCCAGTCAGACCTCAGGTACAAGGATTTCCCTTTTGTTGCAGCTGATCCGAACCATAGTTTTTATGCTGGAGTGCCCCTGATGAGCGCGAATGATGTTGTTTCAGGTAGCCTTTGTGTAATGCATTATAATCCCCTTACGGTGGTGGCTGATCAGGAATTCATGTTGAAGGCTTTAGCCAGACAAATTATCCAATTGCTCGCCTTTGATGACGCATTGAAAATAATGAAAAATCTGGATAGAGATAACAAAGAGCTGGAGATAGAGCGCCGTTCTTTCTTCGAAAGCTCCATTGATCAGCACCTGCTACTGGGAAGAAATTTCGAGATACTCTCTTTCAACAGGACCTGGGATAACCACGTGAGGCGTACTTATGGCTTAGAAATGGAGAAAGGCAGGTCAATGATAGATTACATCAAGGCTGAGCACCTACACGATTTTTACAGAGACTATGCCAAGGCCTTGAAAGGCACAGCGGTATATGATGAAAGAAACCTGAGACAGGGTGGTAAGGATTATTGGCGACTGGTTAAGTTTGAGCCTGCATTACACACGGATGGCACCATCATCGGGGTGTCCATAAATGTTGCTGATATAAATTCGAAGGTCAAGCATGCGGAGACAGTCAGGTTACAGGACGAAAAGCTGAAAGAAATTGCCTTTATTCAGTCCCATGAATTTCGCAAGCCTGTAGCCTCTATTATGGCGTTGATGCAGCTCATTGAACTGGACGGAAGGAATGATGATCTTGAAGAGTGGTCTATGTTGAGAAGGGCGGTGCGTGAGTTAGAAGATAAAATACAACATATCGTAGGCAGTATTAATGACAAATAGCCTTGTAGACATTTAATCTAAAGGCTATTTGTCACATAATCTTAATTTAAAACGATAACAAGATGCTTAAATAATCAGGAGAGTAAAACCTTGTCCGGTGTAATCGGCAGATCCCGCAACCGTTTTCCTGTGGCATTGTAAATGGCGTTTGCTATGGCTGCAGCGGTACCAATGATCCCTACCTCTCCAACACCTTTGGATCCTGTGGGATTAATGTTCACATCAGTTTTATGGATGAAGTCCACATCAATTATTGGTGCATCCGCATTGACCGCAAAATGATATCCCGCAAGGTCGTTCCCAACCAGACATCCATACCGGTTGTCGGTTAGCTGTTCTTCACTCAAAGCCATCCCGATACCTCCAACTGCAGCACCCGACACCTGGTTTGCTGCGGCCTGCTGGTTCACAATGTGGCCCGCATCAACTACGCTGGCCATTTTTTCTACTTTTACCTTACCGGTTTTACTATGGACCTTCACTTTGCAGAAGTGTGCGGCACCGGAGCAGAACGCATATTTCTTTTGTTCCTCGCCCGGTCCGGATGAAGCTTCAGCCAACACCTCCGTCAGTTTATTTTTCTGCATGATCAGGGAATAGTTGGCGGGGCTTGATTGTTCTCCGGCGGTGCTGGCATAGGCGTCCATCTTGGACTTGAACGCTTCGCATGCAGCGGTTACTGCTCCACTTAATGAAGAGAGTCCTGTACTGCCCCCCTGACTAGGTGCGGGAGGTAGGGTAGACTGGCCCAGTTTAACTTTGATCTTTTCTTTGGGGATACCCAGGTATTCATGAGCAATGTTCTGCATGGCCGTTCCTGTACCTGTTCCAATGTCGGTCATGGCGGTTTCTACGGTGATCACTCCATCTTTGTCCAGGCGGATTGCCGCACTCGCTTTTTGCCGTCCTGCAAACCACATACCCACAGCCATTCCATAGCCAATCTGCCAGTCACCGTCTTTTACCGTGCCAGGTAAGGCTTTGCGATCACCCCATCCAATCATTTCCGCACCTTTGGTCACACATTCGCCCATGTAGTTTGTCGACCAGGGTTTTCCGGTATCCGGATCGATGCGGAGCGCAAGGTTCTGCAGCCTCAGTTGAACGGGATCCATCTTCAATACGTAACTCAATTCGTCCACCGCGCTCTCCAGGGCGAAAGCGCCGGTACAATCTCCGGGCCCTCTCATCCAGGTAGGGGCACTCAGGTTTAGCGGTACGGTAGCGAACTCTGTTTTTATATTTTTTACATCATACAACATCCTGGAGATGCGCACAATGCCCTCATTAAAATTGTCATAAATCGCTGTTGCATGTTTGGCCTGGTGCCATATGCCTGTAAACTTGCCTGACTTGTCGGCACCAATCCGAACTTTCTGCCATGATTGTGGCCTGTAACCCACAAGCGTAAACATCTGTGGCCTGGTCAGCACCAGCTTAACCGGCCGTTTCAGCTGACTGGAAGCCATAATGGCCAGGGGCACATTCGGCCAGACTTTTAATCCCGATCCGAAGCCTCCACCCATAAATTCGGAGATCACCTCCACATTTTCTTTGGGCATTTCCCATAGCCGTGATACAGTCTGCTGGACGCTATTTACCCCCTGTGTTTTATCGTACAGTTTAAGCTTTCCCGGCGCATGCCAGGTGGCGATCGTGGCATGCATTTCCATAGGGTTATGTACTTCATGCCTGATCGTGTATTCTGCCTCCGCAACATGGGGAGCGCTGGCCCAGGCGGCCATGGTGCCTCTTTCCTTGCCGAAAGGTTCCGCATCAACACCTTTATGACTGCCATCAAAATCCACATTTGCCGTCGTTTTTCGATAAGTGGCCGTTACAAGTGACGCTGCATACATGGCGTCTTCTAATGTGGTAGCCACTACCAATGCGATGGGCTGACCTTTAAAATAAATCTGATCTGTATGTAGCACCGGTAAACTGTATCCGGATTTATCTAGTTTTTCCTTTGTAGCAAAAGCTGGTATCTGTGGCCTGTTTTGATGGGTAAGAATATCCAGGACACCCTCCACTTGTTTCGCCTGATCAAGCTGAATGCTCTCGATTCGGCCTGCCGGAACAGTACTGCCCACAATCACAGCGTAAGTCATACCGTCGAGGTGATATTCTGCGGAATATTTACCCGTGCCGGTTACTTTGAAAACACCCTCCACACGGCCTTCTACTTTTGGGGAACTGGTTTTGGTTTTAAAAAAATTCATCAGTTCAGATTAAGCGGTTAAACAATTTTGCAGGGCAACTTCTATCGCCCCTTTCAACATCAGTTTCTTAAAAGCATTGCCCACCAGTGGGTTCGTTTCATCGGCCGCGAGTGCTGCAGCTTCGGCAAACACTTCGGCAGAAGGAATTTTCCCTTTCAGGAAGTTTTCCGCCTGATACCATCGCCATGGTTTATGTGCCACACCACCAGATGCAAGCCTGGCTTCCACAATCCTGTCGCCCTGCAGGTGCAGTGCTGCGGCTACCGATACCAGTGCAAAAGCATAAGAATCACGGTCGCGAAGTTTAACATACGCGTAGTTTTTTGAGAATGGATTTTTGGGGATGCGGACACCTGTGATCAGTGCATTTTGAGGCAGGTTGTTGTCTTTTTCGGGGGCATCGCCCGGCAACCGGTGGAAGTCTTTAAATGGGATCACCATTGGTTTCTTTTCTCCGGCAATCGTATAAAGCACTTCGGCATCCAGGGCCGCTAATGCAATACAAAGATCTGAGGGATGTACAGCTACACAGTGTTCGCTATGGCCAATAATGGCGCCCATTCTGCTTTCTCCTTCACGCATGCCACAGCCTTCGCCAGGATTGCGTTTGTTACAAGGCAAGGTCGTATCATAAAAATAGGGGCATCGGGTGCGTTGCAATAAGTTTCCCGCTGTGGATGCCATATTCCTGATTTGCGGGGAAGCACCCGCAAGTATTGCTTTAGCAATCAAAGGATAGGAGGACAGCACCAGTTTGTCCATTGCAGCACTGCTGTTTTTAACTGCTGCACCAATCAGGAGGGTTTCAGTGCTGCCCGTGATCTGGCTGGATAAAATGGGAGTTACATCCAATAATGCATCAGGTGTAGCGATGTGCTTTTTCATCAGGTCGACTAAATTCGTTCCTCCTGCTAAAAATTGGACTTGCGATTGTTTCGCAGAGATCGCTTTTGCGATAGACGATGGTCTTAAAAGGTCGAATGGTTTCATTGCGCAACTTGTTGAATAGATTTAACAATTCCGTTATAAGCCCCGCAACGACATAAGTTGCCGCTCATGAACTCTTTAATTTCTTCTACCGAGCCGGTGTGACCTTCTTTTACACACGCAACAGCAGACATGATCTGGCCTGGTGTACAGTAGCCGCACTGAAAACCATCGCACTCCACAAAGGCTTTTTGCATGGGATGCAGCTCGTCCCCATTTGCCAGACCTTCAATTGTGGTGACTTCCTTGCCTTGCACCATTGCGGCCAGTGTCAGACAGCTCAGCACCCGTTCGCCGTCCACGTGAACCGTACAGGCGCCGCACTGACCGTGGTCGCAGCCCTTCTTACTTCCGGTCAGCTGAAGTTCCTCCCTCAGCAGGTCCAGCAAGGTCGTTCGTGTATCTTGTTGTAATTTGTAAAGCTTCTTATTGATGCTTACTGACAATGGAAGTGCCCTCTTCTGCGGAATAAACAGATTTTTGGCACTGATGTAGGCTGATTTAACGCTGGCAGGAATGAACGCGAATGCCCCGGCCATCGCAGAGATGGACACGAAGAAACGCCTGCTGATCTTTGGTTGTTCCATAGAATCAATGGTCGTTATAAGGTGGTTAGTGTAGGCTGTTATTGGTATGTATTCAACAAACAAAGTTAAAAGTTGTTTGTCATATAAAGCTTATGCAAATCAAACCGAATATTAAGAATATCAATGCAGGATACGATACAAGATAAAAAAGAAGCTACCGCAACAAACCTTTTACCATGGGTCACAGCAATTGCCATGTTCATACAATCTTTGGATGGTACCATCTTAAATACCTCACTTCCTTCCATCGCACGGGATATGGAAATTTCAGCAACAGAAATGCACTCCGTTATTGTTACATACGCACTCACGCTGGCCTTATTCATTCCGCTTTCAGGATGGCTTTCAGATAAGTTCGGCACCAGGACCATGTTTATGATAGCGGTTGGACTATTTGTAACAGGCTCTTTGTTATGTGCCCTCTCCGGAAGTCTGATGACCTTCAACCTGTCGCGCGTAGTTCAGGCAATTGGGGCCTCGATGATGGTGCCCATTGCGAGACTGGCCATTTTATACCAGTACCCCCGGAGTGAGCTTCTCAAAACAATGAACTTCATTACCATATTTGGCTTGTTGGGGATGGTGGTTGGCCCCAGCCTTGGTGGCTTTCTTTCCGAATATTTCTCCTGGCACTGGATCTTTTTAGTAAACGTGCCCATCGGTTTCATCGGCATCTCCCTGGCTTATCGCGTGATGCCGAATTTCAAACATGCTGTGGGCCGCTTTGATTTCCGGGGCCTGGCTTACTTCAGTCTTGCGCTCATTGTGATCACCATGGTACTGGAGATGGTCAGTGCTGGTTTAAGCCACTGGGTCATGATACTGGGCTTGCTGCTACTGGCAGGAATACTGTCTGTGGCTTATTACATCCATTATAAGAGGACAGAAAAGCCGATCATCGACCTCCGTTTGCTAAATATTGATACCTTAAAGATAGGCCTGTCCGGAAGCCTGATTACAAGGCTGGGTATTGGTGGCCTTCCTTTACTGTTACCCCTCATGTTACAAACGGGCTTTGGCTACTCGGCATCAGTCGCTGGTCTGCTTTTGCTGCCATCGGCACTGGCGAATGTGGCCATCAAGCCTTTTGTGGTGCGGATTATCAAGGCGTTGGGGTACAGGAATGTATTAATTAGTAATACCATCTTGTTGGGTGTGGTACTGATTATCTTAGGCTTCGTTGATAAGGATACTCCGATTGGGTATTATATTCTGCTGATGGTGTTTTACGGATTTTTTACCTCCATTCAGATGTCCGCCATGAATACGGTCACTTTGTCCGACCTGGATGAAAATTCCGCCAGCGGGGGCAATACCATGCTGGTCATCATGCAGCAGTTGTCGGTAAGCTTTGGTGTCTCCGTGTCCAGCCTTGTGCTTTCATTTTATGGGTCGGATGCAGTCGGAATGGGCGTGTCCCAGTCGTTCCACTATACCTTTATCACCCTTGCAATCTTCACCATATTTTCCAGTCTTACCTTTTCCAGGTTGAGCAAAACGGCGGGTAGCGGATATATTTAAGGGAATACAATAGTCCATGGATTTTGAGGTATAAGCTATTCTTTCAGATCGCTGTTGTATTTAAATTTGACATCTACCTCATCAACCTTTGAGCAGCTGTTGTGTTGGTCAATATTTTGCACTGTCTGATATGAAAAAAATCACATATACTCTATTCCTGGTGGCCCTGGCCATTAATTCCGGTTTTGCACAACTGATTGCACCGGCTACCAAACCAAATCCTGCGCAACGGGAGATGATTAAAAGGGGATATGGCATGTTCATCCATTTTGGGATCAACACGTTTAACAACATAGAATGGTCGGACGGAACCTTACCCTTATCAAGTTATAACCCAACAAACCTGGACCCCGATCAGTGGGTACAAACAGCAAAAGAAGCAGGATTTCGTTACGTACTGTTGGTGACGAAACATCACGATGGATTTTGTTTATGGGACAGTAAGTACACCACCTACGATGTTGCCTCATCTCCGGTGAAAACGGATGTGGTTAAGGCAGTATCCGAGGCTTGTAAGAAATATGGAATTCAGTTTGCAGTTTATTATTCACTGTGGGACAGGTATGAGCCTGCTTATAAAGATAAGGATCCGCAGAAATATATCGATTACATGAAGAATCAGCTGACCGAGTTGTTCACAAATTATGGTAGCATTGCCGAGTTGTGGCTCGATGGCGGCTGGGACCGCGAGCCCTCAGCATGGGGCATCGACCAGATCTATGGTCTGGTGAAAAAGTTCAACCCTGCCTGCGCGGTCAGCGTGAACCATACCATCGTAAACGAGGAAGGAAAGCGCGACTATACGCAGCCGGGAAATATGACCGTGGACAATAAATATTTCTTCCAGTATTTTCCATCTGACTTTCGACTGTGGGATCCCAAGATCATTACCCGATTCGATAAGAAGCAGTACCTGCATGAAGGCAAATCTTACTATCTACCTTTTGAACACACCATCTGCATCAGCAAAAACTGGAACTGGTTTGAGAAAACACAACCCTTGCCTACGAGAGATCTGGATGAGCTGGAAGAATTGTTTTACTGGTCTACGGATAACGGCAACTGCCTGGTAATGAACGTGCCGCCGGATCAGACGGGTAGAATACGGGAATATGTAGCCAATACGGCTATCGCGCTGGGTAAACGGTTGAACTTGTCGTCCAACAGGCCCTTGCCAAAAAATGGACAGTTCATATCTTTGAACAAGCCAGTGACAGCGAGCAGTGTCTGGGAAGATAAAAACGGAAGCTTTGACGGCAAGTCCGTGAACGATGGTAATATGGACAGCAGATGGGCAGCTAAGGATACTATTGCCAGCCTGGAGATCGATCTGAATCCTCAGGAGCCCTTTAATAAAATCAGTATATTTGAATATCAGGATACTAAAAATTTGCCTGATGGATTTTCACAGATTAGAATACCACGCATACAGAAATACAGCATTGATATTCTCCAGCATGGTGAATGGATGACGATCTATCTTGGTGATGATCCCATAGGAGATTGTAAGGTCGTCAGGTTTGCACAGGATTACAAAACAAGTAGGTTAAGATTCAGAGTGCTCAAAGCAACTGCAGCACCTTCCATTTACGAATTGAGCGTGATTCGGATGCCTGAAATCTCTGCTCTGCGTTAATGGCCTGAAGAAATCTTTATCTTTGTCTGACCCATACCGAATATTATGAAAGACACCTCTGTATTTAAGAAATCTCTACAAAATGAAAATCCCGATCAAGGCCTCTCTGTACAGCTAAAGGCGCTTTGGTATGATGGTAAGGGAGATTGGCAGAAGGCTCATGATGAGGTAGACCATCTGGATGACCGATCATCAGCACATGTGCATGCTTACCTGCACCGTAAGGAAGGCGACATCTGGAATGCCGATTACTGGTACAGTAAGGCACAGCAAACACGTCCCCAGATTTCTTTAGAACAGGAGTGGGAGCAATTGGTCCGCGTGTTTCTGTAAAACTTATATCGCAGCATCCTAGGCAAACATCATTTTAACGGACTTGAGTCAAGGCTTACATACTTTGCAGGCATCATATCCATTGGAGATGGCTTCTTTTTTTGTTGTCTGGATTTTACTCTGTCTTAGATAGCGGCAGGACGATTCATGGTATTTTGCTCCTGTTCTTGTGATGTAAACGATTTTATCTTTTTTGTGAACGTTTTGTATTGCATGGTGTTCATGCGAAAAAGAAGGGGTCGAGAGCATCCCGATTGCCAGGATCAATGACAATAATAATTTCTTCATGGTTTTTTTATTGATGTAGATGGTTAATCAGCAATGCGAGAAGGAGCGATTTTTGACAGACAGAATAAGCTGCTTCAATACAAGGAGAATGGGGACGACAATTGATCATGAGTAAAGCGTTGATGAGCATAAAAAGTAATGAGTAACGTAAATATACTTAATGATATTTTAATAAAAAGATAACCAGTAATCTAATTTTGCAATGGCTAATTTCGCAGTGTTATCATACAGCGCAATGGCGAAACAAACGATTGAGTATTACATCCAGTTATGGCTGTCGGGCAATGAAGCTGCCTTTGGCCAGATTCTGGATTTCTACTACCGCAGATTGTTATATGCATGCCGCAAAATGGTGTCTTCCCGAGAGGATGCAGAAGAGTTGGTGATGAATGCCTTATTAAAAATCTGGCAGCACAGGCACCGGCTGTCCGAAGTCCGTCAGTTTGATGGTTATCTTTTCGGGATACTCCGGCAGGAGATCGTCGGTCTGGCACGAAAAAGAGTGGTCAGTTTCGAGGATATTTCAGATGTGCCACTGGCGGAACTTGGCGAAGTCGCTCATCCTGAATTAACGCTCAACGAACTCCAATCCAGATACCAGGTGGCACTGAACAAGCTCAGTCCTAGGCAAAGGGAGGTTTTTCTTGCCCTGCGTGAACAGGATCTGAGCCGCGATGCCATAGCCGAAAAAATGGGCATGTCCGTTCATACTGCCAATAGCCATATAAATACCGCTTTAAAGATACTACGCCAGGAAATGAAAGAGTATCCTGAAGCACTTGTTGGTATACTCGTTAGCAGCACCCTTTTCCTTTAAGCAATTTTATATTGGGATTTACTTGACATGGTCATGCCTGCTGGCTGCTGTGCAACCTTAAGTATGATGCCCGTAATGCGAAATATTTGATGACTGTGTTATCTGTATATTAATGAAATGCCGTCAATGTTAACAAATTGTGAATTTGCATTTTTTACCTCATTATAAAATACGTTTTCCGCATTCTTTATAATAACGGGGTATCATGTTGCCCCTTAATAAATAAAGGAGAATGGAGCGACCATCAGAAAATACCTTGATCCGATACTTCCGCGGAGAATGCCCGCCGCACGAAACCAGTCTGGTAGAACTCTACCTGTCCATGGATCTGGATGCGGAGTATGTTGCAGACTGTATGAAAGCAGCCTGGCTCGTTGATCGGGACGAATCTTTACCAGGAATCAACGATGCCGATGTTGTGGAATTTAAACAGCGCTTTTATAAGCGCCAAAGTCCGCTTGTTCAGCTTCCGCCTTTAGCGAGCCCTGGTTCTTTGGGCCGGCCAGTATTCCACTTTCCAGTATGGATGAAAGTCGCAGCCACCCTGTTGATCATGCTTGGAACTTCGTTATTGCTTTATAAATATACCATCAATACGAGCAATGACCTGGCAAGTCAAGGAGAGGATATTCTTCCCGGTAGAGCGCAGGCGGCATTAACATTGGCCGATGGCTCAGTGGTTTCCCTGTCGGATCAACCCAGGGGCAGGCTTGCACTACAGGATGGAATTCCTGTTAAAAAGACTGATGATGGAGAAATTGTCTATGATACGGATAAAGAAGCATTGGCGACATCTCATGCATTCAATAAAATTGTAACTCCGAAGGGTGGACAATATCGGGTCATTCTCCCGGATGGAACAAAAGCATGGCTGAATGCAGCATCCTCATTGAGTTACCCCTTAAAGTTTAAAAGCGGCGAAAGGAGGGTAAGAATGACAGGAGAGGTTTACTTTGAAGTGGCCAAAGTTATACTACCTGGCAGCGGCATTAGGGTTCCTTTTTACGTAGACACAGAAAAACAACAGGTGCAGGTCCTCGGTACACACTTCAACGTCAGCGCCTACCAGGATGAACCCGTGGTTAAGACCACGCTGCTGGAGGGGAGTGTAAAAGTACTTTCCCGGAATGGCCATTCAGCAATGCTGCGACCTGGACAGCTCGCAGTACTTGCAGGCAAAATTGAGGTTAAAAAGGCCGATATGGAGCAGGAGATGGCCTGGAAGAATGGCGATTTCATCTTCCGTGGTGAAACATTGGAAAGTGCCCTCCGTCGGGTTTCCAGATGGTACGATGTGCAGGTGGATTGCCCTGAGCAACTGGGCAAACTGCGCTTAAATGGTATGATCTCCCGAAATCAGCCACTCTCGACAATTATAGATATGATCCAATTAACAAAACTGGCAAAAATAACGGTAAAGGAAAGGAGGCTCATCGTGACAGATTAATACCCTATCTGAACGGGCCTGAACAAAAGCCAGAGGTGGTGGAACACCCCTGGCCATACTGTTAAAGCTCGTTAAATACCTTGTAACGACAATAGCATCAACTCATTTAACATTAACAAAAATATGAATTTTTATCAATGCATGCGTGTTATGAAGATCACCATGATATTATTAACCTGTTTGCTGCTTCAAGTCCGTGCGGCGGGTTATGCACAGCGGGTTTCCATGAACAGGCAGCAATGCAGTATCCATTCCGTTTTAGAGGAAATCAGAAAGCAAACCCATTACGATTTCCTTTATGACATGAGTCTGTTCAACAGCGCAAAACCTGTCAGCATTAAGGTGAACGCTGCCACGGTGGAACAGGTTCTTGATGCCTGTTTTAAGGGTACACCGTACACATATATCATCAAAAAGAATGTGGTAGTGATTACCGCTTCAGACAAGGCCGATATCAGCGACCAGGAGTCTAAACCGGCCGTAGCAGTTCATTTGCCGCAACAACAGGTCGGACGTGTCGCAGGTAAGGTCATCGACGAACGTGGCGGAGCACTCCCCGGTGCGGGCATAAAAGTGCTGAAGGAGGATAAGACCATCCAGAGCAGTGTGGATGGCAGCTACAGCCTAAGCCTGGCTCCTGGAACCTACACATTTGAAGTCAGCTATGTTTCCTATCAGACGAAACGCATCACCGATGTCATCGTCAGGAGCGGACAGCTGACCCCACTTGATATCGTGCTCAATTCGAGCACCAACACGCTTAACCAGGTGATGGTCACCGGAAGCTATAAAAAAGAAAGCATTGCCGCTTTGTATACGCGGCAAAAGAATGAGGCGGGCATCTCTAACGGGATTTCAGCCGAACAGATTTCCACCCTGCCCGATAAAAATGTTGGAGAAACGTTAAAAAGGATCTCCGGTATCAGCACCACTGATAACCGGCGCGTGGTGATCCGCGGTATCGCAGAGCGTTACAACCTGGCCATGATGGATGGGGCGACTTTGCCAAGTACCGATGTTCAGGTGCGCGATTTTGAATTTGACATCATACCCAGCAACCTGATCGACAACGTAGTAGTCTCCAAAACTTCAACTCCTGATATGAGCTTTGGTTTCGGCGGAGGACTGGTGCAGATCAGTACACTAGCAGTGCCTGACAATAATTTTACCACCTTCAGCTTTGGTAGTAAGTATATCGATGGCAGCACAGGCAAAGATTTTCTGGGATATGGCCGTGGCAAGAACGACTATCTTGGATTTGACGACGGAAGCCGAAACCACTTCCCAAAAGAACTGCTGATCTTCAACCAGAGAAACTATGAACCTACAAAGCCTGATGCGATCCCTGCAGCAGGTGAGGTTCGAATAACACCTGCCATGATTGCCGAGCAGAACAGGAGAATAGGTGGACTGGAACGTATGGGGACCAGGACTTATAAAGCATTACCCGGACAAAACTACCAGTTCAGCCTTGGACGCAGCTATCAGCTGGCGCATAGCCGCCTTGGCTTTGTAGGTTCATTGAGCTATCGCAATGAACAGTCGAATGATAACATTTCTCATTTCGGTCGTGGCGTGTGGGAGAAGCTGGGAAATACACGTTACGACACTGAGACTGGTGCCGAGATAGATCCTACCTTCGCCAACCAGTACAACTTCAATACCAGCTGGGGTGCCTTGTTCAACCTGGGCTGGAACTCAAAAAACCATAAGATTACTGCCCGCAATTTTTACTCACGTGTGTTCAATAACCAGTTTTCCCGTATTGTCGGCTTTGGTAATGACATCGGTTTTGGAAAAGATCTTCCTGCAATCCGTGAGTTCGACAGGCCCAAGTTCATCGATCTGTTCCAGACGCGGATCAATGGGGAGCATACGTTCGGTGACTTCCGTTTTGACTGGAATGTTTCCAGAAACAAACTGACCAATCTGGAAAAGGATGCGGTGGAAGCCTGGCTGGCGCCGACAAAGACCCTTAACGGTTCTGTCTATAATGTGCTGCCGAGTGCCTTTAACAATCCAGGTGGAGGAACGTTCAACAGAGCGCAATACCTCTACAAAGAAACCAATAAGATAGCTGAAGCTGCGCTGAGTTATGGTTTTAAGGTATTGGGACAAAAACAAACCTTCAAGTCCGGGTATCAGTTCCTGCGTCGCGAGGGTACTTACGACTGGACACTGCTGCCCATCAGTACCGTTGGTCAGGGTGGCATATATGCCTTCGTGCCGGTACAGCAGTGGGGACAGTTTCTGGAGTTCAATGACCCGCTAAAGGACCTTTTTTACTATCCTGCCTCTTTCTCCCAAAATGGTTATCAGGGAAGGAATACCAATCAGGCTGTTTTTGGTATGATGGACACTCATTTTGCCAATTGGATTCGACTGGTGTGGGGATTACGTGCAGAATATTATAAATACGAGCGTTTGAAAAATGGCGTAAATGACCTGGCCGTTACCGAACTCATCAGGCAGGGTGAGCAGCTACGGTTTGTGGATCCTGAAACAGGTAGGATCGTTGGCCCTTATGCCGATCCGGAAAATGACGAAAAAACCTGGCGTTATCTGCCCTCTGCAAGTCTGACGCTCAGCCCTCTAAAGGATCTGAATGTCCGGGCGGCCTATTCACAGTCGGTCGTCAGGCCTGCACTGATTGAGAACTCCAGGATGGTTCGTCAGGACCCTGCAATTGGTGCGTTTCGCAGAAATGAAGGGGTGCTTTCTACCACGATAGATCATTACGACCTTCGCCTGGAATGGTATCCCAAGCCGGGAGAAGTCATCTCTGTTGGCTACTTCCATAAATATTTTGATAAACCGGTGGAGCTTTACCGAACGCAGCTTGATGCAAGTATGCGCGTATATGTAAACACGCAGAACTCTGAATGGGCAAAAGTAAATGGCTGGGAGCTGGATTTGCGCAAGAGTCTGGGTTTTATCAAACAGAACTGGAGATTCCTGGATGATATTTACCTGAGTGGTAACCTAACCCTGCAAAGCTCAGAAGTGCAGGCGAGTACCTTTGAAGGTAAGAGCATGGCCAACGACAAGTATGAAAAAAGCTACGAATACCGTACGAAACTATTGCTGAAAGAAAAACGTCCCTTGTATGGGCAGGTTCCTGTGTTGTACAACCTTGGTATACAGTACGACGGAAATCGACTGGGCGCGAATGTCGCCTTTAACCACATGGGATATAAAACCTTTACCACCGGACTGACGCCTGATATCGTTGAATATGAGCGCCCGCGAAACCAGTTGGATGCCCAGCTGAGTTACCGTTTCTTGAAAAGTAAAAAGCTACATGCGAAGCTGAACATGAGCAACCTGATGAATAACCCTTATCGCTTTTATATCAACAGTAACGATACCTACAAACTATTGGACAAATGGAAAGGCATGTCAATGTCGGTCATCAGTGCAACTGGCGTTTCTGACTGGGCAGATATATACGAATGGAAATCTGGTTTTTCGAAGAAATATGATGATGGTTATTACGAAACTTCCGAAGATGGAAAGACCAGAACACGTGTGGGCGATAAGGACACCTTTACCCGTAAGGTCGGTGCTGCCTTCAGTATGTCAGTTTCCTATTCCTTCTAATCTCCACATTTAAAAAAACAGAAATGAAAAATATTACCAACACAATTCACATACTGCTTACCTTCACTTTCCTAATGCTGGTCGCTGCCTGCAACAAAGGTGAAGATGACTTCCTATACAAAGGCGATATGCTGCCCGTTACCATTAAAGGCTATAACGGGGGAACAGAAGCGCTAGAAGTAAAAATAGATACTTTTAAATTTAATTTTGATCTGCCTACAGGTTCCTTTAACCTTAGTGAAGCTTATATTTTTCCGGATGGACGCAACAGTGTTAAGATTTCTATAAAGGAGAAAGGCACGGGTAAGCTGGTGCTGGAAAAGGAACTAAATAAGAGTGAGGGCGCTGCTACGATCCGATTCATGTACATGGATGGCAAGGTGGGAGATATGCCGGAGATACCGGCCGTCGAAGCCGACAAGATCAAGATCACCTATATGTTTAAACCAACGGTCACCGGGTACACTGAGCCCGTGGATATTGTCCTCGGCAAATATTATTTCACGCCCAAGGTTTTCGAAGAGATCACCAGGATTAAAAACGTGAAACCAAATGAATTTGCTGATCCGGTAACGCTGTCCACATTCTCCACCGCCAGCCAGCCATATAATGGGCAAAATACTTCGGTTTTGTTCCTGGTTTATATTTATAAGGCAGGTACGAACGAGTTTTACACCGAAGGTACTGGATACACCTGGCACGTCACATCTTCAACGGCACCTAAACCAGCAGCATCGGTGGCCTCCTCTAAACTATATATATTTAGTGAGAGCACAGTGGGCAACAGCATCAGATTTACAAAGAATTTAGAACTATAAACAATAGGATAATGAAAACAATAAACAGTTATGCGAAGCTACCAGCCCTATTCATGCTGGTCATCCTGATGTTGACGAGCTGTAATAAGGAAAAACTGGATTCCGAAAGGGCCCTTCAGGTGGTAGTCAATGGCTACAATGGAGGGGTAAATACCCTAGAGATGACCATAGATACGACAGGGTTCGGTGCTGGTATTTCGAATGGTAAATACCTTTTGAACCCATCATCGATTATCGGCACCAGTATCGCTTATTCTTTTTTCGGAGAAAAGCAACGGATGCTGACGCTCAGCGAGGTGGAAAGTAAAAAGGTCGTTTTCAGCAAGCCAATTCCAAATACTGGTACTAAAGCATTTTTTAATTTTATTTACGTGGATGGGAAGGAACTGGAAATTAACCCTCCAACCGCAGACGCCAGTACGAATAAACTTGGCTTTTATGTACAGTATGCAGATAGCGATATGCCGTTTGACATATTTCTATACAGAATGAACAATGTCACCGGACAAGAATACCGTTATTACCTGGCCAAAAATGTTAAAGCTAAAGGATGGATTTACATCGATTATATCGCTCCTGCAGATTTTGGCGACAAAAGTTCGCTGGGTATCTCCAGCATCTTTTTTACAAAAACCGGCACCGTAGATCAATGGGCGTTTCAGGATAATGAGGCCATGAGTAAAATTTCGGCATCGAGTATGAGCTTTCCACTCAGCGGAGAGACCGGGCTGGTACTGCCTTTCTTTTTTGCTCATCAGCAAGGGCTTCTGAATCGTTCCCGTTTATTCTTCTACCCCGACAGGCAATGGTAAACTGAACACACTGTCGATTCTATAGCTAACACGACCTTCCCGGCAATAACTAAAAGCCATTGCCGGGAAGGTTTTAATCTCCAATACACCTGAAATGCATTGCGGAATTCAGGTTAAATGATCTCAAAGGTCTGTTCGTAAGATAACCGCGACTTCGCTTTGATGGAGGGCTGATTGTTATCTTCCGGATTTCTATAACCTATAGCCACAGCGAACAAAGGCTGGTAATGCTCGAGGTTCAATATTTCCTTATATTTTTCATTTTGAATACCTTCCATAGGTGTACTGTCGATCTCCAGACTCGCGCATGCTGCGAGGAAGAACCCTAGGGAAAGGTAGACCTGATGCTGTAACCAGGATTTGATCTCTGACGCCGAACCTGGTTTAACAAATTGGTTGTAATATCCCACAGAACCCTCTGGTAGCGTTTCCTGAATCCTTCTTTCAAATAATGGAATGTTATCTATCGCACTGAATACCACAAGATGACTGGCCTCGGTAATTTTCTGTTCGTTAAAATAGGAGACACCCGCCAGTTTACCTTTTAAAGTTTCATTAGAAACAAAGGTAAACTGCCAGGGTTGACTGTTGATGGATGATGGGCTAAGTCTCAAAATCTCCTTTAGTTGAAGAATGGTCTCCATTGGAATCTTTTTATCGGAGTCGTAGCTCTTTGTGGTATAACGGCTCGCTGCCAGGGTTGAAAAGTTCATGTTATTGCTAATTTTAGTGTACTATATTTTTTATAGTTGCAAAACTAATTATAGTGAAGTAGCTTTGCAATAACGGTCAATAATGATAGTAACAGATGTATTGTATAGACGATAAAGAATATCCATGCAGCACTAGTCTGACAATGAGATATATAGGTGGTAAATGGAAAGCGGTAATCCTCATTCACCTGATTGAAAAAAAACGATATAATGAATTGCGCAAGGAGTTGCCGATGGTCACAGAGCGAACCATCAGCCTGCAATTGAAAGAACTGGAAGAGGATGGTTTGATTATTCGAACTGTGCATACCGACAAGCCGCCATTAAAAGTAGAATACGAACTCACTGATTTTGGTAAAACGCTGATTCCTTTACTAATGAACATTGCACAGTGGGGCAAAGAGACTGCTGAGAAACAGGACAGGATTAGTGTTGCAGTCGGGCAATAGGCTTTTCGATTTTTTATAAGACATAAAATCAATGATCGAACAATTCAGAAATAGGTTTCAGCTAGAGGCGTCGAAGTTTGACGCATATGCTAAATGTTTCAACCGAATTGAAGTTCCAGCTAAAACTACGCTCCTAAATGAAGGTGAAATCTCAAAAAGAATGTTCTTTATAGAAAAGGGTTGTATTCGGGAGTGGTTTAACAACGACGGAAAAGATGTTACTTGTCAGTTTTTCTTCGAACAGGAGGCGGTGGGTTCCATTGAAAGTTTCAAAAAGAACATTCCAGGCCTGACTACCATTGAGACCATTGAGCCCAGTGTATTGTGGTGGATACATCAGGAGGACGCACTCAGGGTCATAGAGGAAATCAAGGACATACCCCGCCTGAGAGACCTGTTTATTGATAAGATCTTCGAACGTACCTTCGATTATATGAAATACTTTTTCTCTGCGATCAAGGACAGCCCGCAGGAACGCTACCTCAGATTACTGGCTGAAAGACCGGAAGTGATCAGGCGGGTGCCTCAACACTATATCGCATCTTACATGGGAATATCCAGTGTTCATCTGAGCCGTATAAAAAGCAAATTGTCAAAGCGATAATTTGATAACAAATGTTATCGTCACCCAAATACCTCCAGCTGTAGCTTTGTTAAAAAATTAAAAACATGAAAGCAGCAGTAGTATTTGAAAAAGGCGAAATGCCAAGATATGTAGTGGATTTTGCAGTGCCGGAATTACATCACGAAGATGAGGTGTTGATTGCAGTAAGCGCATCAGCTGTCAAAAATCTCGATAAAATGCGGGCCGTTGGAAAACACTATTCCACGCAAAATGAAGAATGGAAGCCCAAAGTGGTGGGAGGTGATGGTGTAGGTCTATTGGCCGATGGTACCAGGGTATACGCTATTGGTGTCAGTGGTATGATTGCCGAGAAAGCCATTGTCAGGAAAGACCAGATGGTAAATTTGCCGGAGGGTATTGATGATGCTATCGCGGCAGCACTACCAAATGCCGTCATGGGCTCGGCGCTGGCATTGCGTTTCAGGGCAAATTTGCAAAAAGGCGAAACGGTTTTGATAAATGGTGCCACAGGTGTAACCGGAAAAATAGCCATCCAGATTGCCAAACATTACGGGGCGAAAAAAGTAATCGCAACAGGCAGAAACCAGCAGGCATTAGCCGAGCTCTTATCGCTTGGTGCCGACGAAATCTTATTCCTCAATCAGGATGAAGATGTATTTATGGATGAGATTAGGCGCATACACCATCAAAATCCAATTGATGTGGTTATTGATTACCTATGGGGACGCAGTGCGGAACTGATCTTAACTGCCTTGAAAGGAAATGGTGGGTTTTCTAAACGTACGCGTTATGTTTCCGTTGGTGGGATGACTGGCGACACGATCACCTTGTCCTCTTCAATTTTGCGTGGTACAGACATCCAGATTTCAGGGTCCGGTATGGGCAGCTGGAGTCGCGTAGAACTGAAGTTGTTAATTACAGAGATCCTTCCTCAGATGTTCCAGCTGGCAGCCGAAGGTAAGCTGAAATTAGCCACCGTAAACGTTCCCCTAAAGGATATTGAAAATGTATGGCAGCAGGATATTGATGGCGGCAAACGTCTGGTGATTTTAATCTGATCAATAGTTACAACCTGCTTAATTTCATCCCCGCCATTTGTTTTACCGGAAGGATTGCCGCCAATTATGGTGAACTGACGGTGATCAAAGAGACACCAGGTGCAAGCCATACACCACTTAAAGATATTGATAACGTTTGACCTGTTCCTTTGTATAATTCGTTTAAATCGTACACTATTTGCCTAAAAGCTGAAGATGATCTGTTTGCGGTCGCTGCTGGATGATTTGAGATTCGGGGCACCATTATTGAAAGCCTATAGGAAAACATATGATAGCCATCAACAATGTACAACCGTTAAGTCCCGATAGTTTATTTGATCTTCTAAAAACCGACTTCCCCGCTTATATTAACGAACAGCTGGGAAGTAACCTGGCCGTCGAGTTTGCGCATGTCTCAGATATTGTGAACATCAGTTTTCCTGAAGTTATTGAGGGAAACGCGTATACCATCACGGTAGGAGAGGATAGCCTTGACATCACTGACCATACCACTGAAGGAACTTACAACACTGAACTTCTCGAGCAACACCTGATTGAATTTTTGACACTTAAAGCAGGTTAACTTCAACACCTTTTTAATGAGATTGATGTAAACTGGACTGCCACGATTCACTTATCTTTGAGTCATGAGAAGCATGTACTTTATCATCATCGGTGCCCTAGCTGGACTCTTATTCGCGCTTTTTGATACAGCAGTTGGCAATGCGGAGGTCTCATCGGTCAATCCGACCGTACATGAGCTGGTCGGAAATGTCAGTCCGACCAAGCTTTTGTTTTATGCGGGTATTGGTGCGATTGCAGGCTTTCTATTATACAAGGTCAAGCAAACACTGTTTTCAGCTTAAATCAAATACTAAGTAAAGATTTGATAAGTCCTTTCTTTTGTTTCGATATAGGGACTTTTTTATCTGAATGCTGCATCATCAGGTAGCAAGAGTCTTCGTTAAGGATGCTGATGATGTGTGCCTTAGTTACCAAATGAGATTGGTGACAACGTTTTAACTCGTGGATGGCGTCCTGCATGGCGGCCACATTCCTGGTGGGGTCTTTTTCTTCTACCATGGCCTTTATCCTTGCAGGTAAGGGATTTGGAGTTTGGGAGAAAGCTGCTGGAGTAGACCAGCAAGCGGCGACAAGTGCGTAACAAATAAACTTCATAAGACAATACATTTGATAGGTGTTTTTAATTACCAATCAAAAGTAGAGAAGGTTCGTAGTCAGCGCTTATGGGACTGTGAGGACGGAGCCCGTCAATGTGAATTCATATTCCTGTATCCATGATTTTAGACTGGATGTATTCCTGCGTGGATTTGCCGGCCTCTCTCTTGATCAGGTCGCGATTTGTGATTGATATGGCATCATTTAAGTCATAAGAAGAGTAGTTGCTACTCAATTGGCATCAGGAAGAAAAAGGTAGAGCCTTCGCCAGGGCTACTTACGACTTCTATTTTTGAATGGTGATAGCGCAGAATTTCAGCCACCAGATAAAGCCCGATGCCAAAACCGGTAGCGTGTTTGGTGGCCTTACTTTCCACCCGGTAGAACCTTTCGAAAAGTCGTTTCTGGTCAGCTTCGCTGATGCCAATTCCCTGGTCCCGAACATAAATCTTCACGTCGGTGCCGACTTGCTCAAATCCTACGGTGATGGTGCTGTGCTCCGGTGAATATTTGATGGCGTTATTGATGAGGTTATCCAGCACCTGACTCAATTTCGCCCGGTCCGCTGAGATAGAGATTTCACCAGCATGTGCATATTGAATATGGTGTGTATGATTGGTGAGCTCTATTTCCTCCGCTACTTCGTGCAGCAACTCATTCAGGTCAAAGGGAGCTATGTCGAGCTGCACTTTCGCTTGCTCAAGTCTGGACATGTTAAGGAAGTCGTTGATCATTCTGGTCATGCTCTTGGCCTGTTTTTCTGTTCTGCTCAGTGCTTGGGAGATGAAGGCATCGCTGGTTTTGCTGGTCCGGGATAACATGACCTGCACATAGGATAATATAGACGTCAATGGTGTTTTAAGCTCATGGCTCACCATAGAAACGAAATCATTTTTGCGTTGTTCTTCCAGTACCAGCGGCGTAATATCCCTCGTGAAACAGCGGGTATGAATGAATTTTCCTTCTTTCTCGAGTACGTTGGAACTAATGAGTACGTGTTTTATGGTACCGTCTTTACATACCAACCGTGCGCGGTAGTTGTGAAGGGTCTCATACTTCGTAAGTCTACTCAGGATATCGGCTATGATGTCCTGATCAGCATGAAATTTACTGATAGGCTGCCCAATATATTCTTCTTTCAGGTAACCCAGGGCACTGAGCTCAGCCTGGTTCGCCCAGGTAATGATGCCCTCTCCATTTACCCAATGTAGCGGAAGCGCAGCGTTTTCAATAAAGTCAGACAACTCCTCATTAACAACTTCCAGATCTTTCACACGGATTTCATATGCCGCAATCCGTTGCTCAAGTTCCTGATACGATTCCTTTTCCAATGATGTTGTTTTTTTGTTCAAATTTACAACTAAAACATTTAACAAAACTGTATTTGGAACACTTTATAAATTTTGATGGGCAGGATACGGCTATCACGCATTTTATTCGTTTTTTTCCATCGCGGGCTGTATCGATATTTAGTTATGAACACGAGTAATGGTCGTCCGTAACAATTAATGAACGCTATATTTTAGTGCTGTTTATTACACCATTTAAAAAAATGATGTTCTTTTATTGTTTCCGGTACGCTTGCAGAATAAACAGGAATTATTAGTTTTGATAGCTTCGTACTTTCATGCTTAGTGAAAGCACCCAGCTAACCAAATATAGAAATGGAAGAAACTGATAAAGATTTGCTGCTTCGTATTAGTCTGGGAGAGGACGAGGCCTTTGAGCGTCTTTTCAGGAGGTATAGAAGCCAGATTTTTAACTATCTTTTTAAAATTTCCAAATCAAGGGAATCATCTGAGGAAATGGTAACTGATGTTTTTGTCAAGTTATGGCAAAGTCGTGAAATCCTAAACGAAATCAATAACTTTCCTTCTTTCATCTTTCAGGTCGCCCGCAATAAGGCTTACGATTTTCTGCGGATGGCCGCTAAAGACAGGGTGTTGGAGGAGTTAATCTGGAATGAAATCAATGCAGAGAGTGATAGCCGTACGGATGGGAAAATTCTTTTTGAAGAACTACAGCAGCATCTTGACCATGCCATCAGTAAGTTGTCGCCACAGCGGCAGGTGGTATTCAGGATGAG
Organism: Pedobacter sp. BAL39; assembly: GCF_000170795.1. Lineage (GTDB taxonomy): Bacteria > Bacteroidota > Bacteroidia > Sphingobacteriales > Sphingobacteriaceae > Pedobacter. The sequence goes on from NZ_ABCM01000003.1 coordinate 149,074, forward strand.
CAGGGAGCAGCATTTGACCCACGACCAGATTGCAACTCATTTGAGCCTGTCGAAAAGCACCGTGAAAAACCATATGATCGATGCACTGCGTTTTGTGCGCGAGCATATGAAATCCAGCATGGAGCTCGTCATTCTCCTATTCCTGTTCATGAAAGAATAATTTCATTTGCATTAGGCCTATCTCTATTTTATTCCGTCTTTACAATAACCAGGTATCAACTAAACTTATGGACATCCAGAACAGAACGTCTTTGTTATTGAATCTTTATGCTGAAAATAAATGTTCAAAAGAGGAGCTGAGAGAACTTTTTCAGCTCATTAACGACCGGCCTGATGACGCAGACGTCCATCGTGAACTGAAGGAAATCTGGATCGCAACAGGCTCAGAGCAGTCTCATTCTGAGGAAGAATGGAATTCCATGTACAGCACAATTCTGGAATTGTCCGGCAAGGAGCAGAAAAAGTCAGGCCATTACTGGCAAAGAATCGCTGCGGCAGCGGTTATTTTTATTTGCGTCTCTGCTGGTTTATTCTTTTATACGCGTAAATCAGCAACAAACGATAACTCTATAAAACCCAATTCCCTGGCTATCAATAAAATTGCTCCCGGAGGAAATAAAGCAATACTAACCCTTTCAAATGGTACCAAAGTTTCACTTGATGGCAGTGCAGAGGGTGTAATTGCGAGTCAGGGCGGTGTGCAGGTCATCAAGGCTGCCGACGGGCAGCTCATCTATAAGATTAAAGAACAACCCGCAAATCAAAAACTGGCATTCAATACTATTGAAACGCCACGGGGTGGTCAGTTTCAGTTAAACATGCCCGACGGAACCAAGGTATGGCTAAACGCCATGTCGTCATTTACTTATCCTGTTTCCTTTAAGGGTAGTGTGCGAAAGGTTACTCTTAAAGGTGAAGCCTATTTTGAGGTGGCAAAAGATAAACACCTGCCGTTTATCGTAACATCAGGCAGTCAGGAAGTTCAGGTACTGGGAACGCATTTTAATATCAATTCCTATACCGATCAGGAAGCTATACAGACTACCCTGCTGGAAGGGCTGGTTAAGGTGTCGTCCACAACCAACGGAAACACTGCCTTACTTAAACCCGGGCAGCAATCCCAGCTGCATGCTGACCAATTGAAGGTCAATGCTGTTGATGTCGAAGAGGTGGTAGCCTGGAAAAATGGCAGTTTTACCTATAACAAAAGTAAACTTGAAGACATCATGAAACAGTTGTCCAGGTGGTACGACATCGAAGTGGTATACAGAGATGAGGAGGTTAAACATCATTTATTTAGCGGGACGGTCTCCCGTTTCAAGGATGCTTCTGAAGTGCTTGGTGTCCTGGAATTAACCCGGTTGGTACATTTTAAAATTGAAGGAAGGAGGATCATCGTCATGAAATAGTCTCTACAAATCATATGATGATGAAAAATTATCCAGAAGTGCGCTAACACTCCTGGATCTGTTTCAATCTCATAATTACTGCGTGAACAATTTTTATCAATTAAAACAAACCAAATATATGACTTTTTATGAGCTTATCAGGCACCGGTGTTTCGCCGTCGTGCCGGGTCAATTAATTCGTGTTATGAAGTTAACCACAATCTTAATGACAGTTTTCTTTCTGAACGCCAGCGCCTTTGTGAAAGCGCAGAAGATCACTTATATCAGAAATGGTACAACTGTCAGTCAGGTATTTAAGGAAATCAAAAAACAAACTGGTTACAACGTCTTCTGGCCTTCCGAAAAATTCGATGCTGAACGGAAAGTGTCGGTATCCTTTAGTCAGTCTTCACTGGATGATGTACTCCGGTATTTGCTGCGCGACAGGGCACTGAGTTATGACATTAAGGCGCAGACCATCGTGATTTTTGCTGCCAAACCGGAAAGTACAAGCCAGGTACAGTCCGCAGATACCCTGAAGGTCATCACAGGGAAAGTTACAGATATCAAGGGGGCTGCGCTACCGGGAATCGGTATCAAATATAAAGAAGGTAACATCGCTACCACAACGAACGGGGAGGGACAATACACCATCAAAGTACCCAACCGCGGTTCCCTGATTTTTTCTTATATCGGCTTTGCGAGTCAGGAAATACTTGTTGCCGGCAAACAGGTGGTCAACGTCCAGATGATTGAAAAACAGGAAGACCTGACCGAGGTGGTAGTGGTAGGGTATGGAACACAAAAACGAAAAGACCTGATATCGGCGGTTTCCTCCATTAAAGGGAAAGACCTCGAAAATCTCCCTGTCGCCACGCCACAGTCGCTGATCCAGGGACGTGCCTCAGGCGTGCAGGTGGTGCAGAACTCCGGAGCTCCTGGAAGTGCAGTCACTGTAAGGATCCGTGGTACCACTTCAATAAATGCCGGGAATGACCCCTTATATATTGTGGATGGAATACCAGTAGAGTCCGGATCACTGAACAGCATCTCCCTCTCAGGCAGTCAGACTTCAGCGCTTTCTGCAATCAGTTCTGATGACATTGAATCTATGGAGATCCTTAAAGATGCCGGTGCGCTGGCAATTTATGGTTCCCGTGCAGCAAATGGGGTGGTGCTCATCACCACGAAACATGGTAAAAAGGGAATAACGTCTTATAACTTCAACTATTACACCGGTTTCCAAAAAGACAATAAAGGTTCAAGAATTAAACTGATGGACAACCAGCAGTCCATCGACCTGATCCAGGAGGGCCGGGCAAATGCGCTCGCCGATGGAGTGACGTCTGTATATGGGTTTTTACTTCCTGCACCGGATGGCACCACCTACAATACCAACTGGCAGGACGCATTGTTCCGTACGGCACCGATCTCCAACTACGAGTTTTCAGTAAGAGGAGGGGAGAACAAACTTCGCTTTGCACTAAGTGGAAGTTACCTCGATCAGGATGGCATCATCATCGCCTCAGGTTATAAAAGAGGTACAGGAAGGATCAATCTTGATTATGATGCCACAGAAAAACTGAAGTTTGGTACAAACTTCTCTCTTTCCAGATATACCAATAACCGTGTTCCAACAGAAGACGGCGCGCTTTCAGTGCTACAGGTAGCGTTGAAGAAGTCTCCCTCCATGCCGATTTATAATGCTGATGGGTCCTACTTCAATAATGACGTCTCCGGTTTTATCAATCCGGTGGCTTTTGCCAGCAAGATCAAGTATCAAAATGAAGTTTCTTCGCTAATTGGCAACCTTTACGGCCAGTATGATATCCTTTCGGGATTAAACATCAGGTCTACAGTAGGTTTAAACTATGCTTCTGTGGTGGATCAGTATTTTCAGCCTTCTGACGCCATGAGGAATGGGGTGGCCAGCGGACAGGCTTTTTCTTCCCGTGTAGATGGATGGATCAACGAGAACACACTCAACTACAGCAAACAGCTCGGAAAGCACAACCTTTCCGGGGTATTGGGTTACAGTCAGCAGCAGCGTAGTTCTTTTGCCATTAATGCTGCGGGAACACAATTTGCTTCCAATAACATTTCTACACTCAATGCGGCGGGGCTTCCCACAACCGCCTCTTCCAGCAACTCATCGTATGGGCTTTCATCAGCATTTGCCAGGATTGGTTACGCTTATGCTGATAAATATCTGCTGGAGGCTACCGCAAGGCGCGATGGGTCCTCACGATTTGGCGAAAACCAGAAGTATGCCGTGTTTCCGGCACTTTCTGCTGCCTGGAGAATCTCAAATGAGGAGTTCTGGGATAAAACCGGTATCGTCAACGATTTTAAAATCAGGGGAAGTCTGGGTAAAACCGGCAACCAGACGATTGGTGATTATACTGCACAAGGACAGTATACCACAGGTGCGGGATACCTGGGCCAAAGCGGTATTTACTTAAACATTCTGCCAAACCCGGACCTTACCTGGGAAACTACACTACAGTACAATGCTGGTCTCGATCTTTCACTATGGAACTCCAGGGTGACACTGAATGTGGATGCTTACGTTAAAAACACATCGAATTTATTGCTGAATGTGCCGCTGCCAAATAGTTCCGGTTTTGGCTCAGTATTGCGCAACATCGGTTCTACACAAAATAAGGGCCTGGAGTTCGGCCTAAATACCATTAACATCGAAACTGATGCCCTAAGCTGGAGCAGTAATTTTAACATTTCCTTTAATAGAAATAAGGTGACAAAGCTGTACGGCGATGATGGTAACATCATCAACGGCTCAGGTCAGGGCTTGTCGGGCTCGCTGGTATCTTATAGTATTCTTGAGGTAGGACAGCCGATTGGCAGTTTCTTCGGATGGAGGCATTCAGGTGTGTACAGTAATTCTACCGACAATACCGCTCAGATCAGGAATGCCAGCGTAGGCACCAACAACTACCTTTTCAAAGGTGGCGACCTCATCTTTCAAGACCTCAATAACAATGGCGTGATCGACAATGAAGACCGCTCCATCATCGGGAACGCACAGCCTAAGTTTACCGGAGGGTTTACCAATAACCTGAAATACAAAAGTTTTGATCTGAATATCCTCATGACCTTCAGCTACGGTAATGACATCCTGAACGGAACACGTTATGCCGCGGAATCGGCTACAGGATTTGTGGGCGCCAAATCATTGCTCAACAGGTGGAGGAATGAAGGGGATGTGACCGATATTCCTAAAGTAAATTACGCCGATCCTGCGGGCAACCGGAGGTTTTCTAACAGGTGGCTCGAAGACGGGTCTTACCTTCGCGCAAAAACGGTCACCCTTGGCTATCAGTTGCCGAAATCACTGATCGCAAAAGCGAGCATGAAAACCTGCAGGGTATATGTCAGCGCACAAAACTTATTTACCATAACCAATTACACCGGTTATGACCCTGAGGCCAGTTCTTTTAACTCCCAGGTTACTCAAATTGGTATCGATCAGGGCACTTATCCGCAATATCGGGCAGTGACCTTCGGCGCAAGTGTTGGATTCTAAACTCAAATGAAATGAAAATTAACAATATACTTTTGCTCCTCGTTTTTTGTATGGCGTCCATCTCCTGTAAAAAGGTGACTGAGCAGATACCGGGCAGCATTATCACTCCCCAGAATTTCTACAAAACGGCATCTGATGCCGACAATGCCATCAATGGCTGTTACGATGCCCTGCAAAGCAGTCCGACTAACATGGAGTTATGGGGCGACGGTAGGGCCGACCTGCTGGCTGCGACGGACCGCTCTGGCTCTACAGACCTGCAGGTTGCCAGCGGCAACGTTTCCTCTAATAGCGGATATGCGAGTTGGAGTGCGCTCTATGGTGGTATCAACCGCTGTAACAGCGTCATCAAAAATGTCCCTGGCATCAATGATGCGGCACTTGATGGTCGCAGGGACCGGATTATGGGCGAAGCTTACTTCTTACGTGCCTTATTTTACTTTTACCTGGCGCGGACTTTTGAAAATGCGCCGCTGATACTCGCACCTTATGAAAACCTGTCTGCAGACTTTTATCCCGCGACAAGTAACCGCGCCGCGATATTTGCCCAGATTGAGTCCGACCTCAAAACAGCGGAGCCGCTGGTTCCGGACCTTCCATTTGGCAATACACTGGAAAATAAAGGGAAGACCACAAAAGCTGCGATCCGTAGCCTCATGGCTGATCTTTATCTATGGCAAAAGAAGTACAGGGAAGCTGCTGATGCTGCGGAACTGGTGATCAACAGTCCGGCAAGATATTCCCTTGTTGCGGGTGCAAGTTTTGGCAGTGTGTTTACCGCCAAAAATGCGACGGAATCCATCCTGGAACTGCAATTCAACTATTCCTACCAGGAGGGCAACAACAATGGCCTGACCGATTTATTTCTGCCGCTCGGCGGAACAATTACCGCCGGTAACTTGCGTTACCAGCCTTCTGCGGCGCTTTTGGCTGCTTTGCCTGCAAACGACAACAGGGCATCGGCAACCTATAAAAATACGGGCACCACACCTGCGCCTTTCCGTGATCCTAATATTACCTATATTGCAAAATATCCCGGAACAACCGTCGGTAATGTCCTGTACATGGACGCCAACTTCATCATCTACCGACTTGCAGAAATCATTTTATTCAGAGCTGAAGCCTTAAACGAACTTGGGCAGTTCGATGATGCAAAAAAACTGTTGAATCAAATCAGAACAAGGGCAGGCATTGGCAATACTACAGCGACTACTCAGGCAGAACTCCGTCTGGAAATTGAAACTGAAAGGTTCAGAGAGCTGGCTTATGAAGGCAAAAGGTATTATGACCTGGTACGCACCGGCAGGTATGCCGCTGTAACCGGAAATACTGATGCCAACTGGCTCAGATGGCCGCTGCCGGCGGGAGAAATTACCAGAAACAGAAACTTAGTTCAAAACGAAGGCTATTAACATCACAATCATGAGCTCATTAAAAAATATACAATCACTTTTCATCGCAATTATGGCCTTTCTGCTGATTGCTGGCTGTAAAGAGGACGAGGATTATCAGCCAATACCTGATATTGTTTACGTCACTTCTACCGCGGTTACCGGAACAGGCACTGCTGCAGCCACCACCTTGCCGTCCTCAGTGTCAGGCAAGGTTTCTGTAAGTCCGGCGACTGCCCGGGTGTACGTGAATACCTTAAAAGATAACGATGTAACGGTTACCTATACGTTAGCCGGTACTGCAGTAGCGGGAACAAACTATACCCGACCAAGTCCGCTAAGTGTTGTTATCCCCGCAGGAAAGTGGTATGCTGATATTCAAATACCGGTGATCAATGCGCCGCTGACAGGAAACAAAACGATCGTCATTGCGCTCGTCACTGCCAGCAACGATACGCAGATCGGCCTGGGCACCGACCGCAATTATAAGATATTTACCTACACGCTGACCAACTAACAGATCGCTGACCTAAACAAATGAATATGAACAGAAGGCAACTTGTTAAAAATGGATTGGTAACGATAGCTTCGGCTGTTGTTACCAGTCCTTTACTTGCCATTACTTCTCATTCAGGAAATGATGATCATCAACGAACTGCTGCTGCTGCAAGTGAGCGCAACAATGATCAGGTCATCAATGCCGGAATTGGAGGTAACAATACCGTCGACCTGCTGAAAAGAATCGATAAGGACTGTCTGATGCATGATCCGGCATTAACGATATTGATGGTGGGCACAAACGACATGAACAGCGTAAAACATGTCCCACTCGAACAATATAAAACCAACCTGGAGACGCTGGCAAAGAAAATCAGAAAATCAGGGAGTAAACTGCTGATGATGACGATCCTTCCTGCTTATGAACCCTATTTACTGACGCGGCACCCTGCTGCTTTTTATCAGCCAGAGGGGGTAACAGTACGGCGTAGTCAAGTAAACAAAGTAATCCGGGAGGTCGCAGCGAAATATAAAGCGGCATTGCTGGACATGGAGCTGCGGTTCCTGGCCATCGGCAAAGTGGGGACAGATCAGGACTCCCTGATCCAAAATGAAGCGAATTCAAATAAAACGGATGGCATCCACCCGACAGCAAATGGCTACCGCTTTATCGGCCTCAGCGTGTATGACTATATTGTTGACTATCAGCTGCCAACAAGCAACATCGTATGTTTTGGAGACAGCATCACACACGGAGATGGGTCCATCGACCGTAACAGTTATCCCGCATTCCTCAACAAGTTATTAAACCAGAAAGCCTTATGATCAGAATTGGAACATTACTGACCTTTCTCCTGCTTACACTATTCTGGCAGGGGAGCCCAGCAAATACAGGACAGAAAAATTATACGGCAGACATCATCATTTATGGCGGTACCCCGGCAGCCATTACCGCTGCTGTACAAGCTTCGAAGATGGGAAAGAAGGTCATTGTGGTCTCTCCGGATCTTCATCTGGGGGGCATGTCTTCCTCGGGGCTCGGCTTTACAGATACCGGCAACAAATCAGTAATCGGCGGACTGGCGCGTGAGTTTTACCATCGTGTGTACCTCCACTACAGTCGCGATAGTGCCTGGGTATGGCAGAAGCGGTCTGAATACGGCAACAAGGGCCAGGGAACACCGGCCATTGACGGTGCCGACCGCACCATGTGGATCTTCGAACCTCATGTAGCGGAACGCATTATGGAAGATTTTGTAAGAGAAAACAAACTGGTAGTGTACCGTAATGAATGGCTGGACAGGAAAAATGGGCTGATTATGAAAGACGGGAACATCAAATCCATGTCTACCTTGAGTGGCAAGAAGTTCAGCGCCAAGGTTTTTATTGATGCAACGTATGAAGGAGACCTTATGGCAGCAGCCAAAGTAAGCTACCACATTGGCCGTGAGGCAAACAGCCAATATGGAGAGCAGTGGAACGGTGTTCAGAAAGGTGTGTTTCAGCATGATCACCATTTTAAGGCGGCCGTAGATCCTTACCGCATTGCCGGTGATAAAAGCAGTGGGTTGCTTGCCGGTATTTCCGGCGATCTTCCTCCTGAGAACGGAACGGCTGACGCAAAACTGCAGGCCTACTGTTACCGGATGTGCCTTACGGATAAGCCAGACAACAGGATTGCATTTTCCAAACCTGACAACTACCAGCCTGAACATTACGAGCTGCTGACGAGGGTATTCCGGCAGGGCTGGAGAGATCTCTTCAATAAGTACGACGCCATTCCAAACCGCAAAACGGATGTCAATAACCATGGTCCTTTCAGCACTGATTTTATAGGGATGAATTACGATTACCCCGAAGCGTCTTATGAGCGTAGAAGAGAAATCGTCAAAGCGCATGAAGATTATCAAAAAGGACTGATGTATTTTATGGCAAATGATGCGTCTGTACCCTCCGACCTCCAAAAGAAGCTTCAGCAATGGGGATTATCTAAAGACGAATTCCGGGATAATGAAGGCTGGCCTTATCAGCTTTATATCAGGGAAGCCAGGCGTATGGTTGGCGGTTATGTAGTCACTGAAAGTGACGTGCTGGGAAAAAAGACAGTTCCTCATCCTGTGGGGATGGGATCCTACGCGCTGGATTCCCACAATGTACAACGATACGTTACTGCCGAGGGATATGTGCAGAACGAAGGGGATATCGGTGTAAAGGCCCCACGTCCCTACGGTATTTCCTATGAGGCTCTGGTACCGGGAAAAGAAGAATGTAAAAATCTGCTGGTGCCGGTCTGTTTGTCTGCCTCTCACATTGCCTATGGTTCTGTGCGTATGGAGCCAGTGTTTATGATCCTCGGGGAATCTGCAGCCACAGCGGCATCCCTTGCAATTGACGGCCGTATCCCGGTTCACGAAGTCAAATATGAACTGTTAAAAGAATTATTATTGAAACAAAAGCAGCAACTGACGCTACTTAATGAATAGCTGATCCTTGATTTAATTATATGAAAGTAAAATATTTGATTGCCCTTATTGGAGCATATTTTTACAATGGCTACGCCCATGCGCAAAAGCCCGCACTCAGTAACCCCTCTTCGCCTTACTCGGTATTCCTCCGCTCTAACGACACTCCTCAGAGCGGTAGTCCCTGGAAATTCAGGAAAGCCAGCGAGGTAAACACGACAGAAAAGGTCATGTCTGCTGTTGGATATGACACCACAGGCTGGATGCCGGCAACAGTACCAGGTACGGTGCTGACCAGTCTTGTTGCTAATCATGTTTATCCCGAGCCTTACTATGGAGACAACAACAGGAAGGAGCGCAAACTGATCCCTGATATGGAGCAGGCCGGACCCGACTTCTACAAGTACTGGTACAGGACTGAATTTCGCGTTCCAAACACTTTTAAAGGCAAGAAAATCTGGTTGAAATTTCATGGGATCAACTATCGTTGTGACATTTGGTTAAATGGGAAACCGATCGGTAAAATGGCGGGGATGTTTAATGCGGAAGCATTTGACATTACGGCCTTGGCCAGCAGGACAGAAAAGAACGTACTTGCCGTAAAGGTTGATCCTGTTGATGTGCCCGGATCCAGCAACAAGGCGGGGAAAGTGCGGGCAGGGGCCATCGGAGAGAATGGGAATGGGGGTGATGGACAGATTGGTAAAAACGTAACCATGCTGATGTCTGTCGGATGGGACTTTACTGCACCTGACGGCATCAGGGACAGAAATACGGGTATCTGGAAGGATGTTGAGCTCTACGCCACCGGTGAAGTTATTCTGGAACACCCCTTTGTGCAAACCAAAATGAACCTGCCGGATACTACGGCGTCACAGGAAACAATTAGTGTGGAGGTTTACAATGCCAGCGGCAAAATGCAAAAGGGAACGCTTTCTGCAGACATACCGGAGGTTGGTGTACATCTCCAGAAAATAGTATCACTGAAAGCCAACGAGAGGAAAATCGTCACCTTTGATCCTTCGGATTTTAGGCAGCTTCATTTTGTTCGTCCGAAATTATGGTGGCCTTTAAATAAAGGACAACAAAATCTATATTCCCTGAATTTGAAGTTCGCAGTCGCCGGTGCCGCCAGTCACCAGATTTCAACGAAATTCGGCGTCAGGGAAATCAGTTCCGATCAGAACACCCCCGACCAGTCGCGGAGGTTTCTCGTTAACGGTCATCCTGTATTTATAAGGGGATCGAACTGGGTGCCGGAAGCAATGCTCAGAAATACTGAGCACAGAACTTATGCTGAGTTGAGGTATACCAGGCAGGCCGGAATCAATCTGTTGAGGTTATGGGGCGGAGGGATCGCGGAGTCCGACTATTTCTACCGTCTTTGTGATGAGATGGGGATCATGGTATGGACAGAGTTCTGGATCACCGGCGATACAAGGTTCCCGACAGATACGGCACTTTACTTTAAAAATATGGAAAATACGGTGAAAAGGGTGCGCAATCACGCTTCCTCAGCCTATTACGTGTCGGCGAACGAATCTACCGAACTTCCGGGAGCAGCCGCACTCATCCATCGCCTGGATCCGCAGAAAGGTTACCAGACGCAGTCGGAATGCTGTGGGATACACGACGGCAGTCCTTATAAATATGAGAACCCAATGCAGTATTTTGAGAATACGGCTTCTAAAAGGGGGAGCAGGGTAGATGGTTTTAATCCGGAATATGGTACACCCATCGCTCCGATATTGTCATCCCTGATGAAACTGATGCCTGCTAAGGACCTCTGGCCGGCAAATGACACGGTCTGGAATTACATGGATGGGGGTGGTTTTCATCAGGTCACGACCAAATACCGGGAGGCTGTGGAACAATTTGGTAAACCTTCCAGTCTGGCCGACTATGCCAGGAAGGCACAGATGGTAGGTGCGATGAACTTCCGCTCGATCTGGGAAGTGTGGAACTATAATAAATTTGGGTATGGCGACCGTTTTGCTTCAGGTCTGCTGTTCTGGTATCATAACAGTCCGCTGCCCCAAACTTCAGCCAGATTTTATGACTGGTTTCTGGAGCCTACAGCCGGACTTTATTACTCTCAGAACGGACTTGCTCCTTTGCATCCCCAGTTTGATTACCTCAAGAATACCATTTCTGTTTATAACGATTACCGACGTTCTTTTAAAGATTATCAGCTGACTGCTGCGGTTTATGACATCCACAGCAAGGTATTGCTTAGTCTGGAAAAGAAAATAGACATTCCGGAAGATGGCCTGGTGAAGGACGCACTGAAATTGGTATTTCCTGAAGACATCTCCTCTGTACATTTCATCAAACTTACGTTACAGGATGAAAAAGGAAATCAGGTTGCAGACGCCTTCTACTGGCGTTCAAAGGATGTGTATAAAGGGGCCTGGACAATGACCGGGCCTGCAGTTTCTGGCTTTCAGGAGCTCAACAATCTTGCTCCTGCAACGCTAAAGCTGGAGCGTAAACAACAATTGCTGGATGATAAAATAATCATCACTGCGACCGTTACCAATACGGGGAATTCGCTTTCTTTCTTCACACAGCTGAAGTTGTCTGATCAGAATGCTGAAAGTATACAACCTGCATTTTATACCGACAACTTTTTCAACCTGTTGCCAGGCGAGCAGAAAGTTGTCCGCATAGAAATCCCAGGGTTCGCGCTGAAAGACAAAACGGTAAAGCTTAGTGTTGACAGCTTTAATGCACCAGACCAATCCGTGTTTTAATGAGAACCATCCAGGTATAGTTGATAAAACTACCTGGATGGCTCATTCCTCCTTCAAATCCTGACAATAACATGTGATGTCTTAGGGAAATATCGCATGGTCTGCTCATTTTCGTTACATTTCCGGATACGCTAAGTTTTTCTAAACAGATCGTTTTTTGCGGTGTTGATTTAATATCTATAAAAACATCATTATGAAAGCAGCAGTATTTCACAAACCTGGCGACATCAGCTACACTACCGTGGCCGATCCGAGGATCGAACTGGCGACAGACATCATCTTAAAAGTAACCTCTACCGCTATCTGTGGTTCAGACCTGCACATCCTGAGCGGGGCAGTGCCACAAACAACAGATATGGTGATGGGGCATGAGTTTATGGGCATTGTCGAGGAAGTCGGCGCAGAGGTTAAAAATCTCAAAAAGGGAGATCGCGTAATTGTTCCTTTCCCTATCGCCTGCGGTTCTTGCTTTTTCTGTAACCATGGCGCTTCTCCAAGTTGCGAGAATTCCAATTATAAACATTACGGGCCCAATGGCGACATGATGGATCAAAAGGGCGCGGCCTTATTTGGATATACTGACCTTTATGGCGGTTATTCCGGGGGACAAGCCGAGTATGTACGCGTCCCATATGCGGATGTAAGCCCGCGGATCATTCCTGAAAACATTACTGATGAGCAGGCACTGTTCCTGACAGATATTTTTCCTACCGGATGGTCTGGTGTCGACTGGGCGCAGATGAAAGGCGGTGAGGTCGTGGCGATATTTGGATCAGGTCCGGTAGGACTGATGGCACAAAAAGCAGCATGGCTGCACGGCGCGAGCAGGGTGATTGCCATTGACCCTTTGGATTACCGTCTGGAGAAAGCAAAGGCCGTGAACAAAGTAGATACCCTGAACCCGCACAAAGTGGATGTCGTGGAAGCCATACGCGAGATGACTGCCGGCAGGGGAGCTGATGTATGCATTGATGCGGTAGGATTTGAGCCTGAACGCAACTTTATCGATAAATTAAAAGCGACCGTCAATTTTGAAAAGGGGAGTATGAAGGTGCTGGATCTTTGCTTCGAAGCCGTTCGCCGTAGCGGTACAGTATCCATATTGGGCGTTTACGGAAGTCCATATGATAATTTTCCATTGTTCAGAATCTTTGATAAGGGACTGACCATCAAACAAGGACAAGCGCCGGTACTAAATTATATTGATACCCTGATTGATTTGGTAAAAGAAGAAAAGGTCGTATTGGATGACATCATCACCCACACCATGCCATTAAGTGAAGTAGCTCACGCTTACAAAATCTTCGACGAAAAACAAGATGATTGTGTAAAGGTAGTACTCAAACCATAATTCAAAAAAATAGTTAAAAACATTAGATCATGGAAAATATCAATAAATATGCGTTGATTACGGGGGCGACCAGTGGTATTGGTTTCGAACTTGCCAAATTATTTGCTGCAGATGCTTATAACCTGGTAATTGTAGCACGCGATCAAAATCAGCTCGATATAAAAGCAACTGAACTGAAAGCAAACGGCGTTCGTGTCATTCCTATTGCAAAAGATCTTTTCGACCCGGAACAGGCTTTTGCGCTTTATGCTGATCTTCAGGCTCAAGGCATTCGGATTGATGTACTTGTCAACAACGCCGGTCAGGGTGTTTATGGAGAGTTTGAAGAAACGGATATCGACAGAGAACTGGATATCATCAACCTGAACATTTCCTCACTGGTGGTGTTGTGCAAACTGTTCTTAAAAGAAATGACGGCAAGAAACTCAGGAAAGATCCTGAATACTGCTTCAATCGCCAGTAAAACCCCAGGTCCATGGCAGGCGGTTTATCACGGTACAAAAGCATTCGTGCTTTCTTTTACCGAGGCGATACGAGAGGAGCTGCGTGACACAGCGATAACCGTGACTGCATTGATGCCCGGTGTGACGGATACCGACTTTTTTAATAAAGCTGACATGTTGGACAGCAAGGCTGTACAGGATAAAGAGGCAATGGCTGATCCGGCTGATGTGGCCAGGGATGGTTACGAAGCATTGATGGCTGGAAAAGATAAGGTAATTTCCGGTTTCAAAAACAAAGTCCAGATTGGAATGGGTAACCTGACGCCCGACAGCGTCGTTGCACACCAGATTTACGAGCAACAAAAACCTGTCGACAAGTAAATGAATACCTCCGGCAAGAAGCCGGAGGTATTTTGCTTCTGGTCATTACGCCTTTGCAATATTGACCATATGTGTTACCGTTTTAGCTGATTCGATTGCCCGGCGGAAATCCGCTGTATTGGAATACGTAAGGGCTGTCAATGTCCGTGACTCATAGGTCGCTGTAAAGGAATTTACCTCGAATGGCCAGGGAGATACAATGAGACGGTCACCCTCACTATGCATCTCATAAGCGATGCCGTCCGGACCGTTGCTGATTTCGATCTTTCGCTGCTCCGGCTGGATGAGACCCTGACAAATCAACAATGAAAATGCATCACAGAATTCGAGCAGGCTGTAACTCCGGCCTACCTCTCTTTGGTGGTGTTCGCAAATTTCAACCAGGATTTCTCTTTTACCTTTTAGCTGGTCAATAAAGTTTGCCGACTTATGATCTGTGCCGTGTACGAACTGAATGTGCTGTTCTGCCGTTGCAATTAGCGTATCTACCCAGCGTGAGGGTTGGTTATCTTTTGCCCAATGTCCGCAAATCTGGGCTGCAAGAAGGCCATGGGATCGCTGGGTGATGATCTGCCAACCAGATTCGGTATAGTTTACGATCATGAGGACAGGGTATTCTTAAGGTCAACTTGTGCCAGATCCGTACGAGGAGGACCGGTAATTACCTTTCCTTTTATGTCGAAACGACCTCCGTGGCAGGGGCAATCCCAGCTTTTTTCAGAAGGATTAAACTTAACTGTACATCCCGCGTGGGTGCATGTCGGACTCAGGGCCGTTACCGTTCCATTTTCATCTTTATAGGCAGCCAGCTTTTCCCCTTTTACTTCTACAACTTTCCCTTCGCCCGGAGGTAGGTCGGCTAAAGAGTTGAGGTCATCCGAAGAGAACCGATCAGCCATAAAGTGCCATGCAACATCTGCATTTTCTTTTACAAACTCGCTGAAGCCTGCGATTGGTTTTATCCGCGATGGGCTAAAGAGTTCAGCATATTTATTTTTTATTCCTAAAATCTGGTCGCTAATGATTTTTGCCGACAACGTGCCGAACATCATTCCATTGCCATTAAACCCAGTTGCCATATATGTCCCTGATGCGGATAACGGCAATTCACCAATGTATGGTAACCCGTCAACCGGTACGTAATATTGCGACGACCAACGATATGGGATGGATGTAATCCTGAAATGCTGACGGGCATATTCTTCGAGATTCCGGAAAGCTTGTTCAGGATCACCGTGACCGGTTTTATGGTCTTCGCCTCCGAGGATCAGGTATTTCTGCCCATCAATAACATGACTACGGAAGTAATGATAGGGTTCCTGGCAATCATAGCTAAGCCCCTTAGGATAGTCATCATCCTTTAGTGCTATCGCCATGACATAACTCCTGTAAGGTGCACAGGTAAAGTTCATGATGTTAATCCCAGGAGGGATATGAGTTGCATACACAAGGTGCTTTCCTCTGACTTTCAAATTTCCGGCATCCAGTTCATGAAGGTCATGCACATATACTGCTTCTCGTACAAAGGTATTTTCCAGCAATGTCCCGTTTAGTTTCAGGTACTCATTTAACAGTGCCCTGATATATTTTAAAGGGTGAAACTGGCCCTGGTCGGCGAAGCGAACAGCCTTATCAAAAACGAGTGGAACGTCGTTTTCTCTGGACTCGATCACTTCAATCCCCGCCTTCCTGGAGGCTTCCAGTATCTCCAGCAATTGTCTCGTTTCCTTTTCAGTTTCTGAATATAAAAACCCTTCTTTGTACTCAAAGTCGCAATCAATGGCATATTCGTCAATAAAATGTTTAATCATTGCCATCGACTCTTTTCCAGATTCCGCAACCAAATTAGAGGCCTCCTCGCCAAAGTCGCTCTCGATCTCCGGATAGGTTGCATCAAAGAAGGTATTGAGGTGAGCACTAGTTCCACCAGTCGTGCCAAATCCGACTTTTGAGGCTTCGATCAATAGACATCGTTGACCAGCACGTTGCAGCATTAATGCTGTCGTCACACCCGTAATTCCGGCACCCACAATAATGGTATCATATGGTTCGTGGATAGTGTTGGCTGTGACATTTAACCTGGGTGCTGAATTGATGTCCCATACACTGTTGTTGGCGCCATCGCGTGGCGCAGGTGTGGATTGCTCTGACATAGCTACTTTCGTTTAAATGCTGAACTTACTAATGCAGTCACCAGCGCTCCGAAAACGTAGTAACCAACTGTCATTGCCTTAATCTCATTGGTTTTTGCTACAGACTTTGGATTAAGACCCATTTGTTCAGGTAGTGTAATTGCTCCAACTCCCGCCAGCAGTCCCATGGCCACCGCTTTAGTCCACAGATTTTTTCTTTTTGCAGATGCAATCCAGCTGTAGTATATCGTGTTTGAAATCAAATCCCCAGCCAACGTGGCTTTATACAAATCATCTGTATCTGTAATGTTGCCACCAAAGTATCTTACTGTTTTTTGTAGGGCCTGTTCACCAAGGAAATCTATACGTGGAGTACTGCGTTTATTCTTTAATGACTCATGTAAGATGTTGAGTGCTGCCGCGCCAGCGAGACCGGCAATAAGATTCGTTATTTTTCCCATAGCATAAGTAAATTATTGATTCGGTATACCGAATGTTTTTTACTCATAACACCTCTTAGGAGTATTGGTTTCCATTACTTTAACTATGCCTTTAAAGGAGGCATCATTTTCCAGTTCCCGAAAAAATAGATTTGTTGGTATTTCAGTTTCTCAAAAACTTCTCTACAACACATCCAAAAGTTCTGGCGGTATATTATATGTTTTTCACCCCAAATAAATAACCAACTAGAGCAGTAAGCAACATTGCGATGGTGCCCCAGAAGCAGATTCGGATAACTGCTGTTTTGATCTTGGAACCTCCGGCCCTGGCCGCCACGATAGCCGATACAGCTAAGAATACTATTGAAAATCCGTATTGATATACGATCATCAGGTGAAGGGGCGCAAAGATAGATACCAACATGGGGAGCATCCCTCCGGCTATAAACGAAGCAGCGGACGCCATGGCAGCCTGCATAGGTCTGGCTTGGGTAATCTCGTTGATGCCCAGCTCATCTTTCGCATGTGCACCCAGGGCATCGTGAGCGCTGAGCTGTACGGCGACCTGTAAGGCAAGGTTTTCGTCAAGTCCTCTTTGCTGATATAGTTTGGCTAGTTCTTTCAGCTCAATTTCCGGTATAGTTTCCAGTTCTTTCTGCTCCCTCTTCAAATCCGCCACTTCAATGTCAGATTGAGAACTTACCGATACATATTCTCCAGCTGCCATAGATAAGGCGCCGGCCACAAGGCCCGCCAATGCAGCAAGTACAATTGGCTCTCGCGTAGTGCTCGCCGCTGCAACGCCTATGGCAAGACTGGCAGTAGATAGAATACCATCGTTGGCCCCTAATACAGCGGCCCGCAGCCACCCGCTTCTGTTGGTATAATGTTCTTCAAGTTCCATACGCTACCTGTTTTGAAATGTGATTGGCAAATCGTTTTTTAGATTTCTCTAGTATAAGATAGGATTTGTTATCTCCGGATTTACATCTGTACCAGGTAATCATCCGTTTTATTTTATTTTAATGTTTAGCGAAATGATGTTAGATGCGAGTCCGGTCGATCTACTGTAATGTCCGTATCTTAACTCCAGCATGCTGATGCGTTGCAGGCCGAAAACTCCCTTAGGCGGCGATATCCTGATTCCTGTACCATAAAAATTGCTGTTCAGCGTAGACAGGTCATAATCACTGGTAAAATAAGTGCTACCGGGACTGTGCTGTCCGTATCCGGCAAAATAGCGAGTACCTGTCTGTTTGTTGTATCTGTAAAAGGGACTAATGGAAATAAAAGAACTCAACTTCACAGGGATCTCCAGCTCTGCAGTATGAGCCCTGATTCCCCAGTTGTCCATGTAGTATCTGTAAAATGCCCGCAACAGTATGTGATCTGTTGCGAAGTAATTTAAACGCGCCGCGAGCGGTAATTTAAATCTTTTTCCAGGAAGCGTCTCTGCAAGGAGTGAACCGTCAGTAAAGTAGTCGCGCTGATATTTGGTCGCAAGAAGACCTTTCTGAAACGATGGTTCCACCACAATGACCGCCTGTAATTTTTGATTGATGACCTGCGAAAGTGAAAAAGAAGAACTGAAACTGTTCCGCGGACTAGTGCCTTCACTTTTAGGCCCCTCTCCATTGCCTGCTCTCAGTTCAATTGGTAAAATCACAGTCCATTTATCTAAAAATGCCTGAAGCTTGAAGTCAAACTGAGTGTTTTTGTTTGCTGATAAGCGGGTAAGGCTGAATCCCGCACCGATAGATTGGTAGTCATATTCGCCAGAATACGATCCAGTAAATCCAAAAGAATTTCCGGTGGATTCATTGGATTGTGTCCAGTTCAAAGACGGGTAAATTCTGGTATCTGCACCCGAAGCTGAGGAAATGGTGTTTGGATCTATTTTATCCGAAGAAGCAGAGCTGTAATGGTCTATTCCCAGCTCAAAAAGAAAAGTATTCTTCTTGCCTTTTTTATTGAATTTGGACAACTGGAGGTCGAACGTATTGGCCAGGTCACTCAGCTTTTCAGTACCTATACCACCCGTCACAGCAGAATTGTTGCCACTCTGGTTATAATATGCAGAAACAAGGTTCATTTCATCAATCTTCAGCTTACGACTTTGATAAGAACCTGTATCGGATGGATTGTGTTTGACTTTAATTTGTCCATGAGCATTTAAGACACCCAGGAAAAGCATGATCACATGCAGATAGACCTTTTTCATAATTTACTTCCGATTAATTACATCCGCAACCACCACCACTTTTACCTCCGTTAGCACCCGAAGCCCCCTCTCTGTACAGTTGGAAGCTCTGCTCAAACTTCTGCACTTTTCTGGCTGACAAAGCCATTTCCGAATCATTTAATTTATTTTTTTGATAGGGCTTAACGGTGCTGCAGGCAGTTAGTAAACTCAAAAGCAAAAATGCTGTGCCTGTTGTGACACCTATACTTTTCGAAGATTTCATATCAGTATTTTAGGTTAATATTTTTTGAAGCATACATCCTGTTATCATCATCGATTACTACGCATGCCACGTTATTCAATTGATTAATCAGATCCAGACCTACTTTTACACCCATCACTAAAATCGGAGTTGCCAATGCATCCGCAAGTTCAGCACTGGGGCAAAGGACGCTGACACTCTTAATGCCTGACACCGGTAAGCCAGTTTTTGGGTCAATCGTATGCGAATACCTCTTTCCGTCTATTGTTGCGTATTTCTCGTAATTGCCTGAAGTTGCTATTGCCATATTGCTGATGCTTAATGTAGAAAAGGCATGTTGCTGCTGGTTGGGATCAGCGATGCCGATTGTCCATGGCTGCCCGCCTGGTTGTGTACCCCAGGTCACCAAATCGCCCGCGGCGTTAACAATACCACTTTGGATACCCATAGCAATCATTATACTTCTAGCACGATCTGCCGCATAGCCTTTCCCTATTCCACCAAATCCAATCCGCATGCCTTTGTGCTTCAGCATTATTGTCGATTCTTCTACATTTACAATTACGTTTTCATAGTTGATTAACTTTACTGCCTTTAAGGCAGTTTTACTGTCCGGCAAGCGGGTCATGTTTACATCAAAATTCCACAGACGCTTATCGATCGATCCATAGGTAATGTCAAACGCGCCCTGAGTAATCAATGAAATTTTAAGCGATCGCAGGACCAAATCAATTACCTCCCCATCGACTTTTACAGGCCTGATTCCAGCAAACCGGTTGACTTCGTTAACCTGACTAGTTTCTCTGAAAGTGGTTAAAAGCGCTTCTATGCGGTTCACTTCGTTTATCGCTTCGACAATGGACCTTTTAGCTAAAGATTTATCATCACCGACGGCGCTAAACTCAAAACGATTGCCCATCAGCTTCACAATTTCCCGGTAAGATCCAGATCCTAACACTTTGTTAATGTTTTGATAACGAATTTGATATCTGCTTGGTGAAAGCCTCTGTGCCTTCGTTAGGGAAGCCATCCCAGGTCCTGATCACCTTTCCATTTTCATCCGTCAGTACGGTTAGAGGAAACTTTCCATCAGGATTGAATTGTTCGGCCAGTTCTTCGTTGAGTTTGATCTGCTCATCAGACAGCCGGTTTTTTTTCTGTCTGGGAAAATCTGCACGAACGAGTATCAGGTGTTCTGCAGCATATTTTTCAAATGCTTCAGTCTCCAGGATTTCCTTCCGGAGTCTAATGCAGGGACCGCACCAGTCTGAACCGGAAAAGTTGATCAGTATTGGTCTGTGCAATTCAACAGCCTGTTTTTTTGCTTCATTAAAATTTTCCATCCAGATAATGGGGGAGAGAAATAGGTAGAGTAGAGAACCCAATAATAGTTTCATAATCTTCAGCATTTAACTTATCGAAGCTCCGATGGATGATCTACATCTTTCGGTTGACTCTGATGACAACAAGTTCGCTGTCAATTCTGGAGAGATTATGAAGTTGTATGTTAAAAGTTGTTAACGCACTAATTCATTGTTGTCTAACTTGATTGAAAACTAATATGAAAGCAATGCAGATTTTTTGTATAGGTGTATTTCAATCCGTAGTGCTGACGGCTGCATATCTGCTTCAGGATTGAAAGGCCAAGACCTGTCCCTTCCGAACTGCCATCTTTATAAAAACGCTCGAAGATTCTATCCTCATCCAGGGGCTGAACACCTCCGGTATTTTTAATGGTAATGCCATCTGTTGAAAGGTTTATCTCTATATTTCCCCTTTCATAGTTGTGCCGGATAGCATTGCTTAACAGATTGTTGAGCAGTATTTCCATTAAATGACCATTTGTTTTTAGCGTTACCGGGTTCAGCGTGGTGATCACACTCAAATTTCTATTTTGGACCAGTTCCTGAAAATAGAAAAGCCTTTCTACAATCAAGGCAGAAATATCAATATCTTCCTGGTTGTTAATGAGGTTGTTATCAATTTTAACGAGCAAAAGCAAACTTTGGTTCAATTTAGTTAGCCTGGAGGTCGCCTTATATAAGTCGGCTAGTGTTTCACTTTCTTCTTTACCAAGACGATCCGACTGCAACATCGTATCCAGTTTGGAATTGATGATGGCAAGAGGAGTCATCATTTCATGAGAGGCATTTTCAGTAAACAACTTGACCTCGCGAAAATCCGAGCGGATTCGTAGCGAAATGTCCAGAATAGCCTGGTTCAGTTCTCTAAATTCATGAACAGGACTGTCGATGATCTCGAATGGTTTGTCCTGATCCAAGTTGAAAGTTTTGAAGTTCTCCAGGGTCAGCCTGAACGGATGCCATAGTTTACGGATCATAAAACGGTTAATCAGCAGTAATACAAATACCAGTAGCAATACTGGGGAAATGATAGAAATAAAAATGCTTTTGATTTGTTCCTCCCGTTCCACTTTTGATGTGAAGATCGATACCTGATAATGCAACCCATTGATACTTATTCCCGTTTTAAGATATCTGGCTGGCTCAACGATGTGCTTTTTTGGATTATAGAAAATGGTGTCAGCGAATTTTTTCGTCGTATCAAAATGATTCGCTCTTTTATAGGTAATTACCAAATCCTGATACTGTTCAGGTGCAGGTGCGATATTTCTTGCATGCGCAAAATCCTGAACTTCCATGAGCTCTTCAATCAGATTGTTATCAATCTGCTTATTTAAATAAAAGCTCAGATTGCCATAAAAAAGAAGTCCAATACACAGCAAGCCAACTATACTCACCAATATTAATATCCGGTTATATCGGGCCAGTAATTTCATCGTTATTGGAATTTATAACCAACACCGTACACCGATTGAAAATAATCTTTGCAACCCGCGTCGGTAAGCTTTTTTCTGATATTTTTAATGTGCGTGTATATGAAATCAAAACTATCTGCCATATCGGCGTCTTCGCCCCAAATGTGTACGGCAGCAGCCGATTTTGAAACAACTTTTGATTTATTAGTGACAAAATAAAGTAGTATATCAAACTCCTTTTTAGTCAGGTTAATTAGGATTCCATTTATTTTAACCTCTTTAGCGGTCGTGTCAATTTCGATTTCATTGAATACTACCTGATCGTTTCCATTAAAACTTCTCCTGCGCACAATGGCCGTAATTCTTGCATAGAGTTCCGAAAGATGAAAAGGTTTTACCAGGTAGTCATCAGCTCCAAGACTCAGTCCTTCTATACGCTGATCTATGGAATCTCTCGCAGATATAATCAATACACCATCTGATTTTTTTAGTTTTTTAAGGTGTCGGAGTAGTTCCAAACCTTCTCCGTCGGGTAATCCAAGGTCCAGAAGAATACAGTCGTAATCGTATAGACTGATTTTCTCTATCCCCTCATCAAAACTGGTAGCAATATCACAAATATTGCCCTCTGCAGTCAGGTATTGTAATATACTCCTTCTCAGGCTTTCCTCATCTTCTATGATTAGCAACTTCATGATATAAATATCCGATTAAAATCTGAAGAGAAGTTGTAGCATGTAAGGGATTCTACATGATATTTTTACTCCGAATACCGTCAGTGTTGTAAAGACTAATTGGTGATATATTTCGAAGAAATCAGCAGCAAAAGAGTCCTGTCTGCTTTAGCTTCGTCATAGTTCTCTTTTAACAATTGGCTAATGTGTTTGTTTTTTAGCTTTACTGCTGCCATTTGTAAAATTTGAAAGGATGCCATCTCTACGCTTTCAATATTTTGAAGATAAAAAATTATGGAAAGATCACGCAATTCCGGTTCTCCTCTTTGTTCATGAATAGCTTCGAAGGCATCCTGAATCATTCCTGTCAGCCCATGAATGCTTCCGTCAGATACCTCGGCATCAAGCAGTGAGTAGATCACTTCCATTCGGGCAATCTGTTTTTCGACAGCTTCAACGGTTTCTCTAATAGCGCTTTTTAATTCAGAAAACTCGGCCTCTTCAACCAGATCAGGTAGCTTTGACACCAAGTGCAATTTGGCGCCATATATACGGTCGAGATGTTTGATAAAGAATGTTTTGAGCTTTTCTGACCCCAGATTTATTTTCTTCCAGGAATTCGGCTTATCGGATAGTTCGTTCATAGCTGATTTTTGATCTGCTAAAATATGAATTCTTTCACTTTGGAAAGAAGTTTGTCTATGTCGAAGGGTTTATTGATATAACCGTTAGCACCACAACTTCTGGCCAGACCATCTACATTCATTTCTGCAGATACAAGCAATACAGGGATATCATTTAATTCCAGCTGATTTTTGATTTCAGCGCAAATTTGGACCCCCGTTTTTTCAAACCCGTTAATTCTTACATCAAGTAAAATCAGGTCTGGATGAAGAATTTTTATCTGCTCCGTAGTCGTCCCTGTATTATATAAAATTGCTTCATATCCTTCTTCAACAAAAAGGATATCTAAAATAGAAAGAATGTCTTCATCATCATCAATAACCAGAATCTTTTTCGTCATATATTTGGTGTAATTTTAAATTCGATTACAGCTAACTCGTTTTATCTTTTTGTTACAGCAATTCAGAAACGTCAATTCCGTAAACATCTTTAAATAACTTACTGAAATGACTCCGGGAATTGTAACCTGCAATACTTGAAATTTCTTTAATCGTTCGGTATTTGCCAGATGCAATGGCTTCCCATGCTAACTTCAAACGAATAATTCGTACTAGTTTATTCGGTGTAATGCCCAATATCTGATCAACACGTCTAAATAATTGCCTTTGGCTTAAAGCCAATTCACCACTGATAAAAGTCAAATTCAAATCCTCCCTTCCCGCATTTCTTCGTACGATTGCTTCAAAACTGTTGAGCCACAATTGATCTGAGTGTGTATGTTCGACTGTGTTTTGTTCGGTAATTCCTGAAGCTGGTGATAGCTTGCCCTTGATACTTAATTTGGTTTCGTTTTTAAACCTCCGCTTATGGTCATCGTTTATCATTTGCATGAGATAGGAGATCCGGTTATTTTCCTCTAATCGCTTTCTGTGAGAAATGTTCTTTGCAATTGCAAAGACGATTTTATCCCTTAAAATTGGTACTGATGTCCATGACAGCCAAACAATCGCACCATCTTTTGTAATGTACCGGTTTTCAAAATTCAACAGCGACTGTCCTCCGATTAGCTCAAGTCGCTTCTGACCCGTCGTATGCTGATCATCGGGATGGATAAATGAGCTAATTGGCGATGAGAATAGTTCTTCTTCAGTGTATCCTAAAGTATTTGATACGGCAGGGTTTATCTTTCTGAAATATCCGTCAAATCCAGCGACACACAGTAAATCAGGAGTAACTTGAAAAAAGTACTCAAGATCAAAAACGGTATGCGGATCTAACTTACCCATATCAAGTCATTGCTCGCCATAATATTATCCTATTTAAATGATTGTAATCCTATCCTATGAACACTTGCAATACAAATTTTGGCCAAATTGTTTTTAATTAGAGCAACATGATTTGATAATGTCAATTTTGAACACATCTTCGGCAGTTTTGCGATCGCAAGGTTTTCTTATTGGTCGTCTTAGGTCTTGTTACAACACTTATAGTATCGATTAACGGACGATGTATAGTCGGGTTATAAAGAGAAATTTACGAGATCAATGATGCTAGCCAGCTTTTGCTTGCTAATTGGTTTTACAAGGTATTCTTCTAATTTTGGGATTATTGAGTCGTATCTGTCCATATCATCAGGAGAGATTGAAGATGTAAGGATGTATTGTAGGATTGGCTTCGAGATTCCGAGCTTAGGTAATTCGGCGATGAATTCCCAGCCATTCATTAAAGGCATGTTTAAGTCAACAAATAAAATATCAGGTATCTTTTCCTGAACATCTTTGCAGGAATTTAAATAATCCATAGCAGATTGCCCATTGTAACATTCAACGATATGAGTAGGTATATTGATTTGAGCGGCAATTTTTCTAAATATGAATCTATTAATGAGATCATCCTCTATTAACAATATCTGTATCACTTTTTCCATCATTTCGAAGTTTGCATTGATGCTTGGTCATAACAAGATTGTTCCAAAATAGTTGCTCTTCTGATGAATTTTGTATACGGGTTAATTATTTAAATAAGTGGGTAAAAATTGGATTTTGCTAGGATACAGAATCAATCTTCATAAAAATATAAAAAAGTCATCACAGAATAGGTCGAGATCTTGGAAAATTTCTTATTCTTGGAATATTAGAAATCCTATATGTCTGAGCCTACCTATTATCTCCTTTATTCCAGTAAAACGGGGGTGGTTCTTCCTGAAAGCGAACTCGTTCAACTATTGGAACAATCCAGAATCAATAACATCAGACAGCACATTACTGGTATGCTTTTGTACCTGGAATCTCTTACCTCTGATCCATGCGCCGGTAGGTTTATACAGGTGTTGGAAGGACGCGAGGCTGATGTTAAACGTCTTTATAATTTGATTGAGCAGGATTTGCGACATTTTGGAATCACCATCCTTAGTGAGGGATTACAAAAGAAGCGTTATTTTGGCGAATGGACGATGGGCTTTGCCCGTTTCGACCGCAACGCAAATTACAATGCGCAGTTCGATCCGGGAGCTTTTTTTCTTGACGAAACCAATGCTAAAGATTCCAATCATCTTTTGGTATTTCTACATCATTTTTATGACCCGAACTTAAACTCGGCCACATGAAATACATGCATCACTCTTCAAGTGTTCTTCTTACCAAGGTGCTAAAAATACTGTCGTAGCTTGCAGACTAAATAGGTGTTTAACCATCTTTATTTGTTGCTGCATAGTTGCTTTTTGGTTAATGGAGTCCGCGGGAATTTTAATCTGTGTGGTATGTCTTTTGTAAGCATGCACCCATAATTGCCTATTGGTGTGCTTACTGCATCAAGATAAACTTAAGACTTTATACAAATTGCACATTGAAGCTGATGGAAAGTATTGCAAAGTACGCGTTTAAAATATTTAAATTGGTAATCGTCATATCACCATGTCTGGTGTCTTCAGGGTGCAATTCGCTCCGGGTAAACTATGATGAGCCAGGTACCTTCATTATCACACAGCCTTATTTAGTATTAGCTGTTGTTGCCATTGTTGTATTCATAAGTACGAATATCTTTTTTATAGTTAAAATGAGGAGTTATCGGGAGCGATGGAAGCAAGCACGTTTGCTAAATGAAGAAATCGCAAATAACAATAAAAATCAGCTCAGAATGACCCGAATTATGGCACACGATCTAAGAAGTCCTTTGGCAGGAATAACCGGGCTGATGGATCTATTGTTAACCGATTACACAGATTTTCCAGATGACATAAAACAAATGCTGGGTCTCATTAAAAATACTGCTTCGAACTCGTTGCATATGATTAAAGATTTGCTGGATTCCGGACTTACTGAAGAAGAACAGGCGCTTGAAACAGAACTGCTTAACGTTGAAGAGGTTTTGACGGATTGTATCGATCTGCTATCGGTTAGAGCTGCTGAAAAGCAGCAAAGGTTGGTATACAAAAAACCGCCTCAACCCATATTGATCAACCTTAATTACCAAAAATTATGGCGCGCATTTAACAATATACTTGTCAATGCCATTAAATTCAGTCATCCTCATTCTGAGATAAAAATTGATGTTGTTTCGCAAGAAGATGGTGTTCAGATTGCAATCGCCGATAACGGAATCGGTATTGCAGATACAGACAGTGAGCGAATATTTGAAGTGTTTTCTCCAGCTAAGCGTGTAGGCACAGGCGGAGAAGTCCCATATGGCCTAGGCCTCTCGATTTCTAAAAAAATCATCAGAATGCATGGTGGAAAGATTTGGTTTAAAAGTCAGGTCGGAGTTGGGACCACTTTTTTTATTCAGTTGCCAACAATGCAATAAATTGTGACTTATTTGTAGAACAAAATCGGTCGGCAGTTATACAAACCAAAAAATAAATCCCTTTAAATATTTTTTATAAGTTTCTATAATATTAATTCCATATTGATAGTTTATTGAGCACATGGCACATTCTATTTAAAATTGATTTCGATAGTTGCCCATAAATAGCTGTAAAGAAAAAGGCCAGAATGCTGATTCTGACCTTCTTTTTTGATAGCTCACATCGCGTGAAATATTCTTATTTCATACCGTTATGGTTGGCTACCGACCTAGTCGTTATGCCCCTCACTACTCTCAAATCCAAATAAAGTAAGCCTTACCGGACGTGAAGAAACTTTATGTTTAATCACTTTGCTGAAATCCTGCAGGTCAATCTGATGTACTTCGCCTGAAGAAGGAACGGCTACGTAAGCAAATTTTTCAGTTGCTTCCAATACTGGTTTGTAGGTATCGCTTGAGTTGACTATCGAAAGGATGTCACCTTCTTTTTTCAAAGCTCCGGTGAGTAAGTTATAAATTCTCAACTTTCCATCGAGCGTTAATACCAGTAGATTGTCTCCGGCACGGTCTACTTTACATTGAAAAGCGTCATTACCCGCATAAATTGGTGTAATTTTATTACCAGCGATGTCAATCATGTATGCCCCTTTAGTGGCCACATAACCGATAAATTTCCTGGAGGCTTCTGCATAATAAATACTAGCCAGACGGAATGCGCCAAAACCTTCCGGATTTGGGATCAGGCGTTGTTCCCCAGAGGCATTAACGACAAGCACACCACCGGCAGTTGCTGCGGAAGAGCTGAAACCACCAAATACAGCAACGGTTCCGTTGCTCGCGTTTCCATGGATAGCGCCTATTTCTAAATTAGATGCATGGGCTATGCTTCCAGATTTATTGATGATCTGTACCCTATTCGGTGAAGCTCCTGCAGATGCTGCAACCGTAACTGCGTAAGTGCCGTTGTCAAACTGGGCCATCGCGCCGTGATGTGGAAGCAAACCTGCATTTACCACACTAAATTTAGCTCCGGGAGTTTTAAAATCCGCATCATTTCCGACACTCAGGGTGCCGTCGCCGTCATTAAAGATCAGCGATTCTGTATTTTTACTTTTAAAATGTGTTGGTTTGATGCCCGTTGCAGTGATGCTCGCCCATTGAGGCTGACCATCTACATCCACATGGTCATCGTGCGAAAGCAGTCCGCTATCAAAAACCTCTACCAGATTCTGGCTGGAATAAAGAACAGCAGCGTAACGGCCAGAAGCAGTTCCATATAAATTTGCCAGGGGATACTTGCCCGTGAAAGCAGTAGTGGTTCCTAAAAATGGATCCAATAGGTTTAATTGAGTGCTCAGTTCATCACTCACCAGCACGCGGACGTATTTGTACTCCTTTGAATGATCATCCTCAGGTTCAGGGGCAATAGGATCCCGGTCCTTTTTACATGCTGTAAATGCAACCGCCATTAATGAAAGGAGTGCTAGTTTTTTGAAGTTTGTTTTAATGTACATAAGATAAAATGATAAATAGATAATTAAAGATTTTGAATGTTATTGTTCTGGCTATTTTGATGGCCAGCGCGTTTAGTTGATGACAACCGGTACTTCTATGTATTGGAAGAAGCCGATGTTGTAAGTGGTATTGAGATACACTACCCCAAAATAGTAGTTCCCTGATTCCCATGTTTTTGATCCATTTATAGGACTTGCCTGCGGCAGGTTGTTGTCTGTAGTTGCCCCAATGCTAAATGATGGGAGGTTTCGGATGGGCGTATTGGTAGCTGCGTCGAAGGTGTAATTCGAGAAGAAATCTGAGTTAGACCATCCTTTGTGCTCAAACGCGTCATAAACGATCACCTTGCTGAAATCAATTTTATCAATGGATTCCGGGCGGTGGTTTAATTTTTTATTGATCAGCAGGAGGTACATTTTGCCATCACCCTTCACATTCGAAATGGTCACCTGAGCAGTAAACTTATCGCCATTTTTGATCGATGATCCTTCTGTGATGAATTTTCCATTGCGATAGAAACGCTCATCGTTTTTAAACACCGTGAAGATGCTGGCGGTAGGACTGACCGGAACATTTTCGGCAGTGTAAATGGTGATGCTTTTTTTGATTTCCAGCTTGCTGCCATTCTGGTCGTTCACGATGATGAGGAAGTCGTACTTACCTTCAACTGCATCTGTCGGGATATCAAAATGTTTGTGAATGGTCGTGTTCTTTACATCTTTGTAACTGTCCCAGGTAATCTCGTGACTCCATGCTTTTGAATAATTTTCCCCCGCACGTGGCAGGATCCTGATCTGCACGTTTTCTATTTTAGTGGCTGCCAGTACATCAGCATTAAAATGGAAATCTCTCCCAATGACTCCAATTTCATTGTTGTTTAACCCAACTTCAAGATTGCTTATCGTCGGCATGGCCACTTGAGGACCGACTTCGTTGTCTTTCTGGCAAGCAGTAAATGCAGCGGCAAGGATTAAAAACGCAAAAATGGTACTTCTTTTTTTCATGATTTAAATGTGTTGTGTTGTTATTTGGTATTAGTGGTACTTGACCGTTAAAAAGGGATGGACATCGGATTTTTGGTCGCAGGAAGCCCTCGGTAAATAAATACGCGGTTAGCGTATGCTGTTTACCGGAGACATGCAGACATGAAAATCGGGCACATCAAGTTTCTTGCTGCCTGCAGGACAGCAAAAAGGAGATCATGCGAAAACGAAGTATTTACTTAAGCAAGTAAAGCAGGCGGACCTTTGTTGGTGAAATCCTGAAGTGTGAATTTGTAGTTGCCAAGGAAGTAATGCGTACAAAAACTGATCGGCTCAGGTAACGGAGCGGCCAGAAGTTGCGAAGCTTCCAGGAACAGATGTTTGCTTTGTTTGTGAATGATGTAGTCACAGATTTTACAATGATCCATATCTGTTGTGGCATCCTGGTCTGCCGTCGACTGCTCAGTCTGGACGGTCTGTTCATGGCTATGGATGGCCTGAATAACAGAAATCGAAAGAAATATCATTAACAACAGGATTGATCCAAGTTGATAGCAGCGGTATATGATATTTTTATGTTGTTTTTTCAATTCGCATCAAAGTTGCATTTAATAATTCAATTTGTCAAGTGATTTGTGTCTTCTGCAAAGAGGATTGATTTATTAATTGTTGAGAGTAGAAATTATAGCAGATGCAGAGGACCATCAGAAATTAAATGGTTCCCCGATAGTTATATTGAATGGGTTTAACAGCGTTGTACTGAAAGACGAATGTGATTTGTTGCGATGATGCATTAACAGTTATTTTGATTCTATGATAAAAGGACTATTTGAAACACACATTGACGTTGAAAATCTGGAAAGATCAATTGATTTTTATCAACATGTAATGGGTTTAAAGCTCTGCTATTATGAAGAAGCACGAAGAATCGCTTTCTTCTGGGTAGGGGCGGATAAGAGCGCGATGCTTGGTCTCTGGGAAAAACCAAAAGATCAGGTCTGCACCAGGCGTTTTGCTTTCAGATGCACTGTGGAAGATGTATTAAACAACTCAATTGGATTTTTGCAAAAGCACAACCTCAAGCCGTATAATTTTTTGAAGAGTGACGATTTAAAACCTATGGTTTTCGCATGGATGCCTGCGGTAGCCATCTACTTTGAAAAATAATGAACTAGTATGGCCGGCGATATGCCGGCCATGCTATATTTCAATTCAGGTAATTAAATTATCTGACCTTGATGATTACTTTACCCTTCGCGCGGCCAGTCTTAATATGTAATAGCGCCTGGTTCGTTTGTTCAAAGGGAAATATTTTATCGATAACAGGTTTTAGGTGTCCCTGTTCAATCAATTCAGTGATCTTACTCAACTGATTGCCATTTGCTTTCATAAATAAGAATGAATAGTCAATAGCTTTCTTTTTCGCCTTTTTCCTGATACCAGAACTGATCAAAGAGAGGATCATTTTTACAAACCAGGGGGCACCAGCTTCTTTAGCGAAAACAGGTGTTGGAGGACCAGAGATGGAGATGGCTTTTCCGCCAGGTTTTATGATTTGCAGTGATTTTTCAAGGGTTTTATTATCCTGGCTGTTCAGGACAAGATCATAGTCCTGCAGAATATTTTCAAAATCTTGCTTTTTATAGTCTATGAGGACATCTGCGCCAAGGTCTTTTAATGCATCAAAGCTATTTTCACTGGCCGTTGTGGCAACTGTTGCGCCTAGATATTTTGCCAATTGGATTGCAATGGTACCAACACCCCCTGACCCTGCCTGAATGAATACCTTTTGACCTTTTTGTAATACACCAACCTCAACAAGGGCCTGCCAGGCAGTTAATGAAACCAGGGGTATCGAGGCGGCAGCTTCCATAGACAGATTGGAAGGTTTTAGCGCAGCGTCATGCTCGTTGATAGCGATATATTCAGCAAAGGTACCAATCCTGAAATCTGCCGGACGGGCATAAATCTCATCCCCAACATTAAACCTCGTCACATTTTTTCCAACCTGTGTAACGATTCCTGCAACATCATGGCCTAAAATCAACGGCATTTTATAGGGCAGAATCAATTTGAACTCCCCAGTCATTATTTTGGCGTCCAGAAGATTTACAGCTGCTGCATGAACCTCTACAAGAATGTCTTCAGGTTTAAGTTCCGGTACCGGCACATCGACGAGTTCTAAGTGCCCGTTTTTACTATACTTTTTGATGATATATGCTTTCATATTCTAGGTCTAATTTTTTTTGAGCAAGGATGCGTGATTTCTTCTTGGATTTACTAGTTTGAAGGCGAGTGGAGGAAAAAAACGGTTAACGTAGTATAAGCGTTTGGTATCCCCAACATGAATGGTGAATGTCAAGTGATTAATGCGTCGCATTTTCGATAATGGGATTAACCAAAGCATGGATCGCTTTGGTGTCACCTACCGGAACCTCAAATTGATTGATTTCCAAAGCTGCAAATAGTTCATCAGCGACTTCTGATGCTGGAATTCCATTTGCCCCTCCAATTTCTGCGGAGAACTCCGTATTGACCAGCGGTGGATAGACCTCATATACATTTAGCTTTGTGTTGTCAGCAAACGTATCTCTTAAACCCTGGGTGTAGCTGTGAAGGGCGGCTTTACTTGCGGAGTAAGTAGGCAGATATTTATTTCCTCTGTAAGCCGCGATTGAAGAGATGTTGACAATCGCCGCATCTTCCTGTTTCAGTAGCTGCGGTAAAAGTAGCGCACTAAAATCTATTACGCTAATGTAATTGGTGTTCATCTCCTGGTAAGCTTTTTCGGCAACATTATTACCATTGTCACTCAGGTCATTCATAAAAGCAGCTCCGGCATTGTTGATAATCATGTTTAATTCCGGATATTTTGATTGCAGTTCTTTTGCAATGCGAACTCTTTCAGATGCTATTGAAAGGTCGCCCTGAATCCCGAAGCTGCCATTCAGCTCTTTGAGTGCTTTTTGCAGGCGTTCCTCGCTACGTCCATTGATGATCACTTTATTGCCTGCCTCGTTTAATTTCTCGGCAATTGCAAAACCAATTCCAGCGCTTCCTCCACTGATAAATACGGTGTTTCCTGTTGTTTTCATATTTGTCTTTTTTTGTATTTAATATACCTTTTAGTCTATTTTGTGGTAAAAAAATTAATCCGTGTATCGCTCTAGTTCTTCCTTTAGATTCTTGATTAAACTTAACATCGGTTTTCCTGTGCCCATTGTTCTGCACATGACAATGCCACCCTCTATTGCAGCGACCATCTTAAAGGCAAAGACAGTAGGATCAAGGGCAGATGAAAATTCTCCGTTCGCAATTCCCTCCAGTAGCAGGCCCCTCAGCTCTTCCTGACCGGCTCTGAATACCTTCGCCACTTTTTGCTTCATCTCAGGATAATTGTCATCTGCCTCCACAGCAGTATTAAATATCGGGCATCCACCTGGAATGTAGGGGTGGAGCGGGTCTTTATAGAAGTCCATAAAGGCAAAGATTTTTCCTTTTGCCGATTTACCTTTAGAAACAGCCAGACGCACCTTGTTTGTCAGCGTTTTCAAGGCAAGTTCAATTACCTGATCTGAGAGGTCATCCTTGTTTTCGAAGTGTCCATACAGACAACCCTTTGTCAGTTTTGTAGCAGCCAGCACATCATCAATGCTCACCCCGGAAATTCCCTTTTCATTATACAGGGGAACAGCGGTATCCAATATAAATTGTTTGGTCTTCTCTGCTTTTGTCAACATGATCTTCTTCTGATTATTTTGTAAATATACTAAAAGGTATATTACTAAAAGCTAATGCAAACAGATATTGCAATTGTCAGACTTTCAATCTGCTCAACTTTTGGGTCTTTGACATTTCTGAAGCGGTCTCCTCCCAAGGAGTTAATCGAATCTTTGTCCGGACAAAAACTGGCAACATACGTTTAGCAATACTGATAATCCCAGTGGAAGTAAAAATACGGAAAGCTATCATACGTAAAACAAAAACTGTATTTCCGGTGTCATATGCAAAACGTCACATGGGTATGCAAGAGCGGCAGAAAATTAGAAAGTTGTATTATTATCAGGAGAAGGACATTGTCACGATCTTCGAAAAACTGGAGCAGCAGGGATCACACCGGCTACTTTACCAACTGCCCACTGGTGGCGGAAAAACTGTTGTATTTTCTGAAATCGCTAAACGTTTCATAGAAAAATATCGGAAAAAGGTAATTGTCCTTACGCACCGTACCGAACTGTGCAGGCAGACATCTGCCGCGTTAAAAATGACGGGCATACGAAATAAAATCATCGACAGCAGCTTTAAGAAGTTCAGCAGGAATGATGACCGCCCATGTTACGTGGCCATGGTAGAAACCTTGAAGAACAGGATTAAAGACGGCCTGATCGATGTGGATCGCGTAGGATTGATCATTGTGGACGAAGCACATCACAATTCCTTTCATAAGTTGCTTGGCAAATTCAAAAATGCCGATATCATCGGCGTTACGGCCACACCTTTCAGTTCAGACATCAATCTCCCCATGAACAGGAATTATGACGAACTGATCATCGGTGCAGGCATCGATTCGCTAATCGAACAGGGTTTCCTGGCAAAGCCAAAAACCTGGCGTTACGACGTGGAGCTGAATACCTTGAAGACAGGGCAGCAAGGCGATTTTACTGTGGGTAGCTCCGACGAATTGTACAGTAGCCAGTTGATGCTGGATCTGCTGGTACATGCTTATGAGCAACATTCAAAAAATAAAAGAACCTTAATATTCAACAACGGTATTTTTACCTCCCGGAAAGTACTGGAGGTGTTTACCAACCTGGGCTATCCAATCCGACATCTGGACAACCAGACGCCTCCTGATGAAAGGAAAGAAATCCTCCTCTGGCTAAAAAAAACAAAAGGGGCAATCCTGACATCTGTTTCCATTCTTACGACTGGTTTTGATGAACCGACGATACAAACGGTAATACTGAACCGTGCTACAACCTCATTGACGCTTTACCACCAGATGATCGGTCGCGGCTCGCGCAGCCTGCCGCAGAAGAAAACTTTTACAGTGATTGATCTGGGCAATAACATCGACCGTTTTGGTGAGTGGCATGCGCCAATAGACTGGCAGCATGTTTTTGCCTATCCGGAAATCTATCATGAAAGTTTACATACCAAAACGAGTTATGAAGCCCATCAGCTGCCAGCCGATATGCGTGCAAAATTTCCGAACAGCATGGAAATTGCATTTGACATTCAAGGCGCTCATCAGGACGCTATAGCAAAGGGCCTTAAGCCAAAATTGGTCATCAGGGATTCTATTCGCCAACATGCACTGATGTGTGCAGACAACAGTAACGAGATCCCGGAAGCACTTGCGCTTACCGCAGAGCTGGACCGGGAAATTGATTGGAGGGTGAAACAATATGCAAAGTGTCTAGGAAATGTGACTAAAAACTATACAGAATGGCTGCGCGATGACTACAAGAATAAACTGAAAATACTGATCGAAAAGATCATGCGCCGTCGAAGTTTAATGAAAGCGGCAGTCTAATAATTACAAAATAATATAAAATAATTCCTAAAAGCGCTCATATGTAATCAAATGCTGTTTTTGGTATAAGACTTGTGATATTTTCATACCTAATGAAAAATATTTAAATACATCTACCTATGGAAAATATCACGTTAGACAATCAAATTTGTAACCACCAAGCTTGCCTGGAGCAATTCGCAATGAAATTTACCAAGGATGTGGAAGATGCGAATGATCTTGTCCAGGACACAATCATCAAAGCAATTCGGTACCGCGATCTTTATAAAAGCGGTACAAATCTAAGAGGTTGGCTTTTCACGATCATGAGAAATACCTTCATCAATGATTACAGAAGAAGGAGCCGGCGTAATGAAGTAATACAGGTATCTGAGGACCTCACATCCTACCAGTTACAAGGGAGCGCAGACATCAATAAGGGGGTAAATACTTTCATCATGGAAGACATCAACAAAGCCCTTGAAAAATTACAACCCGATCTGAACCCCTGGCAATTTAATCTATTCGACGTCAAGCCCCTTCGCCAGGTCATAGTTACATTGAATTATAAGTTGTAGGAAGACTTTATTGGCCGTAATTTATCAAATTGTTAGCTTGAAGGGGCTTAGTTATCAATCCCACATTGTTCCATTGAGTCCCAGTATCATACTCATCCAAAAGCCAGCTATCAAACCAATGACACTAAGTGCAAAAAATAATTTGCCTTTCCATCCTGGAATTTCACGAAGTCGTCCAGTGATGTCGTAACATAGCCCTGTTATTGCGCACAGAACTGGAGTTAAGACTAAAGGCTTTATACGCCAGTATTTGCTCCAGCCGGGGTTTCCTTCACCCGCGCTAATGATAAAATACCCGATAAGTACCAGGCCGATGATGGCACAAACCAGCATGCGTCTTCCAACATGATTGGAGACAAGTGTTTTTTTTGGTTCTATTCCTTGAATAAATGTTGTCATGTTGTTGGATTTTAGACAAATATAAGAATCAACTTTGTAATTCAAAGTACTTTTACATATGTTATTTATTGTGTTTATTTATCAGAGATAATTGTGGGGATTGGAAGATTGTCGCTATCGCATACTTGCCCAATATTCCAGCTTTTTATTAACTTAGTTTAGGTTATTGCTTAATCTTCATAGCATTTTATAAAAGTATGGAACATCAGGTCAGGACACTTGAAGAACAAAAAAGTGAGTTCAAGCAAAGCAAACTTCTGGCTACGCCAATAGCAGGATTGATAGCCTGGCTCATTGTGCTTATGTCAGGATTATTTCTTTCAGAAGAAATTACTGTTTGGGTATTGTTTGTCGCAACAGGTTCAATTGTGTACTTAGGTATGGGAATCTCCAAACTGACAGGCGAAAATTTTCTCGATAAAAATAAACCTAAGAACACCTTTGACAAGCTATTTTTTTATACCGTGGTACAAGCAATATTGGTGTATTCCATCGCCATTCCATTTTTTATTGAAAATTATACCTCGCTACCTCTAACTGTTGGCATATTAACCGGGTTGATGTGGCTTCCATTAAGCTGGATTATTGACCATTGGGTGGGAATATTTCATACGCTTGTTCGTACGGTTGCAATATTGCTGCTTTGGTACCTTCTTCCAGGGAATAGATTTGTGGTCATTCCTTTAGCCATAGTGGTGATATATGTCGTCACCATCTATATTTTACACAATAGAATAAAAAAAAATTAATGCTACGCGGTGGCTTTTAGTCTTTTGCGCTTCCCTTTAAGTACACGCAGGTTTCTGCGTGCAAATTCACCTTTAGATTTCAATTCCTGGGCAAGCAGTTCCTTGGTAATGGATTGGTAAAGCTGCTTTGTAGAGGTATCGGCTTCAGCAAATCCAGGTACGGAGCTGATCACTATGGCTAATGCATAGTCCAGAACTTCAGGTAATTTTTCGGTGAACAATTTTGTTTTCATGATAGGTTTAGATAAAAAACAATTACTGTGCCTGATTTTGTAACTATGCGCTTATTTACAATACTTTAACTTAGTCTGACGCTTTTTGTTTCATGTAGTCCGGGAGCTCTATTTCATCTTTTGCCGATTTACTGCTACCTGTAAACAAGCCGATCAGCCATTTTACTGGTTTACTTCCAACGGCAGACACCAGCTGATTCAAAACCGCTACGCCAAACTTCGAGGTAGGGTAGACTAGTCCGGGGATGCCCGGTGGTAATTTCTGACAAGCCTCAACATAAGCCCTCATCTTTTTTTCATAAGCTTCGAATGCCTGCTCATGGTGATCGGCTTTAAACAGTTCTCCAGCAAGAATGTAAGCACCCGCCATGGCGAGGTCTGTTCCCTTCCCAGCAATTGGTGTGGCACACCATGCGGCATCACCCGCAATGGCAACCCTGCCCGCACTCCAGCTGGAAGCCTTAACCTGGCTAACTCTGTCGAAATATAGATCCTTCGTCTGACCGATGCCCTCGATGATACGGTCCGATTGCCAGCCTGCACCTGTAATACGTTGGATCAAAGCTTTCTTCTGCTCCTCTATGTTCAGGTCTCTGTACTGGTCTTCATCTGCAAGAAAAGTTACAGAGGCCCTCGTTTCGCCATAATTGTCAGGGCGCAACATAAAAACGATGCCCGATGGTGCATTGTGCCAACGTGCCCATTGGCCATCTGTCGCGGTTTTAGGAATGGTCAGATAAGCCGTGTGCAAACCCAGGTATTTAAATTTAACCTGGCTGTCGATCGCCAGCTTACGAGTGTTCGAGCCGATCCCTTCCGTTGAGATGACCAGGTCAAAACGTTCCTTTTTGCCAGATGCAAAACCTACATTTACCACATCCCCGGTTTGGGCCAGACTGGTAATGTGGTCGCCAAAGCGATAGGAAACATCATCTTTTGTATGGTTGTATAGTGTTTTTACCAGGTCACCACGAAGGATCTCCAGTTCCTGGGTCATGCTCATCGAATCTCCTTTAGGGAATTCTGCCAGCATCCGGTCTGATGCGTCTACAAACTTTATTCCTGCTTCGGTAGTATTTAGTGAACGGATCTCTTCTACAATGCCCATTTTTTGTGCCACTGCCTTCGCCGGTCCTTTGACGTCAATATTCTGGCCTCCTAATCGCAATTCTGCTGACTTCTCCACTACAATCACTTCAAAGCCGTACCGGTTCAGCCAGTAAGCTAGGGTAGGACCAGTTATGCTGGCACCCGAAATAAGGATTTTTTTGCTTTTCATAATTTGGTAAATGAGCTGATCGTTTAATCGCAAATCTCTTCACAGCGGAATGCCCGCGCGTCCATAGCTGTAATTATTTTCCGGGAATCAAGTCGTAGGCCTTCAATTCGAAGGATCTTATCCGGATCATCAAGGTCAAAATTGATGTTATAGTCTGGAAATGTTTTCGAAAGGTATTTGATCAGTTTTGTTGAATCTGCACTGCTATTCACATCCGTCTTGAAAATCTTGACTATCTTTTCAAAATTTGAAGGAATCAGGTAGTTTGCTTTTCTGAATGTTGTTGGAGACATCCCGGCAATCTTGGAAAACAGGCGCGTGAAGTATTTCCAGTCATCATACCCCAGAACGCAGGCCACTTCCTTTACACTTTTCGATGTATATAACAATTGGCGCTGGGCTTCCCCGATGATCTCCTGTTGCAGGAAATACGTAGCAGGGAATCCGGTGATTGCTTTAACCGTATCGTTTAGATAAGCGACAGATATGTTCAGCTTTGCAGCATAAGCAGAAGGCTTTTTTAAATCGATAAAGTGTTTTTTTACCAATGCTTTAAACTGCTGAACGATCTGGACAGGCCTTAGGGTATAGCGCTCATCCACAGCGCTGTTGATCGACCAATGTAAGTCGGCTATCTTATAGAAAACAGCATTGGCCAGGGCACGGACCAACTGTGTAGCAAATAATTCTGGTTCTGTTTTTTCGATCGTATGGTAAACGTTGGACAGGCAATTTCCAAAAAAATCAAGGTCAGCCTTGCTGAGTTTGAAAAAAGAGATCTTTGTTGCAGACTCCTGGATAACAGAATTGGTTTTAGAGTCAAGTATTTTGCCGTCTAAAGCCATTACCCAACCTGATATATCTTTCATCCCTACGAAGTGATGCACCTGAGACGGACTGATGAGTAACAGGGATGACTTTTCCATCGAAATCAACTGTCCATCCACATACATCTCTACCGAACCTCCGGTTAATAAAAACAATAAATGGTAATCATGACGGTGCGCACGTGAAGTATCGGGATCGTTTTCAGAGTGGGCATAAGATGTCGTCATCGGCGATATCACGACCTCATTTACTTTCCCGGAAAGTGCCAATAATCTTATATCATCTTTAGCCATAGGTCATTTATATCTCAACTACAAAAGTAGGTCTATTTAATGTCGTTAAAACTGACTAAAGGCGGTATTAGGTGGACAAATCACGTATTCACAGGCAACTTGAAATAAAAGGTGCATCCTGCGTCCGGGTTATTGTCAACCCATATTTCTCCCTGGTGGTGCCTGATGATTTCAGCACACAGGTAAAGACCAATGCCAAAACCGGAAGCGTTCATCACATGCGCATTGTGGATGTGACTAAACCGTTCGAACACACGCTTCCTGTCGCTTTCTGCGATGCCACATCCATGATCTTTAACGGCAACCTCTAAATGACCGGCAAGCTTCCTGCAGGAAATGGTAATGGGACTGCCCTGCGGAGAATATTTAACAGCGTTGCTTACCATATTGGCCAGCACGGCGCCTATCTTGAGCCGATCAGCAGTAAGGTTAACCGTCTGACAGTCATGCTGGATGAATTGATGCTGCGGGGAGGTGAGTTGCGCTTCGCTAAGATACTCTGCAATAAGTTCTTCCATATCAAATTCTGTCTGTTGCAATTCAAACTTTCCGGATTCCAGCCGCGAGATGTTGACAAAGCTGTTGATCATGTGTGTCATCTTGCTCACCTGGTGCAGTGACTTCTCCAAAATGTTTTGCAACTGGACATCCGCTTCAGCATTTACCTTTCTGCCGATCAACTGGATCATTCCGGTGAGTGAGGTAAGCGGAGTTTTCAGCTCGTGACTGACCATTCCGATGAACTGGTTTTTGCGGATGACCTCCATCTTCTGATCGGTGATGTCGAGTATCGTACCGCTTAGCGTGCTGTCGCTGTTCTGGCTTCCCTGGGATGGTTTGCCACTCAGCCTGATCCAGCGTTCGGGCGTATTGCCCGTAGCGAAAAACGGGAATTCCAGCTCAAGGCTGGTCTGGTTTTCAGCGGATTCCTGGAAAGCCACTTCAACTTCTTTCTGGTAATCCGGATCAACTAAAGCTATAAATTCGCTGAATGAACTTACTTTCCCCTTCAATCCGCAGATTTCTACTGCGCGTTCCGTCGCTTCGATTTCCTGACTTACCAATTTAAGTTTCCAGGTGCCGAGCTTTGCCGTTTCTATCGCCATCATACATTCCTCATTACTTGCTTTCAACGCGCAATTCGCATTCTCCAGCTGTGCGGAAGCTTCCTGTAAGGCTTTTTTAGCCGAAACTTTATGACTGATGTCCTGGGCGGTAACCAGCACGCCTGTTACTTTTGAATCCACATCCAATATCGGCTGATAGGTATAGTCGATGTAGATAGAATAGGGCTGGCCATGCCGGTCATTTAACGTTAGCAGAACTTCTTCATTTTTTGAGGTAATCCCAGTTTGCATGACTTGTCCGAGTTGCCTTAAATAATTGGAATCGAGCTCTGGAAAAGCTACCTGTACAGGTCTTCCAATGGTTTCTTCTGATCTGTCCCTACGCCAGAATTCGAACATGGCATCATTCGCGAATGTAATGTGGTGCTCCATGCCACTCAA
Organism: Pedobacter sp. BAL39; assembly: GCF_000170795.1. Taxonomy (GTDB): domain Bacteria; phylum Bacteroidota; class Bacteroidia; order Sphingobacteriales; family Sphingobacteriaceae; genus Pedobacter. The sequence goes on from NZ_ABCM01000003.1 coordinate 190,059, forward strand.
TATTGCAATTGGGATGGGAAGCAGGTTAAGTACTTGTTGATTTTCAGCATGGGCACTAATAGCCCCTTCTCCTAGATTCTGCATCAGCTTTATATTGGTCTATCAAAAGTTCAGTTATAGTTTTCTAGCCAACAATGTTTTACACGATCTGTTTTGAAAAAACAGGAATATGATTGATTCACTTTAAGAAGCAAGGAATTTAGAGACATTTAGTGTATGGAAATCCAATAGATTTTCTATTTCGTATTTAGGCGAAGTAATTGAAATATATAGGTGGGATGATCAGGCGATGGAGATAAGATGTGTATTCTTTGTACAGCATTTTGATTTTTGTCTTAAACAAAACCTATTGTATTTGGGTTTATTATTCAAAATTTCTTTATGTCCTTTGCCATTAAACACAACAATCCGGATCCTGCTTTGCTGGTCAAGGTGCTGGAAGCTGCGAATACCGGGGTTGTAATCACCGACAACTTATTGCCGGATAATCCAATCATCTACTGCAATCCTGCTTTTGAACAGTTGTCTGGTTATAGCCGGGACGAGATCATTGGCCGCAATTGCAGGTTTCTGCAGAGCAGTGACCGTAGTCAGCAAGCTCGTTTTGACATCAGAGCTGCAATTGACGCGGGCGAAAATTGCGTAGTACAGGTCCGAAATTACACCAAAACCGGAGTGCTGTTCCATAACGAACTTTATCTTTCGGCAGTAAAGAACGAAAGTGGTGAAGTCACAAACTTTATTGGAATACAAAATGATGTCTCAGCGCGCGTGAAGGCAGAGCAGGATCTGGAGCAGAATTATCGGGAAACAGAGCAAACGGTGATTGACCGTACAAATATGCTCCGGGAAAGTGAAGAATACCTGTCGAGCATCGTGGAGACCATTCGCGAGAGTCTGATTGTGATGGATAAAGAGTATAAAGTGTTGAGCGTAAATAACCACTTCCTGAGCACTTTTAAAGTAAGCATTAACGAGACCAAGGGCAGATTACTTTATGAACTGGGGAACGGGCAATGGAACATCCCGGAGCTGAAGAAAATGATGGAGGATATTCTTCCAACCAACAACCCGGTATTGGATTACGAAGTGGAGCATGAGTTCCCTCACATTGGCCGTAAACTGATGTTGCTGAATGCGCATCGTGTGGAGCTGGAAGGAAAGTTCAAAGACAGGATCCTGCTGGCCATTGAAGACATTACTGAACGTCGAAATATTGAACAGCGAAAAGATGATTTTCTTTCTATCGCCAGTCATGAGCTGAAAACACCATTGACCACCGTTGTGGGCTATGTGCAGATGATGCAACGTCTGATGCCAGAGCAGGCTTCGGATAAATTCAGATCTGTAGTGGGCAAGACCGAAATGTATGTAGAGCGGTTAAACCAGTTGCTCACTGAGCTGCTGGACGTGTCGCGGATCCAGTCTGGAAATATAGAACTACATAAAGATCTTTTTGACTTTGATAAAATGGTAGCTGAAGCGGTTGAGGGGATTCAAACGGCGACACCCAAATATCAGATTAGCTTGAAAGGCAAGGCTGGGACCCAATATTTTGGTGATGAGTCGCACTTAACCCAGGTATTGACCAACCTGATCAGCAATGGGATCAAGTATGCTCCCGATGCTGATGAAGTGGAAGTCTACGTGTCCAGGGTGAGTAATTTTATCAAGGTATCTGTCAAAGATTTCGGAATGGGGATTAAAGAGGATGAGCGCAAGAAAATTTTCGAGCGGTTTTATAGGGTTGGGGCAATCCAGAAAAATTTCCCTGGGATGGGCATCGGACTGTATATCTGTGATCAGATCATCAAAAATCATAATGGCTCTTTTTGGGTGGAAAGTGAACTGGGCAAAGGGTCCGTGTTTTCATTTACGCTGCCGGTAGACCAGGATGGAAGGGAGGTTGACCATGCCTAAAAAGATCATGATCTGTGACGATGATGCAGGGATTTTAGAGATGATGGAAATGATTATGGATGAATATGGCTTTGACGTAATCACGCAGGCCAATAGTCTGAATGTCTTACAAGGACTACAACAAGAAAAACCTGATCTTTTGCTGCTGGATATCTGGATGCCTTTATTATCCGGCGACCAGGTATTGAAAAATATCAAAGCCGATGTGCAGTTCAATAAGTTGCCGGTGATCATGTACTCTGCAAGTTCTGAAGGGAGATCCATTGCCGAAAATGCAGGAGCAGATGATTACATCGATAAACCCTTCGACATGAACGAACTGGAGGTTAAAATTCGACAGCTCATCGTCTAATTTACGGGATTTCCGTAGTTTAATATTGTCGCATCTGCCTATCCGTTTTGTCGCATTTTATTGCTCACGGAATCAGGTTTATGCCTAATTTTGTTTAAAATTAATTGCTGATGTCGTTTCAAGGATACTTAAAAACAATTAACGAAAAAACCGGTAAAACACCTGCTGATTTCAGGGCTTTAGCTGCGGATAAAGGATTTACCGATAACGGAGTTTTAACCGCTAAAGCTGGCGACATTACCAAATGGTTGAAAGATGATTTTGACCTGGGACACGGTCATGCAATGGCAATTTACGCCCTGCTGAAGGGCATAAAGAACGAAGAGCGCATCTAAAAAATGAGGAAAGCACTTAAACTTCATAAAACTACTTTGGCCGTTTTTTTGTAGTTTTAGTGACCATCATCATATCAAGAAAATATGCGTACACATTCAAAAGAAACACAAAACAACTTAAATCCTGATACCGCCCTGGAAATTTTAAAGGAAGGTAACCAGAGGTTTGTCAATAACTTGAAAGCCAACCGAAACCTCCTGCAACAGGTAAATGAAACCTCGGCAGGACAGTTTCCTTTTGCAACGATTTTAAGCTGTATTGATAGCCGGACTTCTGCAGAGCTGATATTTGACCAGGGGCTGGGCGATGTATTCAGTATCCGTATCGCCGGAAATATACTAAACGAAGACATTTTAGGAAGCATGGAATTTGGCACCAAGGTCGTCGGAACAAAAATTATTGTCGTCCTTGGTCATACCAAATGTGGAGCTATTGTTGGTGCCTGTAACCATGTTGAACTCGGTAATCTAACTACGTTGCTCAACAAGATCCAGCCAGCAATTGCAAAAGAAAAATCCGTCACTGACAACCGCACGGGAACAAATGTGGAATTTGTGAATAAGGTAATTGATATTCACGTCACGCTTACCATCGACCGCATCAGACGTGAGAGCCCTATCATCGCGGAATTGGAAGAGCAAGGCACTATCAAAATTATTGGTGCGCTCTATGACGTGGAAACGGGACAGGTTTCATTCTACGAATAATATCCGGCAAGCTGATGCACTTTGATCTTTGTATCGTCCATTGTTAAAATTGGTTTATCTTTGCTAACAATTTATTACCTGTTGGCAAAAGGTGATCAGATCATATCCGCATCATTATATGGAACATACAGAGGGGCAACCAGCAAACAAAGCTTTCACTGAAGATTGTACGAAAGTGCTTAACGCGGTATCAGATGCGCTATATGCCATTGGTGGCAAATGGAAGCTGATGATCATCATTGCGATGGCAAGAGGGAACAACAGGTTTACTGATCTGCAGAAACAAGTAACCGGGATTTCAGCCAGAGTGTTGTCGAGTGAATTGAAGGAGCTGGAAATGAATGGCTTTATCGTAAGAACGGTTACTGCAGGATATCCGGTCACTATCGAATATCAATTGCATCCCTATAGCCATACCCTTGAAAAGGTGGTTGGGGCAATGACAGAATGGGGCATGCAGCATCGTGAAAAGATCAGGAGTGAAAGATCTTCAAATTTATAAAGAATCAAAAGGCAGGTATGATCGATCAACGATTCACCTGCCTTTTTTTGATGACCGAATATTAACGCTTAAGTGCCCGTTCCTCCACAATGATGAAGTAAGCGATCCGCTCTTTTATCAACCATTGCTCATCCCTCAATACATACTTGTCGTCATATTTAACACTATAATCAGTTAGTACGTCACCGTCTCCTGATTCCCTGATCATCTTAATCTGGGAAAACGAAACACCCTTAGCGGTATCTCCATTTATTTTTACCGTATGCTGTCCATTCATCGTAAAATAGGTTTTTACGAGGGAGGCGTGGCCGAGAAATTCCTTTTCCATGTTTTCTGTTCCCGAGACATTTGCCGCCAGAAAGTCTCCCATGTAAACTTTGTAGGTGACATCAGGCGTAAACAGTCCCATTACTTCGGAGATTTTTTTTTCATCACTTAAATAAGCATACGCGTCTATTAAGTCTCTAAGTTCTTCTTTGATTTTTAAGGTTTCTAATGACATGATTTTTAAATTAATTATACATCCTATTTTTTGTTGTCAGCAAAATTAGAGGATATATAGTTACAATTTAATAGTCATTACCTAAAGGTTATCAGCTTACTAATACGTACTTATTGGACAATAACACCGCATAGTTCCACAATCTTTTCAGCAAGTTTATCAGGACTTAATACTTCAATGGGGTGATCGCGATCGATAATTGCTCCCGGCATCCCATGGGCTTTAGCTGTGATCAGGGTTTGCGCCATTACAATTCCACCGAATTCATTCATTTTCAACGCGCCGGCAAGGCCGTCCTCCCCACCTCCAGAAAGTACGATTCCTATCGCCTTTTCCTTGAAGTCTGTAGCCAGGGATTTGAAGAAGATGTCTACCGAAGAATTAATAATGTTTTGATCGCGGGTCACCACCTTAATCCATCCATTATCTGTGGTTATAGAAGTATTTTCTGTGAGTACGTAGATGTTTCCTGGCTGTATTTCTACATCCTGTTCCACTCGTGCAACGTGGAGCCCGCTATGCGTAGAAAGCAATTCTGCCAGTATACTAAACCTGTCCCGGTCCAGATGGGTAGTTACCACAAATGCTGCATTAATATCGCTCGGAATGTGGTCAAAAAATTCATATAAAGGAAGCAGGCCGCCAGCAGAAGCGCCTATTCCAACGACGTAAAAACTTGTTTTCATAGCATGATTTAGGTGCTATTGTGTAACAGTGCTAGTAATAACTTGGTTTTGGATAATTCAAATTTAAAGTGATGGGTTTTTATCCCTATTGTTGCAGTTACCGCAATTACTAGAGGTGTAGGTTTATATTAAATAGGGACTGAAGTTCTTGATCTTAGTAAGATTTGCATCTCCCGACTAGCGGTGAATATTACATCGTTCAGTAAATTATTTAATGCCGAAACTCACCTTTCACGTCTGGCTCTCCTTGATGGATGAATTCCAATTAAACTGTTATTTTATCAAATATTTTTCTTGAGTGTACCAGGTTCCTAAAAAATAATGTACGGCATATGCTTTTTCAACTTTCATTTGTAAGTCTTCAGAAATTTCGCCCTTAATTGCCATTCGTGCCTCTTTAGCGGTAAGAGGATAAACTTTTTCAGATTCAATTATTTTGATGGTGCTTTTATGAATATAGGCATCATATATTTTAGTCAATGCAAAAGGACCTGCATTCTCTAATGTGACCTCTATAGATTTTTTATAATTCCAGGTAAACTCTAAGGATTGACAAAGACTCTTAAAAAAGATATTCCCGGGTTTACAGCCCATAAAGGCATTGCACAAGATTTTCTGCTTATTAAATTTTTCGCAATGCGCATCAGGTTCGACTGAAAAAAAACATTCCGCGTCCTGTATAAGATCATCTATGTTTTTCAAGCATTCAAAGTCCATATCGATAAAAACGCCCCCGAAATGCATTAGTATAAAATAGCGCACGGCATCGACTCTTTCTATTTCCACTTGATAAGAGTTATACTGATCCAGAAACTCCGGGTAAAATTTACTGATAAATTCTTTATTCATATCATCCGTCCATAGAACATATTTCCATTCGGGATGGCTGTCTTTCCATGTATTGGATAATGTAACAAAATATGATGGAAGGTCTTTAGTAGGCCAAGTCTGATGTATGATCCTTGGAAAGCTATCCTTGTCTAAGGTCTCTAAACTGGAAATTTCCTCCATCAATCTACTTTCTATTAGTCGCTTTCTAGGGTGATGGAGACCACGGTATTTATGATCAAACGGAATGTTTTTTCGCCATGTTAAACTGCGAGAGGCAACGGGATTCGGAACAGGATCTAATCCCAGTGCCGTAGCTATCGTTGCGAACCTTAATTCGCTATTTAATCCAGCATATTCAGCTTTAAGAATCTCATCACAGATCATGTTCATTGCCATTTCTGAAACTAAAATACCGCAAAATGGAACTATCCCTGTTGCATACATTCGAATAGGAGCCGGTAAATCATTGATTTTACTGAACCAATACCAGTCATCTCGCTCAGGATATTTTACACATGGTCCAACGATATCTTGGTCCCAGGCAAAAGAAAAATATGATTCCAAAGACACATCGCACCAGCAATCCCACTCAATTAAAAGAAATCTTTTTGACGATATAGACGACCGGTTTAATCTATACCATGTAAAAATGGAAAGATCAGAGGATAGCCATGCCACATCATTTTCAAGAAATGGATTTTTTGCAACGTAGATTTTGGTACTTGGATTATGAAGTTCAAAAGACCTTTTATTTTCTAAGAAGCAGGCGATTTTTTCTGGATCGGATTCATCATGCCAAGCGATGACAACGACGATTTCATTTTTCATATATATGTTTTGTTGCAAGAATCTCTTTTTTTGACTTACTTAGGGCGGAACCGATTACCTGGTGCATGTCGTAATACTTGTAATCCCCCAATCTACCCCCGAAGATAACTTTCCCGTCTGTTTGGGCCAGTTTTTTATATCTGTTATAAGTGTCATTGTTTAGGACGTCATTTATAGGGTAGTAGGGCTCTACATCACGGGTGTATTTGATGGGGTATTCTCTTGTTATGACTGTTTTCCCCTGCGTCCCAAATTCAAAATGTTTGTGTTCGTAGATGCGCGTAAATTGGTGGTTGTCTCCGGTATAATTTACCACAGCATTCCCTTGAAAGTTTTCGATGTCAAGAGTTTCTTCTTCGAAACGAAGACTTCGATAATCCAGCGCACCAAATCTGTAATTGTAATATTCATCTATTTTTCCCGAAAAAATCAGTTTTCTACCTAACGACCTAAATTCATCCGGGCTAGCGTGAAAGTCTGTATTCAATTTGGTTTCGATTCCATCGAGCAATTTCGAGATTATGGAAGTATAACCACCCACGGGGATACCTTGATATCTGTGTTTAAAATAATTATTATCGTAGGTAAAACGTATTGGTATACGCTTTAATATAGAAGCTGGTAAACGGGTAGGACTCATACCCCATTGTTTTTCAGTATATGCCTTTATAAACTTTAGATATATTTCAAGACCTACGCTTGCTAGCGCGTGTTCTTCTAGGTTTTTAGGTTGGGCAAGCCTGTAAGCTTTGGTTTCCTGGGCTATTTTGTACTTTGCCTCCGCTGGCGTTATGGTACCCCATAGTTGATAGAAAGTATTCATATTAAACGGTAAATTGAAAAGTTTGCCGTTGTAATTAGCGAGAGGGGAATTTATGAAGTTATTGAATGATGTAAACTGTGAGACGTAATCCCATACCGCTTTATCATCAGTATGAAAAATGTGAGCGCCATATTTATGAATATTTATCCCTTCGGTTTTATGGGTGTAAATATTCCCACCTATATGGTTTCGTTTTTCAATAACTATGCATTTTCTTCCTACCTTATTCATCTCATGAGCGAATACTGCTCCGAACAGGCCCGACCCGATGATGACGTAATCATATGTGTACATTAGCTTATTCGTTAACTTTATAGCGTAAATTGTCAAATAGCCTTTCTATTAACTTACGCTGATTTGCTACAATATCACCTGTTCCCTTAATTTCAAATCTAAAATCTAACTCGGATCCATAATTAGTTTTTAGTCTGTCAGGTAAATCAACAGACACTAGATAGGTGTCTTTCATGCCTTCTTTAGTTGAAATAGGGTTTGTCGTCAGCGAAATCGACGACACTCGACCCTTGATGCTGCCATACTCCATGTATGGGTAATTGTCCAGTTTGATAATCACTTCCTGACCTTTTTTAACTTTGCCTGCACCAGATGCAAGTAATGTCATTTGTCCGATAATGTGATTTTTTGACGGAACGACGGTAAATGCACTTTCGCCATTTTGAATAAACTGATCGGTGTTCCAGAACTTTAAAAATTGAAGCTTCCCAGTCATAGGAGCTTTGAAAACATATTTGTGCTCCCAAGCTTTGATGTTGTCCTCCAGTTCTGCAAATGACGTTAAAAGATCTAATGTCAACTGGGATTCCTTCTGTCTCTGCTGCAAGATGTTTTGCTCCAGCTGACTTTGAGTTTGTTGCAATTGTGCCGTAGTCAACGAAACATCTTTTAACATATTTTGATGTCCTTCTTGGGCAGCTATCAGGTTTATCTGAGATCTGTCCTTCTCTAATTGTGATAAAACTTTTTTACTTAACAATCCTGTATCGATATTGTGAAGCTTATTCATAATAGATAAATTTTGTCCGCTCATGTCTGATCGAGTTTTTGAAATATCTAGAATTCTGCGATATTCATCCAATAACTTTTGAAGAATCTTATTTTGTTTATTATAGCTATTATCAACACGGTATTCTACGAACTGTGATAAGGAATTCACGAAGGTGAAATATTTAATGTTGAGTTCGCCTAACGAGACATTTCTAGGTAGTATTTTTAAAATTTGTTCATTGTTTGACCCATCGCCCTTAAAATTAACTAAGATAGATTTAATTGTTAACACATCTGAATAATTTGCCGAGTTCTGGATCACAGCTATGTAGGATCCAGGCTGTACATCCATCATATCCTTTGAATTTAGGAGGTTAATTCTTCCGGAAGAGTTTGCTACAAGTTTAATGGGTGAGCTCTCTGCATTTATAACTATTTCTCCCGTGACCACGTCAGGATACTTAATGATCCACCCGAAAGAACAAAAAATAATCATTATAAGAACTACGAAAATGGTGATCTTGATTCCAAATCTGTTTGGCATTCTGCCAATTATCTCTTGTACTTCCTCAGTACGTTCCGCATTTTTTAAATCTATATTTGGCATGGTTTATATTTTAAATGCATTTGTATTTATGACATCTTTCAATGTTTCAGCAAGATTGTTTGTAATTTCCTCTTTGCTTTGGGATGTCTCCAGATTTTCTATACCACTCTCCACAGTCGAAATAATGTCCGTTTGGGAGGAAACAAGTTGATAATATCTTCCCTTTAGGCGCATCAAATGTTCATGATTGCCAATTTCAATTACATTTCCATCTTTCATGACAACTATTTGGTCAGCTTTGCGTATGGTACTAAGTCGGTGCGCCACCACAATTACAGTCCTGCCTTTAAACACATTCTCTAGGGCGGAGATTATTTTCTGCTCGTTAATTGTATCAAGAGAATTGGTGGCTTCGTCGAAAAACAAAAAGTCTGGATTTTTGTATAATGCTCTTGCAATAAGCACGCGCTGTTTTTGCCCGCCACTTAATCCTCTTCCCATCTCACCCATTACAGTTTTGTAGCCAAGCGGCAATTGCTCTATTTCCTTTGAAATATTTGCTGTATCAACCGCATGACGCAACATCTCATAATCAATTTTTTCGGCATCCAGCACAATGTTATTTAAGATAGTATCATTGAAGATCTTCCCATCTTGCATGACCACACCAATTTTATCTCTCCATTGTCTGAGACTTATATTGTTCACATTCATATCTCCGAGCTGTATCTCACCAAAAGATGGCTTGTAAAGACGGAGTAGTAACTTCAAGAGGGTAGATTTCCCACTACCACTGTCACCTACAATAGCAGTAACCTTGCCTTCTGGAATGGTCAGATTTATACCTTTTATTACCACGGGTGCTGTTTGCGTATATTGAAAAAAAACCTGTTTTAGGTTAAGGTCTTTGCTGGTTGGTAATTCAAAGTTGTTATCTCCTGATAAGTCCTCTTCTTCGTCAAGCTCATGAATTTCATTTAGCCTAAGAAAACTGAGATGAGCGAATTGGGCAGAAATTATAAATTGTACGAATTGCTGGATGGGACCGCTTAGCATACCAATAATGAATTGGGTTGATATCATTACTCCAAAAGTAATCTCACCATTAATTACGGCTTTTGCACAATAAAAAGTAATGACAAGGTTTTTAACGCTATCGATAAATTGAGCTCCTAAATTTTGCAGATTGTTTATGCGCAGATTCCGTAAATTTACTTTATACAACCGAGCTTGTATATTTTCCCACTTCCACCTTTTCGCTTTTTCATAGTTATTAATCTTTATATCCTGCATTCCTTCTATTGTTTCAACCCAATAGCTCTGATTTCTTGACACCAATTCGAAATAATTCCAGTCGAGCTTTTTTCGGATGCTCATAAATCCCAATACCCAGACTGAATAGAGCAAGCTGCCTCCTGTGAAAAGCCAGAAAATCGTAGGATTATATATCCAAAGTACTACGGCGAAAACAACAAAAGTCAAACTCGAGAAAATGAGATTTATTGAATTATTCATAATGAAACTTCTTATTCGCTCGTGATCATTTGCTCGTTGCAAAATATCACCTGTCATTTTTGATTCAAAGAAGGTTATTGGCAGTTTCATTAATTTCATCAGATAGTCTGAAATTAACGCTATGTTGATTCTTGATGTGATATGAATTAAAATCCAGTCCCTGACAGCATTAGATAGCGTAATACTTAGAATGATCGCGATATTTGCAATCAGAACTATATTTATAAAATCAACATCGTGGCGCTGGATTCCTATATCAATTACTGCTTTGGAAATGAAAGGTAGCAATCCCTGCATAACTGTTACGATTAGCATTACCAAAAAAAGGTTCAAGAAATTCTTACTGTAGGGTCTAAAGTATGAGATAATATTTTCGAATGTTTTTTTGCGATTCAATCTCTCACTTTCCTGACGCAGTATGAAGTCTGCCTGAGGTTCAACTGCCAGGATCACTCCTTTTTCAATATTCTCATTTTTTTTTATCCAGCAGTCTTGAAATTCACGACTTGAATATGTAACTAATCCTTTCGCAGGATCCGATATGTATACTCTATTTCCCTTGATTTTGTGAACTACCACAAAATGACTATCGGCCCAATGTATAACACACGGTAGAGGAACCTTCAATCTTAAGTCTTCGAAGGTAGCTTTAAAACAAAGTGTTTTAAGTCCAATGCTTTCAGCTGCAAAACTTAAATCAAGAAAAGACACCCCTTCTTTTGATATTCCGCATTTATCTCGAAGAAATTGTAAGGAGTAAAATTTTCCATAATATTTTGCAATGCTTTTTAAACAAGCAGGACCACAATCCATCATGTCGAATTGCCGGTCAACGGGAAAGCGTTGGAGCGTAATCATAAGATTTTTTATTTTTTATTTTGTGAAATTATTGAATTTACTTATAATTACAAAAAAAAATATACTTTAAGCTTTCATTTAATTAACCTCTCATGAAACCTTGCAAGATTTCTTTTTGTACGACAGTAATGGATAGACTGCCTCATCTGCTACAAACATTATCACAAAATATTATTGATAATATTGACTATGATGATTTGGAGTTCATCATTCTGGATTATAATTCATCACAGGAAATATTCAACCCGTTATATAGAAACTTCAGAACTGAAATCGAATCAGGTAGAGTTAAGATATTTCGCACAAACGATCCTTTACATTACAATATGTCACATTCCCGGAACATGGCATTTAACCTTGCATCTGGCGATATCCTCTGTAATATTGATGCTGATAACTTCACGGGTAAAGGCTTTGCGGCTTATGTTCAACGTATGTTTCATTTTAATGGAGCCATTTTTTTAACGACTCATAATATCAAACACGTTAATAATGATGTCTTGGGACGAATATGTGTGCGTAGAGAAGATTTTCAGAATGTAAATGGCTACGACGAACGAATGAAACACTATGGTTTTGATGATTTTGATTTGGCAAACAGACTGGAGGGATTGGGTCTTAGGAAATTGCAGATATCAAAACACTTTTTAAGTGCAGTAAAGCATTCCAACGCCACTCGGATGACTAACTTTCCCGGTGGGAAAAGTCATTATGACGTTTTGATTCGATACGAAAATCCGTACTGTTCCGAACTTATTTTGCGTTTTAAAAACGGAACATATTCCAGGGCCCATATTATTAATAATCATATTAAGGCTGCGATTGAACGATGCCGTAATCCTTTGCCTTTAAATAAGCATTTCAAATTTTCTATCCAAGAGCACAAATGGATTGAAGGAACGTGGACAGAATCTTCAAAATCCTTGTATCTGAACTTTTCCAATAACAATACAATAATTAAAAGATTTAAAAATGATGTTTACCAAACTAAGGAGCAGCACCTTTTTTATAAAATCACAAATCCAGGATTGTTGGAGGTTACATTGTTCTTTTACAATCAAATAAGCAATAGAAATATTATGGATGAAAATTTAATGAATAAAAGGTTTAAAGTAAATGATGGGGGATATGGTAAAGGTAAATACGTAACATATACATTATGACATGAAAAATATTCAATTCGATTTTCAGCGGATATCAATATTCTATTCCAGGGAGGATAGCCATAAGTTGATTGGTTATTTAAATAAGATTAGCAACCTATTTCCTGAATTGTTTAATGATGCATTCATTCATTTTTCTTGTGATCAGGGTTACCACGTTCGTATCAGTTCGCCAATTTTGCAGGATGGGTATGTATCTACCTTCAGTGAAAGTGTAAAAAAATTTATGGTAAAAAAGCCATCACCCGATGTCAAATTGATTTTTCCACTAAACTCCTTATTTATTGATTTCCCAAACAATAATATTTTTTTTGGAGTGTATGAGGATTACCCCGGGTTCACGGAAAATATACCACGCGAGGTGTTATCGGGAATAAGAGTTGCGCTATCAAAGATTATTATCAAATTTTTCAGTAATAAAAAACTGACTACTGAGAACAAATTTGTACTGTTTATTCAACTGCAGCTTTTGACGGCAATGATTCTATTTACTAATAAGTCGCAATATGAAGTCATTGCCAATTTAAACACAATTATTGATGCAATCGGGCAAGGTAGAACCTCACTAATAGAATTGAAATCGAACAATGTTTATACAGCAAATAAACGACAACTTAATCTCTGGTATAAAAATATCAAAAACCGGTCCTGTGCAGAAGACTTAGAAGATTTGCATCCTTGGATTGAGACATTTGAAAAATGGGACAATGATAACAACAATTTCACAGGTATATTTCTGGATACCTGCGGAATCGTGAAAGAGCATTTGGATTTGAATAGTACCCATTTTACGCTTATTGCTTTAAAAGTTGTTTTGAAAGTTTTTGAAAACCAATTATTAACAAATAGTTTAAAACCAAAGTATGAAAAAGTTAAAGCTTAATTTAGAACAGTTAGGGGAAGAGATGGAGCTTCTCGACATTGAGTATTCACGTGGACTTAAAGGTGGTTATGATGGTGGGTATGGCGATGGAGGGTCTGGAGGATACGGAGACTATGGAGGATATGATTATGAGATCTATTTACCGGAAGTGCCGATTTATGGAGGTGGCAATTACGGAAGCTACTCGGGAGGTGGAACCGGGGGCGGTGGGTATCCTCCAATCTGGTGGCCAACTCCAGGTACCGGCGGCGGTAGTGGTGGATATACCGGTGGAGGTTATACAGGCGGCGGTTATACGGGCGGTGGAACAACACCGAGTTTTTACGAGTTAGCGGCTGCCTGGATGGATTCGAAATATGATGACATGGCAGACAAGATCGCTACAAGCACTAGTCTGGCCAATTCACTTCAAACCCTTCAGCATGCTGCGATTAACCAATTGATCACCAGTACTGGCGGACAACCAATAACTGGTATGATGGAGTCAATTGGAAAAACCGGACTGAGTAAGGTAGTAGCTGTCGGCGCTATCTATAATGGTGTTAAAGCTGTTATTGCTATCAGTGATGGTAACATCACTAGTCAGGATGTTTACGATGCGGGTAAAGCCCTTTTAGGTGGATTAAGTTTTGTTCCCGGACCTGTCGGTTTAATTGCCAACGGCATAAGTATCGGAATTACGTTATATGAGATGAGCAACCAACCATAGTATGAAAATTCAACAACTCAAATTTCGGCTGATCTATTATCGAGTAATATTGGTACTGTTACTTCTTGCAGGGTGTATTTCACTGCCGATCATGTTGAGCGTGACTGGAAAATCGAGCATGGGACATTTTATTTTCGCTTTCTCACCAATGAAAGTTTTGTTGTCGATAGTATTTTTAATACTATCGACATTTATCATTTGGGAAGAAGTAGCGAGAAAATGGCTTGCCATAAAAATTGTAGATGAAAATATTATTGAGATATCTAATTTTTTTACGACTAAAATGGTGGTTAGGGGCGCCCATTCGATTGAGATAAAGAGATTATTCACAAGAAGTAGCACCGATAATGAGATCATGATAGTTAGATTTGAAAATATTACTTTTAAAATCTCGCAATTTTATGTTAAAGATTATTTGGTACTAAAAGCATATCTGATAGAAAACAATTTTTTGGCAAAGGAAGATACTAATGGATAGGCGCGTTCAAAAACAAAAGGTCTCTGTTCTGATGCCAATATATAATTCCAGTTCATTTGTTACTTCAGCGATAAATAGTTTGATTCAGCAGAGTTATACGAATTGGGAATTAATTATTTTGAATGACGGTTCAACTGATGATTTGAAGGATAAACTGGCCCCATTTCTTGCAAATCGTGGCGAGATTTTGTTTCTAGCCAATGCCGAAAATAAGGGCTTAGGCCACTCATTAAATGTGTGTTTATCTAAAGCTTCGGGCGATTATATAGCCTATTTGCCTTCAGACGATATATATTTTGAAAATCACTTGGAGAGCATGGTTTCTAAATTGAATTCCGACCATACGATAATCGCTACCTATAGTGGCATGAAGTACGGATACCTCGATACGTCATCTTCTAGTGGTGGATATTCAACTGAAGGTAATATACCAGGGCTGCCTTTTCAATTGGTACAGGTAATGCATCGCCGATCCGAAGCAGAATGGGTTGAGCGCAAGGAAATTGTTACTGACGACCTTCACGGGATGTATTGGAAAAAATTGATGGAATTGGGTAGGTTCGATGGCACCGGAAAGATCTCCTGCGAGTGGGTTTCACATCCTAAGCAAAGACATCGAATTATAAATGAGCTTAATGGTTTCGGTGGCATACACCATTATAAAAGTCATTATAATGTTAAGGAGCGTATCAAATTTCAATCGCTAACAGGAACTCTTATTGACGAATTTTCCGACTATGTTAATGTTGGAAATTCAAATATTGAGGTAAGAAATGGCCTTGTAATTTTAATTGTGGGAGAGCTGGCTTACAATGCAGATCGCATTTTAGCTTTAGAGGAAAAGGGGCATAAGCTATATGGGTTGTGGATGAACGAGCCTGCATTTTACAACACTATTGGTCCTCTGCCATTTGGAGATATAACAGATCTTTCTAAAGACAATTGGCAAGGTGAAGTCGAGAAGATCAAGCCAGATCTTATTTACGGTTTACTTAATCACTCTGCTGTGCCATTTGTCTATAGTGTTGTCACTGAATTAAGACATATTCCTTTTGTTTGGCATTTCAAAGAGAGCCCATTTTATTGTCGGCAGTTAGGCACTTGGAATTTATTGATGAAATTATATGAGTATGCTCATGGGCAAATTTACATTAATGATGAGAGTCGTGAATGGTTTAGAACCAAGATACATCCTACTGAAGCATTGACCTATGTACTTGATGGAGATTTGCCACATGCAGAATATTTCGGCAAAATCTCCTCACAAAAACTTTCTCAAAATGATAAGTCGGTACACACTGTTGTTGTAGGTAGGCCTTTTGGTATAGGCATGCATGATATTGAGCTTATGTATAGACAGAAAATTCATTTGCATCTTTATGGTGATTATATCAGAGGTGGATATGCCAGATGGGCTATAGATGCGCAAAAAAAGGCCCCTGGTTATATTCATCTGCACCCTCATTGCCACCCGAAATCATGGTCGGAAGAACTGTCGAAATACGACGCAGGTTGGCTTCACTTGTTTAACAGCTCTAATTTCGGAGACTTACATCGTGCAGAGTGGTCTGATCTTAATTATCCGGCAAGGATCTCGACAATGGCTGTGGCGGGAATTCCCATGATCCACAGGGATAATTCAATGCATACGGTGGCTACTGATGCTCTGGTAAAAAAATTAAATGTCGGACTATCTTTCAACACGTATTCAGAACTCGGTGAAAAGTTAAGGGACATAAAATATATGGATTTTATAGGTGATAATAGCGTTAACTTTCGTTCAACTTTCTCATTTCAAACCCACGTGGATGGGTTGATTGACTTCTTTCGACGGGTGATAGATTATAAACGGCTATATATCAATGACTAAGATTTTATTAATCACAGATTTACCTTTTTGGCATCAAGATGCAGGTAATAAAGTGAGAGTAAATGCCCTGGTATCTTATCTCTCAAGAATAAGCCATGTGACAATTGTATTCTTGGGACATAAGTCTCATCTGTTCCACGTAAAAAATCTTGACGAACGTATTCACATCATTCATCTGGAAAACACCGACAGTTATGACAAAAACAGAAATATCCATGCAGTAAACAGACTCTTGAGTAATGAGCATTACAAAGCGTGTATAATAGAATACATTCATTTATCATATTTTCTTAAAGCAATTCCAGACGATACTTTGACAATCCTGGACACTCATGATATCATTAGTGATAGTAACAAAAGTTTCAACGAGTTTGGGTTTGGCAATTTTATGTTTAATCTCAGTTCGGAACAGGAGTTCAAGATCTTTAGTCTGTATGATCATGTCATGTTTATTACTCCTCATGATTGCGAAGCTGCTGGGAAGATGATGAATAAAAAAAATATGGTTCTTGTTCCACACCCTCCACTTGTAATGGAAAGAGAAACTAGAGAAAGTGTCAAGAAAGTAGGTTTTGTGGCTAGCGATTATGAACCAAATGTCGACGCCATCCTTTGGTTTTTTTCAAATGTTTGGTCTCAATGGAAAGACAAGGATAAACCTGAGCTATTAATTTTTGGTAATATTTGTCATCGATTAGCAACCATAGATTTGCCTGAAAAAGTTGTTCTGAGGGGATATGTTACAGATACTAATGCTCTTTATGAAGAGATTGATATCGTTGTTAACCCTATTAGGTTTGGGGCAGGGTTAAAGATAAAAAATATAGAAGCTCTCGCTAATTCACGACCATTGTTAACTACGAGCCACGGTGCAAAAGGACTACGTAGAAATGAAAAACCTTGTTTTATTATTGCTGACGATGAAACTACATTTTTAAATGAACTGATCAGGTTGAGCAAACATCAAAGCCATAGATTAGCTTTGTCAAACTCGGCCTTAGAGTTTGTGAGTAGATTTTATGGCGAAGAGGCTTGCTTTGGCATTATAAAAAATATTGTTTTATCTTAGTTATTATGAATTAGTGTTATCAATGAGGTTGAAGTTTTTTTTTACAACTGTCCCTGGAATATTAATGATATCGGCACAGTGTTTCGCCCAACATCTTCGGGAACGAGATATCCCATTTGTAACTTTGGACTTTTTTAAAGGGGAGGTTAAGAAGGAATCACCATATAGAGCGTATATGGGTGTCAAAATTCTTTATCGGCTCGATTCTTTGCAACAGTTGAATACCGAGGAGTTTAAAGTAAAATTTATAACCAAAGTAGAGCCTGACAGGGCCGGAAATTTTTTTGATTTGGATAGGGTTCCAAGCGAAGAGATTGAATATGTATTGAATCATGAACGGGGTCATTTGGTGATTGGGTTTATTTGCGCCAACAAACTTGAAAAAATTATATCCGGCGGAACATGGTCTAAAAACTTTAGGAAAGAAATTCATGAAGAATATTTGAAGCAATTAAAAAAAATAAGCAGGCTACATGATGAATATGATGAGGGCACAAGGCATGGAGTTTGGAAGAAAGAGCAAGCTAAGTGGGATCGACGCCTGCGGGAACTCTTTATCAATACTTACTAAAAAAAGAATGTAGGTTCGGGCAATCAAACCTGCATTTCTACAAATTGTTTTACCCTCACATCAATATTCAAGTAGCTTTTTTTTGCCTAAAAACCAAAACACTTGCCAAACATAGGAGAATCGTTATTAGTAGAGATAGTAGAATTGTAGATGTAAATTCTTTATCGTATCTATTAGTATCGTGGACACCGTCTCCGTAAAGTTCATCGTTGTTATAAAAAGAATAAATGGCCCATGCCCTTATGAGAAAGATTGCCTCTAGAATTGTTACTAGCCAAATTGCTATTTTAGTTTTTTTATTCATTATTACCATAAATACCGCCCGATGTCAATTTCATAATGGAAGCTTTTCTAAATTACTTACCATATATACCGCTTAAAAAGTCTTTTAAAGATATAGGACTTCTGCCTAATAATTGTCTGACATCACTTTTATTGGTGTCGAATTCTCCTCCAGCTATCGCTCCAGCGAACCTTGATATATACGCTGCATCATCTTCAGAAGCCCCTTGTTGTACAAGCTGCGCAATATATGACGTTACGTCAGTTTGTTTGTAAGCTATCGTTGTCCCGGTGATTTCTGATATAAGGTCAGCAATCTCCGCGAAGGAGACAGCGGTCTCGGCAGCGATGACATATTCTTTGGTTTCGTGCCCAGTAGTCGTCAGTACAACTGCTATTGCTTCAGCCATTTCTGTTATTGGTAAAAAAGGAGTTTTACCATTTCCCGCAGGAATGGAAATACCTTCATCCAATATATGATTTCCAGAAATGATAGGAATCATGTCAGCATACATTGTATTATCCATCAAAGTATAAGGCAAAGCGATCTGTTTCAGATAATCACTTGTATCTGCATGGTATTGAACATCTCCGCCCATGATACTTCGACGCAGGTCTTTCATGTCAAAACTAGTATAAATGATATGATGAACGCCAGATTCCTTAGCAGCATTAATTACGTTTTTATGTTGCTCAAACCTTTGGGCTATTTCCGCCGAAGAAGAGATCAACAATAGCTTCTCTACATCGTCGAAGGCACTTTTTAAAGACTCAAAATGCTCATAGTCGCCAATCCGCACCTGGATGCCTTTTGATTTAAGTTCTGCCGATTTAGATTCATCTCTTACCAATGCCGCAATGTTGTTTGCGGGTATGCCTTTATTCAATAAAGAATTAATGGTGGCTTTGCCTAAATTTCCAGTTGCACCTGTTACTAAGATCATAGTTTTTGTTTTAAGATAAATAATCAATTACTTTTGTCAGGCAAAGAAACCGAAATACACGCTATAAATACGCGATTTCGGTTTTAACAACATAAAAAGTGGTAACCTTAAGGTAACAATGGAAAATAACTTAAATCCTGCTCACTGTCCCGCTATGGACACGATAGCGCTGATCGGAGGACGTTGGAAAGTGGTTATTTTGCATGTGCTTTCCAAGCATGCCAGGCGTTTTGGTGAAATTAGTGTTCGGGTACCCTCCATATCAAGAAAAGTATTAACCGAACAACTAAAGGAACTTGAGGCTGATGGCCTGATTAGCCGGAAGCAGTACAATGAGCTGCCACGGAAAGTAGAGTATGCACTCACCGAATACGGGGAAAGTCTTTGCCCATTGTTAGCATACATAGCAGCATGGACCAAGGAAAGTGTACATACCAGGCTCAATTGACATTTTCGGTTTCATTTGTCAAGGTTTCTTTTCTATGACAAAAGCTTTCAATTCTGCAATTTTTCCATTGTCAAAACGCCAGATGTCACAATAATCATAATGGTTAGTAGTTCCATTTGCAGTCTTCAGGGAGATTTCGCCTGTCACGGTTACATGGCTACCATCTTCAATGGTCTTTTCCACGGTAAATACGGGAGGTTCCACATAAAATTCTTTCATATACTGTCGTACCTTATTTCTACCCTCGAGGATGCGGTCGCCTACAAAGACCCATTTGGTATCCTGTGTACAATAGGCCAGAAAACTTTCATAGTCCCCCTTTTTAACGAATTCGTTTGCTTCGTGTAATATCGTTGCGTTTTTCATTTTTATTTGATTTTGAATGTTAATTGATTCAGTAATGGTTGAATCTGGTTTCCTTTGATTCCTGATTGGCTGCTATAAACTTTCCAGGGTTTCTTCAATTATTTCGATTCCAAATTCTTCTAATCGGTTGTTGATGTGATCAGTTGAGATGATCGTTTCCGGTAGATACAAACCACCGGCCTTTTGTTCAGATTGTCCATTAAGGCCCAAGATCTTTTCTGTGATTAAATATACGCCCACAGCTGTAAGGTGGGAATTTCCTTTTGGTCCGGATACGATCGTGCTGAGTTTTCTTTTTTCGCCTGATAGTAGGGTGCCCTCAATAGTAATGTATAAGTCATGGGAAGCATCCAGGCCTTTGGTAGTACCTATAGATTCACCTGTAATGAAGTCGAACCGGATGTTTTTCGCGCCTGTAAAAGCAGCTATACTCGGAACATCCAGCGTGCTGAGTGGGTAACCTATTACTGATGACTGATTGTGCAATGCAATAGTTCTCGGGTTTTCTTTTGCTTGTACTGATAGCCAGTTTCCGCCCTTGCGAATCAGCGCCTCACCAACAAAACCACTAACTTCGTTTGCAACTAGCGGCCCTACGCTATCCTTTGGATCATATAATCCTGCAAGTTCGATAGTGTCTATTTCACTGAATTTACTCGCTTGTTGTTTGACCATAAGGGTCAATATTCCTGCTTGCCAATGACCTGCGTATACAACAGGGGCAAGGATCTTTTTGTGAAGGCTCAGAAATGCTGTGGGAGAAATCTGCTCCGCCAATTCGCTTACAGCAATACATGCAATGCCATTTAAGATGGCAGTCTCTCTTAAGATATTACTGTGATCATCCACCGCTGATATAATGAGGTCAATTTTCTTAAATTTACTTAGATCGAAGCCTTCTTCGAGATTGATGTGGGCTGTTTCTGTATGATTTAGTTCCTTGGCTAATGACATTCCGTTTTGCGGATTTCTCCCTGCAAGAATAAGTTCAATACGCTGATCAGCTTTTCTGATTAGTCGTGCGATGTTACTTCCAACCATTCCATAACCGCCCACAATTAAGATTCGTTTTTTCTGTGTTTCCATATTAAAAATTTTAGATGATAGAACTTTACATTTTGCAATTCATTTTAAGTGTGAAATCACTAAGATTAGTATGCATCACAATTGTTAAAGTTCTCCTGTTTCAATGATTTATATATTTAAGACAAAGTTAGGGTTGCATATATACTTTTGTATATTGCCTGCCAATTGTTAGGTACTATAAATAATGTAAGTAATGAGTGAGATCAAGCAATCATCAACCAACTTCTCAAATAAGCTGGCACTTAGCGAGGAATGTCCGGAGGCATATGCCGCAAATGTCATCGGCGGGCAATGGACATTGGTAATATGTTCGTGGTTATTGAGTGGTAAACTTAGATTTGGAGAACTAAAGAAAAAATTACCTGGCATTACTGAAAGGATGCTGACCTTGCAACTGCGTAAGCTCGAAGAGCATAAAATAATCACCCGGACTGTTCATGCAGAAGTTCCGCCACGTGTTGAATATGAACTGACAGAAATTGGATACGCATTGAAGTCAGTTATCAGTGAATTAGAAAGTTGGGGCACAAGCCATAAAAAATTGATCGGTTAGTAACCGCATTTCTGTCTGAAACTTTGCGATACATTTAAAATTATTCAAACATTGCTATTGTTGGTTCGTTTGTACAACTAATGCTTTGCTATAACCATGAGATATTTTAGATTAATTTTTATTTGTTTTCTTGTATCTTCTATCATTAGTTTGATAGGAGTATTTATTTTGTCGTCGCTTAAATATATAGGGGACAGTGATTCAGACTTTAAGAACCTTCCTTATGGCATTGCTGTTGGAGTTAACCTTTACCTTGCGTTGGGAAGCTTACCTATTCTGTTTAATCTTAATGAACGAGTTAGGTCCAGCGTTATTTGGAGTGCTATAAGCTTCTTTTTGTTACCTATTGTTTTTGTGCTTCTTTTGTTGCTGGCTATGTGGGATGAACCCTGGCCTGGAATCCTATTTTGTATGCCTTATTTAGTGATATTAACTGTATTATTTTTTCTCCGAAAAAAAAGTGATCGCTAACTGTTATAATTGAAATTAAACGTCTGAAAATCTGACTACAACAAATACCAACCCGATTACTTCTTGCATCATAACAATCAAGAGTTTTGTACTAGAAATTTAATCAGTATTAGAAACAACTAAAAAGAGAATTATGCAAAGAAGAAAATTAGGGAATAGCGGATTAGAGGTTTCCGCATTGGGCTTTGGCTGTATGGGTTTGAACTTTTTGGACGGAAAAGGACTGGAAAAAAAAGACGCGATCACCCTATTACGGAACGCAGTTGAGCAAGGTGTTACATTTTTTGATACTGCAGAGGCTTACGGACCCTATACCAACGAAGAAATCGTTGGCGAGGCACTACAACCTTATAGAAAAGATGTAGTCATCGCTACAAAATTTGGCTGTAAAGATGCGAGCCCGGCAGTAGGTTTGGACAGTAGGCCCGAAACGATAAGAGCAGTGGTCGAAGCATCGCTAAAAAGGTTAAGAACAGATTACATTGATCTGCTTTATCAGCACAGGGTTGACCCTAACGTCCCGATAGAAGATGTTGCAGGAACGGTACAAGAGCTGATAAAAGAGGGCAAGGTAAAATATTTCGGTTTGTCGGAAGCAAGTGCTAAAACCATTCGAAAAGCACACTCCGTTCAGCCTGTCAGCGCATTACAAAGCGAATACTCTTTGTTTTGGCGTGAGCCAGAAAATGAAATCATACCAACTTTAGAAGAGCTGGGAATTGGTTTCGTTCCGTTCAGTCCTTTAGGCAAAGGCTTCCTCACAGGTATCATCAACAAAAAATTAGAGGATGTCGACCGTAGAAACATTATTCCTCGTTTCAGTGAAGAAAATATAAAAGCCAATATGGTTTTGGTGGACGCACTTTCTGAGATTGCCGAACAAAAAAGTATTACCACCGGACAATTGGCATTGGCGTGGCTTTTGGCTCAAAAGCCATGGATCGCCCCGATCCCTGGCACTACCAAGCTGCACCGTCTGGAGGAGAACATCGCCAGTACAACGGTGGTATTGACAGCAGATGAACTTGCAAAAATCAACACTACGGTAAATGATATTGAGCTTGTTGGCGATCGTTATCCCGAATTTTTAGAAAAACAAATAGATAGATAAAATCAAAAGATTGAAACAATTAAGCGCAAAGGTGGCTTCGCCACCTTTGTTTCCGTCAAACAAAATTGATTAAATTCGTAAACGAAAAATGCAACGACAATCTAACATCAATCACATTGAAAGTATATCGCAGCTTGTCCGGTTATTGGGACTTCCTGCACCATTGCACCCCTTGATTGCATTGGTAGATTACCATAATGTGTCTATTGAAATGTTCCCGAAAGGGCAAAAAACAAGTCTTGATTTTTACAAAATTTCCTTTAAGCCTACATTTGCCGGGCAAATAAAATACGGACAAGGTTATTATGATTTTGAAGAAGGCGGACTGGCATTTTTGAAGCCAAAACAAATTGTTTTTCCACCAGAAGACATCGAAAGCTATGAGGGGATTGCGCTGTATTTTCACCCGGATTTTATACGGAATCATCCATTAGGGAAAACAATCAATCAATATGGCTTTTTTGCCTATGATGTCTCGGAAGCCTTATTTTTATCAGCGAAAGAAAAAGAAATTATAGCCAATTTATTTGCTTCAATAGCTAATGAACTGGCCAACAACATTGACGGTTTCAGCCAGGACGTTCTGGTGTCGCAAATAGAATTGTTATTGAATTACAGCAATCGTTTTTACAACAGACAATTTATTACGAGGAAGGCGGTCAATCATGATATCATCACTTCTTTGGACAAACTCCTAAATACCTACTTTGAAGAAAACATTAGTTTGAAATATGGCTTGCCCTCCGTAAAATACATCAGCACCGAGTTAAAACTGTCGCAGCGTTATTTGAGTGACATGTTGACTTCATTGACCGGACTAAGCACACAACAATATATTCAGCATGCAATCATAGAAAGAGCCAAAGAAAAATTATCAACGACAGATCTCTCTGTTTCGGAAATTGCATACGCATTGGGCTTTGAACATTCACAGTCGTTCAGCAAACTTTTTAAGCTGAAGACCAACCTTTCCCCTTTGGGATTCAGACAGTCATTCAACTAAAAGAGAAGAGTAGGGCAGACTGCACTTAAATGTTCCACTTTGCCACTTAGAAATACGCTCCTATGCGAGGGTGACATTTTTGCTCTATTTACTATCTTTTGCATTATCTAAAAGTAATGACTAGATTGCCGGACAGCCATTAAATGACATCCTACTAACGGTCTCGGATATTAAATCCGTGATCCTATTAGTACCAAATATAAATGACAGATCCTCATTCCAGATACAGGTTAACCCCCATTTTAATAATTGATCCAGATACTGTCTCCCGTTTTATATTAAACTATTCATTGAAGAATCTCTGTGTTATTGTGGATTCGGTTTCTAGTCTGAAAGAATTAACAGATGATAGGAAATATGATCTGATTCTTATTGATCTTCCCTACAATAATTATGATTGGATTAAAGTTGTCGACTTCTTTCGCGCAGATGCTTCGCATTTACAGGTTCCAATAGTTGGAATGACTACATTCAAAAACGCTGTATTTAATGGAGCTAAAATTGCTGAGCTTTGTGAGATTTGTGTGAAGCCGATTGGGACCCGAGACCTACTTAGACGATATTGCAGTATAGTTTAGAGGTCTGATGGTTGAACAGCTGGATTGAACTATGGGCTTAGCGACTTTCCACAATGTGCACAAAAATTATCCTTGGTGCTGTGGATGGGAAAATGACACTCTGGGCATGTGCGCTTAGCCTCGTCAGTCGCTCTCGCCATTTCAACTGATACGATTCCGGTTGGTACTGCAATGATCTGAAGCTGGCCACACTCTCTAGGAAAACAGAAAGAATACTCAACAAAATCATTACCAGCAAAACCATATCAAATAGTTTCCCCGCAGGCGTATCTGAGCGGAAGATGATGATATAGATTTTTTTTCTTAAGATGTCATTGCTT
This sequence comes from Pedobacter sp. BAL39, assembly GCF_000170795.1. Taxonomy (GTDB): domain Bacteria; phylum Bacteroidota; class Bacteroidia; order Sphingobacteriales; family Sphingobacteriaceae; genus Pedobacter. Next base: position 215,376 of record NZ_ABCM01000003.1, read on the forward strand.
CTCTTTTGCATAGAGACATCCCTATTTGACGGTGTACGTGCTGTAATTCTGAATATTCATGGAAAGAGCCGACTCCTTTACCTCAAAAATGTATATTTGAAATTTAATAAAGTTATGGAAAAATCAGCGATAGATAGAATAATGGCGCCAGTAAGCCGATTTATACATCTGGAATATACCAGCGGAATTGTTTTGCTAATCAGCGTCGTAGTTGCCATCATTTGGGCAAATTCTGCCTATCATGACTTTTACGAACATCTCTGGCACATCAATTTTTCAATAGGATTTGATAACTTCATGTTGACCCATCCTTTACATATTTGGATCAACGATGGCCTTATGGCCGTGTTTTTCTTCGTAATTGGGTTGGAATTGAAACGTGAATTTATGGAGGGGGAGTTGTCTTCGCTTAAAAAGGCCTCGCTACCCATGACAGCTGCACTTGGCGGTATGCTGGTTCCTGCATTGATTTATTTTGCGATCAACAAGGGCACTGAAGCCTCACATGGCTGGGGAATCCCAATGGCGACCGATATTGCTTTTGCACTCGCATTACTTTCTATGGCCAGCAAGCACATTCCTGTTTCCATAAAGGTGTTTTTGTCAGCACTTGCTGTTGCTGATGATTTGGGTGCAGTGTTGGTGATTGCCTTTTTCTATACTGCAGAAATCAACTTCGTTGCACTGGGCATAGGTGTTGGTTTTCTGCTGCTGCTCATTGCAGGCAATGGCATGGGCATTAGAAACAGTTTATTTTACCTGATTATAGGCTTCGGTGTATGGATCGGTTTTCTGCTTTCCGGTGTCCACGCGACAATTGCAGGGGTTTTAGTTGCTTTCACAATACCGGCAGTGACCAAGATTAATGAGGTGATTTACTCGGATAATCTGCGAAAATTATCCTACGATTTTCAGGAAGATATTCCTGAAAAGGGCAGCCTCATTACACCGAAACAAAACGTTACCATTCAGAGAGTGAAAAGTTTAAGCATGGCAGCTGAGACACCGCTTCAAACTATTGAGCATGCGCTTCATCCCTGGGTAGCATTTGTGATCATGCCCCTGTTTGCCTTGGCTAACGCTGGCATAGTGATCGGGGCTGATTTTTTTACCTCAATTGTAAATCCTGTCTCTATCGGTGTGGCTGCTGGTTTGATTGTTGGAAAATTCGCTGGCATTTTGCTGTTTTGCTGGATCATGGTTAAGCTTGGACTCGCAAGTCTTCCAGAAGAAGCAAACTGGAAGCACGTAGCTGGTGTAGCATTACTCGCAGGGATAGGTTTCACGATGTCTTTGTTCATAAGTGGGCTTGCATTCAAAAATCCCGTCTTTATTGATCAGGCGAAGTATGGTATATTAATTGCATCGGTGTTTGCCGGTATTATGGGCACCTTAGTACTTAGACGAATTGGGAAGTCAAGTGTCAACTAGCTTCATAATTTTTACGATTTCAAATTTATAGCTACTGTTCAATCAATAGCTTTAGAGAGTCAGATCCCAGCCGTGTTTTAAGCCAGCGTTGAAGCCTGGTACGCTCAGTGCTGGAAATACTGTTATTGAAACTCATCAGCGCTAGCGTAACAGTATCCCTTCTTGAAGTATCCAGACGTTTAACCTCAACATGATTGATGCTATAGGCAGATAAATCAGGATATAACGACCTGAGCTCATTCTTAAGATCGGGGATTGGCTTGTCGATCGATTGATAGGTGGTGCTTTTGCGGGCAGTAGAGTCTTTATTATATACAGCCTCCAGTATGCTGGCTTTGATCTGGGAAAAATCTAACTCGTTTTTAGCATTCAGCCCTTGTCGGATAGTTAGTTTGGTATGGTTAAGTTTATATGCCGGCATCTTTTTTTTCAAACTGTCAATTTGTTGAGGTGTAAGTTCGTAACCAAGTAAAAGCAGGTCAATTTCATTTCCGTTGCGGCTATACTTGTAATTTCTTGTGATGACCTGGGTATTAGTATAGCGCAGTTCCTTATCAATAAAATCACGTGCATTGTTTTCAAAAATGCTGCGGTCTACGATCCGGTAGGCTAAATAAACACTTGGGGCGGCCGTAATCAGCACCAGGATTAATATATAGCGGCGAACCCGTTTTTCATAAGCTTTATCTTCAAACTCCCGTTTATGAAAGTTCAGGTACCGCACTATTAAGTAAGTCGCCACACAGATGAAAATGCTATTGATAAAATAAAGATATATTGCCCCAATAAAAAAATAGAGATTTCCAGAGGCCAGCCCATAACCTGCCGTACATAACGGAGGCATCAAAGCGGTTGCTATAGCTACGCCCGGAATGGTGTTCGTTTTTTCTTTCCTCGTGGCTGCAATGATGCCGGCAAGCCCTCCAAACCCGGCTATAAATACGTCCCATATGGAGGGTGAGGTACGGGCTAACAATTCCGACGATGCATCATGCAATGGTGTAATCCAAAAATAAAGTGTAGAGGCGATGATGCTAATAACCGTGGCAATAGCTAAGTTTCGGGCTGCCTTTTTTACGAGTTCAAAATCATTGATTCCAATGCCAAGGCCGAGGCCCATAATTGGCCCCATTAACGGAGAAATGAGCATCGCACCGATGATTACGGCGGTGGAGTTTACATTTAGTCCGATTGAAGCGATAAAAATGGCAAAGATTAGTGTCCAGAGATTTGCGCCCTTAAATTCTACATTCTTCCTGATCGATTCTATGGTGTCAATCTCGTCAGCATTGTCCTCATGAAGGCTAAAACGGTAGCGTAAAAAACGCTTAACGGCTAAGTAAATCTCGTTCATTTTGCAAGATACCAAATTGTGCTTTAAATGCAGTTCCGGACTTCAGTTCCTCGTTTCCGTTTTAACAAATTTCTTTTGAAGGGGCCAAGCTGCCACGTGTCGTGTTAAAATGATGGATCGGTTGTTGATGGAATTCAATTAAAAGCCATTATTATGCAGATTCACGCCCAACGTCTTCTTGAATTCTCACTCGATGCCAAAGATGGAGAAATTGGTAAAATTAAGGACATCTACTTCGATGATCATACTTGGGAACTTCGCTACTTCATAGTGGAAACGGGAAGCTGGCTTTTTCAACGCAAGGTATTAATATCTCCTGACGCTGTAGATAGTGAGGCGAAAATCAGCTCGAATGTACTTCCGGTTAATCTTACTAAGGATCAGGTCGAACATAGCCCTAATATTGATACTGACATGCCAGTTTCCCGTCAGATGGAATCCAGTCTGTTTGACTATTACTCATGGCCATTATTTGGCAGGGCTGGAATGGGATATCCAACAACTGGCATGCTAAAAGGAGCTACAGCCTTCGCAAATAAGGTTGAGCGTGAGCCAGACTTTGATCCTCATCTCAGAAGTTTCAAGCACATTGCTCAGTATGAAGTTTGGAACGCTCAGGGACGTGTAGGTTTGGCTAAGGACTTCATCATTAACACCTCTGATTGGAAAATTTCTTTTCTGCTGCTAGACGACGCCTCAACGTCTGACAGGGAAAGGGTTGTAGTTGCTGCTGAATGCATCATCTCTGTCGACTGGGATACCTACAAGGTGAAGATCTCTTTGAAAAATGATGAGATACAATCTGCCTTGAGAATCAATCCTCAAGGCTTTTTCGCTGAGGACAGCGATCGCCTGCCTCCATTTAAATAGTTCTAGGTAGTAACTGGGTAATATTTCTTTCTAAACCAGAAGGCAAGGTTTACCAGTGCAATCAATGCAGGAACTTCTACAAGCGGGCCAATCACACCAGCAAAGGCCTGACCCGAGTTGATGCCAAAAATACCGATTGCAACTGCAATGGCGAGTTCAAAGTTGTTACCTGTAGCAGTAAAAGCAATGGACGTACTTCTCGAATAGTCCGCTCCAAAGTATTTACCGGCAAAAAAGCTGATCACAAACATAATGGCGAAGTAGATCACCAAGGGCATCGCAATGCGAACCACATCCATAGGTATCTGTACGATCAGGCTACCTTTTAGGCTGAACATAACGACGATGGTAAATAACAGTGCGATCAATGTAAGGGGCGAAATAAATGATACAAACTTGTTCTCGAACCAATCTGCTCCTTTAAAACTGATCAAGGCATACCTGCTGATGATTCCCAGTAAAAAGGGTAGACCCAGGTATATGCCGACACTTTTAGCGATCTCTCCAATAGTGATATTTACCTCGATGCTTTTCAAACCAAAAAATGGGGGCAATACAGTGATGAAAACGTAGGCAAACACACTGTAAAGCAGTACCTGGAAAATGCTGTTCAGTGCAATCAACCCGGCAGCATACTCGCGGTTTCCTTCTGCCAGTTCATTCCAAACCACTACCATTGCAATACAACGGGCAAGGCCGATCAGGATGAGACCGACCATGTATTCCGGATCATCTCTCAAAAATGTGATCGACAGAAAGAACATCAACAGTGGGCCAATAACCCAATTAAGGACCAGAGAGACGCTAAGTACCTTGGTGTCTTTAAATACTTCGCCCATCTTTTCATACTTCACTTTGGCGAGTGGTGGATACATCATCAGGATCAGACCGATAGCTAAGGGGATGTTGGTGGTACCGGAAGAGAAGGAGTTGATAAAGCTGGAAGATGATGGGATGAAATAGCCGATTCCTACCCCGATGGCCATGGCAATAAAAATCCATAGTGTTAAGTAACGATCAAGAAAACCAAGTTTCTTTCTTTCTGCTACTGGGGCGCAGTTGTTTGCACTCATTACCTAAGGTTTAATATGCTGGTTCACAAAATCTGATGCATAAGCTTTAATCATGTCCCTCACTTTGACGAATTCCCTGATTACTTCTTCCGGGCTGCCGGTAGCTTTTGCGGGATCAGGGAAATTATAATGGAAACGTTCCACTTTTCCAGGAAAGAAAGGGCAGGCTTCATTTGCATTGTCGCAAACAGTAATCACCGCATCAAAGTTAATTTGTGCATATTCATCCACATGGTTTGAGGTGTGTCCGGAGATGTCGATGTGATCATCTGCCATTACCTGAATGGCCTTCGGATTAACTCCATGGGTTTCTATGCCGGCACTATAAATTTCTGCACGGTCACCTGCAAAATGTCTTAAATAACCTTCTGCCAATTGGCTTCGGCAACTGTTTCCTGTGCACAGTACTAATACTTTTTTCATCTTTTTTAGTTTTTAATCGGCAGGCTATTCCTTTGGCGCCAAACGCAAGATGGAACTCGTACTGCTTTATATTGCAATATTACGATAATAGGAATAAGCTACCAAATATTAATCGTAAAATAACGATAGAGCTGGGGAATATGAAAATTTATGATCAGGGTTTGGCGCGGGATCTTACAAAGGTCTGTTTATCCCACGCTGACCCGACTCCTATTCCAACAGGCTTAGTCAGGTAAATCAGCTTGCCGTCTTGTGATAGGATCTCACTATAGGGTGCGTGATGTTCGGTGTCTTCAGGCATGACTAGTTTTCCATCCTTCAGGAAAGCCTTATAGACATCACCGCTTTCCTTTTTTTGAAATTTGCTTGTCCAATCCATGATGGTGGCGTAACCATCTTCGAATGATATTTCCAGGTGCCTGGTCGTTTTTTTGTCTACCCATGTTCCTATGAAGCGCTTGTTAACATGCTCTGCTGCGGGAGCGGATTGAGCCCGGCTATATTGATTGGCCAGCAGCAAAGCGAATAGGATAGGGATAGATCTTATATATGTTGTCATCTGTGGCAGTTTTATGAGTAAGTTTTTAATGACGACAAATTTTAATCCAGAGTGCTGACCAGGTGATCTTTTGACATGTTACTTATTTGAGCTACATTTGCGGCCAAATGATCAATCGACTAATTGCCATAACTTTGCTTGTAGCATTGATAAGTGCCAACTTATCCCGATTTGTCGTTTATGCCGAATTTAAAGCTAATCAGCAATACATAGCTGCTGCACTTTGCGAGAACAGGGATAAGCCAGAAATGCATTGTGATGGTAAGTGTTACCTGATGAAGAAGTTAAAAGAGGCAGAAGATAAAGAAAAGAAGCAGGAGCAGGCCAGTCAAAAAAAAGGTGCGCAGGATGTATTTATCATAACCAGTCCTATGCAAATTTCATTTGTCACTTTTCTTTCAAAAAAGAAAAGGCCAGTGCCTCATTTGTTTCAGCTTCCTGAAATCAGTTCCGATATTCTTCATCCACCGCCTGCCGGAATATTTTCCTAAATACAAGTTTTTTATTGCAGTAGAATCAGGGAACTCATTAATCAGTTAATGAAGAATTTTACCTTGATGTAATTCGCTGCGCAATTACTCACAAAATAAATTTTAGGCCGTACAACTTGCCTAGTGCATGTAGTAGGCTAAGCTTAATTTAAAATTTGCATAAATGAAAAGATTATTTTCTATCATACTCGTATCCATTATATTAATCACCTCTTGCTCAAAAGATGACGATAAGATCTCGCAACTTGAAACCGAAGGGAAAGCAACGGTGACTTTTGACGCAGCTTTCGGTACACAAGATTTTGCATTGAACAAAGATTTTACTTCAGGCACAAAAACCTTCAACTTTACCAAGTTCAGGTATTGGGTAAGCGGTGTTGCGCTTGTCAATTCTAAAGGGGAAGAGTATAAAATCCCTGGTTCTTACTTCCTATTGGAGGAAACGGGCAGTGTGGCTGTTCAGGATGGCGCTTTTACTTATCCTGCTACAAAACGCGAAAGCATTGAATTGAAAGGTGTTCCAGTAGATGACTACAAGACGATCAAATTTTCTATTGGTGTGGACAGCAAATACAATGATAACCTAAGCCTTCAAACGGGAGAGTTATCTCAATTAAACGGGATGACAAATGTATCCTGGATGTGGATGACCAGCTATATTTTCAGCGCTATCGGGGGAAAAGTAACACAAGCAGGCACGGCGCAAAATCTGCTTATTGAAACTGGCTTAAATTCCAACTACAAATCAGTAGTGCTGGATTTTCCGTCAGTCTTACATATCAGCTCCACAAAAGACAGCAAGATCGTATTAAAAGCTGATGTCGAAAAGGCTATTGATGGTGTGGATGTAGTTGCCAACCCGGTTGTTGGTGCTTCAAAAGCTGCGATCATGACGGCAGTTGCGACCAATTACAGTACGAAAGTATTTACTGTATCCTCTGTAAACTAATACAAATGATGGGTAAGTGCGCCGTTTTGCGTATTGCCATTTTCATACTTTTAATGTCAACGGTTGCTTCTTGTAAAAAAGAGGCATCATTGGAAGATAAAACCCTGGAACCTCGTGCTGCAAGGCTGGAGGTTCCGGGAAACTTCCCCGTGGTAAAGGAGGAAATCGACAATCCGCTAACGTTGGAAGGAATTGAGCTGGGCAGAAAACTGTTCTATGATGTCAGGCTGTCTGGCAGCAATAGAATTTCCTGTGCCTCTTGTCACCGTCAGGATTTGGCATTTACAGATGGTATCCCCCTGAGCAATATTGGCGAATCCGGTAAAAGGCTGGACAGACATGCTCCTGCTTTATTTAATCTGGCATGGGCGGAAGGTGGCCTGTTTTGGGACGGTGGTTCTAAAAATTTGGAATCACAGGCATTCGGGCCACTGACCAGCGAGGATGAAATGCACCAGGATTTGTATGTTTTAGAAAATGAACTGAAACAGGTGCCCGAATACCTGCGGCAATTTAAATTGGTGTTTGGTGAAGATGTCAAATCTGCAAATGTGGTTAGGGTTTTGGCGCAATTTCAGCGTACACTCATCTCCGGGAATTCAAAATACGACAAGTACAGAAGAGGCGAGTCAGGCATAATGCTAAGTGACATTGAACTACTTGGAATGAACCTGGTAGCGGCCAAATGCAAAGGCTGTCATACCGGAGAACTCTTCACGGATAATGGTTATCATAACAATGGCATCGATGATACTTTTAGTGAGGAACATGAGGGTGTTTTTCAAGGTCGGTTCCGCGTAAGTTTCGATCCCTTGGATATCGGCAAATTCAAAACACCGTCCTTAAGAAACGTGATGCTGACCGCTCCTTATATGCATGATGGCAGGCTTAAGACGATAGATGAGGTCTTGGATCATTACCAGTCAGGGATACAGCTGTCCCCGAGTACAGATATCCTGCTATTTCAAAACCGCGGACAAGTGGGCATTCCTATGAATGCAAATGAAAAAGCGGCCATTAAAGCATTTCTGGCCAGCTTAACTGACAATGACTTTATAAACAATAAAAAAATTAGTAATCCTAATCTTTAAAATAATGAAAAGAATAGAAAGAATTTTAAAAGTGATATCCCTAATCAGTATCCTACTGATGGTGACATCCTGTGCTAAAAACAATGATGTAACACCTGAATTTCAGGAAACTAACCTGGCACCGCTTTCGGTTGAGTTTGATAATATCGTTGGAGAAAGGACGCTCTCCATAAACAATACCGGAAGCCCGTATAAAAATCTGGCAGGTGAAGCTTTTACCATTTCCAGGCTTCAGTATTTTATCAGCAATATCAAGGTAACGACAGCTGAGGGCAATACCTATACCGTAAACCCGGATAGTAGTTATTTTCTCATCAAAGGAGACGACAAGGCCACAAGATTTGCAAAGGTAAAAGTGCCAGAGGGTGATTACACTAACCTGACTTTCACTTTAGGGGTAGATAGTTTGCGCAGTACCATGCCTATCGACAAACGAACAGGCGTACTTGATCCTGCTGCGGGGGGCGGCCATGAAGATGGCGGAATGTACTGGGGATGGAACAGTGGTTACATCTTTTTTAAATTCGAAGGCAACTCCAATGTAATATCAGATGATGTGAATGGAGACCCGACAGGAAAGAAGCAGTTCAAATACCATATTGGCTTTTTTGGTGGCTACAGCGCGCCTACCTTGAATAACATTAAGGTGATCAATGTTGATTTAAGAACAGCCGGAATAGCCAAAGTCAGGAAAGACCGTCAAAGCAATATCCATCTTTTTGTAGATGTGATGAAAGTGTTCAATGGGACAAATGCGTTTAAAATCGCCGACAAACCGAATGTGATGTTCGATGATTTTACTGCTAAAATTGCGGCGAACTTCCTTCAAATGTTCAAACATGACCATACAGAAAATTGATGAGCATGAATAAGAAACACTGGATCGTATTGTTTGCTTTCGGACTTTTTATTTATGCGTGTAAGAAAGACCATCCGGTCAAAGAAGAAATAGAAAGCTGGCTGGGCTTTGTAAAACCCGTTAATTTTCCTGACCCGGAATATAAATTTGCAAATAACCCGATCACTAAAGAAGGTTTTGAGTTGGGCCGGGCGTTGTTTTATGAGCCACGCCTGTCCCGCAATAACACCATCACCTGCGGTTCCTGCCATATCCAATCCTCTGCCTTTACCCAACATGGTCATGATGTGAGCCATGGTATTGACGATCGTTTGGGCACACGCAACTCTCCACCTATCATGAACCTCGCATGGAACAAAGCTTTTATGTGGGGAGGTGGCGTGTATGATCTTGATCTCCAGCCCATCGTACCCATTACCACACATGAGGAGATGGACGAAAACCTGGAGAATGTACTCAACAAATTAAGGGCACTTCCAAAATATACCGGGTTGTTCAAAAATGCGTTCGGATCAGAGGAGATCAGCACAGCAAAGTTTATGAAAGCACTGTCTCAGTTCATGCTTATGTGTGTGAGTAGTAATTCGAAATATGACAAGGTCATGCGTAAAGAAGCCGGGATGTCATTTACCGCTGATGAACAGGAAGGTTATACCTTATTCAAGCAAAAATGCGCTTCCTGCCATTCTGAGCCCCTTTTTACCGATGGGTCGTTCCGGAACAATGGTCTTGGTATTAGTCCGATCAATGATCAGGGGCTCTATGCAGCTACCTTAAAAGAGACTGACAAATACAAATTTAAAGTTCCTTCACTGCGCAACCTGCAATATACTGCGCCATTTATGCATGACGGCAGGTTCTTAAGTCTTGCTGGTGTCTTGGAACATTACCATTCGGAAGTTCAGGATACTCCAAACTTGGACCCTGTGTTAAAACAGGGCAATAGAATTGGAATCGCATTGACGCAAAATGATAAAGTCAAGCTAACTGCGTTTTTAGCAACGCTCAATGATACTGACTTCATCAATAATAAACTCTTATCAGAACAATAGATATGAAAAAAACTATTTTAACCTTGTTATTGATCCTGTTTACCCTTACTGCAACCAAAGCCTGTGACATTTGCGGATGTGGTGTGGGAAGCTATTATTTGGGGATTTTGCCCGAATATAATAAACGTTTTATAGGGCTTCGCTACCAGCATAAAACATTGCTGACCCATTTGGGACCCTTCGGTGAACGTACTCCACTAACAGCACATGAAACTTATCAAAGTGCAGAGATTTGGGGTGGATGGAATATGGGTAGTCGTTTCAGGGTACTTGCATTTGTACCGTATAACTTCAATGAACGGACAAGCCAGGATGCCTCCGGAACAAAAAATGGCTTAGGAGATATCGCACTGATGGGCTATTATAAGTTGTTCGATCACAACGGAACCTTAGGTGAAAGGCTATTGGTGCAATCTTTATGGATAGGTGGCGGTATTAAATTACCTACTGGAAAATATGAACCATCTGAAAGACTGGCGGTGCAGGAATCACCCAATAATTTTCAATTGGGAACGGCAAGTACTGATTTTACCATCAATGCAGCTTATGATATTCGGTGGAATGATTTGGGATTAAATGCAAATGTCAATTACAAAATCAACACCGAGAATACATATCAGTACCGCTATGGTAATAAATTCACTTCCAATGTACTGGTTTACCACAAATTTAGGGTCGCTAATCGGCTTACTGTCGCGCCAAATATTGGTGTACTTTATGAAACTGCCGATAAGGATGTAGAAAATAAAAAGTATGATGTGGCGGTTTCTGGTGGTTACTCGCTATCTGCTGTGGCTGGCCTGGAAGTTTCTATGAAAGGTTTGTCGTTCGGAGCCAATTACCAGAATGTTCGTGCTCAGGACCTGGCCGGTGGAAGGGCTAATGCCGGAAACAGGGTCATGGTACACATGTCCTTACCATTTTAATTTCAAACAAAATGAGAAAATATAGTTATTGCTAAAGCAAGTAAAACAAGTCCTGATATGACATAAATATGGAATGCTCAGGAAGGTCACTAATTGTCAGCTTACATAAATTTATATAAGTAGTGATCAGTCAGGTTCATTATTTACAATTAAGGCAACTCAGCTCAGATGCCTTAATTGTAAATATTGTCCTGTTTTACTTCTGATCTTTAGTGATAAACAAAACCGTGAATTTTCACCGTTTATCGAGAAACAAGCCAATATTATTTTTGGAATTAGTTAGTAGCTTTTTTCCTAAATGCTCCAGGTGAAATGCCAATCACTTTTTTAAATAGGCGATTAAAATATTTTTCATCCTCAAATCCTAGTGCATTACCTATTTCCTTGACAGAAAGGCTGGAATAGTGTAATAGCCTTTGCCCTTCCCGCATCATTTCCTGTTGAATATAGTAGCTGACAGAAAAACCAGTAACTGCTTTAACAGTATCATTAAGATAGCTAGTTGTCACATTCATCTTTTCCGCAAACTCAGATGGCCTTCTGATTGTTTTGAGGTTATTACGTAGCGCTTGTTTGAATGCTTTAGTAATTTCTATACTTCTCGCGGAATGTCTAATTAGGTTGAAGCGTTCCATGGATAGGTAGATTGAGGCGAGCTGATAGATAAGCGCAGTAACCATTGATTGGGTAATGGCTTGACGAAACATATGGTGTGGGTCATTATAAATGGCAAACAGGTTATCAATAAAGATGCATAGGCCAGCAGATTGCTCAGGAGATAAAGGCGTAAGTATAATTTCTGATAAACATTGATCCAGGATGTTTTTAAGCTGTTCATCTAGCATAGATGGATCAAAGGCTAAAAACCAGCCTTGTTCCGCTCGTGCTGAATTAATTTGATGTATCTGACCTGGATAGGAAAGAAAAAGGGTTTGATCAATGAGTCGAACTTTTTTAAAATCAACTTCCATTTCTATGCTTCCTTTATCTACCAGCACACAATAGTAGAAATCGTGCCGATGGGGCTGGGAGATTTTATACCCCTGCCCGGCTGAATGCTCGATGCCAAAAGGTTTTAGATAGACGCCTGAAAACCAATCGTCCATGCGGTGAACCGGTATTTTCATAGTTTTACTCATTACATTAAAGGTCGACATAAATAATAAATAAATCTTCTATGAAGCGCTTAAAGTGGTGGACACGTCACATGTCCACCTAACTATGTACAGATTTTAATTTAAACCCTGTTGATATTCATTATGGAGCTTTGCTGCTGTTGGAGAGCTGAATAAATTATCTAGACGCGCGCGCGCAGTCATCTGTCGAAAGGTTCCGTTTTGGTTAGGATCTCCAGCATCATGCATCATATCTGTCATCCATGCCGCAAAATCCTGATAGTTCCAGATGTGAGGCAATACGGTGTCAGAGTAATTTGCAAGCCCATCAGTATTATGGTCGCGCACCGCATTCACAAGTGCCTGCGAAAGAATATCTACATCGTACAGCGCAAGGTTCATTCCCTTTGCACTTGTAGGTGGTACAAGATGTGCGGCATCACCTACAAGAAATAGGTTGTGGTATTGCATTGGCGCATGAACTACAGATCGTAATGGAACGAAAAACTTATCATGGATTACCGCATTCTGAACAGTCTGATCATTCAACCGCAGACGGATCTCGTCCCAAACCCTTTCGTCTGGCCAATCCTGGGCATTATCGCTCAATGCACACTGCAGATAGTAACGACTTTTAAAAGGGCCACGAGGTAATTGCGCAACACAGCCGTAGTTACTTACGCCCATAATAGGATGCCCCGTAACAGGTGCTTCAACAAGCGCAGCCAACCAGGCATAACCGAATTCATGGGTATACTTTGTTAAAATGCCATCCGGGATAGATGCCCGGCTCACCCCAAGGTCGGCATCACAGCCGGCGATATAGTCGCAGACAATTTCATGCGTGCCGGTTTCATCTGTATAATTTATGTGTGGTTGTTGACCTTCTTCGTTGTGGATTGCGACATCTTTAACATTCCAGCGAACATCACCGTTCATGTTGTCAAGAAGTTCCCTCATCAGGTTTCCTACAAGCATTTGCTGAGTACAAAAACGGCTCCCGCTTCCGTCATCTCCGGCAAGTTCGAAAATACGATCTGAGCCGTTTAGGCGGTAATTTATTGTGCCCGCGACAGGGCCTGCAAGAAGCTTGTCTGCCAATTCCCATTGCTCGAACATGCGAACCGCACGGGCATCAACAACGCCGGCACGCTGCCGCATTTCAATGTATGCACGATCACGTCTTTCTAGCACAATGCAAGGTATTCCTGATTTTTGTAGGAAAGTAGCGAGCGTTAACCCCGATACACCTGCCCCTATAATTGCAACTGTAGTTTTCATGTTTTTTTTATCTGTTTCCATATTGTCTGGTCTTAATCTTTTTTGATTTACATGATTACCATGTATTTTTAAACCATTACAAAGGTCACTGATATAAGTAGGCGATTAGTTAACAATTCACGGCTTTACTTGGACTATTCACTGATGCTAAATGCTATGGGAGCAAATTCAATCTATGAAGGCATTATAATTAGGGTAGATGTAAAATATCACTATTCCCTCATTATTTAATAAGTTTCACTGATGTAGGACTTAAAGATATTAAAGTTTCCAAAAGTCGACTAGTTTGATCCTGCCTGAAATTTGCTTTTCCCCAAGATTCTCATAAACCCACTAAATTCTCGGGTACTAAAAATTTTCCTATATGGGAATTTAAAAAATTATTCGTAAAACCAAAGGTGTAAAGAGTATGCTAGCCGATGTGGGTACCAAATTGTAACCAAAGTAAATTATGTGTTTGACAAGTAGTAATAGAACATGGCTTTGACGATCTGGCTCATGTTACGTTTTCCTGTCACCCAGTCGGAGATGCTTTCTCTGTTTATTCCGGTATCAAAGGCAATTTGCTTGATCCTGATTCCTTTTTCATTCATTTTTTGATCCAGCCACGCTGGAGTAACTGCGCTGGCTGGTGACGGGCGAAAGGTTACTGGCAGGATGACCAGCTCGGATTGAGGCAGAAACTTCGTAAAAAGCTCCTGAGTCCTTTTAATCAGTGTAGCTTCGGTCGCATAGTTTCCTGATTTGTTTTCTTCCTGCCTGCATTCAATCTCTATGACATGTTCATCAGCATATTTTATCGTGAAAGTGATGCTAGACTCTCTTAGGTGTCTTTCCGCTCCCTTGTTCATTTTGCTGATGTCTTCTGCGGAGATCTGCTGGGTCAATTTGTCTATACCGATGATTGTGCTCATTTTTCAATTTTAGGAAATAACAGCGGTTAAAGCAATTTGGTTTGAGATATCGCTGGCCCAACCATCTACATTCCCCATGGGGCCGTCTGATCTAAGAAGCAGTACTTTCTGGTGTACAGCCCCTTAACCAATTCCTTGGTCATTTAGCTGAATGGATCAATATGATTCAATAATACCCATCTAACTCTTGAGTTAGATGGATATTATTGATTAAGTTATTAGTTATGCACCAGCTTTAACGACTGTTTCATTGTTTGCCATCGCAATATAGTTGGAGGTATCAAAGAAATTCGGTTCATCGGGATGAACTTTTGTTAAATAGTTTTCTGAACTGAAGAAGGTGTTGAAATCCTCAAACGAGTCAAAAGAGATTTCCACGACAGCGTCGTATATGGGCTTAGGAAAACCTTCAGCAACGATAGGGTGGTTAACTACATATTTTCTAACATAAAGTTCTGTTTCAGGGATGGAACAGAATAAGGGAGCATGTTTATTTTTGTGGTAATCCACAAATTCATCAAGGCTCATGCCGGGTAGTTTTTGTACTAAAAATGTAAATTTGATCATTGTCTTTTTATAATTTGAACCAAAATTATTTCATTACTTACCCCATAGCAAGTACGCACAAAGTTGTGCGTATTTGCTATGACAGTTGATTGACCAAGCGATGTACAAAAAGAAAATCCCTATTAGAACTGAATGCGGCCTGCACATATTTAAGGAACTTTTAAATGGCAAGTGGAAGCTGATGCTGATCTACTATATTTCAGAGCAAATAAAAAGACCAGGAGCATTGCAAAAGAAAATAGCTGTGGACAGGCGGGTAATGAACAAGCAATTGGATGAATTGGTACAACATGGATTTGTAGATAAATTGTCTTTCGATACTAAAATCCCTAAAGTTGAATATCAGCTGACCCCTCTGGGAATTAGTCTGTTACCGATCATAAAAGATTTGGAGCAATGGGGCGAAAAGAATAGAGCTGTGTTCGAGGCAGCGCTTATTGAAACCTTATCGTAATCGTCTAAATCAATCGATACAGAAGCATTTGCCCGATAAGACTAATTAAATGTAGCTCTGTATTCTACAGGTGTCTGAGCGGTTTTCTTTTTGAATAAATTGCTGAATGATTGCGAATATTCAAACCCCAATTGGTACGCGATTTCACTTATAGAAAGTTCTGTTGTGGTTAGGATGACTTTCGCCTGTTCTATTAGCTTATTATGGATGATTTGCTGTGTTGTCTGGCCGGTGAGCTGTTTAAGGCAGTCACTCAAATACTTGGATGATAAGTTTAGTTCTCTGGCCAGGTAAGCAGCAGTTGGCAATCCCCTGGCATTGTTGACTTCGAACCAACTATTCAGCAAGTATTCGATTCTATTCAGCATTTGGCTGTGATTAATTTTTCTGGTATTGAACTGCCTGTTGTAGTATCGGTTACAATAGGACAGCAACACATCAAGATGGGCAATAATCACGTCCTGGCTGAAATTGTCTATCGGTAAGTGGTATTCACGTTCTATCTGTTCAAAAATGCTTTCAATAGATCTTTGTTCATCGTCCGAAAGTATCAATGCTTCGGTTATCTCGTAATCGAAAAAGCCAAGTTTACTGATCTTTTGTCCTAATGGATGAGTTCTTAAAAAATCGGGATGAATCGATAACTGCCATCCTGATGTCGCTGGTTTAAAATCCTCGTCTATGATATAGATCTGTTTAGGCGAAAAGCACGAAATGACTCCTTCATCAAAGTCAAAAATGGTATGTCCGTACTGAATTTTGCAGGGACACTCTTTTTTCAAGGTGATCTGGTAAAAATCGGACATCAGCCTAACCCTTTGTTCGTTTTTAAACACAGGGAAGTCTTCAAAGCGGAAGATACTGAAAAGCGGATGCCTCGGTTTTGCAATTCCGATGCCATGATGCAATTTCGAAATGGTATCAAAATGGATGGTGGGGATTTGATCGCTCATATCATGTGGAGTTGGTAATCAAATTTACGCATTAACCTTTATCTTTTTGCGGTATGACCTGGCGAACATTCGCGTGATTACAGGATTTGGTATAAGCGCGACAAGGGCTGCGGCCATCCGGTTCATCGTTCCTGACACTGCAACCTGCTTGTTTTTATCCAAAGCCTTCATTACCTCAGCCGCTACCTCTTCGGGTGTTTGTGTCGGTGCATTTTGATAATCTGAACTGAGCCCCTTGCCGATCTCATTGTCAATCCCTGCCGCACTATTGAAGTTAGTTTTTGTCAAACCAGGGCAAAATAGTGTTACCTGTATATTATAGGGAGCACACTCTTGTGTGATGGCTTGAGTAAATGACCGCACAAATGCTTTACTGGCAGCATAAATAGCCATGTAGGGGATGGGTATAAAAGCGGCCATAGAAGCGACGTTCACAATGGTACCGTTCTTCCGCTTTTGCATTTGGGGTAGGAACAGATGCGTAAGCGACACCAGCGATGAGACGTTCAACTGGATTAAATCCAACTCTGATTTTAAACTAAGGGTTGAAAACTCTCCACCAGAACCGATGCCGGCATTATTGACCAGCATAGTCACATTCAACCCGCGGTTTTGTGTTTCATCAAATACCTGTTGAGCCATATCAATTTTTGATAGGTCAGCGGCGATAAAGCCAGCACTGATCCCAAAATCTTTTTCAAGTTTTATGCACTGTTCTTTAAGTTTCTGCGCATTGCGGGCAACCAGTAACAGGTTATGCTTTCTTTGTGCCAGCTGGTTTACAATAGCTTCTCCAATTCCCCCGGATGCACCGGTGATTAATATTACGTCCATCATGTTAGTTCTTGCTAATGGTACAAAGGTGGCTAATATGATTTCTTCCGAAGTATGCTGAAGTCGGTAAATTGTGTTCAGATGTCCGTTCAAATATAAGCGATGCGCTTCGCTCAACCTTTCATATCCTTCACTCATTACAGTCCTTCCTTCAATCATTGTCTTAAAATTCCAGCAAGAAGGTTACTAAGTTTGATTGAGCATTTGCAACTGTAACAATTCAAATCAATTCAAGATACAAATACATCAATATGAAAAACCAGTGCCTGCAAAGTCAAAGAACCAAAGGAGCTAATGAAATAGCTATTTAATAAAAAAACCGATATGAAAACATTGAGAATAACTTCGCTTCTATTATTGCTTGTAAGCTTTATGGCATGCAAAAAGGATAACGTTACGCCGGAGCCGGCAGAAGAACCTTTTGATATTAAACAATATGTTTTAGTAACAAGAAATGCAAATAGTAGTGGGTGGGTAACCGATATTCAACTGAGGACTTTCGAAGCTCAGGGAAAGTGCATCATATTTGCTGAGCTCGGGATTATTCCCGACGATGGTTTTACCTATAGCTATGACAACGGTGTCTTGAAATTATATTATGGTCCAGGACTAAAAAATGAACTGAAGATCGAAAACAATATGATCACATCAGCAACAGAAAATGTAGCGGGAAGATCCTATAAACTGATAAAAAAAACTACCGACAATCCGCTAAATGGAAATACCTACTCTGGTGGATGGAAATCTGAAGGAAGTTTAGTGATTTCTGTTGCTAGTTTGAAATTCACTGATACCCAGTACAGTGAAGCTTCAATTAATTTACCTCTGCCGAACAAGACCTATGAGTTATTTAAAAATATAGCTGCATATAAAAAGGATGTAACCAACAATGTATATACCCTTTGGCTGTTATCGGATGGGAAATTGGAGGGCTATAGAAGCACCTACAGCAACAATACCAAACATAGGGTAACTGGGACTTTTACTAAACGATAACTACCGAACGAATAGAACATTTAAAGCCCGCCTGATGATGAAGGTGGGCCTTTTGGCAAATTTTACAGAATTCTATCTTTTTCATCAATGGCCAGATCATTGATGCTTGCGAACCGTTTCTCCATTAGTCCGCATTTATCAAATTCCCAAAGCTCATTCCCAAAGCTGCGGAACCATTGCCCCTGATGGTCATGCCATTCATATTCAAAGCGCACTGCTATACGGTTGTCAGTAAATGCCCAAAGCTCTTTTTTAAGCTTGTAGTCAAGTTCTTTCTCCCATTTGTTTGCTAAAAATACTTTGACTTCTTCACGGCCCGAGATAAATTCCGACCGATTGCGCCATTCTGTATTAAGGGTATAAGCCATGCATACTACTTCAGGGTTGCGGCTGTTCCATGCGCGCTCTGCAAGCATCACTTTCGTCATCGCGGAATCGTAGTTAAACGGTGGTACTGGGTTTTTAATTTCCATTAGTTCATTTGATTTATTTGTTATTTAGAAAAGCTCGGCTTATGCCGGGCTTGCTTTGATCAGTTTAATTCCGATTACTCAAGACGCTCTACCACCCTGATTAAATTACAGGTGACCATCCTTTTCAACCTGCCAACTCTACGTACAAAGACTTCACATTCAGGCAGTATTACAGCTGAAAATATTATTTCGGAAGGGTGGAGAGAAAGTTCAGTATTTCATTTCCTATCTCCTTTACATGGGTTTCTAAAGCAAAGTGGCCAGTATCATAAAAATTTACTGTTGCGTTAGGAATATCTTTTTTATAGGCCTCAGCACCGGCTGGAAGAAAAAATGGATCTTTATTTCCCCACACAGCAAGCAATTTTGGTTTATAGGTTCTAAAATACTTTTGAAACGATGGATACAGATCAACATTTGTTTTATAGTCTTTCAACAGGTCAAGCTGAATTTCTGCAGATTCTGGTCTATCTAGAAAATGCTGATCCAAAATGTAAGCTTCGGGGGCTACAAGCGATGAATCGGTAACACCAGTAAAATACTGGAATTCTGTTCCCTCCTTGCTATAGAAAGACCTTAGCGCATCTCTATTTTCCTGGGTGTTATTTTCCCAATATTTCTGAATTGGATTCCATCCCGTACTCAATCCTTCTACATAGGCGTTGCCATTCTGCGAAATAATTCCCGTAATTTTCTCTGGATTCGCAAGTGCCAGACGAAATCCGGTTGGCGCACCATAGTCGAATACATAAATTGCAAACCTTTTTAAACCTAATTCATCTATAAAACCTTGCATTGTTTTGGCCAGATTTTCAAAAGTATAGGCATAAGTTGTACGGTCTGGCAAATCCGTATTTCCAAATCCAGGAAGATCAGGGGCTATAACGTGATATTTTTCGTTTAACATCGGTATCAGATTGCGGAACATATGTGATGATGTTGGGTAACCATGCAATAATAATAGGGTAGGTGCTCCCTCTGGACCTGACTCTCTATAAAATACGCCAAGTCCGTTTACATTTACTTTGCGGTGATGTACAGCCCCAACTTCTAAAGCAGGACTTGTTTTAACTGTCGTTGATTGTGCCATAATTTGTGTGCTCCCTAATAAGCCAGTCAGGATGATCGTGAAGGCTATCTTTAATTTTTTCATTTTTTTTATTCAAAAGTAAACCTGATATTTAATCATTCAAAATGATTTATAATGATTACATGTATCTCAATTAAAGATTTATGAACACCAATGATCTTAATTTATTTGAAGCAGTTGCGCACCATGGCAGTTTTACAAAGGCTGCCGAGGCCATGTTCACAGTTCAATCAAATGTAACTACCCGTATAAAAAATCTGGAAGAGGAGTTTGGCGCATTGCTTTTTACCAGAAACAACCGCAAGGTGGAATTAACTCCGGAAGGCGAAAAACTTATTCGCTATGCCAAGCAAATCAACCATATTTTGGATGAGGCAAAAAGGTCGCTTGGTAAAAGTGACATCGTAAAGGGCCAGATTAAAATTGGATTCCTGGAAACCATGATGACCCTGAAAGGGCCTGAACTTGTTAATGAACTGGCCTCTAAATTCCCTTTTGTTGACCTGGATTTTAGATCCGCGATGAGAGCCAGCTTAATCAGTGATGTGTTGAATTATAAACTGGATGCAGCATTTATCCCTGCTCCTCTGGACGTTCCTGAGCTGGAACAAATTAAAATAAAGGATGAACAGGTCGTAATTGTTGCTCCGGCAGATTGTGAAAACCTGGATATGCTACTTAAAAAAAATCCGCTTAAAACAATAGTTTTCGATCAAGGCTGCGTATTTAGAGCTAAACTTGACTCCTGGCTTGTAAGCAAAGGTATTGCCCAATATCATAAAACAGTAATGAACTCCATTGAAGGCGTTGTAAATTTCATTGAATCCGGGATCGGATTTAGTGTTATGCCAGAAGAAATCATAAGTACGTTCTATGGCAATAGAAAGCTAAAAACATTCCCTCTGCCAAAGGAGTTGGGCCTTATGACAACGATTTTGGTCTACAGAAAAGATGTGCCACTTTCCCCTGCTTTAAAAGCCTTTATCAGCATCAGACGTGCCGCCACCTGAGTCTTATTAAAGATGTTTGTGGTTTTCATATAGGTCACTTTCAGACAGAATATATTTCACTGTTTCAGCTATTCTATCTTTAGATGTCAGCTCAATGTTTGGTTTTACTCCAATACCCTCTATGGAAAGACCATCCTTTGTCTTTATTTGACAGGTTGGGATGAACATGTAAAAACTTTTGTCAGATTCGCTTAAACCAAAAATACTCCAGCGCCCGGGATTTCCAGCTCCAGCACTGGTTTGTCCCAATACCTTCCCGCGTTTAGTTTCTTTTATAGTCAATGCGAAATATTCAGCGGCAGAGGCAGTTTGAGGTGATGTAAGGATGTATAGCGGCACGTTATGAAAACTCTTAAAATCACTATTGTTATAGATTGGTTCACTGGGTTGCCAATCTGATTCAGTCCTGCATTTTTTTAGTAAAAGTTTTTGATAATCATTAGATGCATAAAGAATGGAGTTAAGATATGCACCGCTTTGTGAACCACCACCAGGATTTTCCGTTATGTCTATTATTAATGCAGAGCATCCCTCCAGATAGTTAAGTGCTCCCCTAATCCTATTCGTAGCATTTTCACCGTCAACACATAAATCCCACTTTAAATAACCTATATGTTTATTTAATATTT
This sequence comes from Pedobacter sp. BAL39, assembly GCF_000170795.1. GTDB lineage: Bacteria > Bacteroidota > Bacteroidia > Sphingobacteriales > Sphingobacteriaceae > Pedobacter. The sequence continues at coordinate 236,770 of NZ_ABCM01000003.1, forward strand.
TAATCTCACTAATTCCCGCACCCACGTTTCCCGCTTCATCCTTTTTCCGTTGAGCTTGTTCTTTATTGTCGAGAACCAATAAATCAAAATGTTTGTCATTAGTTTCAGCCCTTAACATCTTAGTAATTTCAGCAGCCGCATTTTTGAGAGAAGAGGTATCCAATAAATGCTTCGTCAACATCTCATCAAGTTTAGCAATTAAAATTTTTCCTTTGGCTATATCGAAGTATTTCTCACTAATTTGACTTTGTAACTCAGCCACCATATAATTCATGTTCCGCGTATTCGAAAATTTAGCTTTCGTTTCCCCTTGGGCAAAGATTGATGATGTAGAGGTTAAAATTAACATTATGATTAAAGGAAGTTTTTTCATAAGTAAGTTGATCTGAGTAAATGGTAAGTCAGTTTATTTGACAAACATGTTTGATCTAAATTTATAGATGCATGGTATGGGAACACAGTAGAAGATAAAAATGGGTTTGAGGCGTTTCATATAGCCAATATAATCATATATTATAGATGATTAAGATTAATTTTGGGCCTTCTGGGATTTAGTTTGTTGCTAATAATAAACGATCTGGAGCCGAAGGGGGTACAGTCAAAAAATCTGCTGCCAATTTTAACATACTTAGATAGTATGAGTTTATATCTTTAACTACCTGATAATAAGTATTTTATTCTGTGTTTTTTACTGCTTAATAGTTTATAGTCCTCTCAAATATTCAGGGGGTTTTGATATTAACAAAATCGAAGATCCGATGGTAGACACTGTCAGCTTGCCGCTGGACTTTGGAATGCACGAACAGTATATAATATATGTGTGAGCTTAGCGGAGTTTTATTCGCAACTTACGTTACCGGTTTCGTCCGTAATCTTCAATATCCGGTCATAACTAATGCCGAAAGGCCCCTTGCGAACCTGAAGCACAAGAGTTGAACCTGCTGGCGGATCGGGAGAGGTTGAGCAGGTATGTGACTCCACTGGCTGCGTTTTTGCAGCGGCATAGACCCAGAATTTTTCTTTGGATCTGTCTAATTCGATTTTCCAATAGCGGTGGTAGAAATATTTACCTCGAATACTGCCACTGCCTGTTACCTTAGCTGTTATGGTCTGGTTATCCTTTGCCATCACGTAACCAGTACACACCAATACCTGGTAGGGCACGTACATAGTTATTAAGGATAAGCCAACTATTCCAATCAGTAGCCATGCTTTGTTCCATCCGTTCAAAGCCTTCCACTCATAGGCGGCATTCCTGGGATTTGGGTTTTTCTTGTTCTTAAAAAGCCAGGTGAAGTTCCGATCGGTTATGTATACAACCCAAAATATCGCCGCCAGGTATATTACCAAGCAGGAGGCGATCAGCAGGTAGTTTTTGTTCCATACCAACTGGGATGCCCAGAGTGCATCGTTTGCGGTGAAGAAGGTGAAAAAATAGATGCCTGGTGCGACAAACAGACTGAGTTTTTTTTTAAAGAGGATATCATAAACAATTAGCAGCAGAAAAAGCCACCATATGCTGAGTACGATTTCGGAGAGCGGCAGCACCGATTCTGAAATTAAACGTAATCTCGCAGGTTCAAAAATATCGCTGTGGAACTTGAAGCTTCCCGCTATGATGAATAGCATGGTTATAGCGGATTTGATAAGTGTGTTAAATCTGGCGTTTTTCAAAGCTGAAGTGGTTTTCCAGAGCAGTAACAATCCTGGAGCAGGGGAAGTTTTTGGAAAAAATTGGTCATCTATAAATTCGGATCTAGCTATGCTAATATGATCTTTCACCTGCACCGAACACACATGGCAGTCCAAAATAAAATAAGCACGTATTTCTTGATTTTAATAATGCTAAAAAATCGAACATAAAGCGATTGATCATTAAATTTAATTGAAGGAGGCCCTGAACTCAACGGGAGTAAGATCGGTCTTGCTTTTAAATAATTTGCTAAACGACTGGGGGTACTCGAATCCCAGTTCAAAAGCAATTTCGCCTATGGTAAGCGTAGTCGTCGAAAGTTTTTCTTTTGCTTTTTCAATGAGCTTTTCGTGAATGTGTTGCTGGGTATTTTGACCGGTATGCGTTTTCAAAATTCCACTCAGATAGTTGGGAGAACAATTGAGAAGTCCGGCAATATACTGTACGGTCGGCAATCCTTTATCGATCATATTTCCATCATTAAAATAGTCGTCAAGAATTTTTTCCAGTTTATCCAGAATTTGACTTCCGGATATTTTACGGGTAAGAAACTGACGCATATAAAACCGATTTGAATAGTTGAGGAATGATTCAATTTGAGAGATCATGATAGACTCACTGAATTTATCGATATGTGCATGATATTCCTGCTCAATATTTTTGACAAAACTTTTTAGGACAATTTGTTCTTTTTCAGAAACAAAAAGAGCTTCATTTATTGCATAGTTGAAAAACTCATATTTTCTGATGGTTTTGGCTAACGGATTTCCCCACAGGAAGTCCGGATGAATGAGCAACATAGTTCCTGTGCTCTTGAAGTCATCATTCGCTTTAAACGAAAATACTTGATTAGGGGATATAAAGAATAATATGCCATCATCGAAATCATACTTTTGCTGCCCATAGCCGTACTGTACATCTCCGGCCTCCACCCTTTTGAGGGAAATCATATAAAAATCAAAGACTACCCTGATCGTTTCGTCACTTCTGTAAGGTGTTATTTCGGCTAGGTTTACCACACTAATCATAGGATGTTCCGGATTGCCGATACCTAGTATTTTGTGGTATTCCTTTATTGTTTTTATTCTGTAGGGCTGCTGCCGATTCATTACGGGTAATTTACAAGATCTAAATATAAGATTATTCCACATCAACTTTTTCCAAAGTGAGTCCGGGATTTAATCCGAAAAAAGAAAGTCCCCAGAAGCCTTTGATATTGAGGTTGCCGTTTTTGGTAATGGTAAGATAAGAATCATAGGTATTCCCTTTTGCCCCATCATAATCATAAAGCTTTCCCTTCCAGCTGTTCTTTTTATTGTCAAATGTAATTTCTGTCAACAAAAGAATTCCTACCAACGGCATTTTCCGTTTTTCTTTGTCAGGATTATTAACGTCTAAAATGGGTTTTCCATGATTATCGACTGAATGTTTTAAATAGGTCAGTTTGCCCAAATATTTTTTACCACTTTTGAATATCTGCACATTGCCCTCTTTTACAGGACTATACCATACACCTACAATATCATCGGGTTTTGATTGTGAAAATAACATTGTATAAAAATTTAAAAGTAAAATTGTTAGAAATAGATTTTTCATTGCTCATTGTATTTTTGGGTGAATTCTTTCGCAAAATCATTCATTTTTATTTTGCCCAAAATGGATGGTCTGTTTTTGAAGTAATCCTCAAACAGACTACCATTATGCATTGCCGCATTCATCTCAGTAAATTCGTTGGCGATTTTTTCTGATGCCCCTATTTTTTTAAACGCATCGCTCATTTGCTTGTCACTGATAAGCACCCATTTTAAGTATGGCTTTCCGATAGCGTTGCCCAAAATAAATGCTATTTCCTGGCATGTGAGTTCTTCACTGGCGACATACCGTACTATCTTTCCTTCTTGTTGGCTGACAAGTTCCTCTGCAATGGCACATGCTATATCTACAGGCGATACCCAGGCGATTTTGTCAGTTGCTCCATAATTTGACAATATAATTCCAGAATATCCTTTTAACAGACCTTTGAAACCGTAATGCTTAAGGTAGAGTAATTTCCCGATAATACTTTCTAAAAATCCTTTGCCCTTGATCATATCCATAAAGGCATACAAATTATAATTGAAAGATCCCGGACGAAGGTGGGTAACGGCTACCTCCGGAGGAAGTTGTTTAAAAACACTTTCTGCAATATGGTGGAAAATCAAAACCCCTGCCCCAGCAGGCTTTTCGGCACCGACACTGCTCAGATGTACTACCTTTTTTATGCCCGCATTTTGAATTGCCTGAATATAATTCGTACTGATATCCAATGCTTGTTTCTGATAATCAAGAGTTTGATTCCCGAAAAAGTTAAAGGGTGGGATCATACAGTAGGCAGCATCATGTCCTTGGAATGTTTTGGTCAGAAAACTGCGGTCCTCTATTTCGCCGATAGCAGCCCGTGCTCCTAACTGCTCTATTTCTGCTTTGCGTGCGACCGAACTGCTGATTACGGTAACTTGATGTCCTTGTTCAATTAGTTGCACGACAAGTGGCCTGCTGATATTTCCTAATGAACCTGTTACAACTATTTTCATATTGATATTTCATTTAACTATTTCACAAAGTTCAGTCAATCGATTTCCTCATACGTGTCCGAATCCACTTTTTTTGTGTTCAAAAACTCTAATAGGAGATTTCGCCAGGAATGATCCATTCGTTTCGGAATTTGAAGTTAGTGTGTTTGTGTGCGTCATCAGGTGTTATATTTTCTTAAGGAGTTCCATAAAATCAATTTCGAGTATGTGATCTATTTTATAGAGACGCTTAAAAGTAAGTTCCGATTTAGAAAGCCACTGAAGCTTTAATTACCAGTAGTGGGAATGATAATATATGTGTGAGGTTGATAGAAATTCCAACAAAGATCAGTCCTGTCAAAGTTGCTGCTGCCGCTGCTGTGGCTAAATAAAAGTCATTCCATTCTTTCATATTGTGTGTTTATTGCTTTAATTATAAAATCTGTGTAGTGGACAACTACTCATAAAATGTCGACTTACAATTTCTTTATAGATGTAAAAAGTCCTTTCTAATGGAAATAGTAACTGCACATGATTTCGTGTGCAGTTACTAGCTGCCGGGTTCACTAAGAGTTATTTCCAGTATGGGATATGTCGAGAAATTTGCAGTGGCGTGCCTCAAATAGCCACCTTCCGCCTTCGAAAACAAGGTGATCGTCATATATTGCCGTGCTTTGATATGAAGATCCGTCGTGATTGGCTGCGTTTTCCGATAAAATCCAGCGTGCAGTTGCCTGATCTCCCGAGATCGTAATGATACCTGAATGAAGCTTCTGACAAAAAAAACGTTTTCCTGTTGCCAGCTTAAGGAATAGCTTTGCAATATTGTGATGACCTCTACTTTCGATATTAAGAGGTTCGGCTAAGGTCCAGGTGCCAGCTTCTATCCACAATGCTTCAAAATATTGCGCATTCCCAGACATACAGATGTCGGCAAAGGAATTCGCCAGCGCACGGATTTGATGCTCATCTTCTAATGCTTTCAGCCGTTCTTCTGTGCTAGTCATAGCTTGCTGAACCTCCTGTCTCAGTAGCTGTGTTACGCCAAATGCCACTAACAAGCCGCTCCCAATTTCCATGTGCTATAGCTTGCTGCTCAGCTTGAGATATTGAGGCTTGTTCTAAAAATGTACGAGCGCCCTTTTCGCCGCAGCTCTGGTAAGGCCAATCCTGGGAAAACATCATTCGTTCGACTCCAACAATCTCGATGGTTCGGGAAAAGTAGTGCTGACTGAAAATACCGCTTGGGGTGTAGTAGACGTTTTGTTTGAAGTAGTCAGCGATGGGCCGTTCCAGTTTGAGGCCCGCATGGTTTAGTTGTGCAATGCGATCCAGATAGAATAGGACTACTTCCCCCCAATGACCTACAATTACTTGAAGTTTGGGGTAACGGTCAAATACTCCCGTAAGTACCATACGCAGGAGCTGTATGCCAGTCTCGTAATGCCAGCCAATGGCACCCATGGAAAGCATGATATCGGCAATCTGACCTATACCAGAATAATAAGCATCGCGTACTCCCGATGGAGGGAGCTGGGGATGGATATAAAGCGGTACGTGTAGTGCCTCTGCAGCCTCATAGATTGGATTAAAATCACGATGATCCATATTACGCTCATGGACACGTCCATTTAAAAGCGCACCTTTGAGTCCAAGATCCTGCACAGCACGTTGTAACTCTTTTGCAGCTTCAATTGGTGAGGGAACAGGAAGGGTAGCAAACCCATCGAAGCGGTCTGGACGGTTTGCAATTACGCCAGTGAGGATATCGTTAAAATCTCTCGCAACTGCTATTGAATCTGCTGGTTTAAAATTCTGAACGCCAGGTGAGGGCAGGGACAACACCTGAACGTCAATGCCGGCATCATTCATTGCCTGAATGCGAATATCTTCCAGATCTTCCAATTGTCTTGCATATTGATCACCATTCATCGAGACTGTAAAGTCTTGTATGATAACAGTTGCCTCCCAGGCTTGGCGCACCTGGGGAGGTACAAAATGTTCTTCTAAAGCTATTATTTTCATTGTTCCTTTTTAGATAAGTTTGTTTTTGCGTACCTCAACCAATGTGCTCCGCTAAAAATTGAGCGGTACGTTCGTCTGCTAATTTTGCCGTGGCTTCCGATCTGCGTTTGCCCAGAGCACATGCGAATCCATGATGTTGTCCTGGATAGTCGTAGATTGTAATTTGCTCGTTGCCATCGAATGCAGCATGAATCTGGTCTTGGATTTCCTTGCCAACGTGTTCATCAAACTCAGGCATATGTAACATGAGTGGGTTTCTGATGGCATCTTTCTCATTCAACATGCGCTCTATTTGTACACCATAATAGGAAACTGCTGCATCGATATCCGTACGGGCTGAAGCAAATGCGGCCATTCGCCCACCAAGACAATATCCGATCAGGCCAATTTTCGCCTTACTGCCAACAATCTCACGGGCTTTGTTAATTGTGGTCTGAACATCATGTACCCCCTTATCTGTATTGAAGCGAATCACCACATCCACAGAACGTTTCATGGTTGAGGTTATGTCAGGATCTAATTCCATGCCTGGATCCAGACGCCAGAAAAGATCGGGTGCAATAGCCAAATAACCGCTCTGGGCTAAAAGATCGCAGCGCCAGCGAATGTCAGTATCTACCCCGAAAATTTCCTGGATAACGATAATCGCGCCCCGAGGTCTACCATCGGGCTCGGCTACATAGACGTTGAACTTGCCTACGCCATCGTAGGATTGTATCTTTGTTGTAAAACTCATAATTAAATTGTTAAACCGTACCACATGGTACGGTTTAACAAACGTACTATATAGTACGGTGGAAAACAAATAAAAAATATGTCAAAAGAATTGCAACAAGAAGCCCGTCGTAAAATGATCATAGAAATAGCTGGAAAACAATTCCTTGACTATGGTTATGGTGCTACTACGATGTCTGCAATTGCTTCAGCTTACGGTGGCTCAAAAGAAACCTTATGGCGCTACTTCCCTAATAAAGAAGTTCTTTTTGCAGCATATATCGAGCATGCTACGGCATCTTTTCGCGGAAAATTAGCACCACACTTAAAATCGGACAAACCTTTAGAGCAATCTCTTAGAGACTTTGCGAAGCACTATATTGATGAAATTTGCTCGAGAGAATCGATTGATTTGCATCGGCTTGCTGTTGGTGAGAGTGCGCGTTTCCCTGAAGTGGGAAGGTTGTTTTATGAGCGCGCCCCTAAAGCTACTGAAGAGTTACTTGAAGAGTTTTTAGCGACACAAATGAGCGTTGGGAAATTACCTTCGGCTGATGCAGGCAGAGCTGCCAGAACACTTGTTCAATTCTGTATGATGGCACGATATCCAGTAATTTTTGGTATTGATAAAGCTTCAAGTATTGATTCAACTGAATTGGCGCGCTTGAGCGTGATGGACTTCATGACCATTTATGGACAAGCTTAAAAGTAGCTGCAACGTGAGAAAAATATTATTGCCATGTGCTATGGTTACCTTAGTAAAATTATGACCAGTATTAATTTCCACAGTAAGCTTATCATCAGTTTATGCTTGATTATGCTGTCATCTTGTAAGGATGAAAAAGTATATAAAGCCGAGCTTTTTAATATAACGGTTAATTTAAATGATCTTCCAGCTGGTCAGAAACCGATATTTTCACAGCGGCATATCAAAAGCGGGAAACAAAAGTGGATAGGAGGGCTATTCGGATCTAAGCAGTTCGTAGCGTGGAATGAAGTGCTATACAAGGATTCCGTTATCCGGATAAATCCGCAAGTGGCACCTCCCAATGATTCCCAATCATCAGCCTATCCTGCTCAGGAGCGTTCCCAATATAACTTCGACGATGTCACCTATCTAAATCCAGCAAAGACAAGTTTTATTGCGCGCATTTCCGGTCCATATAATCTAGGAACCAGATTTTATGTGTTCACCGCTCAGCAAACGGGCTTAAAGGTCTATAGTATAGACAGGCCTACGGTGATAGAGGGAGACGGAACATGGGAATACCGTGAAATGTTAAAGATTGGACCTGATTTATTAATGGTAGATAATGACTATATTTTCGACCAAAGAACTGGTAAAGCTTACGAAATAACCCGTCCGGGACAAGACAGGATCCGGGGGGAATTTGCAGCCTTGTCACCAGATAGGCGGACTGTCGTTTTTACAACTAGTCATTTGTTATACCAATACCATTATCCGAGCCGTGAAGTCTATACTGAACCAATAGATGATCAACAACTAACTAAAATTGTTGGTAATAAAACAAAAGAATGGCCATACAATTATTTCAGTTGGACGACCATGAATGGCAAAATTTTTTTGCGTCCAATAATCAAATGATTTTTCTGGTGCTATTTAGAAATAGACAACCCGTAAAAGTTCTTCTCTTCGCAGAGTTATAAACACTAGATGGGTACGATTGTGTAAGTTTGTCTGAGCAATACTTAATTCAATGGGGATACCAGGAACAAAGGAAGCATTATTAGCGGAAATCAACAGGACTTACTTCTTACTGAAATCAGAGTTATCATTGATCACTCCCAATCAGTCGCTGCGCTTAGATCTAGAGGGCCATGGCAAAGGGACGGTGATGAGCGTACATAATTTGGTATCTTACCTGGTTGGCTGGGGGGAGCTGGTCCTGAGATGGTGGGATCTGAGATCTCAGGACATGCCTTGTGATTTTCCTGAGACTGGCTACAAATGGAATGAGTTGGGACGGTTGGCTCAAAAGTTTTATAAGGATTATCAGGTTCTGGATTACGATGTTCTGCTGTTGAAACTTGACGATACTGTCGCTAAGCTTTTGCATCTGGTCGAAGCTCTAGACGATCATGAGTTGTATGGAAGGCCATTTCTGGACAAATGGACGATAGGCAGGTTGATACAATTCAATAGTTCTTCTCCATACAAGAATGCCCGGATAAGGTTAAGAAAATGGAAACGCGGAGCGAGTAACGAGTAATTTCTATTTAGTCAAACTTCGATCTGATAAATCCGGGATTCCTCCTCCCATGGATGATAACCTTGTCCGATATAAGTAAAGCCAAATTTTTCATAAAACCCGATATGATCGGTACATAAATTCAAGTGCTTAAACCCGGCTGTCTTGGTATCTTGTTTCGCTTGTTCAATGAGTGATAAGCTGTAACCATTTCCCCGATGTTTCTCATCTATAAAGATTGCGCATATCCAGGGATACAAATCCATTCTGCTGATGAAATCATTGGTGATCAGTCCGGCACATCCGATCAATTCTTCATTCAGTTCAAGGAGGTACCATTGAGGTAGCGCTTGTGTTGCTTCAATACAATGGGTTATACAATCGTCATAGATCACAGGCGAAATTTCCGGCCAGCAATCTTGTATGTATTTGATGGCCCGGTCTTTATATTCCGGATGCGCTCTGACTGAAATGATTTTCATGAAAATTGATACATTGTCTATCGGCAAGATATCAATTTTAATGGTATCAACCGGAATCACTTGTCTTTTTGTGATGTGCCATTCTGGTTAAGGTATGTGAAATTACAAACCAAAATTCATCTGTATTTGTCCGGTTGCTGTTAACTGGGATCTTCTAAGACGGCATGGTCGGCATGTTAATTGTAGAAATTGGGTTATGGATAATCCTTATGTATTTGGGGATTTCTAAACAAACATTCCCAAACAAAACAGTAATATATGTACGTAAGGCTATCTAAGATAATGACTAAGGAATATTTTAAAAAAATATTGAATGAAGCTTTGGTACAGGTTCAGTATGAAATTGAGGCAAACCCCGAAATTAAACTGAATGAAAGTATATATATGCAATTGATGGATATAAAAAAACGAGTTGTCGAACAACAGATCGTGTGCTCAGACGAAGAGGCATATAAAACGTATTCATTGGGAGTTCTTGCGATCCGTAATTTTGTTGGAGAAGACGGGAATGATTATCCGAAAAAGCTCAGTGATATTGCATGGGGTATTTCTTATTACCCATTAATGGTATAATATCTGATCAACCTGCATCAAGATTCGGTATTGATTTTGCCTGTAACACTTTCTGGGGAGGATGTTTACAGGTGTTTGTGGCTATGGACATACAGTACTTCTAGGATATAACAAGGCCTGCTACGCTTGTTTTGGGTGATGGGCATTGGTGGATCAGATTAGATGACGGAACAAATCTTACTGAAGAATGTGAATGAATTCCTGCCCCCAAATATATCGTATGGCGGCATGTTTGGTTGTGTTAAATTTATGTTAAGTGTAATTAAAAGATCAGATAATTATGAAATTTAAATATTTTGAAAGTCCGGAACTTTATGTCGGGTGTAGGGAAACAGAAGTTACTTGTGATATTTGCAGGCAGCGTAAAATTTGTTTTAACGGAGAATCGTTTTTTGGTACTCAGAAATTAAGGTCTATTTGTCCGGAATGTTTAGGCAGTGGAAAGTTAAATGACCTGGATTCATTTACTTGTGATGGTGACCTCAAAAATTTAAAGGGACAATTGCGGGAGCTACATCCCAATTTGACAGATGAGGAAATTCATCAGATTGCCGGACAAAAAAGCTTTGAATTGGAGAAGACAACCCCGCATTTAATTACATGGCAAGATTGGAGCTGGCCTTGTGCGGATGGTGACTATTGTAAATTTATAGGTTATGGTTCCAAACCCTTATATAAGAGCTTAGCAAAGGATATTACAGTAGAAGAATTCTTTAAAAACTCTTTCTATGAGCCAGAGTCCTATTATGATGGTTTATGGACGGATGCTGTGCCGGAGCAATCGATTCAGCACTATGAAGAAAGTAACCAATACAGTACTTTATTTTATGTTTTCAAAAGTCTCCACTCAGACAGCATAATCACGATATGGGATTGTGATTGATGATGAAATATGATCTGCAATTGTAGTCGTGTATCATTTGAACAGCATCTGCAATTCAACATCTCATCTGTAACTTCAGCGTAATAAAAAACCAGTGATCAAACCATAACAAAATGGAAGTAGAACGTAAAATATCGGCAGATGATTATGGTTTTTTCTTACTTTCTCCAACTGTCCTGGAGTTGTTTTTAAAATCTAAAAGTATAAAGAGCAAAAAAATACTCGCGCACTTTAATAAGAGAAAGGAAGATCTTAATGAAGCGATACAGGAGGGAATATTGATACCAGTTAACCAGATTCCCGCCTACACTTACTCAATTTTTGTCAGTACGGAGGTTGCTCTAGATAGTCTTAATGATAGATGGGAGCTGGTTTTACAAGAGGGTGAATTTAATTTGAAGATTGATAACAGCAATTCATTATGGTTCATTTCTCTTGTGCAGTTCCATAATTGGAACCCCGGGAATTTCTGCACTACAGCAGATTATACCGGATACCTTACTGAGTCTGGGGCAGAGGGGAAAGAAGAATTTGAATATACGGGACAGAAATATAGGCTTGACGCGGGTAATTATTTGGTTGCTGTAACGGGATTGAAAAGGAAGGTTCTTGAATACGAGGATGAACAGAATTATGGCTACTTTATCGGTTTAATTGCGTTATCTTATTTTTTATGATCACTTCTCTTTGCTGAAAACAAATATCGAGCAAACTGCAGCGACCAGAATGCCAATGCCGAATAGCTGGAATGCCCTGTCCAGACCGATATTAACGATCAGGCTTAGCACGAGGCTTCCAAGGCCGTATCCTGAGAAGAGGAAAAAAGCGAAAAGTCCCGTAGCAGCGCCTTTTTTGGAACTGAATGTGGTGACAATAGCTGCAAACAAGGGGTGGGATAGATCAAATCCCAAGGAAAGCAAGGCCACCAGTACGCAGGAAATGGCAAGGCTCAAACTCTGGCTTAACAGTAGTACGGTAACTGCACTCAGGAATAGCCCTAAGGGGATGATCTTGTTTCTTCCGTACCGGTCTGCGAGCCTGCCCAACAATGGGCCAAACAATAGCCCGGGAATACCATAACCTAACAAAGCAAGGCCGATATGAAGCTGGTTCAACCCGTAATTTTTATAGAAGAAATAACCCAGCCAGGCAAAAATGCCGCTATGGAACATGCCGTTGAACAATACATAGAAATAGGTGCGTCTTGCCCTTCCTGTTGATAATATCTTATGAAAAGACACCAGAATTTTCTCCTTTGTTTCTGTCATTGTTTGTGTTTTTCCAAAGATGTTTTTTTGCTGTATCAAGATCAGGGTAAATACGACTATCCCAATAATGGCGACCCCTATAAAAAGCCAGTGCCAGCCTATGAGCGCGGTAATTAGTGAACCGGTGCTAGCCCCGAAGGCGGTACCACCTGCCATGCTTCCAAAGAAGATCCCCAGGGCGTGACCCCGCTTCTCGTAAGGATAGGTATCACTGATCCAGCTAATTGTTGTAGGGGCAATACCTGCAGCACCAATGCCTGTCAATAATCTTAAAAAAATCATTTGATTGATTCCGTCTACAAAAGCCGTCAACAGTGTAAATAACGAAAACATAATGAGGCAAAAAGCTACAATCCGGAAGCGGCCAATGCGGTCACTAAGCGGTGCATACACCAATGTGAACAATCCATACCCGAGCAAATAAGCAGGCTCGATAAAACTAACATGCCGGACCGTGGTACCAAACTGTTCGGAAAACGTAGGAAGCAGTGGTGCGACCATGAAGCCCTGGAACATGACAATGAAAGTCGCCAGTGATAACATATAGACTGGGAGCATTGATGATGGTGTAGCTGTTCCCCCGTTTTTATTTAATCCGTTCATTCTTTTGTTTTTTATAGGGAACAAATGTCGGGAAGGTGAAAAGAGTACGGCTTACACCTATTCGGGTAATGATTGGACTTTTTATCGATTTCAGCTGTCGAGGGGCCGCCGCATGAGTTGGAGTGCATCGTCACGGTAGGCTGTGGGTGTTATGCCGGTCATTTTCTTGAAAAACCGGTTGAAATAAGCGGCTTCGTTGAATTGCAGCAGGTCGGCTATTTCAGACACCTGCAGATCCGTATGTGTCAACAAGCTTTTTGCTTCCAGTAATATCTGTTCACTGATATGGTATAAAGCGGTGTGCCCTGTATATTTTTTGACCAGGAAGTTCAAATGACTGGGTGTCAGGTTCAGTTCATCTGCAATGTTTCTGACGGTTGGCTTTCCTTTCCATTTTACCTGGGCATCGATAGCATAGGTATTCAAAACTTTCCTGAACCTGATCATAAGGGAGGCCTGCCTTAACTGAAAATCTGTTTTTGCTTCTTTATCTTTATAGTACTGGCGACGGACATGAATAAGCAGCATCTTTAACAAAGATTGTATCATTTCAAAGTTATCGGTATGAACCGATTTCATTTCACTGAGCAGCGTTTCGGCTAGATGTCCTATCGTATCCATATCATCCTGCGATAGTCTCAAAATTGAATTGGCCCCGTTCATGAAAAAGGGAAAGTCTTTTTCAAACGTGGGTTTCAGGGGATCTATTCCCACAAAGTTCGGTGTAAAACAAATAAGGTAACCATATATGGTTTCCACACGTTGCCAGCTTTCTATTTTTCCCGGATAAGCAAAATAGATACTGTTTGAGGATGTACTAACGGTTTCGTCGGGCAGCAGGAACCTAAGTCCTGGTGTTTTACAGATGACGAGCCGGAAAAAATTTCCACGGAAGAGTGGCATGTACAACAACTTACCTTTTGCCTGATCTTCCATCCGCATAATGGTGAAAAAATTATTCTCCGCCTTCCCGATCCTGAAAGTATCGAAAAAGTCGCTGATTTTATCAAGCCAGGGAATATAAACTTGTGTGTTTTTTTTTGCCATGCATTATTGAAAATCTAAGCCAAATTTATGCAAAATAACCAAGCATGCGTTCGTGGTTGTCCGAAACACGATGTTCCATAATTCTGTTACTTCATATCAACGACTAATGTAAAAATATACTTTACGTTAAATAATAAGATTAAAATAATATGAACTGGAAAAAAAATTGGTTGGGCTGAAGTAACTGATTCATTCTGAAGTAATCTACGACGACTCAGAGAAGTTTCTTAACCCAGGTAATTTTTCAAAGTCATCAGCACGAATAGCAAATGATCAAAAGTTTATAAATGTTTTAATTTCATAATTTTGCTGAATGAATAAAAAGGAGAGTATAACTGATTTTCATAACCGGCATGGATGGTCGCACCTTAAAAATGGCCAGTTCAATGTATATAACAGAGAAGAATTTTCTTGTGATAGTACATCTTTGCCGCCCAACCGCAGGGATTATTACAAAATATCCATGATCACAAAAGGTACTGGAATATTAAGCTATGCTGATAAAGTGATTAAGATTGATAAGCCATCAATTACCTTTTTTAATCCTTTGATTCCCTATTCGTGGGAGCCGACTTCGACTGATAGAGGTGGCTATTTTTGTCTGTTTACTGAGGATTTCATCAATCAAAGCCTTAAAAGTGAAAGCCTTTCACATTCACCTTTATTTAAGATAGGAGGCAATCATTTGTTTTTTCCTACAAACGAGAGCATTGAGTTGTTGAAGGGTGTTTTTGAAAACATGTTCCTTGAAATCCGTTCGGGATACGCAAATAAATATGAATTATTAAGAGCCTATGTGCAAATCATCATGCATGAAGCAATGAAAATACAACCTGCTGATACCTTTTATCAGCCGGTTAATTCAGCTGAGCGTATCACTACCATGTTCCTGGAACTTTTAGAATTACAGTTTCCTATTGATTCCCCTAATCAAACTTTGAAACTCAAAACAGCTAAAGAATTCGCTTCGCAGCTCAACGTACATACCAATACACTGAACAGGGTTTTGAAAGAAAGCACAGGCAAAACTACTACGGAATGGATCGGCAAAAGAATTGCTAACGAGGCCAAAGCGTTGTTACAGTTCAGTAATTGGGATATTGCAGAAATTGCATATAGCCTGGGCTTTGAATACTCGGCCAATTTTATCATTTTTTTTAAGAAGCAGACAAACATGACTCCTTTACAGTATAGGAAGGCCAGTTGTACACCTATTTCGACATGATCAAAGAAAATACCTAACTATCTCCGGCTTACTTTTGTAAAGTCCGGTTTCATCTCATGGAGTCATTAAGCAGGCGAGGATCGCTTTTTTGTCCAAATGAATATTCTAGGCTTTATGTATAAGGCCTCACCAGGTAAGTAGAGAGGCGACTGCCAAGCCGTAGATTTTCCATCACGTCCCGCCTTACGTCCATTTAATAATCATATGTTTGATTGGCATAATTATAAACCAGCCATAAGATGGAGTTTTGCACGTAAAAATAATGATCTTATGGGAAGTGAAAATTTATGCGAAAAAAATAGTAACGTTGCTCAACCATCAAATGACAATCTCTTTAAGGAGGATCATACTCAACCAACATCACCCGCATGGACGGCGGTTTTCTCGCTAACGATGGGTGTCTTTGGACTACTCACTGCTGAGTACCTGCCCGGCAGTCTGCTGACACCGATGGCTTCAGAATTAGGGCTTTCGGAAGCAGTAGCGGGGCAAACGGTAACAGTGACAGCAATAGCTGCGTTATGTTCCGGATTGTTGCTACCCGGACTGACACGGACTCTAGATAGAAGATCTGTATTGCTCAGTTTCTCTGTTCTGATGATCGCATCTAATCTTTTTGTTGCTTTTTCATCAAGTATAATCGTGCTGCTATTGATGCGTACTTTGCTAGGGATTGCCCTTGGGGGCTTTTGGGCAATGGCAGCAGCAGTAGCAATGCGTCTTGTACCTGTCAAACTTGTTCCCCGCGCTTTATCGATAATTTTTAGTGGCATAGCAGTCGGAACCGTGATTTCTGTGCCTCTGGGGAGCTATTTGGGAGGATTGTTCGGGTGGCGCAGTGCCTTCTATGCAGCCGCGGCGATTGGCATTGTGACGCTGGTTTTTCAGTGGTTCACTTTGCCTAACCTGCCTTCTCAACAGGCGGCTAAATCTTCAACAGTGCTTAAAGTACTGCTGCGTCCGGGTATACTGGTTGGAATGTTAGGATGCGTACTGGCGCATATGGGCCACTATGCGCTCTTTACTTATATCCGCCCTTTCTTAGAGAGCACTATAGGAATTAACGCAGATGGAATAGCGATGATGTTGCTTGGCTTTGGAGCAGCTAACTTTGCCGGTACGCTTCTAGCAGGACGGCTTCTGGAATACAGTCTGCGAGGTACTTTAATACTTATGCCAATTCTGGTTGGAGTTGTAGCCTTGCTCTTGGTATTGTTGCCACCTTCTGTACCTGGACATGCATTGCTAATTGCAGTCTGGGGAATGGCTTTTGGCGGTGTACCAGTTGCATGGTCGACATGGGTGTCCACTGCTGTGCCAGATCAGGCAGAAAGTGCTGGAGGAATGGTTGTCGCATCGGTACAAGGAGCCATCGCAGCGGGGGCTGCTATGGGCGGATTACTATTTAGTTATACCTCCATCTTTGGCGTATTCGTCACAGCAGGCGTCTCCATGATGTTTGCAGGGTTAACTATCGCGCTGTTTGTTAAGGTTAACTCTAGAGGTAAGGATGCAGGGGGAGCGGTTGTATCTCTTCATTAAATTTAGTTGAAACGGCACTAAGCTTTGCTGGTAAAGTTATTTTCAGTTTGAACGCAGAGAATTAGGACTTTAAAAGACCTGTGAATAAGAAAAGAGAATTTTTTAGTGTGTTGGCATGCAATTTCATCTCACACAATAAATATCATTAAGCTTATTTAACTCTAAAGTTGAAAACAATAGAATGGACATTGACTCAAAATTACTAATATTATTAGTAATTTTGAGTCAATGAAAAATGATATGATCCTTTCTGCAGCTCAAGCCGAAGAATTGAACCGGGCTTTTACGAATTTTGTTTTTACAAATCCCCATCTGCGAAATAAAGTAGAACATCATAGTTTATTGATCAGGAGCGAGGGAAGCGGATTATACGTGTTCGTTAATCTGGATATGCTTCCAAAGCCTTACAAACAGAAATTCATCACCGGAAAACTGAATGATTATGCCAATGGGCTGCTAAGTAAACTCAAAGTAATTCTGCTTCGTTTCCTGGAACGGAATCAAATTGACGAGTATGTATTCAGTTTTCATTTCCTGCATAATCATGTCCAAAGCATAAAAACGCTGAGACTGGTGTGTAAAGCTTAGATCTACATCAAGCCATTCTTCGGTTATGATAAAAGGCGAGATCTCGGGCCAGGTGTTTCCGAAGCTGAATGATTCCAATTCTTATTCTGGTTTTCACTGTTCCAATGGGTTGTTGAAGTTGCTTTGCAATGGCCTTATGGCCTCAATTTCGATTTCGGTGTATTCAGAACCTGGAAGTTTAAGAGGTTCTGGGCAATGTCTTCTATCAGGTTAGAATTTTTACTTCATATTTTACACTCTGATTTTTAATTAACTTAACCTTAATGTTAAAAATGTCTTAATATTAGCATCGTTTGAAGACGTCCTGGTCAATAGTGTTGGGTTTTCTGGATAGATTTAGCAGGCGATCCGAAAATAATTGATTGACAGTATCTTATTAAATAATGTTAGTTAATACTTTATATCTCAATTTATTTTTTTTGGGTGCTTTTTTTTGATATATGAGATTGTAAATGTGACAGAAATATAAAAATTTATGTGTTGGGTAAATTAAATATGAATTTATTGCTTGTATTTATAGCTTTGGTTGTATGACTTACAGCGCTCAGCATAAAATGACAATAAAATCAAAAGATAAACTTAACTGGAATATCAACTGGCGGATCAATCGATCTAATAAATGTAAGCTTACCATAACTCAGCAAATCGTCGTCAAAATCCGATCTGAAGTCAAAAGAGGCAATTTTCCCGATGATCTGCAATTGCCGTCAATTCTGAAAATGGCTAAATATTTAGGTGTTGACAGAGGTGTCGTCTCTCGATCATACCTCTCACTGGTAAAGCTGGGGCTTTTATACAGTATTCCTTCCGTTGGATATTTTATAAATGAAGTAATGGCTAAGGTTGAGGAGCCGGATCCGGTAGAGTGTGAAGAAGAGCTACTACCCATCAATGAACGATCTGAGTATCGTGATGATCAGAAATTGACATTGAACACCTTGGTATTGGGTCGTAAAGTGAGGCGTTTAAGGCATGATGCTTATGCTGCGGTGGTCAATGAACAGTTGCCGAAGTCAAAGGCAGATCGGGAAATCTCTTTTTCGGACTTCATCTTTCAATATGCATCAGGATATTTAAAAGGACATAAATACATTCAGCGTTCTAGTCAGCTGTGTATTTTGCCAGAATCTGTAACCTTAATGAAGGTACTGAAATATGTTACCAAACCAGGCGATCAGGTCGGCATCGTATCCTCCAGCGATACTAAGATCACTAATTTATTGAGTGAGCATCTTCGGATACCAATATTTACTGGTGGTAGTAGGGAGGGAATGCGTGTAGACCATCTGAAGAAATGCTGTGAACAATCTGAAATTAAAGCTGTAATTGTGAAACATCATGATGACGGGCCTTTCCCAAGCCAACTCACAGAAAGTTGTTATCAGGAGATACTTGCCTTATCATCAGTCTACAAGTTCTGGGTTATTTTTTTAGATGATGACCCATTGTATTATCATGGTCACCATCTCAATCCTGCAATAGATACCGACCGGGTTGTCTATGTGTGTCTTCGTCAATTTATTCATGAGTACTATAATTTCGGGCTGGTTTGTGGTCCATCCAAGCTGGTTAGAATATTAAGAGAGGAAGCTGAGCCAATGATGGACGATTGGGATGACTACTCTGAGCGAAGGTCTTTCTTCAAACATGCAATGGAGCAGTTGGAGAAGGAAATACGGCATATTCAACAAACGCGTAACGGCAATCAAAAACATTTGAAAGTGGCTTTTGAGAAATACCTGGGTTCCATGGCAGAGCTCACTGTTCCGGAGCTTGGACAATTTGCAACCATCACCTTTAAAACGCCGATTGATCCCGGCATTTTAACTTCAGTTTGCCAAAGCCCCGTGTTTAACAAAAGGTCGAATCTAAACTTGAAGTTTAACGAACCAATTCAGGTGATCAGCATAAGCTTGATGATCAAAGACTGGGGGGCGGTGAAGGCGATATTTAAGGAGATCAGCAGAGGGTGCTAAGATCTTGAGCGGAGAGGGAGACCGTCCGGAGACGCTTTAAGATTAACAGGGGGTCTACCTGGGGTAAACTGGGGGTCTACCCGGCCTTGACAGGGTAAAATGCAGGTCTGAGGCCCGGTCTTGACCGGGTGGACCCCGGGTAGACCCCCGGTTTACGCCTCGATTAGGCCCGGTTAATCTGGTTCCTTGTCCGAAGCGTGGCCCTAGCTAAATAATAGCACTACGAGCCGGAGGGGGTGATTTTACAAATGAATTAATCAGTTATCACTAAATAATAAATCTATGGCTAGTTCAAAAAAAAACCGCGGAGGTAAAATGTCCGGAAAGGTCGGTCGAACCGTAACGTATCCGCTCTATGGCGAGGATGTGATGAGGAGTATTGGGGTAAGGAAAGCGCCTTTTACCAAAAATGAAATTGTGGCCCAAATGGGTATGAAAGTGGTTCAGTCGTTCCTTAATATCATATATCCATTTATTTGTGTAGGGTTTGAAATTGAGGCCAGATTGCATCGCCGAAATCCTCAAAATGTTTCTTTTGCCTATAATCGGAAGAATGCGGTAACTGGAATTTATCCTGATATTGGTATGGACTTTCCTAACGTGCTGGTATCCAAAGGAGATTTGAGTCCTCCGCTTAACCCAAGGGCAACGCTGTCCAATCGAAAGGTTGTCTTTGAGTGGGATTATGATTCGAGAGCGAGGAGGCAGCATTGGTCCGACCAGGTCATGATGCTGGTCTACTTGCCTGAAATACCGGATGCAGTGTTTATTACGGCCGGATCAAGCAGGGAAACAAAGACAGCCAGCATAGATATACCAAATTATTTAACCTTTACCCGGTTGGAAACCTACATTGCTTTCATCTCTGATGATAGAAAGCAGGTTTCGAATAGTGTTTATACCGGACCATTAATTCCTTAATTAAAATAATTATGCATCAACAAAAAATTCTGGAAATGCTGGAAGCGATTAAGCTTGCCCTGGCAAACCATACCTTAGAAGTCAGTGGATTCATTCAGAGACATAATGCTGAACCTGAAGAGATCTATCTCAACACCCAGGAAGCACTTCATCTACTTCAACGTTCGGAAAGAACATTGTACTATTGGATAGATAAACATTTGATTACAGTGAAAAAAATCGGAGCGAACAATTATTTCCTGAAGTCGCAAATTTTAGCGCTCATTAACAGGAAAGGTGGAAGTGATCCAGAAACCGTAAATAGGTAGATTTAGCTTTTTGACATGAATTAATTACGTGGAATACGTGACCATTCCAGTCGCATTACTTTTTAAAATCAAATATGCCAAAAGTTTACTTTTTATGTAAACTTTTGGCATATTTGATAGTTATGTATGTGGTAAATACTGAAACTGGCGAGAAGCATTTGGCGAAGGTTATTCAAGTTCACTCTTTGGAAATTGCGAAGATTGATAGGAGCCAGCGATTTGATTTCAATTGGATTGAAGAAAAGACGTTTAAGGTATATAAACTGGTGATTGATGATATCGAAGAGCCAATTGGTTTATTGTCATTGAGGGAAAGACCAGATGATTATGCTATAGAGATCCGGTTACTTGCCTCGTCTAAAGATAACGTTGTTAAAGGTCAGAAATATAGACGGATTGCAGGTAAAATGATCGCATTTGCATGCAGGGAAGCTTTTAAAGCCGGATTTGGAGGCTTTGTGTGTTTGAAACCTAAGACCACGTTGGAGCAACACTACATCGCTAAATACGGTTTTGAATCAACAAAATTGTTCTTAATAACGGAGGGACAAAATTCATTAAAACTAATTAAGGAGTATTATGAAAACCAATAAAAGGAAGAAAGAAGTCCAGGGAACAGATTTTTCCCGGTTCAGCAGAGAAGAACTTGCGGATGCTTTTGTTTTTCCCTCTGATGAAATGGTAACCACTAAGGAAAAGAACGAAGAGGAGGGTTTTTGGGAGGCCAGACGCAAACGTTTTGAAAGTCGCTCATCGGTGCAGCAGATGTTTGACGAGCTGTTGCAATTAAAATATCAGTTAGAGGATTATATTGGTAGTGATCAATACGAGGAAAAGCTAAGCTTTGGCTATTTTCTGAATGAATATGTAAGCAGGCAGGAAAAGAAAGATAAAGAATTTGCCAATGAAGTAGATGTAACCCCGGCAGTTTTGAGTCAGTACATCAATGACCATCGCAAACCTAAGGATGAATTTGTGATTAGACTGGAATTACATTCGAATGGAATGTTTCCTGCAATCAGTTGGTTTAAGGTGATTCAGAAGGAGAAAGAACACGAGATCAATACCAATGAAGAATTAAGACGCGAGGAAAGTAAACACGTAAAAAATCGTCTGGATTTGGCATATTAATTTATTTATCAAATCATGTGGTTAGGTTTGATTTGTTATAGCGTGGAAAATAAGATGTGGAAACAACGTTCAAGTTGGATTTTCAACTATGGCAGGTAGCAAAATTTAATAATATATCGCCTTCAGCTCTGCAAAATACTGCAGTACTCCTGCAAAGCACTGCAATTAGGTCCTGTCTATTAGGAAGTTATATTTCCCGTGTCTACATTCGTTCAACGAGTTCGAAACATCCGGAGGTGGAAAACTCGAAATAACAGAATGTTTCACTAAATAAATTAATTATGGGAAAATACAATGGAGGAATCCTTGGCCGATTCTCCGGCAAAGTCGGAGCGGTAATTGGAGCCATGTTCAGGGGTACAGCGGTAATGAAAGGTTTACCGACCCCGTCTAATAAACCCTCTTCGCTGAAACAATTGACGCAGCAGCTGAAGTGGACATTGGTAACCGGCTTTGTGGGCCGCCTTTCTGAATTCATCATGATCGGCTATCAAAATCACACCACTGGCGCTACGCCGCTGAACGCAGCATCTCAGTATCATCTGAAAAATGCGGTAACGGGTGTATATCCTAATTTCAAAATGGATTACGCACAGGTTTCTTTGACGGAAAAGAGTACTTATAAAAAACTGAGTCCTTTGTTTAATGCCGAGCTGGAAACTGCACCAATGCACAGAATCTTGCTCACCTGGGAGCCTGGTGAGGGTTTGAGAAAACCTAGTTCTGACACCGATCTGTTGCAGGTGATTTTTTACAGTGAGCTGCACGATGAGTTTGTAGGAACTGGGGTTGAGGCTACCAGGAATTCAGGAACGATCACTATCGCTTCACCGCGTGTGTACTCCGATGGTCCATTGCATGGATGGGCATTCTTCGTCTCTGAAGATGGAACCTTGTTCTCACCGACCGTCTACCTTGGTACAATTACCACTACCACAGCGTAGTAATGATTTCCCGGCAGTATTTATGAGGTGCTGCCGGGTTAATCTCTAAATCAATTATTCACTTAATATCTTAAACTATGAACACTAAGAAATTAGGGTTGGAGGAATCCCCTGCGCCAAATTTTCCTGTCCTGTTTAAACGTACTGAGCCTCTGATTTTGTTTTTGCTGATGCTGTTGCTTTGGTTTTCAGCTCCAGGTTACCTTCGGGAAATGGACTCTAGTACCGGTACAGTGGATCAAAGTATATGGCTGCTGATCCTGTTGAGTATCATGACATTCTTGCTGCTGATTGGCTTATGCTGGTGGCTGCTGCAGCGTTTTCTTCTGGCAACTACATTACCTTCTATCGGCACTATGGTTTCAAAATTTAATTTACTTTCTATATGGGAGCAATACATGTTTTACTTAGCCTCTTTTGCATTGCTGCTGTTGGCAGCCCTGTTCAGCCTTCTAGCCATTTGTTAAGGGATCAAAACGATCTTAAGAGAAGCAATATTGTGCAATTGGCACAACGGGAGACTGGCGTACGTGAGATAGGAAATACGAATCGTGGTAAGCGGGTAGAAGAATACCTGGCTTATGTATCGCTTACGGGTGGCGAACCCTGGTGTGCTGCTTATATCAGCTGGATTTATGGACAAGGTGGTTATGTTAAACCCAGATCGGCATGGTCGCCGGATTTACTGCCAGCATCCAGACTTGTGAAGATGCCTTTATCGGCAGACGTTTTTGGTATTTACTTTCCTGAATTGAAAAGGATAGCTCATGTGGGAATCGTCGTTAGTCGGGATGGCGATTGGATTCTAGGATCGGAAGGCAACACGAATGTGGATGGTAGCAGGGAGGGGAATGGTGTATATCTGAAGCGTAGACATATCAGAACGATAGCGAAATATGCCGATTGGGTTACTAATGGAAAGGAGGTAGGGCAATGAGAGTTTTTATCAAATGGATCTGCCTGATGAACTGGATCATATTCGTAGTCATTGGCTGCAACATGTTTAAGGATGTTGCTCTGCAACGAAGCCTCAATAAAAATGATGATAAAGCTTCAAAATCAACTCAGCTGACTTCAAGTTGGGAAGGGCTGAAAGAGATGAGTTACTTCACTTTGGTCAGGGACTCAGGAAGCCGCCAGTATCAGGTGATGCTCTGGCCTAAAGGCCCGTTCAGCTTTACTGAAGATGGTGGATTTACGGGTGAGGCTGAAAAGGTGATGATTACAGGCAATGTTTCTTCTGTTAATACGAGTACTGGACTGATGAAAGGTATGGAAAAGTTGAATGGTGATGTGCAGGTGAAATCGGATGAAAATCATACTGCGGTTGCGACTTCAAAAACTGAAAGCCAGACAAAAACCGTTTCCTGGAAATGGTGTTTGATTGCTGGTATTGTAGTTGTTGCATTTGGTATATGGTTGTATAAAAAGTCCAAACGTGCGCCGGTCTTCTAAAACATATTTTTTAACCTGGGAGGGAGGTTGGGGCTGCTGTCTTTTGACGCAGCCCTTTTTAGTTTTATACCTAACTGATCAGGTTTCTCTGTGGATGGTTGTCTGTCAATCAGTTTTTATCGCCATTGCCAATATTGGTTGGTAATTGTTAGTTTGTGTCGCTTAAAGGAAATTTTGGCTTTATTTAGATGTAATGTGAGTGTTTTTTCTTTTTAAAATACTTTTATTTAAAAATAATTTAAAATAGTTAACCACTGTAGCTTCTTAAATGTCGATATTGTGGTCAAGTTATTACGGCAGATAGATGTCTGTTACGAATAACCCATTTAATTTGAATTGGCATTTTAAATCAACGATACTTTGCAGGACAGACCTCGGAAATCTTAGCAAGCAAAGCACGGTGATAGAGTGCCCGATTTCTGTATATTTGTGCAGAAATATGGGCGTTCTCCGTAGGCTTGCTAGAGGGTTTCGGCTCTTACCTCTCCGAGGGGGTGTTCTGCATGCGGGGAGCGACCATATTTCTTGCTTCCCTCTTTTAGAATCATTGCTTTATCGCCTCAAAAACTGACAAGCAATGATTACTTTAACCCTGAACCCAGTATCTGTTATTTCCATCATCTCCCAACATCCATTATGTTGCCGTTCCGGCATTTTTGTGTTGCAGATCAAACCTGATCCGCCTGGCTGATCCTGCCATTTAATTTCCTAACATTTTATTCCATAATGACCTCCCGGGATTTTGTCCCAGAGGGATTGCTATGCCCAATTTTTTGTTCACCCTTAAAACCCTTGAAGTATGTTTGAAATCAAAAAAAGCACCGTAACCATTGCCGTAGATACCTACGAAGGCTTCGAACACCAATACGTAGCCGATCTGCAGAAAGACCTAATCCAGTTGATGCAGGGTATTCACATGTTGAGTAAACACCGTGAGTTGGATGATTTTCCGACAGGAGACCTGTACAGTATTGTGCAGCTGCAGCAAGCACTTTGTCCGTCTGTGGAGGATTTGGAAGCTGCTTATCCGATCTTCTTACCTGATGGTATTAGCATTTAAAACCCGACTGAATAGATAAATAATTGAATAGCTGAATAATTGATAAGAAAATTTAACAAACGATGAACATAGGAGACAAATTTTATAAAATCCCGGAGATAAAACTGATGTATAATCCGAGAGTGAAGGCAAGCGACAGGCCTAAAGTTGGAAATGCCGCAGAGACTTATAAGATCTTTATACAAGATTGGAATAGACATAAAATCTATTTGATTGAGCAGTTTAAAATTTTGCTTATCGATAAGCGAATGTCGGTGCTTGGTATCGTTACCATAGGTTCAGGTGGCCTGGATGGGGTGTATGTTGATCCAAAAATGGTATTTGCGCCAGCGATCATCAGTGGTGCAAGCGCTATCGTTTTGGCGCATAACCATCCTTCAGGTGAGGTAACGCCTAGTCCAGCGGATATCAAGCTTACCAATGATCTGGTGACACTGGGAGAAATACTTCATGTTAAAGTGCTGGATCATTTGATTGTGACCAGAGGACATTATTATAGCTTTATTGATAATCATTTGATTAAATATTGATATGAAAAGGATGATTGTAATTGCGTTGTGCTTAGTTCCACTGGCGGCCGCCAGTGGTGCTAAATTTTTAATGATAGCGGATAATGAAGATTTCGTATTTGTGTGCCTGAGTAAAACGGCGCACAAATACCATAAATATGAAGATTGTAGAGGGCTATTGAAATGCACTCATGAGGTGAGGAAATCGAGCAGGAGCGAAGTGGATACTGCAAGGTTGAGCGCTTGCAAGATTTGTTATTGAGGCCTATGTTTTTGGATCATGGGTTTATGATACTGATCACTCGATCTCGGGATGGTTTGATCTCCACTGTTTCACGGGGCAGGATGAAGCGCCGGCTTTGCTAAAGAATATCAGCAGATATGCAATTGGCCTGAAACAGTACCCATTGGTGACTTACTTTTAAACCTCAGTGAGGTGGAACGGGCATCAAGGCCGGCTGTCAGCAAATGAAGAAATTTTAATTTTAAACCAAGAATTATGAATTTAAACATCTGAAAGACCGAAAGGCAGACATGACTGCTTTAGGGGGCAGTAAGAAAAACATTGAGCTGATGGAACGGTACATGAAGGACAACGTGGCTTCTTTTGTGCCGAAAGAGATCATCCCCGCGAGCAGGGGACAGGTAGAGATTTCCATCCCTTCTATGCAGTCGGGGTAGTCGGAGTTTTATCATTTCAATAAGTTCACTGCTGCGTAAAATAAGGCGAAGCCATTGGAAGAAGGGCACAAGTACTTTGTGATCACGCCTGACCTGCCGAAAAAGGATGGTAAATCCCAGTATAAGTCTTTTGAGCATTCCAGTGATGCTATTAAGCTGTTCAACGAGCTGAAAAACGGGGAACTGAAAAGCGGTAGAGACCTGGCGGGCAGTGGCCATTTGGCGTTGATGGAATAAAGGAAATTCAATTACGTGAGCAAGGATTCCAGGCGACGCTGTTTACCAAGCCGCTGGAGCAGAATATCTGGATGGATAAGGGAAAGGGGAAATCTATACAGCCTGGGTAAAGCTGGATTTGGAAGGTGGTAAGGAAAATGGGAACTTTAAGCTGAGCAGTTTCATGATCCGCAGTATGGTTTTGATCTGAATAAGGTGCTGGAAAGCTAATGCAGACATGGCTTGGGGGTGTAATGTCAATTTAATCTGAGGTTTAAGGAATATATTTTCTTTAACTAAGGAGCGTCCAATTTTAAATATTAAAGCAGTTATTATGAAAAAAATTGAATCGTTAAAAACATTGATTGCAAACGCTGAAAAAGATGCGGAGAAGTTTTATTTGAGAGGAAATAAGGCAGCGGGTACGCGTTTGAGGAATGCCATGCAGCAGGGTAAAGTACTTGCTCAGCAGCTGCGGGCAGAGGGGCTTGCGATTAAAAGCAAAAAAAGTTAAGTCGGACCGCAATAATGCACTTTCAGCTGCGTATCAATAGTTGAGGGCGTTAATTTAGATAACGGGGAATGGTCGGCATGACTGTTCCCCGTTTTTTATGTGGTCATTTGCTGAATGGCTTGGGGTTATTATTGTTTAGTCCTTAACATTGACTTCTAATAATTTGATGAAGTTCAGGTTATCTGTGCTGAATCATTTTATAATTTCGGCGGTAACAAAAATTTGGATTGGTTGATCTCTCTGTACAAACAACAATTTAAACGTAAAGATCATGAAAGCTTTTTTACCAACCATCGCATTAATGCTGCTTAGTTCAGCCCTTATGGCCCAATCGGGATTGAAAACCACTCCTGCCAGAGAAACACCAAATACCAGTTTCGGAGCCCGGGTGAATGCTGCTCAACCGTCCTCAGACGGACAACCAATCGGGGGTATCATCGTTAAAGGCGGGTCGACCGGTTCGGCCAATCAAATTTTTGCCGTGGCTAATGAATACGACGAATTTATCTTTACGGTGAGAGTGGCTGGAGATTATTCTTTGAGTATTGAAGGTAACCCGCTGTACCAGGGGCTCAGGACATTCAGCTGAAAACCCATTACACACTTCCCTTCCGGCGGCGCCTGGAAATCCGATTGGTCGCATTATCGTAAAGGGCGGTAAAAACCCGGGGGGAAGTTTCTTCAATGTACAAGCTGATGAAAACGGAACTGTGGAATTGATAGGTTTGGAGTCGGGCAACTATGCTTTTAGGATGGAGTCTGTCGCACCCATTAGATCAAGTTCCATAAAATCGAAATAATAACTGTCCCTTATGTTGCTTTACACCAGCTTAACACTGGCTAGGGATAAACAATATGTTTGAATCGCTGTTTGCTGTTTGGTTAGAAAAAGGAGAAATTATTCCATGGTCTAAAGGGGATTATCCTTCGTCTTATAAAAACCAGCCAAAGTATTTACGTGAAAAAGCAGTCGAAATAGCCAATGAGGTCTTAAAAGAAAGTGGTGATAAGGGAATAGCGATTGCTACCGGGCTCAAAAAAGCTCGGGAGTATTTTAAACATCATCCTGAGGAAACAAAAAAAATTGCTGGAAAATAAATTGTTTTTCATAAATTTAAGCATAAGGGAATTGGAGCCCCAGTTTCAAGTAGAAATGGATGGCAACCTGGTTAAGGTTTCATAATATTAACTGGAGGGGAAGCGGGGCTTCCATGCGTGCTTCAATGATTCCAGAAAGCCGTTGTGATTAAATGAAAAATATAAGCCCTACACCATAGAAAAATGAGCAACAATGGATCTCCACTTCGTGCACAAATGCCAACCCAAGGGTGGAAACAGTTCCTGGCTGCACGAACCAGAATGCTCGCTGCTTATGATCTTGCGAGGGACTTAGAAAACAACAAGCTGGTAAAGACCAGGCACGGCCGTGTAGCAGAGGCCGAATTTAGAAAGTGGCTGAGCGAATTCCTGCCAAAGCGATATGCCGTTGCCTCTGGTTATATCATTTCTCCCGGCATTTCGAGTTCCGAGCACATGGTGCATTATGATGTGATTATATATGATCAGTTGGAATCTCCAGTGCTATGGGTAGAGGAAAATCCGGATTCTTCCGGGCAGGGAAAATCGCTTGCAATTCCTGTGGAATATGTCCACGCGGTATTCGAAGTAAAATCCGCTTTTAATAAGAAGTCATCCAAAGAAGCTGTTGAACAGCTGTCAAAGTTAAAGCCATTATTGGCTAGACTAGATCCTCCGAACAGTCGCAGCGAGCTGCATCTCCCTGCGAATTTTTTCTGCGCCACGGTGTTCTTTGAGCTCCGAAAAGAGCATGAGAAGGATTTTGCTGCAATGGACGAGCTGGTCGAAGCCACGATGCTAAGGGGATTCTATGGGGGAATTATACTTCGCGCTGATACGCTCGATAAATATTACAGCGGGAAAATATACTTCAGAAACGAAAACATTGACACTGGGCCCAACAATAGTTCATCATTATCTTTTTGGACAACATCGAAATGCCTTAAATATAAAGATGATGCCTATTTCAGTCTGTTATTGACATTCTGGGAACAGCATTTTTCGGAATTTGCATTCGACATCATTGCGCTTTTGAAGCGAACCTATCACCCCAATGCTCTATCCAGCCTATATTGTATGGGCTCAACCGCGATGGAAAATGGCAGCTGTGTAGAAACGAGGTGTGCTGATCCAGAGGCTGTTAAAATGTATCAAAAGGAAACTGCAGCAATTCTAAGCGCAAAGGGATTTGTGGGTTTTGAACCGTCCGACCTGTAATTTCTTACAGTCTTCCTTGTTGATATTTGATCCGAAATCCTGCATCGCTTTTTTAATTAAGAGATCGGTGTTGTACTCAATTGAATGGTCAGTTTTGCTAAAAGTGTTTTTTTATCCAGTTTTTCATGGAGGAAGAAATTTTAAATGATAAAATGCTACAAATTGCGATAATGCTAAAGCGATGTTTATTACTGAGTATTTCATTCGGTCCGGTTATTTATAATGCGCCTTGCAACCTAGATAACATAAGGTGCCTAAGCTTTTGAATATCCTGACGCCGCAATGTATTCCAAAAATTCTTCGACTTTTTTGTTGAAATGCGTTACGTTTATATCTCCAAAAAATGCTTTTCTATCCTGATACAGATTTAATAAGGAATCTCTGTTGGAAATTTTAATGCCCTTATTTACTACTTTTACCCAAGCTATATCTTTCGAAGAGGCCGGAGGCAATAATATAGGCAAAAACATGAGCTCATCCATTAAACACCATGCTGCTCCTTCTTCGTTTAGGCAAACCCTACTTATTAGATAGTCAGGACTGACAAATTGAATGAAAAGACCCGTCTCATCTTTTAAAAATGTTCGGAGATCTTCTGGAATATTTATCCCTCCGGCTATTCCGTGATTTTCTTCACTAGTAAATTTTATTTTTGCTAGATCGAAGTTTAGCCCACTATTCAAAATAATGTCACGAAATTTTTCGACGACCTCCCGGTCCTTGGAGGTATGGCTGAGGAAAATTCCTTGCTTTGTCGTAGTGAGTTTATTGTCCACTAATAACGACGAATTGGTGATGATCTGCAGTTTTGTTTGCGGTGCAAATGTATTCGCAATCTTATCGTGGTAGTTGTCGTAAGAATATACGTCTAAAGTACTATTACCATCCTGTTCGTAGATTTCTCTTTTCGGGGCTGAAGAGATTAAATGGAACCTTAACCCAGGAAAGTACCTGGTGATGCTAGAATTTTTAAAGGTATCGTATCCCTTATTGTTTTCGCTATGGTGTAAATGAACTAGAAATAAAAAATTCTGTTCATCATCAGCATCACTAATAGTTGTTTTAAATACTTCAAGCCTTTCAATTAATTTTACATCCTGAAACAGATCTATGCCGATTTTCCTTTTAGTTAGGGCATTATCAAAATTATTTTTTTCGTCCCAAAATAACAAAATAGTCTTTCCTAATATTTCATAATCTGTTGACGTCATAATTTTATAAATTTAATTTCATGTGAATAAATCCCATTTGAACCAGTTGCTTTATGAAACATCTGGATGGGGAAATCGTTTAGGTTATTTAGTCTCATCAAGCCTTTTCCTCCGCCTTTTAGAACCACGCCTTTTTTAATTGAGTTCTGAATTTTGAAAGTTAAAAACTCTTTAGATTCAGTCCATTCGATTATTATTTTTTTACTTAGATCTGCATGTCTCAGATTTTCCTTCAACTCGGAAAATATTACATGGTGCAAATATACCTTAGGAAAAGCTACAGTAACTGGTGGAGGTGAATTTGTCTCGATATTTATTTTTTGATCTGTTTCTTTGATTTGTATTAAAAACGCATCAAAGTCCTCTTTGATATTTGGAGTTGTAATGGAATTGAATATTTTCGAATATTCGGAGTTGTTCATAATGAATTTATCGAAAAGCTTGTCAAGTTTTGAACTAATAATAGCGACGTCTTCAAACTTCCCGTTGTGAATCCAATCGCCCAATTGTGCCAATAAAACTCTAAGCGATATGGTGATGTTCTCCAGGTTGTTGTAGGTTTTTTCTTTATATGGTAAAAAGAAATTAGGGTAGCGACTAGAAAAGTTCAACAAGTCTTCTATAAACTCTGAAATTGGATCCCATGCGTTCTGAATGATCACTATCTCCTCTTCGTAATCTTCTTTATTAATTTTTTTCTTGTTTAAGACTTTTAATTGAGTATTGATGATCTGCTTATCATTATAGATATATTCATTGTGAGAGGCGTCATCAAGTATTCTTGCGTAATTGCTCTTAACTTTGGTGAGTAAATCGTCAAAACTGGATTCAACAAAAGGCAGTGTGGATATAAATGCCCTAAACATCTTCAGCTGGGACTTTTCCTGCCCTAATTGTGAATTTTCAATGGCAGCTTCTATCAATATTTTTATACGCCCGCCTAGTTTTTTCTCTTTCAGTTGATTAACGTCAATTGGAATAAACTTTAGCAATTTTAAAAAGAAGTAATTCAAATCCGAATAACTGCTGTGGTAGGTTTTAATCAGGAATATAAACCTGTTCACCGTCATCATTTCTATAAAATACTTGCCCTGGAAAAAGATAAACAACAAATGGAAGAAGTTTTTATTACTCCATTTATAAAAAAGTGATTTCTTAGCGATTCTTGGGGAATCTGGTATGTTCGGATTTCCAAATATTATTGTTGTAATAAACGATTCTAACCTTTCTGCTAAATCGGGAAGGACGCTCCTTATTTTTTCGTATAGATAAGGTTCATGCAGAAAAACTGCGCAGATGAGTTCAATTGTCTTATATCCCTCTGGATTGTCAACTTTAGTTTCATATTTCACGATAAAGTCATCAAAAAAATCAAAGTACTCTTTAAAATACCTGTAGGTAGCAATTTTGCCTACCTGATCCTTCACTAAAATGAGCTCTTTAATGATACTGCTGTCATCCCAGTTCTTCAATAGATATTTATTATTTGGAGAGTCGATTGTTTTTAATGAAAGTTCGTCCAGAATTTTTCTTGCTTCTTCTTTAATCTTGTTTGGGGTATTGGGAATATTTACAAGTTCATCTAGCCACTCATTCTCCTTAACAACCGGGCTTTCTTCTATGTGGTAGGTGGGTATGTGCCAATGACAGGCAAAAATGGTTTTTACTTTTACCTCTGTATTGCTTCCCATCATTGTATTGAGTCGCGAGAAAAATTCCATTTTATGATCACTCAATCTACCTATTATCGATAGCACTAAAATTTCTTTTACATCCAACAAAGCTATTTCTTCAATCATCTGGATGATGGAATCTCCAGTACAAGAACCATCATCAAAAATCATGACCACCTTCTGGTGTGACAAGGTTTTTAGAAATTTAGGTGTATCGGGAAAGCGCCAACCTTCATTTGTCTGAAACCGTTCCAGTTCGTAAATGTCTATGCTGTTATTCTTTAAAACGTCAACTGTTAAAATGTCATTGTCTATATTAGTTGCTGCTGAACCCTTTGGATAAAAGACCATATTTAGCCTTTTTAGGAATTTTTGATCAATTCTTTCGAAAATTACTTTTAGTATATCTTTACAGTTGTCTCTGTCTTTTAGAAGGTTTTTTAAATCGAAGAAATATGGATGGATTAGGTTATTAAATTTGAAGTAGCCTGTTTTGATACAGTCGTCAGGGATCAATTCAATAAATTCCACATTTTCGAGCAAGATTGAATCCTTTTGATGGCTACCCTTGACGGACAACTCTATAGGTGTGTTTGTATACGGATTTATTCTAACAACTTTCAAACTTCTGTCCTTCAACTTTTGTCGAAGGCCAGCTCGTTTAAGCTTCTTTATTGGCCTTTGCACCAATGCAGTCAGCTTTTTATCCAATTGTGGTTTGTCGTACTTCTCACTCTCGAATTCAGGATCGCGTGTATCAACAACTACAGCCACGTGTGATAAATTAGCTTCTTTTTCGTTTAGATACCGATCAAGGAAATTGGCGAGATAACCGGTCGAGATTACGTCGCAGATCAAAATAAACTCATCCCCTGGCTTTATGTTGTCCTGAAAGGATTGTTCAGAAACAAAAGAATGATGATTCGAAACAACAACGACATTTTTTCCTTTGATAAGATTGTTATCTACCAGTGATTTTACAATCTTTTGGCTATTAGAAGAAATGCATATAAATTTTATCTCTGGATTTTTTATAATGTGGTAGGAAATGATTTCGAAGATAGCGTTCGAAATGTATTCGCAGTTATTTGTGTCACCGAGCATGTTAGACATCTGCACATACTGATATTGGTAATAATTTCCGCTGCAGAGAAACACGCTTCCGTTGATTTTTAAGGTAGATTCGCCAACCAAATTTTCTAGTTCTAGTTGTTTAGATTTCTCTACTCTATCTTGGTAATTTGAGACTATATTACTGTTTGACGTTTTCTTGGCCTTATCATACTGCTTTTGAATTTCTTCTCTGTTTATAAAGGATTTTAGGTTGCCCTGGCTATCATAATAGTTGATATGCCCAATAATATCATCCGGATATTGAAAATCTCCCTTCCTTAAGCTATGATCATCCAGTAACAATTCATTCAGCTTGGATATATCTGCGTCTGAATATACCCCTAGCCAGAAAATTGTAAGCTCGCTTTCTACATTGCTAAGATATATGAATGGTGTTGGATGAATCTTATATTTCCGATCGACTTCACTGAGGTATTTGATCTCTTCTCTAATGTTGATCAAAAACTCCAATGGGGGCGGGTTAATGATTACAACATTCTTTAACAGATTTATCGAATAGTCAGAAATTAGGAAGAAGATGATTTTCTTGCTGATCCTTTCGTCTATCTGGTAACCTTCGAAATCAATATAGATCAGCGTATTGTCCGGAAATGAAATAATTTTATTTAATAGCAGATCAAACAGATCGTCATAGATTCTCTTTTTTAAATCCTCTCCCTGTAGTTGTTTTTGAATTTGGAATACGCTTACATATTCTATTTTCTTATTGAAGTATGCATACTGGTCAACATTCAGTAATTGTTTAATTGCAGTTCCTTCAATTTGTACACTGGAATGGCGTTCAGGGACATATATGCTGATTAAAGTTCCTGGAAAAAATTCTTCTCCGTTTCCAAACACTTCTATAGCTTCCTCAAAAGATTTTCTATCCGAAAAATCGAATAGTATTTTGCCATAGTTACTTCTGGCCACCAACAACCCCTCGAACCGTCTAACAATAGTCAGCAGGTCAAATAATCCTCTGGGTACGTTGATTTTTTCTAGATATTTTTTACTAATTGGCTGCTTCGATGAATTGGGTTCAAACGCATACCTCAATACTTTTGTATCGTGGGAAGCATTTACCAACTTTCCTTCATCAGACGTCTTTTCTGCTTTTAAATACTGAGCATTGAGTGTCGTAGGAATCCCTAGACCAAAATCTAAAAAAGACAATTGAAGTACAGACTGGTTCTTCCACTTTCCAGTCTTTTTGTCCCTATAGAAGTTTTTACCCTCGTCAATCATTTCATCGTTGAAATTCTTATCCAGCATGGACTGAACTTCTCCTTTATTAAAGGATTTTTCATTGAATTTGGTCTTCAACGAAAGACTCATAAATGCATACTCTTTTTTGGAATTGAAAAATGACTTTTGAAAATGGTCAAGAAAATTTTCATATAACTCCTTTGTTATTATCGAGCTGAGCGTTTGGTTTTCAAACGGAAGAGCACAGTTGTTTAAGCTTAGGATATCATTGGTCGCGTCGTTTAAAAGATAAATATCTGATAATAGTTCTGAGATTTTACGATCACTATAGCCTTTAACAAAATCGAGGGTGATGAAGGGCGTTACACCATATCTGTCATAAATTTCGGACTCTTCCGACGACAATTTAAATTCTTTTTTAAAACGCTGTATTTGATTGCCATCTAGGTCAAAGTACTTCGCATAGTTTTGATTGGGTACTATTTCATATATTTTCCAAACATCCCAAATTTGGACGAATTGTTTGGCTTTGCGTTTTGAGACCTTCGGAATTTTTCCAACCCCTAAAAAATGCACGAAAAAAGGAATGTCATTTTCAATCAGATAATGCATGAGTCCAGTTAGTATGACAAGTTCCTGATTTGAAACCCATTCAACTTCAGATAGATCAAAAATATATTTGGTATATTTTTTAGATGTATAAGCTTTAAAAAAGTCAGCTACAATTCGATCAATATGTCTTTCTGTTATTTTATAGCCGAATACAATAGCGAATTCATCAGATTTTGGCATTTAGATATTTGGTTTATTAATAGAGCTAACGCAAGATAGAAAACTATCTTCTAATAAAAAACTGACGAGCTATGGTAGGCGCTTTTGATAAAGTCCTGCTAGCTAGGGGGATTTGTAGATTTCCAGATTGGATTATTTTTGGAAGATGCTCTTTGAACTTAAAAGGAGTCTAAACTTTTGCCAATGATGCACGCTGTGCGGTGTAATAATTTCACCCCCTTACGCCAACCTTGGTCAAAGCAGAAATACTAAAGTTCGTTTTGATTGTAGAAATGTATACTGGTATAAAAGTTGGATTAGAGTCCCGATCCATTTCGTTTTCATGGAAAAATATAAAATTTTTTTCATCCACTTGATTTTCGCCACCGCTCCTAGGAAATCTGCTACCTGCCAGCTTATTAAGATAAATGACGTGCCACAATGGCCAACACCGTGTCGGCCATTATAGGCGAGTTTGGCTTCAATTGTGTATGATTTGAAAATAATATTTCCAGAAAACGATGGAATTAAAATAAAATTGTTATATTTTCGAAGCAGATTATGGCAGCGGAGCAAATTAAAAGTCTAATTAAATCGTTTGGCGAGGACGACGAAGAACGTTTTTTTTCGTCTGCCATTCAAATTGCAGCTGCTGAGGCTCGAAAAGGGCACGTCAATATTGCGCAGGAACTAAAGGCACTGATTGACAAGGCGAAACAAAACCGTTCCCATCATGCATTTGATAAATCCGCTACTGTTCATCTTTCGCAGCCGAAAAGGGAATTACTTGAGCTGATCGATATTTTTCAGCCCCAGTCCACGTTGAAAGACATGGTACTTGACCTTGAGTTAAAGCAAACGCTGGACCAACTGATCAATGAGCAAAAGAAAGCGGAAATACTCCGGCAATATAACCTTAGTCCACAGAGGAAATTGCTCCTTATGGGCCCTCCCGGATGTGGTAAGACGATGACTGCGGAGGCTATCGCAGGCGAGTTGGGTATCCCTATTTTTATCGTACGCTTAGATGGTATCATGTCAAAATTCATGGGTGAATCAATTGTGAAACTCAGGTTGATCTTTGACTCCATGGTTAATCAGCGCGCTGTTTATTTATTTGATGAATTCGATTCTATTGGATCCCATCGTCATTTAGGTCAGGATGTGGGCGAAGTGAAGCGAGTACTGAACAGCTTTTTGATCAATATTGAAAAAGACAACAGCAACAGTATCATAATTGCCGCTACAAATCTGCCTGAATCCTTGGATAAAGCACTTTTCAGACGGTTTGATGAAATTATCACATACCCGCGGCCAGATAAAAAAGGTATTAAAAAAATACTAAAGAAGCTGACCCAGAACTATCATTTTGATCAAGAGGTCAATCTTGAAACTTTAGCGGATGCTAGCCTTGGCTTAAACTACTCAGATATTGTTAAGGCGACTGAGGAAGCTATTAAGTATATGATACTTAGTAGTGAAAATTCCCTATCTTTAGAAGTATTGACTAAAACGCTTCACAAAAAAAAGATCTAAATGCCTCCAATCTTTAATTTGCCGCATCTCAAAATTGAGGGGCATTCAACGGATGTTAATTACAATTATCCAAAAACGGTTGTTGTTCCATTTCGCGTTGCCGTCAGAAACCGGGCGATTCATGGTGCCCGTATTAAGGAACAGCTGTCTCAGATACAGGAACGGTTCGAGCAACTTCGGGCCGAAGATCTTCCGGATGGAATTATCCATGAGGACGCCATTTACGTCGAATTCTACTCTGAATGGGATTTCGGTCTTAGTTTTTCAAGCCTGCATAATGAAGCACGCCGCCCCAAATATCAGATTTTAAAGATTGTTGAAGAAAGTACTGCTAATGATGAGCACCAACGTTACAGGGTGCTAGTTATGCTGAAAGAGGGTGGTATTTCTCATTTTATCAAAGCTGTAGATGAGTATCTCAACGCAGAGAAAGATGTTAGTAAAAAGGATCAAGATGGAAATGTGGTGGCGACCAATCCTAAAAACAATAAATTAATCGCCAATATAACAGCCATCCAGCTAGCCACCATTCAGGAATTCTGGACAGATGCGCCGCAGTATCCTTTTCCAGATTTGGATGAAGTGAGATGGTGGGAAGTCTGGTTCCGTAAATCAGCTGATGAAGAAGCCCGCTTGGTACAAATCACACAAAATTTAAATGCGGTAGGTGCTCAGCTTGGACAGTCGGTGATTAATTTTCGGGAGCATACCGTACGGCTGGTAAAGGCAACAGCTCGTCAGCTTTCTCGTTCGCTGGTGCTGCTCGACAACCTTGCTGAACTCCGTAAACCTCAGGAAACAGCGGACTGCTTTAGTAGAGAAGGTATCCGCGGCCGCGATAACTGGATCAATGAACTTTTACAAAGAACCGAGGTGGCAGTCGATGATGATTCAACACTCATCTGTCTTTTGGACAGTGGAGTGAATCACCATCATGCATTGATCAGTCCATTTCTACCCGATCATCGCCTTTATGCTTATAATAATGCGTGGGGAACGCATGACACTTGGGGTAGTGAAGGACATGGGACCGGCATGGCTGCGCTGGCTTTATATGGTGACCTTACCGACGCATTGGATTCCCGGAACAGCATTGTCATCAGGCATGGCTTGGAATCTTTCAAGGTTAAACAATATGGAGTAGAAAACGATCCAGAACTATATGGGGCCATTACGCAAATGGCTGTTGACCTTCCGGTGATCATTGACGGGCAGCGGAGAAGGGTATTTTGCTTAAGCATTACTGATGCTGCAACTGTGTTTAGAGGTAGGCCTTCTTCCTGGTCTTCCACCATAGATAAGCTTTGTTTTGGCAATTCCGAACTGGCTGCTGAACAGCAGCTTTTTATCATTAGCGGCGGAAATGTCAGCACAGCAAAGCATGCAGATTACTATAGTTTGAATGATACAACATCTGTTCACGATCCGGCGCAGGCGTACAATGCCATAAGTGTAGGTAGTTATACGAGCATGGACCGGTTTGATCCTAGGGAAAGACCCGGCTGGCGTATTTTGGCGGCCCGTGGTGCGATGGCTCCATCCAATTCAACTTCCTTGCTATTTGAAAGTCAATGGCCCAATAAACCGGATATTGTAATGGAGGGAGGAAATATGATTACTGATGGTGCTGACATCGCTCACCACCCTACGCTGCAAATGTTGACAGCGAGCAAGCGCCATCTGGACCAGCAGTTCCAGCTATTTGGGGACACCAGTGGAGCTGCAGCTTTA
Source organism: Pedobacter sp. BAL39 (assembly GCF_000170795.1). GTDB lineage: Bacteria > Bacteroidota > Bacteroidia > Sphingobacteriales > Sphingobacteriaceae > Pedobacter. The sequence goes on from NZ_ABCM01000003.1 coordinate 275,429, forward strand.
ACTGCAAAAATGGCCGCTGAAATCTGGACAGCATATCCAAACCTATGGCCTGAAACCATAAGGGCATTGATCATCCATTCTGCACAATACACCGGCGAAATGACCGGTGGATTTGATCCGGCAGAAATGACCAGTACCCAGAAACGGAATTTATTAAGAAGATTTGGCTATGGAGTGCCAAACTTGGAACGGGCTTTATATTCGGCATCAAATGCTCTTAATTTGATCATGGAAAGGACGATTCAGCCTTATCATCAGTATGCTAACGATACTCCCACCTACAACAATTATCATTTGTACCAACTTCCCTGGCCGGCCGAAGTTTTACTTGAGGAACTTGCCAATAGAAATGTCACTCTAACTATTACTCTATCTTATTTCATTGACCCTAATCCGGGTGCAAGGATATATAAAAACAATTTTCAATACCATTCCCATTCACTCGATTTTTCAATCATTAAACCGGCAGAAGATCTGGAGGATTTCAAAAAGCGGATTTCTAAAGCTGAAGAAGAAGAGGAAACAGAGGAGGTTGTAAAACGGCCCGGAGAGATCTGGTCGCTTAAACAAGCTAGGTCAAGAGGTTCTTTAAAAAAAGATTTCATTACGATTTCCGGTGCGGATTTGTCTACACGCAATGTGATTGCTATTTATCCGCGCAGCGGTTGGTATAAAACCAGGAAAAAACTCGGGCTAGCAAGTCAGTCCGTAAGATACAGCCTGATCGTATCGATTGAAAGTGATCAGCTGACCTCTGATATTTATGTGCCCGTGATGAACCAAATCGCTATACCCAATTAAATGCTCATGAGTGTTTCCGGTACGAGTTATGTCAATGAGAATGGCATGAAAAGGTTAAAATTCAGATGCTGGTTGTGGCGATGTGGGATTCGCCCGCTAGCCGGTTGTGAGACTGGGCATACTTCTGATTTAGATATTACTTATTGTGATTTTACTGCTTATGTCAAATGTGTCACAAATGTTGTCAATATTTGTGACTGTAATTAGGTTTTTATTGTCACAAATGTTGATTAAATTTGTGACAATAGTTTAGCTGAATTGCAATGGAAAGTATAGGGAAACAGATAGAAAGTGCTATCAGGAGAAAGCCAAGGGGAACTTTGTTTTTTCCTGATGATTTTAGTAAATATGGTTCTTCTGATGCGGTCAGGAAAGCTTTAGAACGTCTTACAGATAGAGAGCAGATTGTTCGTGTAGCTCAGGGTATTTATGTCAGGCCTGAAGAAAGTAAGTATCTTGGTGCGGTTATGCCCTCGGCTGAAGCTGTTGCCGATGCGATTGCTAAGAGAGATAAAATTCGTACGGTTCCTAGCGGGGTTTATGCGCTGAATGCTTTAGGGCTAAGCACACAGATCCCCATGAAAATTGTGCTGCTGACCGATGGATCTCCCCGCGAAATGAAAATCGGGCGAAGAACAATTACGTTTAAGAAAACAACTCCGGCTAACTTACTGGCAAAGGGGAAAATCAGCCGCCTAGTGATCCAGGCTTTAAAAGAAATGGGAAACGGAAAAGTAAGTGTAGAGGATGAGCATAAAATTCTTGACTTGTTAAGGAAAGAGGATCAGAAAGATCTGGAGCATGATATTTCCCTGGCACCGGTATGGATACGGAAAATAATGAAAAAGGCATTGTAGTAATGAATCAATTTTATCAGATAGAATCCGCGGAAAAAGCGGCCATTTTTAATGCGATCAGTAATCAAACAGGAATGCCGGCTTTTGCTGTTGAAAATGCATGAAGAATTTAGCCGGCCAGCTGAGAAAATCCGCGTTGATCGCTTGAGCCGTCATATGTATGATGTTTTTCATTTGTCAAAACATGATGGAGTTTTGTCTGCCCTGGAGAACCAGGATTTATATGAGACTATTGTAGCTCACCGATATGAATATGCAAAAATCGGAGGGGTGGATTATAACCAGCATAATCCGCTTACTTTAAATCCTGTGCCACATCCTGATTTTATTAAAGCTTGGGAAGCCGATTACAACAAGATGAAAAGCGAAATGATTTATGAGCAGAATCCGCCCAGCTTTCAGGATTTAGTAGAGAATATTGAACAATTGAAAATAAAATTATCTTCAGTTTCATGGAAATTTAGTCTTCACTTCGGTGATAAATAGAAATCACTTAGTTATTGACGGTAATCTTAGTTAATCTAAAAATGCGAGCCTGGAGCTGGCAAAAGGCGAGCGCCAGTGTCGATGACCTTCATAACTGGCTTACAGGTGTTCTGTACCGGACGCTTATGGATTGGGGTAACAAAAAAAGGAGCCCATTAATCCTGACTTCCGACGATATTAAAAACTGATATTGTGTGTATTTTTGATCTCGGCCATTACGAAGGTACTATGTGTACTTCCAATACTTTCAACGGAGCCTAATTTATTAAAAACAAAGTCCTGGTAATGCTTCATGTCTTTGGCATACACTTTCAGAAAAAAATCATAATCGCCGGAGATATTATAACATTCTACAACCTCCTCGATCTTCAGAATATCTGCTACAAAGCTGTGGCCCACTTTCCGGTCATGCTGCTTAAGCCGGATATTGCAGAACACAATAAAGCCTTGGTTAAACTTTTCTGGGTCAAGCAGCGCGATATATTTCTTGATATAACCACCGGTTTCCAGGCGTTTTACACGCTGCACAACCGGCGATGGAGTCAAATTTACTTTCGCAGCGAGTTCCTTGATGGTATGACTGGAGTCATCGCCCAATATTTTTAATAGTTTAAGATCGATCCCATCCAATTGTTCCATAGCATAAATCACTGTTAAAGGACACTAAAGTACGCACAAACCGCATAAAAATTCAATAAATTATCCATTTAAAGCAATTTTGGTTGAAATTATGTGCATTAATCGACCTTTATGACTGTTTTTGTACCTTTGAGCAGAGTTTAAAACTCGTGGTTCTTTGCTTTTTTCAGCAATTAGGAAAGGTTTTACTTAGCGGTGAATTAATAGGGAATCGTGTGCAAATCACGAGCTGTCGCGCAACTGTAAGTAACACAAAAGGTTTTACCAATGATGGTCACTGTGAAACACGGGAAGGCCGGTAAAAGCCGTTACAAGTCAGGATACCTGCCTTTTCTGAATTGACGATACTTCCGCGTAAAGAGGTTATTGATCAGATTGTATAGCTTAAAGGTGCAAACCCTCAGGGGGTGGCTGTGCCTTTTCGTGTCTATCTCTCCTTCTCAAATCCTTTCTTTTGCCTGTCGTATCCTGAATAAACAAGAACTTTTTAATGATCATTAACCATTTAAAAAGTTAAAGAAATACATGGAAAATATCCAGGATACCATCAAGAATGAATTTGTGTTCACACTAAAGAGCACTTGTTTAGATGAAAACTATCACCCCTCAAATCAGACGCGTCTGACAACCAATTTTGCAAACCTGGCTAGAGGAGCTAACCGCAAACAAAACTTATGTAATGCCTTAAATATGATCAACAATCGATTTAATGCATTAGCTCATGTTGATAATCCAAAAGGCGATCGTTACCATGTAGAACTGGAAATCCTCACCGTAACGATGCGTATCGATGATAAGAACGGTATCAATGATCTGCCGATGATCGAAGTTTTAAAAACGAATATTTTTGACCGTAAGACGGGTCAGCAAATCGAAGGTGTTGCCGGAAATAATTTTTCTTCTTACGTGCGTGATTATGATTTCAGTGTTTTATTGATCGACTACAATAAAGATAAACCCAGTTTTACTGTTCCTGAGAATTTTGGCGATCTGCATGGAAAACTTTATAAGTGTTTTGTGAATTCGACAACTTATAAAGAGCACTTTAAAATGTCGCCGATCATTTGTTTGAGTGTATCGGGCAATAAAACCTATACCCGCGCGGAGTACCAGCATCCCGTTCTGGGTTTTGAGTACCAGCAGGATCAGTATTCTCTCACCGATGAATACTTCGCTAAAATGGGCTTAAAAGTTCGTTTTTTCATGCCTCCAAACGCTGTGGCACCGATGGCTTTTTATCATTCCGGAGACCTGCTTTCTGATTATACTGACATTGGACTGATCAGCTCGATCAGCACGATGGAGACTTTCCAGAAGATCTATCGCCCTGAAATTTACAATGCAAATTCAGTGGCCGGCAGAATCTATCAACCTAGTCTTAGGCACGAAGACTATTCACTGACCCGAGTGGAATATGACCGCGAAGAGCGCAGCCGTTTGGCTGTTGAACAGGGCAGATATGCTGAAGAGCATTTCATCAAGCCTTACCAGGATATCCTTGAGCAATGGTCTGCCAATTTCTCACTTTAATTCATACGCCACATTAAAATTATTCTATGACGAAGAAATTATTATTGCCAACCTCAATTGTTGGAAGTTTGCCCAAACCTGCCTGGCTTGCACCACCCGAAAAACTATGGTCACCATGGAAATTGGAAGCCGACCAGTTATTGGAAGGAAAACAGGATGCGCTGCGCATTACACTGCAGGAACAGGAATTGGCAGGACTGGATATCGTTTGTGATGGTGAGCAGACACGCCAACATTTCGTGACCACCTTTATTGAGCATCTAAGCGGTGTAGATTTTGAAAATCGCAAAACGGTGCGAATCCGTGACCGTTATGATGCGAGTGTTCCGATGGTTGTAGGCGATGTTGCCCGACAAAAAGCAGTTTTTGTTGAAGACGCCAAATTTTTGCGTAAACAAACCACTAAACCGATCAAATGGGCACTACCGGGACCCTTAACCATGGTAGATACTTTGTACGATGGCCATTATAAAAGCCGGGAAAAACTGGCTTGGGAATTTGCCAAAGCGCTCAATGAAGAGGCGAGGGAGCTGGAGGAGGCTGGGGTAGATGTGATCCAGTTTGATGAGCCTGCATTTAACGTTTTCTTCGATGAAGTAAACGATTGGGGAATGGCAACGCTGGAAAGGGCAATTGAAGGTTTAAAGTGCGAAACTGCGGTACATATCTGCTATGGTTACGGAATACAGGCCAATAACGACTGGAAAAAAACATTGGGTTCAGAATGGCGTCAATACGAAGAGATTTTTCCCAAAATTCAAAAATCTGCAATTGACATTGTTTCGTTGGAATGCCACAACTCAAATGTTCCTCTGGATCTAATGGAACTTGTTCGGGGTAAAAAAGTAATGGTTGGCGCCATTGACGTGGCAACGGACACAATCGAAACACCTGAAGAAGTAGCCAATACGCTGCGCAACGCCCTTAAATTCGTAGATATCGAAAATCTTTACCCCTCTACAAATTGTGGTATGGCGCCTTTGTCAAGAGTGGTAGCAAGAGGGAAGTTAAGTGCTTTGAGCGCAGGCGCAGCGATCATACGCAAAGAATATGCGGTTTAGGATTATATTAAATTACATTGAAGAAGTTATTAGCAATATTAAGTAAAGCAGGTTTCGACGGTTTCCTGCTCATGATAGGCACCATGATCCTGCTGGCCTATTTTTTACCGCAGCCGGGCATGGTGAAAAAACCTGTTTCGCTGGAGCAGATCGCTAATGCAGGCGTTTCGCTGATCTTTTTATTTTATGGACTAAGATTGAGTGTGGAGAAATTAAAAGCCGGGCTTGTCAACTGGAAAATGCACATCATTGTCCAGTTGACGACCTTTTTGTTTTTTCCGCTCGTCGTTCTGGCATTTCGCCCCTTGTTCCTTGGGACCGACCTCGAAGTGCTTTGGTTGGGTATATTTTTTCTTGCGGCTTTACCATCCACCGTTTCCTCTTCGGTGGTCATGGTTTCCATCGCTAAAGGCAATATTCCCGCGGCCATTTTCAATGCGAGCATTTCCAGTTTGATAGGCGTTGTAGTGACGCCGCTATGGGTCGGGCTGTTCATCGCTTCTGCGACCGGCCATTTTGATGTTACGGATATCGTCATCAAGTTGGTTCTTCAGGTTTTGTTGCCTGTCATCGTTGGCATTAGCCTCAACGCACGTTTTGGAGCCATTGCCGAAAAATATAAGAAACAGCTTAAATATTTTGATCAGGCGATCATCCTTACCATTATTTACACGTCGTTCTGTAAGTCGTTCTCCGAACATTTGTTCGCAGGCTTTACAGCCCTTGAACTTATGGGACTTGCCGTAGGGATGATAGCCTTGTTTTTTGCCGTATTTTTTTGCGTCGGACTACTCAGCCGTTTGTTTGGCTTTTCAGATGAAGATCGCATTACGGTTTTATTTTGCGGGTCTAAAAAGTCACTGGTACATGGAACGGTCATGTCAAAGGTGCTCTTTCAGCACAGTACCATCACCGGTATTGTGTTGTTGCCACTCATGTTATACCATGCCATGCAATTGATTGCTGCCAGCATCATCGCTCAGCGTATGGCCCGGCGAAAAGAAGAAAAATAGCACTATGAAGCTTTTAGAAAAAATAAAGTTAGGCAGTGTCAGCCTAAAAAACAGAATAGTCATGGCAGCGATGACCAGGGGCCGTACAGACAGCAACGGCCTGGTGGGTGATATGACGACAGAATACTATATGCAGAGGGCAGGCGCAGGCCTGCAGTTCAGCGAAGCCATCAGAATCAGTGAAGAGGCTACCGGCAGTCCGCTTACGCCTGGTATTTTTACAGATGAACAAGTAGCAGCCTGGAAGAAGGTAACTACAGCCGTACATGATAAAGGCGGCGTAATAATAGCCCAGCTTTGGCACACCGGCCGTATGGGACATTCTATAGACCGGAATGGAAAGCTCCCGTTTGCGCCATCTCCCTTGCCCATCCTGGGAATGCAGCATTTTACTTCTCAGGGCAGAAAAGATTTCGAGGTGCCTCAGGAAATGACGATTGCGGAGATCAGGCAAACCATAATGGATTATGGCCAAGCGGCAAAAAATGCGATAGCGGCAGGGTTTGACGGGGTTACCCTTCACGCCTGCAATGGCTATCTGCCCAACCAGTTCTTAGCTGAAAGTTCCAATCAAAGGACGGATGCTTACGGGGGCAGCATCCCCAATAAAGTACGCTTCGTACTGGAGGTGATGCAGGAATTGATCCGCGTGGTGGGCGGTGAAAAGGTGGGCATTAAAATAGCTCCTTTCCATTCCTATGGTGAGATGGTACTGGATGACCCTGCCGCTACCTATACCTACCTGATCGAAAAACTGAACGATATGGACTTTGCCTATGTGGAAATCATGAGGTGCAACCCAAATTTTCCTTCGCCTGAACATTATGCAGCTGAAGACGAGATCGAGCTCTTCGGCAGGAAGATTCGCCAGGTAGTTATTGCTAATGCAGGGTATGATAAGGCTTCCGCCGAAGCTGAACTTGAAAAAGGCATTGCCAAACTGATCTCCTTTGGCAAGCTATACATCGCGAACCCTGACCTGCCTGAGCGGTTCGAGAAAAATGCACCGCTTATTGAGCCGGACAGGTCGACAATGTATGGTGGTGGGAAACAGGGGTATACCGATTATTCTCGCTGGGACGAGGAAAACGCTACACAAATAATAAATGATCAAATGTTAATTAAGTGACAATGAATTTAACAGAACGTATTCGCCGCTTAGCTAAATGTTTACCTTATTGTTGCAATTCCAGTGTCAACCGGGCTCCCAACACTTGGAAGCCCGGTCTTATTTGGCTCGATGCTTTAGAAATAGATTTCTGCAAAGTGCTGCTGTTAAAGTGAACTTTTACTTTTTTGAGTCGTCAGGATTGAACCGTGCCCGGGCTGTATTATTTTGCAAAATGGTAACCACCAAAATATTTTATCGGCGACCACGATGGTAGAATCTCCCCGAGCTTAGGAGATATGTCACTGTATTTGCCAGCACCATACACGACTCTTCCGCCTACTACGGTCAGTACAGATTCCAGGTACTGTATCCGGTCATCAGGTATGGAAAAGTAATCCTCGCTTAACAGCGTAAAGTCTGCAAGGTTACCCGGCGCAATGCGTCCTTTGTCATTTTCCTGATTTTCAAACCAGGCGGCACCGATCGTATACAGTCTCAGCGCTTCTTCCCGTGTGAGTCGGTTATCCTCGGCTAAGATTACGTTACCAGATACGGCTTTGCCCGTCACTGCCCAGCTGATACCTGTCCAGGGGTTAGCGGGAGACACGCGAAAGGCATCTGTGGTTAATGATAAAGGAATGCCACTTTTTTTCAAGGCGCCAAATCTTGGGGTGTAAAGCGCTTTCTCCAGGCCGTAGGTCTTCGCAAAGCTCTCGCCGTGCAAGGCCATTTTATTGTCAAGTGCAATACCTCCGCCTAATTTTTTGATCCTTGCGATATTCTCATCACTGATGGTCTCGGCATGTTCTACAGCCCAGCGCATGCCATCAAGTGGCGTGGTTTTAACAACTTCTTCAAATGCGTCCAGGAAAGGAGTCAGGTTCTCATTATAGGTCATGTGTACTCGGAAGGGGATCCTCTTTTGGATGAGTTTACGGGTATATTCCTCAGCATACTTATACATGGTTTCCCTAGGGATGATAATGGCCGGCTTATCAAAATTCTCATGATCGTGAACCTCGGGGCTGAGTACCTCACCGGTACCTTCATATTCATGTCCGTGCTCCATGTTGGGGTTTAGATTCTGTCCCGGGCTAACCGGTGAGATCTTGGTGACCCGCTCTATTTCGGTGTCCACCCAGCTTTTGTTAGGATCATACGTGAATCCAAGGTCAACGAATGGAAAACGTATATTCATTCTGTTTTCTTTAATGAGCGTAACTATGGGAGCATGGCCTTGTGGGTATGGAATGACGCTGGAGTTTTCAATGACCGTGGTAAGTCCGAACCTGTTCAAATCTCTGATGAGATATTCAAGGGAACTGACCTCCTCTTCCGGCGTTGCGGTCGGTAACATTGCATCCAGGGCGACAAACACGAACGTGTTGGCATCGATCATCCCGGTATAATTACCCTTATTGTCTTTGTAAAGGACGGTACCGGCTTCTGCCTTGAATTTCGGTGTCCCGATACCGAAAAACTTCATGGCCGGTTTGTTTAGCCATAATCTGTTGTAAGCATATTGGATCCAAAGTGGTTTATCTGGCACCGCCTGATTCAGTTCTTCAATAGTAGGTTCGCGGTTTTCTTTGAATTGGTAAGGAGACCAGGCGCCGGTCACCTTTACCCATTGTCCCTCCGGCGTTCTTGCCGCTTGTTCGGTCAGCATTTCCAGCGCGCGCTTAAGTGTAGGCACGCCGTCCCATTTTACCTTTTGTGTAAAATTCCTTTCATTCAGGGGATGCATGTGCGCATCTTCCAGCCCGGGAATAAGGCGTCTGCCGTCTGCGTCAATAAGGCGGGTATGGCTATCTTTAAGCGCAAGGATCTCATTATCGTTGCCGACGGCATAGATTCTGCCGGCACTTACGGCAAGGGCAGTGGCTTCTGGCTGTGCTGCCGTAAGGGTTGTGATTTTAGCATGATAAACGATCAGGTCCGCACCTGCTGATGCATTTTTGGTTTGCGCAGTTGATCCTAAACTGATGAATGCTGCTGTGAGTAATGCAATAGACTTTTTCATAAATTGTAATTAAGTGATATAATTTCGTTGGCTAAAGCGGACTTTCTGACACCCTCAGATCGTTAATGTCCAGCAAATGTTCCGCCTTGCGTATCGCTTCGTCCATATAAGTTCTCTCGTTTTTCATTTTAAATAGTTCCATATTTTCGTGCATGGGTGATCAAAATTTACACGCTAAGAGCGAACTGATAAAAAAACCATCTTTGTGCTGCGGTATCACATCATTGATAAAATTTCCGGTTTTGAAATACTGCACACCTGCATTGTAGCTCATAAACCTGCTGATCTGCCAGGATGCCGTGGTAATGTAAGCCGTGCCAATATAGCGACCATCTGAATTCGAGGAACCGAGACTGAGCGAACCATCAGGGCGATAAATGCCGTCCCGCAGGGACTGTCGCCAGGAGAAGACTGTCTCTAAGGAGAGCAGCACATTCCTGGCGGGGCTCCAGGTCAGATTGGGATGAATAGCGAGGAGATTTGCGGGACCGGCCTGCGGGTTCATACCGAAATAACCGCCGTTAGGGTATAAGGCATTAAATGTGCCCAGTTTTCCATCACCTTTAACATCGTCCCCAGAAATAAAATCGCTCCGAAGCTTTATTGTCGGTGTCCCTTGTATATCAGCGAAGCGATAGCCGATATCCATGGAACCACCCCAGGCGCTTATATCTGCCGCGCCAAATTTGCCCAGCTGGTAACCGATTTCAAAATTGTAGATCAACTCTTTTCCATTTGCCCACAACCGGGTACCGACGGTATGCCGGGATTCAGCTGCGGTGCCTTCGTCGAAGCCGGCCGCCGCCCGGTCGATACCCAGATAATAGAGGTCCACATTGATCATTTTAGCCAGGGCATGTGCGCTGTAAATTCCCCAAAGCTTCGATTTTCGGCTGATTGAATTGTCGAATACACCGGTCCTGACACGGCTGGCGGCCATGACAAAAACATCCACGTTCCATTTTGGTGAAGCATAGGCGACCTTGGCTCCGTCAAAGTAAAGGCGAAGGTTGGGCCCCTCGCGGACATCAAGCAGCCGGCCGCTGCCGTACTGCAATTCCTGGCGTCCCAACCGTAAGCTCATCTGATCATCCGGTCCTTTGTAAGGGCTAAGGTCTATAAAAAGATTCTGAACGTTCAGCTGGTCTTCATCGATGGGCCGCGGTCCGTTCTTTCGCCCATTCTCCAGGCCGCTTCGCATCTGCCCGAAAATCCTGACCTTATCGCCTAAATGCAGATCCGCATGCAGCTGGTACCGCTGTAGCAAAAAAATGTTTGTACCGACATTCCTTGCGCCCCAGTCTTCGTGGTCTGCCCGGTCAAGTTCAGCCCGTAGCTCCCCGCCGAAAGACAGATAGGCTCTACCGCTGTCATGCAGCGGCAGGTATTTCAGCCTGTTGTAAAAAGTCCGCGCACTATCCTTCAACGCTGTATGATCTTCATCAAAACGCAACAGCTTAAACTTTTGGGCGCTGGAAAATTTTGCCAGCATCAGAAGGCCTGCAAGTATTATGGCTTTTATCAAGGTCAGGTATTTCATGTGTTTCCATAAAATTCAATTCTCGTTGCAGTCTTTTGGACCGTATCGTAACGTAGATATAGATCTACCGTATGACATCACGATAGTGTGAACTGCCTCGCAAATCTCAGCAACTGGAGGGCATCGGGAAGATGATGTTTGTAGAAAAAGAGCGTAGACAAATGTCTACGAATGTTGGCGTACTTTTACCGGGATAAAATTGTTATTTCAAATTGTGCTGACGTTTGACACGACTCAGTGTATCCTTATTGATACCGAGATAAGAAGCGATGATGTGTTGGGGAAAGCGATCAGCAAGCTCGGGATAGCATTCAACAAATTCAGTATAACGCATTTTTGCAGTAGAGCTTATAGAAGAGGTTAGGCGTCGATGGTTTGCCATTTGGTTGCGTTCGTCAAGTATGCTCTTCATTTGGCAAAAAGCCGGAACCTTTTCCTGCAACTCATTGGCGCCCTCTAAAGTTAAATACAGCAGGTCGCAATGCTCCAAAGCATCAATATGGTATCGGCTTGGCGAAAGATTTACAAAACTTTCCCGGTCGCCCATCCACCAATCTTCGATCCCAAGCCTTACCACATGTTCAATACCCTTATCATCTATGGTGTACATGCGCATCGCACCTTTTACGATAAATGCAAATTTCTTACATATATCCCCCGCCTGTAATGAGTATTGCCTTTTCCTTAATCTGAATGGCGTAAAGTTTTTCATGATCAATGCCTTTTCGTCGTCAGTTAGTGGTTTAGGGCTAAAATTTCTCAGGTATTTGAAATAGGCGTCGTACATATAGCCTTGTGTATTTTTTAAGTATTAATATAATATTGATGTCGGACTAATATACAACTAAATGAATTTTATTGCTAAATCTGTTGCAGAAATCGTAATTAAATCATTGTATTTCTGATCGTTATAAGGTGCCTTTTAAAATGCCCAATCCTCTCTGTACAGGTGTTTCGTAGACAAATGTCGACGTAATTTTGCTACAAACATCTTCTTTTCAGTTTAGCAGGTTGGTGACATTTGCTTTATCTACATCAAGCAAATTAATATGAACAATAAGGCAACCTCTTCTATACCTCATTTGGGACATGCCGCGGGCGATCTGCAGACAATACTCAATAATTCACTATAAAACATTTAAATCATGTCAAACATTCAAAAAAAAGGCCTTGAGGCCCTATTGCGTCCTGAGGACAGTATCGTTGTGCTGATCGATCACCAGCCATTCCAGTTCACCAACCTGAACAGTCACGATCCTACCATGATCATTAACAATGTTGCCGGTCTTTCCAAAGCCGCAAAAATCTTCAATGTGCCAACCATTCTGACTACAGTTCTGGAGGAACGCGGCGGTTTGATCATCAAGCAGATACAGGATGTGTTTCCGGAACAAAAACCCATCAACCGTACCTGGATCAATACCTGGGAAGACTCTGCTGTTACTGATATTGTGGCAAAAAGTGGCCGCAAGCAGCTGATCATTGCCGGTTTATGGACCGAGATATGCGTGGCGATGCCTGCCATCCAGGCGGCAGCTGAAGGATATGATGTATTTGTGGTAACTGATGCCTGCGGATCTTCTTCGCTGGAAGGGCACGATATGGCTGTTCGCCGTATGGTACAGCATGGTATTACGCCAATTAATTGGTTTGCAGTCCTATCGGAATGGCAACGGGATTGGGCGCGTGTGGATACAGCGAACCAGCTGGCTGGTTTGATGATTGAGCATTGCGGAGCTACAGGCGTTGCTTTTGCATGGGAGCAGCAATTATTAAATACACCTATCCCGGCACAATAACAATTTCCGGTAAGGCTACGTCCCGTGTATCTCAGGACGTAGCCTTTAGCTTTTATTTGCATCTGGTATTTGAAGCAGGTACCCGGTTCGGTATTCCTGCAGGTCATAGCAGATAATCGAGATTAATATTCATTATGAAAAAGAAAAGCAGTTTTTCTACCCATGGACAAAGGGCTGATAACGGCGAGCTGGAAATATACCGCTTGTTGCCCAACAGGTATGCAGACGCGGTAGGGGCATTTGTATTTCTTGACCATATCGTTCCACGCATGCAGACCCAGATCAGTAAGGAAGGCACCGGCGCACATCCTCACAGGGGCATCGCCACTTTAACCTATATCATTAACGGTGAGGACGAACACTTTGACAGTGCAGGAAACTATGCTATGGTACATTCCGGTGGTTTGCAATGGATGAATGCAGGTAATGGGATCATCCATGACGAGACGCTCAATTACGACTCACAGACGGATTCCAAACTGGTACATGCATTTCAATTCTGGATCAACCTCCCCTCCGAAATCAAAGCTGGTAAAACGGGATACCTTGCAGTTGAAGGGAGCAAAGTGCCGTACAAGGACTTGCCGCATGGAAAGGGATGGATCAAGGTAATTGCGGGTGCATTCGAGGATCTGATTTCTGTGATTCCCGCTTTTTCAGAACAGTTTCTGTATCACATCCATCTGGAGCCCGGTGCCTGTTTTGAGATCAACTTTGCAGCTAAAATTGAAGTCGCCGCCTATCTGGCCGAACTGCCGGGAACCATCAATGATGAAACCTTTAATGCCGGCGATTTTGTAGAGTTTGACAGGGAAGAAGGCAGTATTGAGCTGAAGAACAATAACATGGAAGCATGTGATTTTCTATTGTTCGGTGGCGCTTCTTATCAGGAGCCGATCTTTGCAGAGGGACCGTTCGTCATGAATTCCAAACTGGATATAGCTCATGCCTACCGTGACTATTTTAATGGCGATTACGGGAAGATCGATTATGAAAAACAGAGGGCACAGCAAGGGTCGGTTTGAAATGATTCTACCACCATCTGAAACGAACTATCGAGAATGAAAACAAGTAGCCTAACCCAATTAATCAACGAAGCGTTCAATTTTTTACCTAACAATTTCGGAATTAAGCGTATATAATCATGAAAGCAATTTTAATCAACAATTACGGTGGGCCTGATGTCCTACAGTTGAAGGAAGTGGACACACCTTACATCACAGATCCCTACCAGGTACTGGTGAAGGTAAGGGCTACCTCAGTGAATCCGCTCGACTATCAGGTAAGACGGGGAGATTATGCCTCATTGTTTGATCTGCCAATTATAACCGGGCACGACGTTGCAGGCGAGGTTTTTGAAGTTGGCGAAAAAGCGAAGAAATGGCGACCGGGTGATAAAGTCTATTATTCTCCACGCTTTGGTGGTGTGGGCAGTTACGCCGAGTACCACCTTACAGACGAAACCTCACTGTCCAGGATGCCTGCTAATCTTAGCTTTGAGGAAGCTGCTGCAGTCCCCCTTATTGGAGGGACAGTATGGGAAATGCTTGCTACCCGGGCCAACCTGAAAAAGGGAGAAACCATTCTCATCCTGGGAGGCGCGGGTGGCGTTGGAACATTGGCAATACAGATCGCTAAGTCGCTGGGAGCTTTTGTGTACACAACAGGACAAAGCATTTTACACGAGAAACTTCAAGATCTTGGAGCCGATGTAGTGATTGACCATCATGAGAAAAACATCATTGAAGAGATACAGGCTCATACCAAAGGCAAAGGCGTGGACGTAATTATTGATACCGTAGGGGGCAGCACACTTTCCGACAGTCCCCTTGCTCTGGCTAACTATGGTAGAATTGTAACACTGGTTGATATATCCCAGCCCCAGAATTTGATCCATGCCTGGGAAAAAAATGCTACCTACCATTTTGTTTTTACCAGGCAAAGCAGAGATGAACTCCATCATATTACCGAATTGATTGAAACTGGGCAGGTAAAGCCTGTAATTGATGGTATTTATCCATTGGAAGATGTAAAGAAAGCTCACCAAAGAATAGAGGAGGTGAAACGGGAGAGACCTTTATTTGGTAAGATCGTATTGTCAGTGTAAAAATGTGTTTCAAAATTAAAAGATGGTTACGGCCGTGCACCATTTTTCGCCACATCCTTCAACACCCAGTCCATTTCCAAATCTTTACCTGCTAAATAATCTTCAATCCGGTAAGTAATCGGAACATCTGGCATTACACCTCTTCCATCTATAGTGGTGAGGTCTCCATAAAAGGCGGGGCCATTACCGTAACGAAGCAACAATTGAGTTACTGGTAGTGTGAGGCTATTCTGGACACCAGCCGTGACTACATTTTTACTGCCGCCGGTTTCTTCTCCGACAAGCGTCACATTTTTCAGGTTTTTTAAATTCGCTGAGAGTATGCTGCTTGAAGAAAAGGAACCTCCGTCAATTAATACATATATTTTTCCTTTGAATGTAAAGGTATACGGATGGATTTTCTCGTAGTCTGACTTTCTTAATTTGTCGACCCAGTTTCGTATTTTCTGATCGTCATAGAGTTTTTTCTGCATTTTTATCTCTTCAGGCAGTCTGAAGAAATACCTGGGGGAATCGAGGAGGTGACTGTAAATCCTTGCTGCCCAAATCAACTCTCCACCCATATTCCCTCTTAAATCGATGATCAATGTCTTTAATTTCCGCCTTTCAATGTCATGAAAAATACCTTGGTAGCCCACATAGTCGTTTCCATTATAAAAAGAGCGTACTTTAAAATAGGCGACATTGCTGTCAGCAGTAAGTATTTTATATTCTGCAGTAGGCGGCTTCACGCCGCCAATACTATCATAGCCCTTCTCCCGACGTGGTGCTATTTTAATTTCTTTGGAGCTTCCTGATGATTTGATCACCATGGTTAGCGGATCTTTTTCCGGGAACAAAAAGCGGTAACGCTCTGCAAATACTCCATTATTCATCAGGTGCTTCCTGTAGGTGGTACTGTAACCATCCCCGGTGATATAGCCGTTTAAGCTATCTATCAACCTTCCTGCTGGTAAATTATTGATGCTGATGATCTCTGTACCCTTAGCAATTGTAGAATCGGCAGATAAATTCTTCATGATAAAAAGCTGTTTCCCGGTCACAAAGTAGCTGAATTGATAAATAGGGTGTTGCAGGGCGGGTATTTTCAGAAAGGCAACGTCCTGGGGAGTGATTTTTGAATAATCTATTTCCAGGTTCAGGTGGCCATCTCCTATACTGCTGATGATGTGAAGTAAATTTACATAGAGGGCAACAGAGGTAAGTGGTTTGTCGATGCTATTTCTTAAACTATCGAACTTATTTTCAAGCGCTTTTTTACTGATGTATAAATATAAATTTGGATGCTCTCTTTCCAGTGTATTTTGTACAAGATCAATGTCCTTCTTAAGATCGGAGGGCTGATGCATTTGCTTAGTGATCTGATCCAAATACTGCGCATTTGAACCGACCATTGTACCAAAAAATAATAGGAGGAATACAAGAGCTGAAAGTTTCATGTAACCAAGATAAAGAGATTGGCACAATTTTAAAACTGTATGGCAATATTTACGTGTTATAGTATAGATTGTATTTGGTGATTGCTCCTGGCAAATAACGGGGGGTATGCAAAAGGAGCAACAACATTTTCATGTAATCCTTAATTTTATGATATGAGTAATATTAAACCACATTCGCCATTTTGGGAACTATTGCCACTGAAAGGCTTGGGGCCAATAAGGTTTTTGACGGATAAATCAGCACTAGAGACGTATCGAGACGAACTCGGTTCGATCACGGCAGAAGAAAGCGTAAATTTGGAGCAGCAGCAACAGCTATTACATGATACGGTTAATCAGTTCAGCGAATTCTTCAGTCAGGAGGATCTAAATAATGTACTTGAAGCAATGCAGGTTATCGGAGATAGCCGGGATGACGTTTCGAAGGTGTATATGGACGCTGGAATATCGCTGGAATATAAAGCCAATCAGTTGGTGGAGGTTTTCGCTGACGACAGGGCGAAGGGGCTGCATTTTCAGGGGATGCCTTTGTTTGCTTCAGACCCAAAAGAATTGGTCATATACATCAGCAAACAATTAAATGAGATCCCCTGTATCAAGGATGAAGAAATTGCTTTCCCTGAGCACAATCTCTTCTTATTTTCATTCCTGATTGAGCAGCCGGGTGGCGCATACAAAGAAGGTAAGAAAAAGGGTAGAACTGTCAGCTGGTGGAATTCAGCAAGACCCTATGGTGAAGATTTATCTGGTTATCACTTGTTGGATATCTCATTTAATTAAACGAGTTTCGGAACTTCAAAGGAGAGAGGTTGGTTTTTGACTTGAATAATTTGGTGAACGATTGGGGATGCTCGAAGCCAAGTTCATAAGCAATTTCGCTGATCGACAAATCGGTACCTGATAATTTTTCTTTTGCTTTTTCTATCAGTTTACTGTGAATGTGTTGTTGTGTACTTTGACCGGTCAACACTTTTAATACATCACTTAAATAATTGGGTGAGATATTTAATGTATCTGCAATGAATTGAACAGTAGGCAATCCCTGCGCGATCAGATCATCATTGTTGAAATATTTTGCGAGTGTGTCTTCTAAACGACTGAGAATTTGATGATTTGTCTTTTTACGGGTAATAAACTGACGATGATAAAACCTTTCGGAAAAGTTGAGCAACGTTTCAATTTGTGAAGCAATAATTTGTTGGCTGAACTTATCAGTATTGAACTGATATTCCTGCTGGATGCTTTTAATAATGCTTACAATTTTCTTCTCTTCCTTCCCGGAAAGGTATAGTGCCTCATTAACTGAGTAATCGAAGAATTCATATTGCTTTATGATTTTAGCCAAAGTGGTATTCCATATAAAATCCGGGTGAAATAGTATGCCCCACCCGGACGGTCTAAGTGTTTTACCTTTTTCGGGCTGAATACTAAAGAGTTGATTCGGTGCCATAAAAAATAAAACGCCTTCATCAAAATCACTGGCCTGATGTCCATATTTGAATTTTGCATTGGTGATCCGTTTCAGATAAATTGCATAGAAATCATATATAAAACTTACAGGTTCATTAAAGGGCTTCTGTATAAAGGAATTGAAATTTATTACACTTATTAATGGATGTTCGGGTTTTGGAAGACCCATAGTCTCATGGCATTGGCTGATGGTTTTAATTCTGATTGGCAGTGCATTTGTCATAGCTATAGGAATATTTACTAGCTTATTGTCGCGATTGAACTGCTTCAAAATCTAACATAAGCTACTATTAAAGATAGCGCAAATACCATTACAAAAGAGGCAACGTTTTATATGCTTTCCTTTTGAAACGAATCATAAATGCGACAAGCATGATACGGGTAACTTGGTGGATAGCTGTATTCATGTTTCTGTTTTGGGGTTTAAATCATCACTTCACTCACCTGTACAATAGGGTGGCTATTGGTAAAGTTTGGCATATCGCCTATTATTTTTTCGGCATTAGGGCCAAACGCATTTTCAAATTCGTCAATAGAGTTAAAATACATGTTTCCCATGGCGATATAGATGGCAGGAGAACCGGGAGTAGCGCCACCCAGGCCTTTTTCAACTGTGGTTCCTTTTAGTGCATCGCCCAGTAGGCCTGCGACCAAGGGAGCATGTTCGTTACAATAATAGTCCATGTCAAATATCTTGTCGTCTCCGTTTGGATACAACACACTAACTTTAATCATGCCTTTTTTCATAAGAATACATCTTGTTTTAGGGGTTATAGGGCTGTCATAAGCATAATCATTGCTTTTTTGTAAGCTGTATGCTTGTGATAGTTTCACTTCAATTTTTAATTATTTTTGTTGAATTCCAATGCAAACTCTTTGGCGTAATCTTTCAGTTTTGTGTGACTTAACACCGGCCTGTGTTGGTAATAATCTTCATACAACTTTCCCGCACGTGCGGCAGCCCCCATTTCTACGATACCTTTTACCATCTTTTCATTCATGCCTCGTTTCAGCATTGTATTGGCGAGCATTTTATTGGAGATAGCTGGCCATTTTAAGTAAGGTTTGCCTATAGCCTCGCCTAATATCTCAGCAACTTCATTACAGGTAAGTTCTTCACTGGCGATGTACCGTACAGATCGCCCCTCAAATGGCTTTTCCATTTCTTCGGAAATTACTGAGGCAATATCATCTGGCGACACCAATATATTCATGTTATCGCCTCCGTAATTAGCAACCATCACACCTCTTTTTCCCTGTAAGAAGCCCCTCACACCGTAATATCGAATTGCCATAATGGCCCCGAGAAGACCTTTGCTCAGTGTTTTAATTATTTCGACGTTAACCAATAAGTTGTAAAAAAAACCTCCTGGTCGCATAAATTTGATGGACACGTCATTTGGTAATTGCTTCAAAATACCTTCAGCGATATGATGAAGCTCCACCAGCCCCATGCCTTTGTCGGTATGGGCACCGACGCTACTTAAATGCACCACTTTTTTTATGCCAGATGCCTCAACCGCCTTCTTATAAGCCGTTACAATTTCCGTGGTGGCTTTATTGAGGTCATAGCTTTTGTTAAACATATTCTCTGGACCACCAGCCTCCATTAAATAAGCGATGTCTGCACCGGTAAATGTCTTTGTTAGAAAATCAATATCCTGCATTGTGCCTATGGCCGCTTTGGCACCCATAGCTTCGATTTCTTTTTTCCGCTCGGCTTTACTGCTGATAACGGTTACTGTATGACCTTTTTTTATTAATTCTTTGGTTAGCGGTTTGCTGATATTCCCTAAAGAACCTGTGACGATGATTTTCATAGCCTAAATGCTTATGGTAAACTAGATACAGGTACAAAGATGAGTGATAGCAAACCGCGTTTATTAACCGATTCTCTGAATGACTTAGCCAAAAAGAGGAATAATTTGGAAAGCCTTTAATTTGATAGCGGTAATGAATTTATCTGCTTGATTCTTTGTCCTGGTTCTCTATCATCCAGCCGGGATATTGTTTGGGCAAGGGGCTGACTTCATCAATTTTCAAAAGGTCAGTCGTACTTAGGCATAAATCTGTTGAACGAACGTTAAACTGCAGCTGCTCTATATTCTTAGCACCAATAATTGTGCTGGTAACACCGGGTTGCTGTCTGACCCAGGCAAGCGCTACCTGTGCAACAGTTGCTTGATAATGGTCACCAATTGTTTTCATTACATCAACCAGGTCATAAGCTTTATTCTTATCAATCGGTGGAAAATCAAAATTGGTTCGCCTCGAATCTTTTTCTGCTGTGCCCTGTCGGGTATTCTTGCCTGATAAAAAACCTCCGGCAAGTGGACTCCACGGGAAAATGGCAAGGTCATGATCTTTGGCCATCGGGACTAGTTCATGTTCAATATCACGTGTTACCGCTGAATAGAAATACTCGAGACCGATAAATTTATGCCAACCATTATAATGTGCTATGGCCTGTGCTTTGGCTACCATCCAGGCTGGCCAGTTACAAATGGCGATATGGCGAACTTTTCCGCTTTCAACTACATCATTTAAGGAACGGACGATCTCTTCCAACGAAGTTTTAAAATCCACACCGTGGACATATAAAATGTCAATGTGGTCCAGTTGCAGGCGCTTCAGGCTATCGCCCACAGCATTGAAGATGTGGTATCGTGAAAGTCCTGAGTTATTTGGCTTTTCCTTCATCTTGCCTAGTACTTTGGTAGCTATAACGAGCTCATCACGCTGAACCTGCAGGTCTTTCAGGCCCTGACCCAGCAGTCGCTCAGCCTGGCCAAAAGAGTAAACATCCGCAGTGTCTATAAAGTTAATACCAGAGTCAATCACGGCCTCCAGCATGTTGTTAACTTCCTTTTGCTGTAACTGGCCAATATTGGTCCACATTCCGGCGTCCTGGCCTCCAAAAGTCATGGTTCCAAAGCAAAGTTCTGAAACCATCAGGCCAGTGTTGCCAACATAGTTATATTTCATGGTCGGAATGATTAAGGTTTTCTGATGAACGGCTTTGTGTTAATAATCCAAACCAATCTTCAAGGTGCCAGGTATGCGTAATCTTGCCGTCTTTGAGGTGATGTAATTCCAGCGTGGATACTGTTACTTTTTTGTTTGCAGGCGGAATGCCCATAAATTCTTTGTCATGGGTGAAAGTCATTTCCGCCCGCACTGCAATACGCTCGGCAGTGCCAAATATGTCTTGCAGGGTTATTTTTACGTCAGGGAAGGTTTGTTGAAAAACGGCAATTAGGTTTTTTAAGCCTTCAGGTCCTGCCTTTTGTCCTGGAGCCATCGGTATATCCTGCCAGTCTGGACTAAAAAGTGCATCAACAATTGTCAGGTCATTCGTTTGCCAGGCCATATAGAATGCCTGGATAGCCTCAATTGTTGCTTTAGTTATGGGTTGCACCATGTTCGGCGTATTGTTTTCTGTACTCATGATATGTGTGTTATTTTTTTGCGTTTAACTGTTGTAGGGTATGATTCAAATATGATTGATAGCCCTCAAAATAATGTTCCGGTTTGGGATTTTTTAATACATCAAAACAGTGGTAACCGGGAAGAATATCATAACCGAAGAACTTATAATTGAGTGTAACATTAAGCAGCACATCGTCAGCCGATCCGCCTCCCATCCACAGCTGTCTGTTGTCATCAAAAGATTCTTGCGGGGCATTCCATGTAGCTGAAATAAACATTCCTTTGCCGGTCATCAAACCACCTGAGCCATAGTGTTTAGTAGGATCGCCTGGAGTTCTCCCATCGTTTGTCGCCATGCTTCCGGTAAATAATCCTTTATTGAAGACTTCGTCGGCATATTTTTTATAAGACCAGGGTAGGTTAGCCCAATTGATGGGTGTTTGCAAGACCACAAGATCAGTTAACAGATGCTTTTCTACTTCTTCATCAACGTCATAACCTTGGTCTATAATTGTTTCCGACACCCGGATATCGTGTTCACGAAAAAAAGATTTCGCTTGTTGGACAAGAGTTTTATTAAGCCTGCCTTCGCTAATTCCGTCATATTTTTGATGGGCATTGATAATTAATACTTCTTTCATTATTGCTTTTATTTGGGTCAAAGTAAGGTATTAGCTATCTTTGAGGCAAGTACTTACCATTCGGTATGGTACTTACCTTGACGACTGAAATATTGATTATCAACTACATAAAAATGGACAATATTGAAAAAAAAAACTGGGGTGGTGAGGAATGTCCGATAACTCTGTTTATGGAACAGATTGGCGGAAAATGGAAACCCGTTATTTTATGGTTGCTGTTTCAAGAGGAAACGATGAGGTTTAGTGAACTGGATAAATCCATTAGCGGCATCACCCAAAAGATGCTGTCACAACAACTCAAAGGTCTGGAAGAAACAGGCACAATTAAGCGGGTATCTTATCCGGTTATACCGCCAAAAGTTGAATACAGTTTGACAGAAAAAGGTAAATCGCTATTTAGCATTCTCGACGGCTTGTGTAAATGGAGCGAGAACAATCTTTCACGTTAATACAAGTTTTTTCAGTAATACTATCAACTGATGATTAAACACCTTCGCAGATAAATATTTATATTGGTGAATTATTAAACAGCAATAGATAATTAGTAGGGGGATGATTTTTTCTAAGTGTAGGGTTTATGGCATGGTCGTGTGGCTGAGCTTTGGATTGGTGTGCCAGGCTGGAGCCCAGGAAGTGAGCTTTGGCAATAGTACGGACGCTGCCAGGATCGCTGCGGCCAAGGAGCAGTACAATAAAGGCAATTACCCTGAATCACTGGAGGGTGCTTTGCCGGTTTATCTTTCTGCTTTGCAGCGGAAGGATCAAAAGCTGGTAGCTGATGCCGGTAATGTCATTGGCTTGATCTATCTCGCCCAGCAGCAGCCGAAGGTTGCCATTCAATATTTCCGATCAGCAGCTGCAGTAAATCTGGCATTAAATAACCAGGAGCGCCTCGCTGCAAATTATTTAAATATTGGCCTGACCCATTCTGATCTCAACCAACTGGACTCGGGGGTGTATTACCTAAAGAAATCTTTAGTGATTAGTAAGCGTGAGAAAATTAAAAATCTTGTGGCAATGGGTAATAACCAATTGGGCGAAACTTATGTCAAACAAAAGCATTTTCAGCTAGCTGAGCAACTGTTTCAAAGTGTTTTAAAGGCAGAAGATTTTCAGAGTGACTGGGAAAATAGTTTTGCTAATGCTGGGTTAGCCAGAAGCAGATTCAGTCAGGGGAGATACGCTGAGGCAGGTAAATTTGCTGACCAGGCTTTTAAGCTCGCCTCAAAATCTGAGGCCAATTGGGACGCCGTTCAGGCTTTGGAACTGGCGCATAAAGCGTATAAAGCGATTGGGGATCATCAAACAGCCTATAATAGGTTATTGGCCTATAAAACGTATTATGATGAGGTTTATGGTCATGATAAAGATAAGTTAGTCAGTAAGTTACTGCTTAAGGAGAAGTCTGCCGAAAATGAGGTGCTCAAAAAGGAGGTGCAAATTACGCTTCAAAATAGGAAGATTGATAGACTGATCCTGATTGTGGTACTGATCGGAGCATTGCTGGTTATACTAATTGCCGTGTTTATCGCTCGACGCTATATGACTCTAAACCGCAACAACAGAGCTTTGAAAAGAATGAATGTTAAGGCCATGCGGCAGAATAAATTGGTAGTTCAACAAAATGATGGTCTTAATCAAATGATCCGTCATAAAGATCATTTGTTCTCGATACTAAGTCATGATCTGAGGAGTCCATTCGCATTGATTGAAAGTACGCTGGATTTATTTGGGAGTGGCAATCTGACTCAGCAGGAGTTACAGATCTTGGCTTCGGAGTTAGCTGATCAGACACACGCTGCATCAATGATGCTGGATAGTCTTTTGGTATGGGCCGGTAATCAGTTGGAAGGCATAACGACTCGTCGTGTGCCAATTGATCTGGTAGAAAAGGTTGACAAGATCATTATGGTAGCCTCCGCGGTGGCAGATCGCAAAATGATCAGTCTGGAGCATGAGCGACTGACGCTGCCGGCTGTACAAGGTGACGCTGATCAGGTGCGCATCATGTTGCAAAATTTACTTTCGAACGCCATAAAATATACTGCGCCGAATGGTACGATACGAATTAGTTATGCGATGTTTGAAAGTTCAGTTGAATTTGTCATTCAGGACAATGGTATCGGGATGGATAGCAAGTCTTTTAATGCGCTGTTGGACGGTTCCAATGGCCGTCTGTCGACTTATGGAACCTTAAACGAAAAGGGGATAGGCTTAGGTTTTCGGCTGGTCAGAGATTTCGCAGGTCAGAATCAGATCACAATTACTGGAAGCAGCGAAATAGGGGTGGGAACTACCTTTAGGCTGAGGTTTGATATTGCTTGATAAGCGTGAGAATTGGGGAAATTTAGGTAGTAGTAATCAGTCAAGTTCGGCGTCAAGTACATGAATCGGCGGTTCGATCAGTATGGTTTCAAAATCATCACCGTCAACACGAAGTTGCTTTTGTGTACCGCTAACAGTCCAGTTCTGGACTTTTTTGATGCCGACAGGATAGATGTCGATGCCCTGATCATGAATCCTCATTCTGGTAAAGTTCTTGAAATTTGGGTTGGCCAGGGCTGATGAAGATTCATCTTCATGCATGGCCAGCAGGCGATTTGAGAGATACAGGTATGCACCCATCAAGAATGATGAAAGCGTTCCACCAACCAAACCAAAAATCAGTACGATCATCGCGTTCCCCCACCAGCTTCCCCAAAAGGACATCAGCTCAGTCTGGGCCAGCCAGAACATGGTAGCGAAAAGCATAATCGTTTGACCCGATGCGTGCACAAATCCGATGATGAAATTCCCGGCTTTCTTTGCGACCCGGTCTACAAACAGCCAGAAACCGCCAAATAATGCGCCGATGCTTAGGGCTATTGATGGTGCTCCTAGAAAGTAAATACCAATGGTTTCGAAAAATCCGACAAGGGAAATGTCCGTAAACCTGCTAAGAAAAAAGGTGCCGTTCATGATAGCCTGATGGCTTTGTAAAAGCCAGAATAAATAAACGTAAACTAAACAGGCAAGACTGATGAATGCCGGGTTTTTGAACGGAAAAAGGAGATTGCCCAACAGCAGTCGCTTAGAGTCTGATACGCTCGGGAAGATCGCTTTGCGGGTAATTTTTTCTTGTGCACGATCTCCAGCAATGGCGTCGAGTACAGGGGGCAGGTTGTGCGTGAGGTGCAGAAATGCACCTCCTCCTCCTGAGGTGATGTACTGGTGACCATTTTCTTTTTGGGAATAACGCGAATAATGGTGCAGATCGCCGGTGATGTTAATGGCAAGTTTGAATTTTTTCCCGATTAGCTGGTGTTCGTCTCTGATATGCCTTGAAATGAAAAAGTCCAGACGGTCAAAGGACTGGTCGTTTTTGCGGATTTCTTTATATACCCAGGCAGGTTCAGCAGTGACCAGAATAATCTTGTCACCGTCCTGCATTTCTTCCCTGGCCATACGGGTAAAGTAATCCAGCTGAGGTTGATCAATATTGGAATTTAGCTGGATGTCTGTTGCCCAGATCCAGTAATTGTTGGGTAGGGGAATTGCGAAATAGCTTCGTTTCTGAACGGTCCGCCAGATGCCTATGCTACGTTGCTGGCAAAATAATTTCATGAAGTTACCAAGTCCGTCATACCAGTCATGATTTCCGGGGATGGCAAAGAGCAGGGGCCGGTTCAATTCTGAGAGCACTTCGTTTTTATCTCCTGCAGCTTCAAATGGGACTTTAAACTTTGTTGTATAGTTATCGAGTGTTGGAAAAGGGTATACTTCATCACCGCCAAGGATTAAAATATCACCGCGCGTAGTGGTGACACGTTCAGATTTCCTGTCTTCAGTTTGAACAACAAGCTGTCTCTGTGCAGCCTTTTTGGCCACGGAATAGGTGGAATCAAAACCATCACCAGTATCACAGATAAAGTCGATCCAGATTTCCTGCCGGTCGGTAACGAGCCGTTTGCGGAGCTTACAGGAATCCTCATCGCTATCCTTACTTAATGCGGCCTGGAGCTCGCGCCGGTCTGCATAATTACCAAACGTGCCAGAAATTAAGGATTTAAGGGCGACATTCAAGAGCATGGAGGGTTGAAACCAGTTGGTCATCCGTGCTTTTTTGTAGGGATTCTCATTCATCTAAGGGCTAAATTAAGCGGGAATATTGGTATTTCATAAACAAGCTTATTGCTTTTAGGTTTGAAGACCCTAGTTGTTTGTTTTGAGAAAGGAAATCTTGCTCAAGAATGATCTTCAACCTGGGGTGGGAGCCAGGTGATGGCTACGAGTAGCATATGGACAACTTGCGGCACAATTATCGCACTGTCCAGTTAGTTTAGTCCTGTTTTTCAAAAGTATAATATGAAGAAAAAAGACCCGATCGTTCGCTTTTTCCAACCTACATTCCTGAAGATTAGAAGACTTGCAAAGGTTGTTGTGGGTGTCGTGCTGCTTTCGAGTTGTAGAACTGAGGAGCCCGCATTCGTTGTGAAGGGAGATAGCGTGCTCAAAAAAGACGTTAAGGTGAATGTTGAGCTGCTTAAGGACGATGGGACCACAATGGCAACCACGTTTTTTAAAGGTAAGAGCTATAAAATTCCGAATCAAAGGACACTCCGTTATGCGATTTATGTATCTTATAAGGACAGTCTTTTTTATAAGTTCGAGTTCGATAACTTACATGGCGATATTAAAGGTGATCCAATTAACGAAGTCACAATTGCTAAAGAGGGCGCTGCGTTAAAGGTTTGGTACAAACCCCTTAAGCAAAGTTCTCCGGCGAGTGGCATGATTTTGCTGCCCCGGCACATGTTGGTAGATGGGGTCGGTCAGGCATCCACTGACAAAGATAAATTTACAGGTTTTTATAAAACAGATTCTGGTTAAACCCAGCGACATTGATAAATCAATGCACGCTAATGCCGTCAAATTCCAGCTTTGAGATAGCTACGTCTTCATATTTGCCAGGAGCACCTTCTACCCAGGCTGTTCTCAACGAAAAGTCATGTGCGTTAGAAGCTTTGTAGTCGAGCTTTTTGTTTGCGGCTAATATTGAACTGGCAGTAATGCTGTCAGGACCACCACCGCAATACCAGCTGCAGCCCCATATGCTGACATCGAGGTGATCTTCCTTGCTGTATGCTTCTTCATTTTCATAGATTTCGATCTGTCGCTGGCTCAGGTGCTTTTTAGCACTATCATAATCGGGGTAGGATTTAATGGTGCTGTCGATTGTGGCATAAAGGACTTTCAGTCTTTGCAGGTTATGTTTCGCATCATTACTGATGTCAGGGGTGTAACCTATTTCAGGTTCGATAATTTTCACCTTTTGGTTTTCGGTGGGGGTAGAGACCTGACCTGTCTTCCCATTATCTGGTGAGGAGTGACATGCAAAAAAAGACGTAGTGGCCAATATCGCTAGGCTGAGCAGGTAATTATTGTTCATCATATGTTCTATTTCCTATTTGCCTGAACCTCATTTTTTCTCAGTTTGGTAAGTGTAAAGTCTAAAATTAAACCCAATTGGTAAGGTAATCATCAGTTGCAGTTATCTGATGACCTCTAGTTCCTTTTTATCCGTAGGAATATGGAAGTAAAGCAAATACGTGTTGTTTTTATACTGATTTTCACCGGTTTTATAATTTCCCCAAAGCGGAGAGCCATTGTCCACAGGATCGATTAACGTTGCAATTCTACCATCTCCGTAAATGGCCACTTTATAGTTTTCTAAAGGCTGCATTTCGAGGCCTTGTTGTCCCCATCTTTTTAAAAAGGCTGATGTAAAAGTGTCGTTTGTTTTTTTATCATAAAAAAAAGCTTGAGCAACCTCGGTTTCAGCGGCTAGTTTGGCTTCAGCGATTTGATCTAAATTTCTATTGTTCAGCCAGTCGTGATATTTTTGATATTGTGTCAAAAGTTGCTGTTTGATAACTGCTGGATCCATGTTAGATAAGTCTGTGCTATTTTCCCATCCAACCAAAGTATATGGAACATCTGCCTGAAAAGTTCCGTTATATTCGATGTATGGTTTCCCAGCTGCGCCTAATCTGTTTTGTCCATTGTTATTATCTTTTTCCAGCGGCGCCTCGAACTTTACCACTTCTCCGAATCGTTTTTCTATGTCGCCGCTTTCATTGAATCTAACCTTTTCTATGGTCATTTCAACTCTGGCCCCTGGCTGAATTGCCTGTTGTGGAACTAAGGTTACGGCCCCATTGACTTCTTTCCGCTCTCTGATGGGATAGATTCTTATTTTCCATTTTTGAATTCCGGATTTTAAAATGGCGATGTTAATTGGGGTACTGCCGCTCATTGAGCCGTTGGCAGGTCCGAAGTAACGGTCAACAGGGTAGTCGTTTATTAACACCTCGTAATTACAGCCACCAATAGCTATAAGTGCCTGATAATTGATGCGCTGATCGTAATTCCTGACATTTTTGTATAAGCTTCCGAGAATGTCTGTTGCTTTTTTATCCATAGTTTTAGTGGCCTGTCCGCAACTTTGCAGGCTGATCAGGCTGAATATTAAAAAGAGATATCTGGTCATTTAGTTGTTTTTCATTTTTAAGGTTCGCGAACTTGTAATCGCTTAATGGCCATCACAGGGGATCTTATTAGGCGCAGAAATCTGTTACCTTTTGCTTTTATTTTCCAGACAATTATAACGCCAACTTAAATTTATTAAAGAAAGAAAATTTTACGTGCAAAATCATTAGCTGGAATTTCTATGACGGGTAAGATATTAAGTGCCTATGGTTTACTGGGCATTATTGTATTTCCCAAAGCCACAATGATTTTATTGACAATTTGATCGGGAATTAGAAGAAAACCAAACCATAAGGCAATACTGGAAAAGCTAAATAAGCTATCAAATTCATACCGTAGGCAAAAATTAAATAGCTATTTATATCTTAATGAAATCGTATCCTCTGTATCTTTGTTTTTCTTAGTTTTGTAAAATGAACGATCAGCAAGAAACCCTCGTCACAATTTCGACTACAGAGCTAAAACTTAAGGGTTTTAAAGTTTACAAAACTGATAGTAGTCTAAGTGGATACAGCTACAGCCGCAAGGACTTTTATAAAATCAATATTACAACTGGTAAATTTCTGTTCAACTATGCTGACAGAAGCATTGAAACGGAGGATACCTTTTTGTTTTTTGGAAACCCGCACATTCCATATTCCTGTGAATCAAGATCAGAAAATCATTATGGCTATACCTGTCTTTTTACGGAAGATTTTATGAATTTAAACGAACGTTCGGAAAGCCTGCAGCAATCACCCCTTTTCAAATTAGGTGGAACTCCAATTTTTGGCCTTAATGAGCCGCAAAAAATGAAGTTATCTGGACTCTTTGAAGAGATGATCAAGGAGCAGGAAACAGAATATGCGTTTAAGGATGAGCTGATTAGAAATTATATGAACCTAGTCATTCATGAAGCACTGAAAATGCAACCTTCTGAAAGCAACGTCAAGCATAATAATGCTTCAGCCAGACTAACATCCGTATTTCTTGAATTACTGGAACGCCAATTTCCGATAGAAAATACTGATCGGCCACTTGAATTAAGAACAGCACAGGACTATGCAGGAAAGCTATCTGTGCATACAAATTATTTGAACAGTTCAGTGAAAGAGATTACTGGCAAGTCAACATCTACATTAATAAGTGACAGGATTATCGCTGAGGCGAAAGCTTTGCTGCAACATACCAACTGGAATATAGCAGAAATCGCCTATGCACTTGGATTTGAATACCCCACTTATTTTAACAATTTTTTTAAAAAAAAAACCGGAAGCATTCCTAAATCTGTAAGAACAGGCCGTCTTTGATTATTGTACTTTTTCCTTTGTTTTTCTTTATTTCTTGACTTTTGTAATCCGGACTTTTGTATGATGATTATTGATCATAATCTAATGCGGCCAGAGGTGGCTGTGTTTATTAATGAGATTAATAGCGATGTCAATGAATACAAAAGAAATAAGCCTTTTCCAACCATTTTCATTTAAGAATGGAATAACTGTAAAAAACAGAATTGCAATGGCCCCGATGACTACCTGGGCCAGTAATGAAGACTATACAGTTTCGGATGATGAGTTAAAATACTATAGCGCACGTGCCAGCGGACCTGGTCTTGTAATTACTGGGTGCACAAGGGTCACCGATAATGGGATCGGCTTTACCCACGAGTTTGCTTCCTCCAGCGATTCGTTTTTACCAGGTCTTAAAAAGTTGGCCACCGTTGCAAAAAGCGGTGGTGCGCCTGCCATATTGCAAATCTATCATGCAGGTAATAAGGCAATTGCTGAACTGATTAACAATGGCGATGTAGTAAGCGCAAGTGCAGTATCAATTGGGACTGCTCCATTCGTTAACGGCACTGCTATCATGCCTCGTGCACTGGGACACCAGGAAATCCTGGATGTTATAGAAGCTTTTGGAAAAACTACTCGCAGGGCAATTGAGGCAGGGTTCGACGGTGTCGAGCTGCACGGCGCACATGGCTTCTTACTGCAAAACTTTTTTTCGCCCATATATAATACACGCAATGATCAGTGGGGCGGCTCTGCCCAAAAACGCATGAACTTCCCCCTTGAAGTAGTCAGAGAAGTAAAAACGGTTATTGATAAATATGCGGATAAGCCCTTTGTATTGGGTTATCGGATATCTCCGGAAGAACTTCAGGAGGAAGGCTATAAGGTCGAGGATACTTATCCTTTAATAGATGAGCTTATAGAACTAAAAATAGATTACCTGCATGCATCCTTAACAAACGTTATTGAATCAAGACCAGTTGGAGAAAAAATTGAAAAAACACTGGCATCTCATCTAATTGAACATGTTAACGGCAGGATTCCCATCATTGCCGCCGGACAGGTAAAGACTCCTGAACAAGCCGAACAGGCGTTAAACCTTGGACTTAGCCTGGTCGCTATCGGGCAAGCATTGATCATCAATCCCAACTGGATATCAATAGCAAAAAATGGGGATAAGGTTGATGAAGTGTTGAGCATTTCCAAGTTGCCAGAACTTTCAATACCAGAGAAGTTATGGGGCATTATCGATGCCGCCAAAGGATGGTTCCGTGTTGGAAGTTAAAGTCTATAAAGTGGCGCTAAATGATGTATAAATATTCTACTTAAAACAGTCAAAAATGGATAACTACAAAAGTGAGTCAAGGTTAAATAATCAGTGTAAAAGCTTAGAAAGCCGGCGTAAATTTTTAACGAATACAGCAATAATAGGTGCCGCTGTAACACTGGCACCCATAACCTCTGCTTTTTCCTCTGGCAAAGCAAATGAAATCATTAAATCAACTTATAAAGGAGAACATAAAATGAAAACACGTAAACTGGGAAATCTTGAAGTTTCGGAAATCGGACTGGGATGTATGAATATGACAGGAAATTACAATCCACCTGCTAACCACGAGCAGTCTATTAAAACTATTCGCACAGCATTTGAAAATGGAGTTCGGTTTTTCGACACGGCAGAGGTATATGGACCATATACAGATGAAAAACTTGTTGGCGAAGCGCTTGAACCTTTCCGTGATCAGGTAAAGATTGCTACAAAATTTGGATTTGCTATTGATGGTACTGTTGGTTTAGATAGCAGGCCTGAAAGAATTAAAAAGGTAGTGGAAGAATCATTGAAGCGCTTGCGGACAGACCACATTGATTTGTATTATCAACACCGCGTTGATCCAAATGTACCAATTGAAGATGTTGCTGGCACCATCAAAGAACTTATTGCGCAAGGGAAAGTGCTGCACTTTGGCCTATCCGAAGCAAGCCCTAAAACGATTTGTCGTGCCCATGCTGTTCAGCCAGTTAGTGCTGTGCAGTCTGAGTATTCTATGTGGACACGCAATGTGGAATTAAATGGTGTACTGAAGACTTGTGAAGAACTGGGTATTGGCTTTGTGCCCTGGTCGCCGGTGGGTTCAGGATTTTTAACAGGAAAGTATGATACAACAATTAAGTTCGATGAGAAAGCGGACTTCCGTGCAGGATTTCCCCGCTTTTCAAAAGAGTTCTTACCGCTAAATATGCCTCTGATTGAATGGCTCAAAAAATATGCTGCGACAAAAAATGCTACACCGTCTCAGGTAGCACTTGCATGGTTACTGGCTAAAAGTCCTAACATTGTGCCAATTCCCGGAACTCGCTTTGAAAACCACTTATTGGAAAATTTAGGTGCACAAAATCTCGATCTGACCCGAAAAGATGTTCAGGACATTGATACTATTTTATCTAAATTTCCTATCTACGGTGAACGTATGGGCGAAGAACATATGAGTTCAATTGATTACACAGTTTAGTAGTCAGGATAAAGAATTATTGAAAACAGGTCTTATATCCTTCGGCCCTGTATCGGCATTAAGATGTGCCCAACAGGGATCACCGAAAGAACCTATAAGTTTAATAATGCCACCAAGGCAACACACTATTTTAGAAATCAATATAGAATGAAAGTGAAAACCTTGCTAATTCCAGTAATGACAAAAATAGGCAGGCATTGAAAGATTAAACCAAGTTATATGATGAGTTGTACTAATAATACAGTCATCGATTATAAAATCTTAAATATTGGAAATTATGAGTGAACAAAAAGTTTGGTTCATCACTGGCGCAGGTCGCGGTATGGGAACCGATATTACTAAAGCAGCATTAGCAGCAGGTCATAAAGTAGTCGCTACCGGGCGCAACACAGATAACGTTGCTCAGGCGCTTGGGGAATCAGACAGCCTATTGATTGTTAAACTTGATGTAACTAGTACCACAGATGCGCGGGCAGCTGTCACTGCAGCTCTTGATAAGTTTGGGCGAATAGATGTTCTGGTAAATAATGCTGCTAATTTCATCGCAGGTTTCTTTGAAGAATTAACGCAGGAAGAAATTGATAAGCAGCTGCAGACGAGTCTAACAGGGCCTATGATTGTAACACGTGCAATTCTGCCGGTTATGCGTAAACAGGGATCAGGACACATAACTTCCATATCTTCTACAGCAGGGCTTACGAGTTTAGAATTTTGCAGTGCTTACTCTGCATCCAAATTTGGTTTGGAAGGATTTATGCAGGCGCTTCAAACAGAAGTATCGCCATTTGGGATAAATACCACCATTGTCAATCCTGGATTCTTCCGGACGGAACTGCTCACAGAACAATCAACAAAATATGCGGACAATCCTGTCGGGGATTACAACGAGCGTAGAGCCGAGGTCATGCAGTTTTGGCAAGGTGCAAACGGGCAGCAACCAGGTGATCCTGCAAAACTTGCCCAGGCACTGGTAACGATATTAAACAATGAAAAGCCACCACTGCGCTTTTTAGCGGGCGCAGATGCCGTAGCAACAGCGGAACAGGTAGCCACCACATTGAAAGAGCAGCCGGAAGCTTATCGGGATTTATCCAGTTCCCTTGCATACGAGAACTAGTCCGTAGCCAAACCCTAACTTATATGCTAGATATTCAAGACAAAGTTATCATGATTACAGGGGCCTCCAGTGGAATGGGGGGCAGCTACGGCAAAAGAAATTGCTGATAAAGGCGCAAAGTTAGTACTCGCTGCAAGGAGGGAGAGCCGCGTTAAAGAATTACAAGCGGAGCTTTCAGATATCGGAAGCGAAGTAAAATATAAGGTGACTGATGTTGCCTCAAAATAGGCATTGAGCCTGCAAGTATTGCTCAAGCGATCTCTTTTGCAATTGGACAACCCGCAGATGTGGCAATAAATGAGATGATAGTTCGGTCCACTATACAACTGCTTCAGTAACAAGCAAAGAAGTTTAAGCTGTTATTATGCGTGAGAACATATTGTATTCTCACGCTTGAACAAAATAGGCAAGTTGTTGTTAATAGATTCAGATGGAAAAACCGGTTAGCATAAATTTG
This sequence comes from Pedobacter sp. BAL39, assembly GCF_000170795.1. Taxonomy (GTDB): domain Bacteria; phylum Bacteroidota; class Bacteroidia; order Sphingobacteriales; family Sphingobacteriaceae; genus Pedobacter. The sequence goes on from NZ_ABCM01000003.1 coordinate 309,258, forward strand.
CAGGGAACAACAATTTCTGAGTTAACGGATTTCCGTTATGATGTTGTCGCAAATGAGCATCAGTTTTTCCAAGTTACATTTAGTCAGTTATTGTTGCAGAATGATTTCGGTCTGACTGCAGCCGAAAGTTATTACAATACACCTGTGGGGCTAAATTTTCTCACGCAATCTGGCAAACTTAGACAGGTTACGGGCAACATCATCACCCTGAAACAAATAGAAAGGCCAGGTTATCCACCTGAGGTAACTATCGCCGGCACTTTTTACAGTCCTGCGGGTAAATTTCCAAGGCTTAACCGCTTTTTATGGAGTGCTATTGTATTGCCATTAGTGGTGATGGGATCCGTGTGTCTATATGTACATCTTCTTAGCCAGAAACTGGTGGAAAAAAGAGGAACGATAGCGTCGTATTCCAGGGCCTCTTCCTATAAGGGATCAAGAAAGCACTCCTTCAGGATTGATCCTTTTCAGTCGAGTTTCAAACGCAGTTATTACCGGCCGATTGTCGATCGCCCATCTGAGCATATCGATGCTTTGTTTACTTCATCCTATGATGGTTATCACCCAGATAGTACCGGCCAGGCGGTGCGTTTTTTTGTACTAAAAGACGATGTTGATCAACTACCTGCAAAGGAGAGCACCGTTCCTTTTTTCAATCTTCAACATGGGGCTAATGCCTATTCTAGCTGGGATCAGTCTCTTGACATCTTGTATTACGCCAAAGATCAACTCTGGTGGTACTTCGTATGGCTCATCTATGCTTTTGCGGAAATTGCTTCGATTGGATTTGTATTTTACTATTACAAGATGTTTGCTTTTAATCATGATCCACGGAAAAGTATTCTTTCCTGGATTTTCACTTTTTTGATCGTTATACTTAACGTTCCGGTTATTTTGATCTTCATCTGAGGCATTTTGATAATATGGAATTAACTACGCTAGTTATTTTAGTCACGGCGCTTACAGCTGGATGTCAGTCCCGGACCTAAAGAGAAGCTCAAGAATCATAAATTTGCCTCTGCAATATGAAAATAAACGATAAATATAACGGAATTGTCCTGGCAGTCCTGGTGCTTTTGATCATTGTTATAGTTTTGGTGGTGCGAAGCGTGAAGACGAACTATTACACCATAATCATTGATGCGCAGCTAAGAGAAAAAGACGACAACCATTTTAAAGATTGTTATTTGAAATTGAATGGAAATAACTACCTCATAACGGATTATTACAGATATAAGAATGACCACTTGATTGAATACAAATCAGCAACGTCATCTGGGTTTGCTGTTTTTAATCTCATTGACAGCAACTCTTCCTACAACGGAAGTCGCGATCGTTATAAAAAACTTTGGTATAAGCAAAAGAGCGATAGCTTCGCATTGGACAACGAAAAATATAAAATAGATTATGTCCACAAGGATACCGTAGTTTCCAACATAGATCGTACTGCTATAAAAGTAGTGATACAAAAGTTTGTTGACTAGGGAACAGCTTAGTAAGAATAACCTATACGCCTCTTCCCAGGATCTTGGGAGGCTAAACTGCGGGATTGATCTGTTGTAGATGTCGGGTCCATGCTGATAATGGTTTGACTGTCAAAAAGAAGTATTGGGTTTTAGTTCTGTGAAGCGTAATCAAGTACGTCAGCTTGTTGCTCAACACCAGACTGTCTGGGAAGGCTGAACCAAAATTCAGCTCCGTTGCCTTCATCACTGATTACGCCGAGATACCCACGGTGTTTTTTGACAATTTCCTTGGCGACATATAGGCCTAGGCCCATTCCTGGAAGTGCCTTCGATACCGATTGTGCTGTCCGCGTAAAGCGGTCGAAAATTTCGGATTGCTGAGCTTTAGGAATTCCCGGGCCTTGGTCTTTTACCCTTACCTGAACATAATCATCCTCTACCAAAATGGTAATGCTGATTTCTGTTTTTTCTGGTGTAAACTTTAGGGCATTGTCTATAAGAATTGTAAATACTTGTGCCAAGCGTCTTTGATCTCCATGAATCCAGAGCTCGTTCGGGAAGTTTGTGGTGATGAAATGTAGGCGGTTGGCGCGTTGCTTTTCGGTTATAACCCCTGAAAGGCAGCTGATAAGATCAAAGTTTTCTTTGTTAATGTGGAGTGCATTTTTGCTGATTTGTGTGGCATCCAAAATATTTTCGATAATTGTGGTCAGGTTTGTTGATTGGCCTTCGATGCGATCAATGATGTTAAGATCTTCCTGACGTTCTTGATTTTGGTGTTTCTTTTTAAGTATTTGTGTGAATCCTTTTATGGATGTTACTGGTGTTTTGAGTTCGTGCGATGCAAGATGTAAGAACTCGTTCAAGGGAACCTCAAGTTGCCCGGCGTTGGGTTCGGCGGAACGGTATTGCTGCAGCAGCTTTTCGCTCTGTGCGAGCTTATGCCGGATGCGTTCAACTGACAGAAATAGCCCGGAAATGACAAGGCCTTCAGCAAAAAATATACCTATGGCTATGATGAAAAATTCAGGTGTGGTTTCGTATTCCGGCAGTATGAAGATGAGAGACAAAACGGCTGCACTTAGTGTTGCTATGATTGCCGAAAAGCTTCCTCCATATATTGCACCCAGAAAGATAATGACAAAGTAAAGCAGGAATGGCGTTCGATAGCTGACCTCAAAAATTGGATGTAAGGTTAGCCAGGTGACAGAAGCAGCCATCATGATTGGAACCGCAATCTGGTAGAAGATTCTCTTTTTATCTTGATTGAGCACACTTTCCCGTTGGAATGCTAACAGTTGTTTATACATATGATACTTAATATCAAACCGACATGGTTGTTGATTACTCCCTTTCGTAAATTTCAACATTTATTTCTGTATCTCAGCATGGCTTTCTTATTTTCTCCCGAAAATCAGATTCTGTACCTATCCCAATCCAAAGGATTTGTTGGGGATGGTTTACAAAGGATCTTTCTTTAACAATATCAATTCGCCAGATTTGTTGAATTGGTAGATAAAGTTTCTCCATCAATTCTCCAGATGTCCACACCCTGCATCCTTAGGTTCTTTAACTCTGTTAAATTTTTTATTTCCAGGGTTATAAATGAAAACATCATATGAATGGTTTAAGCTACCACTATCGGCTGTTTCGAATGCAATATCATCGATGCCATCAAAATTGAAATCCTTAATTTCTACCCGTCTGGCCTGACCCTTATCCACATGGTTTAAAAGGTATTTCAAGTTGCTCCCATTGGGATAGGTTAGGGTTAAATTATCATCATAAAAGGCATTGTAATGAATTCTTACATTGTTTAAGAAAACCATACTCTTCCCGTCATAAAATTCTTCATCCTGAATCAGTTTAAATGTAAATTTCTTTGAATCTTTAAATCGGATGTAGTAGATGTCATCCACATTCCTTGGCCACTCGGTAATCCCATATTCACCAGTAGCCTTACCCTTATACATTTCGGTATACTTATAAGTGTAAAAATCTGGCTGACCGCTTTCTCTTTCAGAGCTATCTATGTCTAGCGTCTTTAATTTTAGTGCAATGGGCTCTTTCTGCCCTTTGTACCAGACAAAAGCACCTTTTTTATGTTGAAATCCAAAAGTGAATTCGATAGGTTTTGCAGTGCCAACCGATCTGAATTTCATCTGTGCAAAGGTTAACAAGGGCATTAAAAATGCAATACTTGCAAATGTTTTAAACTTCATATTATTTAGTAGGGACAATTTCAAAAATATGATTTCTATCTGAGTACTGCATAGTTTGTAGAAATAAGGCATTGGAATTATTATCAAACGGAGCTTTACAAAATGTATTTGTTCATATGTGAACATTAAGGCTGTTCAATAATGAACATGTTATCAAAAAAAATGTAGTTTAACCGTAAATTGAAGGCTTTTTTTACTGGCATCAGCTTTGGGTATTGCATTTAAAGCAGATAATTATGTTACAGCACCATTTTTTATTGTTCTACCGCAACTTCAAAAAATATAAAAGTTCATTTTTCATAAATTTAATCGGTCTGTCGGCAGGACTATCTTGTTCGATCCTAATTTACTTGTGGGTAATTGATGAAACCCGTATGGATCAATTTCATGAAAAAGGTGCGCAGCTGTACCAGGTTTTGGAAAACAACAAGACAGCAGCCGCTATCAACACCACTGATGGAACATCAGCTCCATTGGCAGCAGCGCTGAAAGAAGAATTCCCGGAAGTAGAAGATGCTGTAATGTCCTCTCCAACCTATTGGCTTGCGGAGTCAAAGATTTCCATTAAAGGCAACAATAACGTCAAAGCAAGAGGTAAGTTTGCCGGGCCTGATTTCTTAAAAATATTTTCCTATCCTGTAGTCAGTGGTGATGTGAATTCGATGCTTTCAGGCCTGAATAAGATTGTCATTTCTGAGGGGCTGGCTATTAAACTTTTCAAAACCAACGACGTATTAGGCAAAGCGATTACATGGAGAAATGGAGATATGGAGCAGGAAAATCATGCACTGATTTCAGGAGTATTCAAAGATACGCCTTCTGCCTCATCTGATCAGTTTGATTTCTTAGTGACACAAGAGATGTTTCTACAAACAGCGCCAAATTATCTGAAATGGGGGAATGTTGGCCCCAATACCTTTCTTGTGTTAAAGAAAGGAACGGATGTCACTGCATTCAATAAGAAGATCAGAGATTTCATGTTGACAAAAGGACAACATTTCAGAACTTTATTCATCCGGCCTTTTGCAGATGGTTATCTATTTAACAGTTATGAAAACGGTAAGTTAACAGGCGGACGGATTGAGTATGTAAGGCTCTTTACTTTGATTGCAGTGTTTATTCTGGTCATCGCCTGTATAAATTTCATGAATCTCTCAACTGCAAAAGCATCCAGAAGAATGAAAGAAGTAGGCATCAAAAAGGTAATGGGAGCCCGAAGGAAATCGTTAATGATGCAGTTCATGGCTGAATCCATGATGCTTACCTTTTTGTCATTGTCGATCGCCTTAATTTCTGTGGAAATGTTACTTCCAGGGTTCAGTAACATTGTTGGTAAAGAGCTGACCCTGGATTTTAACTGGACATTTATATTGTGTTTAGTCGGAATTACTGTTTTTACAGCCCTCATTTCTGGCAGTTATCCTGCGATTTACCTTTCCGGATTTAACCCCTCTGATGCCCTAAAAGGAAAGTTAAGTCCGACAGCAGCAACGCTTTTTACCCGCAAAGGATTGGTCGTTTTTCAGTTTACATTGTCTGTGGTCCTGATCGTAGCCGTTTTAGTGATTTATAAACAGGTAGATTATGTACAGTCTAAAAATCTGGGATTTAAGAAAGACAATGTCCTCTATTTTGAAACTGATGGTAGATTAAAGACCGCTGTTGACCAGGCCTTAACTATGATCAAACAGATTCCAGGTGTAATGAGTGCCTCGAGCATAGACAGGGGCTTTTTAGGCGACCTAAGCTTTACTTTTGGTGACTTTTCCTGGGAAGGAAGGGATCCAAAAGAAGTGATCAAATTTCAACGGGCACAGGTAAATGTGGGTTTGTTGGAGACCCTCGGAATTGAAATGGCGGCTGGAAGAAGCTTCTCTACTAAATTCGGTTCTGATACTTCTAAAATGATCATTAATGAAGCGGGAATCAGGGCTATGCGTTTAGTCAATCCCATAGGAAAGGTGTTTACTTTATGGGGTAAAGACTACCAGATCATAGGAGTGGTTAAAGACTTTCATTTTGAGTCTCTTCATCAGGTTGTCCAGCCGATGTTTTTTAAATTCAACCCGGAGCAGACCAATAGAATTATGTTGAAGATTAGTGAAGGTAAGGAGAAATCGACGATAGCTGCCCTTCAACGTTTTTATGAGAATTTTAATCCTGGTTATACATTGGATTACAAGTTTTTAGATCAGGATTACCAAGCTCAATATGTTGCTGAAAATAGGGTGGGCCTGCTTTCAAGATATTTCGCTGTACTCGCTATCCTGATTTCGTGCTTAGGGTTATTTGGCCTTGCTGCGTTTACTGCGGAGCGAAAATTAAAGGAAATTGGCATTAGAAAGGTATTGGGCGCAAGTGAATTAAACATCATCTACTCACTATCTAAAGACTTTACTGTTCCTGTAGTGCTGGCCATTGTGATCGCTTTACCTATAAGTTACGTGCTGACAAAATATTGGCTTAATTCTTTCGCTTATAGAATTGAACTGCAGTTGTGGTATTTTGTTTTAGCGGGTTGCCTGGCATTGTTCATCTCCTGGTTAACAGTAAGTATGCAAGCGATAAAAGCGGCCAAAACCAATCCGATAAAATGCTTAAGACAGGAGTAGCCTTCTATAATCCAATAAATTCACTGGCATAACAAATGACCTTTATTTTAATGTTTACATCTATAAAAAATTATCTGCTTGTCGGGTTCCTAACTTCTACATTTTTATTTTCATGTTCTTTGAGAAACAAACCAATTCTTTCCAAACGGTTGTCGTTAACAGATAGCTTGACCACGGTGTCTGATAGTGTTGTCGTTGAGGGGATAACGATTCATAATCTATTTAAAAGCCAGATCTTAGCTCATCGTCAGGTTGGAAAATATGATAGCTTAATGATTTTAAACAATGTTTACATCAAACACAAGCAATTATGGGATAACTGTTATGGGATGATATTCGGAGCCAATAACGCTTCCAAGTTTAACACTTCAACTGGAATGATTGCATGGAATAAAACGCTGTATCCAGAAAACAAAACGCTCTTTGACAAAAAGGCCAGAGAACTGTTGGCCATGAATTTAGATTCCATCCTAACTGTAAACTTGAGGAAGTTCAATAAAATGGTTAGCTATAAACCTAAAGCTGTTATTAGTATACTGTTTACACCAATCCAGGGTATTGGTTTTGGTGGGTGTAATGCCGAGCAATTTGCACTTGAATTGAACTACGAAAATAATGACCTCGATTACACGGTAAATAAGGGAATACCACATGAACTCAACCATTTGGCTTATGAACCAAATAGAATGAAAGATCCCAACCACGATACAGCATTGGCACAAACTATTGATGAGGGCTTTGCCTGTTATTTTACATGGGTATTTTTTGATGGGAATATCCCACAACATGAAGCGGTTGAGAATATGTCTGAAGTAGAGTGGAAGTGGTATCTTGCCCATGAAAAGGAAATATTTCAAAAGGTCAAGAGGTATTTTGACGAGACAGGTGAGAATCCTTTATTGAGCAACAATAAGTTCAAATTATTCCCTGACGCCCCTAAAACTCTGTTTTATTGGCTAGGATTTCGAATAATTGAAGCCTATGTTAAAAGTCATGGCGCGAATTCCTGGAAAGACATATATAATTTATCAAGCGAAGAAGTCTTTAAACGTAGCGGATACGGAAATCAATTCGGAGGGTAATCGGTCGATCGCGTTTTCTTGGGTACCCACATTCAGTATTCATTATTTTGTCATCCTGTTGATCTAAAATCTGGAGCTTCATTTATCTGGCAACCGAATTTGTTGTAGTAATTTGCTGAAAACCTAATTGTCCGCTTGTTGTTGTCAAGCTATGGAATCATTTGAAATACAGTTATTAGAAGATCGATTTAGAATTGAACCACTTGAAAACGGACTATATCGTATCATGGAAGGTGAAAATAAAGTGGGCGTGATATTCCCTGAGCCTGATGGCGACCAGGTGAAGTGGACTACGCAGGATGAATTAGATAACCGTTTTGTTCAACAGGTGGGTGAGCTGATCACCGAGCACAATATGTAATAGAATCTGAACAGGAAGAGAGACTGTGGTTGATTTTTGATTTACGAAAAGTTCAATAGTTGTCACTTAACTACCTGCAAGATGTGAATGCCGGAGGTTGGGCGGACTATAAGGAGAGCAACCGTTACGAGCCGGAAGCGGGTTTAAGGTTTTTTTATGTAAAAACAAACTGTCTGTTTATAGTTAGCGTGTAGATCGTCCAAATGAGGTAACATCAGGAGGGGAGTATATATTTAGCTTTGACCATACACTCCAAAAATTCAGAATTTCTACCAAATTCAGTTATAGGTTTGCATATATATCAATTGAATATGCTGAACCAATTCTACAGGACCTATAGCGTGCTGTTTTCCTCTGTCGTTATTTTTATAGTAACATTATTCTTTATCAGATTAAGCTTGTTCAAATAATGAAGTTGATAAGATCCTGCGTGCTTATCGTACTGTTGTATTTGAACTTTAGTTGTCCGGTGCAGGCACAGTTACAGGATACAACTAATCAAAGACAAAAAATCAGTTCTTTTATTCTTCCTGCAGCCTTCATAGGCTATGGGCTGCTTTCTCTTGGTGAAAAAAACCTGTTCAGTGAACTGGACAGGACTACGAGGGACGAACTCCAGGAAGACCATCCGCTTTTTGCCGCACATGCTGATGATTACCTTCAATTTGCTCCGGCCGCGGCGGTATATGGATTGCATATTGCTGGTATTAAGGGGAGGCACGATTTAGCAGATGCAACTGGACTATATTTTTTGTCTGAGGCTATTATGGCTGGAACTGTGCGTGGTCTGAAATCCTGGACACACCGTTTGAGGCCCAATGGCTCTGCGTTTAATTCCTTTCCTTCAGGTCATACTGCCAATGCATTTGCCTCAGCCGAGTTCCTGAATCAGGAATATAAAAGCACTCATCCTTGGATTGGCTACGCGGGATATACTGTAGCAACGGCCACAGGGATCTTAAGGATGTATAACAATAAGCACTGGCTAAGTGATGTCGTTGCCGGCGCAGGTTTTGGAATATTATCTACTAAAATATCGTATCTTATTTACCCGAAATTAAAGCGTCTGGTTCTCGGTAGGGCTGGTTCAAATTATAACTTAATGCCCACTTATCAGCAAAATACGTTTGGCGTAATGTTCAGTGGCAGATTTTAATAAATACCTATGATGAAAAGTACATTGATCTTTTTTGTTTTTGTTGCAGTTTTCTCAAATTCAATTGCACAGGTTACTACGCAGGAAAAAGATAGTCTTCTACGGCAGGATACGACTCGTAGGGAAATAAAATACAAACCTAAAGCAAGTGCCTATATTGTTCCTGGCGTGTTCATTAGTTACGGATTGATCTCACTGACTGGTGATAATGTGATCAGGAGGCTGGATTATACCACCAATGCTGAACTTCAGGAAGACCATCCCAGCTTTGCGTTTAAGATGGATAACTATTTGCGTTATGCACCGGCTGTGGCTGTTTATGGCCTGGATTTGGTTGGGGTAAAAGCTAAACATAGTGTTGTAGACAGAAGTATCATGCTTCTTTCTTCCTACGCCATGGTGACAGTAAGTGTTGGTTCCTTAAAAGGCCTGTCTAATCGTTTGCGCCCGAATGGTGCAAATGCACACTCTTTCCCTTCAGGACATACATCGTTGGCATTCATGACAGCTGAATTTCTGCATCAGGAGTATAAAGACCGTTCGGTTTGGTATAGCATAGGGGGCTATGCCATTGCTACTGGAACCGGAATATTGAGGTTGTACAATAATGCCCATTGGGTAAGCGATGTAGTTGCGGGCGCAGGCTTTGGAATTTTATCCACAAAGCTCACGTATCTGGCTTATCCGTATATTAAACGGAAATTGTTTAAAGGCAAACCGGTAGATATGTTGATAAGCCCCAACTATCAACATGGAAAGCTGGGTTTTAACCTGATCAAAAGATTGTAGAAAGATGAAAATACTGATTATAGAAGATGAACCTGAACTGGCCAAAGGTATGGTCGGTTACCTGGCTGGTCAGAGTTATCTATGTGAACTTGCAACGGACTATCATCAGGCATGGGAAAAAATAGGTACGCACCACTACGACTGTATCTTGCTCGATTTAATGCTTCCAGGCGGCAATGGAATGAAAATACTGGATCAACTGAAGGCTCAGAATAAAGAAGATGGGGTCATCATCATTTCTGCCAAAAACGCTCTGGAAGATAAAATCCGGGGACTGGAGCTAGGTGCAGACGATTACCTTGCCAAGCCCTTCCACTTGTCGGAGCTCTCCGCAAGAATCTTTTCAGTGATCCGGAGGAAGAACTTTGCCAATTCCAACTTCATCCAGCAAGGGGAACTCAAGGTGGATCTCCTGGCGAAAACAGTGGAAGTAGCAGGTTCAGTTGTAACATTAACAAAAAAAGAGTTTGACTTGTTGCTGTTCTTTATGGGCAACAAAAATAAGGTAATTTCGAAGAGTGCCCTTGCAGAACACCTTTCCGGGGATCTCGCAGACATGCTCGATAATCATGATTTTATCTATGCACATATTAAAAACCTGAAGAAGAAACTGACCGAAGCAGGATCTGTAAATTACCTGAAAACATTGTATGGCAACGGCTATAAATGGCAATATGAGTAAACTACTAAGTAAATCACTGAAGCGTTTCGCTGCATATGCGGGAATTGTACTGGCCTGCAGTATTCCTGTTTATTACTTCGCTATCAGTACCCTATGGCATTACGAATTGGATGAGCACAATATTATTTTAACGCCTGAAGCCGGCCGTGAGGATACTTTCTTCATTATAGGTGCGATCACGCTGCTTACAGTTCTATTTTTTGCCCTGCTGTTGGGGGGATTTGTATGGCTCAACCGTAGAATTTCGCATCGGCTTTGGCAGCCTTTCTATCATACGCTGGAAAAGATCAGGGCTTTTGACCTGAGCAGTCACACTGCAGTTGATTTTGAGCGCAGTAATATTGCTGAATTCGAAGAGCTGAATTCCAGTATCAGCAGACTTCTGGATAGTAATATCTCTGCTTATCGCCAGCAAAAGGAGTTTACTGAAAACGCCTCACATGAACTGCAGACTCCCCTGGCCATTGTTCAATCTAAACTTGATCTGTTAATGCAGGATAGTTCGCTCACATCCGCACAGGCTCAAATCATTGAAGAAACCAACAACGCGTTGTCAAGGGTTTCCAGAATCAATAAAAACCTTTTGTTACTGGCTAAAATAGAAAGCCAACAGTTTTTAGAACTCAAGGATATCGCGCTAAGTGAAATTCTTCAGCAGATACTCGATCTACTTTCGACATTGTTCGCCGAAAAGGTAATTCACCGTAAGATAGATTCTTCATACATCGTGAAGGGAAACCCCATACTCCTAGAGATCATGTTGACCAACCTGCTGATGAATGCAATGCGCCATACTTTCCCAAGACAGGAAATCGAACTTTCTCTCTCTGATAATGTGTTGGTCATTTCCAATCCGGGCATGCATGAACTCGACCGCAACCAGCTTTTCGGAAGATTTAGCACGGCCTCGGCACATACCCCGGGGAGTGGTCTTGGTCTTTCTATTGTGAAAGAGATTTCCAAGCGCTATCTATGGAATGTAAATTATTCTTTTCAAAATGGTAACCATATTTTTGAAGTGGCGTTTTAGATCTGTCTGAGTGTTTGATGTTCATTGCTCAGCGAACCGTTAACTGATAAAACCGAAATATGAAATTGAACCCCTTTCTAGTTATAAAGTTAGTCCTGGCCATTTTTATTATGGCAGGTTTAGGTTTGACAGTTTTTTTAGTCATGCAGGATGTAAAAATTGTTGGAGCTTACCTGGTTTCAGGACTTTTCATTCTGGTGCCAGGCATGATACTTTACGGTCTGACATTTGGATTTAGGAATTCAGAAAAGACTACGAGAAAACAGGCTGAAAAACAGGAAAGCGTCACGTTTGATCCTAAAGGAATATCATATGAATTGCCACTGTTTGATACCACTCTATATATTGATTGGACGAATATTGAAGCGGTACTTTACACAAACTATCAATCTGACGACAATGCAGAAATTATTTTCCATTTGATACAACCACCTCGTCAAACGATGGCTGAAAATCCTTGGTTTTTAAACAGAATTTTTCCTTTGAGGTTTAGTTATCGAAAGGAGATTACGATAGCAGATGACTGCAAAAATTTCGGTCAGATCCCAGCGATGCTGGAGAAATATTTAGTTCATGTTGAACCCATCGACTTGACCGAAGACTATAAAAGAGGAACGTTGTTAAGTTCAAAAACTGCTATTAAAAACGATAGGATTAGGACAGAACAGCATTGGCAACCAAATCATAATTATGAAAGAGAAAAAGTAATTTATGACAAATACGGTCGGACATTTCAGCAAATAAAGCAAAAAGGGAATGTGTAAATTAAGATAATGGTCAACATCGCGCCACCACCCATAAAGATTGATTTAAGATCAAGTGTACTGATAATTTAGCGAAAAATTAAGAGGAAAACGAATGACGAAACCTTACAGGACTCCAATTGGTGTGTTTTTTAAAAAAAGTGTGGAAATTGGTCAGTTCACTAAAGCCTAAAACAAAGGAGATTGTCGCTACGCTCCAGTCGGTATGTCTCAACAGTGATTTTGCCTCCCTCAAGATACGCTCATTGATGAGTTGCGATGTCGTTTTCTGAGCAATCGTTTTTAGCGTACGGTTTAGATGATTCACATGGATATTTAGTCGGCTGGCAAATTCCGAAGGGGACCGAAGTTCAATCGGTTGCGTATGATCTTCAACAGGAAACTGTTTTTCCAGTAAGGTCGAGAATAAATTAAAAATTCTGTTCGGCGCTGTATTGGCGGAGTTGTGAATGATCAGATTAAGTCTTTCCATTTTTATATTCCTCATTTCCATATGGCAGTTATTTTAATGTTGTGGTGGACCTACGAATATCCGACTAATCATAGCATGACCACGTAGATGGATTCCGGCCTGATCAGAGCACCCATTTGCTTAAAAAATCATTGAAGGATTCTTTAAACTGCTCACTCACGTGTATTGTTGTGTCGCCGATCAATACCGACGTTTTTGTGGCCGATTTTATGGCGGATGTAGAAATGATGAACGAACGGTGTAGGCGGAGGAATTGATTTGCAGGTAGCTTTTCCTGAAGCTTCTTGAGGCTGGTTAACGTAAGCAATGGTTTCTCTGTTTCTCTAAGGTATATTTTTACGTAATCTTTCAGTCCTTCGATATACAGGATGTCATCTATTTCTACTTTAACAAGTTGGTGCTCAATTTTTACGTACACATATTGTTTGCCTTCATCCACCTGTGGAATATTCCGTTCCGGTGCGTATTGATTGCCCTCAAGCATTACGAAGTAATCGTAGGCTTTAGATGCGGCTTTTGAGAAGTCTACAAAGCTAAATGGCTTGACCATGTAATCCAGTGCGTCAACCCGAAATCCCTCGAGCGCATACTGGTCGTAGGCGGTGGTAAAAATAACCCTGAGGCCCTTTCGCTTATCGGACTGCTCAATGATGCGTGCCAGCTCCACGCCGTTCAGGTCGGCCATGCGGATATCCAGAAAGATCAGCTGCAAAGCAGGGTTCGCATGAATGTGCTTTAAGGCATCCAAAGCGTTGTTGAACCTGGCATTCAGCTGTAAAAACGGCGTTTGGCGAATGTAGGAGCTTACCAGGTTGAGTGCTGCCGGCTCGTCATCTACTGCAATACAATTTATGGTCATTTCATTAGTGTTAGGGTGATGCTATACTCCTTTGCGAAGGAATCACGTTCAATTTGTAGGTTATACTTGCCCGGATAGAGCAGGTCGAGCCGGCGTCTGGTATTGGCAATGCCTATGCCCTGATCGTCATCAAGTTGTTTGCCGAGCTCTTCAAAGAGAGAATTGCGCACTTCAAACTTTAATCCTGTTTCAGTCATGCTGATTCCGATGAATATATAACTTGGCTGCAGAGCGCTGATGCCATGTTTGAACGCATTTTCAATAAAGGGGAGCAGCAGCATGGGAACAATCTCCATGTCGGGCATTGACACCTGCTTGTCGACAATGATTTGTACGTCGTCAGCGATTCGCACCCTCATCAAAGCAATGTAGTCTTCAATAAAGCCTATTTCTTTACTCAGTGAAGTCCTGTCATTTCTGGTGTCATAAAGTACATACCGCATCATGTGCGAAAGGTTATAAATGGAGCTTTTCGCTGCCGGCTGATCGGTATCCATCAAGGCATAGATGGTATGTAGCGTATTAAAAAAGAAGTGTGGATTGATCTGGGCTTTCAAGAAGGAGAGTTCAGCACTTACCCTTTCCCGTTCTAACGTTTCGTAGGCGAGCTGGTTTCGCTGCATCTTCTTCGCCACTGCAGAAAGGTAACTTAAGGTCACTACGATCAGTGAAATTGCAATAACTATCGTCGTATCCCAATGGTCACTGGAATAGTGCTTTTGACCAACAGCGGCATATACTTTGTCCAGTGCCGCATAGAGATCTGTGATGTTTCTGATCCAGCGAAGGAATATTGGAAGGAGATAAATGAATAAGCATAAGATGACAAAGTATAGAAAGCCATACTTCTTATTGGCCAGTTTCGGAAAGAGAAAATGGACGTTGCCGAAATAAAAGGCTGCGTACAACAGGTACTCGATAGCCTGTTTCATCCAGAACACGGCAGGCATCTCTAATTCCCAGGTCATTGGGAAGAAACAGCCGACAAGTAGTGCAGCTACTGCGACGAAGTCAACACTATAAATGGTCCGAAATATTTGCTGGTAGCGGGTCATTAATGACTGTATTTATTGATGTAATGATCTTCCAATCGTAAAAATGTTCGTATATCGGGGTAGTTGAATGTTGCAAAAGAGTGTAATTAATTTTGAAGCTTCGCAAAAACTAGACGGTTTGGGAATTACCATAGATGAATCCGCTAAAATCATCGACTGGTACGGTATTCAGGCAGTCGTCGATGAAAAAAGACAAACCATCTAGGAACTTGCCTAAACGGTCTATTGCGGGATTTTTATCCGTTTAAATTGTGTTTTTTTGATGATATTCAATTACATATTCAATATAACCTATGAAAAAATCATTGTTTGCATTCCTCATGCTTGCCGCTGTTGTCCAGGTATCATCTGCACAAACCCCTAAGGCCAACCCGACTACACCTACCAAAACAGAACAGCAAGTACTGGATCTTTCCAGGAAGAAATGGCTGTGGATGTCTGATAAAAATGTGGATTCCCTTAGCCTGCTATTTGATGCGAAAGCGATGTTTGTTCACATGGGTGGTAGCTGGGGAACCGAAAGGGAACTAAATGTCATTAAATCAGGTGGCATACATTACAAAACAGCGGAGGTTTATTCAGCCTCGGTAAACATCATTGGCAACACTGCCATCCTCCTGAATGACATCGATCTCATAGCCCTGGTAGGAGGCAATGAAGTGGTCAATCCATTCATGGTTACCGAGGTTTATGTCAACGAAAACGGCAAATGGAAAATGGGTTCACTTACCTTCTCAAAGCTCTCCAGACCCGTAAAACTAACCATCAATAAATAACCGCTAACCACGGAAAAGATGGCAGGCAAAGCCATTTCAATGGCCATTAATTCGCAAGGTAGGTGCTATCAGGGACGCTTTCGAGCCAAACTGTGGCACCATTTGTCCTGCCCGTTATCGCAACCTGAACAAATTCTGTATCCTTACTGGCGCCATGCCAGTGAGGAGTATTAGGAGGGCATTTGATCACGTCACCTTTACGCAAAATCACCTTGGACTTTCCTTTTTCCTGATAATATCCAACCCCATCGATAGAAAGTATGATTTGCCCTCCGGGGTGTGAATGCCAGTTGCTTCGGGCCCCAGGGGCAAAAGTAACATTCCCAACTGCAGTTTCATTCAGGCTATCTGCATCTATGAGAGATTTCACCCATACGTCTCCCGCGAAGTTTTTGGTGGTATGCTTTTCTCCCTTGGGAAATAGAATTGAACTCTTGGAATCCTTTTTTTGGACGTTGGTACACGCTGGCGAAATGAACGCCAACATCAGTATCAAATATTTTAAATTACATTTCATAGCCTTATTAGAGATTGGTTTTATAAAACTCAGTTAGTTTATTCACAGCCTGACCTACATATTCGGGCCTCCAATAGGTTTGGATGTGAGTAGCACCTTCAATTACGAATAGTTCCTTTGTTTTAGCGTTTTTAACTTTTGCAAATGCTTCATCCGTCATGTACTTTGTATCTGCCTTGCTTCCTGCCATCATCAATAATGGTTGATCGATCAATTCAATCTGGTCGGTGGCATCCCATGTCATTAGGTCCATCAGACTGCTTGTCGTATATAAAAACGTTGAATTTGGATGTGCATGAGTCCTGTAGTAGTATTCGTACCCCTCACGATACAGGTCGGTAGAGGTCTTCGCAATTTCTTCGTCGGTTATGGTCGCGACACCTGAGAACAATGATTTATCTTCTTTGTCTATTCCTCCCTTACCACCGATTTTACCAGCTTTTTTTTCTAACGTACGCGCCTCCGAAGCCTTTTTTAGGCGTTCCTGAATGGTGTTGATCTGCGAATTCTGAAAGCCATTGCGTCTTACCTCTCCTGAATTAAACATACTCAAGGTAGCAACAGCTTTAAATCGTTTGTCGGACTGGGCCGCTTTCAACGTGTAACCGCCACCTCCACAGATGCCGAGCACGCCTAAACGGTTTGCATCAACACCTGGGTAGCCGGTGATGTAGTCGGCTGCACCATAGATGTCTTCTGTACGATATTGAGGTTTATCAGTATGACGAGGTTCGCCACCACTCGCACCCTGATAGGCCGCATCGAAAGCTAGCGTGATGTAACCCGCTTCTGCCAGATGCTGTGCATACAATCCTGCCGTCTGTTCTTTGATTCCACCATTGGGATGTGCTACAACCACGGCCGGATATTTTTTTGATGGACTATAATCAGCTGGTGTATAAACATTGGCGGCGATATCGATTCCATTGACCTTATATTTTACAGGATGGATATTCACCTTACCTTGTTGATTACTGGTGATTGCTCCCTTGTATACCAGCGTATATGGGTTTGTATTTTTGGTCATTTCCACTGATTGCGCATACGTTGCAGGCGATGCCATTACGGTCATCGCAAGGGCTATAAATAAGTAGCTTGCTTTTATATTTTTCATATTATGCTTTCTTTTTGCTGTTCAAAACTTCAGCGAGCACGACTTGTGCTGCCTTTGATTTCTTCTTGCCGACAATTGGTTTGATCACCTCAAGAAATTCATTTAATTGAGCCGGACTAAGTCCCACATTGAGGCAGATATTGAGGTGTGAGGATAACATGGGTTCGGCATCACCAATACTTGCGATGACGGATACGGTGAGCAGCTCGCGATCCTTATAAGTTAATACATCCCGTTCAAAAATATCCGCAAACAAGTGTTCTTTTAGAAATTTCTCCATGATAGGGGCAAATGCAGCATAACCCTTTTTTGGATCTGTCTCTTTTACACCTGTGAGTTTTTCAAGAACAGCTTTTCCCCGCTCATATTTGGTGTTGTCTGCGTCAACCGGAGATGCTTCAACACCTGGCAAATCGTTGATGCCCTTTGCTTTTCGTTCCTCCAATACCACTATGAAGGTTTGTAGTGCCCTGATGCTACGCGGAAATCCACAGTAGGCATAACAGTGCACGATGGCTTCCTTGATTTCACTGATGGTAAGCCCCGCGGTTAAACCTGTGTTCAGACTTGTTTTCAATCCGTCCAGATCACCCTTTGCCGTTTGAGCCGCAATCGCAATAAGGTTAGTTTGTTTAGCATCCAGCGAACTTGCCGATGTGCTTTCCTGAGCGGAAATTTTAGAAACCACTACCAATATACAGCCAAGGATTACACCAAGAGTTTTCATATTTAATATTCTCATCGCTATCTTAATTTTTTATGTTAATCGTTTTCAACCATTTGATGATTTCCGCTTTAGCCTGCTTTTCTTTTTCCCCCTGGATTACAAGATATACGCCGTCCCTTTCCTTTCCCCCCTGCATGGAAAACCCTTCGAGGATGTTGCTTGACGGCGCCAACTCTTTTACCGTTTGAAATGTACTTCCTATCCCAAAACCTGCATTTGTGTTGAAAGGAACAAGGGTTTTACCTTTAAGGTCATATTGCCTCAGAAAACTTTTCATGGGCGGCGGGAGCTGCATGCCCCAGGTTGGAAATCCCAGAAATATTACATCAAAGTTCTCTATGCTGTCAATTTTGGTTTTCAACGGTGGCAGGAAACCATCGGCATTTTCCTTTGCCACCTGATCCACAATTGCCTGATAGTTCTCTGGGTATGGCTGCTGCAGCTCCAATGATACCATCTTTCCACCAACCTCTTTTTGAATAAGTTCGGCTATGGCCTTGGTATTATTTGTTCTGGAAAGGTATACAATCAGTATATTTTTTCCAGTCAAATTGTTCTCCGTACCGGAGGAAGAGTTCTGGGCCTTTGTGCAGCTTGATATCAGGCAAATCACTGTAGCGATCAGGAGCCCGGGGTGCATGATTGTTTTCATAAGCAATATCTTTGATCACAAATCTCCCCAATTTTAATACGTTGGGGGTATATGGATTACGGAGATTGCAACCAATATTACTTATCCAGCCCTTTTTCCTTTAGCCAGGCAGATAGGACATCCGCAATCTGGATGTTGTTAAGGTCAGAGAACGCAAAATGGGTATTGCCCTTTATTCCCATCTCCGGAAAATGCACCACTTTGGCATCCCCACCATATTTATTGATGGTTGCAGCCCAGATCCTGGCCATCTCGAGACCCGAACGCCAATGATCACTATTCCATTCCGAGGTAGGTTTTTTAGCGATGTTGTCACCATAATAGATGATGATTGGCAGGCTGGTCAATTTTTTAAAATCATCTAAAGGAATTTCGGTACCTGCCAGTTCGCCAAACAATCCGGAGGATTTGATTGGTTTAGGCAGTTCATTTTTTGGGAATACGAAACCACTATATGGTTCATAGGCCACTATGCCCTTCACATTTTTATTTTGTATTGCCGTTGACCAGCCGGGGCCGCCGCCCTGGGAATGCGTGACCAATATGCCTTCGCCGATTTTATCAAACAGGCTGGATACGGCCCCAGTAACAACCTTGCCGTCAAAGGGACCTGTATTTGGGGTCATCTGGCGGTAGAATTGCTCTACTGATGCGCGATCTTTTGGAAATTGTACGCCAGGAAAATAGTCCGGATAGTTGCCAATCCTGAACTGGCTGAACCAGAACTGTTCATCAGCAATAGGAGAGACGGTGGCTGCGGCCATACTTTTTCCCGCTTCGCCGCGACGCGGCTGGTCAAGTAGGTATACAGCGTAACCTTTGCGAAGGAATATATTCTGAAATCCCTCACGCCCGTCGGGAGTGGTCTCCCATGTTTTCTTGGACTGACCGGCGCCGTGGAGAAACACCAGCGGGTATTTTCTTTGCTGATCAGGAATCTGATAGAAAACGTAGGCATGGTCGCCATGAAAAGTCTGACCCGCAGAATCAAGCGCATTTCCAATTTTGAACTCCCCGGGTACCGTCTTTTTAGTACCCCCGACAGAAAAGCTGCCCTGATCTTTGATCATCAAAGACCGGGGCAGTTCATTTTGTTTATTCGGCTTACAGGATAAAAAAGCGAAGAGAACAATGAAAGCGAGATATAGTGAATTACTTTTTGCCATAATACTCTTCGTCAGATACCTTTTTCAACCAGATGGTTTTTCCCTTTGCCGAAGGAGAGGTGGCAATGTAGGTTACGCCTGTTTTTGGGGTCGCACCATGCCAGTGTTCTACACCTGGCATACACTTGATCACCTCACCCTTTTTAATGGTTCTTTTTTCCTTACCTTTTTCCTGATAATAACCCTCACCTTCGGTTACGATCAGAATTTGACCACCCGGGTGAATGTGCCAGTTCAAGCGTGCATCCGGATCGGATATTGCAACAGAAGTGCCATAGGAAAATACGCTGTCGGGGGCGTTCAGCTCGGTAAGCCAAACATTGCCCGTATGATGCACATTCGGAGATTTTTCTCCTTTTGGAAAGATAGGACTATCCTGTGCCATGGACTTTTGGGTCATAAAACCTCCCAGAAGGCCCATCAATAACATTAACTTTTTCATATCTCGATGATTTATAGTTTGAACTATTTATTTATCATTTTCTGTGACTGCTCCGTGTAGCGATGTCCCTGGATCTGGATGTTCGATACCGCTGCTTCGATTTCCTGAAGATCAGTTACAGACAGCTGCACTTCCGCTGCGCCGATATTTTCCTGAAGACGGTTCAACTTGGTTGTTCCAGGTATTGGGGCTATCCATGGCTTTTGTGCCAGCAGCCATGCCAGGGCGATCTGAGCATTGGTTGCATTCTGTTTTGTGGCAATGGTAGCAAGCAGATCTACCAATACCTGGTTCGCTTTCCTGTTCTCTTCTGAAAACCTTGGAACGGTATTGCGAAAATCGGACTTGTCAAAACTGGTTGTTTCATCAATCTTACCAGTAAGAAATCCTTTTCCAAGTGGACTAAAGGGGACAAAGCCAATTCCAAGTTCTTCGAGCAGTGGAAGGATTTCCTGTTCAGGCTCTCTCCACCATAACGAATATTCACTTTGTAAGGCCGTTACTGGTTGTACCGCGTGTGCTTTACGTATAGATTGGGCTCCTGCTTCTGAAAGCCCGAAATGTTTAATTTTTCCTTCGGCTATCAAATCTTTAACAGTCCCTGCCACATCTTCTATTGGCACATTTGGATCCACCCGGTGCTGATAGAAAAGGTCGATGCGATCTGTGCGCAATCTTTTAAGGGAGGCTTCGGCTACCGCTCTGATTGTTTCGGGACGGCTATCCAGACCTTCACTTGTCAGGGCATTTTTAAAACCGAATTTAGTAGCGATGACCACTTCATTTCTAAAAGGCTGAATGGCCTCGCCTAACAGCTCCTCGTTGGTATATGGTCCATATACTTCTGCGGTATCAAAAAATGTTATTCCTTGCTCGTATGCTGCCCTGATCAGTTCTATCGCCTTATCTTTATCTGCGGCCGGTCCGTAACCGAAGCTAAGGCCCATACATCCCAGGCCGAGGGCTGATACTTCTAATCCGTTTGTGCCTAATGTTCTTTTTTTCATGATGATAACTTGTTATTAATGATTTAATGTTCGTTCGCCCAACCATTTTACCATTGCGGGATCCCTATGGTCGAAGAAGCTGCTTGTACCAGAATCAAGGGTTTTGATGCTTTCCATTTCTTCTGTGCTTAGCTGAAAGTCGAAGATGTCTATGTTCTCCTGCATGCGTTCCTTACGTACCGATTTTGGAATCGCCACAACGCCTCGTTGAGTAAGCCAGCGCAAGACCACCTGGGCAATCGATTTATTGTATTTCTGAGCAATAGCGCCCAATAGCTCATTTTTGAAAATATCATTTTTGCCTTCTGCAAATGGTCCCCATGATTCAATCTGTACGTTGTTCTCTTTCATGAACAGGTGGGCATCTGCCTGCTGATGGAAAGGATGCGTTTCAACTTGATTTACGGCAGGCACGATCTCGTTGTGGATGATCAGATCGATCAACCTGTCGGACTGGAAATTGCTGACGCCGATGGCCTTCACTTTTCCTTCTTTATAGAGTTCTTCCATTGCCCGCCATTCTCCATACACATCACCATAAGGCTGGTGGATAAGGTAGAGGTCAAGATAATCCAGCTGCAGTTTTTTAAGGGATTTTTCAAATGCAGTCTTGGCGCCCTGATAACCATTTGAATTGATCCATAGTTTAGTTGTGATGAAAAGTTCTTCCCTGTCGATGCCACTTGCCTTTATTGCTTTTCCAACGGCCTCTTCATTCATGTAGGATTCTGCTGTATCAATCAATCTATATCCACTGTCTATCGCATCAATTACGCTTCTTTCACATTCCTTAAGATCGGTTACCTGAAACACCCCAAATCCCAATATGGGCATGTCGATGCCGTTGTTTAATTTAACTGTTTCCATATGTAAATTAGTTTATTCTGAAATATTGATTACAAATATCAGCCGCAGATGGAGGTTTCGAAGTATACAGATTCCTGCTTTTACTACCAATATTACTTATTGGGCAAATCCAGGTATCATAACACTTTTGAAATCATTAAGTTTGTTTATGCAAATCACGAGCGCTATGGAAAAGGAATATAACTTCAAGACAATCAGTGAGTATAACGAATTCAATAATCATGAGACCCATCATCCGTTGGTCAGCGTGATCGACTTTTCGAAAGCTAAGGAGCGCTCGGGAAGTAAGATGGATTTTGAGCTTTACTGTATATTTTTAAAGGATGTGAAATGTGGCGACCTCAAGTACGGGCGTCAGTATTATGACTACCAGGAGGGCACATTGGTTTTTATCTCCCCCGGGCAAACCGTGGATGTAGAAAATAAGGTAGATGTCTATCAACCAATGGGGCACGGGCTTGTATTTCATCCTGACCTGATCCGGGGTACCTCGCTGGGCAAACTATTGGGCGATTATCATTTTTTCAGCTACCATACCAGTGAGGCCTTGCACCTTTCCTCAAATGAGCGAAAGCTGGTATTGGATCTTTTTGCAAAGATCGATGCCGAGCTGCGCAATTCAATCGATAAGCATAGCAAGAAACTGATTGCATCTACTATAGAACTGTTGCTGAATTATTGCGACCGTTTTTATGACAGGCAGTTCATTACCAGGGATACAGCCAATAAAGGAGTTCTGGAAAGTTTTGAGGCCTTGCTCAACAGCTACTTCTTGTCGGAAAAACCGTATTCCATCGGTCTTCCTTCAGTTGCCTATTGCGCCGAGGAACTACATTTCTCCGCAAATTATTTTGGAGACCTCATCAAGAAGGAGACTGGTAAGACAGCACAGGATTTTATACAGGAAAAAATCATCGACGTTGCCAAGGACAAAATATTTGAATCCAATAAATCTGTTAGCGAAATCGCCTATGAACTGGGCTTTAAATACCCACAGCATTTTATCCGGTTATTTAAAAAACGTGTGGGCAATACTCCGAATGAATTCCGAAGCCTGATATAATTGCTTTATAACGCCATAGATGAAAGTCATCTATGAAAATCCCGAGACTATCTATAAAATCTCTTGAACGGTCTATTATCAGAATGGAGATCAGTTTAAATGTGTTTTTTTGATTAGGAATCAAATACAGCAGTATGAAGTTACTTTTTCTCAGTTTGGCCATATCCATTACCTTTTCGTGTTATGCACGTCAGGGCGGTCCAGTGGTGAAAACCGCTTACGGAAGTTTGAAGGGAGTAGATGATGGAGAGGTTTCAATATTCAAAGGAATTCCCTATGCTGGCCCAGACAGCAATTCTCCAGAATCAGGATTACTATATTAGATTAACAACAAAACAAATCATATGATTGCCAGACCTAAAAAGAACAACAGATACAATGGCGCTTTGAGATCAGTGCTTGTGATCACAATATTGGCTTCATTTGTGTTTTTCATGGCCTTTGGGGCAGATGCTTTAACGGTTGTTGTCCATAAACCCATTGACAGCAAGCCTGTGGTGGTCAAGGACAGCGTTGCTTCGGTAGCAGCTTTCAAGCAGGTTTACTCTGTACTGATGAGTCCACGTTGCATGAATTGTCATCCCTCAGGCGATATCCCCTTGCAGGGAGATGACAGCCACATACATTCAATGTTGCCAAAAAGAGGGGTAGATGGTAAAGGTGTTTTTGCGATGAAATGTTCAAACTGTCATCAACCGACCAATACCCCTGGACTGCATACGCCCCCAGGAAATCCCGAGTGGCATTTACCTCCTGCCAACATGAAAATGGTTTTTCAGGGCAGGACGCAAAATCAATTGGCAAAGCAGTTGATGGATCCGAAGCAGAACGGAAACAAGGATATGAAAAAACTGATTGCCCATGCCGATGATGGGCTTGTCCTTGCTGGTTGGAATCCTGGAGAAGGCCGCACCTTACCGCCAATTTCCCATGCAGAATTTAAAAAGGCCTGGATTACATGGCTTACCACAGGCGCTTATGCACCGGAAGAAAAATAACCCGATCATATTATCATCAAATCTTTTGAGATGGAAAACAACGAAACCCAAAACAGCAGACGTACCTTTCTAAAAACGTCCCTTCTTGCCGGAGGAGGCCTGATGATTCATTTCAGTGGGCTGGCCAAATTTGCCTTGCCACATACGGATGAAGGAGTTCCTGCCGTGATTTTATCGGAGATCAACGGATACGTTAAAATATCCGCAGATAACATCATCACGCTTGTCTGCCCAAATCCTGAATTCGGGCAGAATGTAATGACTTCACTGCCTATGATGGTTGCAGAAGAATTGGAAGTCGATTGGACAAAGGTTGTCGTGGAGATGGGGCCTCATGACAGTGTCAAACTCGGACCTCAGTTCACCGGGGGCAGCAATTCCATGAGAATGTACTGGAAACCTTTAAGAGAGGCGGGTGCTACTGCAAGAAACATGTTGATGCTTGCCGCTGCTGGCTCATGGAATGTGCCTGTTGAGGAATTGACAACCAAACTTGGTGTGATCCATCATGAAAAAAGTGGTAAAAAGGCAACTTATGGCGATTTTGCGGCAAAGGCATCAGGTATACCTGTGCCGAAAGGAGTAAAGCTCAAGAATGTAAAGGATTTTACCGTGGTGAGGAATTCACAAAAGAATGTTGAAGGAGCCAAGCTTGTTAGCGGGAAGCCTCTTTTTGGTCTTGATTATCAGCATGAAGGCATGCTGATTGCCATGATACAGCATCCGCCAGCATTTGGTATGAAGCTCAAATCTTTCGATGCCTCGGCAGCACTTAAAATGCCGGGGATCAAAGATGTTTTCAGGCAAGAACTATATGGTGATGGCTTTGAACAGGGGGGCTTTGATGTCAGAACCTTCAATGAGATTCTTGTGGTGGTCGGTAAAACGACCTGGGAGGTAATGAACGCCCGTAAGAAATTGATCGTAGAATGGGTCCCTGCCGGTGATGTTAAGGATACAATGGCCGGTCGGGGTGGAAAAACAGAGGTAGTGGTGCCTGGAGAATTGGAAACAACTGCTGTGCAACATAGAAAGATGCTGGAATATGCAAAGAAACCGGCTCAACAGCTAAGAAAAGATGGTGATCCGGAAACAGCGTTCAAGAACGCAGCGGAAATCATTGAGCGTACCTATAATGCTCCATTTTTGGCGCATAACTGCATGGAACCCATGAATTTCTTTGCACACGTAACCGATGAAAAAGCTTTATTGGTCGGGCCATTGCAGGCTCCGGGCTGGACAGAGCCAACGCTCATGAAAGTGTTGAATCTTCCGGCAGACAAGATCGAAATCCAGATGACCCGGATGGGAGGTGGCTTTGGCAGAAGGGCCTATGGTCATTATCTGATAGAAGCAGCACTCATATCCAGAAGAGCAAAAGCTCCGGTGAAGCTGATGTATAGCCGTGAGGATGATTCCACATATGGAATTTATCGTCCTATGTATACCGCAACTTACCGTGCGGCCCTGGATTCAAATAAAAAGTTGATTGCTTTTCATGTTAAGGGGGGAGGGATTCCTGAACACGCCATTCATGCAAACAGGTTTCCTGCAGGTGCAGTCGACAACTATCTGGCCGAAGGCTGGGCAATTCCATCAAATATTACAGTAGGGGCTTTCAGGGCGCCGAGATCTAATTTCAATGCGGCAGCAGAGCAATCATTCCTTGATGAGCTGGCAGAAGCAATGGGAAAAGATCCAATTGACTTTCGTCTGGAGCTTTTACAAAGGGCGAAAGAAAATCCCGTTGGCAAGAACAATGACTACGATGCTGACCGATATGCCGGTGTATTGAAACTGGTAAGGGAGAAATCCGGTTGGAGTGGTGTTAAAGACCCTAAATACAGCCGTGGGGTAGCTGCATATTTCTGTCACAATTCTTATGCTGCGCATGTGGTGGACCTGACTTTAAAAGATGGAGAGCCGTATGTGGAGCGGGTGTTCAGTGCGATTGATTGCGGGATTGTGATCAACCCTGACGCTGCAACAAATATGGTTCAGGGCGCAGTTGTTGATGGCATAGGGAATAGCCTGTACGGGGGACTGACCCATAAAAACGGCGTGGTAGAGGAGAATAATTTCCACAAGTATCGGATCATCAGAATGCATGAAGCACCGAAAAAAGTCGATGTTTCATTTGTCAGGAATGATATTGATCCCACTGGATTAGGTGAGCCACCTTTTCCTCCGGTATTTGGGGCAGTGGCGAATGCCTTATATAAAGCCACCGGAAAGCGGCATTATCAGCAACCTTTTGCCTTGCCGAAAACAGAACCTACAAGTGTCTAATTTAAACCGCGTAATTTTACCCATCATGATTACATTAAATATTAATAAGAAGAACTATAAACTTGATGCTGATCCTGAGACCCCGCTCTTGTGGATACTAAGAGACCACGTTGGTCTTGTTGGAACTAAGTTCGGATGTGGAGTGGCGCAGTGCGGGGCCTGTGTTGTTCACCTGGATGGTGAAGCCGTTCGTTCCTGTGTCACGAAAGCGAGTCGCGCTCAAGGTAAAAAGGTAGTAACGATCGAAGGCTTGTCTGAAAAGAATAATCACCCCTTGCAAAAAGCATGGTTGGAACTCGACGTCTCTCAATGTGGTTATTGTCAGGCCGGACAGATAATGTCTGCCGCTGTTTTGCTCAAGGAAAACAAGAATCCGACCGATGAAGACATCAATGATGCGATGTCAGGTAACATTTGTAGGTGTGGTACCTATTTGCGTATAAGGGATGCTATTAAATTGGCCGCAAAGGAAAACATTTAAAATGGAGGATAAAAACTATTTGCCGTTTGACACAAATCGGAATGAGATATGATACTTCATGCGCCTGGCAGTCATCACAGTTTTTGATTTTTGATGTATTGCTGTGTTTTGATTTTCTCCCACATGATCAGTTTATCATCTATCTTGGCAAAAGCCCTGATCTCTCCATCTTGTGAAATGACCAGTCCCAGTGCCGTGGGGTGGTTCCAACAATAGGCGATCATAGATCTGTGCCTTGTGCCATAGTGCTTTGGGTCTGCCGGAGTCAGTGATTTGATGGTCGCCGTGGCGGTCGCAGAAACATGGATTTTTCTGGGCATTCGCTTGGCGCGAAGAACCGCACCGAATCCGTTGCTGACCATATCCCTGTTGAAGAGTACTACACCATCCACGCAGGTTTGAGAAGCAATAAAATTGATGGCACCGGTAATTTCATCTGCTGTCCCTGCCTTCTGAAGGAGTGCCATAGATTCCCGTTGGTACAAGGTTTTGCTGACATGTCGCTTACCTTCCCGCAGTTGAGTGGAAATTTCATTTTCTAAGACGTGGGTATCTATAGATGCTTGTGCATATGCAATCATAGCGTATATGAGCCGCTGATAATGAATCTTGTACTTAATGTCGATGTCAGGGCTCTCATCAGCAATAAGCAACGCCCCACCATGTTGATAGTTCTGGATTTTAAGCAACAGCCGCGATAGGGTCTGTATCCAAAGGTTGTCTAAAAAGTCTTCCCAGTCGCTGAAAGTCTGATTGGGATGTTGCTCTGCTAAATATTGTTTTAATGTGCGCTTCAAAAATTCCGAATTCTTCTTCAATATTTTGGCAACGGGGCCGATGGTCAGGACGTCAAGGTAGCGCTGAACCAGGATATTTTGATTGAGTGTGGCCAATAACTCATAATCAAAAAGTATGTTTAAGGTGCCAATATCTTTAACCGAAACCTGGAAAAAGCCCGGTTGTTCGGAATCTGTATCAGATTCATAATTGAGGAAGTTCTGGTAGTGCATGGCCTGATCGATCATGCCCCAGATATATAGGCCTTTATCATCATAATAAATTGCCAGCGAAGTACTCGAAGGGTCTGCAGCTTTGGAGAGCTTTACGAGCGACTTGGTGGTGAGTGGAATGGGGCTGTCGAAGCTGATACAACTCCATCGCTCTGCAACCCTTCGTCTAGGGGGATGTGGATCCGGATTTCCCGGGTCGATAAATGTGACGGTCACTTTAATTAAGTCACTTTCCTCTTTACACATACTGGTGTAAAAAAGGCAGTCAAATAAATCATTGAGCACGTTCAGTTCTGGGACGACCGGGCTGCGCTTGCTTCGCTTAAGTTTATCATGTACCAGGACAGCCAGATCCTGCGGTTTTGCATTTTTCAAATTATTGCATTTGCATATTAACAATCTTCTCGACAGATCGTTTGACCATGCACGAAGCTTTGTGGCCTAAAACTGCAGAAGTAAACATTTGCATGTTTTTTGTACCTTGACAACATGCTTGAGATTATAATGAGATGGACATTTGAGACCTGGTATCATGCATTCATCGCAATGTTCATCTTTTTCAATATCCTCTACTGGGGTATAACCTTTATTGGTTTGTACTTATTTCGGTATCTGGAAAAATATCATGGCTTGCATCAGGTAGACAACCATTTCGTAAGACCGGGGCAGCAACGCAAAGAAATCTGGCAGTCTATGAGGTCTATATTTGTTTTTAGTCTGCAGGGAATCGCGATTCAACAGGGGCTGGCTCATGGATGGTTCCAGATCAGCTACGGGTTTAACTGGTGGTTTGTCCCTCAGGTTGCATTGTTGTTTTTATGGAATGAAGTCCATTTCTATGCGGTTCATTCGTTACTGCATACCCGTTTTATGATTAAACAGGTGCATTGGGTACATCATCATTCGAAAGAACCGACGGTATATTCTACCTTTAGTTTCCACTGGATAGAGGCGTTTCTGCTGGGCACAGTGATCCTGCTGCCATTGTTGATCTATCCTTTCCAGGCCGCCGCAATTATTTCGCTCCCGGTATTGAGCTTAATCATCAATCTATTGGGACACTGCAATTACGATTTCTTTAGCAAAAATAAGCCAGACCATGTACTTAAATTCTCGTACAGGCACAGCATGCATCATAAAGAAGGAAAAGGTAACCTTGGATTTTTATTACCTTGGCTAGACATCCTATTTAAAACCGACAGCAGAAAATGAATAAAGTATACATTAACGCCACAGGAATTTTTTTACCTAATGAACCTGTTGAAAATAACCAGATGGAAGATTATCTGGGTTTGATTAACGATGTTCCCTCACGTACCAAGGATATTTTCCTCAGGAAAAATGGCATCAAAAGACGTTACTATGCGCTGGATAGTTCACAAAATACAACGCACAAGGCTTACGAGATGGCAGCACTTGCCGTTAAAGATTGTATAGACAGCAGCACGGCTGATTACAATGGTATTGATCTGCTTTGTGCGGCGACTACACAAAGCGATATGCCAATTCCGGGTTTTGCCAGCATGGTACATGCTTCAAGTGGGATCGGACGATGCGGTATAGCCTCTCATCAAAGTGTTTGTGCTGCCAGTATGATGGCGATTCAAAATGCCTTCAATCAAATTAAGGCAGGTACAGCAAAAAATGCAGTATGCTGCGCTGCGGAGCTACCCAGCAGGATGTTTAAGTCAAAACGTTTTGCCGGACAGCATGCTTTTTCTGATGCGACTGCAAAACTGCCTTTGGAAACGGATTTCCTACGCTGGATGCTGAGTGATGGCGCCGGAGCGATGTTATTACAAAACAGCGCTAACACCGGTAACATTTCTCTCGAAATCGAATGGGTAGATATGAAATCTTATGCGCATGCATTCGAAGTATGTATGTATACCGGGGCAAACAAAGAACCTGATGGTTTCGTAGAGAAAACCTGGCTGGATTACGATACCATATCAGAAGCCAATGTGGATGGGGCAATAAATTTGAAGCAGGACATGCAGCTGGTAGATAATATCGTAAAGCTAGGCATCCAAAGGTTTTTTGAGCTGACTGATGAAGGGAAGATTGAACCTTCAGGGATAGACTGGCTGGTATGTCACTATTCTTCTCATCATTTCAAATCTCAGATTGTTGACCTGCTGAAAAAGGGTGGTGCTGAAATTGCTCCTGAAAAATGGTTTACAAACTTGTATAGCGTAGGTAATATTGGCTCTGCTTCGATTTTTGTAATGCTGGATGAACTCTTGAAAAGCGGCAAGCTTGAAGACGGACAGAACATCTTGTGCATGGTGCCTGAGAGTGGCCGCTTTGTTACCGGTTATATGATGTTAAAGGTAAGGAGCAATGATCAGCAGCAAAAGAGATATGTAGAAGAAATTGATACGATAAAGCCGCCAGAGATTAGAATTCAATCTAAGCCGGTACAAGAATGGTTGGTAAGACAGCTGACTGGCGTATGGTTTGACTTTGAGCGAGGTCTGCAACAGGTACCCATTGTGAAGAAGATTTTTAACGGATCATTAACGCTTGAAGAATATAAACGTTTGCTGGTAAACCTGCGTCAGCAAGTGATTGACGGCTCGCAGTGGATTGCCAGGGCCGCCTCTAATGTGAGTATGTCACATTTCCCGGTCAGATCTGCCTTCATCAGGCATTCTTCTGATGAGCATCGCGACTATCAGATCCTGGAACAAAATTACATCAATTGCGGAGGAAATGAAGAAGAGATCCTTACGGGGAATAAAAACCTGGGTAGCGAAGCCTTAAGTGCTTACATGTTCCACAGGGCAAGTCAGCCGGACCCGTTTGATTTACTGGGTGGAATGTTCATCATCGAAGGGCTGGGCAATAGGGTTTCCGGGAAATGGGGCAGGGCGATACAGCAGCAGTTGAACCTCAACAAAGATCAGGTGTCATTTTTTATCTATCATGAAAGCAGCGACAGCAATGACAATCATTTTGAACGTTTCGAGCAGGCCATCCAATCGGATCTGCTTACCCAGCAGATGGCCGAAAAAATAGTGAAGACAGCCAAGGTGGTGGCAAAATTATATACCATGCAATTAGAAGAAATTGATAATTTTTAAAGTCCAAGGTCATGTTACATAAACGAGAATATTTTGAAGAGATGGTAAACGAGCCTCGCAATCCGAGTCATTGGCATGCCCTCTACCTTGATAAAAGTGTGCCTTTTAATGCTGATGCGAAGGCTGCTTTCCTTTATGATTCTTCTACCAAAAGCCGCCAGTTTTTATATCCCGTCGCCAAGGTCTTTGCAAGACTTTCGATTGTATTGATGCAGCTTTTTAAAATTTTTATTCCGAACCTGATCAATGCGCCAAAGATGTTGCACAAATGCCTTTTCTGGGGAATGAAGTATTTCATTACGCCAGAGGCGAACTTTGTCATCCTCAGACATTTTTACCTGGGATCGGAAGTGCTAAGGTTTATTAAAGATAATGTGGATGGCGCTGATGACATCCCCATGAACCCATTGAAACCTTTAGCGGTAAGTGATGTCAAAGACAATTTGTTTTTAGAACACGATCTAAACCTCTATAATTTTATCATCAATCTGAATAAGGCCATTGCCGAAAAAGGTTTGAAAATTGAGAAGAAAGACACACCGGACTTCAGTGCCATTACTACAGGAGAGATTCCGTTTGGGGAATTTAGGGATGGCTGGACAAATTTTATAGACCTGGGTACGGCAATAGAACTTTTTACCCCGGTTTATCAGTTTTACCTTACTGATAATGATTTTTGGAGAGCAACGAATTCATTGCAATTGGATGAGGTAATCGGGATCTACGCAAGTACGATAATGGACTGCCCGGAGAAGCTGACAGCGTTAAACAATAAACATCCGATGATTCCCCTGCCAACAGCAGGGGCGGCGTTTAGATTGTTGCTGCATGGTTTTTCTACAGAGGTATTACATGCAATGCTTGTTCAGGCAAAGCTGAGCAGTCTTTCTAGTTAGAAACGACATTGATGTATGTTTGCGCTTTTGATAATTGGTGTACAGAGAATTCATCTTCTGCAAAAAAGTACAGTTTCTTTCCGGTCGCTTTGTTCAGTCAGTTGTCGAGTAAACGGCGGTGGTAGTTGATCTGCCCTAAGTGGTACGGTACCTATACTATACTCACTCCGGCATGCTTTCAGGGCGGTCTAGATGATGCCTGTGACTGGCTTGTGCTAAAGGATGACTTTCGGTTTTAGCAAACTGTTTGCCACCAAGGGTTATATTCCCTTTTTCGGCTCGGTTACCTCCACTATTTTTAAGCCAATATTTAAACCCTTCGTAGAGTGCAATTCCTAACAGTGCGTTTTTAATGAACCTCATATCTTATTTTTTTTACTTAACATTTTACACAATCAACTGTTTTGAATAAGGACCGAAATCCACATAGGGGAAGTGTATGTTACAGAACAAGAAAGTTTGTGATTTGCCCGCAGATATATCAGCGACGATTTTATTTGTTGCGGCGCAGCGGGGCACTGAAAAAAGTACCTGCCCTTCTGAGATTGCACGCATGCTATTCCCCGGTGACTGGCGGAAACACATGAAGGATGTGGTTGATGTCGCTATTGATTTGCATCATAAAAACATAGTAACCATCACCCAAAAGGGAATGCCCATAGATGTAAATCATATCAAAGGGCCCATCCGCATTAAGATTGTTTAGATTTATAATTAAATTGCAGATAGCGTTGGTTACACTGAACAATTTACTAAAGACAACATGATCAAAATATTTTATCCGGAAGAAAGCCTGGACATCACCGGCTGGAAGGAGCGACTGGATCGTATTCCTTTGAAATACGAATTTATTAAAGATGCTGCTGCGGAGACAGGTCGTCTGGTTGATGGTGAAAAGATAGTGGAGGGAGTCCCAGCTATAGAGGCATACTTGGAAAGCCAGGAACAATTTGCCTTGGATTGGTATGAGGACCGATGTGACAAGTATGACTTCGACCCGGATGCAGTTCCAAAGATAAACCTATCCGGGGCGGGCCAGAATAATAGCTAAGTAAACAATTCTTAATGTCAAAGGGGAGATCATCCTGTTTGAGCAATAGTGTCAATATGAATTATGAACACATCGCATTTACCGACGCGGTAAAAAAACTGCAGGAGCTGAATGGAAGCCGTGCAGCCTATGAAAGAATGGAAAATGGATATCATGAAGAAGGACTCACTGAAACGGAGATAAATTTCATCAGCAGTAGGGACAGCTTTTATATGGCCAGCACGAGTCAAACAGGATACCCTTACATACAACATCGGGGCGGGCCAAAGGGTTTCATTAAGATTCTGGATGAATCCACGCTAGGACTGGTAGATTTTAGTGGAAACAGACAATACATCTCCGTAGGAAATTCTGTGGACAATAACAAAGTGTCTCTGATCATGGTAGATTATCCCCAAAGGGCAAGGCTAAAATTGTTCGCAGACATCAGGATCGTCGAAATTTCAGATGATCCAGAACTATTCCATCAGCTCGATCCGGCAGCGTATAAACATAAGGCTGAACGGATATTTCTCTTTTCGGTGAAAGGTTTTAGCTGGAATTGCCCGCAACACATTACTCCCCGTTATACTGTCAGTGAAATAGAAGCTGCATTCGCAGAGAGAAATGGATATGTACAATCTCTGGAGGAAGAGCTCAAGCGCCTGAAAGGAAATAAAAGCTAGAATACGCTCAGGTGAAGACCTGGTATCGCGCGGTTTCGGGGACTAGTCTGCGTTTAAATGTCCCGATATAAAAATAATTTGTTATACATTCTAAACTGATCAGTTTAGAATGTATCTTTGTGCTGTTATGGGAAGAAGTAAGGAATTTGATTATGAACAAAAACTGGACATTGCGCTGGAGCTTTTCTGGACGCAGGGATATCATATGACTTCCATCACTGACCTGGAACGTCATATGGGAGTTAACCGTAGTAGTATTTATCCTACATATGGCGATAAAAAAGAGCTGCTTATTAAATGCCTAACTAAATACCTGAAATCTAAAGTCTCAGAATATGGAGCTATTTTGAACGGGCATCAGTCTGACGCTGTTGAAAGTTTAAGAAGAATATTGCATTTAGCGGTAGATCAGAGCATAAAGATAGACAGGACATGTCTGGCTGTTAAAATTGCATTTGAAATCGCATTGACTGATGAAGACGTCAGATTGTTATTGGCGAATAATGAGAAAAAGATTGAAGCGATCTACTTTGAAATCTTAAAAATCGGGCAGGAGCAAGGATGCATTAAGGGTGAATTGGATACAAAATTAACTGCTGACTTCTTTGCATGCTCGTCGAGTGCACTATTCAAAAACTACTCATTAAATAAAAATCGCAAGGCCATCTATAACATGATAGAAAATTTAATCCATATGGTTAAAGCATGACCATGGTGCGGATATCCACGAAATTAATCAACTAGTAATATTTTTTTACCCTTTTCTAAACTGATCAGTTTAATATGAATTTAAGCATAAATAAAAGAATAGCGTATATCGGATGTCTGGGCGTTATCGGAATTATAAGTACAGAATTTGGTGTGATTGGCATCTTGCCGCAGATAGCCGAATATTATCACATAAATATTGGAACGGCAGGTTACCTGCTGAGCATATTTGCTTTAACGATTGCGCTTACGGGCCCATTCATGGTTTTGTATGCCTCAAAATTTGACAAAAAGAAAATCATGATGTATGCGCTGGGCCTGTTCTTGATTTCTAATTTTTTCTCTATTTTCAGTCCCCCGTTCTGGTTGTTGATGATACTCCGGATAGTGCCCACGATTTTACACCCTGCATTTTTTTCAATGGTCATTGCTGCTGCAACAAAAGATACTTCTGCTCAAATGCAGATGAGGCTAACCAGTATCATTATCGGCGGCATTGCCCTTGCACAGGTAACATTGATTCCATTTACCACATTTATAGCAAGTATTTACACCTGGCAGTGGAGCTATGTTGTGCAGGGGTTGATAATTCTTGTCGCATTGATCATCATGTATAAGTTTCTGCCATCCATGCCCAATAAAGAAGTGAAGTCTTATAAAAATCAATTGAGCATACTGATCAGGCCGAGGTTTATTGCCGGAACAGCTGTAAACCTCTTTCTAATCACAGCCTGGTTTTGCTCCTATAGTTATTTTGCCGACTATCTCTCTAAAGCAAAAGGCTTAAGTGCACAGGAAATCAGCTATATGTTACTATTATTCGGCGTAATGGGTGTGATTTCTAACTTTGTGGCGGGCCGTTTATTAGGAAAGTATATGATCTGGACAACTTTGTTTTTCATCACTGGTACTTTTCTGGTGCCATTTGCATTTCAATACACAACCGGCTCTATACTCAGCGTAGCCATGGTGGTCGGATTTTGGGGAATCATGTATGGCCCATGTTTCCTGATAGGTGTCGGTCATATGGTCTCAGCGGCCCCAGATGCAAAAGAATTCGCGAATAGTCTGCAAACGTCATTTGGAAATCTTGGTGTTTCATTAGGTGCTGCTACCGGAGGCTGGTTTATCAATTATTATGGGATATCCATTACGCCATGGGTAGGTATTGGGTTCGGTGTAATGGCACTTATTGTGATGTTCTGGAGGGCCTGGCTTGATAAAGCTGGTAAGGAAAATACGGAGTTGGTCTAATTTGCTCGTTTATTTTAAAGGAAGAACAATTGGCCTTACCCGTACCGCTTTTTCCAGTCTGATTTCAAGTGCTTGTAAACCGGATTGGATTCAGCGAGCTTATATTTATCATAAAATATTTTCGACGAAGCTGCTTTCTCAGGATCCCCGGAGCCCTTTTCGTTTAATTTGTAGTCGTTGTTCTTTTGGTACTTAACACCACCTTTGTAATTTGCATACCGCCTTGCCCTGGTGTAACCCATCTGTAAATACTTTCTGGCCATATCTGCCCCTACAAAATCATTATCCATCAGGAATTGTTCAAACATAGAATAGATTTTGTCACTGCTTTGGGTGGCAATTTCTATATTTTTAAAGCGCCAATGTTGTCCGATTTCAGATTTATAAGGCTCACAGATCAGCACGCCTTGTTCTCCCTTGCCAACCCTGTAGTTGTTCGGATGCTTACGGTAATCTATATCCGGCTTCCAGGGATAAGATTCTATATCAAAATCGAGGTATGATGGCTTAGGTTCTCTTGGCATGGTCAGCTTTATATGATTTTAACCTCATATTTGCCAAGTTGTTTTTAATTTTAGCAGAGGGCCATACCTTCTGCTCCAAGCCCGCAATTCACAGGCTACCTTTCGTTTATCATCTTGTCAAGCAAATCATCAAATTCGTCACGTTCGCCTGAGAGGAAGACGGTGTCATCATTTTTATTATCATTACGGAGCCCCATATTAAAAGTAAAGTTAGTTGTAATTACATTTGAACCTATAAGCATTTAAACAAAACGTAAAATCGAGGGGTAATTGTAATTTCCATTTCAGTATTTAATTTATTATTTTCAATTATCTAAATCCCATGAAATTATGAAAGCATTAAGATTACTCTTACTATTTACGGTGTTATTGGCAGGCTCATTTGCAGCACACTCACAAACAAAAACAGGAAAAGTGTATTTGATCAGATTGACCGGCTACACCGGTTCAGCTGTGAATTATCATTTTTATGTGGATGGCCAATTAATTTGCAAGCTTAAGAACAAGTCCTATTCGGTCCACGACCTGAGTGTGGGTGATCATACCGTTAATATCTCCACTGGTGGAATATCAACTGGTAAAAAATCAGCTCCGCTGAAAATTACCGTAGTTGAAGGGAAAGCGAATTACATAAATGTAATTAGTACAGAAAGTGGGTACGTAAACAAGGTCAATTGTCAGGAAATCACCCAAAATTCAGCAGAACCACTTTTAGCAAAGGCTAAGGAAAAAACTAACTGTTTAGCAAAAAAATAATTCAAAATGGTTAGCCGATCCAGTTTCAATGTATTTGTCAATTGACGGATGCATTGAATTCATAATGTTCAAATCGTCTCAAGGGGAGTGAATAGACTCACTATGCCAATGATTTTTGAGCAGAAAGTTTCAATCCCGTCTAAAGATCGCCTTACATATTTATGAATTAAGAATTGTTATCTATTTTTAAACTACTATTTTAGACGAAAAGATATCGGCATTTAAACGATTAAGAAAGTCACTCTTCACTGCATTATGTAGCTTGTTGCATGACTATATTTATAGAAGGTTCATCAGGAAATAGTTTGTGAATCTTAAAAAACCAACATGCGAAGCTTAATTATATTATTATTCTTTCTTATCCTGATGAGTTTTGAGGGGTATGCGTATCCTCAAAACCATAGTGATACGCTTAGCAATATATTAAGTGCCAAATTGGATAAATTTAGCAAGCAAAAGCAACTAACTAACCTCGTTTATCGCCGTTTTCTATTTTCATCTGAGTACGACCAGACATTGAAGCAAATGGCTGACTCGGTAAAAAAATATAGGGTCTCTGGTGGTAAAGAACTGAGCTTACTTGCTGAGATATTTGTATTGAGGCGTACAAACAAATTGAAGGCAGCTGAGAAGGCGCTTTTGGATGGTATAACAAATGCGCAGCGCCACGAAGAGCACTATCTCCTTTATCAGTTTTACATTAATTTGGCTTACGTTAAGACTGACCAGCATAATGCCTCTGCTGCTATATTTAATTATCGGCAGGCGAAGAGAATAGCTGAAGAATTATCTGACCTGGGACTGCTGTTGTCTGTTGACGTAGGAATTTCAGATATTTTTACGGCAATTGGACTTTACCAGCAAGCTTTAGTTTATCTAAATGACGCTCAGAAAAAGGTGGAGGATCAAAACCTTAGGCATTCATTGCGGACGTTGATTTACCTCAATAAGGCTGAAATATTTTTTAAGCTGGATAAACGTGATTCCCTGAATTACTATCGAAAGCTGATCGGTAAGTACGGCGCGGAA
Source organism: Pedobacter sp. BAL39 (assembly GCF_000170795.1). GTDB lineage: Bacteria > Bacteroidota > Bacteroidia > Sphingobacteriales > Sphingobacteriaceae > Pedobacter. Next base: position 346,886 of record NZ_ABCM01000003.1, read on the forward strand.
AGTCATGGCATTGTGAGAAATCGTAAAAGGCTTGACTATTATGCATTGATTTTGTCACATCATTATCAACAAGCCATCACCTTAATGCGTGATTTGTTAAATACAGGAAATCAATATTACAAGGATGTTGACCGTTGGAATCTCGCCAATAGTTTGTACGCTCTAAAAAATCTGGATAGTGCCGCCCTGGAGGCCCACCAGATACTTAATGATGAGACAAATGGGCCTACGCCACTTAGGTTAAATGCATATCAACTGATCGCCAGAATAGCGGAAGAAAAAAATGACCAGCTAACGTCTATACGTTATTTTAAACTAGCTTTGGCGGAATCCGAAGCGTTCATGATTGAAATGAGAAGCGTCGATCAGCTCTCCACAGAACTTCGTCAAGATCGCTTATACGCCGCCTATAAGATTACAAATCTTGCATATCATAGGGAGCGGATCATTTTATTTGCTTCAATAGGAGCAACAGTCCTGGTAATTTTGATTATTTATTCTTTCTATCGCAACACCAAGCAAAAAAGTAAGTATCAGAGGTTGCTCCACGAGACGAGATCGAAAGAACTTGCATTTATCAACTCTCATCAAGTGAGAAAGCCACTCGCCAATATATTGGGGATTTGCAGGCTGCTCATTGAGAATGAGAATAGTGTTGAAGAAAATACAATCTACTATGAACTTTTGGATCAACAGGTCAAAGAAATGGATCAGAAGCTGAGAGAAGTGGAAATGAAGCTTCGTGAATCGTGAATACTTCAAGTGTAGATTTGAATAACGAGCACATCTTTTTTATCGGTAGTAGTAAATGCAATTAACCATTGCGACGCCGCAGGTGGTTTCAAACGCATTGCGTCTAGTTTCCGGTGTGCGCGTTCCCCATATGTTCCACATGAGTCCCTGTGCATTCCTGATGGACCATGCCTGGCTGGCATTTGCATCAAGCCATGCTCCATAGTTGCCTGATGTTCCTGTATTTTTCACGAACAGGCAGGCCCAGCGGGCAAAAATGCTTTTCATCCCCTGAGTATCAGGTATGCCGTTCTCATCTTTTAAAATTCCTCCGGGAGCATCGCACAAACTATTGCGGGCGTAATCCATTGCTTTCGTACCCATCGACAGGTAATTCGCTGATGGGTAGTCGTTGCGCAGTAGATCACAGGCTCCTATAAAAGTGCCTTGTGTATACGAAAGTGCACCTTCAGTAATGGTTCCGGCTTTGTTAATGGCTCCCTTAACTTCGCCTGTGGAGGGCTCGTAAAGTTTGCTGACCATCCAGTCCATAACCTGTTTTGCCTTATTTTTGTAACTCACGTCGCCTGTGGCCTGGTATAACAGCATCGCACAAATCACTGCTGGGGCGTTTACACATGTGTTTTTGGTTTGATTATCAGTAGTCCACCAAAGTCCGCCACCGAGGGACTGGGTATCCCATGCCCGGTTCCACATCATGTTGAAATTATTCTTTGCCATATCCAGCATTCCACCATCATTGGTGATTTTAAATGCCCTGATGCACATCAAAGCGCCCCAGACAATGTCGTCGTTAAATTTATTGTTCGTCCACAGCAGCCCATAGCCGTCCCTAACGCCATTATACAAATAAGAGATTTTATTCTTGAGGTCATCACTTGGATTGATATTATAGGCGTCGATGAGCATCTCGATGGCTTCTTGCTGTGTCCAGAAATCCATCCTTCCGGTATGGTTGTCGTCTTTCCAGTAATAGGCTTTGTAGGAGGGGCCGTAGGTTCCGTATTGGTTATAGAAATGGTTGTTGTAGACCTGCATGGCGACCAGCGCTTCGCTTTTAGTCGGTAAGACCGCAGCCGTTGCGACTGATAGGTTTGATCTGTTTAAGCCTGTTTTTACCGCTTCAGTTTCAGTCGGCATTTGATTTTTCTTGCAACCAGTTAAAGTGCCGATGCCCAGCATGGCAATTAAGAGCATTGATAAATGCTTGTAGCTGATCCTGCGACTAAACCTGGTCAATTTAGGATTGCTTTTGTTTTTCGGGTTCATAATAGGAATGATTAGTGATTTATATTTGGTGATGTGCTCGTTCGTATATCTTGGCTATATTTTTTAATAATAAATATATCATATAATGATTTATTAAGTTAAAAAATATATTTATTAATCTTTGGAATTAATTTGAGTGGGATGTCAACCTAAGGGTAAATGAAGATGGAGAATTGATCCTTACCGTCTAAAAGCTGACCGTCATCCCATCTTTTGCTACTGGAATATCCACACGATCAAGGTTGGCGAGCATTTCTTCAGACAGGTGCGTGAGTAGGATTTTGTTGAAGTTCAATTGCGAAATTTTGGATACCAGATCAAGATAATTCATGTGAGTAGGCGTGCTGGTGTTATAAAAGTTGCATTCACAAATGAACAGGTCCGCACCATCACTCAACGGAATAAGGTTATCAGTCCAGCTGGTATCTCCGGAATAACTCAGTACCTGATGGCCAATTGTGATGCGTAAGCCATGGGAAAGTGCGGCCTTGGAATGTACCACCGGATATGCCTGCACCTGGATGCCGTCCAGCTGCAGGATTTCATAAGACTTGTATTCAATGTACTCGACTGGCAATTGCTCCGTTTTGTCCGATCCTGGATAGAGCAGCTGCAGTAGCGCCTTGATCCTGGCTTTACCAGTATTAGGTGTGATGATCTTCAGTTTCCGCTGGCGTTTCCTGACTGCAGCATCCATCAACAAGAAGGGGATTCCTGCGTAATGGTCTCCATGAAGGTGACTGATCAAAATGATGTCAATCTGATCCGGATCTATTTGAAGACGTCTCAGCCCATGCAGGGTAGTGGCACCACAATCTATCAGGATGTTGGTTTCTCCAGACCTAAGGTGAAAACAGGTATGAAAATTTCCGCCGCTGGCGAATGCATCGCCGCAACCGATGATCTGCAATGCGTTATTGGTCGATTCTGAAAACATACCTTTCAAACAATCCCATCTGCCAAATGGTTTACCTGCAGGAAAATGATTGGTTGGTAATGCGGATGAAACCATTGGCACATCAGTCAGAGGGCGGACTAGTGGAGAATTCCGGACATTATATTCTTGAGGATCAGTCCGCTGCTCTGGTTGAAAAGATCATCGAATTTGATAAAGACCTGCGTTAAGTTGCTATCTTTGCCACCGTTAAATAAGTAGGGGGATGATGATTGTCGAGAATGAAAATGAACGGTTAGCTGCAGTTGATCAATATCAGCTGATGGGAACAGCTGCTGAGCGGGATTTTGATGAGATAACGGCTTTGGCCGCTCAGATCTGCGGGATGCCAATTGCGCTGGTCACTTTGTTGGGTAAAGAAAAACAGTGGTTTAAATCCCATCATGGGACGGCGCTGCAGGAAACAGACAGAGATATTGCTTTTTGCAACCATGCAATTCAGGACCAAAATGGGATCATGGTGGTGACTGATGCCAGGCAAGACGAAAGGTTCCGGAATAACCCATTGGTGACTGGTGATCACAAAATCGTTTTTTATGCAGGCGTTCCTTTGGTTAATCCTGAGGGCTATGCGCTCGGTACCCTTTGTGTCCTTGGTCATGGGCAGTGTGAGTTAAACAGCAGTCAGATCATTGCCTTGCGTACCTTAGGAAGGCAAGCGCTGATGTTAATGGAGATGCGTTTGAAAACACGTTTGCTGGAGCAGCAGAATTTAGAACTGGCACGAACCAATGCCGCTTTACAGGAGTTTGCAAAGCGTGCGGTACACGACCTTAAAAATCCCCTGACCAGTATTATCCTCAATTCGCAAGCCTTGACTTACAGGTTGAGAGATAAGGTGGAAGAACGGACATTGCGTCTTGCGGAAATGAATGTGAGCTCTGGCAAAGAACTCGCTGCGATGATCAATCAGCTGTTAGAGGAAGCTTTGACTGCTAATCACCATAGCTAAGTCAATTCCAGGATTGGTTGAGCTGTTGCAGATTTCCGGGTCGTGAGGAATGGCTTCGCATAGAATTGGCATAGTAATGGTAGAATTAAAAAGTTATGTCAGGTATACAAAATGCGAAATAAAATCTTACTCATCTGCCTATTTCTTTATCTGTGGCCAGTTTTTAAAAACGAAGCCAATGCACAACGAACTTCTAAGGTTTCAAGTAGCACTAAAACTGTAAAACATCGGACCATAAGTAGTGGAGTCGATTATTTAAAAAAGCTTAAGGAAAAGTCGTTTGTCGTTAGCTGTGGTGGTGGGTGTGCAATGACCTACACGGCTACGAAAATAGAGAAATATGGTCCTTATTTTAAAGTACGGTTCAACGTTGAGATGTACATTGACCAGGTTTCGTCCGATACCTACGACGAAGACTATTCATTTTTTTATACCAAATCTGATAAGGTCGATAAAATTCTGGATGAGCAGAATAAAAATGTTTTAGGCCAGCTCCCCATCAGTGCCGAGAAATCGTTTGTCAAATTTGGCGACAATCTGATTAAGAATTCAGGAGGGGCATCTGGGAATATAAATCCTATAGGACAGCGTACATCAAGTTAAGCGATAGATTTCAACGTTTGTCTGGGACTTTATATGTGCTATAAAAAACTAGAAACACGATAAAACTACCTGTGATCATCCAGGGATAGGCATGGAATACGGTTGCCACAATTTCATCTTTAGTGCTGTATGAGCTCCAGGACGATACCCTGTCTTGAAATAGACTGACATTATTCATAAGTACAATAAATATGAAGACTACAGTGATGACCACTGCAAATCGGGTTTTATTGATGATCACTCTGTTCATTAGTAACAAGACGAAGGGAATCGTCATTAGTGAAAATACGGAGTAGAAAAATGTGTCTTTCAAATAGGAACACCCCATACAGGATGCGGATGGCTGGTCTGCAAAAATCTGCATGGACAGGTAAGTTGTTACAAAAGTCAGTATGAAAAGTATGATGCTGAATGTCATGATCTTGATGAAATGCATGCTAATATTTAAAGGTTAACGGAACTCGTCCAATTTACAATTTCAGGCTTTTGAGTTCTTTGATAAAGGTTTTCATTTCTTTCTCATTCATCGAAGCAAATCCTATCCTCAATGAATTTGGAGCAATCCCGGTTGTATCATATCTGCTCCCGTCATTCATGTAGATGCCTTGGATGCCAAGTTTTCGGGATAATTCCCTTAGTTGATACCGATCATTGAAACTGGTCCAGATGGCCATGCCACCAATGGGTTTGATGAACTTTACCATGTCCCCAAGTTCGGTATCCATTAAATTGCAGAAGAGGTCTCGCCTGGATTTATACAGTTTAACGGATCTGGTGATGTGTCTTTGCATTTCTCCGGAACTATATAAGCTTGCGACTGCTTCTTCCATCAAGATATCCCCTCGTATTTCCATCATTTTCTTGAACTGCACCAGTTGCCAGATGAACTCCTTATCGGCTACGATATATCCCATTTTTATGGATGGTGCAAGTGTCTTGGTGATAGAACCGATATAGACCACGTATCCTTTATGATCAGCACTGGCAAGTGGCAGGATCGGGCAATTGTCGTAATGAAAATCATAGTCGTAGTCATCCTCAATCACAGGGAACTGGTAGATCTGGATGAGGTGTAACAACTTCATACGCCTTTCGGCACTCAGTGTCACGGTTGTAGGGTGATGGTGATGCGGGATGATGTATAACAGATCAGGTTTCTTTGTTTTGCAGATGCGCTCCACCTCATCTATATCCATCCCATTTTCATCAACTTTTACTTTGATGAGGGTAGCACCGGCTTGTGTAAATACTTCGTTGGCAAGATTGTAATTGAGGTCCCCGACAATTACGGTGCTGCCAGGCTTGATCATCATCCTTGCTGCCATAAAGATCGCGACTTGTGCTCCCCTGGTGACCATAACTTGTTCGCTATCGGCATTGATCCCTCTCGTTTTAGATAGAAAAACCGCCAACTCGGTTCGCAAATTTGCTGATCCTGCTACTGAACCTTCTAATAAAATCCTGTCCATGTAACTCTTTGAGGATAGTGACTTGTATTTGCTTAACAGGGCTGTTAATGGTGCAACCCTTGAATCAGGATAGCCATCGTTAATCACGATGTCATACGACCGTTGATCTGCCTCCTGGGGACGCGCATTGGTTAATTTGAGATAAAAATCTGGAATCGGAGTCTTTGCTTGCGGTACCTGTAGTTCATTTCTGAATGTACGGGGTTTAATCACCGGCAACTGACCTGAGACGAAAATGCCCTTACGTGGTATAACTTGTATCCAATCCTGAATCCTTAGCTCTTCATATGCAGCAACTACAGTTGTCCGGTTTAGATTCATCAGCTCTGCAAGTGTTCTGCTCGGTGGTAGTCCGTAACCCGGTCTGATCTTGCCCTCGATAATCAATTTGATGAGGCCATTTGCCACCTGCTGGTAAATAGGTGTGGTGGATGTCTTGTCAGTGATGATCAGCGATTGAAATGGGAGAGTCTGGACTGGCATGATTCGAAAAGTTGGATGGTTAAGGCAATCCAAACATAGCGTAATTTTATAAAAAAAATAGCACATGAAAGTATTACATATTGATAGCAGTGTCCGCGGTGAATGGTCTGTTTTCAACAATGATTATATGGAGCCGATGGATTGCTGCGAAGGAGGGTATGTGCTTCCATGTCATCACTTCACTAAAGCGATCAATTAAATAAATATTTAAAAATCAAACATATGAAAATTGTAATTATAGGCGGTACCGGCCTTATCGGTACTAAAGTAGCAAGTCATTTAAGTCAGCTAAGACACACTGTTATCACGGGCTCACCATCTACTGGAATCAATTCGATCACAGGTGAGGGCATCAGCGAGGCAATGCAGGGAACGGACATTGTGATAGACTTATCCAATTCACCATCGTTTGAAACTGAGCAGGTATTGGAATTCTTTGAGACCTCCGGCCGTAATCTGATGGCAGCAGAGGTGGAGGCCGGTGTGAAACATCACCTGGCGCTGTCTATAGTTGGTGTCGATCGCATGCTTGATTTGGGGTATATGCGCGCTAAAAAGGTGCAGGAAGATCTGATCAGGAATTCCGGTATTCCTTTTACGATCATACGCAGTACACAGTTCCTGGAATTCATTCCTGCACTCGCAGCTGCTGCTACACAGGGTGATGAAGTGCATGTTTCGGATGTTGATTTTCAGCCTATTGCTGCTGAGGATGTCGCTAAGTTAGTTGCGGATTTTGCGCTTGCTGATGCTGAAAACCTGACACCTGAAATTGCAGGACCTGAGCGTCGCGCGCAGAGTGACTTTATTGCAGCATATATTCAGGAAAAAGGCAATCACCAAAAGGTTATTCCAAACCAAAAAAATGAGTACTTTGGCGGTCTGGTACCTCAGGATGGATTGGTTCCGCAAGGTCAGGCAACGTTAGGAGAAATTGATTTTGCAACATGGGTTTCTGATAACCTATAAAGTAAAGTTCTTCTCGATTTAGATTGCTATTGAGGGGGCAATCGAACCTGTAATAAATTGCTCCCTTTATTCAATGACGCTGGGATAGGCGGAATTCAGAAACATTTGCGCCAGAATACATTTTGAAGAAACGGCTAAAATGTGCAGGGCTTTCGAAGCCCAGTTCAAAGGCAATTTCTTTTGATGATCTATCTGTATAATGCAGGTAGCGTTTGGCCTCCAATACAATCCGGTTCTGTATCAGCTTTGAGGGGGCCGGTTGCTTTAATAATGCAAAAATATTACTGAGTGTTTTGGGCGATTTGTGTAGTGCATCGGCATAAAAACTGACACCATGTTGTTTTCTAAAAGAACTTTCCAACAGTAATGAGAATTTCCGGACAATGTCCATTTTCTCATCTGGAAATTGCTGGTAGCTCTCGCTTTGTTGTTTGGCAATACGGGTAGTCTTTATGATGAGGTGCTTCAATAAGGTCCGTAGCATCTCTCCCTGAAAGTTATCCCGTGACAGCCATTCATCAGAGAACACTTTTTCCAACTGAAGCATGGCTTCCTTTTCAGATTCACCTAGTGCAATAAACATCGGATGCTGCAAGCCGTAGAATAAGAAACCTACACATCCCACTTCAGTATCGTGGTCAACAATACAGTAAAACTCCCTGTTGAATTGCCATGCGATGAGACGCTCCGGGTATTCAAAAGAGAAATGCTGGTTAGAAACAAGGGGTAGGATAGACCCGGAAGGCATTGTATAGGAGATCTCATCTATCACCACCTTTTGTGCTTCAGCCTTGTTATATACAAAGGTATTGATGGGCACTGGTGAATCGGTATCCCTCAAACCAGTACCCTTCAATTGCTCATTGTTGATGTGCATGAGAAAACGGCCCAGCGTTATTTTATCTTCGTATTCTTTAACCATATTCTTTTTTAAGTGCTGATGGTTTTTTAACGGTAAGGAAGGCCTTTCCCTCCTCATTTATAAACTCCAAAGATAACAAAAGTGGCGGCCCAATCTGATGTTGTATCTCCTTTCCAAGTAGGTGATCTAGCTGGTAAATTCCGACAAAAATTGTTACAGTTCTTCTTTAATACGCTGTGCTACCGCCGTCAATAGCGCGGTGCTAATGCGTTGTTTAAAGTCTGGATTGATGTATTCAAAACGGATAGCCCCTTTTTGATCAAGGATAAAGATGGAAGGTACTGGTAGCAGCAGCTCTTTGTTCATGCCGCCTGTAGTTTTAGGAAGCATTTCCCAGTAGCCTTCAGGTGCTTTGAAAGCGATACCAAATTGCTTCGCCAGGTTTAGGTCCGAATCAGATAGTAAGGTATAGCTCAACTTTTCCTTTGTAGTTGATTGCATAAGGCCCTCTGGCTTGTCTGTACTGATAGCAATGAGCTGGTAACCCTGTTTTTCCAGTTCTGGAATTGCGTTTTGAAGTCCGGAGAGCTGTTTCGAGCAAAATGGACACCAGCCTCCGCGGTAGAAAATAAGGATGGTCGGCTTTGCAGCAACTTCCTTGTTAAGGTCGAAACTTTCCCCATTTGCGCCCTTCAAGGTGGCTGAGGGAATTGTTTCTCCAATCAGTAACGGACTGATGTCTTCTGGTTTTTGAGGAAATGTAAGCGACATACTTTTTATCCCCTCGTCCGCCATCTTTTTCGCGTTAATCAGGTTGCCTTGCTGTGCACTTAGTGTTGTCGAAGAGAATATACAGAGGGAAAATATCGCTGCTGATAGGCTGATCCTCACCAGCTGTTTAGTTGTTTGTTTCATCGTTTTATCCAGATTTTATGTTCATTTAGAATTACGGCAGGTCTTTGCCACGAAGATTCATGTGAAATGCCGTTTTTATCGTCAACTATTGTTTGAAATTAAGATGTAAAGATATTGGATGAACGCTCTAATATCGGTATCTGTATTTCCCGCGCTGTTGACAATGTTTCCCGAAGTTGTTTTTGCTAAAAAAATCGGTGAATCTTTGATCTGAACCAATCAAAATTGGAAGGATTAAATATGAACGTTCGGGAATACTGGAATAAGTTATAATTCACTTAAGCAGCAATGCGTTGAAGGATCACCTTGCAAGGGTGATCAGAAGTAACCATCACATGGTGGCGCTTATGTAAGGGGATCTGAAAATAATCTCCTGGCCCTAATTTATTGATTTGATCTTCAACATGAATTTCACATGTTCCTTCGAGAATGAGGAAACGTTCAAATTCGTGGTCATGTGTTTCCTGAGGCGCCATATGTTCAATCCATACTATTGCAGTAATCAGCTCTGGCGTATAACTCAATATCTTTGCAAATACATCCTGGAAGGTGTCTGGTAAGACCATATCAGGGCGATCCAGCCAGCGGCTGAAATCTTTCGCCGCGGAGCGCTCATTAAGAACTGGAGTTAACTCAGGCTGTTCCCCTGATCCTATTCTGTCCGAATAATCGACGGTAGCCATTAAAAATGGTTTGATGATAGGGTCAGGCTCGATAGCATGAAATTGTGCGTATCTCTCAAGCGCTATGCTGATTTCGTCCAGCTCCATTCTGACCTCATTATGAACTGAAGCCATTGACTCAATGAAAATAGCTTCCTCCGAATCTACTTGTCCAAGGACGTACATATCCAGTAATCCGGATGATATTAGTTCCTGCCAGTTTTGCATATTAAGTGATTGATGAGGATAAAGTTAACTGATTCCGATAAAGTTAACATTTTTTTATGTTCAGTTTTTTAATTAGAGTACCGACCTGAATGCGAAGCTCCTGAATTACCTTTTTAAACCGCAATAGCTGCTTCATAATTTGAAATGTTTACAACAACGAATGTCATCAGTAAAGTTGATGAAGCATCAGCAGGGGATAAAGCGGCCTTCGAGAGTTGTATGTCGAAATGTTTTGAAATTCTTAACTTTGCAGCATGGCAACGAAGATGGAACGTTCGGTTTCTGAATTTAACAATGAGCTGAAGTTGAAAGGCTTTAACGTCTGGCAGCTGGAAAGCGATAGCAATTCTACCAAAGTTTACAGCAGAAAGGACTTTTACAAAATCTGTCTCACCACAGGCAAGAGCATCATTCACTATGCTGATCGCAGCTTTGAAGCGGAAGGTACCGTTCTTTTCTTTGGTAATCCACATGTTCCCTACTCCTGGGAAACGCTGTCGACAACCTACGTCGGCTATACCTGTTTATTTTCTGAAGAGTTCCTGAAGGCCTCAGAACGATCTGAAAGCCTGCAGCAATCTCCATTTTTCAAGTTGGGCGGGACACCGATTCTGCGGATCGATGAAACACAACGTATGTTCCTGAATACCATGTTTCAGAAGATGATTGAGGAACATCATACAGATTATATCTTTCGGGATGAGCTGATCCGTAATTACATCAACCTGATCATTCATGAGGCATTGAAATTGCAGCCTTCTGAAAATTTTAATCAGCATAAAAATGCTTCTTCGCGCATAACGTCAGTATTTCTGGAATTGCTGGAAAGACAGTTTCCGGTAGAGAATGTAGATCGGTCTCTATCTTTAAAGACCGCTCAGGATTATGCCAGCGCGCTGTCTATTCATGTAAACTACCTCAACCGCGCTGTAAAAGAGATCACCGGCAAATCTACCACGAGCCACATCCGCGATCGGTTGATCAGCGAAGCGAAAGCCTTATTACAGCATACCGATTGGAACATTTCTGAAATTGCCTATGCACTTGGTTTTGAGTATCCCACTTATTTCAACAACTTCTTTAAAAAGACTACCGGAACAAATCCTACCGGGTTCAGAGAAGCGATGGTTTGAAATTTATAAGGATTAGTTTGATGGTCGTAAGCTCCAAAGTCGCTGATATGCGAACTTTGTGACATGAAAGATATTTTCGAAAGACTACAGAAAGCTGAACTTGTTCGTCTTGATGATCCGGAATTTTTTAAGGTCGACGAAGTTGTCAACCGCACGCTGGCGCTAAACCCTGCACTGAATGCTGCAACGAGCGTTGCTGAGATGCGCAATGCCCTGAGCAGTATTGTCGGCTACCCGATAGATCAAAGCACGACTGTTTTTGTTCCTTTTTATACCAATTTCGGACGATCCATCCGTATCGGTAAACATGTCTTCATCAATCATGCCTGCAGCTTTTTAGATATGGGCGGGATTACCCTGGAAGACCATGTACTTATTGGTCCAAGGGTGAACCTTATAACAGAGAATCATCCTCTGGATCCTATGGAGAGAAGGGGTATGTTATGCAAACCCATCCTGATTAAACGTAATGCCTGGATTGGTGCTGGCGCTACTATATTGCCAGGGGTGACTATAGGGAAAAATGCTGTGGTTGCTGCAGGTGCGGTGGTCAGTAAGGATGTTCCTGATCACGCTGTGGTTGGAGGCATTCCTGCAAGGTTGATCAAAACTATTGATATGAACAGCGAGTTATAAGTATGTGATTGATGCAGCAACGATATAGTGCTTAACTTCCTTTTGTTAAATTTGATAATGCTAATTTTAAGATGAAAAGATGGAAATTACAAGGATAGGTTCCAGGTCTTCTGTGAAAGGACCTGAGGATTGGTTTACCGGATCAGTGAGGATTGACCCGCTATTTGAAGCCAATGACGCAAGGAGCGGTGCCGCGGCAAGTGTGACTTTCGATGCTGGTGCCAGAACGGCCTGGCATACCCATCCGCTGGGACAGACCTTGATTGTAACGGCTGGATTTGGCTGGGTGCAAAGAGAGGGTGGACCCGTGGAAACCATTAGCCCAGGGGATGTAGTTTGGTTTGAGCCAAATGAAAAGCACTGGCATGGTGCAACAGCAACCACAGGCATGACCCATATTGCGATTCAGGAAAACCTGGATGGCAAAGTTGTCGATTGGATGGAGCAGGTTGCCGATCGGCAATATCAAGGGACGCTATAGATTAATAAAGCCCGGCATTTTTGCCGGGCTTTGATTTTTATTTGATTAAAGCAGAAAGTTTTTCGGTCAGGTCTTCACCTCTCAGGTTCTTTGCAATGATCACTCCTTCAGGGTTGATCAGCAGGTTCTGAGGAACGGAGCTAATGCCGTACATCACCGCCACTTCATTTTTCCATCCTTTCATATCACAGACATGAATCCATGGAAGGCCGTCTTTTTCTACTGCAGCTGCCCAGGCTTCCTTACCCTGGTCTAAAGAAACGCCTACAACTTCGAAATTTTTGCTTTTCAGCGCCTGGTACGCTTTAACCAGGTTCGGATTTTCGGCCCTGCAGGGTACACACCAGCTCGCCCAGAAGTCTACCAGTACGTATTTTCCTCTTAGTGATGAAAGTGTAAAGGCTTTATCGTTGAGGTCGTTTTGTGTGAAATCTGTTGCTTTAATACCAGTCTGGCGTCTTTTGGCAATTTCGATTTTTTCAAGTGTCCGCTTACCAAGGTCCGAGGCTTTCAGCTCTGGAGAAAACCGGTGGTAAAGTGGTTCCACTTTTGCCGGCTCGAACTTGCTGTCAAGGATGTGGATGTTGTAGGTATACAACCCCATAAAGGAATGCAGATGGGATTCTGCGAACTTCCATTTGATGTCCTTTATTGTTGCCACCAGCTTAACCACGCTGTCAGACGCCTTTTTCCAGGCTTCATCCTTTGGCTTTCCCCTGAAATCATCATTCAGCTGAATGATCGCATTGGTTAAAGGTTTAGTTAGGGCATCCAGTTCACGTTCTTCCTTGTCGGATACAGATCCACTTACTGTTGCATTTTTGATAGAATCGGTGCCAACGAATACAATTTTTGAGTTTTCAAGGAAGAATCCGAGATCATCTCGTTGTCGTCCGGAAGCAGGATGGCTTTGTCTTTTGATGGCAATGATTGCCTGTTGTGGTGCATCCACACTTCCGGTAAATTGGAATTTGCCTCCTTTAACGGCAACGGAGTCAGTTTCTTCAAACTGACCATTCTTAAGGGTGACGAGGTATGCTTTTGCTGGTTCTTTTAGACCAGGAAGCTTACCGGAAAGGGTATAGCTTTTTTGTGCTGCTGCCAGAAACGGCAGCAGTATCAAAATTGAAAATATTGTTTTCTTCATTTTTTCTGGTGTTGATTAGGATATTGGTATCAATATTACATAGCAAGTAGCGTTGCCAGCTTTTTGTCCAGATCTTCACCGCGAAGGTTTCTGGCAATGATTTTTCCGCTGGGGTCTACCAGGAAGTTGGTCGGGATGGCAGTCACGCCATACAGCACTGCCGACTTAGCCTGGAAACCGTTTAACTCGGATACTTGTGTCCATGGTAAGCCGTCTTGTTTTACTGCGCCAAGCCATGCTCGTCTGCCTTTAGTATCATCCAGGGAAACACCAAGGATGGTGAAGTTTTTGCTTTTATACTTATTGTAGGCGGCGAGCATGTTGGGGTTTTCGGCGCGACAAGGCTTGCACCAGGAAGCCCAGAAATCTACCAGTACATACTTTCCACGGAAATCAGATAACTTCACCGATTTTCCAGTCGTGTCCGTTTCGGTGAAGTCCATGGCCATCATGCCAGTATTGGTCTTTTTGCCCGTTTCAATCATCCCGGCCAGTTTTTTTCCTGTATAGGAGTTTCTGAGTGTTAACGGAAAGCGGGCAAACCTGGCCGCAGCGGTATCGGGATTGAAATTATAAGCAAGTTCAACTTCCTGGAAGATGCGCAGGGAAATATAGGAATTCAGATGGCTGTTCATAAAAAACCTGTTCACACTGTCGTATCCCACCTGCGAAGCACTCATGATTTTACCCAGAGGTTTGGTAAGCAAGGTATCTTTACGCTGCTGTGGAGTCCAGGCATTGTAAACTTTCATTATCGAGTCTGCAATTTTCCGATAAGGTTTTTGTACCATCCTGAGCGCGTTGTCATCGTCGTTGGTCACAGAACCCTTCACCACTGAGCGCCATAGGGAATCCTGGGAGCTGATGGTGATGGCTGAGTTTTCCAGGTAAAATTGGAGATACTCCTTATTGTCGTCGTTTGATCCAGTAGCTGCTGAATGTTTAACCATCAGATCTGCTAATACCGGATTGCTCAGCAGGCCCTTGAAGCTGAAATTACCGTTGTCAATAGCCGTAGAATCTGTGACTTTGACGCCATCTTTGTTATAGCTTAAATACGCTTTTGCAGGTGCGCTAAGTGTACCAATCTTTCCTTTGATGGTAAAACCCTTTTGGGCCATCAGACTCAGGGGGAGGCAGCAGATTGCTGCCAGAATACATTTTTTAATCATCTTATTTCGATTTTCGTTTTATTGTTAATGGTTATGGTACCAGGGCTATGCCGCTGATAAATATCGCATCGTACGCGGCGGCGTATTTTACTGCGGCAAGAGCTGTAAAACGCAGGTAGCTGGCGGTTGTAGGTCCAACAGCGATAGATTGCATATTATCGGCAATGTTGCCGGCATACGTGCCTTTGTCTGTCCAGGTTATACCATCCGTACTGGTCTCTATTTTTATAGAGGTCGGATAACCGCCCAGCGTAGGGTATCGCAATGCTGTCGGTATATAGTAATTGAGGGACAGAAAGGTCACTTCTCTATTGAAGTTTATGGTCACCCATTGCGGCATTTGCTGCTGGATGTTGGAAGCCCAGTAGGTAGTCAGGTTGTTGGCGTCCAGTAGGGTGGTAGGCGCAAACGTGCCAGTTTGTGAGGAAAAGTCCTCGATGGTCCAGCCTGTTTTGCTCACAAACAAAGGCTTGCCGGTTTTGAACACATAGTAGATGACCCGACTCGAGGCGGCGCCTTCGGGTTTGCCATCCACAGATTTGATTACAACAGGTAATACATAAGTGCTGTATTCCGTGAGTTTTGTCTGTTGCCCGATGTTGAGCTCTGCCGATTCGGAAACTGTTGATCCTGCAGGAATGCGGGTCATCTGTTTGTGAAAAAGATAGGCACTGGTAGGTAATACCAGTGCATTTCCAAAACGGTTGCGGTATTCGGTAATCTTGGTAGTGTCCACAGCAAATTCCACCCAGTGGTCATCCGAAGATGTCGCAGCGGTCAGGTTTGCTTTCAATTCCAGTAAGATCAGGGAATCCTTCAATATGGAGACTGGCATTTCCAGTGTGTCCTTACCAGCCGCCAGCTGAAAGGTAACACTGCTTTCTGGTAAAGTTTCAGGAGCATCCTCCTTACTACATGCCGTTAAAAATACCATTAACGAGCAGAATAGGATTATTTTGGTTTTAAACATCTTTTCTTTTTTTAAGGTTATGGATTCTGTGGCATGCCTGGGTTAAAGCTCATTACCTGGAGTGGTATCTGTAAGGTATAACGATTGCTATGAGGCTCCAGGGTAGCGATGACATCACCCTGAACGTTGTACCTGTTGACGGTTCCCATTTTGTTTTCCTTATCTAAACGGCGCATGTCAAACCAGCGCAGGCCATTATAGGGCAGCTCATGACTTCTCTCCAATAGTACTTCCTGAAGAACTTCCTCCTGATCTGCTGAGCTGAAGCGTACATAGCTGGCTTTGGCAAATCTGTTTTTGCGTACATCATCCAGGTACTGAAGCGCCAGCGAAAGGTTGTTGGCACGTGCCGCAGATTCCGCTACGATTAACTTCATTTCCTGAAAGGACGTTCCTGTGTTGGTATAAGTCAATATTGGATTGATCGCAGCTGGGAAATACGTGGTAGCCCCCCTTGTGGTAAACCGATAACCGTCTGTGCTTCTGTATAGCTGTCTGACGCGAAGATCGTTGCTCGCGAAAGAACGCATAAAATCAAGTGTAGCTGGAGCTTGACCAATGACCATTCTTCCATAAATTACATCGGGATGGGTTCCCAGAATGTTGGTGGAAGGAAGCGCACCATTATAATCAATCATCACGGCCCTGCTATTTGTTAAAGCCATCTCTGCATTTTTCTGAGCTTCGGGATAATTTGCTGCATAAAAGTAGACCCTTGCCAGCAGGCTATAAGCCGAGGCTTTGGAGCCGCGAAACCTGTTTGCACTGTTGTCGACGGGAAGGTCCGGAATGGCCGTATTGATGTCATTAATGATGTGTTGATAAACTTCTGCCACCGTACTTCTTGGTGGAACCTCTTGAGTGACGTCGTTTGAGGTTAAAAAAGGCACTGCCAGATCCTGGGCAGCAGTTGATGCATCATAAGGTTTGCCGTATTCATTAACCAGGTAGAAATATTCCAGCGCACGTCCCAGCAATGCTTCTGCCTTTAAACTTCTTTTCTGGCCGTTGGTGCCCCCTGTAGCGTCATCGATACCTACGAGCACCGTGTTGAAGAGATTGATCTTCCCGTAATGATCTCCCCAGAATGCGGGGCTGACATTTAAATCGAATGCAAATTGCGGTGCCCAGGTGTAAATAAGTTCGGGCTCCAAGGCTGGAGGATTGGCGACACTGATCAAATCGACGTTATCGCCAAGATAGTTGATGATGGCGTATGGCTGGGCGACACCGTAAAAAAGGGTCTCGTCATTTAACCATTGGTCGTAATCAGTAACTGTAGAAAGTAATTGTGTTCCCTTTGGTTTGATGTCCAGGTATTTATCACATCCGGTAAATATCAGGCAACAGAACATCAA
Source organism: Pedobacter sp. BAL39 (assembly GCF_000170795.1). Classification (GTDB taxonomy): domain Bacteria; phylum Bacteroidota; class Bacteroidia; order Sphingobacteriales; family Sphingobacteriaceae; genus Pedobacter. Next base: position 363,903 of record NZ_ABCM01000003.1, read on the forward strand.
CTGAATAAGTTTGTATTTATAGTGATTCATTTGCGTACAGTTTAAAAGGTGGTAAAAAGACCTATGGTGTATGTGGGGGTCAGATACGATTTCTGATAACCTCCGGTAGCCATGCTAAAGTTGTATTTGTTCATGCCTACGGTAAGCAGGTTCGAGGCCTGGGCCTTGAGTTCAAAATGACTAAAGCCAGCCTTTTTGATGAAGTTGCTTTTGTCGAAGCTGTATGAAACGGTCAGGTCAGCAAGAGTGATGTAATCCCCGTTTACCACGTAGCTATCCGCATAGTTATAGGCGTTGTTAGAGTTTGCACTGAAGTACGCTGGTAGCGACATGACATCGGTAATGTTCTCGTCTCCTCTTGTTTTCCAATAATTACCTGATCCCTCCAATGGTCTGGGAGATGCAGGATTAGCGCGCGGAACCCTGACTTTAAATCCACCATAATAATTGATCATGCAGAAGATGTAGAAGTTGCCGATATCTACCCGGTTACTCAAGCCTGCGTTGATGGTAGGGATGGATGAACCGGAATAATGACTAACACCAGAGGTATCGCTGGCCATCAGTTTTTGGGTAGGATTTCCTGATCTGTTGTCATTGGTGTGATATAGGTTGCCTGCAGCATCTTTGATCAGGGAATATCCCGCGGAATCCAATCCTGCATAACGATAAGAGAACATTGCACCTACCGGGTAATTCTTCACATATCCCAGTGCATTCAGCACCTCAGGTGCAAAACTTCCTCTCTGAAGAACGTCCAGTACTTTACTGGTGTTACGTGCAACAACGATACCTGTATTCCAGTTCACTTTACTGGTCGCAATCCAATCGGCACGCAAGGCAAATTCAATCCCATTGTTTTTGATGGTGGCTTTGTTGATCAGGGTAGGGCTGACGCCAATTGTAGGATCAATCATGGAATTGCCCAGCAGGTCGTCACTCTTCTTCTGATAATAATCTATACTTCCGCTGATGTTTTTGAAGATCTGATAATCAAGACCGGTGTTGAAATTTTTCGTTTGTTCCCAACGTAGACTGCTGTTGGCATAAGACACCAACCTAAGTGCTTGACTGGTAGGGGCGGTGTTGTTATTGAGTACTGCACGTGCAATGACCTCTGGAAGGGATAACTTGGCCACATTTCCATTAAATCCATAAGCCATACGAAGCTTAAGCTGTTTGATCCAGTCGGCATTCTCCATAAAGTCCTCCTTATGAATGTTCCATGCAGCGCCTGCAGACCATAGCGGTTTGTATTTGTATTTTGGATTGGTACCGAAAAGATTAGACTGGTCTATGCGGATACTGCCCGTAAGCGAATAGGTGTTCTTATAAGAGTAAACAACGTTACCATAGCCAGACAAAAAGCGATCTTCTACATACTGCTGATTAAAAAGCGATTCGTATGCATTCTGTCCCTGAAAAGGAGCACCCAGTAAAAACGCACCTCTGATGGCTGCGGTGTTGATGGCAGCATAGTCTACTGGTTGCTGCAATAAGGTCTCATCGTTATACCCAAAGTAAGAAGCAGTATTGCTTTTCTCAATCAGATTCCTTACCTCGGCACCTATAATCCCGTTGATGGAATGGTCTCCGGCAATCTGTTTGTTGTAATTCAATTGTGCACGGGCAGTATAACTTGATGTGGAGGAGGCCGTCTGGCGGAGGAATCCACCTTTAGGAATGTAATATTTAAAAGTTCCGTCGGCATTCCTCACCACATAACTATTGATGTACTGTTTGGTTTCAGAAGATCTCTCAGAAGCATTGTGCTTGTAGTCGCTACGTGAAGTTTCATAAATCCCACCGAAGGTCATGTCAAAGCCACTACCAATATCATACTTAAAATTGGCGGTGATGCGGTTGTTGACGGCATGTGTTTTGTCGCTGATTTCATCCATATCAATCAGCGGGTGGTACGCATGATCTTCCAGCCCTTGCGACATGATGTAGCTGTTGTAGCCGGGGGCGATGCTGGAACCTATGATAGAAACTGGATTGCCATTGACATCTTCAAAACGTTCATATGGATAGACGTCGGTAATTCCCGGTACTGATGCACCATTGAAACGTTGTTCCTGGTAATCTGTGGTCAGCTCCAGGCCAAGGCGTTTTGTGAACCTGATGGTGCTGCGCGCAGAAAGAGAGAACCTGTTGTCATTTGATTTAACTTGCGGGTTGCGGTTGCCGGTGTAGTTTGCAGTAACGTAATACAGGGCATTGTCGTTACCTCCGGAAACGTTAAAGTTATAGGTGTTCGTGACAGAGTTCCGTAAAAACAACCTGCTGTAGTCATCGATGTTGTCATAGCTGGAATACTCTGCAAATGCCGCCGCTGCCTGATCGGCACTGATGATGTTGGCAGCTTGTTTTGCGAGGATGTAATACACCGGTGAGCGTCGTACTCCGCCCTGAGTTCCATCTGTAGATAATAACCCCCATGTTCCGGAATTTACATTTGCAGCCTGTGTGGTTCTTTGATAGTCGGTTACAATAGCAGAGGCATTATCGGCCCACCTGTACCTGTTGAAATTTTCTTTTGGTGTGATGCCCGTAGTAGCCCTGAAATTAAAAATAGGTCTGCCAATTGAAGCTTGCTTTCTTTCAATAACGATGACTCCATTAGATGCCCGTACGCCATAAACGGTGGCCGCGGCGGCATCTTTCAGGATGGTGACGGACTTGATCTCATTGGGATCAATCATGTCCATTGTCAGCTCCGTGGGATAACCATCAATAACGATCAAGGGACTTTGGTTGGCCGACATGGTGGAAATTCCACGGATGTTGAACAGTGCCCTCGAGGAGGCTGCACCACCAGGAATGGTGCTGTTAAACATCACATTGTTGTTGATCATCAGTCCTGGCAACCTGTTTACCAATCCATCCAGGAAATTGGTGCTGATCCGTGCCTCGTATTCTTTGGTGCTGAGCTGAGAAACAGCACCGGTGCTCTGCTCGGGTTTGATGCGCTGATAACCGGTGTTTACGGTAACGCCAACTTCCTGCAGGTTGCCTACAGCATAATCCATACGGATGGTGCCCAGATCCCTTGAGGGAGCGAGTTCTTTGGTTTTGTAACCCGTGTATCTGATCAGGATGGTTGCCCTTTCTTCCACATTACCTAACGTGAAGGATCCGTCTTTAGCAGTTCTGACACCTTGTTGTTGTCCTTTGACAATTACAGTAGCGCCCGCCAGGGGACTACCGGTCAGTGAGTCTACCACTTTACCAGACACGTCAATGGCAAGGAGACGGGTAACGATATTCTCGAATAAGGTCCGCTGTTTTGCTTTTAAGGTGACGGTATTGTTGTTGATTTCGTAGGTGATGGGCTGATTCTCGAAAATCTGATCCAATACCTTTTCGAAAGCCACATCCCTGACCTTGATGTTTACAGACTTTGCTTTATCGAGGAGCGCTCCGGGCACCACAAAATTGCAGTTGCATTGCCTTTTGAGGTCCCTGATGATGTCTTCCAGTGAAGCGTTGGATTTGTTTAAACTGATTTTCTGTGCAAAGCCGGAAGCACTGACCTGCATGATGGCAGCTATTAAAATAACGGTGGTTAATCGCATTATCAGCCAGATTTTATGGATATAGCCTTTCGGCATACCCCGTTGTAGGTTTAGGTTTTTTAACACTTCATGTCGTTTGTGACAAGAACTTAGCGGCCAAATGAGAGACCTTCAATATTGCTTTAATGAGCAGTATTGTCTAAGTTTGTTTGTCTGGTTTATTGCATGTTGCCTTTGGTGTCCAAACTCTGGGCAGCTGCGGTTCAGTTGATGATTTATTGTCGAGGCCAGATCGACCATATTCCGACTCCAATCGGGATATGGTTACCTAAAACCTCTGGTTAGGTAGCCTTAGCTCTGCTGTCGTATATTTCTCCCCATATGGTTTTAATTATAGTTTATAAATTGACCCTGGCTGATGTTGCACAGCGCAAAGCCGTTAGTTGAATACATAAATCTTTCTTCCTTCAATTTTGAAGTGCACATTTCCCGTTGCCTCTAGTGGGATCAGCACCTTGGAAATGTTGTCGAAACGCGATACCGATCCCCAGAAGGTATCGGTAGGGATGTCCCCCTGATAAATCACCTCCACATTGTACCAGCGCGCTATCGTGCGCATAATTTCTTTGATGTCTAGTCGGTCAAAAATGAAGTTGTTGCTTTTCCAGGCTATGGCAAGGTCGGTGTCAACAGCACCCAGCTGAATGCTGCCGCCTGCATTCGAGGCCTGGTTACCCGGTGTCAGCAGTTTTGTCTGCCCGTATTCGGATACTTTCACACTACCTTCCAGCAAGGTCGTCCTGAAAACTTTCTCGTCGGGATAGGCATTCACATTAAAATGTGTGCCCAGAACCTCTACCTGCTGATCGCCGCTTTCTACAATGAAGGGATGTTCTTTATCCTTGGAAACTTCAAAATAAGCTTCTCCAGAAAGTCTGATCCTCCGTACTCCTTTATCCCTGAGGTTAGCCGTATAGGTCAGACTTGACGCAGCGTTTAGCCACACTTTAGTCTGGTCGGGAAGGGTTAAAATGAAAGTTTCACCTTTTGCGGTAGTTAAGGTGTTGACTTTGTCCTGGTCTCCGGTGGCCGACTGCAGCTGATAGACAATCTGGCCATCTGCAGTTTTAGAAATGGAAATACCTGATTCTTTGGCAATCTCTCCATTGGCGGCGTCGCTTAGCCTGATCTTCTCGCCATTCGCTAATGTCAGTGTAGCACCAAGTTTTCCTGGTGCGATGTCATTAGCAAGGAGGTGGCGGTAATCTGGAGTTGGTGTTTTCTGATTGTAGCTGAAGAAGTAAATACCCATAGCCATCAGCGCTACCATTGCAGCGATACCCGCAATGCGAGGCCATAGTTTGGTTTTACCATGTGGAAGTGACGTCATGGGCAACTCCAATGTCTGCTGTTTGATTTTTGCCAAGGTAAGCTCCCAGGCAGGGTTGTACTGTTCTTCTGGCTCTGTATCGTCGAGTTCAGTAGCTAAGAGCAGACTGATCTGGGTATCATGTTGATCTTCTTCAATGAGCTGAAACAGATGTGCTGTTTCCTCAGCAGAAGCTTCGCCATTGATGTACTTTGTAAATAATATTTGAATAGAAGGTGAGTCTGGTTGCATTTTCTTATCGTTGATGACGGCAGGAGATTAATCCTGGTATTTAATAGATAAGTACTATAAGAACATGAATAGGACTATTCATAAAATTAAAAAAGTTATAAACGTCTGCTGTCCAGTAGTATAATTATTAATCCGGTCAGTAGTCCGGAGCGTTTGTCGAGAAAATTACGCACGTGTTTCAGTGCATGTACCATCTGGTTTTTAACGGTATTCTTAGATATGTTCAACCGCTCTGCAATCTGCTGATGGCTTAGACCTTCGTTTCTTCTCAGCTCCCAGATGAGCCTGCGTTGATCGGGTAATTGCGCAACAGCCAGGTCGATCGCTTCCTTGCTTTCGCGCAGGATGATTTGTTCCTCCGTGTCGTTGCTGGATGTTTCGGCATGGTCGGTGATGCTTTTGAGTATCCTGGCGTCGTTGGCTACTTTCTTGAGGTACTTTAAAGCTTGCCTGTTTGCGATGCTGAAGAGATAGGAGGTAGGGTGCTGTACATTAACAAAGGTGCTCCTGTTGATCCATAACTGCACGAAAATATCCTGAATGAGCTCTTCTGTAAGTTCGGGCGTTTTGACCAGTTTTTGAACGTAAGGAAATAGCCGCTTGCTAAAATGGCGATAAATGACGTCAAACGCTTTTTCATCACCACCGGCAAGACTTGCAAAGAGCTCAGTCTCGTTGATCAGTTTATGAATTGTTCTCCCCATGTTGATTAATTACCGCTAGCTGGCCCAAATATATGGCGCATTTGTATCGAATGTACAAGATTTCTTTGGATTGGGAATTAAATGATGACGCTGGAAAGATCTTTTGCTTATTTAATGGTGTCAAATCCGAGTTCAATATCATCATAAGCTTTCTTTCTGAGTTGCTCATTCCCTTTATTCAGGCTATTCAATAACAATCGCTTTTTTTTAAGGTATTTTTTTACATGTTTACGATCGTGCTTTAACATCCAATGGAGATTGTAAATGAGGTCTGCATATTTTACGGTCTGGGCGGAAGCGCTGATTGCTGCAAGACGCGCCGACTCTCTTGCCTTTCGCTCTTTTTTACGCAGCTCAGGATAATTTGAGGGAGTATATACGTCAGTGAGCTCCACTACGCTTGTTGTAATCAGCCTCGCTTCCTGACCAGAATAGCCAAAGCTGAGCAACTGATCTAACAGCTCCGCACTACCGGTATTGGTATCCTCAAGCAGGTCATGGCAAAGGCCGATCTCGTAACCATATTCTTCGAAAGGAGCAGACATCCGGGCCACCGCAAGAAGGTGGTTAAAGTAGGGTTCGTTTGTCTTTTTGATGAGCTGATGCTGATGTTTCAAAGCTACCCATTTTGCTAACTGTACTGCTGCGCCTTTCATGTCATATTGTAAACAACAACTATGCCCTGGAAAAAGTTGTTTTAGGAAAGTACGTTATGAAATTGATTGAGACCTGTATTTAATCTGGTAATTTTAAAACCAAGACGTATTTTAGCATGTTAGTGAGCTGATTCTGGCTAGCAAGTCTTGTAAGGCTACCAGTGGCAGATGTTATCCAGTAAATTTAAACCAAATGATGAAAAAAGGGCCCTCTGTGGATACACTAAAAGCACTGGAATCGGCACCAAGTATGTTTCTCGTGCTCACACCGGATCTCTATATCCTCACTGCGAGCGATCTCTATCTCGAAGCGACAGAAAACACCAGGGAGCTGATTGTGGGCCGGCATATTTTTGATGCCTTTCCGAATAATCCGGAATTACCCGATGCGGATGGTGTCAGGAATATTAATGCTTCGCTTCAGGAAGTCATCAGGACAAAGAAAAAACATGTAATGAAGATCCAGCGCTATGATGTTCCCGACCTCAGTTGTCCAGGTAAGTTTATTCAGCGCTACTGGGATCCCAGTCATACTCCGATACTCGATGAAGATGGTGATATACAGTACATCATTCAGCTTGCCACAAATGTAACTGATCAGGTGCTGACCAGAAGAGCACTGGATGAAAGCAGAAGTGCTGAGCGTGAATACAAATTTGAAGTAAACTCCCTGAACCTGGAACTTGACCAGGTTCATCACGATTTGAAAGAACTGAATATCAGTTTGGAAAATAATGTTAAAATCAGAACGCAGGAGCTGGAGATCAGTGAACGTAAGTATCGCGATCTGATTGAACAAAGTCCCGTTGCAATGCAGGTATTTAGGAGTGAGGAGATGACTTTTGAGATTGTCAATGAATCGATGCTGAAGTTTCTGGGGAAAACTGCTGATATCATCGGAAAGCCCTTAGTGGTAGGGGTGCCCGAAATCAAGGGGCAGCCTATTGTAGATGTACTTTACGGCGTTTACCGGACGGGGGTGCCTTTGGAGCTTAGGGCAGAGGAGGTGTTTCTGGAAAAAGACGGGCAGCTGGAGGCTGGTTATTACGACGTGCTCTACCGTCCTCTTTATGATGGAACGGTAGTTACCGGAGTCCTTGGAATTGCTATTGATGTGACACCACAGATTAAGTTCAACCTGGCCATTCAGGAAAGCGAGACCAGGTTCCGCACCATGGCCGAAGGCTGTGGGATAATGATTTCCACGATTGACCTGAAGGGGAATTTGGACTATATGAATGGCGATTGGCTGCAGTTCACGGGGAAATCACTGGCAAACATGCAGGAATCAGGTTGGGAGGAGCTGATTCATCCGGAAGACTACGAAAAGGCAAATGGCATATACATCCACTCGCTCGAGAAACGTAAGCCCTTTGCTACTGAATTGAGGTTGTTGGATGCTGAAGGCCAGTATCGCTGGTTAAGACACCGGGGATCTCCCCGGTTTAATGCAGATGAGTCCTTTGAAGGATACATTTGCTCCAGTGTGGATTTTACAGAGGAGAAACAACGACTGCTGGAAATTGAATATATCAATAAAGCACTGATGACGGCCAATCAGCACATGGAGGAGGTCAATACCAGGTTGCGCGATAGTGAGGAAAACCTGCAGTCGGCCTTTAATGCCGGAGAACTTGGTAGTTGCAGCCTGAACCTGAAAACTGGAAAAGCGGAACTGTCAGCTCGTTACCGTAGTCTTTTCGGGCTTCCGCTGTCCGGGGAGCTTAGCTGGGAGATGGTGATCAGCGCCGTAGAACCCGAGTTTGTCGACGACGTTATCCTCGTGATGGAAAATGCGCGTAACTTCGGTCATCCAATAGAAAGCACCTATGCCATTCGCCATCTGGAGACGGGAGAGCGGCGGTGGATGAGGGTTGTGGGAAAGGTTCGTCCAGACGATGAAGGTAATTTTTCCGATATTTATGCAGTGGTTATGGATGTGACTGTGCAGAAGCAGGATGAGCATCGCAAAAATGATTTTATTGCCATGGTGAGCCATGAGCTCAAGACACCAATTACCTCTGTACAGGCCTATCTGCAGATTCTGGAAAGAAACGCCAGGGCGCAGGATAACGCCTTTGTAACCGGAATCCTTGAAAAGTCCGTCAGCCAGATTAAAAAAATGACGACGATGATCGATGGCTTTCTTAACGTTTCCAGACTTGAATCTGGTAAAATATTCATTGAACGTAAACCCTTTGACATGGCCGGACTGTTGAAAGAATCTGAAGAGGAATCTAAGACCATGTTCAGCAGCCACCACATTATTTATGCGCCGGTACTTCCAATGGTGATTGTTGCGGACAGAAATAAGATTGGCCAGGTGATCAACAACCTGATGAGTAATGCAGTAAAATATGCTGTGGCAGGGAGTTCAATATGGGTGAAATGTGAATACATTGGCGGGTATGTGCAGGTGAGTGTCAAAGATGAAGGAATGGGTATTGCGCAGGAGGAGATCAATAAGTTGTTTGACCGTTATTTTCGCTCCCGCTATGTGACAGAAGGAAACATCAGTGGCTTTGGCATTGGCCTGTACCTGAGCGCAGAGATCATTCAGCGCCATGGGGGTAAAATTTGGGCGGAAAGTGAGCTGGGGAAAGGCTCCACTTTTTATTTTACAATTCCACTTTAACGCTGCTCTTTTCCTCCATCCCTGACTACATGGTAACTTGGCGACATGATTTCAATGTTGGCTTGTTTAAACACGTCCTGGATGTTTTCCAGCAGGTTGCTGTAGATCAGCGCCTGTTTATTGGCTTCGTTAGTATAGGCGTTGATTTGATAAGAAATATAGTAATCATCCAGACTAATCTGTAATACGAAAGGTTGAGGTTCAGATAACACATGGGTTGTTTTTAAGGCGGCTTCGATGAGGAGCTGATACACTTGCTGCCAGGCAACATCGTACCCAACAGTAACGGTATAATGCACAATCAGACCCTGACGCTCATTTTTGGTATGACTGGAGTAGTTGATCGTAGAGCTGGACAGGATCATCGAATTAGGTACGGTGATGTCTTCATTTTTGATGGTCTTTATGCGGGTGACCAGCATGGTTTTTTCAATAACGTCGCCTACCACATCACCGATCTTGACCCTGTCGCCAACGCGGAAAGGCCTCATATAGGTAATCACCAATCCCGCTACGATGTTGGTAATCGCACTGGAAGAGCCCAGCGAGATCAGGATTCCCAGAAACACCGACACTCCCTGAAACGCTGGGGAACTGGAACCTGGTAAAAAAGGGAAGATCAGTACCAGCATGAAGGCATAGAGGATGAACCTCAGGATGTTGAAGGTGGGGATCGCCCAGTCCGCATGGAAGCCCCTCAGCTGGATGTTGCCTCTTTTGATTTCATAGAACAGGTACCTGACGCCTTTTAGGAGATATCTGAATATAAAGTAAATCACCACGACCTTAAAGAAATCCGGAAGGTAGTCGACCACGGCCTTGGCCGCTGATCTTAGCGGGCCTAAAATCCAGCTCAATAGCGTACCCGTCCAGGCTTCGGTTTCAGGAAAAAGACTGAAAAGCAACGGAAGGGAGAGGTAGATGATCAGGATGATGAACAGTATTTTTACGATGGTAGTTAATCGGAGTAGCGCAGATTCCAGGTGATCTGCGGTAATGATTTTGACCTTTTTCAATTTCATGCCCCTCAGGTAACTTTCTTTGTTGGCAGAGATGAATTGAGCAATCCGCCGGAAGAGCTTATTGACGACAGATACGACAATAATGAGCAATATGAAAATCAAGGCAACGAGTCCCAGGCGTTTCAGCAGACTGGTCAGGCTATGCGATTCACGTTCTTTTGCAATGCTTTTGTTGATGATGCCCAGGTATTCTTTGGCCAGCTGGGCATTGCTCTTTCCAAACCAGAGCCCGTCAAGACTGCCTACGCTGATGATCACATCAGCATTGTTGTAGATGATGTCAAAATTACCTTCATTCTCGGCAATTACCAGGGAGTCAGGTTTAAAAAAGGGATCTTTGTATAATTTTTCCACCTTGGCCGAGATGGCATTGGCGCGTTCCTGAGCATTGAAAGACCCTGTTCTGGTAAAGATGAAAAACAGGGTGTCCAGGTTGAGCTTTGCAGGATATCCAATAGTCGTCTTTTTCAGGGCATTCAGTTTTTTTAACTGCGCAATATTTCTGAGGGAGTCTGCCGCTGCAATTCCGCGTAACTGTGCCTCCAGTTCTTCCGTACGTTTGGCGTTTCCGGAAACAGTGGTCAACTCTCTTTTCAGCTGCACTTTAACCAGCGAGTCTATTCTTTTTTGCTGTTCATCCTTCAACAGTAAAGCCTCATTTATGGCGGAGCTGTCCGAGCTGGATGTGCCTTGCGTCTGCTGTGCAATACAGCTGAAACTAAAGAAAAATATAAACAGACTGAGGGGAAGTATTCGGGTATAAATCATAGAAGTATCGCGGACTAATCTTTTAAAGATACAAAATGTAAATTTTACATTTTATGATCACTTAACATTGAAATAATGATGGTGTCTTACTTTTGCTGCATAAATATTTGGTTAGTATTTATACGTTTAGGTTTAGTTGAAAAAAGAAGAGCTCGGGCTGGTTACCTGAGCTCTTTGCTTTTTAAGGCTTTTTTTCATCGGTTAAGCCCGGGCCTTGAATGTGTATATCGTGCTGTGGAAAAGGAATTTTGATGCCTTCTTTGCGGAACGTCGCGGTAATGGAGATGATAAGGTCGCTCTTAACGGCATTCGCTTCTCTGAAATCTTTCGCCCAGAAGAAAAGCCTGATGTCTATCGTGCTCGTACCAAACTGTTCATACTGTACAAATGGAGGAGACTTTTTTAGAATTCTCGGTTCTTCATTTAGGATATCCAGCAGTAGTTTTTTGACCATTTCCAGATCTGCATCATAATCGATTCCAATGGAGATCGATACACGTTTCCTATTGCCGCCCAGCGACCAGTTGACCAGATGTGAATTTAACAGATCGCCATTTGGCATCACTACATCTGCGCCATCCCAGGTGGTGATCACACTGCTGCGAAAACCGATAGACTTCATCGTTCCTGCCTGCCCGTCTACATCTACAATGTCACCTACATTCACCGGTTTTTCAAAGGCGATGATCAGTCCGCTTACCAGGTGGTTCACCATGGTTTGCAGACCAAAGCCGATACCCACTCCTAAGGCACCCAATACAATGGTGATTTTGTCGATCGGTATGCCTGCCGCCGCAATGGCCAGGAATAAGCCAATGCTCAGAATGGTAATCCTTACAAGTAGTAGCCAGCTGCCAATGCCTTGTCTGGTATTTTTCTCATCTTTATTGTGCACCAGATGGCCATCAGAAGCAAAAAATGAAACTACTTTGGAGACGATGACCGCAACCCCCATAATGACAAAGAACAACACCAGGCTGTTGATGCTAAAGGTATAACTGCCCAATGTACGCTCCGATTCAAAGAAGTTGCGAAAGGGCCCGGAGAGGTACTCAAAACCGGCAAAGTTACGTCCAAATAGAATGACCCATCCAACGACGAGCAATATGTAAAATGGAGCGGGTACTTTTTTTCCTACTTTATCAAAATTCAGGTAGAAAAGTTTTTTGTCCTGCCTCGTATAAACACTGAATGCCAGCAGCAGACCTTCATTGATGAGGCGGATGGTCCAGAGGAAAAGTATGGCAACGACAACATTCAGGTAACCGCTGATCAGGAGTGTCTTGGCCATGTTGTACCTGCCGAGACCATTTGCGATTATGGAGCCAAATTCGAGTACTGTCATGAAAGCTATGGAGATAAGGATCATCTTTTCTCTCAACTCCGCTCTATTGCCTCTCCATAAAATCATGATCCCACTCAGCATTCCCGCCAATGCAAGGGGGAGCATCATCCATCGTTCTGTTCTGGAGGCCTGAAGTATGAGGTTGTCGAAAGCGGTGACCAGGAAAAGGCATACCATCAGCAGCCATACCCGCATCCAGTATTTGCTGATGAACTTTCGGAACAACATGCTCAGGCAGATACAGGAGATCGTCCAGAAAAGTACATTGAGGATAAACGGCGGTGATAGGAAGATGAATTGAAAAATGTTAACGCTCAGCAGTATGCTGGAGAATATAGGGTAGCGCAGTACCAGCTGCCCCTCAAAATCTTTAACAAGGAGCTCATTTTCCTTGTAGATGTTTTTCAGCGAGCGTAGGTAAAGAAATGAGGAAAAGACAATTAATGCGAGGATCAGTAGCTTACCCACATTGTTTTCCAGGTAAAAGGCCAATGTGAGCCAGGCTTTCGCCCAGGCTTGTCCGAGGATCTCGCCAAAGGGGCGATAGCTGACGGCCGGATTCCATAGGTATTCAAACTCTCTTTTAAAGCTGTTGCTGGCAAGGTCTTTTTGATAGACTGCAATTTCTTCAAGGGCTGTCTGCAGTTTAAAGACCAGCATGTTTGTCTGGTTGAGCAGGGTCTGCGTCTTTATACTGGTCTGCTTCAGCATACTATCTACTGGATGAACGTCGTAATTCATCACACCGATCTGCTGTATGTATTTGATCAGCGAGACTGAATCTGCAGGGAACTGGAATAACGCAGGGACGCTCAGGAGGGAGTCCAGTTGATAACGGAAGGTGTGAAGTTGCTGCTGACGCTGGTCGAGCATTACCTTTCTTTCGAGCGCTTTGCTGAGCAGCTCTGCAGTGATCTTTGATGTCGCAGTCAGGTTCCTGAAGGTCTGGGCGGAACCCCTGTTGGTCAGTACACCATCACCGGCAATGACAAAATCCTTTTCAATCAACTTGATTCCACTTTCTATGCGGTTGGTATCTATGCTTGTGCGCAGGTAGCTCTTCGCTTTCTGCATGGCTTTTTTAAGCTCTTCAAACGTTCTGTTTTGTGCCATTGCTGCTTTATCTGCCGCAAAATCAGCCGCACTTTCCTTTGCAAATATTTTAGCTTTAGCCTGCATTTTTGCAACAAAGCTTTGTGCGATGCTGTCTGTCGTCGTGCTATCCTTTCTGACAGGAGCTTGCTGTGCCTGAATGGAAAGGGACGTTAAACAACAAAGTACGAGACATAAGCATTGACGTAGTAGTCTTTCAATCATAAGAGTTGCTTTTGGGGGAGCAGATACTATAAAAGTATTGATATATTTATAGTTATTAAAGAAATGTTTACCTTTTGTATTCTCTTGTAAATCTTTATCTTAGGTTTAAAATCATCTCCTATGAAAAAAATCTGTACACTTCTGTTCCTGGTCTTCCTCTCTGTCGGCCTCTATGCGCAATCTGGAAATGCTGTTAAAGAAGACATCCTCCAGAAGACAAACGGCGAAGAAATGAAGGGTAAAGTGGTAAAGGTCACCGACACCGATGTTACTTTTGTTTACACTGGTGAAACTGCCGAATATGTATTTAAAAAGTCTGAGATCCTAAGGATTGTTCATGCCAGTGGAAGAATTGAACTGATCAGTCCGGCGGGAGCGCCCGCTCAGCAACGCCAGAATGATGCGGTGACTATGTCTGCATCGCCGGCAGACCATCACAACAAGATTGCCGTTTTGCCCTTTACCTATCTTATGGACAACCAGCCCGGGGCTGATGCAGTCGGCTTTAAGGCGCAGGAAGATACCTATGGTTTCCTGTCTAAAAATTCAGCAGGATACACCATATTGGATCCGCGTACCACCAATGCGCTGTTGGGCAAAGCCGGGGTCACTAAGGATAAAATGATGAACTTCACCATGAAGGAGATCTGTGATGTTCTTGGTGTTGAGTACGTCATAGATGGGGCGGTCACGCAAAACAAAGGTTATCAAACCAGCTCGACAACTGAGACTTCCAACGCAAAGGTAAAACGTGACGGCGATAAAGACGTAAAAGGAATCTCTACTTATGGAAACAGTTCCAGCAATGCGGTGCAACGCTACGACGTGTCGGTAAGTTTGCATATCTATATGGACAACAATGCGAGCATTTACAATCAGAGTCATAAGGCCTTCCTGTCTAATACAGATGGTTCTTATAGCAGCCCACTGGAATATCTGCTGAAGCGGTGCCCTTTATATAGGAAGTAGCGCGTTTACCGACAGGCTACGCTTTTTTCCTGAGCACAAGGCTTCCCACGATTCCTGCCAATACTGAGGCAATCAGGATTCCATACTTTGCCTGATCTACAAATTCGGGGTTCTTGAAGGCCAGTCCGCTGATGAACAGCGACATGGTGAAGCCTATTCCTCCCAACAGTGCAACCCCTGTAATGTGCCTCCAGTTGGCGCCTTCGGGTAAAGCGCCAAGGCCGGTTCTGACCATGAGCCAGGTGAAAAACAGGATGCCTATGAATTTCCCAACCACAAGGCCTATGGTTACTCCAATGGAAACAGGGTTGATTACTGAGGTAAGAAAATCTGCCCCGATTACTATTCCGGAATTTGCCAGCGCGAACAAAGGCATGATGCCAAAGGCCACCCATGGGTGTAAGGCATGCTCGATCTTCTGCAATGGCGTTTCCGCTGCCTGACTCAGATTTTTTACATGTTGGATGGTCTGGTGTTGTTGAGGGGTGGTGAGTGTGCTGTTGCTGGGGATTTCCTGTTCAAACTCATCCGTCAGTTTCCTGAGGTTAGTTGAATAAATAACCTCGTCTATTTTTGTCACTGCAGGGATGGTGAATGCGACCAGGACACCTGCAATAGTTGCATGTACACCAGACAGTAAAAAGCCAATCCAAACGCCAATACCGATAATGAGATAAAAAAGGCTGCTTCGGATGCCAAGCAAATTGCCACCAATCAGGATCAGCAAAAATATGCCTGCGATCCCCAGGGCGTTAAAATCTACTCCTGAAGTATAGAAAAAAGCAATGACCAGTACAGCTCCTAAATCGTCTGTTACAGCAAGTGCCGATAAAAATACCTTTACAGAAGTGGGTACATGTTTTCCGGCCATAGACAATAAGGCCAGTGCAAAAGCAATATCGGTAGCCATAGGGATTCCCCATCCGTGGCCCGCATCAGTACCTCTATTGATGGCAAAATATAGAAGTGCAGGTACAAGCATACCTCCAAGTGCTGCGCTCATTGGTAACAGCGCTTTTCTAAAAGAAGACAACTCGCCATCCATGAATTCTCTTTTGAGCTCCAGCCCAATGACGAAAAAGAAAATGGCCATAAGCCCGTCATTGATCCAGACGTGCAGCGGATGTTTGAGCACATACGTGTCAAAGCCTACAGTAAAGTCAATCTCCCAGATGTGATGGTAAAATTCATGCCAGGCAGAGTTTGCCCAGATGATGGCAATGATCACACTGATAAGAAGTACAATGCCACTGGTATATTCTAAATGGATGAATCTGCTAACCGGGGCAATTATTTTTTCTATGGGAGATTTTCTGATCATCGTAATTTTCTTGTCTGCTATGCAAAGCTAAAATAAAAGGTGGTAATGAAGGACAGGCACCTGATGATTGTATCCGGTAGGGTATCATTAAACACAGTTAATGAGAAAGTTTACCCGTAAGGGTATAGCACAACGAGACGCATAAATTAAGTGCATGTTAATCAATTGATAATATCACCAGTTGTCTGAACAGGTTTGATAAATTAGATAACAGCACATTCTTTTTTGCTCTTAACTTTTGACCTGCCATCCATACTATGAGCATGGATTCTAATAGATTATAGCTTATATTTGAGGTTATTCTCCATTTTAGTTATGAATTCACCAAACTTTATCCAGGCAGAAGAATTGCTCCAGGTACTTTTCCAATCACCAAATGCAACCGCTGTGTATGCTGGTGAGGATGTCGTTATACTTACTGCCAACGCTGCAATGTTATCGTTGTGGGGTAAGGATAGAAGTGTGATCGGCAAATCCTTTCGCGAAGCCATTCCTGCGCTTATCGACCAGCCTTTCTTCGGTATACTCCAACAGGTTTGGCGATCAGGCGAGACCTACTTTGCCAGGGATAAAGAAGCGAAGCTGGAGGTGGATGGTCAGCTGCAGTCTTTTTACTTTGACTTTGAGTATAAAGCAATACTTGGAGATGATGGTTGTACCAAATATATCCTTCATACGGCTTTCGAGGTTTCGCAGCGCATGAAGGCCTGGAAAATCGCGGAAGAAAAGTCTATGGCTGAGCAGAGGCTTACTGAGGAGCTCATGACAATTAACGAGGAATACCAGGCGTCCAACGAAAGTCTTGCTGTATTAAATGAGGAATATCAGACGACAAATGAGGAACTGCTTAGTACAAAGGATCAGTTGGAGAAGCTCATTTATGATCTTTCTGAGGTCAACACCAGGTTGGAAATCGCACTCGATGCAAGTAAGCTGGGCTCTACCGAGGTGACTATTTCCACCGGAAAGATGGACAGCACGGCACAATTTAAACGCAACTACGGATATGAGCCCGATGAAGAATTCACTTATGCTGACTTGTTTGCATCTATGTTCCCTGAGCATCATGAAAGGGTAAGAGGATTGGTCAGGGAGGCGATGATGACCAATGGCGTTTATAAAACGGAATATCCTATTCGCTGGCGCGATGGTTCAGTGCATTGGATCCAGGCGCATGGACGTCCAAGATATGATGAAAATGGCAAAGCTGACCGTATGGTTGGCATGACCATGGACATTACCGAGGCTAAACTTTTTGAACAGCGCAAGGATGATTTTCTCAGCATTGCCAGTCACGAACTTAAGACACCGATCACTTCGCTAAAGGCCTCCTTGCAATTACTGGAAAGAATGAAAAACAAGCCATATTCCGAGATGCACATCAGGTTGATCGAACAGTCGGCAAAAAGCATGAATAAGCTGGGATATATGGTTGATGAGCTATTGAACATGAGCAAACTCAATCGTGACCAGCTGAATTTAGAGAAAAGCACTTTCAATCTTCATGATTTGATGAGTATGTGTTGCAACCATGTCAGATTGGAAGGGAAATATGAGCTGATGCTCGAAGGCGAAAAGGAGCTGCTTGTCCATGCAGATGAACACCGCATCGATCAGGTGATCGTTAACTTTGTCAACAATGCCGTTAAATATGCGCCCGAATCCTACCAAATTCGGTTGAAAATCTCATCAAAAGATAATGTTGCAAAGGTTTTGGTAAGCGATTCAGGTCCAGGGATCGATGGGGAAGTCTTGCCGAACCTGTTCGACCGGTACTACAGGGCCAGTCATTCTGAAAAGTCGTACAACGGACTTGGGCTGGGACTTTACATCTGTAAAGAGATCATCACTAAACACGGAGGCGAAATAGGCGTGGAGAGTGTTTTAGGACAAGGCAGCACCTTCTGGTTTACATTACCAGTTGAATAGGTCGTCACCTTAACCCCGATATTTATCGCTTCCTGCGTCCCGTTTGAATCATCAGATTCGAACTTCAATGCCCTATTCATGCTACGGATTTAATTAAAAAGGAAACCGGAAAAACTGCTCAGGATCACATCCAGGATAAGTTGATAGAAGTTGCCAAGAATAAGATATATGATGGGGAGAAAACCATTAATCAGATCGCTTATGAACTCGGCTTCAAATATACCCAGCACTTCATCAGGCATTTAAAAAACGTGTTGGCAACACTCCAAATGAGTACCGCCCGCTTCGCTAATGAGTTTTGCCATCATTTTAAAACATACTTTGATGGATTAAAATCGTCATTTAGGCTAGGGATTTTACCTTTTCGATTAATCCGGCCAATGGTGTAGTACTGACTTTTGCATGGTACGATTAAAACAAGAAAATATGCAAAAGACAATTTTTATAACTGGAGCCTCATCTGGCTTAGGGAAAGCAACAGCTAAGTTATTTCAGGCAAATGGTTGGCATGTAATTGCTACGATGCGCAGACCACAAGAAGAAGATGAATTGAAAAGTCTTCCTCTTGTAACGGTATTGCCTCTGGATGTCACTGATCGCGCTCAAATCAAAAAAACTGTGGCTAATATTTTGGAAGACTATTCCGTAGACGTAGTCCTGAATAATGCCGGCTATGGTCTTATTGGTCCGCTGGAAGCGTTTAGCGATGAGCAGATTCAAACACAGGTTCAAACCAACCTCTTTGGTATGGTTGACACTACAAGGGCATTTATCCCTTACTTTCGGAAAATGAACAAAGGTACCTTCATCAACATCACTTCCACCTTTGGGCTGTTAGGATATCCGACCTGCTCGGTTTACAACGCGACCAAGTTTGCTGTCGATGGCTTTTCCGAAGGCCTTGCTTATGAATTGGCCCAGTTTGGTATCCGCGTGAAAGTCGTAGCGCCTGGTGGTATGCAGACTGATTTCGCCGGGAGGTCTATGCAGGGAAGCATGCATGAAGCTTATGGGCAATTGGCAACTAAGGTCAGTGAGGGGTACAGTGCAGATCAGATCGCTAATTACACAAAAGCGGAAGAGGTAGCCAGGGTCATCTATGACGCAGCGACAGATGGTAAAGATCAGCTGAGGTACATCGCAGGTAATGATGCCATTGCCTTATACAAAGAACGACTGGAGTTAACACCAGAACGACAGTTTACAAAAATCCGCTCCCAGTTCATTTTTTAGCTTTTCAGGTAATTCCTGTTTAACTGTTAGTGGTGCCAACAGGAATTGCTTCTAATAAATTAGATTTGTATACCATGAAAAAACAGCCGGTCGTATTCAATTCCTTATCTCAGCTGCATAAAGCAATGGGGCAGCAAGCCCCATTACATCCGCTCATCAGCATTATAAATTATGGAGATGCACATTTTGACCCTAAAGATTTTGAACAGGGCATTATCCTGAACTTCTACAAGATCTCTTTCAAAACTAGTTTTTCAGGGAAATTGAAATATGGCCAGGGATTTTACGATTTTGAAGAAGGAGGGATGTCGTTCATTGCACCAGGACAGCTGTTGAGAATGCAGGATGAAGAAGCTGACTATAGTGGGATGACACTCCATGTTCATCCCGATTTGCTCAGGTCTTATCCGTTGAACTATGCCATCAAACAATACGGTTTCTTTAGCTACTCTGCTGCAGAAGCCTTATATCTTTCTGAAAAGGAGAAATCGACCATTCTTAGTATATATCGCTTTATTCAGGATGAGCTGAATGAGCGGATTGATAAGTTTAGTCAGGATGTGATCATTTCGCAAATTGAGTTGCTGCTCAATTATGCCAATCGCTTTTATGAGCGTCAATTCATTACACGAAAAGCCGTAAACAATGACCTGCTTGCCCGGCTGGAACAACAATTGGAAGATGATTTCAACAACGACAGGTCATTGATCAGAGGATTACCTTCGGTTAATGCTGTTGCGGCACAATTGAATGTAACCCCACGTTACCTGAGCGACTTGTTACGAAATCTTGTCGGTTTGAATACCCAGCAATTGATTCACGAAAAATTGATCGAAAAAGCAAAAACCTACCTGGCAAAAGATGAAATGACTGTAGCTGAAATTGCTTATCACCTAGGCTTTGAACACCCGCAGTCATTTAATAAGTTGTTTAAAAGTAAAACCTCATTTTCGCCATCAGATTATAAAAAGAGTCATCTAAACTCATTTCAACAGCATGAAAAGTAAATGATTGAACCTTTTGAGATGCACTTTTCCGATTTGAAACTTAAGCTGCTATTGTGATCCCAGTGTTGATCCCGCTTAGGCTAATCGTAGATTCTTTTTAGTTGTTGAAAACAAAAGCCTATATTCTTGGTTTGTTAACTTTAGCGCTGGTCCATCCCGGCGACGTCAACAAAAATCGCCATTCTAAAACCGCATAGTAAGATTTTGCATGGCTTGTGTTAAACGACTGAATGACAAACAACTGTTAGAGATATTATACCGATCGGAAAATCCCGTTGCTATTTATACGGGTGAGGAAATCCTGATTGAACTGGCAAACCCCGCCATGATGGCCGCTTAATCTTCTTTTGATTCATTTCCGGATTTTTCATAGTTTATTTTGTTTATCAATAAATAGATGGTTGTTAAACAACCTAACTGATATCAGTTTACATATTTTGAAAACTTAGCCGCCGGGCTTTTGTTCTGTACTACACAACATATCAATCTATCTCCATGAAAAACGAATTGAGCAACCAAATCATCGACAGCCTGAAGGAACTGAATTTCAGCCCGACAGGAAAAGAAAATATTGACCAGGGCGAACGGATTGTATCTGCTCTCGCGGGCGGATGGCTTTTATATAAAAGCTTGAAAAACATCGGTAAACACCCTGTTATGGGCTTGCAAGGTGCCGCCGCCGCAGGACTATTATTGTATCGTGGCGCTACAGGCGTATGCCCGGTTTATAAAAAGCTGGATATCGATACTACAGATCCACAGGCCATTAACATCACAGAAGAAATTACTGTAAATGCTCCAAAAGATAAAGTCTATGCATTCTGGCGTGATCTTTCTAACCTCCCAAAATTTATGACCCATTTGAAAAGTGTAGAACAGCTGGATACAGAAATTTCCACGTGGACAGCAAACACGCCTGGCGGCTTAATTGACTTGACCTGGACAGCTCAGATTACCCGCGAAGAAACAGACGAATATATCGGCTGGCAATCTTTGGCGGATTCTATGATTGATAATGCCGGAAAGGTTGAATTCCGGGAATCCCTGAACGGGACAAGTACAGAGTTGCACATCGAAATTGATTATTTTCCACCTGCTGGAAGCGTAGGCAGGGGGATCACTTCTTTATTCAATGGTGCTTTTGAACGAATGATCCGAGCTGATCTCCAAAGTTTCAAAGACTACGCGGAAACCGAAGATTTTAAGGACTATGCTGGTCTTACATTTTAAACAGAGGATAAATTTTACCTTCTTGACTTACCGGTCTATGTGTGACTGGCAATCACACATACTCCATTTATCTTATCACCATCGCCTCCTAGAGGAGTAAACGCATATTGGATATGCCCGATAGTGGTTTTGTAAGGTCTGCCGTGCGTCATAACGTGGTTTAGGATTTGAGTAGGTTTGCTGTAGTTTCCCTGCCAAATGTTCAGCATGTGTTCATTTACAGCTTCAACCTTAAATTCTTTACCTGTATAAATGCACATGGGAATTGGAGCAGACATTACGAGCGTTCGTAAGTCACGTCTGGACTGTTGAACCATTAGCCTGTTGATCTCACGCTCACATACATCGGTCGCCATAATTAAAAGTGCATTTGGTTTACCATTTGCACCAAATAGAGGCGTGTAACTATAGTCCATGAAAACACTTTCTTGCCTTCCTGAACGGGTCAGCAATACCTTTGCTGCCTGTTCCTGAATTGGCTTTCCTGTACGGATCACGTCTTCCAAATACAAAGGATACCGTTGTCCCACCAATTCTGGAAGAAATTCCAATAGTGGCGAGTTAATGATACCGGGAGATCTGTCCCACATTGCCAACATGTGTTCATTGACCATTTCGAGTTTAAGCTTTTCCGTATTGAGTATTGCAGCAGGTAAAGGAGCGTTTTCGAACAAATGATAGTGAGAGACACTAGTTTTAGGCATATGACACAGTTAAGGACGCTAAAATGTGAACTTCCCTCAAATATTGCAAGTCTTGTTTATGATTAAAGGATAATACCTCAACATTGTGACAAATGTTTCTTAAGGCCTGTGTATGTTCATTACTTCGAGTTTTTTTGGAAAAACGCGATGTATGCATCAATCGCCTTTTTCAGAAAATCCTTAGTGCTTCCATCTTTTATGTCACCGCTGTCGTCAAACAAGTCCGACACGTTTGGAAGATAGACTTCCGGCTGCTGCATGATGGGCATATTCAGGAAAACAAGACTTTGTCTTAAATGATGGTTTGCACCGAAAGCGGCAATATTTCCCGGTGAGTTGCTGAATATTGCCGCTGGTTTACCATCCCAGACACTTTTTCCATACGGACGGGAACCTACATCAATGACGTTTTTTAATACGCCAGGAACGGATCGATTATATTCAGGAGTAATAAAAACTATTCCGTTTAACGCATTTGCCTCATTTCTGAAAACGGTGTAGGCCTCAGGTACTTCATTATTATCATCGAAGTCCTGATTGTAAATTGGCAGGTCTGCAATGGAAATGATCCTGAAGTCAAAACCTTCTGGAGCCATGCCCCGAACTGCTATAGCTAATTTTTTTGAAAATGATTCTTTGCGCAGGCTTCCTGCAATGATACCGATGACTTTACTCATGATTGGGCAGCTTAGTATTCAACTCGTATTAATTATTGTTATAACAAGTGGTTACGGAAAAAGTTGTTCCAAGGGTGCGCAAAAGAAAAACTGTCTACAACAAACCTTTCCGTAAGCGAAGTCGCGTACGAACTGGGGTTCGAGCACAGTCAGTCGTTCAGTAAAATGTTCAAACAAAGGCCAATCTTTCTCCTCTTGAATTTAGGCAATCTTTCAATTGAGCCTAATCCAATATAAAACATTGAAAAATTAGAGGAACCAGTACCAGCTCTACTCGTTCCTCTAAGTAATAAACCTTCCTTCAACAGTTCAAATAGATCAGAGGCATGATGAATAACGGTGGTTTCTATTAAATGAATAAATTATTTGAAATCAGTCGACAGCGAAAGCGCTCTGTTGGCTTCAATACCTGTTTGCAGCATTTGTATTTTGTAATCCGCAAACTGAAGTGCATCGGAACCTAATAATAAACGCAACGGCGGATCTTGTGACTTTGACAATTCGATCATCACTGCTGCTATCTTTGCAGGATCACCAATTTGATTGCCAGGTACATCTTCCAGGTGTTTGCGTTTTTCTTCCGCAATAGCGGTGTATGCTGAAATTGGATTTGCTGGCACCGCAATGGAGCTGCTTTTTAAGAAATTGGTACGCACGTAACCAGGTTCAATGATCGTGACATTTATACCGAATGGGTTTACCTCTTGAGCCAGGGCTTCAGATAAACCTTCTACGGCGAATTTAGTGGCACAATAAATTCCCCATCCGGCACCGGCAATCAGTCCGAATACAGAAGAAAGGTTGAAAATCTGGCCCGACTGAGCTTCACGCATATATGGTAGCACTTGTCTGGTCACATGGAGAAGACCAAATACATTAACATCAAAACTATACTGTACTTCTGTCGCGGATGACTCTTCAATGCCACCAATCAGTCCGAAACCCGCATTGTTAACTAAAACATCAATGCGGTTAAATTTTGCTATTGCAGCGTCTACTGCAGATTTAACACTTTCCTCATTTGAGATGTCCACTTGCAGTGGGAGGAATTGTGAGGATGAACTTCCAACTGCATTTTGCAACGTGACCAGATTTCTTGCTGTTGCTGCTACATTGTAACCCTGAGCAAGTAACTGTTGGGTCAGGATCAGTCCCATTCCTTGTGAGGCGCCAGTAATAAACCATGTCTTTTGTTGATTTTCCATATGTTCAAAATTATATGGAACAAAGGAACGCAGTGGATGGCGTTTGCTGCTTATTTAAACCGCAGGGATACTTAGGAGTTTCAAATATTTAAGCCATACCTGCATTTTCGCGGAACTGAGAAGGGGGGATGTTTTCTTTTTTATTGAAGAAAGAGCTGAAGGAGCCATGCTCAGCAAATCCGAGAACGTAACTGATGGTCCTGATGTCCCAATCTGTTTGGATGAGCAGGGTCTTTGCCTCATAAAGTAATCTTTCCTGAATATGCGCCCTTAACGTTTTGCCAGTTTGATTTTTTACCAGCGAATTCAGGTAATTGGGGTGTACATTGAGATGTGCAGCAAATTCCGCTGCGGTTTTAATCTTCACGATGCTTTGCGGATCATTGATCTGAAATGTGGATTCCAGTAGATTTAAAAAACCATAGATGTAACGATAACTGTCAGGAACAGCAACATCAGCGAGGGTTTTCCCGGCCCGCTGGCTTTCGAGGAGAATCATCTGCAGATGTAATAAGATCGCTTGCTTTTTATCATCATGGAGACTGCCCGCTTCATCCATGATTGATTTAAAATATTGGTCGATGATCAATGATTTTTCCGGGGGTAGTTGTATTACTGCTTTGGCAGGATTGAAATACGGATATTGCCTGAACAATTGCAGCAGATGTTCTGCGTGATCAAAATAAGCAGGATGAATCAAACAGAAATGGCCTCCGGTTTCGTCGGAAGTAGTTTGCCAGGACATAATTTCATCGGGATGCAGAAATGCAATATCTCCCGGACTGAGCGGGTACTGATGGAGGCCAACCGTCAAAATTCCAGTGCCGGCAGTAATGTGAAAAATCTTAAAAAACTGCCGGCGGTTGGCAGAGATATAATCATTTACCGGATGTTGATCACGGTTTTTTACAATGAAATAACTTCCACCTATAGGATAGTGTTCAACATTTAGAAATGGAACCTTAAAGTGCTCCTCTGCAAATCTTTCTAATTCAAAACGTGGTATTTCCGATTTATTCATCCCTCAAATCACTGATTCATGCGCCGCAGACCTTACCAGTATGGCCATGAGTGGTGTATACAAAAATAAGGAAACTCTTATAATAATAGCGACTACCAAATTTTGATGAACCGGGCTTCGGAATAAATACCGTAATAAGTATACAGGTCTCCGGAATTCGTCTTATCTCTGGCCAAACTTCAGTAACGACATTTGGGTCATATTTAAAGAACATATGAAAAAGACCATATTAATTACAGGAGCAAGCAGTGGATTAGGAAAAGAGACTGCAAAATTATTTCATTCCAGGGGATGGAACGTCATTGCCACTATGCGGAAACCAGAACAGGACACAGAGTTGAAGGCATTGGAAAATGTCCTGGTCACAAAACTTGATGTGCTGGACCTCAAAACGATCAATACGGCAGTTGCCGAAGGCTTAGACAGATTTGGAAAGATTGATGCGCTCCTGAACAATGCCGGATATGGAGCGTATGGTCCGTTGGAATCTTTTTCCCGAGATCACATCATTCGCCAGTTCAATACCAACGTGATTGGACTCTTGGATGTCACCAGGGCTGTACTTCCACACTTCAGGATAAATGAAGGAGGCACCATCATCAACATATCCTCTATTGGTGGCAAAATGGCTTTTCCTTTGGGTGCATTGTATCATGGGACAAAGTTTGCAGTGGAGGGGATTTCCGAATCTCTTACATATGAGGTTGAGCAGTTTGGCGGGAAAATAAAAATCGTAGAACCCGGCGCAATTGATACCGACTTTACCGGACGTTCGCTAGATTTTAGCAATGATGAAACGCTTACCGCATACCAACCATTAATTGGAAAAGTGATGGGGGCGATGCAGGACTTATTTCAAAATGCTTCGGAACCCCGCGTGATTGCAGAAGTTATTTATGAAGCGGCAACTGATGGGAAGGACCAATTGAGGTACACGGCAGGGCAGGACGCAGAGATGATGATCGGTCTTCGTCAGCAATTGGCTGATGAATCGTTTATTAGTGGAATAAAAAGTCAGTTTGGAATCTAATTTTATGATATTTACACTATAAAATCACACCATGAGTACATTTGTGCATTTACATACGATGGCCAACCTCTACGAGTTATTTGAGCTGGACCATCCTGTTCAAAACCCTTTGATCTCAGTGGTAGACTTTAGCCAGGTGAAGGGAAGTGTCAGTGAGGATATCAAAATTTCCGCGGACTACTATTCCATTATGTTCAAAAACACCAGAAATAATAACGTAAAATATGGTCGAAAGACTATCGATTTTCAGGGCGGCAGTTTGATTTGTATGGCACCCAATCAGGTTCTTGGAATGGATGTGGATACGGAAGCCTCTGATAACATCACTGGATGGGGCCTTTTTTTTCACCCTGATCTGATCAGTGCTTTTTCATTGAATGATAGAATGAAAGAATATACTTTTTTCAACTACGAGACGTCGGAAGCATTGCACCTCTCTGAAAAGGAACGGCAGGTTTTATATGAATGCGTACTGAAGATTGAAACTGAACTGCAGGAAAATATCGATGTCTATAGTCAGACTATTATGGTGTCTTCCATTGAATTATTGCTGAATTACTGCAGCAGGTATTACGGGCGTCAGTTTATCACCAGAAAAAGTTTAAACCATGCGGTGGTGGGTCAGATCGAAAAGATCATGACCCGCTATTATCATGAAAATCATGAGGATAAAGGACTGCTAACGGTAAAATACCTGGCAGAAAAAGTGAATCTGTCTCCCAGCTACCTCAGCGATTTACTAAAAAAGGAAACTGGCAAAAATGCACAGGACCACATCCACTTTTATCTGATTCAGGAAGGTAAAAACATGCTCTTAAGTACAAGTAAATCAGTTACCGAAATCGCCTATAAGCTGGGGTTTGAGTATCCGCAGTATTTCAGTAAGCTTTTTAAGCAAAAAACTGGTAAAACTCCTATAGAATTCAGAAGTATAAATTAAGTTGGTGCAAATTACCTGAGCAATCCGGGGCCAAATCTTACCATAAATTTTTATTTATGTATTTAACTACGTACTTTTGAACATAAATAGAAAACGAGCATTTATGAGTACCATCAACTTAACCATTACCCAAATATTTAACGACGACTGTAAAGAGGTGATCGACCTGATATTACCTATTCAGCAGATTGAATTTAACGTACCCATCACGATTGAAGGGCAGCCCGACCTGCTGGACATCGAGTCCAATTATCACCAGACTGGCGGAAATTTCTGGGCTGCAAAGGTCGACGGCGAACTGGTGGGCACCATTGCGCTGTTGAATACCGGGCACAACGCATGCGCCCTTCGTAAGATGTTTGTGAAAAAGGAATTCAGGGGTAAGGAATACAGTATTGCGCAGAAATTACTGGAAACCCTGGTGGCTTACTGTCGTGAAAATAATATAACTGAGATTTACCTTGGCACTGTGGATATGCTAAAAGCCGCCCACCGTTTTTATGAGAAAAATGATTTTAATCTCATAGAGGTTACGGATCTCCCTTCGTACTTTCCAAGAATGATGGCCGACAATAAATTTTATCACTTACATTTAGATCTTTAGACGAAAAGCAATGAATGTAATTGATGAATCGGGGATACTTGCAATTTCGACCAGACTGCAACGCCTGAGTGAACAAATCAGGAAAGACGGCTTCATGGTTTATAAGGCCAATGGGATTAACTTTGAGCCGAAGTGGTTCCCGGTAATCTATACCTTACACCTCAAACCTGTATTAAGTGTGGTTGAACTGGCAACTGAAATAGGCTACACTCATCCTTCCACCATTACGTTGTTAAAAGAACTCGAGAAGAAAAAACTCATCCGGTCAAAGAAGGATAAACATGATGAGCGCAAACGTCTGCTGCAACTATCAGAGAAAGGCAAAAAACTGGTGGAGGAAATGCAGCCGGTCTGGGGCATCATTATAGCGGCAATTACTGAACTGACTGACACTCAAAATAACCTCATGAAAGCTATTGTTGAAGTGGAACAGCAGTTACAGCAAAAGAGCTTTTTTGAAAGGGCGAAGGCGATCATGCAGATGAAAAATGAATAGGCTTTCTAGTTTCGCTTTTACATTTGTCTGCGTAAGGCACAGTTTTTATCGCCCTTCAGAATTTCCTGTCTGACAAGTTAAGCAAAGATAAATTTGCTCTTACAATCAGGAAAGTAAAGTACTTTCCTTTTTTTTACTTTTGGCTTTCGCCATCTTCTGATCACCCCACTCTTTTAAATGGGTGATAAAAGGGATTAGTTCCATGCCGGTTTCTGATAACGAATATTCCACCATGGGTGGCACCTGATGATACACCTTTCTGACAATCAAGTCGTCTTTCTCCAACTCCCTAAGGGTTTGCGTGAGCATCTTGGTAGTGACATCTGCCAAAACTCTGCCCAACTCTCCGAAGCGTATCACCTTATACTCATTTAAAGACCATAAAATCCTTCCTTTATATTTTCCGCCAATTCTTCTGAATGCGTAATCCACCGAACATGACGGTGAGTCGGAACATTTTCTTGTCATTTTTGCCATTTATTAAATATTAAGGTGTTGATAATCAATTTACTTACTTTTTGGTAACTAGGCTACCAAAAAGTAGGTACTTTCCCCAAATATATGTACAAGATACTTTTGTAGGCAACTAAAGTTTAATCAAATGACATTGAAATTAAAAGATAAGGTGGCCATCGTAACGGGGGCATCAAAAGGAATCGGTGCGGGCATCGCCAGGGCATACGGTTTGGCCGGAGCGAGCGTAATTGTAAACTACGCAAAAGATGAGACAAGCGCAACAAAGATCGTCGATGATATTGTCGCGCTTGGCGGTAAAGCTATTGTCGTTCAGGCAGATGTATCAAAACCCGCAGATGTTGGACGGTTATTTCATACAGCAATAAAAACATTCGGAAAGGTTGATGTCCTGGTCAACAACGCTGGTATCTATGATTTGGTGATGCTGGAGGCAATCACCCTGGAGGTTTTACAAGCTAACCTAAACACCAATTTAATTGGCGCTATTCTTTGTGCTCAGAAAGCTGCGGAGCTGATGGGAGCAGACGGGGGAAGTATCATTAACATCAGCTCTACTGTAAGTACCAACCCTATGCCAGGTACGCTCATCTATGCTGCGACAAAAGCAGCGATTGACAATGTGACTAAGGTGCTGGCGAAGGAGCTGGGACAAAAAAAGATAAGGGTCAATACGATCTCACCAGGTATAACCGAAACGGAAGGGGCTCATGCGCAGGGTTTAATGGGTGGCGAATGGGAATCGCAGCTGTTGGCACAAATTCCCATGGGCCGGATAGGGCAGCCTGCTGACATCGCTAAAGTTGCAGTTTTTTTAGCGTCAGATGATGCCGGATGGGTGACTGGTGAAAGAATTCAGGTTGCAGGTGGACAATTATAAACAATCAAAATCACAGAGATGAAATTAAAAGACAAAGTGGCGCTCATTACCGGATCGTCAAAAGGTATCGGAGCAGGAATCGCTAAAGAATATGCTCGGGAAGGCGCTAAAGTAGTGGTAAACTATTCATCAAGTAAAGATTATGCAGATCGTGTAGTCAATGAGATCACCAGAAATGGAGGAACAGCCATCGCGGTGCAGGCAAATATTTCGAAGATTGCGGACATCAAAAGGCTTTTTCAAGAGGTGAAAAGTGCATTTGGAAAGCTGGATATTTTGGTGAACAATGCCAGTGTATGGCGGTATGAAATGTTGGAAGAGGTTAGTGAAGAAACTTTCCAGTTACAGGTCACTACAGGACTGATGGCGCATATTTTCTGCGCACAACAGGCCGCAGCAATGTTCGGTGAAGAAGGTGGAAGCATCATCAACTTAAGTTCTACCGTTAGCCTGAACCCCATTCCCGGTACGTTGATTTACACTGCTGTTAAGTCGGGAGTAGATAGCCTGGCGAAAACGCTGGCTAAAGAGCTTGGGCCAAGAAAGATCAGGGTGAACACCATTGCTCCCGGAATGACGGAATCGGAAGGATCGACCGCTGATGGGCGTCCCGGAAGTGCTATGGAAAAACTTTTTCTGGATCGCACACCGCTGGGAAGAATTGGCCTGCCTTTAGACATTGCAAAAGTTGCAGTCTTCCTGGCTTCTGATGATGCCAGCTGGGTTACCGGTGAGAGAATCACTGTTGCAGGCGGCTTATTATAAAGCGTTTGTTTTTACAAAGGATTCAACACACGGGGCATCTGCGAAATGATGCCCCGTGTGTTATGGTTTGCTTGTCTGCGATGGCATAACGCTACTGTATACTCATTTGCACCTCGTTTCCTATTGGCGGTATGTTCAGCTAACCTTGTTTCCGGGTTGATAGTACCTTCCATGTACCAATAGTCCCATGAAGCTACTGGCAAACTGCCCTTATCCAGCAGTTAAAACAGCATGAATACCGAACGAAAACAGGGCAACAAAGCAGAAAATGCGGGTTATAGAAGAAATAAATGAGGAGTGTCATTTTATTTTAAACAAATGAGGATTAATTTGGTGCCTAATTAAATGAAGGTCAATTACAAAATAAATTAATTTAATTATGGCAATCGCAAATCACAACAACGGCCTGTTTATCGGGAAAGTTGGCAACACTGTTTCTTATCTGCTTAATGGGAAGTACGTCATGCGTACTATTGGCAAATCTAAAAAAAAGCGCAGTGATAAACAACTGGCCAACCTGATGTCCATGAAGGTAACCATGAAATTCCTGTGCTCCCTGAAACCTTTCGTTGATGCTGGCTTCGGGCTGGAGGCAATGGGAACGGATAAAAATGCCTTTAACCTCGCTACCGCTGCGGTTAAAAAACAAGCAATAAAGGGCGAATATCCCAATTTAAGTATTGATTACAGCAGGGTAATACTGAGCAGTGGCACCGTGCCTGCACCAGAGGGGGTAAGTATTAGCAAAGCGGATCAAGGGGTATTGATC
Organism: Pedobacter sp. BAL39; assembly: GCF_000170795.1. Taxonomy (GTDB): domain Bacteria; phylum Bacteroidota; class Bacteroidia; order Sphingobacteriales; family Sphingobacteriaceae; genus Pedobacter. The sequence goes on from NZ_ABCM01000003.1 coordinate 394,743, forward strand.
AAATGGGGTGAAGCCTTGCCTGGACCGGTCCGCAGACTGGAAGACGGCGTGATGGTGCTGCTTCATTTTCCTGAAGCGAACCATTCTATGATGACATTCCATGCCGGAAAACGGAAAGACGGATCCTGTTTCTATGAGCTGCCCAAATCTTATCAAAACAGGCACATTGAAGCTTACATCAGTTTTAGACAGAGTGACGGAAAGGCGGTGTCTGATTCGGTATACGCAGGATCATTAAACGCTGATTATGAAACGGATAAAGATATAGAAAACAATAAACGTTACATGGAAACAAAAGCTCGTTTTGAGGTAGTAGAGGCAATCCTGAAGAAAAAGCTGGTTCTCAGCAACGGCATGATCATCAACAATAAGCCTTTTAAGCATTTAACCAGAGAGTATCAGGTGCTGAAGGAGCAACTGAAAAATACACCAGGAAAGTCACCCTCTTAAGACAGCGATTCATTGGGCGTCAAAGGGATACATCATAGTTATCTTTTATCTTATTAATTTAGATGTCATGTTCTTCCAAACAACTGGATTTTCTGTATCATTGCGAAATAATCCATAAATTGGACTATCCCTTTCATTTACGGTATCAGAAAAGAAATCATGCACCAGCTTGATGAACATGGCCTCGCCAAAGAGAGCAAGCTGCTGGGACATCTGGCATCAGGAGATCAGCATGCCTTCACCACCCTCTACCGCAACTATAGCAGCAGACTCTTCGCTAAAATCAACCACCTGGTCAATGATGACGAAATCGCCAAAGAACTCCTGCAGGACGTGTTCATGAAACTTTGGTCACAAAGAGAAAAACTTGACCCAACGAAATCCATCAAGTCTTTTTTGTTTACCATAGCCGTCAATTTAGTTTATGACCATTTCAGGAAACTAGCCAAGGACAAGAAGTACGCACGAAGCATCCTGCAAACCGCAGTGGATTACTATAGCCATACAGAAGAAGAGATGCATAGCAAGGAAAGCCTCCAGCTCATCCGGCAGGCCATAGACCAGCTGCCACCGCAACGCCGGCAAATCTTCCTGATGTGCAAGATCGACGGCAAAAGTTATGAACAGGTTGCCAATCAACTGTCCATCTCCCCATCCACGGTAAGGGATCACATTGTCAAAGGCAATAAGATCGTCAGGGATTACCTCCTGAAAAACCCAGACCTCATTGTATATTCTTTCATTGCAACCACTTTTTTAAGATAATTCATTTTTTATCAAAAGTGAGCAGACCTAAATTCTTTCTACAGCGTAACAGTAGAAAAGAACCGGCTTGGACACACCTCAACATAAAGAACAACTCTTCCGCAAGTATCTGAACAACGAGTGTACTGTTGCAGAAATAAGAGAGTTGCTTGATCTGTTTCAGATCAGCAATAATGAAACGCAGCTAAAAACCACCATTGGCGACTACTTTGATAACGATCAATTCATCACGACCAAGAAAGCGCATCAGGCTGCGGTAGATGAGGTAGAAGCTAGACTGATCCAGACCATCAACCGGGAAAACCAAAAACAACAGATCACCAAACTATGGCCAAGGATGGCCGCGGTCGCTGCAGCAATCGTCATCATGGTATTGGGAGTCTATTTTTTTAATTATAACAAGTCCGGTCAAAACAGCAATGCTACCCATTTCGCACAAGACATTGCTCCAGGTACACAAGGCGCGACGCTGACGCTCGCCAGTGGCCGGCAGATCAGAATCTCATCCGCCGCAAATGGAGAGATTGCCAAAGAAGCAGGTATTAAAGTCATCAAGACGACTGATGGACAGCTGATCTATGAGATCAAAGAGCGCACAACAGGAAACAACCAGACCAATACCCTGAGTACCGCCAAAGGGGAGACGTACATCCTAACCCTGCCCGATAAATCACAAGTATGGTTGAACGCCGCATCCACACTTACCTACGCAGCAAACCTGACCAGCGGGAAGGAGAGGAGGGTAAAATTACAGGGAGAAGCCTACTTTCAAATTACCAAAGACAAAACCCGTCCCTTCATCGTAGAAACTCAAAGGCAAGAAATCCAGGTGCTGGGGACCCATTTTAACGTCAAGGCTTACAGCGATGAACCAACGATAAAAACCACACTTGTAGAAGGAAGTGTACAGGTGAAAAATAACCATAGCACTGAAACCTTAAAACCCGGACAGCAGGCAGTCCTGACGCAGGCCGGGAGATTTGAAATCGGGCAAGCGGACCAGGTTCTGGACCTCGCCTGGAAAAACAACGAATTTATGTTTGAAAGCGAATCTATCCAAAACGTCATGAAAATGGTCGAACGCTGGTATAACGTCGAAATAATCTATCAGGGAGAAATAACTACAGAGAAGTTCGGTGGTGGGGTATCCAGATTCGACAAGGTTTCTGAAGTCCTTGAGTTACTGGAAAAAACGGGAGCAGTCAAATTCAAAATCGAAAAACGGAAGATATATGTCATGAACAATATCAACAAATAGAATAGCTATACAACCAACATATACAATCAACAAAAGCATAAACCCAAAATCAAATATGAAGAAAGATCTACGACAGAAAAGCTAAGACCAGAAAGAAAAACAACCAAGTCCCGACAGCAATCGGGACCTGGCACAGTTTGGAACAAATCAACTAAACGTCAACTAACCGCAGAAAGCCCTCGCGTCGAAACTAAGGCCAACTGCTAAACCAAACCTTACACGAATGTATAAAAAATATACAAGGAAACTTGGTATCCCTCCGCGGCTACACCACAAAATACTGCTGACCATGCGCCTAACTACCGTCATACTCATAGCGTCCCTCATGCAGGTTAGTGCAGGCACTCTTGCACAAAAGATCAGTATGGAACGCAAAAATACAGCCCTGAAAACCATTTTCAGGGAAATCAAAAACCAGACAGGCTACAACTTCCTGTACACCGACAACCTGCTCAAAAACACTAAACCGGTAACCATTAAAGTCAGCCACGCAGACCTGGACGAAGTGCTGAAAGAAATCTTCAGCGAACAACCCATAACTTACCAGTTAGAAGGTTACACAATCGTCGTTAAACGTAGGGAAACGGGTTTTTTTGAGAAACTGATCGATCAGTTTCGTGCGATTGATGTCAAGGGGAGGGTGATGGATGAGAAAGGCAAGCCTTTAGTTGGGGCCACGATCAAGGTTAAAGGCACCAGTCAGGCTGTGATATCAAATAATGACGGATACTTTATGCTACGTAATGTCAACGAGGAGGCCGTACTCCTCATCTCTTTCCTTGGTTATGAGGTCAAAGAAATAAACGCTACTTCAATTAACAATGCTGCAATAAAAATGGAGCTGTCCGTTGGCAAGTTACAGGAGGTAAGCGTAACCACGGCTTACGGAATTGAAAAACGAACCAAAGAACTGGGTTATTCTGTCGCGAAAATCACCGGCGAAGAAATCAGCAGGGCCAATACAGGCAATATTCTTCAAGGCCTGATCGGAAAAGTATCAGGAATGAACATTACTGCGCAAAGCTCTGATATGAACCCCCAGATGCGCATCCTGTTGCGCGGGATCCGCTCTTTCGGCCAAAGCAGTAATAACCAGCCACTGTTCATTCTTAACGGCTCGCCGCTATCTTTTGGTTCAGACCAGGATGCACAGCAGCAGGTACTCAGTTTTATAAATAACATCAACCCTGCAGATGTTGAAGATGTAACCATCCTGAAAGGGGCGAATGGTACAGCAATGTATGGGCCGGAAGGAGTGAATGGCGTTATCATCATTACGACCAAGAAAGGTGTGAAAGGTGACCCCGCGATAAATTTCAGGCACAACATGTCTTTTCAGGTTGTAGATTACCGGAACGATTACCGTCAGCGGAAATTTGGTCTGGGCGCGGGAAATCTTAACGAGTTCGGTAGCGGACTTTTTGATCCTACCGCTGCTTACTCCTGGGGACCCGTCTATGATGGAAGTATGGTGCCTATTGGTAGTCCGGATGAAAACGGGAATTATCAAATGGTAAAATATGAGGACAACAAACAGGCGCGGGAGTTTTTCAATACTGCCAGGATTAACCGGACCAACTTGTCGATTTCCCAGGGTGATGATCGGTCGTCCTCTTATTTAGGATTGGGGCATACCGATCAAACAGGTTTATTGCCTGGCGATAAGCAGAACCAGATCACGGTGTTACTGAACAGTTCCCGGAAGATGGGTAAACTCACCACTCAGGTGAATTTTAATTTTGCCCGCAGAAATGACGACAGAGGTCCCGATCTGATACGCGAGATCAGAAACCTGCCTACCTTCATCCCCATCCTCAGCTACAAGGATTATGTAAACGGCTACTGGTCGGTGCCTGACCGCTACTACCGTGGCATTAGCCCATACCAGATGCTGGATAACAAGCGTACCAAAACTACCAACACCTCGCTATCGGGAAACCTGAGCCTGGAATATAAGCCGGTACCCTGGCTGAACCTGTTGGACCGTCCGGGCATCACCTATAGTGGCGAGTACGGTAAAACAACGACCAAACCAGTTTACTTTTCCGATTACGCGCACACCCTGCCAGAAAAAACTTACGATCTTCAGCCTGCAGTAGGCGACTTTACCAGTTCAAATACCTCCTTGAACAATGACCTGATTATTTCTACCATTCATCAGGTTAGTGATTTCCAGCTTAAAACCAATATTGGTAACTCTATACGGCAGAATTTTTCAAAAGACCTCAGATCCGGCGCAGTGCTCAGCATTCCGGTATATAATGTGGCTTTTGCCAGGTTCCCTGCAGCTGTTTCAGATCTGGAGTTGCTGTCCAGAACCATATCCGTATTCGGCAATACGCTGATTGGTTATAAGGACCGTGCCTTTCTGGAGTTTACGGCCCGTAATGAATGGGATTCCAAACGCGCTAAAGTAGCGAGGGGCAAAGATCTTTATTTCGGTGCCAATACCTCGCTGGTACTAAAAGACATTTCTCCATATTTGGGGCAACTTAAATGGCTTTCTACCGCCCGCATGCGTGCATCTTTTGCGCTGTCTGCGAATATGAACATTGCACCGTTTCAATTTGAGCGCCGTTTATATCTGCAGGGAGATTATCCTTACGGAGAACTGATCAGTTATGGATTTGGCCAGGAGAACCCTAATCCTCTGCTCAAACCTGAAAATGTATTCTCCCAGGAGTATGGATTAAACCTCGGGTTCCTGGATAACAGGTTTACCGTAGACATGACATACTACTATCAGAAGAACAATTCGGTCATCCTGAATGTAAAAAATGCCGCTCTCAGCGGAGCTCCAACTACAGACAATGCTGGTGCTTTTCAGAATAGTGGTTTTGAACTGGACCTGAAATTAAATCCGCTTTTTAGTTTGCCAAACGGTATGGCCCTGGTGGTTGACGGCCGCTTTTCGATCAACAACAATAAGGTACTCAAACTGTCGGAAGTTTATAAAGGTGTATTCAGGGGTGATGACGGTAACTTCGCGGCATATTATGCCAGAACAGGAAGAAGTGCCTACGAGTTTGCGGTGACCGACTGGAAAAGGGATCCTGAAGGAAGGGTGATTGTAGATAAAACCACTGGAATGCCGACCAATGCAGAATATGGTGACTACCAGATTTACGGGAAAACTCTGCCTAAATATACAGCGTCATTAGGTTTTAATTTATCATGGAAGGGGTTTACAGCAACGTTACTGATGGATGCATCTACCGGAAACGACCACATGTTTGTGACAGGCTCGGATTTTAATAGTGGCGCGCACCCCCTTACCAATCTCAACAACAGGGAACGCTTTGTATTTCCAAATTCCTCCTATGATGATGGAACAGGGAACTATGTAGCCAATACAGACGTAGTAGTGGCCAATGCCGGACAGGGTTTGTATTCTTATTTTGCAGGAGTAAGTGCTCATGGACTTGTTGATGCCTCTTTTTTAAAGGTTAGGGAAGTGAGCTTGCAATACAGACTGCCCTACAACGCCGGGCCGGTAAAAGACATTATGGCAAGCATCTATGCGAGAGATCTTTTTAACTTCTATCCAAAGTCTAACATCATCGGCGATCCCGGACTTACTAAGGGTGTCGGTACCAGGGAATTTACGCCTATAAACAGCAACCTGGATGGTGGCAGTTCTGACGGGCAGTTGCCCGGAACCGTATTGTATGGTTTCACACTTTCCTTTAAGTTTTAATCAACGCGTTCAATCATGAAAAAACATATCAATAAACAAATCCTCCTTTTACTAGCCATGTTGTCGCTAACGATGAACAGCTGTAAGAAAGATTGGCTGGATGTCAATTACAACCCGCTTGAGCTGACCGACCTGAAAGCAACTCCAGATCTGGTGCTTCCTTCCTTACTGGAAAGCTGCATTGCCAACAACAATACCAATAAGTACTTACAGCAATGGATGGGCTACTGGTCTTACTATCAAAACCCTCCCGGCTTTTATGAAGTCACCTATTTTCGAATCCAGGCAACTGGCAATGGGACGTATTCAGAGCCGCGTCAGGAAATTTTCTACCTTGAACAAAGAGCACATGATATGGGCCAGGATTTTTACGAAGGTATAGCTAAAGTGATCCGGGCCATCCAGTGGAGTAGAGCTGTAGACCTCATCAATAATATGCCCTATTCTGAGGCTTACGATATCAACATTCGGCAGCCCAAATACGATAGCGGCATGTTAATCTATGAAGACCTGATGGTACAACTGGACCTTGCTTCCGGATTGATCAAAAATGCAGATGTTGGTAAAAATACGAAACTCAGCCTTTCAGACATTATGTTTCATGGAAATAAGCTGAAATGGCTGAAATTTATCAATACCCTAAAACTGAGGTTACTGGTACACCAGGCCAACAGAACTGACCGCTCCGCATACATCAGTACTCAGATGAGTAAGATCATTGCCGAAGGTTCCGGCTTCCTGGAAAGCGGAGAAAATGCATCAGTCAACCCTGGATATGTATTGGGTAAGAGCCTGAGTAAGTACTTTGGGCTATATTCAAGCCACAATCAATATGGAGGCGGATACTTTGACGCCGTCACTCAGCTGGCTTCTAATTACTACGCCCATGCCAATGTTTTTTCAATGGAGATGCTGAAAGCCAATGAGGATCCGAGACTCGGGTTTATTTTCAGTACCATTGATGAGGAGGTACCTGCAGGGGCGCCTGAGCCTTTTAGCCAAAGTGCACCGCTCAATTTCAGGGGAAATACCTACGGTAACTATATTGATAATATCATTTATCCCTACCAAAACAATACCTACGTATCTGCCGTAGGCGGTTCAAGGAATGAAGATGTAGTAGACCCTACCAGCACGGGAATCATTAAAGGCCGCAATATGGACGATTGGGTGCTCACAAGTATAGAAAGCCTGTTTTTGCAGGCCGAAGCCATACAGCGAGGCTGGTTGGCTGGAGATGCAGAACAGGCTTATCGGCTTGCAGTACGGGAATCTTTCCGATGGTTGAACGTAGGTGGAAATTCAAGCAATCCATCCCTATCGGATGAGGTATTTCAAACCTGGTACGATGCACAGGTTGCCGGGGGCAATCCACAGGTGAGCTGGGCCGCGGCAACGGATAAGTATAAGCTCCTGATGGTGCAAAAGTATCATGCTTTTAACGGGATAGAACCTTCGGAAACATACGTCGATTACCGGAGGAACGGTAGGTTCCCAAATATACCTGCCTCATTAAGTCCGCAGAGGGCCGGGAGTACCATTCCATTCAGGCTGCTTTACAATGAGCAGGAGTACGAGTTTAACCAGGAAAATGTAAGTGCCCAAGGCCAGATAGATGTGTTTACCAGCAAAATCTGGTGGATGCCCTAATCGTAGATAATTGGAAATTGAATATTATATTAAAGAATTTAAAATGAAGATATATATCTGTTTTTTAATCCTGGCCGGCTTGGCCTTTGGTTGCAAGAAAAGCGAGTTTGTGCTGGACTATTCCGGCATCAAACCTGTAATGATCATTCCCAACGGAAACTGGCCCTCAAAAAGTCCGTATGAACCGCAACCGTCAGACAGCCTGTTTGGCGTTCAGCAATTGAAACTGTACGCCCGGTTTTCTTATGCCACACCGCTTGACAAGCCTGCGAAGGTTACTTTTAAGGAAGATCCTACTATACTTGATGGCTATAATGCCAAATGGGGAACGAACTACAAGGCATTGCCAGCGGGAGCGTATCGATCAGCCACTCTGGAACTCGACATACCTGCAGGAGTTCGTCAGGCTTTTATCCCGGTACAGGTTTTTCCAACTCAGTTTAACGGTACGGATGATTACCTCATCGCTTACACCATTAGCTCTGCGGAAGACCAGATAATTGGTGCCAATGCAAAGACCATCGTTTTTACAATTAAAGGTCAGTAATCCATGTACCAGGAGGCTGCATCATAAAATTGATCAGCCTCCTGATTGTTCCAAAGGAGTCATGCCGTAGGTCAATGGTTTCTGAATGCGCAATCAATGATGTATATTCATAGCATTGAGGTTAGTAAGTTATTAGAATTAAAAAGAAATGAGTTCCTGTAAGCATGTATGATCGCCTAAAAAATCTTTTATCGCCGCTTTTTATCTTTTGCCTTTCGCTTTTAATCCTCAATGACTTCTTTCTAAAGGCGATGTTCCATAATACGCTTGCGGGGAAACTTTCAGATTTCTGTGGACTGTTCATTTTTCCTATATTTTGGTCAGCTGTCTTTCCTAAGCATAAATCAGGAGTTTTTATAGCTAGCGCAGCACTGTTCGTTTATTGGAAGAGTGAATATGCTTCAGCATTAATTGAACTGGTAAATACGGTTTTTAAAATTCATCGCACGGTAGATCCTATACTGCCTGTTATTTAGCCTCGCATGTAGCATCTGGACCACCTCTGACACAATTATCGCACTGTCCAATTAGCATCATCCTTTGCCAACGATTGAATGGGCTGTTTATTCATCAAATGAAAACCGGTCTGGGATCCGGTACCCATTTTGATAGGCAATCACTGCGCTATCGACTTTGATGGACGATTCGTCCAGGCAATTAAATCTCTCCAGGATGAGGTCATAGTGTTTGCTGCCCGCGACTTTTCTAAAATGGTATTCATTTTCATCGCAAATGGTAAGTTTATAATCATCTCCTGAATTTTCCCCGTAATCATGATGGGTTGGAAATCCAAATGATCGGCCTAACTTACCCTTGCTTACTTCAATCAAGGTAACGTTAAAGTTATTTCCCATGTGGGATTGTCCACCCGAAATTACGATTGCCCTATTTTCATCCCCAATCTGTTCCAGCTTTTCAAACTTACCCGGATTACCATACATTCCACCACCGCCAGCATGAAACCTGAGGTCATTCAATTTCCACACACCATTCAGTCTTTTAAAAATAAATACATCACACCAGCCGAGCGAAGGTCCATACATTGGACCGCGGTTTTCCACCACATAAATGTAGTACTGGCCGGATTGATCCTCGAAATACTGCAGTTTGGCATCGTCACGTGTTACGGTATCTTCCTTAATATCTGTTTGTGGCTCGTTGGCCACTGTATCATAAATGGATTTGACCATTAGGCCTGCATCGGTTGAGTTTAGAGAATCTTTATCAAAAACGGGCATTTGAGGGGCTATCCGATCAAGGCTTATAATTTTTGCAGAATCAAGCTCCTGAACGTGAGATTTAACCTTGCTTTTGCACCCTATAATGCCAGCTAGAAAAAGGAAATAGAGTAGTTGTTTCATCCGTTGATACTAAAAATTATAAACAATCTGTTTCATCTCAAACCGCATTCCAATTAAATAAGAATAATGGTTAAATCCTTTAATTCAAATGGTTAATTGTTAGGATTTGCATACGATCGACCAAAATTTTTGTGAAGGTCTATCACCCGAATTCACCAGTGGTTCATTGGTTATTTCAGCACTGATCAGACCATAACTACCAAATGCCGATTTGATGGATTCCAAATCGTAAAAGAATAGATTGACACCAGGAAAGGTAGCAAAGGTATCCTGACCGATCTCTGTTCCCTGCCCATACCTGAAGTCAGTTTTTGCAATAGATACGAAAACCATATAACCACCGGGTTTAAGCTGGTGATAACAATTCTCAATCAATTTTGCCCTTTCTTCGGTGTTTAATAAATGTATTAAAGCATAACAGAAGATTCCATCATATAACTCCTGGTCGAAAGGCATCGCGTCAACAGCTCCATGATATACTTTTACCCGATCTCCAAAGTGTTTTTTTGAGATGTCAATTGCCGTTTCCGACACCTCAATCCCTGTTACCTTGAATCCCTCATCGATAAATACCTTTGCGTTTCTTCCATAACCATATCCCGGAATCAGGATGTTGGTTAATCCATGCTTTTTAAATAATTCTAACGCTGAAATAGCCGAATCCGCCGGTTCCCAGCCCCACATTTCTTGTTTATCCCTAAAACTGTTCTCCCAAAATTCTGTCATAATTTATTTATCTCTGTGAGTGTATTTATACGCAATTTAGTTGCATTACAATAGTACGCAAAAAATGCTTTCTACATAATTATATTTGACTTTCATGGCAAGGTAATTGACATAGAAATTTTTTTATCGCTTTAAAATCAACCTATGCTATTTACCACTGAATTATTAAACGGATTAGAACGTAATGAGCCGTTAAAAAAGGCATACGCCAGTCAAGGCAGCTTCGGACAGAACAAACTCATTGCCCTACCTATTGTTATTGCATTTCTATCTGCATTTATGGCGTATTCATTGTACGGCATTTCTAAAACAGACCCGAGTTATTTTATTTATGTAGTGATCAGTATTGTGATTGTCGTGGTTTGTATTTTGGCCGTAGTGATGATGCAGGTCAGAGCAAAAAAAAACATATTGGCTAACCTGGATGTGGTTAAGGCATGCCTGGCTAAAAAAATATACGGTAATGACCAGACTCAGGTGTATTACAGTATTTATGCCCTTGGCAAAATGCGGCATGATGCAGCTTTTCTGGAAAGTATAGCGGATAAAATTTTCAACATTGAAGCTGAGCCAGACAAACAGCTCCGAAGTAAAATAAATAAGCTATTTCAAGCGAATCTGGAAGGAATGAATGCGGCACCTGTTCTGCTTCCGGTAGAATTTACATTTGGTGAACAGGTTTACAAAAAAGAATTTACGCTCTCTGCACTTGATCCGCAAATGAAAGAAAATATACAGCAAAACAGCGATCAGTTTATTGTTTTATCTTTTCATAGCGGGAGCGCCATTCTATTAAGGAACATACCTTAGTTGTAGTGAATTTTAGAAATGACGTTCCTAAGGATAATTATCGCACGAGAGACCGTGGGACCGTTATTCGGTGTATCATCTTGTGTGATGACTTACTGATCACGAAAGCATACAGAAAATTCCTAACTAAATTTTTTTATCGCATCTGCGGCCACAGGGGTAAAGAAATTAACCAAATTACCATCAGGATCACGAAACATTAATGAGTGGTTTCCCCAAGGCATTGTAGTTGGCTCCTGAATGATGTCGCTCAGTAAATCTTTAATTTTTTCATACTGCTCATCGACATTTGCTACACGAAATTCTATGATTATACTGCTGCTATGACCTATATGTGTCAAATCTTTACCAAACAAGCTCAACGTACGTGTACTTCCGATGGCCAGGGTGCAAGTAGTCGCATTGATCTCTGCAAAATCTTCTGTATACCATTGCGCAGACAGGTGAGTAACGTTTTCGTAAAACCGGACCAGACGTTTAATTTCAGGAGTTATGATTCTTATAGATGCCAAATTCATGATGACTTTCTTTTAGATTTTTAGAGTTGACGACAAAGCTACTTAGACCAGATGACAGCTGTGTGTCAGGGGGCAAAAATTTATTTTAGATTGTACTGGCTTTTGACACGGCTAAGCGTGTCTTTATTGATGCCGAGATACGAAGCAATGATGTGCTGGGGAAAACGCGCAATAAGCTCGGGATAGCAGTCCGCAAATTCTACGTAACGCTTTTCAGCAGAAAAGCTTATGGCAACTGTAAGGCGTCGTTCGTTGGCCTTGATGTTACGTTCGTCCAGACTGTTCATCATTTGGCGAAAGGCGGGGAGCTTTTCCTTCAGCTCGTTAGCATGATCCAGATCGTTGTTATCGACAAAATACATCCGCATTGAACCTTTCACCATAAATGCAAACTTCTTACAAAAATCTCCGGCCTGTAAGGTGTATATGTCGTTTTCTTAATCTGAATGGGTGAAGCCTTGCTTTAAGAGTGTTCTACATTATCTACTGTCGCTTCAAAGGCGTTTTGTAGACAAATGTCTACGTTATTTTGCTACAAATATCATCTTTTCAATTGATCACGTTCCTGAAATTTGTTTGATGTACATCCAGCAAGCTGGTAGGAGAGACGGGGCCATGGATTGTTTGTTGATATTGACCACCGGACGTTTGGTCAATATTATATACCTTTAAAGTGTAAGCCACAACAAAGATCCCTAATACGGCACATGTATGACGTTACCTTTAATACCTCATTATACCTATGAAAAATGTAACCGTTGAATGGCTGCGCGCCATAGAGAATTTAAGAGATGTCCCGGACGATCAGCTCCAATGGTTTATTGATCAGGGCACTGTACTGGAATTACCCGCAGGCTCAAGCCTGTTCAGAAAGGGCGATCTGATGCCGGGACCCTTTGTGATTTTATCGGGCAAGGTGATGTTGAGCATACCACGAGGCAATGAATTGCAGGAAGCGGGGATGTTAGAAACCGGAGCGATCAGCGGATATTTACCATTTTCGCGTGGTAAGATGGCTAGTGTGGTCGCGGAGGCAGTCGAGGACATGACCTATCTGCTATTGCCGTTGGAACAGCTGGACAATATGATCCATTCCCAATTTGACCTTACACAGGCTTTGGTGCATGTGATGGCCAACCGCATCCGGGAGGCAACCGCTTTCGAACAACAGAACGAAAAGATGATGGCTTTGGGAAAACTTTCGGCAGGTCTGGCCCACGAACTAAACAACCCTGCCTCTGCAGTCGTCCGTGGATCTGTTTCCTTATTGAAACATTTAAAGATGGTGCCGGATGTTTTCAGGCAGGTCATGTCGCTCCGGTTGGATGACACAGCAGTAAACTATATCACCGATAAACTGTTCGGTGTGCTGTCGAAGGGGGAAAAACCTTTCCTAAACATGATGGAACGGTCGTCATTGGAAGACGACATGCTGGACTGGCTGGGGGAGCATAACGTGGCCTGCAAAGAAGATGTGGCCGAAAACCTGGTCGATTTTGGTTATAGTGTAGCTGACCTGGACGATATAGAGGGGCGTATACCTGCCGATGCAATTTCAGCAGTATTCAATTGGATTAATAACAACCTGGTAACCGAAAAAATAGTGGTAGATATTCATGAGGCTTCCGGCCGGATATCGGAGCTGGTGGGTGCAGTGAAAAATTTTACGCACATGGATCAGGGGCACGGGAAACAATTCGCCGATATCCATATCGGCATCCGCAATACGCTGACCATGTTACAGCATAAGATCAGGAATGGAAATGTGCAGGTCATTGAAAATTTTGATGCGGAGCTGCCAAAGGTGAATGTACTGATTGGTGAGCTGAACCAGGTTTGGACTAACCTCCTCGACAATGCCCTGGATGCCATGGGGCCCAACACTAAAGGTCAGTTGACCATTACTACCAGCCGTGCAAAGGATTGCGTGCGCGTCACCATTTCAGATAACGGTCCGGGAATTCCGGAAGAAGTTAAAAGCCGTATTTTTGATCCGTTTTTTACCACAAAAGAGATCGGTAAGGGAACCGGTCTGGGGTTGGATGTGGTGAAGCGAATTATTAAACAGCACAAAGGTGCGGTTAATGTGGAATCCAAACCCGGACAAACGAACTTCATTGTCGAGTTTCCGATCAATGGATAATAACCTCTTTTTCATTTATAAAATTTTACTGTAAATCATATGAGTCTGCCGATTATATTTTGTATTGATGATGATGCCCAGGTATTGAGGGCGATCACCCGTGATCTGAAAAGCCGCTACCGCGACCGTTACCGGATCCTGAGCACTACAGTGGTGCAGGAGGCGCTTGATAGTTTACTGGAGCTGAACAATAAGGGCGAGGCCATAGCTTTGTTTCTGGCAGATCAGCGCATGCCCGAAATGCAGGGGGTGGACTTCCTGGTAAAAGCCATTCAGTATTTTCCTGAAGCAAAACGGGCACTGTTAACTGCTTATTCCGATAAAGATTCCGCGATTAAAGCCATCAATGAAGTGAAGCTGGATTATTACCTGGTTAAACCCTGGGATCCACCCGAAGAAAAATTATTCCCGGTGATTGATGACCTGCTGGATGACTGGCAATGTGATTATCATCCTGTTTTCAAAGGCATTAAAGTAATTGGCTATCAATACTCTCAAAGCTCTCATGAGGTCAAGGACTTTTTGGCCGGCAACCTGGTGCCTTACCAATGGCTGGACATTCAAACGGATAAGGACGGAAAAAACCTGTTGGCCAATAATGATCTTACCGAAGCCAATCTGCCCGTGGTATTTTTAGAGGATGGCAGTTATATTGCCAAGCCCAGCTTAGTGGACCTTGCCGGTAAAATCGGTTTGAACCCGGATCGCGAACGCCAGGATGTTTACGACGTGGTGATCATTGGCGCCGGACCTGCAGGGCTTGCAGCTGGTGTTTACGGTGCTTCGGAAGGGTTAAAGACTTTGCTGATTGAGCGCCGTGCGCCGGGTGGGCAGGCGGGTACCAGTTCTCGCATAGAGAATTACCTGGGCTTCCCGACCGGTTTAAGTGGGGCTGAACTCACCCGCCGTGCCATGACACAGGCAACCCGTTTGGGAACAGAATTCTTGTCGCCGCAGTCTGTGCGTTCTATTGAGCAAAAGGACGGGTATAAAAGGATCACACTGGATAATGCCGAAGATATTGTTACCCGAAGCGTGGTCATTACCACCGGGGTGGATTACCGTAAACTTGACACTGCCGGTATTGCCGACTTTACAGGTGCCGGGATTTACTACGGAGCTGCGATGACCGAAGCCACGGCTTGCAAAGACAAGGATGTTTATGTCGTTGGGGGTGGTAATTCTGCCGGTCAGGCCGCTATGTACCTTTCCAAATTTGCTAAGAACGTTTACATCCTGATCCGCAAAGATGACCTGACGGCAACCATGTCGGCCTACCTCATCGGGCAGATCGCAGCAGAAAGTAACATCCACATCAAACCAAGGGTAGAAATTGCAGCTGCTCATGGTTCGGGCAAGTTGGAAAGCCTGGATATTCGTAATTTTGATACTATGGACATCAGCAATCACCCTGCAGATGCGCTTTATATTTTCATTGGCGCCAAGCCATATACCGATTGGATCGAACTGGGAATCATCAAAGATGGCAAAGGATTCCTGGAAACCGGTCGGGACCTGAAGAGCCACCCTGATTACGGCAAGATCTGGAAACAGAAACGCGATCCTTACCTGCTGGAGACCAGTTGCCCGGGGATTTTTGCTGCAGGTGATGTCAGGGCCGGCGCGATGAACCGGGTAGCCTCAGCAGTGGGAGAAGGTTCTATGGCCATCAGTTTCGTGCACAAATATCTGGCTGAGGTGAAATAGCCGGTAGAATCAGCAATAAGGGGAGTTAGGAACCAAAATTGAAAACAACAAAGCCGTCTTGAAAACGGCTTTGTTGAGGGGGAAGGGCTATTTATATTTGATAAATGTGGCCTTGACTGTTTTTTCTTTTAAATCAGTAGTTGTACTGCTTGAGGCCACTGTGGCTTTTTTACCGTCTTTTTTTTGACTTACATTTCCACCACTGGAAGTTGACGTACCGAAAACCTCTTCTTCCATTGTGAAGATTACAGCGTCGGCACCCTTCTTTCTTGCTAATTCGATGATCTTTTGCTGAGTCTTTTCCAGCGAACGAAAACCTTTACCAAGTTCAGTTTTTCCCATGACTGTGTATCCCTTCGTTACGTCGGCAATATCATAAAACTCATCTATCACTTGTGTCGGTGTATAACTCTTTCCGAAGTACTTCTGTGAGTAGCTCTTACTTATACAAAATATCCCAAATAGGAAGATTAAAATTGACTTTTTCATATTTTCAATATTAAATGTTAATTAATAACACAAAGGTATATTGCCCGTCTTTAAGGATAGGTCGACCATCAGTTCAAATGATCAAATCCGAGGATGAAGCAGCCAATTGCCTTATTGAAGAGAAATGCTGAAAAAGAAATGACCAACTGCTTTCTTAATGCGCGTATAAATGAGATAGATAGTTGAAACCGGTTTACTTAGAAAAGGCCTGGCTACTTAATGAATATGGCGACCAGCGGAAGTTAGCATACAGGATAGTACAGGATGCGGAACTGACGTCAGTTACTTAATTTAGTTGGTAGTTTATGCGTCATTCAGAACAACCAATAATCCGCAGACCCTAAACCATAAGCCCGAAAATTAATCGCATCAATTATGAGGATTGTCTCTTTTTACATCTTAGTGTTCATTTTGAGTACACAGTCGCTATATGCCCTTGAGCCAACTGAACCGGTCAATCCGTTACTGCTGCGTAAAAGCTGGCCAGCGCGTTGGATCAGTCATCATGAAGATCAGAAAGCAGAACTGTCTGTGTTCCATTTCAGGAAGGAGATTTCATTTTCCACTATTCCGGATAGTCTGTGGATTCACGTGTCGGCAGACAGCAGGTATCGTTTATATGTTAACGGCATCTGGGTAAGTCATGGTCCTGCTGCTGGTGATCTGCGCCATTGGCAGTTTGAGACGTTGAACATCGCGCCCTACTTAAAGGCTGGAAAAAACCATGTTGCGGCGGAAGTCTGGAACTCAGATAAAAACCGTGCGATGACCCATCTTTCGTTTGAAACGGGATTTATCCTACAAGAAGATAATCTGGAAAAGCCGTATGGATTGAATACTGATGGGACCTGGCTTTCTTGCAGAAATGAGGGATATACCGCTGTTCCACAATGGAGCAGTGATACCGACATTGGCCCTGCGGAGATGGTAGATTTTACAAAATATCAGGTAGGTTGGAATGCTGCTGAGTTAGCTGACAAGGACAAGTGGAAAGCTGCAAGTGAAGGCAGTCATGGAGAAACGAAATGGTCTATCCATTATCGGCCGGGAAGGTTTCTGGTGCCCAGGTCAATTCCTGCAATGCGTATGGAGCCTGTTCGCTTTACATCAGTAAGGAAGAGCACCGGGATGACGGTTAAGGAACAATCCCTTCAAAGGAAAAGATCTTATCAGATACCAGCAAATACAAAGGTAGAGTGGTTGATTGATCAGAAAGAACTGACCAATGCTTATCCTGTACTCGAACTGGATAGAGGCGCAAATGCAGTAGTACACATTGCTTATGCAGAAGCTCTTTATGACGACTCGAATAAAAAGGGGCACCGGGATGAAGTCGAAGGCAGACACTTTCGTGGTTTTCAGGACGGAGTGGTGGCGTCTGGTTCCAAAATCTCTTACATGCCATTGTGGTACAGGACTTTTCGCTACCTTAAGTTGTCTGTTGAGACGAAGGATCAGCCATTGGAAATAACCGACTTTTATGCGATTAAATCCGAATATCCTTTTGATAACAATGCAACGTTTAAGGCTGATGATCCCGTTTTAGATACCATCTTAAATATTGGATGGCGTACGGCCAAGCTCTGTGCAATGGAAACCTATATGGACTGCCCTTATTATGAACGGCTGCAGTATATTGGTGATACGCGCATTCAGGGCATGGTATCCTTGTACAATAGTGGAGACGATCGTTTGCTGAGGCAAGCGCTTAGTCAATTTGACCAATCCCGGATGTCAGAAGGAATTACCTTAAGCCGGTATCCAACCAATTATGACCAGCAAATTCCACCATTTTCGCTATGGTGGATTGGCATGGTGAATGATTATTGGATGTACCGGGGTGATCAACAGTTCATCCGAAGTTTATTGCCAGGGGTAAGGCAGGTTTTGACATTCTTTGAAAACTTTCAGCAGCCAGATGGATCTTTGGGCGAAATGCCGTACTGGAATTTCACCGATTGGTCTAATAGTAAGGGCTGGTTCTTCGGAGCACCTCCCAACGCGCAAAAAGGAAACAGCGCAATAATGGATTTACAACTCCTTTGGGCTTATCAGATTGCGGCTAAGCTAGAGCGCGACCTGGGATTGCCTGCAATGAATGATACCTATCAGCAAAAAATCACGCAACTGAAAAGTGTTATTAAGCAGAAATACTGGTCTGAGCAGAAGGGCCTATTTGCGGATGAGGATAAGCGTGAATTGTTCTCACAACATGCGAATGTGCTGGCCATACTTACTGATCTGGTATCGGAACAACAGAGTAAAAATCTGATGGATCGGATCATGACCGATACTTCTCTCGCTCAGACCACGATCTATTTCCGGTATTATCAGATGCTCGCATTGAAAAAGGTAGGTTATGCAGATCGTTATTTAACTCAGCTCGATGTATGGCGCGACCACATCAAAAGTGGACTTACAACCTGGGCGGAAATCAGTGATACCAAATCCACCCGTTCTGATTGCCATGCCTGGGGTGCCAGTCCAAATATAGAACTCTATCGTATAGTGCTCGGAATTGACACTGATGGCCCTGGTTTTTCAAAAGTGAAAATTGAACCGGCCTTAGGACAACTAACCAATGCGAGCGGTACCATTCCTCACCCGAAGGGAGCACTTTCTGTATCGTATCGTCAAAAAGGCGCCAAGTGGGAAATTGAAATCAAATTGCCGGCACATGTATCCGGAAACTTAATTTGGAAGGGTAAAACCTATGCTTTAGCCGATGGGAACAGCAATAAATTTACTTTATAATTTTCCATGGATTTGACCCCTATCAGGCTAGCTAATTGATTTTTGCTGCCTTCGAAGGACCTAACTAAGTTTTTAACTAATTATTCAGGACTTTATTATTGCCAGAATTAATCAATATTATTGCCCTTGATTTCAGTAATTTTATTGGGGGAACTGCATAATGATTAACAAATGAAGATAGCTAGGGAAGACGAAATAAATTGGATGCAAGAGTTTTACGAGGGGAATGAAAAGGCGCTTGCTCATTTTTTTAAGCTTCATAGTAAGTCACTTGTTTATTTCACAAACCGGATGCTTGAAGATAAGGCAGAGGCAGATGATATTGTGTCAAAATGCTTTCTTAAACTCTGGCAGAAGCACAAAGACTTTAAAACTGAACAAAACATCAAGGCCTTTCTTTACATCAGTTGTCGCAATGCCTGTATGGATTATCTGGCCAGTCTGAAAGTCAGAACTGCTGCCCAGGAGAAATATATCATCTATCTTCAGGAGGGAGAGGAAACTATTCTTTACGATGTGGTGCAGGCCGAGGTGCTGGATCTGGTCAATAAAGAGATCAATGAGCTCCCTGATAAAATGAAGGTGATATTTAAAATGCTTTACATCGACGGAAAAAGCACAAGTGATATCGCTGCAGAACTGGGGCTATCGATACAGACAGTACGCAACCAGAAAACAAAAGCCGTAACGATCATTAAAAATTCTCTGTTGAAAAAAGGTGTTTCCAATGCACTGCAACTGGCTTTTTTGTTTTTCATCAATAAATAAAAAAATATTTGAACTTCAGATGGTTGCTTTAGGTGGTCGTCCCGTTTCTATATCATAACATTCAATAAATGTTAATGAGATAAAATGGACGAAATGTTAGAAAAGGAATTTTATATATCCACCCTGATCACTGCAGAACTTAATAGATCACTGGATCTTGCGGGAGACGAGGAACTACAGGCCTGGAAAAAATCTTCTCCGGAGCACCTTGAGTTTTATAATCGTTTGATCGCTGAGGAGTATTTTCTGCAAGAGTTTCAACATTTCAATCAGATCGAGACCGATCATATATGGCAACTTACCAGTTCGGGGCTAACAGGGGATCTAACCGCGGAGGCTCCTCAGACTGCTGTCAGATTTATCAAAATCTGGCCTCGTGTGGCGGGATTGGTCGCAGCAGTGGCGGCATTTGCCATCTGCATTTATTTCTTTAGTGAGATTCGTTCGCGTAATGCCGTCGGAACAGAATATGCTAAGGGCCATCCATATATTAAGCCAGGTATTAATGGTGCGACAATAACCCTGAGTAGTGGTAAGGTGATCAAGCTAAGTGAGCATCAAAGCGGTGTTTTGATAGGAGATCATCTGGCTTATACTGACGGAAGTTCTGTTACTGAGGACGGCATCAGCACTCAAAAAGAAGAAACACTTACTGCTACAACCACAAAAGGACAGACCTATACCTTTACCTTACCCGACGGTACGAAAGTCTGGCTGAACGCGGATTCAAAGATTTCATTTGCCCAGAGGTTTAGCAAACAAACGCGTAGGGTATTCCTTGATGGCGAAGCCTATTTCGAGGTCGCGAAAGATAAACTTCACCCGTTTATTGTAGACAGCAAACAACAGCAAATAGAGGTGCTGGGTACACATTTCAATGTGAACAGTTACATAGACGAACCTGAAGTTACAACAACTTTGCTGGAAGGCTCCGTGAAGATAAAAGTTGGAAATGAACAGAAAATCATCAAGCCGGGTCAACAGGCGCTCAATAAGTCTGGCGTAATCAGTGTGCAGGAAACCAACGTAGCGAGTGTGCTGGACTGGAAAAATGGTGATTTCTATCTCAATCATGTTGCTTTTAAAGCAGCGATGAGAAAAATTGCAAGATGGTATGATATGGAGGTCATCTATGATGCTTCTGTCCCGGATAATATGGAACTGGGCGGATGGGTGTCCAGAAATAACCAGCTTGCTACGGTGCTTAGATCGATAGAATCTGCTGTTCCGGTAATTTTCAAAGTTGAAGGCAGAAGAATTTATGTCGTGCGACAACTTAATAATTAAAGAAATGAGACGATTTATGCTACTACTAGCAATATGCCAATTGGCTTTTTCAGCCTTTGCACAGAATCATCCGGTTTCCTGGGAATTCAGCAGTAAGCAAACCGGACCGTTAACCTATGAGGTCAAATACCAGGCTGAGGTAAAAGCGCCTTATCATATTTATCCGCAGGGGCGAGGTGGCGGTATGGGAATGCCTACGGAATTTTTGTTTGAGCCTAATGATAACGTTGAATTTAGCAGTGAACTGCTGGAACGAGGAGTGGAGCAGCATGACGGCGAGCATTTATCCCACTATGCAAAGGGGGTGACATTTACGCACACGCTGAAATTAAGGTCTGAAAAAAAGACCACACTGGCATTTACCATAAAATATATGGCTTGCACGAATCAAATGTGTCTTCCCCCGTCTAAGAAGCAATTTACTTTGGAGTTGGGCAGTCCCGCGCAGAATGCTGTAGCTCTTAAAAGTGACGATCCAGCTGATTTATCCCGTAAAGGGACGATTTCGTTTCAATATGAGGATTTTGTGATGCCTGATGTAGAGGGTAAGGAGATATCTTCAAAAGACATTACATCGAAAAGTAAATATACTTTCATCGACTTTTGGGCAAGCTGGTGTTCACCATGTCGATCGCAGGGACGCGAACTGATCCCGATCTACCAAAACTATAAGCCGAAAGGTTTTGATGTCATTGCGATATCTTTAGATACGGATGTCAAAGTATGGAAGAAAGCCATCCAGGCCGATGGATATGCTTGGGTAAATTTGAGTGACCTTAAAGGTTTTGACTCTGCGTTGAGTAAGAGGTACCATATCACTGCTATTCCGAGAAATCTGCTCATCGATCAGAAGGGGAATATTGTTGCCATCGACATCCATGGAAAGGAGCTGGAAGCGAAACTGGCCGAATTATTCAAGATTTAATCGAAAAAATGTAATCAACCGATTGTGAACCTAAACCAAACAGACATGCAGAAAAATCTACAATAGAACTGAAAAAAGCCCAGTCCCAACGACGTTGGAACTGGAGCAGCTTGGAATTAATTAAATATCAACTACAGCAATCTGTCCGTCGAAAGTTAGAGTTGCTGCAATCAACCAAACCGAACAAATGTATAAAAATTCTAACAGATACAGGGGGACGTACCGGTCTCTCTGTTCTAAATTTATGCTGATTATGCGCTTAACCACCGTAATATTAATAGCATCCATTTTCCAAGTCAGTGCCTCAACATTTGCCCAACAGATTACCATCAACCGGAAAAATGCTTCATTGGAATCGCTTCTGATGGAGATCAGGAACCAAAGTCAGTATGACTTCTTATATGATGGAAAAATACTTCCCAAGAACAATATCGTTGATGTGAACGTGAAAAACGTAGACATCAATAAGGCGTTGAGAACTGTACTTGCCGGATCATCCCTGACCTATACCATTGAAGGTAAAATTGTCAACATTAAAAAACAAAGTGAACCTACACTGATGGATAAGATCATATCCGTTTTTGAACGTATTGACATCAGAGGAAAGGTTGTGGATGAGAACGGAAAACCATTGGCCGGTGCTTCCATATTCGTTGAAGATTCAAATATCAGAACGACCACGAATGATAAGGGGGAGTTTTACCTGCAAAATGTGAGCGAACAGGCCACGATAATTATTGGTTACGTCGGATATCTGCCTTTGGAACGGCCAGCAGCCCGCAATCTTGGAACGATAAAGATGGAGCTGTCCACGGGGCAGCTGAACGAAGTCGAGGTGAAATTCAATACGGGTTACGAGCAGATATCAAGAGAACGTGCGGCTGGATCATTTGCCAAACCTGATCTGAAGGTGATGAAGAACAGGACGAATACTCCTAATGTGCTTCAACGCCTTGAAGGCCTGGTTCCGGGGCTAGTGGTAAATGCCCAATCTATTAACCAAACGAGTGCTGCTGATATGGAAGGTGGCCGTGCCGGATTGTTGGTACGTGGGCAGAGTTCAATTCCTATTGTTACTCCGGGTAGTGCCCGGCTTACTTCAATAACACCTCTAATCGTTGTTGACGGAATTGAATTTAACGGGGATATCAGCCAATTGAATATGCAGGATGTGGAAGACATTACCGTTCTGAAGGACGCTACTTCTGCCTCCATCTGGGGGGCTAAGGCTGCCAATGGTGTAATTGTTATTATGACGAAGAAAGGCAAGGCAGGCGATCAATTGAAGATAGATTATGACGGATATTATGCATTTCAGGGCCGGCCGGACCTTGATTATGTGCCAAGGCTGAATTCGCAGCAGTTTATTGCATTGAACCGGGAGCTGTTTCCACAATATCTGCCATTTTACGAAAATTATGCATCCGTTACGCAAAACTTTGGTTCTGTGCCACATTTACAAATTCAATATGACCGGGCCAGAAATAAGATAAGTCAGGCGCAGGCTGATTTTAAATTAGATAGTCTTGCGAATCTTTCCAATACGAGTCAGATTGCAGACTTCTTTGTCCGTAACGCAGCTACTTTAAACCAGACGGTCTCGATCTCGGGTGGCAGCAAGGTACACACCTTCTACGGATCATTAAACCATATTGGCATCCAGAATAATACCCCTGGATCCGAGAACAATCAATACAAAATTAATTTAAATAACAATTTTGTACTGAGCAAAAGGTTTTCTGTATCAATTAATGCGGACTTGACGAACACCGTCATCAAACAACGGAATACGTATAGTCCGAATCGGAGCATCGTTCCTTATCAGATGTTCGCAGATGCGAATGGAAATCCTTTGACCATTAACTATTTAAAAGGGATTCCTACCGACGATGGCGACATTGTCGTTTCTGATTCGCTGAGGGCTATTTACCAGTCGAGAAGCAGGATTGATTTAAACTATAATCCCATCCTTGAAAGAGATCGTTCCTACAGTACCTCTAATGGGTTATATGCGAGGTTAGTAGGTGGGTTAAAAGCCAATATTCTGGAGGGGCTTGATTTTCAAGGTACTTATGGCTACAATGTGGCCAATACCAACACCAGAGCGATTCGGGATCAGGAAAACTACGAGATGAGAATGCAGGTATTGCAGTTCACACAGGCTGCGAACTCCAGCGTTATTCCGGTGTACAATATCCCGGCTATTGGTGGCAGGTTAAATGTAAACACCACATCATCAAAAGAATGGACGTTGCGGAATCAACTGTTCTTTAATCGCGACTGGAGTAAACATCAGCTGTCTCTTATGGTAGGGCAACAGGCAACCAGCAGTACACCGGTTATCACAAGTGGTACTTATTATGGATGGGATGATCAGCTTCAAACTTCGAGACCGGTAGATCTGGCCAGATTAGCGGGCGGAATTAATGGGGCTATTGCGGGGACGGCCACACTTGACGAGAACAATGTTGGAGGCGGTGAAGGACGTGTTGCAAGAACGACCTCATATTATGCCAATCTAGGTTATACCTTCGATAGAAAGTATACCTTGAACGCAACCTGGAGGATTGATGAGAGTAACTTGTTCGGACGGGATAAATCGGCGCAAAATAGACCGGTGTACAGCATTGGAGGTAAATGGGCACTAGGCAGTGAAGGCTTTATGGAGTCCATTAACTGGTTAAACAGGTTGGATGTCCGCTTAACGTATGGTATTACCGGAAATGCACCATTTGCCGGAACAGCAGCCTCTTACGATATCTTAGCGGCAGACAATAACGTCAATTATGTGACAGGAGCGGGATTTATCTTACAGGCGCCTGCAAATACCAAGCTATCCTGGGAAGGTACTAAGGTCTATAATGCAGGGATAGATTTCTCCATATTTAAAGACAGGTTGAATGGATCTATTGATGGGTACATCAAAAGGACTGAAGATCTGATAGGCGCGCTTGCTACTTCGCCGTTAACCGGTTACGACAGTGTAATCGGCAACTATGGGAATCTGGAGAATAAAGGGATTGATATTG